>NZ_JBIUZP010000012.1:0-1037 GCF_044745105.1 Curtobacterium sp. NPDC087080 | reverse complement strand
CCGTCACGCTGCGGACGACGGTCATCACCACCACGGAACGGACGACGCTCGTCACCGTCACGCTGCGGACGACGGTCATCACCACCACGGAACGGCGCGCGGTCATCACGACCACGGAAGGGACGGTCACCATCGCGCGGCGGACGACGGTCACCGCCGTCACGCTGCGGACGACGGTCATCACCACCTCGGAACGGCGCGCGATCATCACGACCACGGAAGGGACGGTCACCATCGCGTGGCGGACGACGGTCATCGCCGCCACGGAACGGACGACGCTCATCACCGTCACGCTGCGGACGACGGTCATCACCACCTCGGAACGGCGCGCGATCATCACGACCACGGAAGGGACGGTCACCATCGCGCGGCGGACGACGGTCGTCGCCTCCGCGGAACGGACGACGGTCACCATCACGACCCGGGCGGTCAGCGCCTCGAGGACCGTCGCCGCGGGGCGGGCGCCCCGCACCGTCGCGGTCCCCCGGCCGCGCCGGGCGACGGCCACCGTCACCGAACGACCGGTCGCCCTCACGGAAGCTCCGCCGGTCGTCACGACCGTTGCGGCCGGCGTCGCGGGCTGGGCCGTCACCGTCTCGACGCGCACGGTCACCCTCGCGACGCTCGAAGTCACGCGGCCCGGACGACCAGCGGCTGCTTTCACGCCGCTCCCCACGACCCCGGTCGTTGCGCTGCTGCTCGTCGTCGTTCGCCACCGTTGCTCCTCATCGCGTGCCCGTGCTCGAATGCGCCGGGCGGTCGTCCGCTGTGTCGTTGTAGGGGGTGCCGCACGGTCGTCCGTGCTCGCGCCGAGTCCAGTCCATCACGAACCGGACCGCGAGTCGAGCGACCTACGGCGGAAACAGATGTGGCCACCGGCCTCCACGAGAACGAGGGTCTCCCCTACGAGTTCTCGATGGAGGGCCGATGGCCACATCACTTACGTTGAGTCCGGCGGCGTCCTACTCTCCCACAAGGTCCCCCTTGCAGTACCATCGGCGCTGAGAGGCTTAGCTTCCGGGTTCGGAATGTGACCG
>NZ_JBIUZP010000011.1:0-1758 GCF_044745105.1 Curtobacterium sp. NPDC087080 | reverse complement strand
CCCGGTCACATTCCGAACCCGGAAGCTAAGCCTCTCAGCGCCGATGGTACTGCAAGGGGGACCTTGTGGGAGAGTAGGACGCCGCCGGACTCAACGTTCAGCAACACCAGGAAACCCCTGACCGTGACCGGTCAGGGGTTTCCTGCGTTACCAGGGAACTCTTCGCCTCCAGGCCCATCGGCTCGGTCCGGGTGGAGCGGCGGTTCGCGCGGCGCTCATCGATCCGCGCCCAGGATGTTGTCGTGCCGGTGGACGCCGCCGCCTGGTCGTCCTCAACCGCACGGAGTCGAGGAGCCTCGGCTGCCCCGCAGTGGTCGTGCTGCGCGCTGTCTCCGCAGGATCGATGATCTCTGCGGCCTGGCGTTCTCCTGCCTCGGTCTGCCCTGCGTGCTGTGGTCCTTGCGCCTTCGCACGTCCCGTCGACCGGTGCTCCTCGCGCGTTCGATTCTCCCCTTGGTCGTGGCCGTGGACCGAACCCTCGGCCGTTGTGCCACGGCTCGCTCGGTGTTCGGCCGCGGGAGGTGGCGAGCCGCGGCGGAGTGGGGCACCATCAGGTCGTGGCAGGACGCATCGGAGATCTCTTCCGCGACGAGCCGGACCAGTGGGGCAGTCGCGGTGATCCGTGGCTGTGGCGGGCGCTCGGCGAGCGGTTCAGAGTGGTTTCGTTGCCGGCCACCCGAGGAGCGCTCGAAGCGCAGCTGCGGTGGGCCTTCGTCGCTGAAGTCGGGCGTGCGATGTCGGATCGGGTGGGGACCGGGGTGTACGTCGAACGATTTGCACACGGGGGAATGTCTTCTGGGTTCGTCTCGCCGACGTGGTGGTCCACGAGTGGCGTTCCCCTGCTGGTGCGGCGTGCAGGTCTCCCCGGTCGGGACTTCACCATCCGGAGGACGGAGGAGCTGGACTGGCGGTCGGTGCGCGCCCTCCGGCTCGAGAACGCCGCGGAGAACCCGGTCTCCTACGGCGCAGACCTCCCGGCCACCCTTGCGATGTCCGAGGACGACTGGCGTACTCGGGGGCGACGCGGCACCGGGACCGACACCACCAGTGTGGTGGCGGTGGCGGAGGACGGCGCGTGGCTCGGCATCATGTCTGGCCAGGTGCGCAGTGCCGACGGCGCTGGCGCCCTGCTCACCGGTGTTTTCGTACGCCAAGGAGCTCGGGGGCGCACGAACGGGATCGGGGACGCTCTGCTGGCGGAGGTCCTCGCGTGGGCATCGTTGCAGGCACCGTCCATCCGACTCTGGGTCGACCGCGCGCCGGAGGGCGAGCCTGCGCGACGCTTCTACGCTCGTCACGGGTTCCAGCCGACGGGGCGACGAGGTCCGGCTGCCGGCTTTCCCGCTGCAGAGATCGAGGAAATGGTGGCCCTGCTCGAGCGCCAGCCCCTGCCTGAGCCGGCTCGGATCCCGTCGTCCCGTCCACCCGTGTGATCCGGCTGAGCCGAGGCGATGAGCGCGACACGCCCGGGATGTGGCCCCACTTGGCAGTGCGTTCACCTCCGCGTAAGGTTGTACCTCGTTGCCGCTGAGGCGGAGAACGGAACGGCCGAGACGGTCACCGGGTCGAAAACCTGGCGATGCAGTCCGGACGGGGTCCCGCTCGGCAACCAACCACCACGATGACGAGCTCTACGGCTCGATGTCTGGTGTCGAGAATCCAAGCCCCTCTGGCGGAGCTCCTTCTGGGAGTCGAGTGGGGGGTGCGTCTGGTCCTTGAGAACTCAACAGCGTGCACATTGTCAATGCCAATTTATTG
>NZ_JBIUZP010000010.1:3543-5518 GCF_044745105.1 Curtobacterium sp. NPDC087080 | reverse complement strand
GACAGTCAACAGTCAGAATCAACTCGGTTCGGCGCTTTCGGGTGTCGGATCTGTATTTTTTTACGGAGAGTTTGATCCTGGCTCAGGACGAACGCTGGCGGCGTGCTTAACACATGCAAGTCGAACGATGATCAGGAGCTTGCTCCTGTGATTAGTGGCGAACGGGTGAGTAACACGTGAGTAACCTGCCCCTGACTCTGGGATAAGCGTTGGAAACGACGTCTAATACTGGATATGATCACTGGCCGCATGGTCTGGTGGTGGAAAGATTTTTTGGTTGGGGATGGACTCGCGGCCTATCAGCTTGTTGGTGAGGTAATGGCTCACCAAGGCGACGACGGGTAGCCGGCCTGAGAGGGTGACCGGCCACACTGGGACTGAGACACGGCCCAGACTCCTACGGGAGGCAGCAGTGGGGAATATTGCACAATGGGCGAAAGCCTGATGCAGCAACGCCGCGTGAGGGATGACGGCCTTCGGGTTGTAAACCTCTTTTAGTAGGGAAGAAGCGAAAGTGACGGTACCTGCAGAAAAAGCACCGGCTAACTACGTGCCAGCAGCCGCGGTAATACGTAGGGTGCAAGCGTTGTCCGGAATTATTGGGCGTAAAGAGCTCGTAGGCGGTTTGTCGCGTCTGCTGTGAAATCCCGAGGCTCAACCTCGGGCTTGCAGTGGGTACGGGCAGACTAGAGTGCGGTAGGGGAGATTGGAATTCCTGGTGTAGCGGTGGAATGCGCAGATATCAGGAGGAACACCGATGGCGAAGGCAGATCTCTGGGCCGTAACTGACGCTGAGGAGCGAAAGCGTGGGGAGCGAACAGGATTAGATACCCTGGTAGTCCACGCCGTAAACGTTGGGCGCTAGATGTAGGGACCTTTCCACGGTTTCTGTGTCGTAGCTAACGCATTAAGCGCCCCGCCTGGGGAGTACGGCCGCAAGGCTAAAACTCAAAGGAATTGACGGGGGCCCGCACAAGCGGCGGAGCATGCGGATTAATTCGATGCAACGCGAAGAACCTTACCAAGGCTTGACATACACCGGAAACGGCCAGAGATGGTCGCCCCCTTGTGGTCGGTGTACAGGTGGTGCATGGTTGTCGTCAGCTCGTGTCGTGAGATGTTGGGTTAAGTCCCGCAACGAGCGCAACCCTCGTTCTATGTTGCCAGCGCGTTATGGCGGGGACTCATAGGAGACTGCCGGGGTCAACTCGGAGGAAGGTGGGGATGACGTCAAATCATCATGCCCCTTATGTCTTGGGCTTCACGCATGCTACAATGGCCGGTACAAAGGGCTGCGATACCGTAAGGTGGAGCGAATCCCAAAAAGCCGGTCTCAGTTCGGATTGAGGTCTGCAACTCGACCTCATGAAGTCGGAGTCGCTAGTAATCGCAGATCAGCAACGCTGCGGTGAATACGTTCCCGGGCCTTGTACACACCGCCCGTCAAGTCATGAAAGTCGGTAACACCCGAAGCCGGTGGCCTAACCCTTGTGGAAGGAGCCGTCGAAGGTGGGATCGGTGATTAGGACTAAGTCGTAACAAGGTAGCCGTACCGGAAGGTGCGGCTGGATCACCTCCTTTCTAAGGAGCATCTGACCAGGGTGCCTGCTTGCAGGTGCTGTTCTGGTTCAGGCGCCGATGCAGCCCGAACGTGGTTGCCGGTAGCTCATGGGTGGAACATTGACAGTGCAGTCGGGTGCGTTCGCGTCCGGTCCTAGTACGCCGTCTCCTTCGGGGGGTGGTTGGAACGGGTCGGGGTGGGCGGGTCGGCTGGTGCACGTTGTTGGGTCCTGAGGGACCAGGCTTCCTGACCGGGTGTGACCTGGTCGGGGGTTGAGCCGGCGGAGTGATCCGCATGGTTCTTCGATGGGCCACATGAAGCTGACCGGTTCCGGTTGGGGGAGTGTGGTGCCGATCGTATGTTGAGAACTACACAGTGGACGCGAGCATCTTTGAAAATCGCTTGCAATGGTTG
>NZ_JBIUZP010000010.1:0-3446 GCF_044745105.1 Curtobacterium sp. NPDC087080 | reverse complement strand
TGACCGGCCTTTACGGTGGGTTGCCTTGTGAGTGGATTGCAATTTTTAATCTTTGTGGTCAAGTTTCTAAGAGCAAACGGTGGATGCCTTGGCATCTGGAGCCGAAGAAGGACGTAGAAATCTGCGATAAGCCTCGGGGAGCTGATAATCGAGCTGTGAGCCGAGGATTTCCGAATGGGGAAACCCCGCTGGGCGCTTTTGTGACCTGGTGACTCCCGCCTGAATATATAGGGCGGGTAGAGGGAACGTGGGGAAGTGAAACATCTCAGTACCCACAGGAAGAGAAAACAACATGTGATTCCGTGAGTAGTGGCGAGCGAAAGCGGATGAGGCTAAACCGATCATGTGTGATAGCCGGCGGGCGTTGCATGGTCGGGGTTGTGGGACACGTCGCTCAGTTCTGCCGGACTGGGGCGGTTACAGCGCATCATAGTCGAACCGGTTTGAAAGCCGGGCCGTAGTGGGTGCCAGCCCCGTAGACGAAATGGTGTTATGGCCGGATGTGTATCCCAAGTAGCACGGGGCCCGAGAAATCCCGTGTGAATCTGTCAGGACCACCTGATAAGCCTAAATACTCCCAGATGACCGATAGCGGACAAGTACCGTGAGGGAAAGGTGAAAAGTACCCCGGGAGGGGAGTGAAATAGTACCTGAAACCGTTTGCTTACAAACCGTCGGAGCCTCCTTGTAGGGGTGACGGCGTGCCTTTTGAAGAATGAGCCTGCGAGTTAGTGATATGTGGCGAGGTTAACCCGTGTGGGGCAGCCGTAGCGAAAGCGAGTCTGAATAGGGCGATACAGTCGCATGTCCTAGACCCGAAGCGAAGTGATCTATCCATGGCCAGGTTGAAGCGACGGTAAGACGTCGTGGAGGACCGAACCCACTTCAGTTGAAAATGGAGGGGATGAGCTGTGGATAGGGGTGAAAGGCCAATCAAACTTCGTGATAGCTGGTTCTCTCCGAAATGCATTTAGGTGCAGCGTTGCGTGTTTCTCGCCGGAGGTAGAGCTACTGGATGGCCGATGGGCCTCAACAGGTTACTGACGTCAGCCAAACTCCGAATGCCGGTGAGTGAGAGCGCAGCAGTGAGACGGTGGGGGATAAGCTTCATCGTCGAGAGGGAAACAACCCAGACTACCAACTAAGGCCCCTAAGCGTGTGCTAAGTGGGAAAGGATGTGGAGTTGCACAGACAACCAGGAGGTTGGCTTAGAAGCAGCCACCCTTGAAAGAGTGCGTAATAGCTCACTGGTCAAGTGATTCCGCGCCGACAATGTAACGGGGCTCAAGCACACCGCCGAAGTTGTAGATTTCGCACACAGACAAGCCTTCGTGGTTCAGTCGTGCGGAGTGGTAGGAGAGCGTCGTGTGGCGAGTGAAGCGGCGGAGTAATCCAGCCGTGGACGCCACACGAGTGAGAATGCAGGCATGAGTAGCGAAAGACGGGTGAGAAACCCGTCCTCCGAAAGACCAAGGGTTCCAGGGCCAGGTTAATCCGCCCTGGGTAAGTCGGGACCTAAGGCGAGGCCGACAGGCGTAGTCGATGGACAACGGGTTGATATTCCCGTACCGGCGAACAACCGCCCAAGCTAATCCAGTGGTGCTAAGAGTCCTAACCCGGATTTCCGGATCCCTTCGGGGTGATGGTGTCCGGTCTAACGCTCGACCCCATGCTGGTGCGGCTAGCGTATGAACAGGTGTGACGCAGGAAGGTAGCTGAGCCAGGCGATGGTATCCGTAAGGTGAACCTGGTGTAAGGATGTAGGGCTGACGATAGGCAAATCCGTCGTCTGTATGCCTGAGATCCGACGCGTACCCGTAAGGGGAAATCAGTGATCCTATGCTGCCGAGAAAAGCATCGACGCGAGGTTGCAGCCGCCCGTACCCGAAACCGACTCAGGTGGTCAGGTAGAGAATACCAAGGAGATCGAGAGAATCGTGGTTAAGGAACTCGGCAAAATGCCCCCGTAACTTCGGGAGAAGGGGGGCCGGACACGTGATACGACTTCTCGTCGTTGAGCGTTGAAGGCCGCAGAGACCAGTGGGAAGCGACTGTTTACTAAAAACACAGGTCCGTGCGAAGTCGCAAGACGATGTATACGGACTGACGCCTGCCCGGTGCTGGAAGGTTAAGAGGAAGGGTTAGCCCTCGGGCGAAGCTCTGAATTTAAGCCCCAGTAAACGGCGGTGGTAACTATAACCATCCTAAGGTAGCGAAATTCCTTGTCGGGTAAGTTCCGACCTGCACGAATGGCGTAACGACTTCCCAGCTGTCTCAACCGCGAACTCGGCGAAATTGCACTACGAGTAAAGATGCTCGTTACGCGCAGCAGGACGGAAAGACCCCGTGACCTTTACTACAGTTTGGTATTGGTGTTCGGAGTGGCTTGTGTAGGATAGGTGGGAGACTGTGAAGCGGGCACGCTAGTGTTCGTGGAGTCATTGTTGAAATACCACTCTGGTCACTTTGGATGTCTAACGTAGGACCCTGATCGGGTTCATGGACAGTGCCTGATGGGTAGTTTAACTGGGGCGGTTGCCTCCCAAAGAGTAACGGAGGCGCCCAAAGGTTCCCTCAACCTGGTTGGCAATCAGGTGGCGAGTGTAAGTGCACAAGGGAGCTTGACTGTGAGACTGACAGGTCGAGCAGGGACGAAAGTCGGGACTAGTGATCCGGCAGTGGCTTGTGGAAGCGCTGTCGCTCAACGGATAAAAGGTACCTCGGGGATAACAGGCTGATCTTGCCCAAGAGTCCATATCGACGGCATGGTTTGGCACCTCGATGTCGGCTCGTCGCATCCTGGGGCTGGAGTAGGTCCCAAGGGTTGGGCTGTTCGCCCATTAAAGCGGTACGCGAGCTGGGTTTAGAACGTCGTGAGACAGTTCGGTCCCTATCCGCTGCGCGCGTTGGAAATTTGAGAAGATCTATCCCTAGTACGAGAGGACCGGGATGGACGAACCTCTGGTGTGTCAGTTGTTCTGCCAAGGGCACCGCTGATTAGCTACGTTCGGACCGGATAACCGCTGAAAGCATCTAAGCGGGAAGCCGTCTTCGAGATGAGATTTCCATGCACCTTGAGTGTGAGAGGCTCCCAGCAGACTACTGGGTTGATAGGCCGGATGTGGAAGCGGGGACCAACGACCCGTGGAGCTGACCGGTACTAATAAGCCGAAGACTTGACAACACACTTTTTACCGTGGCGGTTCACCGCTGCGGGCTCGCGTCCACTTTGTGGTTCCCGACAGACGATCGGGAATCAAACTGAATACTTCAGCAATGCTCTGAAGGAACAATGGTTTGATCCAGGATCTGGGTCGACAGTGTTCCGGTGGTCATAGCGAGAGGGAAACGCCCGGTCACATTCCGAACCCGGAAGCTAAGCCTCTCAGCGCCGATGGTACTGCAAGGGGGACCTTGTGGGAGAGTAGGACGCCGCCGGACTCAAC
>NZ_JBIUZP010000009.1:0-8613 GCF_044745105.1 Curtobacterium sp. NPDC087080 | reverse complement strand
GCCTCAGCGGCAACGAGTGATTACTCTACGTTCGCCCGAGCCACACCGCCAACACCACCCACATCCCGGGCGTGTCGTCCCCCGACCTCCCCGAGAACTCGCGGAAGGAGGGGTACCGCGGCCGCGGACGGGCGGATGTCGGGTCGCGGCAGCACGAGCACCGACGCGACCCGAGAACGACGGGAGGCACGGTGCGTACCCGCACCGTGCCTCCCGTCCGACCGATCGTCGTCTCAGACGTCCGTCTCGTCAGCCGCCGCCAACTGGCCGCACGCCCCGTCGATCTCCTTGCCGCGGGTGTCGCGCAGGGTCGTCGGCACTCCGGCAGCGTTGAGCCGACGGACGAACTCGTCCTGCACGTGCGGCTCCGACGAGGTCCAGACCGAGCCGGGCGTCGGGTTGAGCGGGATCGGGTTGACGTGGACCCAGCCCTTGCCGCGGGCGTTCAGCTTCTCGGCGAGCAGGTCCGCACGCCACGCGTGGTCGTTCATGTCCTTGATGAGCGCGTACTCGATCGAGACCCGGCGACCGGTCTTCGCGTAGTACTCGTACGCCGCGTCGATCGCCTCGTCCGCCTTCCACCGCGAGTTCACCGGGATGAGCTCGTCGCGCAGCTCGTCGTCCGGCGCGTGCAGGGACAGCGCGAAGGTGAGGGGGATGTCCTCGTCCGCCAGCTTCTTGATCGCCGGCACCAGACCGACGGTCGAGACCGTGATCCCCCGCGCACTCATCCCGAGACCGTGCGGCTGCGGCGCGATCATCGTCCGGACGGCCTCGATGACCCGCTTGTAGTTCGCGAGCGGCTCCCCCATGCCCATGAAGACGATGTTCGTGACGCGCTCGGCGTCGACGCGGTCCTGCCCGCCCTTGCGCGGGTCACCACCGAGCTCACCGGCGGCGATCGCGGCGTTCGCCCGGACGATCTGCTCGATGATCTCGGCCGTCGACATGTTGCGCGTGAGGCCCGCCTGACCGGTGGCGCAGAACGGGCAGTTCATGCCGCAGCCGGCCTGTGACGAGACGCAGAGCGTGATCCGGCCGGGGTAGCGCATGAGCACCGACTCGACCAGGGCGCCGTCGTGCAGCTTCCAGAGGAACTTGATCGTGTCGCCCTTGTCCGTCGCGAGACGCCGGGTCTCGGTGAGGAGCGGCGGCAGCATCCCCGCCACGAGTTCCTCGCGCTGGGCGGCCGGCAGGTCGGTCATCGTCGCCGGGTCGGACGACCAGTGCGTGAAGTAGTGCGTCGACAGCTGCTTCGCGCGGAAGCCGGGCAGGCCGAGCTCCTTCACCTTCTCGACGCGCTCCTCGACGGTCATGTCGGCGAGGTGCACGGGCGGCTTGCCGCGCTTCGGGGACGCGAACTGCAGGAGGGGTCGGCCCGCGGAGTCCTGCGCCTGGGTCCACCCCTCGGTGCGCGGGCGCACCTGCGGACGAGCGGAGCGCTGCTCCTCGAACGGGGTGCGGGTCTCGGTGGCCATCACTCCAGTTTACGGGAGGTGCGCAACTCCCCGGGGACGCGTCACTCGCCAGCCGGCAGGAGCCGCGCGAAGTGGTGCGCGTTCGGGTACACCGGCACGATGTCCACCGGGTCGCCGGGGTGCGGCGCCTGCAGCACGATGCCGTCGCCGAGGTAGATGCCGACGTGGTCCTCGTCGTCGAACACGACGAGGTCGCCGGGCAGCGCCTCGGACTGCGGGATCGTCGTCGCGACCGCGTCCTGCGACGGCACGTAGTGCACGAGCGGGATCCCGACGGCCGCGTACGCCACCATCGTGAGTCCCGAGCAGTCGATGCCGGAGTGGCTCGCACCGCCCTCGACGTACGGGTCCCCCATGTACTGCAGCGCCGTCGACACGATCGTGGCGCGCTTGCCACCCGCCGACAGCACCTTCGAGATGGCTGCCTCGGCCTGTTGGGTGGTGACGCCGTACTTCGTGACGATGGTCGGGTAGGACACGATCGTCGTGGTCGTCGTCATGCCGTCGGTCTGCACGACCGGCACCTCGACGTCGCGGGCGACGGTGAAGGACTGCGCGTCGTACGCGGCGATCGACGACGTCGACGTGCCGTTCGTCGTGGTCTGCGGGTCGGCGTTCGCCGGGACCGCGAGCGTCAGGGACGAGGTCACCGCGATGGCCGGTGCGAGCAGGATCGCCGCACGCTTGGCGTTCGCGGCACGGCGGACGTGCCGCGGGTCGGCGGCGCGCTCCGCGCGGAGTGCGGCGGAGCGGGAGAGCACCGCGGCGCCGGCGACCGCGGTCGACGCGACCGGTCGCGGTGCGGCGAGCGCCACGGTGCGCGCGGGCTTCGCGGGCTGGACGAAGGAGGAACGGGCGACTGCGGGGCCGAGGGCGGCCCGACGACCGCGGGGACGCCGCGGCTCCGTGGGTGCCACCGCCCCGGGAGCGGACGACGCGGGCGACTCGGCTGCGACCGACCCGCGGGCGGGCGACTCGGGTCCGAGTGGTCCGCGGTCGGCCGGCTCGGGTGCTGCCGACCGTGCGCCGTCGAGGGCTGCGGGCAGTGCGTGTCGTCCCATGGTTCCTTCCGGTGCGGACGACGGGGCGGTCGACCGACTCGGGAAGATAACGTATTGGTCACGAACCTGAGTCCGGCTGGGCAGGACGCCCCGGTTCCTGCGGTTCGTCTCAGCCTTGCCGGATCGGCAGGGGCGGTGCCCAGGGCTCAGTCGCGCTCGAGGTGGCCGCGGACGCGTTCCTGCACCCCGGCGGCGTCGTGGTGGTCCCAGAGGCCGAAGTGGGTGCCGCCGGGGAGCGTGACGAGCTCGGCCTCGGGCACCGCCGCGGCGGCGCGAGCGCTGTGCACCATCGGGACCTCGGTGTCGGCGTCGCCGTGCACCAGCAGCGTCGGCGCCCGGACGGCCCCGAGCTCGAGGTCGTCCACCGCGCCGAGCACGCGCACGTCGTTGTCCCACCCCGGACGGTTGCGGCCGCCCGCGTTGCCGCTCGACGACAGGTCGAGCAGCACCCGGCGCCGTGGTCGGTCGTGCAGGACGTCCGCCACGTGGGCGGTGAGGGCCCGACCGCGCAGGGAGCTGACGCTGGCCTCGGCGGTGCGGACGACGACGGACGGCAGCAGTCTCGCGGCGAACGCGGCGAGCGCCGCACCCACACGCGTGTACGCGACGACCCACTCGGCGAAGGACGGCTCGGGCGGGACCCACCGCGCCGAGAGCCCGGCGACCACCACGAGCGTGCGGACCCGGTCCGGGTGTCGGACCGCGAACCGGTAGGCGGCGGGACCACCACCGGACCAGGCGAGCACGGCGACGCGGTCGATGCCGAGCGCGTCGAGGAGCGCCACGTACCGGTCGGCCTCGTCGTCGAGTGACGGGTGGTCCGGTTCGAGGGTGGTCCCCGCGTAGCCCGGCCGGGCGAGGGTCACGACGCGGAACCGGTCGGACGGCAGGAACCGGGCCATCGCCTCCGCGGAGGCGATGCCACCGGGGGTGCCGTGCAGGACGAGGACCGGGACGCCGGTGCCGCGGACGGCGACCGCGATCCCGCCGGTCCCGGTGCTCGGTGACGTCCGCTGCATCCCTGCACGCTACCCAGCGCACCATGGGGCGGACCGGGGCTGGTCGATGGACGCGCCGGGTGCCTCCCGGCCGACCTGCGGATCCGGACAGCCGTCGGCCGACGGACTCAGTCCGGGTGGGACGACCGCGTCCGACCGGGGGTCCCCGCGACCGCGATCATCCGTCGTTGCCCCCGCAACGTCTCGCCCGGGTGCTCGCCGTAGCGTTCGGCGTACGCGCCGGAGAAGCGCCCCATGTGGCGGAAGCCGCAGGACGACGCGACGGCCGCCACCGAGGTCTCCCGCGCGTCGGCGAGCTGCAGCGCGATCCGGGCCTTGTCGAGTCGGAGGTCCCGCAGGAACGCGGTCGGCGTCGACGCCTCCTGCCGCTGGAAGGTCTCCTGCAGGGTCCGGACGCTGGTGTCGGCGCCTACGGCGATCTCGGAGGTGCTGAGCGGGCGCGCGAAGTGCGCGTACATGTACGCCTTGGCGCGCTCGAGCGTGGCGACGGGCACGTCCGGGACACCGCCGTCGGCGGCGGGGCGGAACGCCTCGAGGACGGCCTCGGCGAGGCGCAGGTCGAGCACCGCCCGCGCGCCGTCCACCACGTCGACGTCGAGCATCGGGGCGGCGAGCTCGCGCAGCGTGCGCTGCAGCGGAGCGAGCCGTGCGGACGGGACGGCGACCGGGAAGGCCAGCGGGACGGGGGCGGCCGCGCCGCCGACGACCGCGACGGCCTCGAGGAAGTCCGCGTCGAAGTGCACCAGGTGCACGGTGCCGGGCGGTGCCGTCACCGTGAACGGGCGGCCGGCCGGACACATCACCGGGACGCCCGGACGGAGGGTGACGCCGTCCTCGCGGTCCGCGTCGAGCACGACGCCGCCCTCGACGGACCACGCCAGCAGGTACTGTCGGCCGGGGACGAGCTCGCCGCCGTGGTGCGCCGACACCGACGAGGTCCGGAGGCTCACCAACCCGTCCCCGGTCGAGCGGTACCGGTAGGTGAACGGCGCATCGCCGTCGGGACGGGACCACAGGTCGTGGCCCGCGTACACGTCCTCGTGGAGGGCACGGGCCTCGTCGGGTTCCGTCCCGCTGTGCACGACCTCGCGGACCAAGGTCCGGCGCCGCTCGGTCGGTCGGTCCTCGGCAGGCGGGTCCTGGGTCGCGGTGATCACGTCCGGTCGCCGCGTCCGGATCTGCGGACCCACGCGAGGTCGGCCAGCGAGGGCGCCGGGGCTCCCTCCGGTACCGCCCAGCCGCGGCGTGCGGCGCGGCGGAGGTGCCGGTAGGTGGTGACGCGGACCGGTTCGACCCGCTCGTCTGCCTGGTACGTCGACATGTCGTGCTCCCTGCATCACGACCGCCTGGCGTCCTGCGCGGTCCGGAGCGTCGGGGTGGTGCGGCACCGCGGTGGCGTGCGCCGCCGCGTCCACCCTGGCGGCTCCCGCGTGGCGTGGCCGCCGGACGATCTCGTCGTGCCGGCGACGGTACGCGCCGGTGCGTCGGGCCACGGACACCGGACACCCAGACCGCGCACTCTGGACGGAACGTCGCCGACCGTGGGTCCGGTGTGCGACGGACGGGAGGCGCGGGGCGGGCGACCGTGTGCCTCCCGTCCGACGGGTGCTCGCGACCGACCGTGTTGCCGGTCCGGCAAGGATGCTTGCGGCAGTGCGCCGCCGCGCGGTGCACTGGGTCGATGCACGCGCCCGACGCCTCAACCCACGCCGATGCACACCCCCATGCCGGACCGGACGGTGCTCCCGGCGGCGGCGGGGGCGGCACGGCCCGCGACTGGTGGGAGGCCCGGTACGCCGAGCGGGACGGCATCTGGTCCGGCCGGGTGAACGCCGTGCTCGCCGACGTCGTCGTCGGGCTGCCCGCCGGCGGCGGGCGGGCGCTCGACCTCGGGTGCGGCGAGGGCGGTGACGTCGTCTGGCTCGCGGAGCAGGGCTGGACGGTGACCGGCGTCGACCTGTCCCGGACCGCCGTCGAGCGCGGCGAGCGTGCGGCGTCCGAGGCCGGAGTGGCCGATCGGACGCGGTTCGTCGCCGCCGACCTGGCGACCTGGAGCCCGGCCGTCGAGGAGCGGTTCGACCTGGTCACCGCGTCCTTCCTGCAGTCGTGGCCCGTCGAGATCCCGCGCGACGCGATCCTGCACCGGGCGACGTCGGCCGTGGCTCCGGGCGGGTACCTGCTCGTCACCGCGCACGCCGCGCCGCCGCACGGCGACCTGCCCGAGGCGATGCGGACGTACCGCTTCCCCGCGCCCGAGCAGGACCTCGCGGCTCTGCAGCTGGACGACGGGTGGGACGTGCTGGTGGCCGAGGGACGACCGCGGTCGACCACCGGGCCGGACGGGGAGCGACACGAGACCGTCGACAGCGTGGTGCTCGTGCGGCGGCGGCCCGGGGAGGGCCCTTCCGCGTGACGGTCTCCGACGGCTGACGGTCGGTCCGCGCCGCCCGCGTAGCCTCGCGGTGTGTTCCTGATCTTCGGCACCCGTGGCACCGACACCCTGCTCACCGTGGTCCGCTTCGTCTGCGGGGTCTGCGGCGTCCTGGCGGCGCAGCGGGTCGTGCGACGCACGACGAAGCTCAGCCTGTTCTTCGTCCCGCTCGTCCCGTTGTCGCGCTCGCACCGCAACGAGTGCACGAACTGCGGTGCCGTGACCCGGATCACCGCCGAGCAGGCGGACCGTGCCGTGGCCTGGGCGGACGGCCGACCGGGCGCCTGACGCGCGTCAGTGCGCGCCGTCGAGCGGGAGGGCGTCGCTCGTGGTGCGCAGCCCCTCCTGGCGCAGTTCGAGCTGCGTGACGGCCAGTGCCGCGAGGTCGCGGAGGTTCGCCAGGTCGGCCTCGGACGCCTCGCGCGCCCGGACGTCGAGCACGGCGAGGGTGCCCACCGCGGTGCCGTCGTGCCGGAGCAGGGGGACGCTCACGTAGAACCGGATGCCGAGCGGCCCGGTGACGAGCGGACTCTGCCGCATCTCCGGGTGCTGTGAACCGTCCGGGATCACCACGGGCACGGGTACCGGCGCGAAGCCGCTGCGGAAGCTGATGTTCCGCGCCGCCTCGTCGACCCCCTCGGCGATCCACGACTGCGACCACTCGCGGTCCTCGTCGAGCACGTCGACCAGGGCGATCGGGGCGTCGAACAGACGCGCCGCCATCGCGACCGTGCGCTGCAGCGACTCCTCGGGGAGCGAGTCGAGCGTGGCGGGGCGGGCCCAGGCCGGAGCAGCGACGGCCGGTGCAGCGTCGGCCGGGGGCGCGGATCCCGCCGTAGCGTCTGCCGGGGAGGCCGGCGCGGCGGCGTCGGTCCGCGCGCCCGGGGTCGCGGGATCGCCGGCGGCGCTCTCGGTGATGACGACGTCGCGCAGCATCGCGACGAGCTGCGCGCCGAGGGGCCGGTCCGCCGGGTCCTGCGCGGTCATCGCGCGGAGCAGGTGCTTCCAGTGCTCCGACAGCGGCTCCGGCACGACGGGGTCCCGCGACAGCCGGGCGATGGCGGACTCGACGAGCGACCCCGGGAACTCACGGCGCCGCGTGAAGCACTGCAGCAGCACGAGGCCGAGGGAGTACACGTCGCTGGCGGGACCGACGTCGGCGCCGCGCGCCTGCTCCGGGCTGAGGTAGGCGGCCGTGCCGGTCGTGACGCCGTCCGCGGTCAGCCGTTCGACCCCGGCGGCGAGGGCGATCCCGAAGTCGGTCAGCCGCGCACGGGCCCGGTCGGACCCGGTGCCGTAGTCGACGAGCAGGATGTTCGAGGGCTTGATGTCGCGGTGCACGACGCCGTGCGGGTGGATGTACTCGAGCGCTTCGGCCATGTCGTAGCCGATCTCCGCGATGTGCTTCGCGGAGAGCGGTCCGACCTCGAGCCGGGCCTCCAGGTCCTGTCCGACGACGAGCGACATCACGAGGAAGCGCCGGGGGCCGCTCCCGACGACGTCGACGACGCCCGCGTCCAGCAGCCCGACCAGTCCGTGGTGCTCGAGCGCCGCGAGGACGCCGAGCTCGGCCTCCTGCCGTGCCAGGTCGACGGAGCCCGGGTGGAAGAGCTTCACCGCGACGGGCCGGTGCAGCACCTCGTCGGTGGCTCGGTACACGACGGACATGCCGCCCCGACCGATCTCCTGCTCGAGCCGGTAGCGCCCGTCGAGGAGCGGCGCCGCGTCGTCGTGTCCCATGGGTTCCTCGTCGTCCTGTCGGTGGGCAACGATGCATCTTCGCACCCCGGTGCCGCGGATGCGCGCAAGGGCACGTCCACCGGACTGACGGGTGCCGTTACCGTGGGCGGGTGAGCGACTCCTCGACCCCGCAGACCCGACCGTCCGACACCGACTGGGAGGCACGCGTCGCCGCGCTCTGGGCCGACGACGCCGTGGACGACCGGACCCGGATCGACCGGATGCGTGAGCTCGCGGCCGTCGCACCCCACCCTGCGCTCGGTGCGTTCGAGCTCGGTGGCGCCCACGACTCCGGTGGGCAGGAGGCGGCGGCGCACGAGCAGTACGCCGCCGCGACCGCGGCAGGGCTCGCCGACGTCGACCCCGACCGGGCCGCGCGGCTCGTGGTGCAGCACGCGTCGACGCTGCGGAACCTCGGTCGGGTCGACGAGGCGATCGTGATGCTGCGGGACGCACCGCTGCACCCGGCGACCGGAGTCGCGCCGCGCGTGTTCCTCGCACTCGCGTTGCACAGCGCGGGCCGGGTCGACGAGGCGCTGCGGGTGGCGATCGAGGCGGTCGAACCGACGCTCCCCCGGTACAACCGGTCGGTGCGCGCGTACGCGGCGGCACTGACCGGACCCGATCGACCGCAGTAGCCCCGGCACCACGACGGACGGGAGGCACGGTGCCAGCCGGCACCGCGCCTCCCGTCCGTCGTCAGGCCGCCCGTGTGACTACTGGACGCGGGTGGTGCGTGCCAGTGCGGTGCGGGTGCCGCCGGTGAGGTGGACCAGGACCGGGATCTTGCGGCCGAGGGTCTGGTCGAGGGTGGTGAGGGCGTGGTCGACGGCGTCGAGGACGGTGACCGCGTCACCGCCGCGGCGGACGTGGACCTTGATGCG
>NZ_JBIUZP010000008.1:0-62675 GCF_044745105.1 Curtobacterium sp. NPDC087080 | reverse complement strand
CGGCGCGATTCCCTGAGTGCGCGCCGAACACACCCCGAACAGGGGTGGAGAACCAGCTACCTGCGGCTGGTGAGCGCTCCGGGTGTTTCCCGGCTTGTGACAGTGTTTCGACGCCCTCGGCCGAAGGGTTTGGGTGAGTTCGGGTTCGTTACCTCTCCGTTACAAACTCGGGGGACGGGCAGGTGGCCCACTGCACAGCAGTACGCTCCGACCGTGCCCGAGATCATGGAGGTCCGCGACGTCCTCGCGGTGATCCGACCCGCTGTGCTCGCGATGCTGCACCCGCACGAGGCCGCCACACTGCAGCTGTTCCTCATCGACACGGGGGGACATGGAGCTCACTCCCCTGCAGGACGACGACGTCGTGATCGAGGGCAGCGCGATGGTGCGCTGGCGGATCCGGAGGGAGGACGGCGGCTCGAGCTCGCTGCGGATCGAGGGTGGTGTCGACCAGCTCGTCGCCGACGTGCAGAGCGACCTGCAGGACTTCATCGCCGAGAGCCGCTTCGCCTGGGGTGAACTGCGTCCACTGCCGCCGCGTTGACGATCACAGCCTCCCGGGTGCTCCCGGACGGCGGTGGAGGCGCTCCCGCGTAGCGTGCGCCCCATGAGCGACCAGCAGCACGAGACCACCCCGACCGACGGCTCCACGGACGCCCCCGAGAGCGAGTTCCAGCGCACCGAGGACCTGCCCGACGGCTCGTCCACCGGCAACGCGACCGAGGACCCGCAGCAGGACAGCGACGTCGACTCCGGCGGCGAGCCCGAGTCGCCCGACAACGAGCAGGTCTGACCGCCGCGGCCCGGGCACCCGCTCGGGCCGCTCCGACCAGCACCTGACAAGCTCGGAGCATGCAGCACCACTCCCCCGTCGTCATCGCCGGCTGCGGCGACCTCGGCACCGAGGCCGGCCTGCGCTTCGCGGCGCTCGGCCACCCGGTCACCGGACTCCGCCGTCACGCCGAGCGCATCCCCGCGCCGATCACCGGTCGGAGTGTCGACCTCCGACACGAGGTGCCGTCGATCGACGCGGACACGGGCGTGGTCGTGGTGGCCTTCGCCGCCGGGTCCCGCGATGTCGACGAGTACCGCGCGACCTACGTCGACGGGCTGCGGAACGTGCTCGACGGCATCGCGGCGTCCGGCGCCTCGCCGCGCGTGATCGTCGTGTCCTCGACCGCGGTCTACGACGTGGAGGACGGCAGTGAGGTCACGGAGGACACCCCGGCCCGCGCGAGCACCCCGACCGCGGGCGTCCTGCTCGAGGCCGAGGCACTGCTGCGCGACCGGGCACGCGAGGCCGTGCTCGTCCGGCTGTCCGGCATCTACGGGCCCGGGCGCGAGCGACTGATCGACCAGGTGCGGTCCGGGCAGGCCAGGCGGTCGTCCGGCACCTCGCCGCACACGAACCGCATCCACCGGGACGATGCCGCCGCAGCGCTCGTGCACCTGGCGACCGTGGACGACCCTGCGCCGACGTACCTCGGGACCGACGACGAACCGGTCCGGCTCGACGACGTCCTGACGTTCCTGGCGAACGAGCTCGGTGTCGAGCAGCCGCCGGTCGCGGAGCCCGAGGGACGGCAGGCGGGCGGGGACAAGCGACTCGCGAACGCCCTGCTCCGCTCGACCGGTTGGGAGCCGCGGTACCCGACGTTCCGCGACGGCTACCGCGCGGTGCTGGCGGGAGAGGGCACCCGGCACCCGTAGATCATCAGACGATCGACGCAGCTCCTACGGACGCGGGTTCCCGAGGGGTGCGCTCATCTGCACCCGCCGCCCGTACCGATCGAGACCGTGCTGCGCCTCGGCCTCGATCAGCGACCGGTGGAAGGGCGTGGCGGGCTCCTCCTCGAGGAAGCCGACCGTTGCGTAGAAGGGCGCGTTCCACGGCACGTCCGCGTAGGTGCGGAGGGAGATCCGGTCGTACCCACGCTCGCGGGCTCGGTTCTTCGCGGCCTCCACGAGCGCCCGACCGAGTCCCCGCCGCGAGGACACCGGGCGGACCGAGAGCTGCTCCAGGTGACAGGTGCCGTCGACCTCGAGCACGTGCACGAAGCCGGCGATCTCACCCTCGACCTCGGCGACGAGCAGGAAGCCGGACTCCGCGAGCCGCGCGCTGCCGTGTGCAGCCGGAGCCCAGACGTCAGCGTGGAGGTGATCGATCAACAGCTGGTCCGCGTCGTTCTCGATCCGCTCGACGGCATCCGCATCGCATGATCGAGCGGAGCGGATGATCGTCGTCATGGGGCCAGCGTAGGAGGCGTGCGACCGCACGGGGAGCGGCCGGGAGGCACGTGGCGGCTCCGCCACGAGCCTCCCGGCCGTCGTCGGTCGCGTCAGCGACGCTCAGTGCTCGTCGTAGTGGTCCTCGTGACGGGCGTGCCGGTGGCCGTCGTGCACGAAGTCGACGTGGTCGCCGTGCTCGACGGTCTCGTGCTCGCCGCCGTCCTGCTCGTGGTCGTGGTCGGCGACGTCGTGCTCGGCGACGCGGTGCTCCTCGGCCTCGGCGGCGGGGGTGGTGTTCGGGTCCGACATGGTTCCTCCTTCGTGAGATCGGTTCTCACGTGGAGCCTACGACGCGGCTGCGCCCCTGTCCGGCCTCAGTGCCAGCGGTGGTCCTGGATCGTCATCCGCGGGCCGAACGCCGGCTTCCGGAACCCCGAGCCCCCGATCAGCCGGACGACCCGTTCGCGGTGCCCGCGCCAGGGTTCGAGCAGCTCGAGCATCCCCTCGTCGTCCACCGGACCGCCGGTCAGCGCCCACCCGACGAGCGCCGGCACGTGGTAGTCCCCGACGCTCGGCGAGTCCGGGTCCCCGTGCGCCCGCTGCGCCGTCTCGGCGGCGGTCCACTGCCCGATGCCCGGGACCGACTGCAGCCGCTGCGACACGACCGCACCGCCGCGGCCGAGTGCCAGCGTCCGCTCGAGCGCCGGCGCGACCTTGACCGCCCGCATCACCGTTGCCGAACGCCCGGGCTCGATGCCCGCCTTGTGCCACTCCCAGCTCGGGATCCGCGCCCACTGCTCGGGGGCCGGCGGGACGAACATCTCCGCGGGCGCCGGACCGGGTGCCGGTTCGCCGAAGCGCCGGAGCAGGTACCGCCAGGCGCGCCAGGCCTGCCGAGAGGTCACCTTCTGCTCCATGATCGCCGGCACGAGCATCGCGACGACGGTGTTCGTCCGGAGCAGCCGTAACCCCGGCTGCCGGTGTCTGGCCTCGGCCAGGAAGGCATGGGCGCTGACGTCGAGCTCGGACCAGTCGTCGTCGCGTCCGAGCAGGTCCGGCGCGTGGGTCACCGCCCACGCGGCACCGTCACCCCACGCCGAGACCGCGATCGCGTCGGTACCCGCGCGGCGGACCAGCACCGAGGCCGCCCCGGCCGGCGTGCGCAGCGCGAGCCACGTGTCGGACCCGACCACCTGGAAGGCGGGGTCGCCGGAGCCGCGCTGCAGGGGCCGGAGGGTCGCGCGGACGTCCACCGCGCCTCCAGGCCGGTACACGGTGTCGACGCGGACGGCCACAGCGGTGGCGCGGCCCGCCCCGCCACCCCGGCCGGACGCACCCGGACGCCGACCGGACGCACCGGACGTGCCGGACGTGACGGAGGACGGCAGGGACACACGGGGATGGTAATGCCACACCACCGTCAGACATGATGGGGAGGTCCCCGCAACCCGACGACGTTGGAGTCTCCGTGCGCATCGGCATCCTCACCTCCGGAGGCGACTGCCCCGGCCTCAACGCGGTCATCCGCGCCATCGTGCTCAAGGGCATCGCGATCCACGGCCACGAGTTCGTCGGGTTCCGTGACGGCTGGCGAGGTGTCGTCGACGGGGACATCGTGCCCCTCGGCCGGAAGGACATCCAGGGCATCGCGAAGCAGGGCGGCACCATCCTCGGCACGAGCCGGACGAACCCCTTCGAGGGGCCGAACGGCGGCGTCGAGAACATCACGAAGACCCTCGAACGGCACGGCATCGACGCCATCGTGGCGATCGGCGGCGAGGGCACCCTGGCCGCCGCCAAGCGCCTGACCGACGCCGGCCTGAAGATCGTCGGCGTGCCGAAGACCGTCGACAACGACCTGGGCGCGACCGACTACACGTTCGGCTTCGACACCGCCGTCGCGATCGCCACCGAGGCCATGGACCGCCTCCGCACCACCGGTGAGTCGCACTCGCGCTGCATGGTCGCCGAGGTCATGGGCCGACACGTGGGCTGGATCGCACTGCACTCCGGCATGGCCGCGGGCGCGCACGCGATCCTCATCCCCGAGCAGAAGACGAGCATGGAGCAGATCGCAGCCTGGGTGCGGGCCGCCTACGACCGCGGGCGGGCGCCGCTCGTGGTCGTCGCCGAGGGCTTCGTGCCGGACCACGAGGACAACGCGCACACCGAGCGCGGTCTCGACGCGTTCGGGCGTCCGCGTCTGGGCGGGATCGGCGAGCGCCTCGCGCCGATGATCGAGGAGATGACGGGCATCGAGACCCGAGCCACCACGCTGGGGCACATCCAGCGCGGCGGGACGCCGACCGCGTACGACCGGGTGCTGTCGACGCGGCTCGGGCTCGCGGCGATCGACTCCGTGGTCGAGGGACGCTGGGGCCGGATGGTCGCGCTCCAGGGCACGGAGATCGTGCACGTCTCGTTCGAGGACGCCCTGGGCGAGCTGAAGACGGTGCCGCAGGCGCGCTACGACGAAGCCGCCATCATGTTCGGCTGAGGCCGCAGGCGGCGGGCGCGCCGGGTCGACCCGGGCGTACCTGGCGGAACCGGGCGTACCTGGTCGGTTGGAACCACCAGGTACGCCCGGTTCCGCCAGGCATCGCACCCGTTCTGGGAACGAACGAGCGCCCGGCCGGGAGGCACGGGGTAGCGTCCGACGCATGACGCGCGCAGTCCTCGTCTCCCGTTCCACCCCGCCCGCGGTCACGCAGGTCGACCTCCCCGACCCCGCCGAGCGCGAGGCCACGGTCGACGTCACGTACTCCAGCGTGAACTACAAGGACGGGCTCGCCCTGGCGGGCAACCCCGGCGTCGCCCGCATCGACCCGCTCGTCCCGGGGATCGACGTCGTCGGCACGGTGTCAGCGCTCGGCCCCGGGGTCCACGACGTCGCGATCGGCGACCGGGTGGTGTGCAACGGCGCGGGCCTCGGGGAGACACGGCACGGCGGATGGGCCGAGCACGCGGTCGTCCCGAGCGGGTCCCTCGTCGTGCTGCCGGACACGATCGAGGACTCCCTCGCGGCGGCCATCGGCACCGCGGGCTTCACCGCGATGCTCTCCGTCCTCGCCCTGGAACGGACGGTCTCCCCCGAGGACGGACCGGTGCTCGTCACCGGGGCCTCCGGCGGCGTCGGCACGGTGGCGATCGCCCTGCTCGCCGCGCGCGGGTACCGGGTGACCGCCTCGACCGGGCGCCGGGCGAACGAGTCGTCGCTCCGGGCCCTCGGCGCGTCGGACGTGGTCGACCGTGCGGCGATCGCCGAGCTCGGCCGGCCGCTGCAGCGCGCGACCTGGGCCGGCGCCGTGGACAGTGTCGGCGGTGCGACCCTCGCGAACGTGCTCGCGGCGACGAAGTGGGGCGGCGCGGTCACGGCCTGCGGGCTCGCGCAGGACTCGGCGCTGCCGACCTCGGTGATGCCGTTCATCCTCCGCGCGGTGTCCCTGCTCGGCATCAACTCGGTCGAGGCCCCCCTGCCGCTGCGCCAGCAGGCGTGGGAGCGGCTCGCGACCGACCTCGACCCGGCACTGCTCGCAGACGTCACCCGCACGGTCGACCTCGAGCACGCGATCGCGGTCGGTGCCGAGGTGGTGGCGGGCCGGGTGCACGGCCGGACGGTGGTCGACCTCCGACGCTGACCTGTTTCCCTTCCAGGTGATTTCCCGAACGCTTGCCAAGTAACACGCTAGGTTTGGCACACGGAACACCCGAACCTGTGAGGAGCAGCCATGCCGGTACCCAAGTCGTCGGTCGAGTCGTCCCCCCGGAAGCTCCTGCGCGACGTCGTGCTCGAGAAGATGCTCGCCGCGATCCAGGACGGCACCCTGCAGGCCGGAGAGCGCCTCAACGACGACGAGCTCGTCGCGTGGCTCGGGGTCAGTCGCACGCCCATCCGCGAGGCGATCGCGAAGCTCGTCGACTACGGGCTCGTCGAGATGGAGGCCAACCGCTACACGCGCGTCGCCTCGCCGACCCGTGAGCAGTACGACGACGCGTTCCAGCTGCTCTTCGGGTTCGCCGAACTCGCCGCCCGCTGGGCCGTGCCGAAGCTCGACGACGCCGCGGTCAAGCATCTCGGCAAGCTCCTCGACCAGGCCCGCAAGCACGCCGACGCCGAGGACCGTGCCCTGAACGACGACGTCGACGCGCTCATCGCGTTCCTCGTCGCACACTCGGGCAACGAGCTGCTCGTCAAGACCGCCGAGGGCATCGTCAACCGCGCGAAGTTCGTGCGCATCGGGCAGCCGGAGTTCGTGTTCTGGGACGTCAAGCACGGGCTCGACTCGTTCCGTGCGGCGGTCAAGGCCCGCGACGGCGAGGCTGCCGGTGCCGTGATCCGCGGCATGTCCCGGGCGATGGCCGAGCACATGGCGGAGATCCGGGCGTCGCACGCGAACGCCGACGCCGACGCGACCGCCTGACACGAGCGGGCCGCGGCACCCGGACGGGCGCCTCGACCGGGCAGACTGGCCGGGTGACCGACGTCCTGCTCAGAACCGAAGCCCTCCGCGTCACCCGCTCCGGGCGGGACCTGCTGCACGACGTGTCGCTGACCGTCCGCAGCGGCGAGCACTGGGCGCTGCTGGGTCCGAACGGCGCGGGCAAGTCGACCCTGCTCGCCGTGCTCGGTGCGACCGGGCACCCGACGGCGGGCACCGTCGAGCTGCTCGGACGTCGGCTCGGTCGCGTCGACGTCCGGGAGCTCCGCGAGCACATCGGGCACGTCGACCCGCGACACCGCATGCTCTCGCCGCTGACGGTGCTCGAGACCGTGCTCACCGGACTGACCGGCACGACCGACCTCATGATGCGGTGGGAACCGAGCGCGGACCAGGTCGCCACCGCGCGCCGGCACGTCGCTGACGTCGGACTGGAGGCGCGGGTCGACTCCCGCTGGCCGGTGCTGTCCCAGGGAGAGCGCGGTCGCGCCCTCATCGCCCGCGCGCTCATGAGCGAGCCGCGTCTGCTGCTCCTCGACGAGCCGGCCACCGGCCTCGACGTCGCCGCGCGCGAACACCTGCTCGAGACGGTCGACGCGCTCCGGCAGCGGCACCCGGACCTCGGCAGCGTGATGGTCACGCATCACCTCGAGGACCTCCCCGCGTCGACCTCGCACGCGATGCTGCTGCGCGACGGTGCCGTGGTGGCACAGGGCCCCGCGGACCAGGTCGTCACGTCCGACGCGGTGTCGCACGCCTTCGCCTTCCCGCTCACCATCGAGCGGACCGCGGGACGCTGGCAGGCGCGTCGCGCGCAGTAGCCGAGCCGCGCCTCCCGTCCGGAACCACCCACGGGCGGGGAACCGGGCGTCGACTCGTCCGGATGGCGGGGTACGGAACCGTCCGTCCGGACGGTCCGACATGTGATGTTCCAGCGCTTCACTGTTCATGTCGACGGAGAGACCGCCGACAGACCGAACGGAGCACATCGTGAACAGCATCAAGAAGACCATCCTCGCCACCACGGCCGGGCTCGCCCTCGTCGGCGGGGTCGTCCTCGCCCCGCTCACGGCACACGGCGAACCGGACCGCGCAGGTGCGGACCGACCGACGTCCTCGCAGCAGCAGCGCCCGGTGCAGCAGCGTCAGGTGCAGCAGCGTCCCGTGCAGCAGCGCCAGCAGCGGCCGGCCGGTGACGGGTTCACCTGCACGAAGGGTACGAAGCCGACACCGGTGTACGGCAAGGACGGACACCTCACGCCGGAGAGCGCTCGACAGCTGCTCGCGGCCGGGTGCAGTGCGAACGACGGGTCGGAGCTGGAGGAGGTGGCGAACCCCGACCGCCACTCGGGGAAGAGCACCCCCGGCCCGGGTACCTCGAAGCCGAAGACCCCGGTGGGGAAGCCAGGCGTCACCCAGCCCCCGACCAAGCTCCCGCGCGTCGCGGGCTGATCGGGCACAGGGCCGCGGTGTCACGGCGCCGCGGCCCCGCCCGTGTCCCCTCCACTGATCCTCGGACCGCCGGAAGGACCGACCCATGACCCTCGACCGCCGCGCGGCGCTCCGCTGCCTCGGACTCACGGTGGGCGCCGCCCTCGTGGCAGGAGCATCGGCCTGCAGCACCACCTCCACGGGCCCGCGTCCGCCACGTCCTCCCTCGTCCGGATCGTCCGGCTCGTCCGTGGGGGGACACTCCGCGCCGAGCCCCGCGCCGAGCCCCACGCCGGGTCACACCCCGCGGGGAACCACCGCGCCGACGGTGCCGTCCACCGAGGGCCTCCCGGTCGCCGTGCACGACGCCGTCATCGGCGCACTCCTGCCCGGGCCCGACGCTGTCCCGTCGCACGCCGGCCTCCTCGAGCACGACCTCGTGCTGTACGCGGACCGCAGCGGAGCACCGGTCGCCGTGCTCCCCGGGCGGAACTTCCTGCGGGCGCCGACCGTCGTCGCTGCGGTGACCACGACGGGTGAGTGGTCACTCGTGCTGACGCCCGCCCGGAAGACGCTGCCCTCGCTGGCGGGTCCGTCGGGTGCCCCCGCGCAGACGGCGGCGTGGGCACGGACCAGCGACCTGCCCACGATGCAGCCGACCGTGGCCTCGGTCACCGTCCGTGTCGCGGAGCAGACGATGACGATCACGACCGTGCAGGGACAGCGCCGACACGAGGTCGGCGTCGGACAGGACGCCACTCCGACACCGACGGGCGTGAGCGGCTACCTCCAGGCTCGCTACGAGGACCCCGCGCAGGCGCTCGCACCCGGAGCGATCCAGCTCACGTCGTTGCACGCGACCGCAGCCGACGAGCCGTACACCGGTACCGACGGCGGACTCATCGCGATCCATGCGAACCCGAACCCGCGGGGCCGAGCATCGCACGGGTGCATCCGGGTCCGAGCGGATGCCATCGCAGAGCTCGACGCACTGCCGCTCGGGACGCCGATCGTCGTCCTGCCCTGACGATCAGTCCCCGACCACTCCGCACCGGAACGCCTCGATGACGATGTGCACACGATCACGGACCCCGAGCTTCCGCAGGATGCTCGCGACGTGGCTCTTCACGGTCGCCTCGGAGATGAAGAGCGACCGGGCCACCTCGGCGTTCGACGCGCCGTCCACCAGGGCACGGACGACGTCGAGCTCCCGAGCGCTGAGGGCATCGAAGGGCGTGGCCGGAGCGTACTGCGGGCGGGCCGACAACAGCGCCGGCTTCACCGTCTCGACCAGCCGTCGGCACGCTCGGGGCGCCACGATCGCATCGCCCGCCGCCACCGTCCGGACCGCCGTGCAGAGCTCCTGCGCCGAACTCTCCTTGAGCAGGTAACCGCTCGCGCCGGCGGCGAGGGCGCCGAACACGTGCTCGTCGAGGTCGAACTGCGTGAGCACGAGCACCTTGACGGCCGGGAAGCGCTCGGTGATGCGCCTCGTGGTCTCGATGCCGTCCATGCCCGGCATCCGGATGTCGGTCACGACGACGTCCGGTCGGAGGACACCGATCCGCTCCAGGGCCTGGAGCCCGTCCTGCGCCTCCCCCACGACCACGAGGTCGTCGGCCGTCCCGATCACCATCGCGGTCCCGGTCCGGAGCAGGTGCTGGTCGTCCACGACGAGGACGCGGATCACGGCGTCACCACCGTCGATCGGCGGTGCGCGCCCGTGGCGGCACCGACGGGCGGGGGGACGGTCGCCTCGACGCACCAGGTACGGTCCGCCTGCCCGGGTCCGGCGCGGAGGGTGCCGCCGAGTGCCGACACCCGCTCGGCCATGCCGCGGGTCCCCCGCCCGAAGCCCCGCGTGGCCGCGACCACCCCGTCGTTCACGACCCGCAGGGAGACGCCGCCGTCCTGGTCGTGGTGGACCTCGAGTTCGACGAGTGCAGGACGTGCGTGGCGCAGCACGTTCGTCAGGGCTTCCTGCACGACTCGGTACACCGTCGCCGCGACCCGGTGGTCCCGCGGCTCCCCCGAGATCGTCGCCGTCAGCGGGACACCGACCGCCCGGACGCGCGCGACCATGGCGTGGACATCCCCGTCGACCGGGTCGCTCTCGGCCAGCCGCACGAACCGTCGGACCTCGGTCATGCCGTCCCGTGCGACGCGCGCGACGTCATCCAGGAGACGCACGGCCTCGGTGGGCTCGGTCGTGACACGGCTGCGCGCGACCTCGCTGAGTCGACTGACGACGGCGAGGGAGTTGGAGCAGACGTCGTGGACCTCGAGCGCCAGCGCCGCCCGCTCCTCGGCGCGTTGGGTCGTCCTGTGCTCGACGCGCGACTGTGCGAGGAGCCGGAGCACCCGCCAGCGGGAGACCTGCGCACGGCGCACCGCCGACCCCGCGACGATGCCGAACGCGTAGACGATCAGGCACGTCCAGAACCCGCGCATCGTCCTTCCGATGAGCTGCGTCGACGCCACGAGCACGGTGAACGCCACAGCGCCCGCGACGAGGGTCTGGCGCCAGGGTCGCTCGCTGGCGATGGTGAAGAGCCCCACCGCGACACCGAAGGGCTCGCTCCCGATGGACTGCCAGCGGTCGTACCACTCCACGGCGAGCAGCGCGGGGAGCACGACCCACGGCACGAGGCGGCGGATCCCGACCAGGGCGACGGTGACGGCGGGGATGAACAGGTTCCACCCGGTCCATGCCCGGACGACCCGGTCCCCGTTGTCGACCGACCCGTCGTACGAGAGCGAGTACGTCCAGATGACGCACGCGAAGGTGACGGTCACGATCAGGTCGACGAGGAGTCGACAGCCGCGGGTGGAGCGGAGGTACGAAGACGGCGTCGTGTTCAGCACACTGGAACACTACATGTCAGTAGGTTTCCGTGCCACCGAGTGACCCTGCCGCGCCTCCCGTCCGGGACGACCCGCAGAACGCAACGTCGGCGGCCCCGCGCAGCGGTACAGCGCTGCGAGGAACCGCCGACGTGGCGTCGTGCGGGAGGGACTCCTAGGCGGTCGCAGCAGCCGCAGCACGAGCGGCCGCGGGCAGGGCATCGAGCACGCGCCCGACGGCCTCGTCGTCGTGCGCAGCCGTGACGAACCACGCCTCGAACACGCTCGGCGGCAGGGTGACGCCCTGGTCGAGCATGCTGTGGAAGAACGGCGCGTAGCGGAAGGCCTCCTGCGCGCGGACGTCGTCGTAGTTCCGCGGTGCCTGCTCCACGAACGCGAAGGAGAACAGGTTGCCGGCGTGCTGCACGGTGTGCGCCACGCCCTCGGCCGACAGCGCGGCGCTGGTGGCGTCCGCGATCGTCGCCGCCGTGCGGTCCAGGTGCGCGTACACGTCGGGCGTCGCCGCACGAAGCGTCGCGGTGCCCGCGGCGACGGCGAGCGGGTTCCCGGACAGCGTGCCCGCCTGGTAGACCGGGCCGAGCGGGGCGAGGAAGTCCATGACCTCGCGACGCCCGCCGAGCGCGGCGAGGGGCATCCCGCCGCCGATGACCTTGCCGAACGTGACGAGGTCGGGCTTCCACCCGGTGCCCTCGGGGACGGTGCCGGCCGCCTCGAGGCCCCACCAGCCGGCCGGGCCGACGCGGAACCCGGTGAGGACCTCGTCGACGATGAGCAGTGCGCCCTGCGCTCGGGTGATCTCCGCGAGCGCTCGGTTGAAGCCGGGGTCCGGCGCGAGCACGCCCATGTTCGCGGCGGCGGACTCGACGATCACGGCGGCGATGCGCTCGGAGTGCTCGTCGAACGCGGCGCGGACGGCGTCGAGGTCGTTGTACGGCAGCACCAGGGTCTGCGCGGCGGTCTCGGCGGTGATGCCCGCGCTGCCCGGAAGTGCGAGGGTCGCGACACCCGAGCCGGCCTCGGCCAGCAGCGAGTCGGAGTGACCGTGGTAGTGCCCGGCGAACTTCACGAGCAGGTCGCGCCCGGTGTAGCCGCGGGCCAGGCGGATGGCGGTCATCGTGGCCTCGGTGCCGGTGGACACCATGCGGAGCTTCTCGATCGGACCGTCGCCGTCGACCTGCACGCGCTGCTTCACGAGCTCGGCGAGCTCGGTCTCGCCCGGGGTGGACGCCCCGAACGACAGCCCGCGTGCGGCTGCCTGCTGCACGGCCTCGACGGTGCCCGGGTGCGCGTGCCCGAGGATCGCGGGACCCCACGACGCGACGAGGTCGACGTACTGACGCCCCTCGGCGTCGGTGACGTAGGGCCCGGAGGCGGACGTCAGGAAGCGCGGGGTGCCGCCGACGGAGCCGTACGCGCGGACGGGCGAGTTCACACCGCCGGGGATGCTGTCCTTCGCACGGCCGAACAGCTCGTCGTTCGACACCGTCGCGGTGCCGCTGGGGGCGGTGGTGGTGGTCATTCGGGGGCCTTCCCGGTCGAGGCGACGCCGGACACCGCCGCGGTGCTGCCGGACGTGCGCAGGCCGGCCTCCTGGTTGAGCTTCCGTGCGACGTCCACGGCGAAGTACGTCAGGATCGCGTCCGCGCCGGCGCGCTTGATGCCGACGAGGGCCTCCATCGCTGCGGCGTCACGGTCGATCCAGCCGTTCTGGGCGGCGGCCGTGATCATCGCGTACTCGCCGGAGATCTGGTACGCCCAGACGGGGACCTCGGAGACGTCGGCGGTGCGGGCGAGCACGTCGAGGTAGCTCATCGCGGGCTTCACCATGACGATGTCGGCGCCCTCCTCGATGTCGAGCAGGACCTCGCGCAGGCCCTGACGGCCGTCGGCGGCGTCGATCTGGTAGGTGCGGCGGTCGCCGACGAGCGTCGAGGCGACGGCCTCGCGGAAGGGCCCGTAGAACGCCGAAGCGTACTTCGCCGAGTACGCCAGCAGCGCCGTGCCGCTGTGCCCGGCGGTGTCGAGCGCGTCACGTGCGGCGGCGATCTGGCCGTCCATCATGCCGCTCATGCAGACGAGCTCCGCGCCGGCCTCGGCCTGGGCCACCGCCATGTCGCGGTACCGCAGCAGTGTGGCGTCGTTGTCGACCGAGCCGTCGGCAGCGAGCACGCCGCAGTGGCCGTGGTCCGTGAACTCGTCGAGGCACAGGTCGGACTGCACGACGAGCGCGTCGCCGACCTCTTCCTTCGCGACGCGGATCGCGACGTTGAGGATGCCGTCCGGGTCGGTCGCCCCGGAGCCCTCGGCGTCCTTCGAGGTCGGCACGCCGAACAGGTTCACGCCGCCGACGCCCTGCTCCGCGGCTTCGTTGAGGGCCCGTCGGAACGAGTCGAGGGAGTGCTGTTGCACGCCCGGCATGCTCGAGATGTCGATCGCGTCGGTCGCGCCCTCGCGGATGAACATCGGCAGCACGAGCTCGGCGGGGTGGATCCGCGTCTCGGCGACGAGGCGTCGCATGGCGGGGGTCGCCCGCAGCCGACGGGGGCGGACCTGGGGGAAGCGTCCGGTCACGATGACCTTCCTGTTCTGGGGTTCGGGTGGAGGGTCTCGACGACGGCGTCGAGCAGGGCTTCGGCGGACCGACCGGCGGCCACGACGTGCACGGGGAGTCCCGCGGCACGGGCGGCGGCGGCGGTGGACGGTCCGATGCACGCGACGTGCGTGCGCGGGTCGAGCGGGGTCATCCGCGCTGCGACCTGTCGGGCGACGCTCCCGCTCGTCACGAGCACGGCGTCCGGTGGGGGGTCGAGGACGATCGGATCGTCGCCCGTCCCCACGGTACGGTACGCCACGACCTCTGACACGGCGATGCCGCGGGCGCGCAACCCGTCGACGAGCGTGGTCGCGGCGATCTCCGACCGCGGGAACAGGACGGGTCCCGCGTCGGTCGGCATCGCGGCAGCGAGTCCGGCGGCGGACTCGTGGTCGGGCACGAGGTCGACGGGCCAGCCCGCCTCGCGCGCGGCACGTGCGGTCGCCGCACCGACGCAGGCCACACGAACCCCGGCCGGGAGGCGCGGCACGCGCCCGGCGACCATGCGCACGGCCGTCGCACTGGTCACCACGAGCCAGGGGGCTCCGGGGCCGGCCCCGTCGCGACGCGCGCTGGCCGTGGGGGGTGCGTCGTGCCTCCCGGCCGGAGCGAACCGCGCGAGCGACACGTCGAGCTCCGCCGGATCGGCGGGTGGCGCGTCCGTGATGAGCGGGACGACGACGGGCTGCAACCCGCGCTCCCGGGCCGCCGCGGCGACCGCGTCACCCCACGCACCGCCGCGCGGGACGAGGACGACCGGGGGCCGTGCCTCGTCCGCGACGCGAGCGGTGTCGTCCGTGGTGACCGCCTAGGCCGTCGTCGAGCTGTCGTCCGCCGGCTGCTCGGCAGCGGGCGTGGAGAGCCCCGGCCCGGCCGAGTGGTCGCCCTCGGCCGGAGTCTCGGACACCGACGTCGCCAGGTCCGCCAGCTCGGCGGCACCGTTCTCGAGGAGTTCGGCAGCCACGCGCCCGGCGACCTCGAGGGCCTCGTCGAGCCGGTCCTGCGCGGAGCCGTCGAGGTGCGCCGCGTGCGACGCCGTGCGGTACTCGGAGCCGTCCGGGCGGTAGACCGTGGCGGACACGAGCAGCAGCTCGGCGTCGACGACCGCGGTCGCACCGATCGGTGCGGAGCAGCCGGCCTCGAGCTTCGCGAGGATCTCGCGCTCAGCGGTCACCGTCAGGCGCGTCGGCGCGTGGTCGAGCTTGCGGAGCGCGGCGAGCAGGCTCTTGTCCGTCTCGTCCGCACGGATCTCGACCGCGAGCGCACCCTGGCCGGGAGCACTCGGCCAGAAGCCGAGGTCGAGCAGCTCGGTCGCCGCACCGAGTCGGTCGATGCGACCAAGCCCGGCGGCGGCGAGCACCACGGCGTCGAGGTCGTCGTCCACGCGCCCGAGGCGGGTGTCGATGTTGCCGCGGATGTCGATCACGTCGAGGTCGGGACGCTTCGCCTTGAGCTGCGCGACGCGGCGGGGCGAGCCCGTCCCGACCTTCGCGCCATCGGGCAGGGTGTCCACCGTCGCACCGTTCCGCGCGACCAGGACGTCACGGGCGTCGGCGCGCTTCGGCACCGACGCGATCGTGAGCCCCTCGTACGGAGCGGTCGGGAGGTCCTTCAGCGAGTGCACGAGGACGTCGACCTCGCCCGCGACCAGGGCCTCGCGCAGGGCGCTGGCGAAGACCCCCGTGCCGCCGAGGCTCGCGAGGGACGCACGGTTCGTGTCGCCCTCGCTCGTCACCGTGACGAGTTCGACGGGCCGACCCGCGGCCTTCGCCAGGCGGTCGGCGACGTCCTGCGACTGCGCGACCGCGAGCCGGCTGGCACGCGTGCCGAGCCGGATCGGGGCCGGGCCGTCGGAGGGCGTCGCGCTGTGGCCGTCCGTCACGGAGCGACCCCGGCCGCGGCCGGCTTGAACCCGGCGCGCACGTTCTCGCAGCAGCCCGGTCGGCACACGTCGTACCAGGGGCCGATGTCGGTCAGGTGCGGACGCTCGGTCTTCGGCGTGCCGTTCACACGCTCGAGCACCAGGTCGACGAGGCCGGCGACGTACGCCGGGTCGACGCCGGGGGTCTGCGTGCGGAGCGACCAGAAACCGAGCTCACCCGCGGTCTCGGTGGCCTCTTCGTCGAGGTCCCACATGACCTCCATGTGGTCGCTCACGAAGCCGAGCGGGACGATGAGCACGGCGCGGGTCGGGCCGCCCTTCAGCTCCTCGTTCATGTAGTCGTTGATGTCGGGCTCGAGCCACGGCTGCGTCGGGGGGCCCGACCGCGACTGGTAGACGAGCTTCCACGCGGGCTTGGAGGTGCCCTGCAGGTGCGCGAACTCGGGCTGCTCGAGCAGCTCGGTCCAGGCCTGCTCGAGGACGACCTCGCCGACGGCCAAGTGCTGCGCCTCGTACGCGCCGTGCTCGTCGAAGCCCCGGTAGTCGGGGCCCGACTTCGCCGCGTCGGTGGACGGGATCGAGTGCGTCGAGAACAGGATGTGGAGCTCGGTCGCGACGTCGAGGCCCTCGTTCTCGCGGATCGCGCGGGCCATGCCGTCGCGGACACCGTCGACGAACGGGCGCACGAAGCCCGGGTGGTCGAAGAACTGGCGGACCTTGTCGACCTGGATCGTGTCGATCAGGCCGGTCTCGGTGAGCACGCGGGCGTAGTCCTCGCGGTACTGCCGGCAGCTCGAGAACGACGAGTAGGCGCTCGTCGCGATGGCGATCAGCTTGGTGTGGCCCTTGTCGGCGGCCTCGGTGAAGGCCTCCTCGAGGTAGGGCGCCCAGTTCCGGTTGCCCCAGAGCACGGGCATGTCGATGCCGCGCTTCGCGAGTTCGCCCTCGAGCGCCGCCTTGAGCGCGCGGTTCTGCGCGTTGATCGGGCTCACGCCGCCGAAGTGGCGGTAGTGGTGCGCGACCTCCTCGAGGCGCTCGTCCGGGATGCCGCGGCCGCGGGTCACGTTCCGGAGGAAGGGGATGACGTCGTCCTGGCCCTCGGGGCCGCCGAAGCCGGCGAGCAGGATCGCGTCGTACGCGGTCGGGACCTCGACGTGCTCGGGGCCGTCGACGGCCGCGGGGGTCGCGGCGAGGACCTTCCCGTTGGTGATCTGGCTGGTGTCGGTCACGACAGCACCTCCGGCAGTTCGGCGGTCGTCACCCGACGACCGGTGAAGAAGGGGACCTCCTCGCGCACGTGCAGGCGCGCCTCGGTGTAGCGCAGGTCGCGCATGAGGTCGACGAGGTCGACGAGCTCGGGGCTCTCGAGCGGAAGGATCCACTCGTAGTCGCTCAGGGCGAAGGTCGCGATGGTGTTCGTCAGCACACGGCGGTACTTCGCGCCGGCGATGCCGTGGTCGCGGAGCATCTTCGAGCGCTCCTCTTCCGGCAGGAGGTACCACTCGAACGACCGGACGAACGGGTACACCGTGATCCAGGCCTCGGGGTCCTTGCCGCGGAGGAACGCCGGTGTGTGGCGCTTGTTGAACTCGGCCTCGCGGTGCATCGCCATCGCGTGCCACACCGGCTCGGCGTCCTGGAACAGCGCCGTGCGGCGGAGGTCGCGGAGCGCGGCCTGGATCGCCTGTGCGTCGTCGCCGTGCAGCCAGATCATGACGTCGGCGTCGGCGCGGAAGCCGGAGACGTCGTAGAAGCCGCGGATCGTGACCCCGGCGTCGGCCGCGCGGGCCACGGCGGCGTCGAGCTCGGCGACGGCGTCGTCACCGACGCGGTGGATCGGCCCGAGCGGTCGACGGAACACGGCCCACAGCGCGTACGCGGTGAGCAGGTTCGGGTCGATCCCGCTCGCCGGGTCGGTCTCGTGCGCCGGGCTGCCACCGTGCGCGGGGGCACCGGTGGCGGGGTCGGGGACGTTCTCGTGCGGGGCTGCGTGCACGTCGGAGCTCATGGTTCCTCGTCTTGTCGGTTGCCTGGGTCGTGGCTGCGCGCCGCGTCCGGAGGACCACCGATCAGAGGCGGTCTACCGCCGTCGGAGCACCGCTACGACGATACTCCCGACCACCGCCACACCGGCTGCGAGGCCAGCCAGGTAGGGCACCGGCTTCTCGTCGATCCCCTGCTTGACCTTCGACGCCGCGATGCCGAGCTGCTTCGGCACGTTGAGCTTGTCCTCGATGGCGTCGAGCGTCTCGAACAGCTGCGTGCGGGTCGCCGCGACGCGGTTCGCCAGGTCGTCGTGCTGATCGGTCACAGGGGTCCTCCGGTCGGGGTGTCGGTCCCGCCGCTCAGGCGCGGGGGTTCCGGTCGTGCTGGCCGGGCTTGTTGCCCAGGCCCTTCACGGCGTTGATGTCGTCCTTGACGCTGTCGATCGTGCGCTTCGGCGTGAGGGGCAGGCCCTTCTTGAAGCGCTTCCAGCCGACGAACCCGAGGATGCCGGCGACGATCAGCATGACGACGGCGAGCAGCAGCGCCGCGAGCCACGCCGGCATCACGGTCGCGAGACCCATGACGGCGGCGGTCAGCAGCACGCCGATCGCGTACAGCACGATGACGAGGGCGCCGATGAGCAGCCCGGCAGCGAGTCCGAAGACCTTCGCCTTGGCGATCATCTCGGCCTTCAGCAGGTCGATCTCGCCCTTGACGAGGTTCTTGACCAGCTTCGGGATGTCCCCGACCAGACCGAACAACGATCGCGACTTGCGGTCGCGGGTGTCGGTCATGAGGTGGTCGAGTCCTTCTTCTGGCTGACCTTGCGGACGACCTTCTTGGTCTGCTCACCGACGAACTCGGCCACGTCCGGGCCCTTGTCCTGGATGAACTCCTCGGCCTGGTGCACGCCCTTCTGGACGTTGCCGTTGTTCCAGATCTTGCCGCTGACGGTCTTGATCTGCTCGTACCGCGCCCGTCCGGCTCGCGATCCCAGGACGTACCCGAGTGCGGCGCCGGCGACGAACAGGAGCTTGCCTCGCATGTGCGATCCTCCGTTGTTGAGGGTGTGCGGTGGTCATGCGCCGAACGGAATACGTCCGGCGTTCGTCCACAGTAGCCCTCGGGTGCTCCCCGGTCCGCTCAGGAACCCAGGATGCGTGCAGCGGACGTGCGGGCAGCGGCGACGATGCCCGCCAGACCGCGGCCGGACGAGGTCTCCCCGATGCCGACGACACCCTCGGCCAGGCCTGCGGCGGTCAGGTCGGGCCCGTACCAGCGCACCCGGGCAGCGCCCACCACGCGGTCGGCGGTCACCGGGACGCCGAGCAGTGCGGTGGCGTCGCGGGTGGCGCGGGTCCCGACGGCATCGTCCGGGTCGACCGGGAGGCTCGTCCCCGTCCCCGCAGGTTCCGTCCCGTCGCCCTCGGGTCGCGTCGCGTAGCTCAGCCGCAGCACGTGCCGGCCGGCGGCGGCCTCGGCGAGCCACGGCCACTTCACAGTCGCGTGCGTGAGGGCCTTCGCGCGGACCCCCTCGGCGTCCGGGTGCACGAGCATCCCGGTACCACGGGGTCCGGCGTCGAGCTCCGGCTGGTCGACCACGAGCGTCACGAGTTCGATACCCGTGCGGTCCGGTGCCGCGGTGCGAGCCGGGTCGGGTGTCGAGGCGAGGACGTGCTGGGCCGGCAGGCGCTCCACGGTGCCGTCGGCCGTCACGGTCTCGACGGCGAAGCGCTCGATCGCCGTCGCGCGGGTGCCCAGCCGGACGTCGACCCCGTAGGTCGCCGTGTCGGCCTCGAGCTCGTCGACGAGTCGGGCGATGCCGCCGCGGATGCCCTGCACCGCCGACCCCGCGGTGGCCCGGGAGCGCAGCGCGAGCACGGCGCGGGCGAGCGACCCCTCACGCTGCAGGGCGGCGCGGAGACCGGGGGCCACGCGGTCGGGGTCGAGCTGGTCGGGGTGCGTCGAGTACACGCCGCCGGCGACCGGGACGACCAGGTCGTCGAGCACGCGCTCCCCCATCCGCTTCCGGACGAGGGCGCCGAGCGACTGCGCCCGGGCACCGATCGGCGAGGGCAGCAGCGAGTCCATCTGCGCGCGGAGCCCACCGCCCTGGCCGATCACCGCGAGGACGTCGGCGGCCATCGGGCTGCCCGGGATCCCGAGGAACCCGGTCTGCGGGATCGGGGCGGTCCGGCCGTCCCGGGTCATCAGCCACGCACCACGCGGGTCCGGCGACACGATGTCGTTCCCCAGGCCGAGCTCGATCGCGAGCCGCTCGACGGCGTCGGTCCGGGTCGCGAAGGACTCCGCTCCCAGGTCGAGGTCGAGCCCGGCGACGGTGTGCCGGCGGATCATGCCGCCGACGCGGTCCCCTGCCTCGACGAGCACGACGTGCGCGCCGCCCTTCGCCAGGTCACGGGCGGCGACCAGGCCGGCGACGCCACCCCCGACCACGACGACGTCGGTCACGCTGCGGCTCCCGTCCCGTCGGTCCGGCCGTCGCCCAGCCCGTGGATCAGCTCGACCACGCGCGTGAGCACGGTCGGGTCGGTCTCCGGGGGGACGCCGTGCCCGAGGTTGACGACGTGGGCCCGGGCCGCGCCACCGCGACGGACGACGTCGCGCACGTGGTCCTCGAGGACCTGCCACGGGGCGGCGAGCATCGCGGGGTCGATGTTCCCCTGCACGGTGACCCCGGTGCCGACGCGGCGGACGGCGTCGTCGAGGGGGACGCGCCAGTCGACCCCGACCGCGTCGACGGCGATCGTGTCGGCCGGGTCGCCCAGGGTCGTCATCTCGTGCAGGACCTCGCCGCTGCCGACGCCGAAGTGGATGCGCGGGACACCGAGGTCGGCCACGTGCGACAGCGCCGTCGCGGAGTGCGGTGCGACCGAGGCCACGTAGTCCGTGCGGGACAGCGATCCGACCCACGAGTCGAAGAGCTGTGCGGCCGAGGCGCCGGCGGTCACCTGCGCCCGGAGGAACGCCCCCGAGACGCCGGCGGCCCAGTCGAGCAGGCGCGCCCAGGTCTCCGGGTCGCTGTGCATGAGCGTGCGGGCGCGGATGTGGTCCTTCGACGGCCCGCCCTCGACCAGGTACGCGGCGAGGGTGAACGGCGCTCCGGCGAACCCGATGAGCGGGGTGTCGCCGAGCTCCGCGACGGTGCGCTGCACGGCCTCGGTGATCGGCGCGAGGGCCGCGGGGTCGAGCGGGGCGAGTGCGTCCACGTCCGCCGCCGTGCGGATCGGGGAGCCGAGCACCGGACCGCGACCGGGGACGATCTCGACGTCCACACCCGCGAGCTTGATCGGCACCACGATGTCGCTGAAGAAGATGCCCGCGTCGACCCCGTGGCGTCGGACCGGCTGCAGGGTGATCTCCGACGCCATCGCCGGGTCGAGGCACGCGTCGAGCATCGCGGTGCCCACGCGCAGCTCCCGGTACTCCGGCAGCGACCGACCGGCCTGGCGCATGAACCACACCGGCAGCGTCTCCGGCCGGTCCCCGCGGAGCGCCCGGACGAGCGGCGACCCCGAGGTCCTGCCGGTCACGAGCGGGTGGCTGTCGGGCAGGGCGGAGGGCACGGCGGAGGTCACCCGCCGATTCTCCCATCCGCCGCCGGGCACCGACCGCCCAGGACGCGGTCGCCACCCCACAGTCTGCTGTGCACGCGGAGGGCGAACAGCCGTCACTCCGAGCGCGAGTTACGATGGAAGACGTGCTCATCTGTCTCACGGCGTCGCACCGCAACGCCAGCTTCGACCTCCTGGAGCGACTGAGCATCGGCGCACCGACCGCCGCGAGCCGTCTGGTGACGGACTCCGACGTGCTCGACGGAGCCGTCGTCCTCGCCACCTGCAACCGCTTCGAGGCCTACCTCGACATCGCGGGCGACGACCGCGACTCCGCCGTGTCGGCCACCGTCGACGCCGTCGCCACCGCCAGCGACCTCGTGCCGTCCGAGGTCCTCGACTCCGTCAGCGTGCTCGGCGGCGGGGACGTCGTGCAGCACCTGTTCGCCGTGTCGAGCGGCCTCGAGTCCGTGGTCGTCGGCGAGACCGAGATCTCCGGCCAGGTCCGGCGTGCGCTCGAGGACGCCCGCGCGAACGGGACGACCACCTCGGACCTCGAGCGGCTCTTCCAGGAGGCCGCGCACACCTCCCGCGGCGTCAAGACCCGCACCCGCATCGGCGCGGCCGGTCGGTCGCTCGTCCGACTCGGCCTCGAGCTCGCCTCGTCGCGCATCACCGACTGGGCACGGACCCGCGTGCTGCTCGTCGGCACCGGCAGCTACGCCGCCACCACCATCGCGGCCCTGCGCGACCGCGGTGCCACGACCATCCAGGTCTTCTCGCCCTCGGGCCGCGCACCGTGGTTCGCCGCGAAGCACGACCTGGTCGCCGCGTCCGACCTGCGCCAGGCCATCGGCGCGAGCGACGTCGTCATCACCTGCACCTCGAGCGAGGTCCCGGTCGTCGAACCGGCCGACCTCGACGACGGGCAGCGCCGCATCGTCATCGACCTCGGGCTCCCCCGCAACGTGGACCCCGACGCCGCCGACGTCGACGGTGTCGAGCTCCTCGACCTCGAGACGATCAGCATCCACGCGCCGATCGCCGAGCTGAACGCCGAGTCCGAGGCCCGGCAGATGGTCGACGACGCGGTGTCCCGCTTCCGTGCGCAGGCGCTCGAGCAGTCGACCACGCCGGCACTCGTCGCCTTCCGCAAGCACGTCTTCGACATCCTCGACGACGAGATCGACCGGGCGAAGCGTCGCGACGCCGACCCCGAGTCCGTCGAGCAGACCGAGCGGGCGCTCCGGCACCTGGTCGGCGTCCTGCTGCACCGCCCCTCGGTGCGCGCGCGTGAGCTCGGTCGTGCCGGCCGCGGCGAGGAGTTCGTCGGCGCCCTCGACGCCCTGTTCGGCGTGCACCCTGAACCCGAAGCGGAGCTGCCGTCGCCGGTCGTGCCGCTCGCGGAGCGCACCGCGCCCGAGTGCCCCGTGTCGTCGGACCGCACCGGCGAGGCGGACGCGAGCTGAGCCTCCAGGCCGACGCCCCGACCCTGCGTGTCAGCGCGCTGCTGCTGGTGCGCGACCGGCGGGTCCTGATGGTGCGCGCCCGCGGGCGCGACGTGCTCTACCTGCCCGGTGGGAAGGCGGAGCCGCACGAGAGCGACGTGCAGGCTGCGCTGCGTGAGGCCGACGAGGAGATCGCGGTCCGGCTCACCGCTGCCGACGTCGACTTCTTCGGGACCGTCACGGAGCCGGCGCACGGGCAGGCACCGGGGACGATGGTCGCGATGGCGCTGTTCCTGGTCCGGCCGGGAGGCACGGCGGACGCCGCCACGCCGGTCGCCTCCGCAGAGGTGGACGAGGTGGAGTGGGTCACCTCGGCGGACGCGAGCCGGTGCCCGCCGGCGGGTGTCGAGACGTTGCGGCGGCTGGTCGCCGCAGGGCTCGTCGACTGACGGGCGTCAGCGTGCCTGCCGAGGCGGGCCGAACATGATCTCGTCCGACAAGGGCCGGTCGATCGTCGCGTCCACGGGCAGCTCGTACACCGCGAAGCCCTCTGGATCCAACCGGTAGCTCTCGAATCTCCGACACAGGCTCCCGATCGCTTCCTCAGCGACCGACCGTGCGTCGAAGAACCCGATCGTCTTCGCGGTGATCGTCGTGTCGTCGTCGACCGTCGACCGGTGGACGAGGAGCCAGGTGGTCGTCATTCGACGGTGAACTCCGTCTCCCAGCTGAACCCGTTGATCTCGTAGCCATCGACGTACGTCTGGAGCCCAGGATCTCGACGCGCTGTTCGTTCGGCCTCAAGCGCTTCCCGCTCGGAGCTGTACACACCGAGCAGAGCCGCGCGTCCGGGATCCGTCTGACCGCACTCGTCCTCGGGGCCCTCGCACGAGAGCAACCAGACCATCGAATCCGGCGCTGCGGAGCGTCCGTCCTGATCGTGTTCCAACCGGGTGTCCGTCCCGTCGTGATCGATGCAACCGTTGCTCCACAAGCGACAGCTTGACGCATGCGAGTCACCCGTTCCGAAATTCAGAATCCCACCCCGAGGTGACTCAGTCCGGAATGTCCATCTCCCGAAGTTTGGCGGCGACGCGGACCGCGGACTGACGACTTCGCGCGACCACGTTGATGAAGTCGCCCTCCAGGTCGAGGTACACCGCTTCGGACTCGAGGAGATCAGGGATCTGCGACCGGAGCCACTGCTCGGTGTGGTCCTCCAGTCGAGCGCTGGCGTCACGCTCGACCGAGAAGTTCCATTCCTCCCCTTCGCTCCGTTCCGCGATGAAGACTCCGAACTGCGCCCCGTCGGCAAGTGTGATTCGAGACCGAGCGTGCGGCGCCTTCGGCAGGAACCAGTTGTCGCGGCCGGCGACATGAGGACGCAGATCGTTGACCCAGGACCCAGGTCGACTGATCTGGACCGAGACCTCGAACGGCAGTTCAACGAGCGCCATGGGCTGGTCGACTTCTCGGATCCGTGTCAGATCGACTGATTGCAGGTCGGGGAGCGCCTGCAGCGACGCCAGTCCCGTGAGACGCCTCGTCCCGTGGATCGTCAACCACTGCAGACCGACCGCGCTCGCCAGCCCCGTGATGTCGACCTCGTCTCCGTGCGCGACGATCGCCACGGTGTCGCATGCGTCGAGAGACCCGAACGAGTCCACGTGCCACGCGCTATCGAGACCTGATGACTCGATGCTCAGGTATGCGAGCTTGCTGGAAGACACGCGCCGTCGCGGTACGTCCCGGTCGAGCGAGATCTCGAGCGATTCGAGCTGTGGAGCGCGCAGGGCATTGACCAGGTTCGTGCCGACCACTCTGAGGTGGGTCAGCGCGGGCAGTTCGATCTCGCTCCGCAGAACGGGGATCTCGTGGAGGAGCGTCAGTCGTTGCAGACCGACTGCGGCAGCAAGGATCTCCCAGTCCGTCATGACGTTCCCGTAGTCCGAGTAGACGATCTCGTTCACGAGGGGAAGCACATCGGACAAGCTGCTGTGAGAGCACGGACCGTTCGGCCGCATCTCCACAGAGATGTACAAATCCGCGAAGTGCTGCAGGAGAGCAGCACGGGCCACTGCGGTCTCGTCGATGATGAAGATCGGGAAGTCGAGATGGTCTTCGATGACCTGCGACGGCGTGGCCGCGAGCGCGACGCGGAGACGTTCCCAGTCCAGCTTCGACCAAGCCCGCGGGTCGTTTTCAAACATGTTCATATTCCTCCCTGATTGATCGTCGGATAGCGCCGCTCCGAGAGACTATTCCTCGTCCCCCTCCGGAGCCGAGCCTGCCGAACCCATGAGCTTCCCAGGCTCATACCAATCATTTATTCCGGTGGTTCCACTGCGAGACCTGTTGTAAAGCGTGTCCCATCCCCGGCCGAGCGGCTCCTTTGCCGTATAACCCTTTTTGGGCGTGGCCACGTTGTAGGTCCGGCTCTTGCCGATGGAGTTGAGAGTACCCGCCTCATGCTTGTCGAGATCCGAGTGGAATTCCTTTATTTGAATCGAGACAATTCGACCTCGCTTGGAATACGGGTGCGGGATGCCGGACCGAACCCGTACGTCAACCGGTGCCGCGGGATAGCCGCGGCCACGAGCCTCCCGGCCGTGTCGTACGAGTACGACGACACGTTCGACGTCGCCCCGAGCCCGGTGGTGTCCTGCAGGACGTCACCGGACTGCGACCGGACCACCTGATCGGTCACCTGCGGCTGACCGCTCGGGAACGACCACGACGCGACGACTGATCCTTCCGGCACTCGATGCAAGCCGCGCACGCTTGCCAATTCCGCCGAAGGCAAATCCCGCGACACTCGTGCCGCAGCTGGCATTCCAATGCTTCGCCTGCGTGCGGAGCGTGCTCATTCCGTCTTCCTACGCCCTTGCGCTGCTGCGGATCGACGACGCGTACCATTTGAGCTGCGCTTCGCCATTTCCATCCTGAATAGCGGCTCCCAATATCTTATAACGCGTCGCTTGCCCGTCGTAAGCGAGAATTTCGTCCGCTAGCGTGGCCCTGTTCCCTTGCGCGTCGTACATCACTTGAGCCCTTCGTCGGACGGCCCCGTGACCGTGGCTCCGAGGAGCCAGACAGCCGCCGATGAATTCGAGCTGGTCGAGTTCACTCATCGTCAATACTGCTGCTGGCCCGGTTCTTGTCGTCACTTACGTCTTCGACGATCGTCGTGCGAGCGTCAAATCGCTCCGAAGCCCGAGCGCGCGCGTTCTTCACATCCGCCCGGGTTCTGAGGGGCGGATCGTCCGGCCGCCGGAGAATCAGCCCAGTCCGAGCATCAACGACGAATATTGTCCCCTCCGCGTAAGGGCCGGAAGCATAACCCAGACTCTCCTCGCGTTTTCGGAGATGAAGAGCGCGCATGTAGAAGTAAGTCATGGACAATCCGCATGGGCCGAGACACATACATACAGCGATGTTCCCGACTATCACGACGATCGAGCGCTCCAGGTTGTCAAGCTGAACGCTTGTCATCAACCACACCCCGCCCAGGCAAACTAGAGCGAAAAAGACTGCACCGCTAGTCGCGATGATCAGAGCATCGCCCGCTCGGTAGGCTGAAGGCTTAACGGCGTCGCGCATAATTTCCCCAACCTACGACGTTAGTGACCGCCCCATAGTGATAGCCGGCGACGCTGGACATGTTGCTTATGTTACGCGCCGCCGCATGCCCGAGTCGACTCACCTTCGGCAGAATTCTCGCCACCTTCCCTACTCCGCCAAAAGCGAAGCCGACAACACTGGTGCCACAGCTTGCATTGAAACCATGGCGGCAGTCAATAATTGCACCCGCGATCCCGGTGAGGAGAGAGATACCTCCCATGAATTGCAGTCCCGGAATGAAGGCCATGAATCCCGTCACCGCCGAGATTGTACCGAGGACGTTCGACAGCCGGTCGAGACTGCGCTCGCTGCGAGCCCGAGAAAGAGCTCTCGCCTTCCTCGAAGTCGCTTTCAACTTTACAGGACGGGACGAGCAGCCTTTCTTGCATCTCGCTTGCCCGTCGAGGTCGAAAGCGTTGATGGGGTCGTTGACGTATACGTACGCGTTGTCGGTGCCGCCTTCGACGGGGTCGACCTGCAGGAACCGGCCGAGGGCTGCGACGTACTGGCGGGCGCCCATCTCGATCGTGGCGATCGAGCCGAGGTGTTCGCTGAGCTTCTGGTGCTGCCCGAGCCACCCGTAGTCCGCGGCCCCTTGCTGCGTGTCCGGTCCGGCCTGGTTCGCCGCCGCCGTACCGAACAGGCCGGTGGTCTGGTCCATGACCTGACCGAACGGGTCGTACACCGGCAACACCTGAGACGCGAGCTGTCCGGTGGCGTCAGCGGTGGCGACGATGTCGCCGTGGATGTTCGGGTACGACCACACCGCCGACGCGCCTCGCAGCTCCGCAGTCACACCGCCCGGCAACGGAAGGTCCCACTCGGTGAGCTTGCTCGCCCCGTCGTAGACAAAGTCCGGGGTGTCACCATCACCGGTGAACCCGTACCGGTCACGATCTTCGACCCGTCCGGGGTCTGCTCGGTGCGCTGCACGATCCGGTTCGACGCGTCCCGCACGTACGACACCTTCGACCCGTCCGTCAGCGACGTCTGCACGTGCCGGTCCTGCCCGTCGTACACGAGGGACTCGTCCGCCAACGTGGTCGTGTTCCCGTGCGCGTCGTACACCAACTGGGACCCGGTCAGGGACTGGTTCACCGGGGTAGCACCGGTCACGGGGTTCGTCACCGTCGTGCCGAGGAGCCGGTCCGCGGCGTCGTAGCAGGACGCGACCTGCGTCGCCGCACCGGCCACGTTCCCGGCGGCATCCAGGAGCTGATCCGACGACGACGTCCGGTTCCCGTTCCGCCCTGCCGCAGCGACCGCGCTTGCCTGGTCACAAGACGATTATCGATCATGGCTGCTCAACGGCTCTTGCGCCCGCGAAACCAGCACTCTCAAGCGTCGTACAACGCCTTCAGAATTAATGACGCGGTAGTCAATAACAATACGAAGCCGTATCCGACAGCTCGCCGCCGCTGTTGCAAAGCTGAACGTTCTGGTTTTCGGGCTGCGCTTCGAATGCCTTCGAAGAATTCTTCCCCTATCAAGATGACTGCGCTCACCCAAAGTACGGCAGAGAGACTATTGGTCAGTTGACCGCCGCCAGCGATGACAAAAGCCACCACACTTGACGCGACAAACGCAGCAGCGAATGCGAAGCGCCATACGATCACTTTCTTCACCGCAATCGCCTCGACCGTCGGATCTGGCGAGCGATATTCGTTACACCCTTCACAAGCGCCATGCCGGGAGCTGTAGCGAAGTTTCGCTTCAAAGGGACGGGGTTGTGTCGCCCACGGAAAGAAAATTTACGCACTGGGGCAAGTCCGCGAGTGATGCAGCCCAAGCCACCCAAGGGCAACATGGTGATAAAACCTTCCACCGCCCCAATCGACAGCTGCCTGGCCAGATTCTCCCGAAGACGATTGACGTGCCAGTTGGCGGCGCCAAGTGCCGCTGCTGCCGCTATGCCACCCACGAGACATATCCGGTGGCAGACGCTCGGCAGCGGACCGGCAGAGCGTCTCGATGTAGTCGTACCCGGTCGGCACATTGAAGACCGCGCCGATCTTGATCACCGGAACCAGGACCGTCACATTCGGCAGCGCGAGCTCGACCGCTGCGACGCGGTCACCCACCGTGCTGGATGGAAGTGGCGCGCATGGAAATTCCTCCAACTCCGAAGATTTACCCACCAGACGTGTCGAAGTAGTCCGACCAGATGCGGTACCTGACCCGCGCATTGGTTGGCATTCTCGCCTTTCGTGTGATCTTGCGCAATTCGCTCAAGTTAAGCCCTGAACGCGGATTGACGAAGCCCGCCGGCGGGTCGAGTTTGTAAGTTTCGACTGCATAAGCTCCGTCATCATCAACGAAGAGCCACTGCAGGTATCGTTCGGACTTTTCAATGTTCACGACGACCAGGGGGCGTCCGGGCGCAATCAGGGCCGCTTTTATGTCTTCTCCGGAGAATACCTGCCAGAGCTCCGAGTTGCTTCGGAAAGCGCGCCGCGAAGCATTCTTTCGGTCTTTGGCAACCCCCAAAAGGGACACTATTGCTGTGATTACCAGAAATAGGACCAACCCAACTATTTCCAAGGTGTCACTTCCGCTTCCTGCGTGGTGGGTACAGCCAGGAGTCTCGACTGCTCACCGAGCGGTGAATCCACGTCGTTCCCTGCATGGTCCCGAACGCGAAGTCGACATTCTTGTGAGACCTAACCACATATCTCCCGACTCGGGCCGCACGCGCGCGGCGAGTCGCGGACACTTTCTGCGCAACCCTACCAATTTTGGAAGCCGCTGAAGCGCCACGGTATGCCTTGACGCCCAACTCGATCCCGCGACCTATGCCGAAGCTGGCCGCACCGGCAAGGTCGAGCCAGCCTGATTTGTCACCCTTTGACAGCTTGTATGCACCAACGCCGACGGAAAGGACTGCCGAAAGGATTCCGCAAAAGCCACAACCGAACAGCGCTGCGACGCCGAGACCGGAACTGATGTTATCCGCTACGTTCACCGAGTCCTGAAGCGTCCACGACTTGTTACCGTCGAGGTCGAAAGCGTTGATGGGGTCGTTGACGTATACGTACGCGTTGTCGGTCCCGCCTTCGACGGGGTCGACCTGCAGGAACCGGCCGAGGGCTGCGACGTACTGCCGGGCGCCCATCTCGATCGTGGCGATCGAGCCGAGGTGTTCGCTGAGCTTCTGGTGCTGCCCGAGCCACCCGTAGTCCGCGGCCCCTTGCTGCGTGTCCGGTCCGGCCTGGTTCGCCGCCGCCGTACCGAACAGGCCGGTGGTCTGGTCCATGACCTGACCGAACGGGTCGTACACCGGCAACGTCGTACTCGCGAGCTGCCCCGCAGCATCGGCCGTGGCGACGATGTCGCCGTGGATGTTCGGGTACGACCACACCGCCGACGCGCCTCGCAGCTCCGCAGTCACACCGCCCGGCAACGGAAGGTCCCACTCGGTGAGCTTGCTCGCCCCGTCGTAGACAAAGTCCGGGGTGTCACCATCACCGGTGAACCCGTACCGGTCACGATCTTCGACCCGTCCGGGGTCTGCTCGGTGCGCTGCACGATCCGGTTCGACGCGTCCCGCACGTACGACACCTTCGACCCGTCCGTCAGCGACGTCTGCACGTGCCGGTCCTGCCCGTCGTACACGAGGGACTCGTCCGCCAACGTGCTCGTGTTCCCGTGCGCGTCGTACACCAACTGGGACCCGGCCAGGGACTGGTTCACCGGGGTAGCACCGGTCACGGGGTTCGTCACCGTCGTGCCGAGGAGCCGGTCCGCGGCGTCGTAGCAGGACGCGACCTGCGTCGCCGACCCGACCGTGTTCCCGGCGGCATCCAGGAGCTGATCCGACGACGACGTCCGGTTCCCGTTCTTCCCAGCCGCAGCGACCGTACCCGACTGGGTGCACGTCGCCGGACCGAACCCGTACGTCAGCCTGTGCCGGGGGATCGACGCGGCCACGAGCCTCCCGGCCGTGTCGTACGAGTACGACGACACGTTCGACGTCGACCCGAGCACGGTGGTGTCCGTGAGGACGTCACCGGACTGCGACCGGACCACCTGATCGGTGACCTGCGGCTGACCGTTCGGGAAGGACCACACCATGCCGGTCAACACACCAGCACCGTTCTTCGTCACCGTCACCGACGTGCCGTTGCCAGCGCTCCCCGCACCCGCCGGGTACGCCACCGACGTGACCTCACCCCGCTGGTACGTCGGGACCGCGACGACCTTGCCGTCCACGGTGAACTGCGTCACCTTCGAGTCCACGTCGTACGACTGGCCCGTCGAGTGCTGCACCCCGTCAGCGGTCACCGCCAGTGACGAGGTGACCCGGCCAGCCTGGTCGTAGGACGTGGTCGTGGTGGTGCCCCACACGTCGACGTACTTGACGGCGCGGCCGATCAGGTCGGTCGTGGTGGTCGTCGTCGAGCCGTTCGGGGATCCCGGCACCGCTCCGTCAGCCACCGCGGTGGTGAGCCCGTCGGCGGAGTACGCGGTCGTCGCGGTGCTGCTGGGCTGCCCGTTGAACGCCGCGGTGACCGTCTTCACCGTCCGGCCTCGGGCGTCGAAGGTCACGCACGACCAGTCCGCGTCGCCGGAGGTCTTCGTCCCGGCGGTGCGACCCCACACGTCGTACAGGTACGACGTCACGACGGCACTGCCCGTCGCGGATGTCGGTGCGGTGGTCGACTTGAGCATCCCGTTCTGCGCGGTGGACACGTCCACGCCGCAGATCTGTCCGTCGGTGGTGCCGTAGGCGTCCTTGATCGTCTGCGACGCACCGAAGTACGCGTTCGTCGACGCGGCCGCCGCCTGCGCGGGCAGGGTGCGGGTCAGGGAGCGGAGGTAGCCGGCGCCGGGAGCCTCGGTGGTGGTCGAGGTCTTCAGGGCCAGCCCGGCCGGGTCGACGGTGGTGCCGTCGACCGTGCCGTACCAGGGCCGTGAGTACGTCGTGGCCGTGGTGATCGGGCTGATCTGGTTCGCCTGCGCCCCCGAGGGCACCGAGTCCGCCGTCGTCGACGACGTGCCGAGGTTGTACGCCGGCGACAGCATCGACGCGGGCACCACGTCGGCGGCCGTGTAGGTGCTCGGTGTGTTGCCGGCCGTCATCGCCAGCGCGAGTCGGGACGTTCCCGTCTGCTGCAGGTAGTTCAACCGGATGCGCAGGCTCTGCCCCGCAGCGACGGTGAACGGCTTGGTCGCAGCAGCGATGTGCGGACCGTGGGGGCCCCAGTCGTTGATGACGAGCTGGTCGTTGATCCAGAGCTTGGTGCCGTCGTCCGCCCACGTGTAGAAGCGGTAGGTACCGGCGGTCGGGAACGTGATCAGTCCGGTGAAGGAGACGGTCCAGTTCGCGCCGCTGGTCCCGCCGAGCACCGTTCCGGTGGGGGTCGTCATCGGGCTGACGGCGTTGTTCCCCGTCGACCAGTCGTAGTCGACGGCGCCGTCGGTCTTCCCGCCGTTCGCACCCGCCGCTGTCGGGACTCCGAGCGTCATCGCCGCCGGAGCACCGGAGAGCGTCTGGTTGTTGTACCAGGACGCCGCCAGGCCGCGGAGGTTCCCGTCGATGCTCGTCGTGGTCTGTGCCACCGGGGTGCCGGTGCCGGCGCAGACCCCGCTCGTGGGCAACGGCCCGTTGGTGTTCTGGATCGCGGTCGCGGGTTGCACCTGTCCGAAGCAGGACGTCGGTGCCGGACCGTAGGAGGCGACGGCGCGGTCCTGCTGGTCGTACACGGTGCTCGACTCACGACCCTGCGGGTCGATCGACGCGAGCTGGTTGTCGCGGCTGTTCCACACCGTGCTGCTCGTCAGCCCCGACGCGGACGTCGCCGACGTCTGCCGCAGCGCGGCGTCCATCGTCACCGTGGACGCGTGCCCGTTGGGCAGCGTGATCCCCGCGACGTCGACCGCACTGGTGCGGTTCCTTGCTGCATCCTCCGCACCGTAGGTGTACGTCTTCTGCGGCCGGGAGGCGCTGGTCACCCCGTCCGGGGCGGGCAGCGTCACCGAGGTGGCGCGGTCCGTTCCGTCGTAGCGGATGTCGGTCGGCACCTGTCCCCGCCTCCGCATGGACTCACCTACTGCTCCGACCGGTTCGAGACCGGCCCTGCTCCGCTCCCCTGGGAGCACGAAGACTGAGCGTAGGAACAGCGACCCCCAGCTGATCCATCGGTTCTGCCCCCCGTTCGGGGACGACGGACCGGCCGGGGTACGAGCCACATCGGTCGCGCTGCGCGGACAGGCCGCAGCGCGACGAACACTTCCGGCGTGGTACTGCTTCCGGGGTACGAGCTCGGGGTGAGGCTTCACACAGGAAGCCGCGGAGCGGCGTGGGGAGGGGCGACTCCGGTCAGCTCCGACAGGAGTCGCCCGGTGTCTCACTCGTCCTTGTCGACGTAGTGCCCGGTCTCGCCGGTGGGGGCCGGCTCGGCCTCGCCGGGGATGTCCGACTCCACGTACTCGCCCTCGTCCGCGCCGCCCGCACCCTGGGGCCGCGTCTCACCGGGGATGTCGCTGGAGACGAACTCGCCGGCAGGCTCGTGCGAGTCGACGTGGTGCTCGCCGGGGATCTCGCTGTCCGTGAAGGCTCCAGCGCGGGTGTCGACGCCGTCCGCTCGGCCCTCGTCGCCGCGTGCCTGCTCGTGCTTACCTGCCATGTTCCGACCTCCGTCGCTCGTGTTCCTGGCTGTGACGCGAGTGTGCCCGTGACGACTGGACGCCGCCCGAGTCCCGTGGGCAGGACCGGGTGTTGCGTCGAGGCATGCACCGCAGCACCCGCACACCCATCGTCCTCGCGAGCACCGGGGTCGTGCTCGCCCTCGCGCTCACCGGCTGTTCGTCGGGCGGTACGGACACGGCGCCGACGGCCACCGAGACCGTGACGGCCTCCGCCGCAGCGTCGTCGTCCCCGTCGACTGCACCGGCGTCGCCGTCCTCGTCGTCGGCCCCGTCCTCGTCCTCGGCGTCGGGTGGATCGGCGGCTGGCGGGTCCGGCAGCGACGGCGGCCGCTGTGCCACCGGCTCGCTCACGGGCAGCATCGAGTCCGGCAGCGGTGGGGCTGCCGGCAGCACGTACGTGCACCTCGCGCTCCGCAACACCGGCTCCACGACCTGCACGCTGCAGGGGTGGCCCGGGGTCTCCTTCGTCGGCGGCGGCTCGGGTGCGCAGATCGGCGCGCCGGCCACCCGTGACGAGGCATCGGCGCACCCGACCGTGACACTGGCGCCCGGCGCGGTGGCCGTCGCACCGCTGAAGATCACCCAGGCGGAGAACTACCCGACGGCGACGTGCGACCCGGTGGCCGCGGACGGGTTCCGCGTGTACCCGCCCGGGTCGACCGAGTCGCTGTTCGTGCGGGACTCCGGGGTCACCGCGTGCCGGTCGACCGACGCGGGGCTGCTCAGCGTGCAGGGGTTGGTGCCCGAGGGGCAGGCGGCGGACTGAGTCAGCGGTACGAGGGGGCGTGCACGACCTCGAGCACCTCGGTGCCCAGGGTCCGCAGGGCCTCGACCACCGCGAGCCGCCGCTGCAACGTCGCGTCGTCGAACGTCACCGTGACCGCGTAGCTCACCGACGAGCCAGGTCCGCGCAGGATGCCCGCCTCGGCCCGCACTCCCGTCGACGACCCGGTGACGACGACCGCCTGCAGGCCGTGGTCGAGCGCCCGGTGCGCGAGCGGGTCGAGGCCGAAGGCGCCGGCGACCAGGCTGAGGTCGCTCGCCAGCGAGAGCCACCCGAGCACGCGGTTCGACACCGGTTCGTCGACGACCTCGCCGAGCGCCAGACCGCGCATGAGCCAGGCGAGCTCGCCCGCCGGCGCGACCGAGGCATCGGGAGCGTCGTCGGGTCCCCGCCGGTCACGGACCCGGTCGATCAGCGCGGTCCGCTCGATGCCGAGCGCCTCGGCACGCTCGCGCACGGCGTCGATGCCGACGGCGGAGAGCAACGCGTTCGTGGCCCACGCGTCGGCGGAGGCCCCGACGAGCGTCGCGAGGTCGGAGACCTGCATGGTCGACTCCTGCAGGAACTGCCACAGGCCCGCACCGGTGGCGGTGTCCCGGGCCATCCGCTGCAGGCGGTCGCCGTGCAGGCGGCCGTCCTCGAGCTGGGCGGCCGTCTCGATCAGGAGCAGCACCCGGCCGAGACTCGCCACCGGCTGCACGAGCGTGTCGTCCACGGCGAGCAGCGCTCGGCCGGTCGATGTGTCGATGACCGAGGCACTGACGGACGCACCGTCCCGTGCCAGCGCACCCAGTGCCTCCAGGCCGGCGCTGAACCGCTCGTCCGCTCCCCCGCGGTGGCGGCCACGCGCACGTGCGCCGTCCGCGGCGTCGACCTGGTGTCGACGCCGCGGACGGCGGGTGGGGCCTGCGGAAGCACCCGGCTCCGGGCGACCGGCGCTCGGCTCGGCGTCCGGCTCGGACGACGGAGCCGCGTCCGACTCGGTCATCACCAGATCGCGACGCGCTCGGCCGGGTCGAGGTACATCGTGTCCGACTCCGTGACGCCGAAGGCCTCGTAGTAGCCGTCGATGTTCCGCACGATCTGGTTGCAGCGGAACTCGTTCGGCGAGTGCGGGTCGATGCTCAGCAGACGCGCTGCCTCCTCCGGACGGATCGCCATCCGCCAGGCCTGCGCCCAGCTGAGGAAGAAGCGCTCGGCACCGGACAGCCCGTCCACGACCGGCGGCTCCTGGCCGTCGAGCGACAGCAGGTACGCCTTCCACGCGATCGACAGCCCGCCGAGGTCACCGATGTTCTCGCCGATGGTCAGCGCGCCGTTGACGTGTCCGTCTGGCACCTCCGTCGGCACGAGCGCGTCGTACTGGGCGATGAGGGCCTTCGTGCGCTCTTCGAACGCCTGGCGGTCGGCCTCGGTCCACCAGTTCTGCAGGCGGCCGTCGCCGTCGTACTGCGACCCCTGGTCGTCGAAGCCGTGGCCGATCTCGTGGCCGATCACCGCGCCGATCGCGCCGTAGTTCGCGGCCGCGTCGCGCGAGGCCTCGAAGAACGGGAACTGCAGGATCGCCGCGGGGAACACGATCTCGTTGAAGCCCGGGTTGTAGTACGCGTTGATCGTCTGCGGGGTCATGAACCACTCGTCGCGGTCGATCGGCGTGCCGATCTTGCCGAGCTCGCGGTCGACCTGGAAGCTCGCGACGGCCCGCACGTTCCCGATCAGGTCGTCCGGGCTGACCGACAGGGCCGAGTAGTCGCGCCACTTGACCGGGTAGCCGATCTTCGGCGTGAACTTGTCGAGCTTGTCGAGGGCACGTGCGCGGGTCTCGTCGGTCATCCAGTCGAGGCCGGTGATGCTCTGCCGGTACGCCTCGACCAGGTTGGCGACGAGGTCGTCCATCTCGGCCTTCGACGTCTCGTCGAAGTGCTCCTGCACGTAGATGCGGCCGACGGCCTCGCCCATCGCGCCCTCGACCAGCGAGACGCCGCGCTTCCAGCGCTCGCGCTGCTTCGGGGCGCCGGTGAGGGCCGTGCCGTAGAACGAGAAGTTCGTCGCGGACATCGCGCTCGTCAGGTACGCCGCGGACCCGCGGATGACCTGCCAGCGCAGCCAGTCCTTCCACGCGTCGAGCGGCTGCGAGCGGAGGAGCTCCGCGAGCCCGGTGATGAACGACGGCTCCCGGACCACGACGGTCTCGAACGCGCCGGCCGGCGCACCGATCGCCTGCCACCACAGGTGCAGGTCGGCGCCGTTCGCCAGCGCCGTCACCTCGTCCCAGCTCATCTTGTTGTAGGTCTTCTGGCTGTCGCGGGTGGTGACGTTGTCCCAGTGCACCGCGGCGAGCGCCGTCTCCAGAGCGATGACGGCCTCGGTGCTCTGCCCCGCGTCGGCGAAGCCCGCCAGCGGGAACATCGACGCGACGAACTCGCGGTACTTCGCGCGGATGTCGGCGAAGCGCTCCTCGCGGTAGTACGACTCGTCGGGCAGGCCCAGGCCGGACTGCTCGAGGAACACGACGTACGACTCCGGGTCACCCGGGTCGTTGTCGACGAAGAGCTGGATGAAGCCGGGCAGGCCCAGGCGCTCGAAGCGTCCGACCATCGCGATGACGTCGTCGGTCGTCTCGACGGCGTCGATCTCGCCGAGCAGCGGGTCGATCGGGCCGGTGCCGAGGGCCTCGAGGCGCTCCTCGTCGGTGAACGACGTGTAGAGGTCCCCGACCTTGCGCTCCTCGGTGCCGGGCGCGGCCTGCTGCGAGCGCTCGACGATCGCGCGCACCGCGACCTCGGCGTCCTCGGCGAGCACCGTGAACGAGCCGTACCGGGCCTTGTCGTCGGGGATCGGCGTCTCCGCGATCCACGTCCCGTTGACGTGCCGATACAGGTCGTCCTGCGGGCGGACGTCCGGGTCGAGCTCGTCGGTGTGGATCCCTGAGGTGCGTGCGACGTCGGTCATGCGCTCCACGATAGCCACCGGTGCCCGGCCGGCACGGAGTCAGCAGTCACTCCGGTGTAGACATCCGTAGACAACCGCGTATCCTTCGGTCATGAAGACCATCACCGTGGGACAGCTGCGGCAGAACCCGACGCGCATGCTCGCTGAGGTCGAAGCGGGCGAGACCTACCGCGTGACTCGTCACGACCACGAAGTGGCACGGGTCGTCCCGCTGGCTCCTGGCCTTCCGGTGGTCCCCAGGAGACGTGCCGGGGGGTCACGCCTCGCGCAGCTCCCTCGACACGAGCTGCAGACCGCGCGGGACATCGACGAACTCCTGGCGGACGAGCGCGACAGGTGACCGTCTACTACCTCGACACCTCGGTCGCGCTCCGAGCACTGCTCGGGCACTCACCGACCGCCGCCACCTGGATCGACGGTGTCTCCGCGGACCCGGGACACGAGCTGGTCACGTCTCGTCTGCTGCAGACGGAACTCACCCGTGTGCTCCGCCGCGAGCGTCTACCCGTCGCCCTCCGGAACGAGCTCCTCGACGTCGTCGACGTCCTGCCGATCACCGACGGCGTGCTCGCGGCCGCGGAGTCCATCGAGCCCCACATCAAGACACTGGACGCTGTCCACCTCGGTTCGGTCATCGCCGCCGGTCTCGACGCCACGATCGTCACGCACGACGCCGGCATGCGGGCGGCCGCGGAGTACCTCGGGTACCCGTGCCACGATCCGGTGGCAGAGACCTGACTCGGCATCACGGTCCGGACACCGTCGTCCCCACGCGCCGACGAGCCGTGAAGGCACCGACGACGATCGCCGCGGCGGCGACCGCCGACGCTCCGACGGACACCTGGACGACCCCTGCCGCGTCCGGCACGATCGTCGACACCTGCAGGTCGACGAGGGACAGGTAGGGCACCCAGGCCAGCAGGACCCACGCGGTGAGCGGCACCGGGAACAGTCGCGGCAGGGCGGTGAGTCCGGCGCCCATCACGATGGTGATGATCGGCAGGACGGTCAGCGAGTACCGGGTGTTGGGTGCTCCACCGCCGTGGACGTAGTCGATCTCGACGACGGTCAGGATCGCGGCGACCGCGAGGAACATCAGCACGATCAGCGTCGTCGACGTCCGGTCACGTCGCCGTCCGGTCGTCGCGGCCACGGTGCGGGACCGTCCGACGGCCCGACGTCCGGCCGCCCAGGTCCCGACGACGCCCGCGAGGACCATCGGGAGGATCATGAGCACCCACTGCACGAGCTGGACCGGCTCGGCCGGGTCCAGGACGCCCCGGTAGATCCCGAAGAGTCCGGTCCAGAAGTCCGGGTCCGTCGCGACCTCCGCCCTGGGGCGCACGACGCGCCCCATGTTCTCGATCCCCCAGTCCGCCTGCCGGCCGCTGAACGACCCGGTCAGCTGCTGGTTGCGGAACCAGAACCACCCCGACGCGAGCGCGGCGGTGACGACGGGGGTGGCGGCCGCGAGCAGACGCGCCGGCACACCGGTGAGCCTGCCGGCCCGCACGGTGGGGGCGACGGCCAGCGCGACGACGAGGGCGACGAGCCAGAGCGCGAAGGACAGGCGGGTCGCCGTGCCCCCGGCGCCGACGATCGCGGCGCCGACCAGGAGCCTGCTCGTGACACCGGTCCGCAGCGCCGCGCCCGCGATCCCGCAGGCGAGCACCGAGAACAGCACGAAGAGGACGTCGTTGTAGATCGACCCACCCTGTTGGACGAGCATGCCGGCGAAGGCCGTGACGACGGCGACCGCGCCCGGGAGCAGGCGGGCGGTGGGGAAGCACCGCCAGGCGGCCCACGCCGACGCGAGGACCACACCGCCGGCCATCGCGGCACTCATCACCCGTCCGGCCAGCACCGCGGCCAGCGCGTCGCCGCCGTCGAACAGGGGTCCGACGACCGGAGCGAGGACGAGGTAGTACAGCGGCGGGTGCTGCGCGACCCACTGCACCGGGGTCGTGCTGCCGAACGGGGCGTTGTACGTGATGCCGTCCTCGAAGACGGGCAGGTGCGCGTGCCACACCGACAGGACGTAGTCGAGGTGCGCGGGCTCGTCGCCGCCCTCCAACGGTGGGTAGGTGAAGGCCCGTGCGACGGACGCAGCCACCACGAAGACGACGGCGGCGACGACCACCAGGTCGATCCAGGGTCGGGTCGCCGACCGGGCCGCGAGCCGGGTACTGGCGCGTCGGAAGCGTCTCATGTGCGGTGGTGCGTCCCTCTCCGGAGTGTCGTGCTCCCCACAGACAGGCTCCCACGGACGGCTGGACCGGACGGCAGCCGCTACGGTGCTGCCATGGGACTCGGCTGGAAGCTGCACGGTGACGGCGCGACCGTCTCCTCCTCGACCATCGTGGCGCCGGACGAGCGCCTCTCCTGGGGTCGCACCATCGGGCTCGGCGTGCAGCACGTCGTGGCGATGTTCGGCGCCACCTTCCTCGTGCCGCTCATCACGGGCTTCCCGCCCTCGACGACCCTGCTGTTCAGCGGTGTCGGCACGATCCTCTTCCTGCTCATAACCGGCAACCGTCTGCCGAGCTACCTCGGCTCGTCGTTCGCGTTCCTCGCCCCGATCGGCGCCGCGACGAAGATCGGCGGCATCCCGCTCGCGCTGTCCGGGATCATCGTGGTCGGCGTCCTGCTCGCCCTCGTCGGCGCGATCGTGCACCTGGCCGGCGCCGGGTGGATCGACCGCCTGATGCCCCCGGTGGTGTCGGGCGCGATCGTCGCGCTGATCGGCTTCAACCTCGCGCCGGCCGCCCGCGACAACTTCACGAAGGCCCCCGTCGTCGCGCTGATCACCCTGGCCGCGATCATCCTGGTCACGGTCCTGTTCAAGGGGCTGCTCGGTCGCCTGTCGATCGTCATCGGCGTGCTGGTCGGGTACGTCGCGGCGCTCCTCGCCGGCGAGGTCGACCTGACGAAGGTCGCCTCCGCCCCCTGGATCGGCCTGCCGACCTTCACCGCCCCGGCCTTCGACCCGGGCCAGCTCGCGATCTACCTCGGCTTCGTGCCGGTCGTGCTCGCCCTGGTCGCCGAGAACGTCGGGCACGTCAAGGGCGTCGGCCAGCTGACCGGCCGCGACCTCACGCCGCTCACCGGTCGCGCGCTCTTCGCCGACGGCGTCTCGACCGTGCTCGCCGGCGCCGGCGGTGGTTCCGCGACGACCACCTACGGCGAGAACATCGGCGTGATGGCCGCCACTCGCGTGTTCTCGACGGCCGCGTACTGGGTCGCGGCGATCGTCGCGATCCTGCTCGGTCTGTCGCCGAAGGTCGGCGTGGTCATCTCGTCTGTGCCGGCCGGCGTGCTCGGCGGTGCGACCACCGCGCTGTACGGCCTGATCGGCGTCATCGGCATCCGCATCTGGGTCGAGAACCGCGTCGACTTCGCGAAGCCGAAGAACCAGCTGACCGCCGGCATCGCGCTGATCATGGGCATCGCCGACTTCACGTTCTCGTTCGGCGGCGCGACCTTCGGCGGCATCATCGTCGGGACGGTCGCCGCGATCGTCGTCTACCACCTGATGGACCTGGTCGGCCGTGCCCGCGGCACGGACCCGGCGACGCCCCGGGCGTCGGACGAGGCGCGCGCCGCCACCGGGGCGATCCCGGCAGAGCCGCGCGCGGACTGAGCCGCGGGATCACCGGACGGGAGGCTCGTGGCGGCGCCGCCACGGGCCTCCCGTCCGTCGCGTGGTCCAGCCACCCGCTCCAGCCGCCCGCTCCGTGGAGCAGCAATCGTCGGGTGGACGTGCTCGACCCGACGCTTCCTGCTCCACCGATGCGCCGAACGAGCGGCGTCCGGTCAGGCCAGATCCGTCAGGACAGGCCGGTCACGCCGACGGTGAGCTGGACCACCGCCAGGACCGCGAGCACCGCGACCAGACCGACGGAACCCCACCGGGCGATCCCCGCGCGCATCGCGGCGAGGGGGCGGCGGGCACGCGGACCGGCCGCGAGCGCCAGGACCACGGGCAGCACCGTCGTCGACGCGGCGACCACGACGAAGGCCGCGCCGGCCGCCAGCGCCACGCCGGGACCGGGTTCGGCGTCCCCGAAGGCCAGCCCAGCGGCCAGGGCGAGCACGATCGCCTTCGGGTTGCAGAACAGGAGCATCCCGAGCCCGAAGGCGTGCACCGGACCGACCCGCTCGACCACGTCCGCCCAGCGGGTGCTCGACGGGGACCCGTCCGGCAGCCGACGGACCGTCCACTGCCAGACCGCGAGCCCGGCGAGCACCACGCCCGCGACCAGGGCGACGATCGCCTGGACCGACGATCCGCCTGCCGTCTGCACGGGGAGCCGCTCCCCCACCGCGACCGCCAGCACGAGTGCCACGGCGACGGCCACGATCCAGCCGGCGGTGCAGGCGATCGCGGGTGCGTACCCCCGCCGGTGCCCGAGCAGCACGACCACGGACGCGACGGGCAGCGGGCTCAGCGCGATGCCGACGGCGCCGGGCGCGAGCGCGAGGAGGTCCACGGGCGCAGCGTACCGACGGCGGGACGGGCCGGTGCTGCTCCGACTCCGGCAGGATGGTCCGGTGCCCCGACCGACCTCGCCCGCCGCGACCACCGAGCGTCGGTCGGTCGACCGGGACATCGTCCGGCTCGCGCTGCCGGCGCTCGGCGCACTCGTGGTCGAGCCGCTGTTCCTGCTCACCGACACCGCACTCGTCGGGCACCTGGGGGCGACCGCGCTGGCCGCCGTGGGCCTGGCGAGCGTCGTGCTGCAGACGGTGACCGGTCTGCTCGTCTTCCTGGCGTACTCGACGACCCCGGCGGTGGCCCGGGCGCTGGGCGGGGGTGACCGCCGCGGTGCGGTGCACGCCGGCGTCGACGGGATGTGGCTCGCCCTCGGACTCGGGGTGCTGCTCGCGCTCGTCGGCTGGCCGCTCGCGGGGCCGCTCGTCGACCTGTTCGGCGCCTCGGCGGAGGTCTCGGCCGCGGCGACCGCGTACCTGACCGTCTCGCTGATCGGGCTCCCCGGGATCCTGGTGGTGACGGCCTCGACCGGACTGCTGCGCGGGCTGCAGGACACCAGGACCCCGCTGGTCGTGGCGACGATCGGGTTCGTGGCGAACGGGCTGCTCAACGCCGTGCTCATCTACGGCGCGGGCTGGGGCGTCGAGGGGTCCGCTGCCGGCACCGTGATCGTGCAGTGGGCGATGGCTGCCGTGTACGTCGTGATCGCCGTCCGGGCCGCCCAGGCATCGGGTGCACCGCTGCGGCCGGGGGCCTCCGGCGTGGTGCGGGCGCTCCGGTCCGGGGCGTGGCTGTTCCTGCGCACGGCGTCGTTGCGCGTGGCGATGCTCGCGACGGTCGCCACCGCGTCGGGCCTCGGCACGACCGGCCTGGCGACGACCCAGGTGGGTCTGACCGTGTTCTCGACGCTGGCCTTCGCCCTCGACGCCCTGGCCATCGCGGGGCAGGCGCTCGTCGGCCACGGGCTCGGCGCACGCGACCCCGACCGGGTGCGGCTCGTGACCCGGCGGCTCGTGCTGCTCGGCATCGTCGGCGGCGTCCTGCTCGGGGTGCTGACCCTCGCGATGAGCGGACTGCTCGGGCCGGTGTTCTCCGACTCGGCCGCGGTGCGCTCGGCCCTGCCGCTCGTGCTCGTGCTCATCGCCGTCGGGATGCCCGTCGCCGGGTACGTGTTCGTGCTCGACGGGGTGCTCATCGGCGCCGGTGACGCGCGGTACCTGGCCCTGGCCGGGCTCGTGAACCTGGTCGTGTACCTGCCGCTGCTCTGGTGGGTCGGCGGGACGCTCGCCGGGCTCTGGGCGGCCTTCTCGCTCGGGTACATCGGCGTCCGCGCAGTGACCCTCGGGGTGCGGGCGCACCGGCGGGGCTGGGTCGAACAGGCGCTGGCGCGGTGACCGGGCGCACGCACGGGCACGGGCGCGTCGCGTCGTCGGCGCTGCTCGCCACGATCGGCATCGGCGTGCAGGGGCTCGCGAAACTACTCGTCACCGTCGTCGTCGGCCGGGTGTTCGGCACCGAGACCCTCGGCCAGACCACCGCGCTGCTTTCGCTGTCGGTCTTCACCGCGCTGCTCTGGCCGAACGCCGCCGGCAACACCGCGTCGCGGGTGCTCGCGATCGCCCTGCGCGGGCGGCGGTCGGACACCGCGGTGAACCGGTTGCTCGGAGCGTCCATGGCGGTGTCGAGCGTCGTGCTCGCCGTCGTCACCGTCCCCGTCGCCCTCGCCTGGGGTGCGAGCCCGGGGATGGTCGTCGGTGGGGTCGGGGTCGTCGTCGGGTACGGGCTGTACTGCTACGCCCGCGGAGCCCAGCTCGGGTACGACCGGGCCCCGAAGGTCGCGCTGTGGGACACGGTCACGAGCCTGCTCGCCCTCGGGTTGCTCGTGGCGGCGTGCGTCGCCCGACTCGAGCCGCTCGTGCTGCTGCCCCTGGCGATCGGGTACACCGTGTTCGCCGTCGCCTGCTGGCCGCGAGGGAACCGTGCTCCCGACGCACCGGAACCGACCGCGGGGGTGCTCGCCTTCGCGGCGTGGAACGTCCTGGCGGTCGTGACCTCGAACGGGCTGCTGCAGCTCACGATGATCTCGGCGCAGGTCTCGGTCTCGGCGCACGAGGCCGGGGTGTACGCGGCGGCCTTCACCCTGGCGACCCCGGCGTCGATGGTCGGGCAGGCGCTCGGCCAGGTGCTCGTGCCGGCGTTCGCACACCGGTCGGACGGCGGGTCGCTGCGCTCGCGCGGGGTGCTCCTGCTCGTCGGGGGCTTCACCGCGGGGACCGCCGTGGTCTTCGGGCTCGTGGCGTGGCTCGCCGGGTGGTTCCTGCCGCTCGTCTACCCCGCCGAGGGAGCCGAGGCCGTCGCGGACCTGCGGTACCTGATGGTCGGCGTGTGGGTGTTCACCGTCGGACTCGTGCCGGCGGCGCTGCTGCTCGCCGCCGGGCGGTCCCGGCAGGTGGCGCTGGCGTCGGTCGCCGGGTTCGTCGTCGGGGTGGTGCTCATGGCGGTGCTCGCGCCGACGTGGGGGGTGGCCGGGGGCAGCACGGGGTTCCTGGTGGGGAGCGCGGTGAACCTCGTGGTGGTGGTCGTGCTCGGGCTGCGCGGCGCGCGATAGTTCGTCATGAAGGACGTCTTTCACAACAGATCATCGGAGTCGCGGCGCTCTGACGGTCCGGTACCGTTGGAGCAGGCGACGGCCGACTCGATGCGGGGGACGACAGATGAGCCATGACCAGTACCCGGGCCCGGGGAGCCAGGGCCAGCACCAGCCGCAGTACGCGCAGCAGCCGCCGCAGTACGCGCAGGCGCAGCAGTACGGGCAGCCGACGCACGTCACCGTGGGATTCCAGCCCGCTCCGCCCCGCGGCCTCAGCATCACGAGCATGGTGCTCGGCCTCGTCTCGATCGTCCTCGGCTTCACCTTCCTCGTGCCGCTCGTCGGGTTCGTCCTCGGCATCGTGGGTCTCCGGAAGGAACCCGCAGGACGTGGGATGGCCGTCACCGGTCTGATCCTGAACGGACTGTTCGTCGTCGGGTGGGCGCTGTTCCTGATCGTCGTGATCGGCATCGGCGCAGCCGGCATCGCCACGAGCGGCACGTCGGGCTCGTAGCCCACCGACGGGCTCAGGCCCGGCGCACCGGCCCCGTCGTGTCGCCGATCCGCAGCTCGGACCGGAAGGCCGCCGGCTGCGGTTCGGCCCCCTCGAGCATCGCGAGTGCCGCGCGTGCGGCGGCCCGACCCTTCTGCTCGAACGGCTGCACCAGGGTCGTGAGCTGCCGGATCGGCGACCGGTGGAGCAGGCTGTCGTCCACGGTGATGCCGTCGAACCCGATGACGCTGACGTCCTCGGGCACCCGGAGGCCGGCGTCGAGCGCTGCCGAGACGACCCCGACGGCGAGCAGGTCACTCTGCGCCACGACTGCCGTGGGCGTGGGCGCCCCCTTGGCGAACAGCGTCCGCCCGGCGACCCGGCCGTCCTCGACCGAACTCCCCGCGGCTTCGATCGCGGGCGCGTCCGGGTAGACCTCACGGACGCCGCGGAGCCGCTCGAGTGTCGTGTGGGCGACGCCCGACGCCTCGCGGACAGCGTCGACCGGACCGCAGCGCCGCTCGGCGTCGAGCGGCAGGGTCACGATCGTCACGGCGGTGTGACCGAGGTCGGCGAGGTACGACGCAGCCCGGTGCGAGGCCTCGCGGTTGTCGAGCTGGACGGGGACGGCGCCCTCGATGTCGTCCGCCTCGATGGCGACGACGGGGATCTGCCGACGACGGAGCACGGCGACCGCGGGGTCGATCCGGACGTTGCACCCGACCAGGACCACGGCGTCCATCGGGGCGTCGACGATCGGTCCGGCACCGTGCTCGTCGTCGAGGGGGCTGCGCACGAGGAGCAGGGAGGCACCGGCCTCACCCGCGACCTCGGCGATGCCGTCGAGCGTCAGGACGTTCACCGGGTCGCGGAAGGCGTCGCTCAGGCGCTCGTCCATCACCACGCCGATGACTCCGGAGCGGCCCCGGCGGAGCGAGCGTGCCCGAGGGTCGGGACCCCCGTAGCCGAGCTCGGCGGCGGCGGCGAGCACGCGGGCCTTCGCGTCGTCGGAGACCGGCCCCGCACCACTGAAGGCGAGGGACGCGGTCGAGGGCGCGACGCCCGCTGCCCGTGCGACCGCGGCGAGGGTCGGCCTCGGCCCGCGGCGCGCCGGACCGTCGGCGTGGTCGCGGGGGTTCGTCGTCCCGGACGCGCCGGGTGCTGTTGCCGGGTGGTCCATCGCCCGTTAGCGTAGTCACACGAGCCGGTCGAATCGATTCGACCGGACAGCCGGAGGCGGACATCCGACCAGGAATCCCCCGAACGGCGACCGCCACGACCAGCACGAGACCGGAAAGCTCCGCATGACGACGACGTCCACCCGATCCGCTCCGACGACCCGCACGTGGATCATCGCGGTCTTCGTGGCCTTCACGCTGTCCGGCCTGGCCATCGCCACCTGGCTCGGACGCATCCCGAGCGTGCGCGACTCACTCGGTGCCTCCACCTTCGAGATGGGCCTGCTCGTGCTCGGCATGGCGGTCGGCTCGATCGGTGGCCTGACCTTCGCGGGCCACATCGTCGCGAAGGTCGGTGCACGCCGGGGTGTGCAGGTGGCCTCGGTCTGCCTGGCGGTCGGCCTCGTCTTCGCGGGCTTCGCCGTCACCTACGGCTGGGGCTTCGCGGCGATCTGGGTCGGCCTCATCGCGTTCGGGTTCGGCAACGGTCTGGTCGACGTGTCGATGAACGTCTCCGGCGCCGCCGCCGAGAAGGCCGGCGGACGCACGATCATGCCGCTCTTCCACGCGGCGTTCAGCGTCGGCACGCTCGCCGGGGCCGGCCTCGGCGCGCTCACCGAGAAGCTCGAGGTGCCGGTCGTCCTGCACTTCGCCGTGCTCGGCGTCGTGGTCTGCCTGGTCATGCTCGCCGCGGCCTCGCGCTTCGGGGACGAGCACCGGTACGAGGAGCACGAGTCCACGGCGACCAGCCCGACTCCGGTGCAGCTCACGCGCCGGCAGGTCTGGGCGCAGCCGTCGACGCTCCTCATCGGAGTCATCGTGCTCGGCATGGCGCTGGCCGAGGGGTCCGCGAACGACTGGCTGCCCCTCGCCATGATCGACGGCCACGGGCTCGACAACGCCGCTGGGTCCGCGGTGCTCACGGTCTTCCTGGCCGCGATGACCGCCGGACGCATCGCCGGCAGCCCGCTCATCGACCGGTTCGGCCGGGTGCCCGTGCTCCGCGTGAGCGCCGCCGTCGCCGTGGTCGGCCTCGGCCTGCTCATCTTCGTCGACGTGATCCCGATCGCGATCGTCGGCGTGGTGCTCTGGGGCCTCGGCGCGAGCCTCGGCTTCCCCATGGGCATGTCCGCCGCGGCCGACGACCCCCGCTCGGCAGCGCTCAAGGTCAGCGCGGTGGCGACGATCGGCTACGTGGCGTTCCTCGCCGGTCCCCCGCTGATCGGGTTCCTCGGCGAGCACATCGGCCTGCTCGGCGCGCTGCTCGTGGTGTTCGTGTTCATCATCGCGGCCGGCCTGGCGTCGGGTGCGGCCCGTGAGACCGGCGCAGCGGCGGAGACCCTGCGGAAGCGCCGCGCAGGCCGGGGCGACGGCGGCGACGACGGGGTGGCAGGTGACCAGCAGCCGGACGCGCGGCAGCACGACGGTGGCGAGTCGCGCCTCCAGACCGACCGCCCGCACCACGGGACGGACGACACGATGGCGGACCCGGCCGCGTCGGGCGGAACGCGCACCGACCGTTAGGATCGCCGGGTGCGTCTCGTCATCGCCCGCTGCTCCGTCGACTACGCCGGACGCCTGTCGGCCCACCTGCCGCTCGCGACCCGCCTGCTCATGCTCAAGGCGGACGGCTCGCTGCTCGTCCACTCCGACGGCGGCAGCTACAAGCCGCTGAACTGGATGAGCCCGCCGTGCTCGATCGAGATGACCGAACCCGACGAGGAGCAGGCGAGCGCCGGCATCACCCAGGTCTGGACCGTCACGCAGAAGAAGACGCAGGACAGGCTCATCGTCAGCCTGTACGAGGTGATCGCGGACGAGAGTCACGACCTCGGCGTCGACCCCGGCCTGGTGAAGGACGGCGTCGAGGCGCACCTGCAGCAGCTCCTGGCGGAGCAGATCGAGCTCCTCGGTGACGGGCACACGCTCGTCCGCCGCGAGTACATGACGGCGATCGGACCGGTCGACATCCTGGCGCGGGACGACGCGGGCGCGAGCGTCGCGGTCGAGATGAAGCGCAACGCGAACATCGACGCGGTCGAGCAGCTCACCCGGTACCTCGAGCTGATGAACCGCGACCCGCACCTGCGGCCGGTGCAGGGCGTGCTCGCAGCGCAGACGGTCGCTCCGCAGGCCCGCACCCTGGCCGAGGACCGCGGCATCCGCGTCCTCGTGCTCGACTACGACGCGATGCGCGGCATCGAGGGCGGGCACACCCGCCTGTTCTGAGCGGTCGCGTCGAGGGCGCACCCGCCGGGAGGCTCGCCCCACCGCCCTGCGCGCCCACCGGCCCGCCCCGCGGCCGGTCACACCGCCCCGACTAGGCTGGTCAGGACATGACGCGCCCGTACACCGCCATCCTGTTCGACCTCGACGGGACCATCAGCGACTCCGCTCCGGGGATCCTCGAGAGCATGACGCACACCTTCCGCACGGTCGGCGTGCCCGTGCCGGACCACGCGACCCTGATGTCGTTCGTCGGCCCGCCGATCATGGACACGTTCAAGACGGCGATGGGGATGGACGACGCGGGCGCCGAGCGCACCCTGGCCGTGTACCGCGAGCACTACCTGTCGCACGGAGCCCTCGACTCGGCGATGTTCCCCGGCATCGACGTCGTGCTGCGCACCCTGCACGATGCCGGGCTGCCGCTGTCGACCGCGACGAGCAAGCCCGAGACCCCCGCCACGGTGATCCTCGACCACTACGGCCTGACCGGGTACTTCGACTTCGTCACCGGCGCGAGCGACGACGAGGTCCGGAGCGCCAAGGCCGACGTCGTCGCCGAGGCCCTGCGTCGCCTCGAGGCCGCCGGCCACGACGTGAGCCGCCCGGTGCTCGTCGGCGACCGACTGCACGACGTCGAGGGAGCCCGCGTGCACGGCGTGCCGGTCGTCTTCGCCGAGTGGGGCTACGGCTCCCCCGCCGAGGCCGAGGGCACCGTCGCCAGCGCCGCCACCCCGCTCGACCTGCTGCCGATCCTCCTGCCGGACGCCGCGTGAGCGGGCACCGGTGACCGCCGTCGCCCGTCGCGGCCTCCGCGGCGCGGCCTGGCTGCTGCCGGCGGCGATCGTCCTGATCGCCCTCAACCTCCGCGGACCGATCGTGGCTCCGGCGCCGGTGATCGGCGACCTGCGGGTGGACCTCGGGCTGACCGCGACGATCGCCGGGCTCCTGACGACGATCCCGGTGCTGTGCTTCTCGCTCGCGACGCCGTTCGCCAGCTGGGTGATCGCGAAGGCCGACCCGGAGCGTGCGGTGTCCCTGGCGCTCGTGATCGTGCTCGCGGGGACGATCGTCCGCTCGACCCCGTCGGCGGCGTCGCTGCTCGTCGGTACCGCGGTGATCGGCATCGGCATCACGATCGGCAACGTGGTGATCCCGGTGGTCATCCGGCGCGACACCTCCCCCGAACGCGTCGGACTGGTCACCGGCGTGTACACGTCGGCGCTCAACGTCGGGTCGATGATCACCTCGCTCGGCACCGCGCCGATCGCCGCCGCGTGGGGGTGGCCGGTGGCCATCGCCGTGTGGGCGGTCTTCGCCGTCGTCGCCGGGCTGGCGTGGACGTACGCGGTCGGAGCACGCGCGGCCTGGCTCCGACCGGTGCGGAGCGAGCCCGTGGTCGTGACGGGTCCGGTCGAGCTCCTCACCGAGACCGGGTCGATCCGCACGGTTCCGGCAGCGGCGACGCCCGTCCGCCCCTCGCGTCGGCTCATCACCTGGGGGCTGACGCTGGCGTTCGGTGGCCAGGCGTTCTCGTACTACGCCCTGACCGCCTGGATCCCGACGCTGCTGCACGACGAGATCGGCTTCTCGGCGGAGTCCTCGGGCGCGAGCTCGTCGGTGTTCCAGATCCTGGCGGTCGTCGGCGCGCTCGGTGTCCCGGTGCTCGCCAGCCGCTGGCGGCCCCGCGCGATCATCGCCCTGGTCGCGTTCCTCTGGCTCGCGATGCCCCTCGGGCTGCTGTTCGCGCCGCAGCTCTGGCTGCTCTGGTCGGTGCTCGGCGGAGCGGCGCAGGGCGGGGGCATCACCGTCGTCTTCATCATCGTCGTGCGGATCGTCACGAGCGACGACGACGCCCGCCGGATGTCCGCGTTCGTGCAGGGCGGCGGGTACCTGATCGGCTCGGCGGGCCCGCTCGTCGCCGGGTCCCTGCACGGGGCGACCGGGAACTGGACGGCTCCGCTGCTCGTCGTGCTCGTCGCGGTGCTGACGCTCGGCGTCGCGGGGACGCTCGCGGCGCGGCGCGTGCGCTGACGCGCGCGGCGCAGCGCAGCAGCGCAGCAGCGCGGCGCGGCCCGGCCCGCGGCTCGCGGCTCGCGGCTCGCGGGGCCACCGGCGGGACGTGGTTCGACGCGCTCCCGAACAACCGTCTGCACGTCGCGCCACGGAAGGACGTGGTTCGACGTGCCTCCCGTTGTGCCGCCGCAACCGGACCGGGCGAGGCGGACGCGCCTCCAGAGGGTGCGAGGGCGGCCGCCAGCGGTTCGGGTCCGGGGCGGGCGCCCTCGCGCTACGGCGCCGTCGGGTTCGACGCTGCGTGTCAGACGAGACCAGCCCGGGAACAGGGATCCGGGCTCCCGCGGTCAGGGTCCCGCGGGGTAGCCCGACCGAATGTACGCGGGGTCCGGCCGCGCATCCCAGGCGAGCGCTGATCGGACTGCCGTGGATCGCTCGGCGGCGCACCGGGGTGCAGTGCCTGGCTGTGACCCGAACACAGCCAGACACGACGACCCATCGCCTCGCGACGGAGGCTCCGGCGGCCCCGGCACGAGTGCCGTGGACCACGCCAGTGAACCAGGTGGGGCGTCCCGGCACGACACCCACAACGCGGGGGGAACGACCGTTCTCCGGCCGACAGCCAGCGCGTCGGGGCCGGCGTCGGCTGGTCAGCCCGCCTGCAGCACCTCGCGCAGCGACAGCGGACGACGACCGGTGACCCGCTCGACGTCCGTCGAGACGTGCGCCAGCGCACCCTCCGCGATGGCCGTGTAGGTGCTCACCCACGCGTCCGCCTGCCACGGCTCCGGGTTCCAGCGCGCTCGCGAGGCGTACGCCTCCGCCACCGTCTCCGGCTGGTACGTCACCGCGCGGCCGCGCACCTCGGAGACGGTCGCGGCCGCCTGGGCGAGGGTGATCGCCTCGGGCCCGGTCAGCTCGTACGTCCGGTCGACGTGGTCCGACGGGTGCAGCAACACCTCGGTCGCGATCCGCGCGACGTCCGCCCGCGCGACCGCGGCCATCGCACCGACGCCCGCCGGTCCCCGGATCACGCCGTCCTCGCCGACCAGGTCCTCGACGAAGTCGAGGTAGAACGAGTCCCGCAGGAACGTGTGCGCCATCGGGGTCTCCTCGATCGCGCGCTCCGTGGCCCAGTGGTCGCGGCCGAGCGTGAAGGTCGCATCCGGCGCCGCCCCGACGAACGACGTGTAGACGACGTGCCCGACACCCGCGTCGACCGCCGCGCCCACGAACGCGCGGTGCTGGTCGAGGCGGTCCTGCGCCTCGGCACCGGAGACCATGAGCAGCAGGTCCACGCCCTCGAGCGCGGCGCGGGAGGCGTCGACGTCGGCGTACGAGGCGACCGCGACCTCGGCCCCGGGCAGCTTCGGTGCGCGCGCCGGGTCGCGCACGAGCATGCGGAACGGCGTGCCCGCCGCCGCGAGCGCGCGGGCGACGGTGCCGCCGATGTTACCGGTGGCTCCGGTGATGGCGATGGTCATGGTCGCTCCTGTCGTTCGGTGCTGCTGGTCGGGTCGGGTCGGCTCAGGTCCGGACCGTCCTGGAGGCTCGCCCCACCGTGGCAGCGACCCTCGCCGCGTTCACGCCGTCGACCTCCAGCGCCCAGGTGCGGGCCGCCTCGTGGTCGCGTCCGTGCCGCATGTGCCGGCCCACCAGACGGTCGACGCGGACCCGGTCGTCCACGACGCACGCCCAGGTCTCGGTGAACAGGTCGGTCAGGGCGGACCACGGCGCGTCGGTGTCGAGCAGGTAGTTGCCCTCGGAGACGACGAGCCTGGTGCTCCGCGGGACGGCGATGCTGCCCGCGACGGGTTCGTCGACGCGGCGGTCGAAGTCCGGCGCCCAGACCACCTCGTCGGCAGTGACGACCCCGTCGGCGGCGGTGCCGTCGTCGGCGTTCCCGTCGTCGGGGACGACCAGGCGCCGGACCAGGGCGACGTAGCCGGCGGCGTCGAAGGTGTCGATCGCGCCCTTGCGGTCGTGCCGCCCGAGGGCGTCGAGCGCGGCGTTCGCCAGGTGGAAGCCGTCCATCGGGACCTGCACGGCGGTGCCGGGTCCGTGTGCCGCGACGACCGCCGCGACGATGCGTCGGGCCAGGGCCGACTTGCCTGCTCCGGGTGCACCGGCGATGCCGAGGACCGCGCGTCCGGGGCCCGCGGCGAGCGCCACCGCCCGCTCGACGGCGGCGTCGACGGACAGCTCGGTCGGGGTCACGGTCCCATCCTGACAGGAGCGGTGGTTCACTGGCCGCATGGTGGATGCGACGACGGCGTTCAGCGTCCTCGAGGGCTGATCCGGTCCCAGGTGTCGCGGAGGGCCCCGGGGGGCAGCAGCGCGTCGACCTCGGCGGTCAGGTCCGCCAGGGCCGTCAGGTGCTCGGGCAGGAGGAGGTCCCACGGCACGGGCGCGACGCGCTCGATCGACCGGAGCGTGGCGGTCTCCGGGTCGGTGCCCCACTGCTCGGCGAGGGCGTGCACGAGCACGTCCTGCTCCAGGCGCAGCGCGCGCAGCCGGTCGAGCAGCTGACCGGTGCGGTCCGGCTCGGCCGCAGCGGTGACCAGGTCGCCGAGCAGGGCTCGCTCGTCCCAGAGCCGGGCGGACAGGTCGGTGGCCTCGCCGCTCACGGTCGTCGTGCCCAGTCGAGGGCGATCGGCACGAGCAACCCGTGCCGGCGGTGGGGCAGCTCGGCGATCGGCACCCACGCGGCCTCGTCGGTCGAGCCGTCGGCCTCGTTGCGGAGCTCGCCGCCGGTGACGGTCACACGGAACACCACCTGCACGGCCTTCATCGGTCGCCCGGTGTCGTGCATCCGGCGTTCCTTCGGCACGATGTGGTGCCGGATGCCGAGGAGCGGACCACACGTCGCCTCGTACCCGGTCTCCTCGAGGACCTCGCGGACGACGGCCTGCTCGACGGTCTCGTCGAACTCGACGCCACCGCCCGGCAGCGTCCACGTGCCGGCCTCCGGGATCCGCAGTCGGGCCAGGAGCACGCGGTCGCCCTCGGTGATCACGCCGTAGGCGGCGAGCCGGGTGTCGTAGTCCGTGTACTCCATCCGCCGACCTTGCCAGGATCGCCCGGAGGGCACACCCAGACGCGCCGCCGGTGACCCTCCGGTGCGGGGTCGGTGCGGACCTCCGCACGGTCGACGGACCACCCGGAGCTGGCCGGTCGGACAGGCCCGCCCCGTCGGCCGACCACCTCGCGTGCAGGATCGCTCAGGATCAGCCGGGAGAGCACCGGGGAAGGCCCCTCCGGCCCCGGTTCGGACACCTCGACTCGCTACGGTCACTGGACCACGCCGCTCCTGTCCCGTCTCCCGTCGGATGCCCGAGAGCGTCCCGACCGCCGGACCCGCCCGTGACCACCCTGCCGCTCCTGTCCGCCCACGTCCTGCTGCCCCTCTACGCCCTGACCCTGCTCGCCGCCGTCCTCGTGCTCACCGCCGTCCGCCGGTCCTGGCGCTGGGCGGCGATCGCGATCGTGGTGGGCGCACTGGTCGGTGCGGTGCTGTCCTGGTTCCTCGGCGACGTCCTCGACGTGCTCGGGGTCCCGCCGACCTGGGTCGACCGGGTCTGGACGGGCGTGGTCTGTGCCCTGCTCGGCGTCGCCGTCATCGGACTGGTGCGCGGCGGCGGACGCGCACGGCGGGCCAGGTGGACGACCAGGGTGGTCGCCGCGCTGCTGGTGCCCCTCGCCCTGCTGTCCGGCGGGCTCGCGGTGAACCGGGACGCCGGGCTCTTCCCCACGATCGCCGACGCGTTGGGGCAGTCCCACGTGCCACCACTGCGCCTGCCGGACGACCCGGACCCGGGGTCGTCCCCGGTCGACGCCGCGAGCTGGCGACCGCCGCACGACATGCCCTCCCACGGCCGCTACGGATCGGTGCGCATCCCCGGTGCGGTCTCGCACTTCCACGCCCGACCGGCCATCGTCTGGCTGCCGCCGGCCGCACTCGTCGAGCACGCCCCCGAGCTGCCCGTGGTCGTGATGCTGTCCGGGCAGGGCCCCGGTGCGGCCCCGGCGAACATCATCGAGGCCGGTCGGATGGCGACCCGGCTCGACGCGATCGCCCAGCGGAACCACGGGCTCGCGCCGATCGTCGTGATGCCCGACCAGCTCGCCCGCGCCTCGAACAACCCGATGTGCATCGACGGTCCGCTCGGGAACAGCGCCACCTACCTGACGAGCGACGTCCCGACCTGGGTGCACGAGCACCTGCACGCCGCCACCCGCGCCGAGGACTGGGCGATCGCCGGCTTCTCGCAGGGGGGAACCTGCGCCCTGCAGCTCGGCGCCGGTCACCCCGAGCGCTTCGGGTCGTGGATCGACGTCTCCGGGCAGATCGGACCGGTGCTGCAGGACCGCGAGGACACCATCTCGAGGGGTTTCCACGGCGACAGCGCAGCCTACGAGGCCGCCCAGCCGCTCCGGGTGCTCGCCGAAGGGGCGCCGTACCGCGACTCCGCCGCGTTCGTGGCCGCCGGCGCAGACGACAGCCGGTACGGACCGGTGGTCCCGAAGGTGGTGGCCGCCGCACGCGCTGCGGGCATGCAGGTGACCGAACGGATCGTCGAGGACGGTGGGCACGACTGGCACACCGCCGGCGTCGCCCTGGCCGAGGGCGTCGAGTGGTTCATGCACCGCACGCACCTGACCCGATGACGAGGACGTGACCGTGCCCTTCACCGTCAGCCACGCGGTCGTGGCCCTCGCCGCCCGCCGGACCCTCCTGCCGGTCGCCGCCGTCGCGGTCGGGTCGATGGCACCCGACGCAGTGCTCTTCGCACCGTTCCTGCCGCGTTACGAGGACGCCCACTCCTGGTGGGGCATCCCGACGATCGACCTCGCCGTCTCCCTGGTCGTGCTCGCCGCGTGGTGGTTCCTCGTGCGGCCGGCCTGGGCTCCGGTCGTCCCCGGACTGCGACGACGGCTGCCGTCCGGATGGGATCGTCGACCCGTCCTCACCGCGCGGGACGCGCTGCTCGTCGTCGTCGGGTGCGTGCTCGGCAGCGTGACGCACGTCGTGTGGGACGGCTTCACGCACCCGCACGGCTTCGTGGTCCTGGCCTGGCCGGCGCTCCGCGACACCACCGTCGGCGACTACCCGCTGCCCTTCTTCCTGCAGGACGTCTCGAGCGTGCTCGGACTGCTGGCGCTGCTCGTCGTCGCCGCGGTGTGGTGGCGACGGGCCGACGTCGGGTCGGCGGAGCCCCTGCGTCCCGTCGAACGCCTCGTGCCGGTCGCGGCCCTGACCCTGGTCGTCGTGCTGGCGCTGGCCGTCGGCACGCGTGCGCTGCTCGGGGGTGCGGGGATCGGCGGGACCGTCACCGCACTCGCGTTCCGGGTGCCGGCACTCGTGGGGGCGGTACTGGTCGTCGGCGCCGTCGCGCTGCTCGTCGCACGAGCGGGCACGGCTCGCCTCAGGCGCTGACGGCGGCCGCCGCCCACCCGGCCCGCATGCGGGCGACCGCCCGGTCCCACGCGGCGAGCAGGTCGGCGTCGTCGCGGAGCATCGCCTGCAGCTGGAGGCCCTCGAAGAGCGCGACGAGCTGCTCGGCCGCGTGCCGCGGTGAGACACCCCGCGGCTCACGGCCGGCGATGACGTCACGCACGAGCGCGAGCGTCACGTCCTCGAACAGCATCGTGTACTGCTGCCGGAACCATCCCGAGGCCGGGTGACCCGGGGTCGAGGTGGCGCTGAGCAGCGCGATGCGGACCCGGACGATCGCGGGGTGCTGGTGACCGCGGTCGAGCCGTGCCCGGAGGTAGGCGACGGCCCCGTCCTGCTCGGCGACCCCGCGGAGTGCATCGCGACCGGCCTTGGCCCACCGGTCGACGACGGCCACGACGAGCAGCTCCCACGACGGGAACACGCGGTGCACCTCGGCGACGGGGACGTCCGCGGCACGTGCGACGTCGTCCGGTCCGACCGCGTGGAAGTCGCCGTCACGGAAGGCATCGGCGGCACCGGCGACGATGCGGGCGCGGAGGTCGGCGTCGGGCATGTGGTCGATCCTGCCCACCGAGCGGTGTCCGCGCGACCTCCCCGTCCGGGGGCGAGCGACGTCGGGAGCGGCAGTGACCGCTCAACGTCACGGAGCGTCACCGTCGGACACAGTCCGACACAACCCTTCCGCGGCCGTCGCCTCGCTGCCACGGTCGTCGCCATGGCGTACATCTGCTTGGTGCTCTCCGGAGCGGCACTGCTCATCAACGGGCTCACCCTGCTCGGTCGGGTCCCCGGCCGCGACAGCGGTGTGTTCAACGTCCTGATCGGCGGGCTGCAGCTCGTGCTGTCCACGGCCGTCGCCGTCACGGCCGACGGGTCGCTGCCCGTCCTGCTCTCGATCGCGGGGACGTTCCTCTTCGGCCTCACCTACCTGTACGTCGGGATCGACGCGCTCGCGGGGCTCGGCTCGACGGGGCTCGGCTGGTTCTGCGGCCTCGTCGCCGCGATCGCCGTCGTCTCCGCGGTCACGAACGTCACCGTCGACCCGGTCCTCGCCGTGCTGTGGGTGACCTGGGCCGGGCTCTGGACGCTCTTCTTCCTCCTGCTCGCCATGGGTCGTGACCTCGGCCGGTACACCGTCTGGGCCCTCGTCCTCGCCAGCCAGACCACCACGACCGTGCCGGCGCTCCTCGGGCTCTCCGGTCGGTGGCCGGCCGGGGCCGCGTGGACCGTCGGGGCCGCCCTGGTCGCGGTCGTCGTCTTCGTCGGCGCGGCCGTGCTCTCACGACGCGGGGGGCGGCGAGCGCCCTCGACCGCCGCCCAGCCCCAGGTCGTCACACCGACGGCCACCGCCTGAACAGCACCCGCACACGCAACCCGGAAGGCACGACACCATGACCGACACCACGGCCGACCAGCTCGGCACCGCCCAGACCACCGCACCGGTCGACTACGAGACCCTGGCCGGCCGCTTCCGGCCGATCTTCGACCGCATCGCCGCCGGCGCCTCCGAGCGGGAGCAGGACCACCGGCTCCCCTTCGACGAGATCCGCGAACTCGCAGCCGCCGGGTTCGGCGCGGTCCGCGTCCCCGTCGCGTTCGGTGGCGCGGGCGCGACCCTCCCGCAGCTCTTCCGCCTGCTCACCGAGCTCGCCGCCGCGGACAGCAACATCCCGCAGGCCCTGCGCGGGCACTTCGCCCTCGTGGAGGACCGTCTCGTCGGGCGCTCCGGCGAACGCGATGCCTGGCTCGAACGCTTCGGTCGGGGCGAGATCGCCGGCAACTCCTGGACCGAGGTCGGCGCCGTGCAGATCGGCGACGTCGTCACGAAGGTCACGCCGCAGGACGACGGCACCTTCCGCATCAGCGGGCAGAAGTACTACTCGACGGGCAGCATCTTCGCGGACTGGATCGACACGTACGCGGAGCGCACCGACACCGGCGACCGGGTCATCGCGATCGTCGACGCACACCAGCCGGGGGTCGCCCACTCGGACGACTGGGACGGCTTCGGCCAGCGGACCACGGGCTCGGGGACGAGCACGTTCACCGACGCCGTCGTGCAGGCCGACGCGGTCGTGCTGTTCGACGACCGGTTCAAGTACCAGACCGCGTTCTACCAGGCGGTGCTCCTCACCGTGCTCGCCGGCTCCGTCCTGGCCGCCGAGCGGGAGATCGCGCTGCAGGTCCGGAACCGCAACCGGGTGTTCTCGCACGGCAACGCCGACAGCTTCGCCGCGGACCCGCAGATCCTGCAGGTCGTCGGCGAGGTGTCCGCGGCCGGTTTCGCGGCGACCGCGATCGTCGACCGGGCGGCCGAGGCGCTGCAGGCCGCGTACGAGGGTGCTGCCCTCGACGAGGCCGAGGACGAGCGACGCAACGACCGCGCCGAGCTCGCGACCGCACAGGCGCAGGTCGCGCTCACGTCCCTCGCGACCACGGCGACGTCACACCTGTTCGACGCCCTCGCGGCCTCGGGTGTGAGCACGACGAAGAACCTCGACCGGCACTGGCGGAACGCCCGCACCGCGGGGAGCCACAACCCGTGGGTGTTCAAGGCCCGGATCGTCGGCGACCACGCCGTCAACGGGGTCGAACCGCCCCGGGTCTGGGCGATCGGGGCGACGCGTCGCGGCTGAGCGCCGCAACACCGCAGCACACCGGCGCAGGGGTCGGGGCCGAGTGCCCCGGCCCCTCGCGGTGCAGCCGGCGCGACCCCGTGGGTCACCCCCGGTCGAACACCAGCGTCTCGTCGTCCGCAGCGGTCACCCGACCGGTCCGCGCGAACTCCGCCCAGATCGCCCGCAGCGCCCTTCCGCGCCGATCGACCTCCGGCCAGTCCCGCTCCGGAACGAACCGGCTGCCGACCCACGCCGTCCGTCCGCCGAGCAGCAGCGGCAGGTCGCTCATGTGCACCGCTCCGACCGGCACGACCGACGGGTGCCGCAGCAGCCGGTACACCGTCGCCCGACCACCGGCCTCCCGGTGCCGAGCGGCGAAGCGTCGTGCATCGCGACCGTAGATCACCTCGGACAGCGGCCGCACGAGCAGCCATCGCAGCAGCGACCGCAGCGGTCGGGACCGCGCCGCCGTCCGGAGCCCGGGGACGAGCGGCACGTACATGCCCGCCTCGTCGGAGCCGGACCCGATGAGCACGTCGACGTCGGGGGCGACGGAGCGCCAGGCCCGGTCGGTGTCACGTTCGGCGGGCAGCGGCGCGAACCCGTACTGCGTGCCGAACGGCATCCCGCCGGCCAGGCCGTACCGACCGCCGGCCCTCGTCGCGCGGGCCTGCCGCTCGAGGACCTCGTCGAGCGGGGCGTCTCCCGCGACCGCTCCGACGGCCCGGACCATCGCCCGGTTCATCCGCGCTCGGCCCCGCGACAGCCCGAGCGGTGCGCTCTGCACGATCGCCCGACGGAACAGCCCGCACGCACCCTCGCTGATCATGAGGTGCGCGATCGCGTCGGCTCCTGCGGACTGCCCGAACGCCGTCACCGCGGCGGGGTCGCCGCCGAACGCCGCGATGTTCCGCTGCACCCACCGGAACGCCTCGACCAGGTCGAGCAGGCCGAGGTTCGCCGGCACCGTCCCGCCGTCGCCGAGGAACCCGAGCACGCCGAGTCGGTACGTCACCGTGACGACGACCACGCGCTGCTCCGCCACCAGGTCGTGCGCGTCGTGGATCGGCAGGTCACCGCCGCCGAGCACGTAGGACCCACCGTGCACCCACACCATCACCGGCAGGCGCTCGTCGGGTCGGACGTCCGAGGGCACCGTGATGCTGAGGCGCTGGCAGTGCTCGTCGACCCGCAGGTGGTCCATCGACGGCAGGAGCTGGTCGACGGAGGTCGCGCTCGGCTGCGGCGGGACGGGCGCCGGGGTGTCGGCGCGGAACGGCTCGGGGAACGGCGGCTGCGGCGTCGGCGGTGCGAAGCGGTCGGCCTGCGCGTACGGGATCCCGAGGGCGCGGGTCACCTCGCCGTCGACGACCGCCTCGATCGTGCCGGCCGGGGAGTCGAAGGGACGGGTGTCGGTGGTTGGCACCGACCCACGCTAACGGCGCGACCTGCGGACGTACGGCAGACGGACGGGAGGCGCGGTGCCAGCTGGCACCGCGCCTCCCGTCCGTCAGTGGTGGCGACCCGCGACGGGCGTCAGCGGACCCGCTTGATCGGGATGACCACCAGGGCGCCCAGCAGGGCGACGATCCCGGCGGCCCAGCACATGAGCTCGTAGTTGTCGGGGTGACTGCTGCCGATCTTCAGGAAGAAGAGCGAGATGGCGGGTGCGAGCGACTGCGGCAACGCGTTGGCGATGTTGATCACACCGAGGTCCTTGCCCGGGCGGTCGGCGTTCGGCAGCACGTCCACGACGAGCGCGGTGTCGATGGCCGAGTAGATGCCGTAGGCGAAGCCCATGACGACCTCGGCGACGTAGAAGCCGGTCACGGTGTCGGCGTGGGCGAGGATCACCAGGCCGACCGCGAACAGCGCGGTCGAGCCACCGACGAAGACCTTGCGGCGGCCGATCCTGTCCGATGCCCACCCGGAGAGCGCCGCGCTGACGAGCAGCGCGAGCGTGTAGAGGAGCACGCCGAACGCGACCGCCTCGGTGGCGTCCTTCAGGTTGTCGATCCCGAGGTGCTCCTGCATGTAGAGCAAGCGGTACGTCGTGAACATGAACGTCGCGAGGATGATCAGAAAGCGCGACCACCACGCGAACGCGAAGTCGGGGTTCTTGATCGGGTTCGTCCAGAACGACGAGATGAGGTTGATCCAGGTGAACGGCTTGAGCTTGTAGGTCGGCAGGTCGTCACGGGCGACCAGGGCGTACACGACGACCAGGACGATCGCCAGGATGCCCGGGGCGATGAACAGGACCGGCAGGTTCGCGACGAAGAACACCGACAGGTACGTGCCGGCGAGCACGGCGATGTTCTGCGCGAGCGCGATGATGCTCGACGCCCGGCCGCGCTGGAGCTGCGGGACGTTGTCGGCGAAGCTCGCGAGCAGGGTGGCGAGCGTGGCGTTCGCGGCGAGCTGCGCGAGCAGCCAGCCGAGCGTCAGGTTGAGGACGTCGGGCGCGTAGGCGATCCAGGCGAGCGCGATCGCGAAGACCACCACGCCGCCGAGCAGCCACGGGCGGCGACGACCCCAGCGCGTGCGGGTCCGGTCGGACAGCGCACCGGCCAGCGGGTTCATGATGAGCGCGCCGAACGCACCGATCGGCAGCACGGAGCCGATGACGTTCGCCGCGTCGTCGCCGACCAGGGCCTGCGCCTTGATCTGCATGCTGACGTAGACCGGGGCCATGAGCGCCACGAACAGACCGAACTGTCCGAGGAACAGGGCGACCTGGTAGCCGATCCCCACCTTGACGGTGCTGACGGGCTGGGTGATGCCCTCTTCCGGGTTCAGCAGTGCGGGGCTGCCGGGTTCGGGTGTGCTCATGACGCCTCCTTGAGTCGATCGGAAACCTTGTGTTGCAAGGTTTTCCGTCGGCGAGCATACATCGCTCGGGCCGCGAGCGACACGTGTCGTTCAGGTTCGCAGAAGCGGCGCAACGAGACGGCGCGGCACCGACGCGCGACAAAAACTACACAGCGGGTGGTTTTTGGGGTAGCGTCGATCTCGATCTCGCCGGGGAGCATCGATCCTCGACGGGCCCCGACAACCTGACAGGACCGAAGGAGCCCTCTGCCATGCCCACCACCTCTGTGCAGCTGTACTCGCTGCGCGACGCCATCGCCGAAGACCTCGACAAGGCCATCGCCCGGGTGCGCGAGATCGGCTACGAGAACGTCGAGCCGTACGCGTTCGTCGAGCGCGCTGCCGACCTCGAGAAGGCCTTCGCCGCCACCGGGCTGCGGGCTCCTTCCGGCCACGTCGCCGTGATCGACGCCGAGGACACCGCTCCGATCTGGGACGCCGCCGAGCGCCTCGGCATCCAGACCGTCATCGACCCCTTCATCCCGACCGACCGCTGGCAGACCGCCGACGACGTCGCGAAGATCGCCGAGCGCGTCAACGAGCTCACCGCCGAGGCCACCGCGCGCGGCCTGCAGTTCGGGTACCACAACCACCAGTGGGAGTTCACGAACAAGGTGGACGGCAAGACCGTCTACGAGCTCTTCGTGTCGCAGCTCTCGCCGGAGACCGTCCTCGAGGTCGACACCTTCTGGGCCACCGTCGGCGGCGCCGACGCACCGGCCGTCCTGAAGTCGCTCGGCGACCGCGTCGTCGCGATCCACGTCAAGGACGGCAAGGTCGACGGTGACATCCTCACCGCGCTGCCCTCGTCCGAGAGCGCCCTCGTCGTGCCCGAGGCACTGCAGCGCGCCTTCGAGAACCAGACCCCGGCCGGCCAGGGCGACGTCGACGTGCGGGGCATCCTCGCCGCCGCACCGCAGGCCATCCGCGTCGTCGAGTTCGACGCGTACTCGGGTGACGTCTTCCAGGGCATCACCGAGTCGCTCGCCTGGCTGAAGGACAACGACAAGTGAGCCGCGTCGGAGTCGGCGTCATCGGTGCCGGCAACATCTCGGACCAGTACCTGACCAACCTGACGCAGTTCGCCGACGTCGAGGTCCTGATGGTCGCCGACCTCATCCTCGAGCGCGCGGCCGCGCAGGCCGAGAAGTACGGTGTGCCGTCGTCGGGCACGGTCGAGGAGCTCCTCGCCCGCGACGACATCTCGATCGTCGTCAACATCACGATCCCGGCCGAGCACGCGAAGGTCGGCCAGCAGATCATCGCCGCCGGCAAGCACACCTGGAGCGAGAAGCCGGTCGCCACCACGGCCGAGGACGCCCAGGCGCTCCTCGCCGCCGCGTCGGCCGCCGGCGTCCGGTACGCGACCGCCCCCGACACCGTGCTCGGCGCCGGGATCCAGACCGCGATCCGTGCCATCGCCCGCGGTGACATCGGCACGCCGCTCACCGCGACGACGATGTTCCACGTGCCCGGCCCGGACCAGTGGCACCCGGACCCCGAGTTCCTCTACGCCGAGGGCGCCGGTCCGCTGTTCGACATCGGCCCGTACTACGTGACGACCCTCCTCCACGCGTTCGGCTCGGCCTCACGCGTGCAGGCCGTGTCGTCGAAGTCGCGCGAGACCCGCGTGATCGGCTCGGGCCCCCGTGCCGGCACCGAGTTCGCCGTCGAGGTGCCCACGCACCACGCCGCGCTCATCTCGTTCGCCGACGGCCAGTCCGCGCAGACGACGCTGTCATTCCAGCACGCCCTGCCCCGCAACGGCTTCGTCGAGATCAACGGCTCCGAGGGCACGATCGTGCTGCCGGACCCGAACGTCTTCGACGGTGACAGCACGCTGTGGACGCTCGGCAAGGACGAGCCGACGACCCTCGAGCACAAGGGCTCGACCTGGGGTCGCGGCACGGGTGTCGTCGAGATGGCGCGTGCGATCGCCGAGGGCCGCCCGGAGCGCGCCTCCGGTGCCGTCGCGTCCCACGCGCTCGACGTCATGCTCGGCATCCGGGACGCCGCCGATTCCGGCCAAGCCGTCGAGATCACCTCGCGGATCACGAAGCCGGAGCCGCTGCCGGAGGACTTCGACCCGGCTGCCGCCGTCCTGGCGGAGGGCGTGCGCGCCTAGGTGACCAGGTGACGGACGGGAGGCGGGGGGGCCCCGGGGCCCCCGCCCCCCCGCCCGCCCCCCCCGCCCCCCCCCCCCCCCCCCCGGGGGGCCCCCCCCCCGGGGGGGGGGGGGGGCGTGAATTAAAAAGTGAAGAACGGGGAAGTTTTAAACAA
>NZ_JBIUZP010000007.1:0-96721 GCF_044745105.1 Curtobacterium sp. NPDC087080 | reverse complement strand
GCGCCCCGGCGGGCGCGGGCGCCCGGGCGGGGCGGGGGGCGCGGGCCGCCGCGCCGGGGGGGGGGGGGGGGCCGCGGGGGGGGGGGGGGGGGGGGGGGGGGGCGCCCCGGGGGGCGGGGGGGGGGGGGGGGCCCCCGCGCCCCCCCCGCCTCCCGTCCGTCGCGCTCAGCGCCTGGTGTTCCGTCGGCGACGACGACGGATCATCGTGCCGACGTACACACCGCTCGCCCCGACGGCGACCGAGTTGACCACCGCACCCGTCCACTGACCCGGTGTGTCCACCGTGCTCGCGAAGTACGCAGAGCCTGCGACGAGCAGGCCGACCGCGACCGCGACCGCGAACCACACGTTCGTCAGGAGCCTCAGCACCGCTCTGCACTCAGGCACATCGGGGTGCGTGGTGCGAGACGGGGTAGACGCGCAGCGACTTCGTACCGCAGCGGATGCCACCACCACTGCCGATGGCATTGCTCGCGAGGAGCGCTGCCACCTGAGCAACGGCACACACCGCCGGGCCGAGCGCGCACATGCCGGAGGCGATCGCGGTCAGCGCCCCGCTGATGATGAGGTTCTGATCGAGCGCGTTGAACGCGACGTACATGCCGTATCGGTCGGACCATGTACCCAGGCGGGCGTCCGGACCGCCGGTGTTCAGTTCGAGCGTCGTTCCGTCTTCCCCCTCGATCACGACGGTCGTCGTACCGTCAGCCGCGGTGTGCTCCGCTGTGATCGCTCCTGCGGACCGGGCTTCGTCGATGGCTCGATGAACGGTCTCCATCGTGACGGAACCCGGCGCGGTGCCGTCGATGCTCTGGGGTGCGTCCGCCGAAGAACGCGCAGCTGCGTTCGCAGCGGGAGCGTTCACGAGGCCGGCTGCGATGAGTGCGCCAGCCAACGCGATACCGGCCGACCGAGTACGGAAGTTCTGCAAGATCGTCTCCTTCGCGAGGTGTGCACCAGGATCTGGTCACCCTGGTGATGAGACCGTAGTGCCGGGAACACCGGATGAGGAACACTGATATATCCTTCACCCGCGAGGTGAACACCACTCGGGGGGGGAGCAGGACAGCGCCGACCGGCCAGCCGGCTTCGTCCCGCGGGCTGATGCCGACGGGCGCGGTGCCGTGTCAGTGTCGGGACGGAGGGGATCCGACCGCTGTCGAAGGAGGCACCACGGACACCGCACACGACCGAGCGCCACGACGACGAGCCCTGCCGGCGGTCCTGGTGGCCGCTGCCGTGCTGGTCGTCGGGACCGGTGCCGCTGTCGGCGTGCACCTCGAGCACGCTGCCGAGGTCGCGCGGCGACTCCCTCCGGCGAGCGCCACGTCGGAGCAGGTCCTGCGCGTCTACCTCCGCGCCGCCGAGGCCCACGACTGCGCAGTGACCGAAGCCCTCACGGCCGCGGACGCGCCGGGTACACCCGGTCAGTCGTGGTGCGGCCAGCGCCAGCCGACGTCGTGGTTCGACGAGCACCCGGACCTGCTGGCCCACCGGAACGTCGGTGCCGTCGAGCGGATCCCGGCCGAAGAGCGCGGCGGGGTCGCCGAGGAGTGCATCCCCGTCGACGTCACCGAGACGAACATGACGGGCGCCGACCCCGGGACCCTGCGGGGGTGGCAGTTCTGCTTCCACCACACCAAGGACGGGTGGCGTCTGTCCGACCAGGGCTACGGCTGATCGGCCGCGCCGCTGACGAGAGGACAACGACGTGACGACCAGACGAGCGACCCGCGCAGAGGCATCGGCCTGCGGGGCGGTGCTGGCGCGCGCGCTCCGGGACGACGCCGTCGTCGCAGCGGTCATCCCCGGCGAACACCGGCGCGAGGAACGACTGACGCGGTCGTACACCGCGAGCCTCCTGACCGGCGCCTTCGCGGACGGAGAGGTCGACGTCGTCGAGTCCGCGGGCCGGATCATCGGGCTCGCCGCGTGGGAACGTCCCGGACACCGCACGGGCCTCGGCGATCGTCTGCAACAGTTCCCGAGGTACCTGCGAGCGATCGGCCTCCGGCACCTGCGGACGGCACTGCGAACGTCCGAGGTGTTCACGCAGCACCGACCCACGACGCCGCACTGGTACCTCGCCGACGTCGCGGTCGACCCCGCCGCCGGCGGCCGGGGCATCGGCTCGGAACTCCTGCGCACCGGTCTCGCGCGCGTGGACGAGGAGCAGGCTGCTGCGTACCTCGAGGCCACGACGCCCGGGAGCCGACGGCTCTACGAACGGTTCGGCTTCGTCGCCGGGGCCCCGCTCGACCTCGTGCCCGGAGGCTACCCCGTCGCCATGCACCGCTCAGCACGTCGCTGACACGGCGCCGGCTCCACGCACTGGCGTGACCGACGGGGACGCGCTACTGTTCCCCGCAGAGGGAAAAGACCCGCGCCGCTCGTCGGCCGGGAGCGTGCACGCGTCTCACGGGAGTCGCCACTTCTTCATCGAAGGAGTGCACCCGTGTCTGCACACACCCCACCCGCCCGTCTCCGTGACGCGTGGATCGCCCTGACCGGGCTGTCCGCCGTGTTCCTGTTCGAGATGCTCGACAACTCGGTCCTCACCGTCGCCCTGCCGACGATCGGCCGTGACCTCGCCGCCTCCACCGCCTCGCTGCAGTGGGTCTCGAGCGCGTACTCGGTCGCGTTCGGCGGCCTGATGCTCCTGTTCGGGGCCGTCGCCGACCGGTTCGGCCGCCGCCGCACCATGCTCGTCGGACTGGTCCTGCTCGCGGTGGCGAGCGCGTCGACCGTCCTCGTGACCAGCGTGGAGCAGCTCGTCGCCGTCCGCGCTCTCATGGGTCTCGCCGCCGCGATGACGACACCCGGCTCGATGGCGCTGACCTTCCGGCTCTTCGCCGGCGACGACCTGCGCGTCCGGGCGCTGACGGTGGTGTCGACCGCCGGGCTCGTCGGGCTGGCGGTCGGCCCGACCATCGGCGGCTTCGTGCTCGCGGTGGCGCCGTGGCAGGTGCTCCTGGTGGCGAACGTGCCGATCGCCCTCGTCGCGCTCGTCGGCATCCGGTCCGGGGTCGCCGCCGACCGGCCGGAGGACCTGCACCGGCACCCGCTCGACCTCGTCGGCGCGGTGCTCGGGACGGCAGCGCTGGTCGGGGTCCTGGTGACCCCGACGCTCGCCGTGTCCACCACCGGCTGGCCGACCTGGGCGGCCGCGGTCACGACCGTCGGCGCCGTCGCGGGCTTCGTCGTCCGCGAGCGGTCCGCCCGGCACCCGCTGCTCGACCTCGCCCTGGCGGCGCGGCCCCTCGTCGCGAGCGGTCTGGCGTACAAGGCCGCGGCCGGGCTCGCCACCGCCGGGCTGTCGTACGCGGTGACCCTGCAGCTGCAGGCCGCGTGGGGGTGGCCGCCGGCCCTCGCGGCGATCGGGACCCTGCCCCAGGTCGTGGTGCTGCTCGTGAGCGGCCGCTTCGTGGGGCCCGTCGTCCGTCGGGTCGGGCTCGAGCGGGCCGCGTGGACGAGCGCCACGGCCGTCGTCGTCGGGCTCGCCGTGTTCACCCTGCTCGGCCGTACCGGGTACCCGGCCGTCGCGGTCGCCCTCGTGCTCGTCGCGGCCGGGATGCGTGTCGTCGGGGCGGTCGCCGGGGCCAGCGTCCTGTCCGGGCTGCCGACCGACCGCACGTCGATCGGGGCGGCGCTCGTCGACACCGCGAGCGAGCTCGCCACCGCGGTCGGGATCGCGGCGACCGGCACGGTGCTCGCGGCGTTCGTCCCGGGCAGCATCACCGCCGCCCGGACCACGGCCGTGCACGCTGCCGCCGTCGTCGGCGCGCTGCAGGTCGCCGGGGCCGTGATCACCGTGGTCGCGGCGCTGCTCGTCGCCGTAGGGGTGCTCCGCGCGCGACGCGGCGTCGGCACACCGGAACCGACGCCGGCCCCGACCCCGACACCGACACCGACACCGACACTGCCGATGCCGATGCCGTCGACGTCCACGTCCACGTCCGCGTCCTCTTCCTCGTCCACTTCCGCCGACCACCACCAGGAGTCCTCCCGTGCCTGAGACCACCATGCCCCGACCGCCCTTCGACCCCGAGCTCGCCGTCCTCCTCACCGCGCTCGAGGCCCGCGGACCGTTCACCATCGACGCCGCGGCCCTGCCCCGGATGCGCGCGCTCGACGTCAGCGAACAGGAGCTCGACGACCGACTGCGCTCCCGCGGCCTCGAGCGGCGGAGCATCACCGTCCCCGGCCACGGCGGCGACTCGATCGACCTCGCGGTGATCCAGCGCACCGGCCGGACCGGTCCGACCACGGGCGTCTACACGATCCACGGCGGCGGGATGGTGATGGGGCACCACCTCGGCAACCTCGACTCGTACGACGACTGGCTGCTCGACCACGACGTCGTGCTCGTCAGCGTGGACTACCGCCTCGCCCCGGAGCACCCCGACCCCACCCCCGTCGAGGACTGCTACGCCGGACTCGTCTGGGTCGCGGAGCACGCCGACGAGCTCGGCATCGACCCGGCGCGCATCGTGGTGGCCGGGCAGAGCGCGGGCGGGGGCCTGGCGGCCGGGACCGTCCTGCTCGCTCGTGACCGGAACGGGCCCGAGGTGCTCGCGCAGGTCCTCGTCTCCCCGATGCTCGACGACCGCGACGACACCGTGTCCACCCGGCAGATCGACGGCGTCGGCGTCGCCGACCGGCAGGCGATGCACTTCAGCTGGGGCGCCTACCTCGGCGAGCGCCGTGGTACCGACGACGTCTCCCCGTACGCGGCACCCGCGCGCGCCGAGGACCTGTCCGGGCTCCCCCGCACGTACGTCGACTGCGGCAGCGCCGAGGTGTTCCGCGACGAGACCGTGGCGTTCGCGAGCGCCCTGTGGGCCGCCGGGGTCGACGCCGAGCTGCACGTGTGGCCGGGCGCCTTCCACGGCTTCACCAGCATGGTGCCGGGTGCGGCGGTCTCACGCTCGGCGGTCGCGGCCCTGGCCGACTGGACGACCCGGCTGCTCGGGGAGCCCGACCCGGTCCGGACGCCGGAGGCCTGACCGGGCGCACCCGGCAGCAGCGGCGGCGGGCGGGGCGAGAGCTCGGGCGGACAGCGGGCGGCGGCGGGGCGAGAGCCAGGGCGGCGGGCAGCGGTGGCGGGCAGCGACGAGGATGGAGCGCACCGCCACCACGGCGGTGGCACCGGCACGTCCCCGACCTCCCCCGGAAGGACCGCACCGCATGCTCATCCCCCGCCCCCGCTCCCGCGTCGACGGCACCGGCTCGTTCACCCTCGACGAGCGCACCCGCGTCACCGCCGACCCCGCGGCCGAACCGGTCGCCCAGTACCTGCAGCAGGTGCTCCGCGCATCGACCCGACTCCCCCTGTTCGGCGCCGGCGGCGCGACCGACGTCCCCCTGGTCGCCCTCCGGATCGCCGCCGACCCGAGCGACCTGCCGGAGGGTCCCGGCGGTGACCGATCGGAGGCCTTCCGCCTCGCGGTCACCACCGACGGCGTCGTCGTCACCGGTGGTGGCCCGGCCGGGGTCTTCTACGGCGTCCAGGCGCTGCTCCAGCTGCTGCCCGCCGACGTGTACCGACGCGGCCGGGTGCGCGCCGAGGGGTGGACGCTCCCGGTCACCGTCGTCGAGGACGCCCCGGCCTTCGCCTGGCGCGGCGTGATGCTCGACGTCGCCCGGCACTTCCGCACGAAGGCCGAGGTGCTCCGCCTGGTCGACCAGCTCGCCGTGCACCGGATCAACCGTCTGCACTTCCACCTGACCGAGGACCAGGGCTGGCGCATCGAGATCACGAAGTACCCGCGGCTCACCGAGGTCGGGTCGTGGCGCACGGAGTCGCAGGTGGGCGCGCACGTCGCCGACGCGGACGGCACGCTCCGGGTGGCCGGCAAGGACGGTCGCCCGCACGGGGGCTCCTACACGCAGGACGACATCCGCGAGATCGTCGCCTACGCGGCCGACCGGTTCGTCACCGTCGTACCGGAGATCGAGACCCCCGGGCACGTCCGCGCCGCGCTGGCCGCGTACCCGGAGCTCGGCGTGCACCCGGACCGACAGCTCGACGTGTGGACCGAGTGGGGCATCGCGCACGACGTCCTGAACGCCGAGGACAGCACGGTGCAGTTCTTCCGCGACGTCCTCGACGAGGTCGTCGCGCTCTTCCCCTCGGAGTACATCGGGATCGGCGGCGACGAGTGCCCGAAGGACCAGTGGGAGGACGACCCGCGCACGCAGGAGCGCATCCGCGAGATCGGGCTCGAGGACGAGGAGCAGCTGCAGGCCTGGATCGTCGGGCAGCTCGCGGCGCACCTCGAGGCGCACGGACGCCGGGCGTTCGGCTGGGACGAGATCCTCGAGGGCGGCACGCTGTCCCCGTCGGCGACGGTGGTCTCGTGGCGCGGGCTGCAGGGCGCGATCACCGCAGCCCGACGCGGGCACGACGTCATCGCGACGCCGGACGACCAGGTCTACCTCGACTACCGGCAGAGCGACCTGCCGAACGAGCCGATCCCGGTGTCGATCGTGCTCACCGTCGACGACGTGTACGCGTTCGACCCGGTGCCGACGGAACTCACCGAGACGGAGCGGGCGCACGTCATCGGCGGTCAGGCGAACATGTGGACCGAGCACGTCGACTCCGTCAGTCGGCTCGACTACCAGCTGTTCCCCCGGGTGGTCGCGCTCTCCGAGGCCCTCTGGTCGGCGGACACCACCGGTCCCCGCGACGTCGGGGAGTTCCGGCAGCGTCTGGCGCACCACCTCGGTCGCCTCGACGCCCTCGGTGTCGAGTACCGGCACGAGTCCGGCCCGCGCCCCTGGGAGGAACGACCCGGCGTGCCGGGCCGCCCCCAGACGCGCGCGGAGCGCGCCGCGTACATCGACGCGGTCACCGCGAACATCGCGGACGGCGCGTCGACGCCGTAGTCGCGACCGGGCGGCGGACGGGAGGCTCGTGGCGGCACCGCGCCGCGCCTCCCGTCCGCCACGCGTCGAGACGGAGCCGTGGTCGCGTCGCCGGGACCGGCATCAGTCCTCGGCTGCGGGGATGATCGACTCGAGCAGGCGGAGCACCCGCTCGCCGTCGACCGCCTCCGGGTCGAGCAGCCACTGCACCTGCAGGCCGTCGGACGCGGCGATGCCGAGGCTCGCGAGGTCGACGGGGTCGAGGTCCGCGCGGATCCGACCGGCCGCCTGGTCCGCGGCGATCAGCTCGGCGAGGTCGGCGCGCAGCCGGGTGAAGCGCTCGCGCATGAAGTCGCGGGTGGCGGGGTGGCCCTCCTGCACCGCGTCGGCGGCCAGGGTCGTGTAGAGCTGCACGAGCCCGGGGACCTCGCGGTTCCGCGACGCGCTCTCCCGCATGTCGCCGATCGCCGACCGCATCCGGTCCGGGGCGTCCCGTTCGCGGACCTCGTGCTCCCGGTAGACGGCGAGCAGCAGTTCGTCGCGGCTCGGGAAGTAGTGCCGGAGTGCCGCGTGCGTGATGCCGAGCGCGTCGGCGACCGATCGGAGCGACGACGCGTCGACGCCCTGCGCCGCGACCATGCGGATCATCTCGTCGAGGATCTGCGCACGGCGTTCGGCGCCCTTGCGGTACCCACCGCGTCGGGGCGGGGTCGCGCCGTCGTCGTCGACCTCGTGCGTCATCCCCCCAACTTACCGCTGGAAGGTTTTCGCGCCACCCCGCGGTCGCCGCTAGGAGTCGTTCGGCTCCGCAGCGCCGTCGGGGTCGACCGTGTACTCGTCCACGGGGGTCGGGGTCCCGACGGCGAGGGCGTCGGTGATCTGGGACAGGCAGCGCGCGAGCACCTCGTTGTCCTCGCTCGACAGGTGGTCCATCACGCCGACCACTGCCTCGTGGAAGCGGGCGTACGACGAGTCGATCTTCTCGGCGGCCTGCACCGTGGGCTCGAGCACCTGTGCCCGACGGTCGGTGGGGTGCGGGACGCGGACGATGTCGCCCTTCGCCGCGAGCCCGTCGACGATCTTCGTGACCGACGCGTTCGAGACGTTGAGCATGACCGCGAGGTCCTTCGGTCCCATCGCGCGACCGTCCCGGTGCGCCTGCAGCATGTACCGCACGGTCAGGAACTCGTTCTTCGTCAGGCCGCTCTCGGTGCGGGCCTGCTCGAGCTGCTGCTCCTCGACGTGCTGCAGGCGCAGGAGTGCGTCGACGGCGACCTTCGCGGCCTTCGACCGCGGCTCCCTGGCGTAGAGGTGGACGTGCTCACGGCGGACGACGGTCAGGGGCATCGGCTGGTGGGGTCTCTCTGTCGGGCGGATCCGGTCGGAGCGGGTGGCTACGCGGTGGGCGCCGTGAAGAAGTCAGCGTACGACGGTTCGCTGCGCGTCGACAGGAGCGAGGGGTCCTGGATGCGCCGGGACACCCATGCGTCGATGACGGCGGGGTCGGTCAGACCGACCCGCGTGTGGGTCGCGGCCAGCCGTGTGGTGCGCGGCATCCCGGAGTACGTGCTGTGCATGAGTGATCCCGCCTTCCTGCGTCGTTGCCGTCCTGGTCGGACGAGGGAACTGTTTCACGACGCGAACGATCAGTGCAACGAACTTTTCGCGTTCTGTACGGTTCGCGCGGCACCCGTCGGGGCGGGGCCAGGATGGGTCCATGGCCTACATCGCCGCGGACGACCGCTACGACTCCATGCCCTACCGCCGGACCGGCCGCTCGGGCCTCGACCTGCCACTGCTGTCGCTGGGCTACTGGCACAACTTCGGCGACGACAAGCCGTTCGAGACGCAGCGGGCGATCAGTCGTCGGGCGTTCGACCTCGGCATCACGCACCACGACCTCGCGAACAACTACGGCCCGCCCTACGGCGCCGCCGAGGTGAACTTCGGGCGGCTGATGCGCGAGGACTTCCGTCCCTACCGCGACGAGATGGTGATCTCGACGAAGGCCGGGTGGGACATGTGGCCCGGACCGTACGGGCAGGGCGGCGGCTCGCGGAAGTACGTGCTCGCCTCGCTCGACCAGTCGCTCGAGCGGATGGGCCTGGACTACGTCGACGTGTTCTACTCGCACCGGCTCGACGCCTCGACCCCGCTCGAGGAGACCATGGGCGCACTCCACACCGCCGTCCAGCAGGGCAAGGCGCTCTACGTCGGGATCTCGTCCTACGACGCCGAACGCTCCCGGCAGGCCGTCGAGATCCTGCGCGACCTCGGCACGCCGCTCCTCATCCACCAGCCGTCGTACTCGATGCTCAACCGCTGGATCGAGGACGAGGGGCTCCTCGACGCAGCCGGCGACCTCGGCTTCGGCGTCATCGGCTTCACCGCGCTCGCGCAGGGGCTGCTCACCGGGCGCTACCTGGACGGCGTGCCGGAGGACTCGCGTGCCGCCGCCGGCAAGTCGCTCGACGCCGGCACCCTGACGGACGAGGTCGTCGGACACCTGCGGGCGTTGAACGACATCGCGTCCGACCGCGGGCAGAGCCTCGCGCAGCTCGCCCTCGCCTGGGCGCTGCGCGACGAGCGGGTGACCTCGCTCGTCATCGGGGCGTCCCGCGTGGAGCAGCTCGAGCAGAATGTCGCGGCGCTCGGCAACCTGTCCTTCACGGACGACGAGCTGCGTCGCATCGACGAGCACTCCGTCGGCGTGCTCGACGTCGACCTCTGGTCAGGAGCCCGTTCCGGCCAGGTGAGCTGACCTCCGCGCGGGTGCGACCCCCGCGGTACGTTACACATCAGTGGGGCGGATCGCCGGGTCGTCCTGCGGGCAAGACTGAAGCCCACCACCGCGGCAACGGTGATGGGCTCCGGGATGCCCTCCGAGTGGAAGGCCGAGGGCGAAGCAACCGCCCCCGGTTTCACTACTCGGGACCAGCATACGCGAGCTCGCTCGCGCATGCAGCCCTCGGTCACTTCCGCTCTTCCTGTCCGCCGGCGCGACACGGAAGGTGGTCTCGATGTCGAAGGACACCGAGCCCGACCGCAGGCGTCAGGTGCCGTGGCTGGGGATCGCGAGCTTGCTCGTGACCCTGGTGCGGCTCCTGCACGACCTGTGGCGGAAGGGCCAGTAGGCAGGACGGCCCGCACCCGATCGGGTGCGGGCCGCTCCGGTCGCCGGCGTCAGGCCATGCCGAGGCGCTCGTCGAGCAGCGCCAGGAGCCGCTCCCGGAAGGGCACCGACGACCAGCCGTGGTCGGCGCCGTCGACGACCGTCAACCGCGCGCCGGGCAGGAGTTCGGCGTAGCGGCGGCCGTACGACACCGGCACGATCGCGTCCTCGGTCCCGTGCACCACGTCGGCGGGCCCGGCGTACCCGGACACCGGCCCGTACACGTCGAGGCCGTCCTGCACGTCGGCGATGAACGCGTCACCGAGGGGCATCCCGCCGAAGTCGAACCAGCCGCGCTCGCGCACCGGGGCGAGGGGCTGCCCCTGGATCGCGTCGTGCTTCGTGATGTCGTCGACGACGACGCCGGCCGGCGACCACAGCGTCAGCGTCCGGACGCGCGAGGGCTCACGCGCCGCGGCGAGCGCCGACTCCACCGCGCCCAGGCTGTGCGCGACGACGTGCACGCCCTGTCCGCGGTCGGCGGCGCGGATCATCGTGACGACCTGCTCCACCTCGTCACGGATGGTGATGTCCGCGAACTCCCCGTCGCTGACGCCCTGCCCGAGTCGGTCGTGGCTGCGGACGACGGCCCCTCGGGTCACCAGGTGCCGTGCGGTCTGCACGAACAGCTGGTGCCCGCCGAGCGCACTGTCGCTGAAGCCGTGCACGAGCAGCACGACGGGGGCATCCGCCGCCCCGTCCTGCGGCTCCCACTGCCAGCCGCGGATCGTCCGACCGTCGTGGTCGAGCGTGGTCGGGGTGGTGCGGGGGTCGACACCCCGCAGCGGCGCGCTGGCCATCAGTTCGTCCGGTCCGCCCAGCCGGCCGGCAGGTCGCCGGGAGCGGTGTCGACCACGGTCTCGTCGTCCTCGCCGACGTGCTCGAACAGCGTGATGTGCGCGAACTCCGGCACGACGTAGATCGGGTAGGTCGGCCCCTCGTCGCGGAAGCGCTGCATCTCGTCCAGGTGGTCGTTCTGGAAGAGCACGGTCTTCTGCCCGTCGAGCTCGATCCAGCGCGGGAAGAAGATCGTCCCGTGCAGGACGCGCTGCTCGGGGATGACGTTGACGACGACGCTGGTGCCGGTCGGCTCGTTCCAGGACACCTTGTAGACACCGGGGGCGAGGGCGACGAGGTCGACGGTCTGGTCCTTCACCCAGCGGCCTCCGACGTGGCCGGTGTGGATGCGGTAGTCGATGGTCGTCGCGTTCTTGACGTACATCTCGTACTGCCAGCCGTTGGCGTAGGTGTAGACGAACCGGTGGCCGACGATGCCGGTGAGGTCCTGGGGCGGTTCGGGGTGCTCGACGGAGGTTTGTGCGGTCATGCGATCGAGTTTGCACCCGGAATGGTTTTGTTGCAAACACTTCTCGCTGCTAGGTTGCCGTGTGTGCAGGGTACGGACGCATCGGACGCCACGACGCAGGTCGCGCGCAGGCTGAGCGACCGCATCGGCCCGTTCCGGCGCGCTCTCCTCCGCACGTCCCGTGAGGTCGCCGACCTGCCCGACCTGCCCGACGCCCAGGTCGAGGTGATGCGCGCCCTGACAGGGTCCACGACGACCCCCTCGGCCCTCGCCGCCCGCCTCGGTCTCGCCCGGTCGACGGTGAGCAACCTCGTCTCGGCGATGGAGTCCGTCGGACTCGTCGAGCGACGCCTGGCCGCCGGCGACGGACGCCGGACCGAGCTCCGCCTGACCCCCCTGGCCGAGGAACGGCTCGCCGCCTACGACGAGGCCTCGGCCGCGGTGCTCGTCGAGGCACTCGGCCGACTCGCACCCGAGGACCGCACCGCGCTGGCCGCCGCGCTCCCCGCACTCGAGCACCTGCACCGCGAGATCACGCACCGCGGCGACCACTGATCGCCATCGGGGCACCGTTCCCAGCAGGCTCCGAGCGGTTTTTTGGCACTCCCGAGGGGAGAGTGCTAGAACGGGTCGCAGTTGAGTCGAGGGGACTCAACGAAGACCACGAAGGAGTTGATCTCGATGACGATGCAGTTCGACCCGTTCCGCGAGCTCGACCGACTCGCTGGCTCCCTGCTCGGAGCCGGAGCCGGTGCTCTCCGCTCGATGCCGATGGACCTGTACCGCACCGGCGACCACTACGTCCTCGACGTCGACCTGCCGGGCATCGACCCGGGCTCGGTCGACGTGGACGTCGACGGCTCGGTGCTGACCATCCGCGCGGAGCGCACGCTCGGCGCCCCGGAGGGCTCGCAGTGGCTCACCCGGGAGCGCCAGCCGGGCACGTTCGTCCGGCAGCTCACGCTCGGTGACCACCTGGACACCGCGCGCATCAGCGCCGCCTACGACAACGGCGTCCTGAGCGTGACGATCCCGGTCAAGGAGTCCGCGAAGCCGCGCAAGATCGACGTGACCACCGGCGGCGGTGCGCAGCAGCTCGCGGTCGGCAGCGGTTCCGCCGAGTAGTCCGGGGGCGTGCGGTGACGACGATCATCAACGCCCTCCTCGCCGTCGCGGTCGTGACGGGAGCGCTGGTCGCGACGAGCCTGGACCGTCGGGTGGCCGTGCTCCTGGGCGCGGCCGGCAGCACGGCGGGGAACTTCCTCACCTGGCTGGTCGCGCCCGGCGCGTGGGCACAGGTCCCGCTCGTCCCGTGGCTCGCCGCGGCCGCCGGCACGGTGGCGCTCATCGCACTCTGGAGCGCGACGCGCCTCTGGTCCGGCATCTTCGAGCCACCGGGCGCACCGCGCGACGACGACACCGCTGCGCTGGCGACGGTGGGTGCGGAGTCGTGACGGCGTGACCACGTGACGGACGGGAGGCGCGGTGCCGGCTGGCACCGCGCCTCCCGTCCGTCTCCCGGTCGCGTCCTGCGACCGGCGGGACCGTCACTCCTTGTGCAAGGTGTCCTGCACGAGGCCGGCGGTCTTCTCGACCACGTTCGGCAGCTCCGTCGTGCCGTAGAACCGGACGTCCGGGTGCGTGGGCGGCGGCATCGGCACCGACGACGTCGGGCCGTCGTGGTACGAGTACTCGCCCTTGCCGTCGAACGACGGGCCACTCGCCCAGGGTCCGTCACCGGCCGCCTTGCCGTCCGAGAAGTTGAGGTACTGGTAGCTGAACTCGGTGTGCTCCTTCGACTGCGGGAAGTTGCTCGGCACCGGGAAGCCCTCCACGCCCTTCTCGCGGAGCTCCGCCGCGGCGGTCGCCCACATGTTCTGGTGCATGGTGTCGCGCGCGATGAGGAACGAGAGCAGGTCCCGCACGCCGTGGTCGTCGGTCATGTGGTAGAGCCGGGCGGCCTGGACGCGCCCCTGCATCTCGGCGTTCTCGTTGGCCGTGAAGTCCGCGAGCAGGTTGCCGGACGCGGTGATGTACGAGCCCTGCCAAGGGTTGCCGTTGCTGTCCACCGGTCGGGCTCCGGCGCCCGCGACGATCGCGTGCTGCACGTCGGTGCCTCCGACGATCGCCGCGACGGTCGGGTCGTCCTGCAGCGCGTCCTCGGTGATGCCGAGCGGGCTCTTCTCGAGCAGCTGCGCGATCATCGTCGCGAGCATCTCGACGTGGCCCATCTCCTCGGCGCCGATGCCGAACACCATGTCGCGGTACTTGCCCGGGATGTGCATGTTCCACGCCTGGAACTGGTACTGCAGCGCGACGGAGATCTCGCCGTACTGGCCGCCGAGCACCTCCTGCAGCTTGCGCGCGTACACCGCGTCGGGCTTGTCGGGGGTGGCCTTGAACTGGAGCTCTTGCTTGTGGAAGTACAACTCGTTCTCCTGTCTCGGTGATCGTCGCACCGTCGTCGTGCACGGCGGCACGGCCGGGTACTGGTCGTCGTGTCCGACGGTCCGCGTCGGTGACTGGGCGGGCGTCCGGGGTGGACGGATCACGCGGGTCCGGTGGCCGGATCGCGCGGACGACGTCCCGGTACCCCCGGTCCGCGCGCGGGTGATCGGCCTAGCGTGTGGCGCATGGACCTCGAACTGCGTGACCGTGTCGCCCTCGTCGTCGGCGGACGGGGGACCATCGGCTCCGTCGTCGCCGAGACCCTCCGGCACGAGGGTGCCCGGGTCGTCGTCGCGTCGAGGAGCGCCGACGGGGACGACGCCGTGACGATGGACACCGCGTCCCAGGAGTCGGTCGACGCCGCGGTGGCCCGGGTGCTCGAGCAGCACGGACGGATCGACGTGCTCGTCGTCACCGCCGCGCCTGCCGCCGGCACCCTCGACCCCGACCGCGCGTCGGACCCCGAGCAGGTGGCCGCGGCGATCGACGGCAAGGCCCTCGGCTTCCTCCGGGTCGCGAACGCCGTGCTGCCCGCACAGCGCGAGGCAGGCTTCGGCCGCGTGGTGGTCGTGAGCGGGCAGAACGCCTACCTGTCGGGCAACGTGACGACCTCGCTCCGGAACGCGGCGACGAGCATCATCGCGGGGAACCTCGCCGACCAGTCGGCCGGCACGGGCGTCACGGTGAACGTCGTGAACCCCGGCAAGGTGACCGACGAACCGGCCACCGCGGTGCAGCCCGGCGCCGGCGGCGAGTCCAGCCCGCAGCAGATCGCCGACCTCGTGGCCTTCCTGTCGTCCCCGCGGTCGGTCGTGAGCGGGGAGTCGGTGTCGATCGCCCACCGTGTGCTCGGACAGTTGACGATCTGACGGGTTCGTCCTGCAGGACGACCCCGTTCGTTCCTCCGCACGATGCACGGCGACCGGGTCGACCGCCAGGCTCGTTGGCATGGAGAGTTCGACCAAGCACGTGATCGCCACCCTCGCCACCTGCGCCGCGATCGTCGTCGTCACCGCGGTGGCACTCGTCGCGATGTCCCCGATGCCGTGATCCACCGGCGTGCGATGATCGAGCCGTGACGGACCGGCGCACGTTCCTCCGGCCGATGCGGCGCCGGTCGATCCTCGTCGACCTCCTCTGGGCCGGGCTCGCGGCACTGCTCTTCGCCGCACCGATCGACGTCGAGCTCGAGCACGCGAGTCCCCTGGCCGTGGCGGTCGCCTGCGTCGCGATCGCGCTCCGCCGCCTGTCCCCGAGCGCGGCGATGGTCGCGACCGTCGCCCTGGGCGCGGTGCAGGTGGCCGGCGGCGAACGGCCGTCGTTGGTCGACCTCGCCATCGCGGTCGTCATCGGTACCGTCGCCGTCGTCGGGACACGGTTCGAAGCCGTGCTCGCCGGCCTCCTCGCCGTGATCGCAGGAGCCTCGGCGTCCATTTACCTCTCCTCGACCGGTTACCGGTACGCCCTGCTGCTGAACGGGCCACGTGACCAGGTCGTCCTCGTCCTCGCCGCACCGGCACTCGTCCTGCTCTCCTTCTGGGCCGCTGGTCTCGCCGGTCGGGCGATCCGGTCGCAGAACGCCGAGGCCGTCCGACGCGCCGACGCCGAGGCAGCTGCCAGCCGGGCGGAGGCCGTGGCCAACCGGGCCGAGGCCGTCGCCACCCGCGCCGTCGACGAGGCCGAGGCCGAGCGCATCCGCGCCGACATCGCCCGCGACGTGCACGACGTCGTCGGCCACTCGCTCGCGGTGATCATCGCGCAGGCGGACTCGGTGCCCTTCCTCGACGACGAGGCCCGCATCCGCGAGGTCAGCGCGACCATCGCCAGCACCGCCCGCAGCTCCCTGGTCGAGGTGCGGCAGGTGCTCGGACACATCGACGGCTCGGACACGGCGAGCGACCCGACGTCCTTCGAGGAGATCGTCCGCGGAATGCGCGACGCCGGGGTCGACGTGGAGCACGCCGTCCGCGGTGTCGCCCGGCCACTCGGTGCCGTGCACGGCACCGCTGCCCGCCGGGTCCTGCAGGAGATGCTCACGAACGCGCTCCGGCACGGGGCACCCGGCGGCGCCGTCGAGGTCCGGGAGACCTGGCGCTCCGCCGACCTCGTGCTCGAGGTCGAGAACGCCGTACCCTCGAGCGCGCTGCCCGTCGGCGCCGAGCTCGGGCTCGAGGAGCTCGCCGCTGCGGCCACCGGCGCCGTGGCCGTCCGCACCGTCGCGACCGGTGAGCAGCCGACGACCGCGTCGACACGGGGTTCCGGCCGGGGCCTCACCGGCATGCAGACCCGACTCACCACGATCGGCGGGTCGTTCGACGCCGCCGTGCTGGACGCCGTGTTCGTCGCGCGCGCCCGCATCCCGTTCGACGTCCGAGGGGGGACAACTCGATGACCGACCCGATCCGCATCCTGCTCACCGACGACCAGGCGCTCTTCCGCGCCGGCCTCCGTGTGGTGCTCGACGCGCAGCCCGACATGCAGGTGGTGGGCGAGGCGTCCGACGGTGCCGAGGCACTCGACCGCATCCGCGAACTCCGACCCGACGTCGTCCTGCTCGACATGCGGATGGCCGGCGTGGACGGCGTCGAGACGGTGCGCCAGCTGTTCTCCGGCGCGTTCCCGGGGCCGCTCCCCCGTGTGGTGGTGCTCACGACGTTCGGCCTCGACCCCGCGGCCGCCACGGCGATCCGGCTCGGCGCGAGCGGGTTCCTGCTCAAGGACACCACGCCGCCGTTCCTGTTCGCGGCCGTGCGCGCCGTGCACGAGGGCAGCTCGGTGATCGCGCCGAACGACCTGTCGCAGCTGTTCGGCGCCGACGTCGACCGTGCCCCCGCCCCGCAGCCCGAGGCCTTCCAGACCCTGACCGACCGGGAGCGCATCGTGTTCGGTTGGGCATCGCGCGGGCTGTCGAACGCCGAGATCGCGGCGAAGGAGTTCGTCACCGAGTCGACCGTGAAGACGCAGATCTCGAGCATCCTCGGCAAGCTCGCGCTCCGTGACCGGGTGCAGCTCGTGGTGTACGCGCACGACCACGGGCTGGCCGGTGCCCGCGACGCCCGGTCCACCGGCCCGTAGGCCGACGCCCCTGGGCCACCGACCCCGGCCACTCGTCCCCGGTACGCTCCGACCGTGTTCCTCCTCGTCGTCGCCGTCGTCTTCGCCGTCTGCTTCGCGGTGTCACGCCGCCGCGACCCGCGCCTGCTCCGCAACGGCGTCTTCCTGACCGCGGCGGTCGTGTTCGGCGTGCTCGGAACGCTCTCCGTCGCAGCCGACCGCTCCCCCGTGGCACTCGTCCTGCTCGCGCTGCTGATGCTCGCCCTGCCCGTCAGTGTCGCGGTGTTCGGCGTCGCCCTCGTCGCGAACGGCGTCACGATGCTCCGCAAGGAGGGCAGGAGCCTCGGCAACCAGCTCTCGCTCATCGCCGGGGTCCTGGTCTTCGCGCTGCCGGTCCTCGCCGTCCTGGTCGTCGTCTGGTTCGGCGCCGTCGGGGTGACCGTGGCGGCGCTCGTCGCCCTGGTGTCCGCCTACGCGAGCGCAGCGTTCGTGTCGTTCGCGGTCTACTCCGTCGTCTACGGGCGGATGCGGCACGGACTCGTGCCGACCGCCGTCGTCGTGCACGGCGCCGGACTCCGGCCGGACGGCACCGTGACCCCGCTCCTGCGCGGACGGCTCGACCGGGCGCTCACGGTCTGGCGTGCCGAGACGGCGCGCGGCAACCGACCGCTGCTCGTGCCGTCGGGCGGCCAGGGCAGCGACGAGGTCCGGTCCGAGGCGGCCGCCATGGGCGAGTACCTCGGAGCCCAGGGCGTCCCGGCGGAGGCCGTGCTGCTCGAGGACCGGTCGACCACCACCCGCGAGAACATCGAGCGGTCCGCCGTGCTCCTGCGGGAAGCGGACCGACACGGCCCCCTCCTCCTGGTCACGAGCGACTACCACGTGCTCCGCACCGCCTCGCTCGCCCGACGCCTCGGGGTCGACGCGCAGGTGGTCGGCGCACGGACCGCGCGCTACTACGTGCCCAGCGCGTTCCTCCGCGAGTTCGTCGCACTGCTGGTCGAGCACCGCTGGGTCAGCGTGATCGCGCTCGGCCCGTTCGTGGTGCTGGCGGCGGCCGTCGTCGTCGGCCAGCTCACCCAGCCGGTCCCCTGAGGCACCCGGCCGACCACGGGACGGACGGGCGGTCCGTGGCAGCGGTGATCCGCGCCTCCCGGCCGGCACGCACCCATCCCACCGCGCGCGACCGTGGGCGGGCCCGGGAACGCGAGAAGGCCCCCGGATCCCTCCGGAGGCCTTCCCTCACCTGGTGCGCGAGGGGGGACTTGAACCCCCACGCCGTTTCCAGCACACGGACCTGAACCGTGCGCGTCTACCAATTCCGCCACTCGCGCCAGCCCGGCAACACTAGCACGCGTGGGAGGGTGCCCGTGACCACGCACAGACGGGCAGGAGCGCCACCCACTACCATGCAGTGGTCCCTGACCGACGAACACGGAGACACATGGGCCTCTTGGACAGCTTCGAGCGAGGGTTGGAGCGCGCCGTGAACGGCGCCTTCGCGAAGACCTTCCGCTCCGGCGTGCAGCCCGTCGAGATCTCCAGCGCGCTGCGGCGGGAGCTCGACACGAAGGCCGCCGTGGTCTCGCGCGAGCGGATCCTCGTGCCCAACGAGTTCACGGTGCGCCTCGCACCACCGGACCACACCCGCATGAACGACATCGGTCGACCGCTCATCGACGAGCTGTCGCAGATGGTGCAGCAGCACGCGGTCGCGCAGAACTACTCGTTCTCCGGCCCGGTGTCGATCTCGCTGCAGCAGGACGGCACGCTGTCCACCGGGATCCTGGAGATCGACTCGTCGACCGTCCAGCGCGACGTCGCCTGGGTCGCCGTGCTCGACATCGGCTCGCAGCGCCACCGGCTGCGCCGCGGCCGCACCGTCATCGGGCGGGGCACCGACGCGGACATCACCGTCGCCGACACCGGGACGAGCCGGAAGCACGTCGAGGTCATCTGGGACGGCAAGCACGCACAGGCCAACGACCTCGGCTCCACGAACGGCTCGAAGCTGAACGGCGAGCGCTTCCAGCAGGCCATCGTCGACCCGGACTCCACCATCGAGATCGGTCGTACCCGTATGGTGTTCCGGGTGATCCCGGAGAACGACGGAGGTGCACGATGACCACGGGCCTGACCCTGCTCGTCCTGCGCTTCGCCTTCCTGGCGGTGCTGTGGCTGTTCGTGTTCGTCATCGTCTTCGCCCTGCGGAGCGACCTGTTCGGCCAACGCGTCCGCACCATCCCGACCGACCCGAAGGCCGGTGCGTCCTCGCCGACGACGCCGGCCGTCCCCGCCGCAGCAGCACCGGCGGCCGCGGCGCCGGGTGCGTTCACGGAACTGATCGGCCAGCCCTCGGGCCCGACGCCGCAGCAGTCGGGTGCCGCACAGCCGCCCGCCGGCGTCCCGACGCGCCTCGTCATCACCGAGGGCTCGCGCGAGGGACTGGAGATGCCGCTCGGCGGCGGCCCGATCACGATCGGTCGCTCCAGCGAGTCGAACGTCGTCATCCGCGACGACTACACCTCGACGCACCACGCCCGCCTCGACCTCCGTGGCGAGGGCTGGGTCCTGTCCGACCTCGAGTCCACGAACGGCACGTTCGTCAACGGTCAGAAGGTGACCGGACCCGTGACCATCGCGGAACGGACGCCGATCACGATCGGGACGACGACGTTCGAGCTGCGGCGGTAACCGGCACATGACGGCTCGCACGCTGAGCGCCGCTGTGTCCCACGTGGGGCGCATCCGTGCCAACAACCAGGACTCCGGGTACGCCGGCACGCACCTGTTCGCGGTCGCGGACGGCATGGGCGGGCACGCCGGCGGCGACGTCGCCTCGGCGATCGCCATCCGCCGCATCCGCGAGGTCGACCGCGAGTTCCCGTCCGCGCACGACGCGGAGTTCGCCCTGCAGTCCGCGCTCATCGCCGCGAACCAGCTCATCACCGAGACGGTGTTCGAACACCAGGAGCTCACCGGCATGGGCACCACGGTGTCCGCGCTCATCCGGGTGGGCGAGCAGATCGCGATCGCCCACATCGGCGACTCCCGCATCTACCGGATGCGCGACGGCGAGCTGCAGCAGATCACCTCCGACCACACCTTCGTGCAGCGGCTCGTCGACAGCGGCCGGATCACCCCGGAAGAGGCAGCCGTCCACCCCCGTCGCTCGGTGCTCATGCGCGTGCTCGGGGACGTCGACGCCGCACCCGAGGTCGACACCGCCGTCATGGACATCCAGACCGGCGACCGTTGGCTGCTCTGCTCGGACGGCCTGTCGTCGTACCTGGCCGAGGAACGGATCCGCCACGCACTCGCGTCGAACATGGACGCGAACCAGGTGACGCAGCGCCTGGTCAAGGAGACCCTCGACCACGGCGCCCCGGACAACGTGACCGTCGTCGTGATGGACGTCACCGACACCGAGCCCGAGGACGACGACGCCGCGGCCACCACCGTCGGCTCCGCAGCCGCACCGCTGACGTTCGAGGCGTCGACCGGCCGGAAGCCGATCCGCCTCCCCACGATCCTGCTCCACCCGCTCAAGGTGAGCTCCGTCCCCGAGGACTCCCACTTCGAGCCCGAGTCCGACCAGTACTTCGCCGAGCTCATCGCCGAGGACCGCCGTCGTCGCATCCGGCGCCGAGTTGCCTGGTCGATCGCACTCGTCGTCGCCGTCGCGGCGCTGGTCGGCGCGGTGTTCCTGGGCTGGCGGATCACGCAGGCGCACTACTACGTCGGGACCGACCGCGGCACGGTCGCGATCTACCAGGGCGTGCAGCAGTCCATCGGCCCGATCGCCCTGTCGGACGTCTACGAGGACACCGACATCTCGGTGTCGTCGCTCCCCGACTACACCCGCGAGAACGTGCGCTCGACGATCAACGCGACGTCGCTCTCCGACGCTCGTGACATCGTGGACCGGCTGCGGAAGGCCGCCGAGACCGGTCAGGACCAGGCCGGCACCGGCGGGGACACGTCCTCGTCGCCGACACCGTCGCCGACCCCGTCGGCCTCGCCGTCGGACGGCGCTTCACCGACGGACGGCGCTTCGCCGACCGACGCGGCGGGAGCCACCCGATGAGCGCCGCGACCGCCCAGTCCTTCACGCAGGCGATCACGATCAAGCTGCGTGAGCCGGCCCGTGCCCGCAACCTCGAGCTCGTGCTGCTCGTCATCGCGTGCGGCATCTGCGCCGGGGCGATGGTGCTCGTGCAGCTCGGCACCAAGGGCCGGATCTTCGACACCGGTGTGCTCTGGGTCGGCGCCGGCATCCTCGGACTCGCACTCGTCATGCACGTGGCGCTCCGGGTGGTCGCCAAGCACGCGGACCCGTTCGTGCTGCCGATCGCCCTGGTGCTCAACGGCATCGGCATCGCCGAGATCTACCGCATCGACGTCCACAACGGCCTGACCGGCTGGGACGCGATCGGCGTCAAGCAGATCGTCTGGACGATGCTCGCGATGGTCCTGGCGACGATCACCGTCGTCGCGGTCCGCAACCACCGCTTCCTGCAGCGCTACCGCTACATCTTCATGTTCGCGACGATCGCGCTGCTGCTCCTGCCGATGCTGCCCGGCATCGGGGAGAACATCGGCGGTGCCCGGGTGTGGATCCGCATCGGCCCGTTCTCGTTCCAGCCCGGCGAGCTCGCGAAGATCACGATGGCGCTGTTCTTCGCCGGCTACCTCGTCACCGCACGCGACTCGCTCTCGATCGTCGGCAAGAAGTTCGCCGGCATGACCTTCCCGCGCGCCCGCGACCTCGGTCCGATCCTCGTGATGTGGGCGTCGGCGATGGCCGTCCTGGTGTTCCAGCGCGACCTCGGGACGGCGCTGCTGTACTTCGGCCTGTTCCTCGTGATGATCTACGTCGCCACCGCGCGGCTCGGGTGGGTCGTCATCGGTCTCGGCCTGTTCATCGGTGGAGCCCTCGTCGCGCAGTCGGTCCTGGTCTACGTCCGAGGCCGCTTCGAGCAGTGGCTCGACCCGTTCGACCAGACGATCTTCGACCGCCAGACCCAGGGCAGCTACCAGCTCGTGCAGGGCCTGTTCGGCTTCGCGAACGGCGGGATCACGGGCACCGGCCTGGGCCAGGGCCGCCCGTACATCACCCCCGTCGCGAACGCCGACTACATCGTCGCGTCGCTCGGCGAGGAGCTCGGGCTGATCGGCGTCTTCGCGATCCTCGCCCTGTTCATCGTCCTGGCGTCCCGAGGCCTGCGCGTGGCCTTCATGGCCCAGGACGACTTCGGCAAGCTGCTCGGCGTCGGCTTCGGCTTCATCATCGCCCTGCAGGTCTTCGTCGTCGTCGGCGGCATCACCCGGATCATCCCGGTGACCGGCCTCACCACACCCTTCATGGCCGCCGGTGGATCGTCCCTGATCGCGAACTGGATCATCGCGGCGATGCTGCTGCGCCTGACCGACTCGATCCCCGCAGAACAGCGCGTCCAGCAGGGCGCGGTCCCCGCCGCCCGTGGCCGTTCCGGACGCGGTGCGACGACCAGGAAGGAGCGCTCCCGGTGAATCGACAGCTCCGCGGCGTCTCGACCGTCATCGTGCTCATGTTCGTCGCGCTCTTCGTGTCGACGACGTCCATCCAGTTCTTCGCGGCCGACTCCCTGCGCGCCGACTCGCGGAACTCCCGCACGATCCTCGACAGCTACTCGACCAAGCGCGGCGCGATCCTGGTCGACGGCAGCCCGATCGCCGAGTCCACCCCCTCGGACGACCAGTACCAGTACCAGCGCAAGTACACGAACGGTGCGCTGTACTCCGCCGTGACCGGCTACTTCACCATCGGGCAGGGCAACACGGGCATCGAGAGCGCCGAGAACACCGTGCTCTCCGGCAACTCCGACGCCTCGTTCTTCCAGAACCTCAACGCCATCCTCACGGGCCAGGACGTCCAGGGCGACAACGTCAACCTGACGATCGACCCGGACGTGCAGCAGGCGGCGTACGACGCGCTCGGCCAGAACAGCGGCGCCGTGGTCGCGATCCAGCCGTCGACGGGCAAGATCCTGGCGATGGTGTCGAAGCCGGCGTACGACCCGAACGCGCTGACCTCGCACGACACCGCACAGGTGAAGCAGCAGTACGACGCCCTGCTTCAGCAGACCCCGACCCCGCTGCAGAACCGCGCGATCGGCGGCGACCTGTACACGCCGGGCTCGGTCTTCAAGCTCGTCGTGGCCTCCGCCGCGCTGAAGGACGGCAAGTACACGCTCGACTCCGAGTTCCCGAACCCGTCCCGCCTGCAGCTCCCGGGCACCAGCACCTACATCAACAACGCCGAGGGTGGTTCCTGCGGCGGTGGCGAGACGGTGCAGCTCCGCACGGCGATCCAGTACTCGTGCAACATCCCGTTCGCCGAGCTCGGTCAGAAGCTCGGGTACGACACGATCAAGTCCGTCGCGGACGAGTACGGGTTCGGCGACGCGATCGAGGTGCCGATGCGTGCCACCGCCAGCCAGTACCCCGACGTCGACTCGACCGCGCAGCTCATGCTGAGCGCCTTCGGGCAGGCCAGCGTGCGCGTCTCGCCGCTGCAGATGGCGATGGTGTCTGCCGGCATCGCGAACGGCGGCAAGGTCATGCAGCCCTCGCTCGTGGACTCGATCACCACGAGCGACCTGAAGACCGTCGAGTCGTTCTCGCCGAAGCAGTACAGCGACCCGCTGTCCGGCTCCGAGGCCGCCGACCTGACCGAGGCGATGCAGAGCGTCGTCAGCGGCGGGACCGGCACCAATGCCAAGATCGACGGAGTCGACGTCGCGGGCAAGACGGGCACGGCGGAAGGCGGTACGGGCGACCCGTACACGCTGTGGTTCACGGGGTTCGCCCCGGCGAAGGACCCGGAGGTGGCCGTGGCGGTCGTCGTCGGGAACGGTGGCGGACTCGGGCAGTCCGGCGTCGGCAACACGGTCGCGGCTCCGGTCGCGAAGAAGGTCATGGAGGCGGTGCTGAACAAATGAGACCCACCAGCGGACTCACTTTCGGTGGGCGGTACCAGCTCTCCTCCCGTGTCGCGATCGGCGGCATGGGCGAGGTGTGGCAGGCGACCGACCTCGTCATCGGCCGGACCGTCGCACTCAAGATCCTGAAGGACGAGTACCTCGGTGACCCGGGCTTCCTCGAGCGCTTCCGCGCCGAGGCCCGGCACGCGGCACTCGTCAACCACGAGGGCATCGCCAACGTCTTCGACTACGGCGAGGAGGACGGCAGCGCCTACCTCGTGATGGAGCTCGTCCCCGGCGAGGCCCTGTCCACCATGATCGAGCGGGAGCACACGCTGCCGGTCGACAAGGTGCTCGACATCGTCGCCCAGACCGCCAACGCCCTGCAGGCCGCGCACGCGGTCGGTCTGGTGCACCGCGACATCAAGCCGGGCAACCTGCTCATCACGCCCGACGGCCGTGTGAAGATCACGGACTTCGGCATCGCGCGCATCGCCGACCAGGTCCCGCTCACCGCGACCGGACAGGTCATGGGCACCGTCCAGTACCTGTCGCCGGAGCAGGCGAGCGGCCACCCGGCGTCGCCGTCGACCGACATCTACTCGCTCGGCATCGTCGCGTACGAGTGCCTGGCCGGACGTCGCCCCTTCACCGGTGAGTCCCAGGTCGCCATCGCGATGGCGCACATCAACGAGCAGCCGCCCGCGCTGCCCGGCGACGTGCCCGAGCCGGTGTCGGCCCTCGTGCTGTCCTGCATCGCGAAGAAGCCGGCGGACCGCCCGGCGACCGCCGCGAACCTCGCCCGTGCAGCCCAGGCGCTGCGCCGTGGGGACGTCGCTGCTGCGACCGTCGCCGTCCCGGCGGTCGGTGGTGGCGGGACCGTCGCGTTCAACCCGCCGCAGGGCCCCGGTGACGACGCTGCGACCGCGCTCATCGGGACGCAGGCGGGAGCGGTCGCCGGCCCTCCCGGTACGCCGCGGTCGCCCGCGGCCCCGGAGGACGAGGAGCCGCGGAAGAAGCGCACCTGGATCTGGTGGCTCGTGGGCGTCCTCGCGGTGCTCGTGATCGGCGGTGTCATCGCGGCGTTCGCGCTCAGCGGGTCGGACGAGCCGGAGCCCGCTCCGACGTCCTCGTCGCCGGCACCCACCCGACCGACGCCGACGCCGACCCCCACGACGACCCGGGTCTTCCTGAACAAGAGCGACTACCTCGGTCGCAACGCCGACGAGGTCCGGAACGAGCTCCAGCAGCGCGGGTTCGAGGTCACGGTGCAGGACGGCAGTCCAGCACCGACGGCGGAGCAGGCCGAGACGGTCGCGGACATCACCCCGACCGGCAGTGTGGTCGAGGGCACCCTCGTCACCATCACCCAGTACACGACCCCGCCGACGGCCAACAAGCCGAACACCCCGACCGCGGGGACGGTGTCGGAGTCCGGCCAGGTCACCTTCAGCTGGTCGGCCGCGACCTGCCCCGACGGGTACACCGTCTCGAAGTACTCGTGGACGGTGTCGGGCGGGAAGGACGCCTCCGGCGCGACCTCCGGTGACACCAGCTCGACGGCCGTCACCATCCAGGCCGACGCAGCGGGCGCCCCGGTGTCGTTCACGTACACGGTCACCTGCGGCTCGCTCGCCGCCTCCGAGTCCTCGGACCCGGCGACCGCGACCTGGGAGCAGACGACCCCCACGCCGACGGGCACCCCGACCGCGCCGTCGACCGGAGCCGCCAAACCCTGACCGATCGTCACCCGAACGGGGGCTGTCGACACCGTTGTGTAACGGTTCGTCGGGAGCCCCCGTCGTCAGCGTTCGGGCAGGAAGCGCTGCCGTACACTTGCCCGGACGGACATTCGGAGGAGTACGTGCCAGAAGGTGTGACCGCGGGGATCACGCTCCTCGCCAACCGCTACGAGATCGGTGACGTCATCGGTCGCGGGGGCATGGCGACGGTGCACGTGGGGACCGACACGCGACTCGGTCGCAAGGTGGCCGTGAAGCTCCTCAAGCCGAGCCTCGCGTCCGACCCGACGTTCCGGATCCGCTTCCGGCAAGAAGCGCAGGCGGCAGCCCGCATGGCGCACCCGACCATCGTGCGTGTGTACGACGCGGGCGAGGAGACCGTCACCGAGCCCTCGGGCAACCAGGTCCAGGTGCCCTACATCGTCATGGAGCACGTCGACGGCCGCGCGGTGTCCGACGTCCTCGACGACGGCCCGCTCGACCCGGCAGAGGCGGTCCGCATCACCGAGGGCATCCTGACCGCCCTCGAGTACTCGCACCGCGCCGGCGTCGTGCACCGTGACATCAAGCCCGCGAACGTCATGGTGACGCACGGCGGTCAGGTCAAGGTCATGGACTTCGGCATCGCCCGCGCCATCACCGACACGTCCGCCACGGTGGCGCAGACCACGTCGATCCTCGGCACGGCGTCGTACTTCTCCCCGGAGCAGGCCCGCGGCGAGACCGTCGACGCGCGGACCGACCTGTACTCCACCGGCGTCCTGCTCTTCGAGCTGCTGACCGGCCGACCGCCGTTCGTCGGCGATTCGCCGGTGGCGGTGGCCTACCAGCACGTGAGCGAGCAGCCGGTCGCCCCGTCCACGCTCGCACCCGAGGTGTCCCCGGCGCTCGACGCCGTCACGCTGCACGCCCTGGTGAAGGACCGCACGCGCCGGTTCCAGAACGCTGCGGAGTTCCGGACCGACCTGCAGCAGGCGGCTGCCGGCAAGGTCCCGGTCTCCACGCGCACGCTGCAGCAGAACGCCGCGCACGACGCGTCCACGATGCTCTTCGGGGTCAACCCTCGCACCACCTCGAACCCCGCGGTCGCGTTCCGAGAGCTCGACGACGACGCCGCCGACCACCGCCCCCAGCGCACGCAGAACCGACCGCCGGTCGCGTGGATATGGCTCGGCATCATCCTGACCGCCGCCGTGATCGCGGGCGTGGTGTTCTTCGTCGCCAACCTGCAGCCGGGCAAGGCTCCGGTGTCGTCCTCGGTGTCCGTGCCGAACGTCGTCGGTGCCACGTGGGACTCCGCGCGCACCGAGCTCGAGAAGCGCGACCTCAGCGCGGTCGAGGTCGGCGAGAACTCCGACGACGTCGCGAAGGACACGGTCATCCGGACCGAACCGGGGTCCGGCACCAACGTCGCCCGCAAGCAGAGCATCAGGGTCGTGGTGTCCCTCGGCCCGGAGCAGGTGGCCGTCCCGGACGTCGCGAACCAGACGCAGGACGCTGCGGAACAGGCCCTGAAGGCCGCCGGCTTCGCGATCGGCGCGATCAACAGCGACTACTCGAGCGACGTCCCCGAGGGCACCGTCATCAGCAGTGACCCGGCGAGCACCACGCAGCTGACGAAGGGTTCGGTCGTCAACCTGACCGTGTCGAACGGCAAGGTGCAGCTGCCGGACGTCACGCAGCAGCCCATCAGCGCCGCCAACGAGGCGCTGGCGAACCTCGGGCTCAACGTCGTCGCGTCACCGACGTACACGTGCACCGGCAGCATCGTGGTGCAGCAGAGTGCGCCGAAGGGTGACGTCGCACAGGGCAGCACGATCACGCTGACCTACTGCGCTGCCTCGGCGCAGCGGCAGTCGCAGGCCCCGTCCGCTCCGGCGGCCCCGGCCCAGGGTGGTGCCGCTGGCGGGAGCGTCGGAGGCGGGGACGGCGGGCAGTAGCCCGGTCCGTCGCGTCGGCTGGCGCGGGCACACGTCCGCCCGCCTGGAGGCACGCCGCACCCACCGCCCCGTCCGTCACGTCGCGAGGCGGTCACGTCGCGAAGGCGGTCACGTCGCGAGGCGGGCAGCGTCGGAAGACGGTCAGCGTCGGAAGACGCGCTGCGTCAGGAGACGGGGAGCGTCCGGTGGACCGGTGGCGTCGGACGACGCACGGCCGAGGTGGCGGACGGCCCGGTCAGCGCCGGCACCCTCCGGCGTGCATCTGCACGCGCTCGACCGGCGCCGTCAGGACCGGTGCTCGGCGATCAGGGGGTTCAGGGCCGCGGCCCGCTCGGCGGCGCCGACCAGACCGGTGGTCTCGAGCCAGTTGCCGACCATCCGGTACCCACCCTCGGTCAGGACCGACTCGGGGTGGAACTGCACGCCGTACACGGGGTGGTCGCGGTGCTCGACACCCATGATCACGCCGCCGCCGGTCCGCGCCGTGACGGTCAGCTCGTCCGGCACCGTGCCGTCCACGATGGCGAGGGAGTGGTACCGCGTGGCCGTGAACGGGTGCGGGACGCCCGTGAAGAGCACGCTGTCGTCGTGGTCGACCTGCGAGGTCTTGCCGTGCATGAGTTCCTCGGCGTGGGTCACCGTCGCGCCGAGCGCCTCGGCGATGGCCTGGTGGCCCAGGCACACACCGAGCAGCGGGGTCTCGGCGTCGATCGCCGCCCGGACGGTGGGGATCGAGACGCCGGCGTCCGCTGGCGTGCCCGGACCGGGCGAGAGCAGCACGCCGTCGTAGTCGGCGATCCGCTCGGCGATCTCGGTTTCGGGAAACGCGTCGTTCCGAACGACGTCGGTGTCCGCGCCGAGCTGCTGCAGGTACCCGTTGAGGGTGTAGACGAAGCTGTCGTAGTTGTCGACGACGAGGATCTTGGTCATGGTCGGATCACCGTACTCGGGGGGGATGTGCGCGGGCTGCTGAGGGTCTTCCCACAGACATGGTCACGGTAGGATACCGGCCATGGCCAAGGACAAGGACCGCACCAAGCCCGCCCGGAGGACCCGAGCCGACTCGGTCGACACGGCGGGCGACCAGCCCAATCCCGTGTGGTTCAAGCCGGTCATGTTCGGCTTCATGCTCGTCGGGCTCGCCTGGGTGATCGTCTTCTACATCTCGAACACGACCCTGCCGGTGCCGTCGCTCGGCTCCTGGAACATCCTGATCGGCTTCGGGATCATGTTCATCGGCTTCCTCATGACCACGCGCTGGCGCTGACTCGCCGCTCTGCACCTCCGACGCCCGTCGCACCTCCTGGTGCGGCGGGCGTCGTCGTTCGTCCGGCCCTTTCGCCGCAGCCCGCTCTCCACAAGCGCAACAGCGACCGCAGCCGTTCATCCACACTCGAGGGCCGATTCTCCACAGTTGTCCACACTTTCCACACGGTCATCCACACCTGCTTCCCCGAGTTGTCCACAGCCTCCTCCACAGTGGGGATAATCACACCCGTGTAACTCACCGAGTTGTCCCCAGTTGTGGATAACTCAGCGGGCAGCTGTGGAGAGCGGTACGCGGAGATGCAGAACGCCCCGCCCCACACTGCGGTGGGACGGGGCGTTCTGACGGTGCTCCGCGGTGCTCAGCCGATCGCGTAGCCGCCGATGCTGAGGTACGCGGCTCCGATGCCGGCCACGAGCAGCACGGCCTCGGCGATGAGCAGACCGATCTGCAGGCCCCGCTGGCGGACGTTCCGGGTCTTGGAGAAGACGAACCCGGTGACGAAGCCGAGGACGATGCCGCCGACGTGCGCCTGCCACGAGATGTTCGTCCCGGGCAGGAACCCGACCACGAGGTTGAGCCCCATTATGACGAGCAGCTGGACGGCGTTGTAGCCGAGGCTCCGCTGGATCACGAAGAACGCCGCGAACAGACCGAAGATCGCACCCGAGGCACCGACCACGGGGGTCCCGGGCGTCAGCAGGGAGACCGCGAGGTCACCGCCGAGGCCGGCCAGGAAGTACAGCGCCACGAAGCGCCACGTCCCGAGCAGGTTCTCGAGGATCCGCCCGAAGATGAACACCGCGAGCATGTTGAACCCGATGTGGAAGATCGACGAGTGGACGAAGAGCCCCGTCACGAGTCGCCACGGCTGCGTCCCGACCAGCGGGGTCCAGTAGCTCAGCCACTGGTTGACGACGCCGCCCGACAGCAGGTTCAGCAGCCAGACCACGACCGACACCGCGATGATCACGGTGGTCGCCTTCTGGTCCATCATCGCGAAGCGACGCCGAGCAACGGTCAGACCGCCCGGCGCCCCCGAGGCACGACGGTTCGCCTGGAACTGCGCACGCTGCTCACGGACGCACTCCGGGCAGTGCACGCCGACGGCCGCCGGCGTCTGACACTCGGTGCAGATGGTCCGCCCACACCGCTGGCACAGGATGAAGCTCTGCCGGTCCGGGTGCCGGTAACAGTAGTTGTCCCGCCCCGGGGCCTGGTCGGTCACCGGGTTCAGACGTCCTCGACGTCGATGCTCTCGATGACGACGTCGTCGAGCGGCTTGTCACGGCCGTCCGTGGGGACGCCCTCGATCGCGTCGACGACGGCGCGCGACTCGTCGTCGGCGACCTGGCCGAAGATGGTGTGCTTGCCCTGGAGCCACGGGGTGGCCACCGTCGTGATGAAGAACTGCGAGCCGTTGGTGCCGCGCCCGCCCTGGATGCCGGCGTTCGCCATCGCGAAGATGTACGGCTCCTGGAAGGTGAGCTCCGGGTGGATCTCGTCGTCGAAGCGGTAGCCCGGACCACCGATGCCCTGGCCGAGCGGATCGCCGCCCTGGATCATGAAGTCCTTGATGATGCGGTGGAAGACGACGCCGTCGTAGAGCTTGTCGGTCGAGACCTTGCCCGTACCGGGGTGCGTCCACTCCTGCTTGCCGGTCGCGAGGTCGACGAAGTTCTTGACGGTCTTCGGGGCGTGGTTGCCGAACAGGTTGACGCGGATGTCGCCCTTGTTCGTGTGGATCGTTGCGACAGCGGTGTGCAGAGACATGTTCCGATTCTCGCATGTACTCCTGACGGTGGGACGGATCACACAGCCGACGATCCGTGACCTGTCAGGGTGCTCGGTGGCAGGATGGGGTCACGCCGATCCGATGGAGGTACCAGATGACGACGATCGAGATCCCGCGCAAGCGTCGGAAGCAGATCAAGAAGCTCAAGGGCAAGACGGCCTCGCTCCTCGGCGAGCAGCGCAAGGTCCTCGAGCACGCGAACGCGATCCTCGCCGAGGCCCGCTCGCACGCTGCCGATGCAGCCCGCAAGGACATCGCCCCGCGCGTGCAGAACGCGATCGACAACGGGATCCGTCCCGCCGTCGCGACGGGTGTGCACGCAGCGACCTCGGCCGCCCAGAGCGCGTCCCACCGCTTCCAGACCGAGGTCGTCCCCGGCCTCGTCGCGACCGCCGGTTCGGTCATGAGCGTCAAGGACCTCGCGAAGGACCCGCGCGTCAAGAAGATCGTGAAGGACGCCCAGAAGAAGGGCAAGAAGGCGAAGAAGGCTGCGGCCAAGTACACGCCTGGCCAGCAGAAGAAGGGTCTGGGCTTCGGTGGCGTCGCCCTCATCGTGGTCGGTGTGGTCGCCGTCGCCGGTGCCGCGTACGCCGCGTACCAGACGCTCCGCGCCGACGACGACCTCTGGGTCGCCGACGACGCCGACTCGGCGGAGAAGCCCGCCGCCTGACCTCCCCGGTTCGTACGAAGGGCCCCGGCACTGCGCGGGGGCCCTTCGTCGTCCCCGGCCCAGCCCGCCCGTCGTGCTCCGATGCCTGCCGATCACCGAGCGGGCACGTTCTGTCACGCTCGCCTCGGTCACTCGACCAGGACAACCCGCTCGGTGGCACGCACACGGCACGACCTGCCCGTTCGCGGCCAGCAGCAGCGTCGTCGCGCGGGAGGCACCCATCCCGTCGGTCGCCGCGGGGCGCGGTCACGCGACCTTCCGCGGCCGCTCGCTCAGGTGCGACGACATGCCGCGCCGGAACACCCACAGACGGCACGTCGTGCGACCGCACTGCACCGCGAACGCCCACCGCGGCCGCACCGCTCACCCGACGACGACCGACGAGGTCCTTCAGCAGCGCTCGCGGGCGACCGCCGCAGAGCGGCAGCACTCGCCGGGCGACAAGCCCCGCAACCGGGTCCGCAGCCGGACCGGAGGCGACGGGACCGGGCGACCATCGCGGAGCGGCGCGCCGGCTGCGCCGGCCAGCACAGAACGAAGCCCCTGCGAAGCGACGAAGTCGCGAGCAAGGGCTTCTGGAGTGGAGCCTGGGAGAATCGAACTCCCGACATCCTGCTTGCAAAGCAGGCGCTCTACCAACTGAGCTAAGGCCCCGTGAGGACCAGCGTACCGGCCCCCGGAGGGAAGTGGTGGGGCTACAAGGACTTGAACCTTGGACCTCTTCGTTATCAGCGAAGCGCTCTAACCGCCTGAGCTATAGCCCCTCAGACCAGATGAAAGCCTACCGTACCGATCTCGCAGAACGAAATCGAGGGCGAGCTGCCATCCGGCCCGGGTGTGTCAGTTGTTCGTGAAGCCCACGAGCAGGCCGCCCGTGATCCGCACACTGAGGTTGTAGAGGACACTCACGATCGCGCCGAGCACGGTGCCGACGACGACGTTGAGGATGCCCACCACGACGGAGAACCCGAGGACCTGCCCGAGGGAGAACTGGTCCATGATCGAGTAGCTGTTCTGCCCGGTGACGTCCTTGAGCAGGGCGTCGATCTGGGTGAAGACACCGGTCTGGTTCAGGATGACCCACACCAGCGCCGTGGCCACGACGATCACGATCGACCCGGCGAGGGCGATGAGGAAGCTCAGCTTCACCATCGACCAGAAGTCGAGGTACACCAGACGCAGGCGGACCTGCCGGGTACCGGTGGGACGTTTCGCCTTCTTCTGGAGCTTCTCGGCGACACTACTCATTGTTCGACTGGTCCTCTCCGGCCTCGTCCTCGACAGGCTCGGTGTCGGCGGGGTCGGCGGGTTCGGGCGCCGCTTCGTCAGGGCTCACCGTCTCCACCGGGCCCGCAGGCTCGATCTCAGGCTCGGCGTCGTCCTGGTCGTCCAGGTTCCGCTCGCTGTTCCGGGCCACCGCGATGATCCGGTCGTTCTCCGCGAACCTCGCGAAGACCACACCCATCGTGTCGCGACCCTTGGCGGGCACCTCGGACACGGCAGACCTTACCACCTTGCCCGACTGCAGCACGACGAGCACCTCGTCGTCCTCGCCCACGATGAGTGCGCCCACCAGGTCGCCTCGGTCGGTGGCCAGCTTGGCCACCTTGATGCCGAGACCACCACGGCCCTGCACCCGGTACTGGTCGACCGAGGTCCGCTTGGCGTAGCCGCCCTCGGTCATCACCCAGACGTACCCGTCGTCCGACACGACCCGCGCGGCGAGCAGCGAGTCGTCGCCGCGGAAGGACATGCCCTTCACGCCGGAGGTCGACCGACCCATCGGACGCAGGGTGTCGTTCGTCGCGGTGAAGCGGAGCGACATGCCGTGCTTCGACACGAGGAGCAGGTCGTCGGTCTCGTCGACGAGCAGCGCCTGGACGAGCTTGTCGCCCTCGCGCAGGTTGATCGCGATGATGCCGCCGGTGCGGTTCGTGTCGTACTCGGTGAGCGCGGTCTTCTTCACGAGACCCTGCTCGGTCGCGAGCACGAGGTACTGCGCGGCCTCGTAGTCGCGGATGTCGAGCACCTGCTGGATCTGCTCGTCCGGCTGCATCGCGAGCAGGTTGGCGACGTGCTGGCCCTTGGCGTCGCGGCTCGCCTCCTGCAGCTCGTACGCCTTGGCGCGGTACACGCGGCCCTGGTCCGTGAGGAACAGCAGCCAGTGGTGGGTCGTGGTGACGAAGAAGTGCTCGACGATGTCGTCCGCCCGGAGCTGCGCGCCCTTGACGCCGCGACCACCACGGTGCTGCGACCGGTAGTTGTCGCTCCGTGTGCGCTTGACGTACCCGCCGCGGGTGATGGTGACGACCATCTCCTCTTCGGGGATGAGGTCCTCGATCGACATGTCGCCGTCGTACCCGAGCATGATCTCGCTGCGACGGTCGTCCCCGAAGCGGTCGACGATCTCGGCGAGCTCGTCACCGATGATCGTGCGCTGCCGGGTCTCCGACGCCAGGATGTCCTGGAAGTCGGCGATCTTCCGCTCGAGTTCCTCGGCCTCGTCGTGGATCTTCTGGCGCTCGAGGGCGGCCAGGCGCCGGAGCTGCAGCTCGAGGATCGCGCGTGCCTGGATCTCGTCGACGGACAGCAGGTCCATCAGACCGGTCCGCGCCTCTTCCACGTCGGGCGAGCGACGGATGAGCGCGATGACCTCGTCGAGGGCGTCGAGCGCGGCGAGGTAGCCGCGCAGGATGTGCGCGCGCTTCTCGGCCTCGCGCAGCCGGTACTGCGTGCGACGCACGATGACGTCGATCTGGTGGTCGACCCACGCGGAGATGAACCCGTCGAGCGACAGCGTGCGCGGCACTCCGTCGACGATCGCGAGCATGTTCGCGCCGAAGTTCTCCTGCAGCTGCGTGTGCTTGTACAGGTTGTTCAGCACGACCTTCGCCACCGCGTCGCGCTTGAGCACGATGACCAGGCGCTGCCCGGTGCGGCCGGAGGTCTCGTCGCGGATGTCGGCGATGCCGGCGAGCTTGCCGTCCTTGACGCCCTCGGCGATCTTGATCGCGAGGTTGTCCGGGTTCACCTGGTACGGCAGCTCGGTGACGACCAGGCACGTGCGGCCCTGGATCTCCTCGACGTTCACGACGGCACGCATCGTGATCGAGCCGCGACCGGTCCGGTAGGCGTCCTGGATGCCCTTGGTGCCGAGGATCTGGGCGCCGGTCGGGAAGTCCGGGCCCTTGATCCGCTGCATGAGCGCGCCGAGCAGTTCCTCGCGCGTCGCGTCCGGGTGCGCGAGCGCCCACTGGGCGCCCTCGGCGACCTCGCGCAGGTTGTGCGGCGGGATGTTCGTCGCCATGCCGACCGCGATGCCGACCGACCCGTTGACGAGCAGGTTCGGGAAGCGCGCGGGCAGGATCGACGGCTCCTGCGTGCGACCGTCGTAGTTGTCCTGGAAGTCGACGGTGTCCTCGTCGATGTCCCGGACCATCTCCATGGCGAGCGGCGCCATCTTGGTCTCGGTGTACCGCGGGGCGGCCGCACCGTCGTTGCCGGGCGACCCGAAGTTGCCCTGACCGAGCGCGAGCGGGTAGCGGAGCGACCACGGCTGCACGAGGCGGACGAGCGCGTCGTAGATCGCGCTGTCACCGTGCGGGTGGAACTGGCCCATGACGTCGCCGACGACGCGGGAGCACTTCGAGAACGCCCGGTCCGGTCGGTAGCCACCGTCGAACATCGCGTAGATCACGCGGCGGTGCACCGGCTTCAGGCCGTCACGGACCTCCGGCAGCGCACGTCCGACGATGACGGACATCGCGTAGTCGAGGTACGACCGCTGCATCTCGAGCTGCAGGTCGACCTGCGAGATGCGGTCGCCGGAGACCACGATGTCGCCTACCTCGCCGTGCACGATCTCGGGCTGCTCGTCGGCGCCGTTCTCGTTGTCGTCAGCCATGTGGCTTGGTCACCTTTCTGGTGGCCCTCCGGTGATCGGCCGGGAGGCACTGGTTCCGTCGGTCGCGCCGGGCGCGACCACAGGGGGTCGGGACTGGTCGACGCGGCTGGCACCGTGCCTCCAGGCCGGTACTAGATGTCGAGGAAGCGGACGTCCTTGGCGTTCTGCTGGATGAACTGGCGACGCGACTCGACGTCCTCGCCCATCAGCGTCGCGAAGACGCTGTCGACCGCGGCGGCGTCCTCGAGCGTGACCTGCAGGAGCGTGCGGGTGTCCGGGTTCATCGTGGTGTCCCAGAGCTCCTTGTAGTCCATCTCGCCGAGACCCTTGTAGCGCTGGATCCCGTTGTCCTTCGGGATGCGCTTGCCGGCGGCGATGCCCGCCTGCATGAGGGCGTCGCGCTCCCGGTCGCTGAACACGTACTCGTGCGCGGCGTTCGACCACTTCAGGCGGTACAGCGGCGGCTGCGCGAGGTACACGTAGCCGCGCTCGATGAGGGGACGCATGTAGCGGAAGAGCAGCGTGAGCAGCAGCGTCGTGATGTGCTGGCCGTCCACGTCGGCATCGGCCATCAGCACGATCTTGTGGTACCGGGCCTTGTCCGGGTCGAAGTCCTCGCCGATGCCGGCGCCGAACGCCGTGATCATCGACTGGATCTCCTGGTTGGCCAGGGCGCGGTCGAGGCGGGCCTTCTCGACGTTCAGGATCTTGCCGCGCAGCGGCAGGATCGCCTGCGTCATCGGGTTGCGGCCCTGCACGGCGGAACCGCCGGCGGAGTCACCCTCGACCATGAAGATCTCCGACAGCGTCGGGTCCTTCGACTGGCAGTCCTTGAGCTTGCCGGGCATGCCGCCCGACTCGAGCAGGCCCTTGCGACGCGTGGTCTCGCGCGCCTTGCGGGCGGCGAGCCGCGCCTGCGACGCCTGGATCGCCTTCCGCACGACGTCGCGCGCCTGGGCCGGGTTGCTCTCGAACCAGTGGGTGAGCTCGGTGCCGACGACGCGCTGCACGAACGACTTGGCCTCGGTGTTGCCGAGCTTGGTCTTCGTCTGCCCCTCGAACTGCGGCTCGCCGAGCTTCACGGAGATGACGGCGGTCAGCCCTTCGCGGATGTCGTCACCCGTGAGGTTGTCGTCCTTCTCCTTGATGATCTTGGTCTCGCGGGCGTACCGGTTGACCAGGCTCGTCAGGGCAGCGCGGAAGCCCTCTTCGTGGGTGCCGCCCTCGTGCGTGTTGATCGTGTTCGCGAAGGTGTGGACGCTCTCCTGGTACGAGGTGTTCCACTGCATGGCGATCTCGAGCGCGATCTTGCGCTCGGTGTCCTCGGCCTCGATCGCGATGACGTCGGGGTGGACCAGGTCCGCCTTCTTCTGCGCGTTGAGGTACTCGACGTAGTCGGGCAGCCCGCGCTCGTAGCGGAAGGAGTCCTTCCGCGACTCCTCGCCCTCGTCCGGGGTGCGCTCGTCGGTGAGGTTGATGCGGAGACCCTTGTTGAGGAAGGCCATCTGCTGGAAGCGCGTGCGCAGCGTCTCGTAGTCGAACTCGACGGTCTCGAAGATGTCGGCGTTCGGCCAGAACGTGATCGTGGTGCCGGTCTCGTCCGTCTCCTCGTCCTTCGAGACGGGGGCGACCGGGACGCCGTCGGTGTAGCTCTGGCGCCAGACGTGCCCCTGGCGGCGAACCTCGACGTCGAGCTCGGAGCTCAGGGCGTTCACGACGGAGGAACCGACGCCGTGCAGACCACCGGAGACCGCGTACCCGCCGCCGCCGAACTTGCCACCGGCGTGCAGGACGGTGAGGACGACCTGGAGCGTCGAGACGCCCTCGGCCGCGTGGGTGTCGACCGGGATGCCGCGGCCGTTGTCGACCACGCGGACGCCACCGTCCTCGCGGATCGTCACGTCGATCGTGTCGCAGTAGCCGGCCAGCGCCTCGTCGACGGAGTTGTCCACGATCTCCTGCACCAGGTGGTGGAGACCCCGGGGACCGGTCGAACCGATGTACATGCCCGGGCGCTTGCGGACCGCTTCGAGCCCCTCCAGCACCTGAATCTGGTCTGCGCCGTACGATGGTTCCGTCGGTGGAGCCTGCTCGGTCTCGTCCTGCGGGATCGTCCGGTCGTCGTCAGATTCTGATGCCATGTCGGGATTGCTCCTGCCTGCGCGCGGAACGCCCGCACACTGCACTCGCCAGTCTACCGCAGGAGCTTCTCTCCACGGGGCTCATCCGCCCGCTGGACGGGTGTTCTTCATCCCCGAGGACGATTTCGTCGGGTCAACCGTAGGTGTCGCGGGGACCACGCCCCTGGACCGTCCTGGGACCGCGTTTCCAGGTGGGGGCGTCCGGCCCGGAAACCCGGATCGACTGCACGCCCGCTCCGGGGTGGCGCTCGGCGATCGTCGTGGTCACGGTCGCACGCATCAGGCGGAGCTGGGTCGCCCATGCCGTCGAGTCGCAGCGGATGACGAGCGTGCCGTCGTCGATGGTCATCGGGCGGGAGTGCTTGGCGAGCTCGTCGCCCACCACCGCGGGCCAGTCCACGAAGAGCTCCGAGCGGGCGAGCGGTTCCGACCAGCCGAGCTCCTGAGCCAGGGCACCGACGACGTCCCCGAGCCCGCGGGGTTCACGCCCCTTGCCGTACGGGACGGTGTCGGCGTCGAGTTCGCGGGAACGGCGGCGTCGGGCGTCGACGGTGCGGAGGGACGGGTCACCGAGGACGGCGCGCAGGTGGCGGTAGACCCGCGCCGGCTCGGAGGGCTTCCAGGGCTTCGGCATCAGGCGTGCGCCTCGTCCGTCACGATCGTGCCCGCCTCGATCCGGACGGTGTGGGCGGCGAGCTGGTCAGGCACGTCCCCGAACACCGCGGCGGTGATGAGCACCTGCTCGTAGTCGGCGACCGCGCCCGCAAGCCGTTCACGCCGTGACTCGTCGAGCTCGGCGAACACGTCGTCGAGGATGATGATCGGATCGCCGAGCGTCGACTCCGCGCGGAGCACCGCGGCGCCGGCGAGCTTGATCGCGAGTGCGAACGACCAGGACTCGCCGTGACTGGCGTAGCCGCGGGCAGGTAACCCGTTCAGCTGGAAGAGAACGTCGTCGCGATGGGGTCCGACGAGGGTCAGGCCGCGGTCGAGCTCGTCCTTCCGCCGCCGCTCGAGCGCGCCCCGGAAGGCATCGGCCGCGGCGGCGACCGACACCGGCTCGTCCGGCGTCCCGAGCACCGGGTCGGTGGCCGCTGCGTCCTCGGGGTCCCCGCCCCGCACGCTGAGCACACCCGAGATCGTCGCCTCGTGCCGTTCGCCGGCGACCGTGGCGTAGGCCTCGGTGACGAACGGCGCGAGCCGTCGTGTCAGGTGGTCACGGGCCGCGATGATCTCGGCACCGAACGCGACGAGCCGGTCGTCCCAGACGTCGAGCGTCGCGAGCGACCCGGACCGGGCACCGCTCGACCGCGCCGTCTTCAGGAGCGTGTTGCGCTGCCGGAGCGTCCGGTCGTAGTCGGCGAGGACCCCCTGCATCCGCGGGGCGATCTGGCCGAGGAGCTCGTCGAGCATCCGCCGCCGGCCGGAGGGCTCCCCGCGGACGAGCGCCAGGTCCTCGGGGGCGAAGAGGACGCTCGTGCAGTAGCGCGGCAGCTCGCGGGGCTTGATCGCAGCGCGGTTGACCTGCGCTCGGTTCGACCCGGTGCGGTTGATCTGCACCTCGGCCAGGATGCTGCGGTCCTCGTGGGCCAGTCGAGCGCGCACGATCGCTGCGTCGCAGCCCTGGCGGACGAGGGCCGCATCGGTCGGGACCCGGTGGGAGCCGAGGGTGGACAGGTAGCCGATGGCCTCGACCAGGTTGGTCTTGCCCTGCCCGTTCCGTCCGACGAACAGGTTCGGCCCGCGTGCGAGGTCGACGTCCGCCTCCCGGTAGTTCCGGAAGTCGGTGAGTTGCAGGTGGTCGACGTGCACGCGGGCCGAGACGAGCTCAGGTGGTTACCTGAACTACGCCTTCTTGACGGCGTGGCCGCCGAACTGGTTGCGGAGCGCCGCGACGGCCTTCATCGTCGGGGACGCGCTGCCCTGACGCGAGACGAAGCGCGCGAAGATCGACGCGGAGATGGTCGGCATCGGCACGGCGTGCTCGATGGCCTCCTCCACGGTCCAACGGCCCTCGCCGGAGTCCTCGACGTAGCCCTCGATCGCGTCGAGCTTCGGGTCCTCGTTCAGTGCGAGCACCATCAGGTCGAGCAGCCAGGAGCGCACGACCGTGCCGCGCTGCCACCCGGCGAAGACCGCGGGGACGTCCTTGATGATGTCCTTGGCCTCGAGGAGCTCGTAGCCCTCGCCGTACGCCTGCATGATCGCGTACTCGATGCCGTTGTGGACCATCTTGGCGTAGTGACCGGCGCCGACGGGGCCGGCGTGCGAGAAGCCCTCCTCGCGGGGGCCCTCGGGGCGGAGCGCGTCGAAGACCGGCATCGCGAACTCGACGTCCTCGGGGGCGCCGCCGACCATCAGGCCGTAGCCGTTGTCCTTGCCCCAGACACCACCGGACACACCGGCGTCCATGTAGCGGATGCCCTTCGCGCCGAGCTGCTCGGCGTGGATCGTGTCGTCCAGCCACTTCGAGTTGCCGCCGTCGATGACGAGGTCACCCTCGGACAGGACGCCGGCGAGGTCGGTGATCACGTCGTCGGTGATCTTGCCGTGCGGGACCATGACCCACACGAGCTTCTTGCCCTCGGGCAGTGCGGCGGCGAGGGCGCCGAGGTCGGCGACGTCGGAGACGGCGGGGTTCGCGTCGTACCCGGTGACCTCGATGCCTGCGTTGCGGAGACGGGCACGCATGTTGTTGCCCATGCGACCGAGGCCGACAAGACCGATGTGCATGATTTCCTCTTCTGTTCGTCGTCGCGCTGGTGGCCAGTGGCGCGTCAGCGCAGTGGTACGGCTGTTGCGCTATCGCAGCAGGAGATTGGGCTGCAGCAGGTACCGGTATCCGTCCGTCGCCGGGGCCTCTTGCGAGGTCTGGCCGGTGATGAGCACCGGGCCCGGCTTGTTGGGGTTCTCCGTCTTGGTGAAGGAGATGCGGACGAACTCGGAGTGCACCGCGTTCAACCCGTCCAGGAGGAAGGCGGGCTTCAGCGAGACCACCGTTTCCTCCCCGGTCAGCAACGCACTGATCGACTCTGACGCCTGCGCTTGTTCGGATCCGATCGCCTCGAGCGTGAGCCCGTCGACCGAGAAGGAGAACCGGAGCGCCGCTTCGCGCTCCAGGACGAGGGACACCCGTCGGACGGCCTCGACGAGTTCGGCGGTGTTGATCACCGCGTGGTCGTTCACCGTCTCGGGGAAGAGCCGGCGGACCGGGGGGTAGTTGCCCTTGATGAGCAGCGAGGTCACGGTCTTGTCGTCGGCGTGGAAGGCGATGAGCTCACGGTCGGACGACCCGCTGATCGAGACCGACACCGTGGACGCCGACCCGAACGTGCGGCCGACCTCCTGCAGGGTGCGGGCGGGGACGAGCGCGTGCAGCGGGGCGGAGCCGACGCGTCCGGAGTCCCACGCGATCGTGCGGACCGCGACGCGGTAGCGGTCGGTGGCGATGAGCGACAGGTCGTTGTCGCCGACCTCGAGCTGGACACCCGTGATGACCGGGGTGACGTCGTCGCGACTGGCGGCGACGGCGACCTGGGACACGGCCTCGGAGAAGGCGTCACCGGGGACGACCCCGGTCTGCTCGCCGATCTCCGGCAGCGTCGGGTACTCCTCGACCGGCATGGACAGCAGCGTGAAGTGCGCCGATCCGCAGGTGACCGAGATCTTCGTGTCCTCGGTGGTGAAGGTCACCGGGGCGTTCGGAAGTCGGCTCGAGATGTCGTTCAGCAGTCGGCCGGAGACGAGCACGGTGCCCGGTTCGTCGATCTGCGCCGTGATCGACGTCTGGGCCGAGACCTCGTAGTCGAAGGACGACAGCGTGAGCCGATCGCCCTCGGCGTGGATGAGGACTCCGGACAGGATCGGGAGGGTCGTGCGCTGTGGGAGGAGCTTCACCGCGAAGGAGACGGCTTCGGAGAAGACGTCCCGGTTGACCTCGAACTTCACAGCTGGGACCCCTGTCGATCGGTTGGACTGTCCGGCCGCCCCATTGTGGCACAGCGGAGCAGGGCCCGGATTTCTTGTCATCCCGCCGTCCACAAGGTTGGCCCGCGGAACTTCATCGTTAACCAGGATCAATGGTGTTAACGCCTGTGCACAGTGTGGATAACTCTGTGCATCCCGCTTCTCCACAGGGAACTACACACGTGTGAGTTGTGAGTCGCGTGTTGGCAGCGTCTGGATGAACAAATCTCATCTATCCGCTTCCATCCCCAGTCTCCACAGGTCGGGTCAGAACTGTGAACAACCGGACCGCGTGTCCTCCACAGTTATCCACAGGCTTTCCACACTGGGGGAAACTCGGCCCATGGAACCGTCTCAGATGGTGGATGCGCGCCGAGGCGGGCCGATCCGCGGGTGGTGGTGCGGGCCTCCTGGCCGACGACGGAACGACGGACGGGAGGCACGGTGCCGTGTCGCACCGTGCCTCCCGTCCGTCAGCCGGTCGCGTCCGCGTCGGCTGCTCGCGCCCGCGTCAGCGGTAGCGGCGGTCCTGCTTGATGCGCGTGGGTGCTGCCTCGGTGGCGGTGGTCCCGCTCGCGTCAGCGGTAGCGGCGGTCCTGCTTGATGCGGCTCGTCAGCTCGGTGACCTGGTTGTAGATCGACCGACGCTCCTTCATCAGCTCGGTGATCTTCTTGTTCGCGTACATGACGGTGGTGTGGTCCCGGTTGCCGAACAGCTGCCCGATCTTCGGCAGCGACAGGCTCGTCATCTCACGGCACAGGTACATCGCGATCTGTCGGGCGGTGGCGATCGCCTGGGACCGGGACGATCCGTAGAGGTCGTCGACCGAGAGCTTGAAGTACTCCGCGGTGTGGTTGATGATGTCCGTCGGCGCGATCACGTTGTCGTCGTCGAGGGTGATCAGGTCCTTCAGGACGGTCTGCACCAGGGCCATGTCGACGGCCGTCCGGTTCAGGCTCGCGAACGCCGTCACGCGGATGAGCGTGCCCTCGAGCTCCCGGATGTTGCTCGACACCTTCGAGGCCATGAACTCGAGGATGTCGTCGGGCACCTGCAGGTGGTCGGACTGCGCCTTCTTGCGCAGGATCGCGATGCGCGTCTCGAGGTCCGGTGCCTGCACGTCGGTGATCAGACCCCACTCGAACCGCGAGCGCATCCGGTCCTCGAAGCCGGTCAGGTGCTTCGGCGCGACGTCCGACGTGATGACGACCTGCTTGTTGTGGTCGTGCAGCGTGTTGAACGTGTGGAAGAAGGCCTCCTGCGTGGAGTCCTTCCCCTGCAGGAACTGGATGTCGTCGATCAGCAGGATGTCGATGTCGCGGTAGCGCTGCTGGAACTGGTTCGAGCGGTTGTTCGCGATCGAGTTGATGAAGTCGTTCGTGAACTCCTCGCTCGACACGTACCGGACGCGGATGCCCGGGTACAGGCTCTCGGCGTAGTGGCCGATCGCGTGCAGCAGGTGCGTCTTGCCGAGGCCGGAGTCGCCGTAGATGAAGAGCGGGTTGTAGGCCTTGGCCGGCGCCTCGGCGACCGCGACCGCGGCGGCGTGGGCGAAGCGGTTCGACGAGCCGATGACGAAGTTGTCGAAGTTGTACTTCGGGTTGAGGCGTGACTCGGGGCGTCCGCCGGTGCCCGGGGAGTCGATCTGGCTCGGGACGAACGGCGCCTCGATGTACTGCCGCGGCGCCGCGCTCTGCTCCACCGGCGCCTGCACGGGCTCGGCGTACTCGGGGACGTGGCTCGCGACGACGGGGTCGACGCGCGGCTCGGACGCCATGTCCGGGTTCACCGTGATGGCGAAGTTCGCGACCGAGTCGTCACCGACCCGCGAGACGGCCTCGGTGATGGGGACCCGGATCCGCTGCTCGAGCATGCCGCGCGTCAGGTCGTTCGGGACCTCGAGGTAGAGCGTGCCGGCGAGCACGCCCTTCGGCTCGACGAGGTTGAGGAAGCCGTGCAGCTGCGGGGTGATGCGGTCGTCCTCGGAGAGGAGGCCCAGGACGGAGGACCAGAGGTCCTCGACGGGGTCGGCCGGCATCGTCATTCGCGCTGGTCTCCTGGTCTGGTGTCGGTGTGCTGGTGTCGGACGTCGGCGGTGGTCCGCCGCTCCCGTGTCGTCCCCGTCGCGTCGAGCCCGTCCGGTCGTCGCGGGTGGCGGCGTGGCTCGGGCCCGCTCGGTCGGAGGTGCTCCACGAGCGTGTCCGGCGCGGCAGATCCACGGGGCCGGACCGCTGTCGCTCCGTGGCGGTGATCCACAGGGTTGTCCACAGTCCTGTCCACGGCGACCCGAGTGCGGACGTCGAGGTGACTCCCCCGTCGCTCCGCGGAACGGGCCGATCGATCACCCCACTGTAAAGGGTCCGGCCGAGTCGTACCGAACGCACGTTTTCCCCAATGTGGATGATGATCGTGCGTGTGCCCCGTGCTCGTCCGGGTCGCGGCGCCGTTTGACCTCACCGCCGCCGTCACGTACCGTTAACCAGTTGACTGCGGCCATTCGGTCGCGCCCGTCGTGTCGTTCGGTTCCGTCGAGCGGCTGTCCAGACATACGTGTCGGCTCGCGCTGAGCCCGTCCTCGAGCGCAGCCGAGTGGAGATCATCATGAGCAAGCGCACCTTCCAGCCGAACAACCGTCGTCGCGCCAAGAAGCACGGCTTCCGCGCCCGCATGCGCACCCGTGCCGGCCGCGCCATCCTCGCCGCGCGCCGCAGCAAGGGCCGCACCGAGCTCAGCGCCTGATCGGGCTCCGCCCCTCGGGGCAGCGCCTGATCCGGTCCCGAATCGGAACCCGGTAGCGATCGTGTTGGCCCGCGCCAACCGCATCGTCCGTGGTGACGACTACCGGTCCGTCGTGCGTCGTGGTCGCAGGAGCGCCACGGCGCACGTCGTCGTATCCGTGGTCCGTCGACCCGTCGGGGCCGAACCCGGTCCGGACGGTCGGACGCGGTTCGGGTTCATCGTCGCGAAGACGGTCGGCAACGCCGTCACCCGCAACACGGTCCGACGACGGTTCAAGGCGATCGCCCACGAGCTGCTGACCGAGGTGCCGACCGGCCATGACGTGGTCATCAGGGCCTTGCCAGCCGCGGCGCAGGCCGGATGGCCTACCCTGCTCGAAGACGTCTCGCGCTCCTTCGCGCGCGGGGTGGAGAAGGCAGCATGAACCGCATCCAGTGGACCCGGCTGGCGTTGAACCGACTGGCCTGGGTCGTCGCGTTGCTCCCGCGCAACGTGTGCGTCGTCGTGCTGCGCGCCTACCGCGCGGTCATCTCTCCCCTGTACGGGAACGTCTGCCGCTACCACCCGTCGTGCTCACGGTACGCGCTCGAGGCCATCCAGCAGTACGGCGTCGTGCGCGGGTCGGCGATGGGGGCCTGGCGGATCGCGCGGTGCAACCCGTGGGCCGCAGGCGGGATCGACGACGTGCGCGAGCGTGATCGTCCCTACCGCCTGACCCGGTTCGGGTTCGTGCTCCCCCCGTCCCAGCTGCACCCCCAGCCGTCCGGCGATGACCGTCGTCCGGTCCTGCTCCCCCAGCGCACTCGAAAGGCGTGACCGTCCTCATGGACTTCATCGGAACGATCCTCTGGCCACTGAAGTGGGTGGTCTCGGCGATCCTCGTGGCCTTCCACTGGATCTTCGAGTCGATCGGCATGGACCCGTCGGCCGGCATCACCTGGGTGCTGTCGATCATCTTCCTGACCTTCGTGGTCCGGGCCGCGCTCATCCCGATCTTCGTCCGGCAGATCAAGTCGCAGCGACGCATGCTCGAGGTGGCGCCGCAGCTGAAGAAGATCCAGGACAAGTACAAGGGCAAGAAGGACCAGTTCTCGCGTGAGGCCATGAGCCGCGAGACCATGGCGCTGTACAAGGAGACCGGGACGAACCCGCTGAGCTCCTGCCTGCCGCTGCTCATCCAGATGCCGATCTTCTTCTCGCTGTACTCGGTGCTGCACGAGGCGCAGATCAACAAGACGGGCATCGGCCTGCTCACGAACACCCTGGCGCAGGACTTCGGCAACGCCGCCCTGTTCGGCGCTCCCCTGCACGAGACCTTCACCAACGCCTCCGGGTGGGAGGTCCGGGTCATCGCCGGTTTCATGATCGTCGTGATGACCGCGTCGCAGTTCGTCACCCAGCTGCAGCTCGTGGCGAAGAACATGTCGCCGGAGACCAAGGCGTCGCCGATGTACCGCCAGCAGAAGATGATGCTGTACATCCTCCCGCTGGTCTTCGTGATCTCCGGTCTGAGCTTCCCCCTCGGCGTCATGTTCTACTGGCTCGCCTCGAACATCTGGACGATGGCGCAGCAGTACTTCGTGATCCGCAGCATGCCGACCCCGGGTTCCGAGGCAGCGCTCGCCCGCGAGGCCCGTCTCGCCAAGAAGGCCCAGCGCCGTGGCACCCCGGTGCTCGCCGAGGCCGGTGCCGGCTCGTCCGCGGTCGAGGTCGAGCCCGTCCGGGTGACGACGCAGCGTCAGCAGCCCGTCGGCAAGAACCGCTCCAAGAAGAACGGGAAGAAGTAAGTGACCGAGCAGGACACCGCCCCCACCGTCGACGCCCCCGTGGAGTCGGACGACACCCGCGACGAAGCGGACATCGCAGCGGACTACATCGAGGAGCTCCTCGACATCTGCGACCTCGACGGTGACATCGAGATCGAGGAGCGTGCGGGTCGGGTCTACCTCTCCGTGACGGACGAGAACGGCGCGCTGCGCGTGCTCTCGAAGCCGGACACCGTGTCGGCCCTGCAGGAGCTCACCCGCATCGCCGTGCAGGCGGAGACGGGCGAGTTCAGCCGGCTCATCCTGGACATCGGCGGCTCGCGCGATGCTCGTGCCACCGAGCTCCAGCGCCTCGTCGACACGGCTGTCGAGCGCATCGAGGCGGGTTCGTCGACCGCGGCACTGCCCCCGATGTCGTCGTACGAGCGCAAGCTCGTGCACGACCTGGTCGCCGAGAAGGGCTTCCACTCGGAGTCCGAGGGCGAGGGACGAGACCGCCACACGGTCGTCACGCGATGACGGACGAGGCCACGCCGGTCCTGGAGCAGGAGCCGGCGGCGGCTGCGCTGCTGTTCGGCGACCGCATCGAGCTCGCACGGTCCTTCACCGCGGAGCTCGCTCGTCGCGGTGAGGAGCTGGGCCTGATCGGTCCGCTCGAACTTCCCCGACTCTGGACTCGACACATCCTCAACTCCGCACTGCTGGGTCCCCTCCTGGAGGCTGACGGTCGCGTCGCGGACGTCGGTTCCGGCGCCGGGCTGCCCGGGCTGGTGCTGGCCATCGCCCGCCCGGACGTCTCATTCACGCTCATCGAGCCGATGGAGCGCCGCTGCGACTGGCTGAACGCCGAGTCCGAGCGACTCGGTCTCGAGAACGTCACCGTCCTGCGTGGGCGGGCCGAGGACGTCGCGGATGCGGTCGTGGTCGACCAGGTCACTGCACGTGCGGTGAGCGCGCTGTCGAAGCTGATCCCCCTCACGGTGCCGCTCGTGCGCTCGGGTGGACAGCTCATCCTGATGAAGGGCGCGCGGGTCGACGAGGAGATCGAGAAGGCTCGGAAGGTCATCCTGCGCAAGCGGCTGACCGACGTCGAGGTGCTCGAGCTCGGGGACGGTGTGGTCGAGGAGACCACGCGAGTCTTCCGGGCTACAGTTGACTGACGCCGCGGCTGGGTCCGGCTCCGCCGGACATCGAACGCCCGACGTTCCACGTGGAACACTGACCCGGGGAAGAGGTCTTCGTTGAGTTCATCGACCGACTACGACGCGTCGACGCCCCTGGCTCGTGAGATCGCGGATCTCAACCGGCGCCGCCGGGCGATCGCCACGCAACAGTTCCCGCTCCCCCGGAAGACCCGCGTCTTCACGGTGTCGAACCAGAAGGGTGGCGTCGGGAAGACGACCACCACGGTGAACCTCGCCGCAGCACTGGCCCACGGCGGTGCTCGGGTGCTGGTGATCGACCTCGACCCGCAGGGCAATGCGTCGACGGCGCTCGGCGTGGAACACCAGGCCGAGGTCACGAGCGTCTACGACGTCATCGTCGACGAAGCGCCGATCGCAGACGCGGTGCAGCGCTCCCCCGAGTCCGAGACGCTCTGGTGCGTGCCGGCCACCATTCACCTCGCTGGTGCGGAGATCGAGCTCGTGTCCCTGGTCGCTCGCGAGCAGCGGCTCCGGACGGCACTCGACCAGTACCTGTCGTCGCTCGACGAGCCCTACCACTACGTCTTCATCGACTGCCCGCCCTCGCTCGGACTCCTGACGATCAACGCCTTCGTCGCTGCGCAGGAGGTGCTGATCCCAATCCAGACCGAGTACTACGCGCTCGAGGGGCTGAGCCAGCTGCTGCGGAACATCGAGCTGATCGAGCGGCACCTCAACCCGAACCTCCGGGTCTCGACGATCCTGCTGACGATGTTCGACGGACGCACGAACCTGTCGAACCAGGTTGCGGCCGACGTCCGCGAACACTTCGGTGACCAGGTGCTCAAGGCCGTGATCCCCCGGTCGGTGCGGGTCAGCGAAGCACCGAGTTACGGACAGAGCGTCGTGTCGTACGACGTCAACTCGTCCGGGTCGCTCTCCTACCTGGAAGCGGCAGCCGAGATCGCAGCACGAGGAGCGCAGGACTGATGGCACCCAAGCGAACCGGACTCGGACGAGGCATCGGTGCCCTGATCCCCACGGCCTCGGACCAGCAGGACCGCCCGGTCGACGTCTTCTTCCCGACCGGCGGATCGCCGGCGTCCGCGCCGTCGGCAGGCACGACCGCTGAAGACCTCGTCGCAGTGCCCGGTGCGCGCCTGGCGAACCTCAACCCGCTCGACGTCGTGCCGAACGCGCAGCAGCCGCGCAAGGAGTTCCGCGAGGAGGAGCTCCAGGAGCTCGTCCACTCGATCCGTGAGATCGGCGTTCTCCAGCCGATCGTCGTCCGTCCGATCGCCGGCGCCACAGGGACCGAGCCGCAGTACGAGCTCATCATGGGTGAGCGCCGCCTGCGTGCGACGAAGGAGCTCGGGCTCGCGACCATCCCCGCCATCGTCAAGGACACCCCTGACGACGCGATGTTGCGGGACGCGTTGCTCGAGAACCTGCACCGCGCCCAGCTGAACCCGCTCGAGGAGGCCTCGGCGTACCAGCAGCTCCTCGCGGACTTCGGGATCACGCAGGAGCAGCTCGCGCAGCGCATCGGTCGTTCCCGGCCACAGATCACCAACACGATCCGTCTGCTCCGGCTCCCCTCCCCCGTCCAGCGCCGTGTGGCGGCAGGTGTGCTCTCCGCCGGTCACGCGCGCGCCATCCTCGCGGCACCCGATGCTGAGGCGATGGAGTACCTCGCCGAGAAGATCGTCAACGAGGACCTGTCGGTTCGCGCCGCCGAGGCCATCGCTCAACAGCTTGCGGCGAAGACCCCGGTGAAGCCGAAGACGGAGCCCTCGAAGCGTCAGGCGCACTTCAACGACCTCGCCGAGCGCATCGGTGACCGGTTGAACACCCGAGTGAAGATCGCCGTCGGTGCGCGGAAGAGCTCGGTGACGATCGACTTCGCCAACGGCGACGACCTGAACCGGATCCTCTCCGAGCTGGGGATCAGCGACGTCGCTGACTGAGCCCAGGGGTCCGCTCGAGACGGCGCTGCCGCACGAGTCGAGCGCTCGCGGCTGACCCATCGCGCCGGGCGGCCGCACTGCTGGCCCTGTGCGTCTCGCTGAGCGACCGAGGGCGCCCGGGGCACATCTGGACCTGTTTCGAGCTTGCGCGCCGCACAGAGAGGCTCAGGGCGCCCGAGGTACGACGGCTGGACCGTTCGTGTTGCATGGGTGCACGGTAATTGTCGTTGTTCCACGTGGAACATGGTGGGGATGGCCACCTTTGCTGGCCGCGCGAAGTTGGCCGGGGTCGTCGTTGGCCTCGAGGTCCAGCAGAGTGGAGAGGTCACCCATCTATGCCGGTCGCCCTTCCGGGCGGGCCGCTGATCTCCGTCCTCACCCAGTCGCGACGAGGTCCGGCGCTGGTTCTGACATTGTCCCTCCCGGAGGAACACGACGGACAATCCGCGCCAGTTGTCTTTCTGCGCGTGCCCGTCGAGCAGTGGCGCCGCGAATGAGCCGACCAACATGCAACGGTTGCTGAGCGCCGATGCTGCGCGCGCTGCTGTCGCCCGTTCGGAGACCGAAGCGCGCGGGCATGAGCGCATGGGCGGTGACTCGGTGAGCGCAGGGGTCCAAATCCTGTTGTGTGCAGCCACCGTCGCCAGACCCCGGCGGCGAGGTCCCGGCCGAGCAGTCCTGTGCTGTGCTCCACCCCGTTGAGCGTCGCCGCAGGCCGCGTCGAGGCGCACCAAGCGAGGCGCCCGTTCGCAACTCTGGGAGAGATGGACGTCGGGATGGCGGTACGACGGCTGCCCGGGCATCGCCGGACGTCAGGGACCGGGGCGCGAGACCGCGCGCTGACCACCCACGTGTATCGTAAGTGTTCCACGTGAAACGTGCCGAGCCTGTCGGAGCTTCCAGAGGCCGACCACGGCGAAGATCGGTTTGATGAGGATCATCTCCCCGAAGCGGTAGTCATCAGCAGGGACAAGCCGCTCGGCCAACGCGGCGTCTTGGCGACGGAGGTACTCGCGAGCCTTCGCAGCGTGCAGCCCGTTCGAGCAGATCGCGATCGAGCTCGGAGCACCGAGGAGAACACGGGCGTTGGCGATGTTCTCCCAGGTCGAAGTGCTTGTCCGGTCAAGGAGGATCGGACCCCGCCAGCCGTCGGCGCGAAGGGCTTCCGCCAGGAGGTCTGCTTCAGGACGGGCGCCGCGGACGGGTCCACCACAGCAGATCATGGTGACGGCTGCTCCGGCCGCTGCGAGCCGCAGTGCGGTCCTGTGTGCGATCCTTGCGCGCCACTTGTTCACGACGTTCGGCCCGGTCCCCCGATTCCCGAAGCCCAGGACGATGACGCTGCTCCTGTCGGGTGTTCGCGGAGCACCGTCCAACGCGCCGGCGGCGCGAGCCAATCCGAGCTCACCACGGGCGTGACGAGCAGAACGGGCGTGCACTGCCTCACCGAACGCGAGCGCGACGACCGCCATGGCTCCGACGGCAGCAACGCAGAAGGGCAGTGTTCCACGTGGAACACTGCCCTTCTGCGTCACGATCAGGCGTGGTGGTCGCGGATGGCCTGCTCGGCGAGTTCTGCGTACGTCCAACCGAGGTCGAAGCCCGAAGCGCTGAGGGCCTGCGGTACCAGCGATGTCTCCGTGAGGCCCGGGAGCACGTTGGCTTCGAGGAACCAGGGGGTGCCGGCGCCGTCGACGATGAGGTCGACACGGGAGACGTGTCGCAGGCCGAGGGCCGTGTGTGCCGCGACCGCAGCATCGGCCGCTGCTCGCCCGAAGTCATCCGAGAGACGTGCCGGCGTGAAGAACGTCGTCTCCCCCGCGTTGTAGCGGGCCTCGAAACCGTAGGTACCGCTCTTCGGCACGATCTCGACCGCCGACAGGGCGACCGGACCGTCGCCCGTGTCGATGATCCCGACGGCAACTTCGGTCCCGCGGATGAGCTGTTCGACGACGACGTCGTCGCAGTAGGTGTACGCGGAGACCATCGCGCGGGGCAGGTCGTGCGGGTCCTCGACCAACGTGACGCCCTGCGCGCTGCCGCCACGGGCGGGCTTCACTGCGAGGGGCACGGGGTGTTCCGCCGCGATGGCGTCGAGGACGCCGACCGCCCCGAGCTCCCGGAGGACGTCGTGCGACAGCGTGACCGAGCGCGGGGTCCGCACGCCTGCGCGCGCGACCAGCGCGGACGAGGTGGGCTTGTCCCACGCGAGCCGAGCGGACGTCGAACGTGAGCCGACGAACGGGATGTCGAGCGCCTCCAGGATGCCCCGCAGGGCCCCGTCCTCACCCGAGGCGCCGTGCAGGGCCGGCCACACGACGTCGGGGCGCGACGCACGCAGGGCGGGCAGCAGCCCGGCGTCGGCATCGCGGAGATCGACCTGCCAGCCGTACCCAGTCAGGGAATCGGCGACGCGTCGACCCGAGCGGAGGGAGACGTCGCGCTCGTGCGAGATCCCTCCCGCGACGACGACGACGTGACGACGGGTGAGCTCGGCCATGCGAGGGTCCTCCGAGGGGAACTGGCGGTGAAAGGGCTGGTCAGGAGACGTTGGGCGGCGGGGCGATGACCGTGGACCGCGACTCGCTGACCGCACTCGGGCGGGTTGCGTGACCGAAGGTCTCGATCAGCTCCAGCTCGTCGTTGATGACGGTCGCCAAGCGCTTGACGCCGACGCGGATCTGGTCCGGTGTGGGGTAGCAGAACGACAAGCGGATGTTCCCACCCCCGCGACCGTCGGCGTAGAAGGCGGTGCCCGGCGTGTACGCGACGAGCTCCTTCACGGCCCGCGGCAGCATGCCCTTCGAGTCGAGCGACTCCGGCAGTGTGAGCCAGACGAAGAACCCGCCGTTCGGCTTCGTCCACGTCAGGTCGGGCAGGAACTCCCCCAGAGCGGCCATCATCGCGTCCCTGCGCTCCGCGTAGAGCCCCCGGAAGGTGTCGACCTGCCCCTTCCAGTCTGCGGCGTCCAGGTAGGCGTTCACGACGTACTGACCGAACGAGTTCGGTGCCAGGACGGCCGACTCGTTGGCGAGCACGAGCTTCTCGCGGATGGCGTGCGGCGCGAGGGCCCATCCGACGCGGAAGCCGGGGGCCAGGGTCTTGGAGAAGGAGCCGAGGTAGACGACGCCCTCGTCGTCGATCGAGCGGATCGCCTGCGGCGCGGGCTCGTCGAACCAGAGCAGCCCGTAGGGGTTGTCCTCGAGCACGAGGATGCCGTTCGAGCGGCAGATGTCGAGGACCTCGATGCGGCGCTCACGGCTCATCGTGACGCCCGCCGGGTTGTGGAAGTTCGGGATCGTGTAGAGGAACTTGATCCGCTTGCCCTGCGTCCGCAGGTTTGCGATCGCCTCGCGCAGCGCCTCCGGGACGAGCCCGTGCTCGTCGGTCGTCACGTGGACGGTCTCCGCCTGGTACGAGCGGAAGACGCCGATGGCGCCGACGTACGAGGGCGACTCGGCGAGGACGACGTCACCCGGGTCGATGAACAGCCGCGTGACGAGGTCGAGCGCGTGCTGCGAGCCGGTGGTGACGACGACGTCCTCGGCACTGGCGCGGATGCCCTCAAGGCTCATCACGTCGACGATGTGCTCGCGGAGGGACCGCAGGCCCTGTCCGCCGCCGTACTGCAGGGCCATGGCGGCGTCCTCGGTCATCACGCGGTCGATCGACCCGGTGACGAGTTCCCGCGGCAGCGCGGAGACGTACGGCATGCCGCCGGCGAGCGAGACCACCTCGGGTCGTGATGCGACGGCGAACAGGGCTCGGACCTCGGAAGCGCTCAGCCCGGCGGTCCGCTGGGCGTAGGAGTCGTACCAGGGGTCGAGGCTGTTGCCGTTCGTCATCGTGTGCTCCGTTCAGTGGGACATTCCCGCCACACTACGACATCGCTCCCCGCATCCGCGGTGGGAGACGGGGGCAGATCCTGAAGCTGTGGCCCGCCCACGCCCAGCTGGCACTCCCCCGGCGCTCCCCTGTCGCTGCCCCGTCGCTCCCCCGGAACGACGACGGCCCCGCTCTCCGGGGAGAGCAGGGCCGTCGTGTGCTTCGCGGTGACTACGCCAGGAACTCGGCGAGGTCGGCCTCGAGTGCGGGCTTCGGCTTCGCGCCGATGACCGTCTTGACGACCTCGCCGCCCTTGAACACCTTCATCGCCGGAATGGACGTGATCTGGTAGTTCATGGCCGACTGCGGGTTGTCGTCGACGTTGAGCTTGACGATCTCGATCTTGTCGGCGTGCTCCGCGGCGATCTGGTCGAGGATCGGGGAGACGGCGCGGCACGGACCGCACCACTCGGCCCAGAAGTCGACGAGGATGGTCTTGTCGGACTTGAGGACCTCGTCCGAGAAGGTGGCGTCGGTGACGGCCTTTGCGTTGGACATGTGTGCTCCTTCGAGAAGTTCAGTTGGTGCAACGGCTGGGCCGCTGCGGTATTCCGGTCCGGGTCAGGCCCGTGCGGCCTCGACGTCGATGATCGCCGGGCCCTCGGGGGTGACGCCCTCGGCCTGGTCGACGAGCGCGTCGTCGAGGTCGGCGAGGTACTTCTCCGCGTCGAGCGCAGCGACCGTGCCCGAACCGGCTGCCGTGATCGCCTGGCGGTAGGTCGGGTCGATGACGTCACCGGCGGCGAAGACACCCGGCAGGTTGGTCCGCGACGAGCGACCCTGGACCGCGATGGTGCCCTCCGGTGCGAGGTCGATCTGGCCGTGGATCAGGTGCGTGCGCGGGTCGTTGCCGATGGCGATGAACAGTCCGTCGAGCTGGAGCGAGGATTCCTCACCGGTGACCGTGTCGCGGAGCGTGACGCCCTCGACCGCGGAGTCACCCGTGATCCCGGTGACCTCCTTGTTCCACGCGAACTCGATCTTCGGGTCGTTCATCGCGCGGTCCTGCATGATCTTCGATGCGCGCAGGGAGTCCTTGCGGTGGATGACCGTCACCTTGTCGGCGAAGCGGGTGAGGAACGTCGCCTCTTCCATCGCGGAGTCGCCGCCGCCGACGACCGCGATGTTCTTCTGTCGGAAGAAGAAGCCGTCGCAGGTCGCGCACCAGCTCACGCCGTGGCCGGACAGGCGCTCCTCGTCGGCGAGGCCGAGGTGGCGGTACGCCGAACCGGTCGCGTAGATGACCGCGAGGGCCTCGTACGTCTCGCCGGAGCCGACGGTGACCTTCTTGACCTCGCCGGTCAGGTCGACCGAGACCGCGTCGTCGTACAGGACCTCGGCGCCGAACTTCTCGGCCTGCTCCTGCATCTTGATCATGAGGTCGGGACCCTGGATCCCCTCGGGGAAGCCGGGGAAGTTCTCGACCTCGGTGGTCTTGGTGAGCTCGCCGCCGGTCTCGACGCTGGACGCGACGATCAGGGGCTTGAGCTCCGCGCGCGCGGCGTAGATGCCGGCGGTGAACCCGGCGGGACCGGAACCGATGATGATGAGCTGGCGCATGCCTCGCTGCCCTTCCGTTGAGTGCTGACCGGGTCAACACATGGTACCGGCGGGACATTCCGGCCCACCGGTGAGCGGACAGCCGGTGAGCGGACAGCCGGTGGGCGGACAGCCGGTGGGCGGACAGCCGCCGGTCAGCGTCCGAGTCGGCCGCGGAGGAGCTTGACCGCGTTCGCGATCTCGCCGTTCCTGGCGACGACCAGGACACCGAAGTACACGACCGCCATCGCCGCACCGGCGAGGGCGATGGTCACGAGCGCACCGGTCCGGTCGGACATCGCGAAGCCACCGGAGGAGAACGTGCCCAGTGCCCACACCACGACCGCGCCGACGACGCCGGCGACGAGCGCAGCGACGACGAACTGCAGGTGGGAGCGGGCCACCAGGGGACCCTCGATGCCGTTCAGGCGACGACGGACCAGGACGAGCGCGATGATCGTCTGCGCGGTGCCGGCGAGCGTCGTGCACGCCGCGATCGAGACGCCGACGATGCTCTGCGGGAAGGTCGCGACGGCGAGGGCGCCGACGACGAACAGCACCGACTGCACGCACTGCATGAGGAACGGCGTGCGGTGGTCGTGCATCGCCCAGAAGACCCGCTGGATGATGAAGAGCATGCTGAACAGCACCAGGCCGGGCATGTAGGCGAGCAGCACCGCGCCGATGGAGAGCGCCTGCTCGTACGTGCCGCCGAACATGCGTCCGAACGGCACGGCGACGACGATGAGCGCCACCGACGCGAACACCGTGAACAGCCCCACGATCCGGAGCGACAGCGACAGGTTGCGCCGCACGGCGTCGAGGTCACCGCGGCCGGCGTCGTGGCTCATCCGCGTGAAGTACGCCGTCGCGATCGACACCGCGAAGATCGAGTGCGGGAGCATGAACAGCAGCCACGCGTTCTGCAGGACCGCGTTGCCCGCGGCACCCGTCCCGAGGGACGCGACGCGCGACTGCACGATGCCGGCGAGCTGCGTCACGAGGATCATCGCGAAGAGCCACCCGGCGGCCGTGCCGGTCGCCTTGAGGCCGACCCCGCGCCAGCGGAAGTCCGGTCGGAACGACAGGCCGGCCCGCTTCCAGAAGAACGGCAGGAACGCTGCCTGCGCGAACACGCCGAGCGAGGCACTCCCCGCGAGGACGGCGATCTTGAGCGGGGTCCAGCCGTCGACCGAGGAGTTCACCTGCTGGCCGCCGAACATCGCGATGAAGACGACGAGGCCGGCGATCGCGATGACGTTGTTGATGAGCGGCGCCCACGTGAACGGACCGAAGACCTGCTTGGCGTTCAGGACCTCGCCGAGCAGCGAGTACAGCGCGTAGAAGAGGATCTGGGGCAGGCACCAGAAGGCGAACGCCACCGCGAGGTCCGTCTGGGCCGGCGTGAAGCCCTTGCCGTCACCGCTGGCCTGCTGGCTGTAGACGAAGACGAGGAACGGCGCGAGGACCGTCGCGACGATCGTGATGACGACGAACACGGTGGCACCGAGCGTCACGATCTTGTTGACGTACGCCGTCCCACCGTCACTGCTCTGCTGCATCGAGCGCACGATCTGCGGGATGAGCACGGCCGAGAGCAGGCCGCCGGCGATGAGCGCGTAGATGTTGTTCGGCAGCTGGTTCGCGAGGGCGAATGCGTCGGCACCCGGCGAGGACGCCTGGCCGATCGCGAACGCCAGCACGAAGGTCTTGCCGAAGCCGAGGACGCGCGAGAGCATCGTGCCCGCCGCGAGCATCGCGCTCGCTCGTCCGAGGTCCCGCTCGGCAGCGGGTTCCGCGTCGACGGCGGGCTGCTGCTGCGTGCTGATGATCGGCTCCTCGGGATCTGGCGTGGTGTCGTCCTGGTCCGGACGGCCGGCCTGGAGGCGCGGCTCGCCGCCGTCGTCCACCGTCGCGTCCGCAGGGCGCGTACCGGCCTGCTGTGGTGCGACGCGCGCGGGACCGGACGCGGCAGTGGTGCCGACCACGGCGGCGGCGGGTGCCGCCTGTGCGACGTGGGACGAGCCTCCCGACCGGGCAGGGGCGCCGGGGGCATCGGGCTGGACCGCGAGCGGACGGTTCGGGTCGTCGTCGTCCTCGTCGTCGAGCTCGCCGTTGCGGCGGCGGATGCGCTTGCGGATGCTGCGGAAGATCCCGAAGCCGAAGATCGCGACGAGACCGATCGCGGCCACGGCGGTGATGACCGTCTCCCACTGCGCCTGCACGTTCAGCTCGACCGTGGTGGGTTCCGACACGGTGACCCCGGTCGTCGTCGTCAGGGACATGGTCAGGCTGACCTTGCCGTTCGCGACCGAGCGGACCGGGATGGTCGTCCGGGTAGAGGACTGCGGCTGGAGCTTCACCTCGATGGCGTTGCGGACCACCTGCAGCGCCGAACTGGACGGCTGGACGTCCAGGAGCACCGTGATCGGGTACTCCGACCGGTTGCGCACCGACACGGGCAACGACGAACGGTCGCCGAGCAGGGTCAGTGAACTCGAGTCGGGGATGCTGACCTGGTCGGTGGTCTGCGTCCAGGTCCGGACCTGCTTGGCGACGGCGGTGGCGAGGGCGTCGGACTCGTCGCGCCAGGCGTTGGACGACAGCGCGAGGAGCCGCAGCCGTGCGGGGGAGGTGACCAGCGTGGGGTCGTCCACGGCCGACGCGAAGGCGGTGAGGTCCTGCTCGCTCTCGACCAGTCGGCGCAGCTGGTCGAGGCGGTCCGGCCCGTCGTCCGCGGGCGCGAGCGTGAGGGAGCCGGCGGTGGCCTGCGCCGCGGTCGACAGGTCCGAGGGCGAGACCCAGGGGGTGTCCTCGAGCGCGTCGAGGGCGCTGCTCAGCATCGTGGAGTCGGTCGGCCACTCGCGGCCGAGGGTCAGGAGCACGGGGCTCTGGGCGCTGCCGGAGCGGGCTGCGGTGGCGAGGGTCGCGGTGAGCTCGGCCATCGCGGTGTCGTGGTCGGGCTGGTCGGTCGCGGTGGCCGCCTCGCGGAGCAGCGCCGACATGCCCTGGTCGGCGACGAGCACCTTCTGGTCGCCGATGCGCTCGGAGGCCGCGACGGTGGTGTCCGGGCCGGCCGAGGTGTTGCCGCTCGCGACGATCGTCGTCCCGGTGCCCGCCTTCGCGAGCGCCGGCAGGTCGTCCGCAGCGAGGGTGCCCTCGACCGGCCAGGCGACGTCGTCGAGCGCGTACGGGAAGTCCAGCAGGCTCGCGGTGGTCGGCAGCGTGGTGGTCGCGCCGTCGGCGCCGTCCTGTGCCGTCCCGTCCTGGCCCGTCGCGTCCTGTGTTGCGCCGTCCTGGGGGTCCGCGGTCGCGCCGTCAGGAGAAGTCGGCCCCGCGTCCGGTGTCTCGTCCGGGGCGGCACCGGCGGTGGCCGTCGGCGTCCCGGAGTCGGGGGTCGTCGGGGTCGGGGTCGGCGTGCTGGCACCGGGGAAGTTCTGCTCGCGGACCTCCTGGTCGAGGGAGATCACGCCGGGGATGCCGTCCGCCCCGGCCTGTCGGAGCCCGGTGACGTCGGCGTCGGCCCAGGGCAGCGCGAAGGTCTCGTTCCGGAGCCCCTCGAGTCGGTCGAGCCAGGTGCGCGCACTCGAGGGGGCGTTCTCGCCCAGCAGCCGGATCGAGGCGACGATCCGCGGATCGACCCCGAGGGCGACGTTGTGGTCGGCGGCGGCGTCGAGCTGCTGCGTGAGGGTGCCGTCCACCGCGGTCGCCGCGGCGAGGTCGGCGGCGCTGATCACGCCGTCGGCGGTGGCGGGGAGGGTGATCGGCATCGCGACCGAGACGCCGACCGGGGTCTGCTGGAAGTCCGGGTACCAGGTGATCGCGGACCGGGCGACCGCGGAGGTGCCGTCCGCGGTGTACTCGGCGGCGATGCGTCGGGCGCCGAACGAGGAGTACCCGCCGAGGGCGACGTTGCCGGGCGCGATCGTCACCGTCTGCGTCACCGATCGGTGCGCCGGGACCGCCGGGACGTCCGCGGAGTCCATAGGGGCGCCGAGGTAACCGGTCGCGCTGGTGTCGGCGAGCCAGTCGGAGAGGACGTCCCGCGTGCTCTCGGAGCGGAAGATGTCGAGCTCGACCGACCCCTCCGGGACCTCGGTGTCGGTGTCGTTCGTCACCGTCACGGTGAGCTGGAGCTCCTGGTCGCGCCGGACGATCCCGCGGTTCGCGGGGGCGATCGAGACCGAGGTCTTCCCCCGGTCGGCAGCGGCCGGCGCCGCGGTGCGGGTCGTGGTGCTGTCGGCCGCGGCGGCGTGCGCGGCCTCTGGGCCGGTGGGCGTGACGACGAGGCCGATGGCGACGAGGGCCGTGGCTGCGGCGGCGAGCGTGGAGCGGAGGATGTGCATACAGGAGGGCCCGAGGGTCGGTTCCGGCCGAGCACGAGTGTACGAGGGCGCGCACGGGACGAACCCGTGCGCGCTCGGTCTGTGCAGAACTCGCGGAGGGTCTGGGAAGATGGGGGCCGTCATGCAGTCCGTTGCCCAGGCCGTCGAACGACTCGACGCACTCGCCGCCACCGAGCCCGTCGCCACCCTCGCTCGGGCGTTCGCCGACGCCGGACACGAGCTGGCCCTGGTCGGCGGGCCCGTGCGCGATGCGTTCCTCGGCCGTGCGGTCACCGACCTCGACTTCACGACCGACGCCCGCCCCGACGACGTCCTGCGCATCGTCGAGCCGATCGCGAGCGCCACGTGGGACGTCGGCCGGCAGTTCGGCACCATCGCCGCCCGGGTCGCCGGCGAGCAGGTCGAGATTACGACCTACCGCAGCGACGTCTACGACGGCGAGACCCGCAAGCCCGAGGTGGCGTTCGGCGACACCATCGAGGACGACCTGCTCCGCCGCGACTTCACGGTGAACGCCATGGCGCTCCGACTCCCCCAGCGCGAGCTCGTCGACGTGCACGGCGGGGTCGAGGACCTGCTCGCCGGACGACTGCACACCCCGCAGGCGGCTCCCGTCTCGTTCCGCGACGACCCCCTGCGGATGATGCGTGCCGCACGCTTCACCGCGCAGCTCGGCTTCACCGTGTCCGACGAGGTCCGGTCCGCGATGACGGAGCTCGCCGACTCGATCGAGATCGTGTCCGCCGAGCGGGTGCGGGACGAGCTCGTGAAGCTGCTGAACACGTCCGAGCCGGTCCCCGGCATCCGCCTGCTCGTGGACACCGGGCTCGCCGAGCGCTTCCTGCCAGAGCTCCCCGCGATGCGGCTGGAGATCGACGAGCACCACCACCACAAGGACGTCTACGAGCACTCGCTGACGGTGCTGTCCCAGGCGATCGGGTACGAGGCCGAGCGCCACCCGGGCGAGGCACCCGACACCGTGCTCCGGCTCGCGGCGCTGCTGCACGACATCGGCAAGCCGGCGACCCGGAAGCTCGAGCCCGGCGGGGCCGTGAGCTTCCACCACCACGACCTGGTCGGCTCGAAGCTCGCGAAGAAGCGGCTGCGGGCGCTGCGGTTCGACAACGACACCATCGCCGCGGTGTCCCGCCTGATCGAACTGCACCTGCGGTTCTTCGGCTACACCGAGGGCGCCTGGACCGACTCCGCCGTCCGCCGCTACGTCCGCGACGCCGGTCCGCTGCTCGAGCGCCTGCACGAGCTCACCCGTTCGGACGTCACGACGCGCAACCGCCGCAAGGCCGACCGCCTCGGCTTCGCCTACGACGACCTCGAGGACCGCATCACGGCGCTGGCCGACCAGGAGGAGCTCGACGCGATCCGTCCCGACCTGACGGGCGACGACATCATGCGCATCCTCGACATCCCGCCGGGGCGTGCCGTGGGCGAGGCGTACCGGCACCTGCTCGAGGTCCGGATGGACGAGGGTCCCCTCGGCGCGGACGAGGCCGAGCAGCGCCTGCGCACCTGGTGGGCCGAGCGCGACGCGACCGCCTGACAGGCCGCGACCGCCGGATCGAACGCGACCGCCTGGCGGGCCGGAGCCGCTCTGCACAGCCGGTGGCGCGCCTCCAGGCCGTGAGCTAGGCTAGTGGGGTTGTCCGCGCGCTCCTGCGTGTCCGGACACATGCATCAACCCTCCTGCTCCGGGAACCGCCCGGAGCCGCCGAGACCAAAGGAGGTGGGTTCCGCATGCACCAGTACGAACTGATGGCGATCCTCGACCCCGAGATCGACGAGCGCACCGTCGCTCCCAGCCTGGACAAGTTCCTCGCGGTCATCCGCAACGACGGTGGCACCGTCGACAACGTGGACGTCTGGGGCCGTCGTCGCCTGGCCTACGAGATCGCGAAGAAGTCCGAGGGCATCTACGCCGTCGTCGACTTCACCTCGACCCCCGAGGCCGCCAAGGAGCTCGACCGTCAGCTCGGTCTCTCCGAGGCCGTGCTCCGCACGAAGGTCCTCCGCGCCGAAGAGGCGATCGCCCAGGTCGCCGCGCAGAAGCAGCGCGACGAGGCCCGCGCGGCCCGCAAGGCCGCGAACGCGACCGCGAGCGCCGAGTAGGTCATGGCCGGCGAAACCGTCATCACGGTGGTGGGCAACCTCACCGCGGACCCCGAGCTGCGCTACACGCAGAACGGGCTCGCGGTGGCGAACTTCACCATCGCATCCACCCCTCGCACGTTCGACCGTCAGGCGAACGAGTGGAAGGACGGCGACGCGCTGTTCCTCCGTGCGAGCGTGTGGCGCGAGTTCGCCGAGCACGTGGCGGGCTCGCTGACGAAGGGCTCGCGCGTGATCGCGCAGGGTCGTCTGCGTCAGCGCTCCTACCAGGACCGTGAGGGCCAGCAGCGCACGAGCATCGAGCTCGAGGTCGACGAGATCGGCCCGTCGCTCCGCTACGCGACCGCACAGGTCACCCGTGCTGCGGGTGGCTCCGGCGGCGGTCGTGGCCAGGTCGGGGGCGGCAACGCTTCCGGTGGTGGCCAGGGCGGGAACGGCGGCGGCTGGAACGGCAACAGCAACGGCGGCGGTCAGTCGGACGCACCGTGGTCGCCCCAGGGCGGCCAGCAGGGCGGCAACGCACAGTCGAACGACGTGTGGAGCCAGCCCGGCGGTTCGTACGACGACGAGACCCCGTTCTGATCCTCAGCGGTCTGACGGACACACAACTTCTTCTTCTCTAAGGACAAACAATGGCTGGAAAGAGCACCGGCGACCGCCGGAAGCCTCGCGGCAAGGGCGGCAAGAACGCCGCTCCCGCGAAGTCGATCAAGGTCGGCGTCATCGACTACAAGGACGTCGCGACCCTTCGCAAGTTCATCTCGGAGCGTGGCAAGATCCGCGCCCGTCGCATCACCGGCGTCTCCGTCCAGGAGCAGCGCCTCATCGCCCGTGCCGTGAAGAACGCCCGTGAGATGGCGCTCCTCCCCTACGCCGGCTCCGGCCGCTGATCGGAGGACTTCCCATGTCGAAGCTCATCCTCACCCACGAGGTCTCCGGCCTCGGTTCCGCCGGTGACGTCGTCGACGTCAAGAACGGCTACGCCCGCAACTACCTCATCCCCCAGGGCTTCGCTGTCGCGTGGTCCAAGGGCGGCGAGAAGCAGGTCGAGTCGATCCGTGCGGCCCGTGCCGCTCGCGAGCTCGCCACCATCGAAGAGGCCCAGGACCTCAAGATGAAGCTCGAGAACGCGACCATCAAGCTGACCGTCAAGGCCGGCAAGGACGGTCGTCTCTTCGGCTCCGTCCGTCCGGGCGACGTCGCCGACGCCGTCCAGGCGCAGGGCGTCGGTTCGCTGGACAAGCGCAAGGTCGAGGTCCCCGCGACCATCAAGACCGTCGGTGACCACGAGGCCACCGTGCGTCTGCGCGAGGACATCACCGCGGTGATCTCCCTGCAGGTCGTCGCCGCCAAGTAAGCAGCGTCACCACCGTCGAAGGGCGGGTCTCCTCCGGGAGGCCCGCCCTTCGTCGTGCGCGCGGGTCACGTCCGTCGGACGGTCGGCCGTGCACGCGGCGTTCATCGCCCGCTCGTGCTGCGGAACTCCAGGTGAACAGCCCTCGAACACCCCCGTTCGGGGGCATCCGCGCCGGTACCGTCGTCTCGGCTTCCGGTACCGGAGGCGAACGACATCGAGACCAGGAGCACGACATGCCCAACTTGAACGTCACCTACGGCGAGATGCAGGACGCCGCGACCCGACTCGTGAACGGTGAGCAGGACATCACCTCGAAGCTGCGGGAGCTGAAGGCCCTGGTGGACTCGCTGATCTCCGGCGGCTACGTGACGGACCAGTCGTCGGTCGCGTTCGGTAGCTCGTACCAGGAGTTCAACGACGGTGCGACGAAGACCATCGAGGGTCTCGAGGGCATGTCGATGTACCTGAACAAGGCGGCCGAGGCGCTGCAGCAGACCGACCAGGAACTCGCGAACGCCATCAAGTAGCGCGGGGCACCGGGCGGTCGACCACAGACCGCTCCGGACGACGGGCGGCCCACTGACGGGCCGCCCGTCCCACCTTCCACCGGCACACCGGCACGGGCAGCGATCGGGAGCACCCATGGCAGACCTCATCATCACCAAGGCCGTCCTCGAGGACTCGGCCACGAAGCTCCAGCACATCTCCGACGAGCTGGAGCACCAGAAGTCCGACGACCGCGCACTGACCGAGGTCTACGGCCAGCACGACGTGCAGCGGGCGATGCACGACTTCTCCGGCGACTGGAAGATCCACCGCGGCAAGATGACGGGCGCGGTGAAGGACCTGCACGACAAGATGCAGAAGTCCGTCGAGAACTGGTCGGCGCTCGAGCACGACCTGGCGGAGAAGCTCACGACCGAACGCACGGACACGGGCCACACCGACGGGACGGCCGCCTGATGCCCGCCCGCGGAGGGAACTGGTCGCTCGTCGGCGAGGCCTCGGACCCGATCGTCGCGGACACGCAGGTGGTCCACGAGCTGGTCGACTACTACCGGTCGATCGCCGACGAGATCCGCAGCGAGGCGGACGTCCTGAAGCGCATCGGCGAGGGCGACGAGTCGCAGTTCAAGGGCGAGTCCGCCGACGCCGTCCGGAAGAAGAGCGGCGAGGTCGCTGCTTCGCTGCAGAAGATGTCCGGCCGCTACGACGCGATCCGGGACGCCCTGACCGGGTACCTGCCGTCGCTCGAGACCGCGCTCGACGAGTCCGCCGCAGCGTTGCGTGAGGCCGAGGACGCGTCGGCAGCCGGGTCGCGGGCCGCGAGCATGGTCGACCCGTCGCAGGGTCGGGCGCAGGACGCCCCGCCCATGACCGCGGACGAGCAGGGGGCGGTCGACGCGAAGCACCGCGCGACCGAGGACGCACGGGCGGGAGCGGACGCGGCGACCGCGAAGCTGCGACGCGCCGTCGACACCCTGAACGGTGCCGGCCGCCAGGCAGCGTCGACGATCCGCGCGGCCTGGGACGACGGCCTGCACGACACCCTCGGCGACAAGATCAAGGCGTTCTTCTCGAAGCTGCTCAAGATCCTGGTCAAGATCTTCACCTACATCGGCATCGCCCTGGCCGCGCTGGCCATCCTGATCCCCGGCGTGGGGATCCTGACCTTCATGGCGGCCGTGGCGGCGTCCGTGACCCTCGTCGCCAACATCGCGCTCGCGAGCATGGGCGAGGGCTCCTGGCTCGACGTGATCACCTCGGCGGTCGGTCTGGTGCTCGTCGGCGTCGGTGGAGCCCTGACGAAGGCGGTCTCGACGCTGAAGACCGCCGGGCTCGCGAAGGGGTTCGCCGGCTTCCAGAAGACGTCGCTGGACAAGATCAGGAACCTGCAGGACCTGCGCTCCGTGCAGATCACGAAGGCACTCGGCGCCCGTACGGGAAGCGAGTACTCCGCGGCACGGACCGAGATGCGGGAACTCGGCGAGCAGATCGCGACGGTGAAGCAGACCTTCACGGCCTCGAGGACGAAGAACGTGCTCGACGGCTTCAAGGAGAAGCCGAACTGGTGGCGGCCGAACCGGGCGCTCTGGAACGAGGACAAGGCGAAGGTGCTCGACGTCTTCGGCAAGGACGGCAAGGGCTGGCAGTGGGAGCGCCTGTTCAGTGTCGACCGGCAGTTCGAGATGACGAAGATGCAGAAGGAGATGTGGTCGAAGTACGGCGTGCAGATCGCCGCGTCGCCGACGTGGCACTCGTGGGCCGCCGGTGGTCGCGTCGTGGCCAGCTGGGCGAACACGTTCGTCTACGGCCAGGGCATCAAGCCGACCGGCTGGGGTGGTGACCAGGAGCGGGTCCCGGGCTGGAAGGACGCGAACGCGGCGCTCACCAAGGGCTGATCGCGCCGGAGCCTGTCCGGCTTCCGGGGGACAACGGGCCGCTTCCCGCAGCGCGACACGCCGATACTCGCGAGTCTCGACACGTCGGTGGCATGTGAATACTGCTCGGTACCGAGCCCGGGGCGACGGCGATGTACTGGAATGTGCACATCACTGTGCACGCTCCCGGGTGGACCGCGTCGAGAAATGTACCCCCCGAGATGGTTCCGCTCTGGAATAACGTTCCCGGTGTCCCTCGACCGGGGGGCGCGACGAACGACAGGAGCAGGCCATGCCCAACTTGAACGTGACCTACGGCGAGATGCAGGACGCCGCGACCCGACTCGTGAACGGTGAGCAGGACATCACCTCGAAGCTGCGGGAGCTGAAGGCCCTGGTGGACTCGCTGATCTCCGGCGGCTACGTGACGGACCAGTCGTCGGTCGCGTTCGGTAGCTCGTACCAGGAGTTCAACGACGGTGCGACGAAGACCATCGAGGGTCTCGAGGGCATGTCGATGTACCTGAACAAGGCGGCCGAGGCGCTGCAGCAGACCGACCAGGAACTCGCGAACGCCATCAAGTAGCGCGCTCCCCGCGCCCCGGTCGACGCTGCCGTCAGCGACGTCGGCCGGGGCGCGTCCCGTTCCCGTCCCGTCCCCCTCGGAGGTACCCGTGTCCGATCTCGTGATCAGCCAGGAGCTCAGCGACAGCGCCGCGAAGGTGCACGCCATCAACGACGAGCTCGAACACCAGAAGTCCGACGACGACCAGTACCACGGCGTCTTCGGTGAGTCCCACCTGCAGGACGCCTTCTCGCACTTCAGCAAGGACTGGAAGCTCCACCGCGAGAAGATCCGCAAGAACGTCGACAAGCTCGACAAGAACCTGCAGAACTCGGTCGAGACGTGGCGCGACCTGCAGCAGCAGCTGACCGACGGCCTGCAGTCGCACGAGGAGTCCGCCTGATGGCCGGCCGCGCAGGCGACTGGGCCGCGCTCGACGAGCCGGGCGACCCGATCACGACGCAGCCGGCGAAGGTGCTCGAGCTCGCGGCGTACTACCGGGACATGGCGGAGTCGATGGAGACCACCGCCGCGACGCTCGAGAAGGTCGGCAGCGGCGACGAGTCCGTCGGCAAGGGTGAGGCCGTCGATGCCGTCCGCAAGCGGGCGAAGGACGTCGCCGGCTCCCTGAAGCAGATGACCGGACGCTACCGGTCGGCGGGCGAGGCCCTGACCGGCTTCGCCGCCGCGGTCGGCGACGAGAGCGACCGCTCGGCGGGCACCGTCATGGGGACCTCGTGGCAGGCGCTGCAGGACGCGATCGCCGCGAAGGGTGACCTCGGTTCGGCCCAGGGACTCGCCGACCCCGTCGCCGATGCGAAGGCGGGCGGGAAGGAGCCGACGCCCGAGGACACCGCGGACAGCCAGAAGCGCGCCGACCGGATCTCCGGTGCCGAGGGCGCGGTCGCGGCGGCGAAGCGGAAGCTGCAGGACGCCCGCGACCAGCTGAGCGCCGCGGGTCGGACGGCCGCGAGCACCATGCGGGACGGCTGGCACGACGGCCTGCACGACTCCGGCTGGTACAAGTTCATCCACATGCTCATCAAGATCCTGACCATCATCGGGATCGTCCTGGCCGTCTTCGCCTTCCTGATCCCGGGCCTCGGCATCGGCGCCATCCTCGGAGCCATCTCCGCGGGGATGACCCTGATCGCACAGGCGGCGACCTTCGCGATGGGCGAGGGCAACGTCTTCGACCTCGTCATGGCCGTCGTCGGCGTGCTGACGCTCGGACTCGGCACCGCGATCACGAAGGTCACCTCGACCGCCGTCAGCAACGGCATCAAGGCGACCAAGGGCGCGATGACCACGAAGTTCGACAAGGCGCTCGGGACGGCGAAGGCCGAGGTCACCGCGCGGAAGGCCGACCTGGAGGCCGTGAAGACGTCGCTCACGGCCGCTCGTGCGCGCAAGGCAGCAGCGACCACCGCGGCGGGCCGGAACGCCGGCCGACGCGAGATCGTCGCGCTCCGGAACGAACGGGACACGCTCGCACAGGTGCTCCACGGTGCGAAGCGGAACCTCGAACGGACGAAGGTCGAGTCCATCGGGACGAAGGCCGACTTCGCGGCGAAGTTCTCCGACAACCCGAACTGGTGGAACGTCGCGAAGATCCACAAGGTCATCGCGAACGACGCGAAGCTCGTCAAGAAGCAGTTCTGGACCGAGGTCGGCACCCGCGGTGGGCTCAAGGACTGGGGCGAGCGTTTGGGTGGCGTCGACTTCCAGTTCACCCGCGACCGCTTGAGTGACTTCGAGAAGCTGAACCGCCTCCGGTCGGGCGTCACCGCGGCGCCCTGGTACCACGCCGGCGCGAACGGCTTCATGAGCGCCTGGGGCAAGGGCAACGCGATCGCCGGCCTGGTGATCGGCCCGATCGGCATCGGCGCCGACCAGGAGCGGCCGTGGACCGAGTGGGTGGCGGAGCACAAGCACCCCGTCACCGACCTGCCGACCGTCCCCGCCGCCCAGCGCTGACCCCCGCTGCACCCCCGAGAGGACCACCGTGACCACCGCCACCGTCTCGTCGAGCATCACCACCGACGGCGCCACCTGGCTCCTCGTGCCGCACCCGGACGAGGTCGACACCGCCTGGCGTGCCGAGACGCTCGAGCTGTTCGACGCGGTCGTCCGGCTCGACGACGAGCGTCCGGAGGGTCGGACGGACGAGCGACTCGACACCGTCGCGGCACTCGACACGCTGCTGGCGTTCCGCGCCGGTCTCGGGCCGGGTCAGTGGCTCGTGGCCTCGCTCGCGGTGCCGGGGAACTGGCCGCTGCCCGTCGTGGTCACCGTCGGGCTCGCCGAGGGCGGCACCACCGAGCTGCTCGACCTGGCCGGAGCGACCGGTGGCCTGCCCGTCGAGCCCCCGTCGGTCGACGAGCTCCCGGAGCACGTCGGGGGCGAGGGGCCCGTCGTCACCCGCTACGACCTCGACGAGGACGGCGCGATCTGGGCGAGCGTCACGGCCGTCCGCCGGGCCGACGGCGTCGACACGCACGTGCTCTGGCGGACGACGGACCTCGGGCTCGTCCCGGTCTTCGCACCGCTCGTCGTCGACCTGCTCGCCACCGTGGAGAACGAGGTGCACGCATGACCGCTCCGACCGCGTCGTTCCTGGTCGTCGTCCCGCCCGGGTGGGCACGCCTGCCGGCCGGCGAGGACCAGCGCGGGGAACTCGGCGAGATCGTCCGCACCGTGATCGCCCGGGCGCTGCCGGACGACCTGCCGCGGGACCGCGCCGAACCCCTGCGTCAGGAGATGCGGAAGCGCCTGCTGGGCGCCGTCGTCGAGGCCGGGGACAGCGGCGCCACCGCGGTGTACATGCCGGTCCAGCCCGTCGACGGCTACACGCCCCCGGTGTCGATCATCGAGTCCGAGGTGGACGACGACTCCGAGGAGGCCCCCGAGCAGGTCGTCGCGCAGTTGCTCGCCGAAGCCCTGCCGACCCGGCGCGACCCCGACGACACGGGGCTGCGCGAGGTCGACGGCGGCATCGCCGCACGCACCGAGCAGACGGTCCGGCGCGCGGACGTCGCCGCCGAGCTCCCGGAGGTCGGCGCAGACCTGCCCGTCGTCGACGACCGCCAGGTCACGTACTCGATCCCCGTCCCGCACCGTCCGGGTCGGTGGGTGCTCATGTCGTTCTCGGCGATCAGTCGCAGCGACCCGGCGGACCCCGAGGCCGCCGAGCAGCTCACCGACGCGCTGGTGATGCTCTTCGACGCCGTGATGACCACCTTCCGCTGGACGGACGTGCCCGGCACCGACCCGACCCCGCTCGAGCGCCGGATCTCGCAGATCGCCGAGGCCCGCGCATGAGCTGGTCGTTCCTCGCCCCCGAGTCACACCTGCTGCTCACGATGTCGGTCGTCGTGCTCCTGGGAGCGCTGGCCGTCGTGGTGCCGACCCTCGTCGCGCTGCGCCGCCGGACCTCGACCGACGCCCTGGTCTGGGCCGACCAGGTCCGCCGGGACCCGGCCGCCGCCTGGGCCGTCGACCGGGTGCTCCGCGGCATCGAGGCCTCGTGTGCCGGGGCAGGCGTGCTGTTCCCCGGAGCGGTGCGGATCACGATCGGTGCGATCGTGCGGATCGACGTCGCCTCGCCGACGATCGCGCCGCCGGCACCGTGGACCGCCACGCCGGACGGTCGGACCTGGTCGGCGCCGATGTGGGCGCTGCAGACGCTCCCGCTCGTCGGCGGAGCCCCGGCCGAGTTCGCCACGGCGGTGTCGCTCGGGACCCGCCAGGACGAGACGGTCGTGGTCGACCTTCGCCGGGTGGGCGGGATCGTCGCGCTGCGCGGGGAGGGTGCCGCCCGACAGGCGCTGCTCGTCCGGCTCGTCGAGCAGCTCGCGACCGCACCGTGGGCCGTCGGCACCAGCGTGCTCGAGGTCGGCTCGCCGGTCGGGGTGGGCACGCCCGTGACGGTGCACGAGGCGGTCGCGGCGGTGACGGCCGACGCGACCCCGGGCCTCCTGGTCGTGGCGCGGGTGCCGGCCGGTGCGGACGGGCGTGAGCTCGCCCGTCTGCTCGAGCGGCCGGGCGGCCGCTGGGCGTGCGTCTCGGCCGCACCGCACCCGCTCGCGCGCTGGACGGTCGAGGCGCGCCGGGACGGCACGCACGTGTCCGACGAGCTCGGGACGCTGCAGTGGGCGGCCCTCGGCCGGTCCGTCCCGGCGGACCCGGCGGCGTCGGCCGGGAAAGCGCTGCCGGCCGACGTGCGGGAACAGGCCTGATGCGCGTCGTCGTCACGGTCGTCGACGACGCGACCGGCGAGCACTCCGACGTCCTCGTCGACGCCGCCGGGCAGACGCCCATGCGGACCGTCGTCGACGCACTGGTCCGTCGCACCGGCGGACGACCGGTGCCCGAGGGGGCGCCCGACGGCGACGTGCCGTTCGCGCGCAGCGGGCTGGTCGACGGCGCCGTCCTGCACGTCGGTGGCGCCGAGCGGCCGCAGCCCGAGCACGGCATCGTGCACCTGCTCGTCGTGGGCGGTGTCGACGCGGGTCGCGTGCGCCGGCTGCCACCGGGGACCGTCCGCATCGCCCTCGCCGACGACGGCGCGGCAGCCGTCGGGGCCGCCGCGGGCGGACGGACCGGTCTGGAGGCACGGACCGCGTTCGACGGATCGGTGACCGTCCGGCTCACCCCGACCGAGGACGACGGCGAGCGTCCCACGGACCGTCCCACCCCGACGCTCGAGGGCGACCCGGTCACCGTCGAGTGGCGCGACTGGTCGGCCGGCGCCCTCGTGCGCCTCGGTGACACGGTGCTGAGCGTCGGCCCCGTCGAGGTCGTCGACCGGATGCTGCTGCGCCCACCGGACTCCGGCCAGCTCGACTTCAACCGGCCGCCGCGGCTGCTCCCGCCCTTCCTGCAGACCGACTTCCGGATCCCGAAGCCGCCCGTGGCGCCGCAGCGCTCGGCGATCCCGTGGATCATGGTGTTCGTGCCGGCGATGTTCGGCATCGTGATGGCGACCGTGTTCCGGTCGCCGTTCTACCTGCTCTTCGCGGCGATGACCCCGATGATGGTCATCGGCCAGACGATCAGCTCGCGGCGCACCGGCAAGAAGAGCCACCGGAAGCAGCTCGCCGAGCACCGCGAACGGGTCGCCGCGCTCGAGACGGCGATCGACCAGGCCGTGCTCGACCAGCGGGACCAGCGGCGGACGTCCGCGCTCGACGCCGCGTCGCTGCGGGTCGTCGCGACCACCCCCGGTCGACGGCTGTGGGAGCGTCGGCCCTCGGACGGCGACCACCTGCACGTGCGGATCGGTACGGGCGACCTGCCGTCGACCGTCACCGTGGTGGACGACCGCGACCTCGACGGACTCGCGCACGCACCCCGGGTCACCCGAGGCGTCCCCGTCACGGTGCCGCTCGCCGAGGTCGGGGTGCTCGGCATCGCCGGCGCGGGTGACTCGCCGCGGGAGCTCGGCCGCTGGGTGCTCGGGCAACTCGCCGTCACGCAGAGCCCGCGCGAGGTGCAGTTCGTCGTGCTCACGGCGCAGCAGCACGTGCCGGCCTGGGCGTGGACCCTCTGGCTGCCGCACATGCGGCCGACGGCCGGCCAGGAGGCCCTGGCGCTCATCGGTGCCGACGGGGAGACGATCGGGCGGCGCCTGGCCGAGCTCAGCCAGGTGCTCGCGGAGCGCCGGGCCGAACGGCAGAAGAACGGCATGAACCGCACCCGGTTCTCGCCTGAGATCGTCGTGGTGCTCGACGGCGCCCGACGTCTCCGTGCGATGCCCGGTGTCGTCGGACTCCTGCGCGACGGGCCCGCGTGCGGCATCCGCCTCGTGTGCATCGACGAGGAGGAGTGGCAGCTCCCCGAGGAGTGCGTCGCCACCGTCACCCACCGCAGCCCCACCGAGCTCGTGCTCCGTCGGCAGCTGTCCGCACCGGTCGAGCTCGTGCTCGCCGACCGGGTCGCGGACGACTGGTACGACGACGTCGCACGCGGGACCTCGCCGCTCCGGGACACGAGCGGGTCCGACGGCGACGGCCTGGTGCCGGACGCCGCACGACTGCTCGACGTGGTCGACCTGCCGCAGCCCGACGGCCCGAGCGTCGCCGAACGCTGGGCAGCATCCGGCACGAGCACCTCCGCGGTCGTCGGCATCGGGATCGACGGCGCCTTCGAGCTCGACCTGGTCAAGGACGGCCCGCACGGCCTGGTCGCCGGCACGACCGGTTCGGGCAAGTCCGAGTTCCTGCAGACCCTCGTCGCCTCGCTCGCACTGCGGAACCGACCGGACCGGATGACGTTCGTGCTCGTCGACTACAAGGGCGGAGCGGCGTTCAGCGTCGCCTCGGACCTGCCGCACACCGTCGGGCTGGTCACCGACCTCGACCAGCACCTGGTCGAACGTGCGCTCCGGTCGCTGCGTGCCGAGCTCACCCGACGCGAGCACATCCTGGCTGCGTCGGGCGCGAAGGACATCGAGGACCACGAGGCGCACCTCGCCCGCGGTGGTGCCGGCGAGCAGATGCCGCGGCTCGTGCTCGTGATCGACGAGTTCGCGGCGATGGTCACCGAGCTGCCCGACTTCGTCGCGGGGCTCATCGGCATCGCCCAGCGCGGCCGGTCGCTCGGGGTGCACCTCATCCTGGCCACCCAGCGCCCCGGCGGTGTCGTCGGTCCGGACATCCGGGCGAACACCAACCTGCGCGTCGCGCTGCGCATGACCGACTCCGGCGAGAGCACCGACGTCATCGACGTGGCCGACGCCGCACGCATCCCGAAGAGCGTGCCGGGGCGCGCGTTCGCGCGCCTCGGTCACTCGTCGGTGGTGCCGTTCCAGTCGGCGCGGGTCGGCGGTCGGTGGGCCGGCGAGGAGGACCCGGCCACGGGCCTCCCGTTCGTCCGCGTGCTCGACTGGCGCGACTTCGCCACCGCACCACCCACGCGACCCTCGCGCAGCGACCAGGCGACCGCCGCGACGGACCTGTCGGTCCTGGTGCAGGCGATGGGGGACGCCCGCGACCGGCTCGGCATCGGACGGGTGCACAGCCCGTGGTTGCCGCCGCTGCCGGAGCTGCTGCCGCTCGCCGGGGTGGCGTCCGCCGCCGTCGGGTCGCGCCGGGAGACGTCGTCGACCGACGACGCCCTCCGCTTCGCCGTCGGACTCGAGGACCTGCCGGACACCCAGGAGCAGCGCGCGGCCGAGGTCGACCTCGCGCGGTTCACGCACCAGTTCGTCGTCGGCGCGCCGGGGTCCGGTCGGTCGACGGCGCTCCGCACGCTGGCCGCGTCGGCGGCGCGCTCCCTGTCGTCCGCCGACCTGCACGTGTACGCGATCGACTGCGGCAACGGCGCCCTCGCGTCGCTCCAGCAGCTGCCGCACTGCGGTGCGGTGGTGCAGCGGACGCAGGTCGAACGCGCCACGCGCCTGATCGACCGCCTGACGCGGGAGACCGCCCGGCGGCACGACCTGATCGCCGCGGCATCGGCTGCGGACATCACCGAGCAGCGTCTGCTCGCCGCACCGGGCGAGCGGCTGCCGCACGTGCTCGTGCTCATCGACCGGTGGGAGAACTTCACCACCTCGCTCGGCGAGGTCGACGGCGGAGCGCTCACCGACGCCGTGCAGTCGTTGCTCCGCGACGGTGCGGCCGCCGGGATCCACGTCGTCGTGGCCGGCGACCGGTCGCTGCTGTCGTCGCGGATGTCGACCCTCACCGACGACAAGATCGTGCTCCGGCTGACCGACCGGCTGGACTACTCGCTCGGCGGCATCAACCACCGGAAGCTCCCCGCGTCGATCCCGGCCGGTCGCGGGTTCCGCGCCGACTCGGGCACCGAGGTGCACTTCGCCACGCTCGGCACCGACGTGTCCGGCCAGGGGCAGACCACCGCCGTGCGGGACCTCGCCGCGGAGCTCCGCGCGAGCTCGCCGGTCCCGCCGTCGCCGCGTCCGTTCCGGGTGGACGCGATGCCGAAGGACCTGGACCTCGACACCGCGCTCGCGCTCGAGTCCGCTCCGGTACCGACCCCGATGGTCGCCGTCACCGGGGTCGGCGGGGACGACATGGAGCTGCAGACCGTCGACCTGCGCACGGGCGGCGGCACGTTCGTGGTCGCCGGGCCGTCGCGGTCCGGCCGCTCCACGATGCTCGCCGCGATGGCACGGTCGCTCCTGGCGGGCGGGACGTCGCTCGTCGTGCTCGCGCCGCGACCGGGACCCGTGCGGGACCTCGAGGGGCTGCCCGGTGTGCGGGCGGTGTTCAGCGGGGACGACGTCACGCAGGAGCAGCTCGAACCCGTGCTCGCGCCGGACGGCGCTCCCCTGGTGCTCGTCGTGGACGACGGCGAGCTGCTCATCGACTGCTCGGCGGCTCGGTGGCTGCGCGACTGGGGTCGTGCCGCCGTGGACAACGGGCAGGGCATGCTGCTCGGGGGCAACACGACGGGACTCGCGGCCGGGTTCGGCGGGTGGCAGGTCGACGCGAAGAAGAACCGTCGCGGGGCGCTGCTGTCACCGCAGGACACCCTGGCCGGGGACCTGATCGGGGTGCGCATCGCGCGGTCGTCGATCTCGTCGCGGATCGAGCCCGGATCGGCGCTCGTGCACCTGGGGACCGGGCTGGCGTCGACGCTGCAGGTGCCCATGGTGCCGGCCGGGACGCGAGCGGGGACGCAGGCGTGGCCGCGGGCAGGGACCGAGTCCGGCGCTCTGGTGGGCTGAGGCCGGTGCTGGCTGGTTACTCCTCGCGGCGCGCTGCCGATGCTGGGAGCGGCCCGAGAACGATCCCCACAGGGACCCGGTTTGTCAAGTCGTTGTGCACAGTGCGGGCTCCGATCCATCAACCTTCAAGGTGCAGTTGAAGCACGGTTTTCCACACACCATGTGCAGCAGGAAAGCCCAGGTCAAGTGATCGAACATGCATTCGAGGACCATCTTGTCCACATGTTCGTCCACAGTTGTGCACATGGAGACCCGGCGTGTTCGACATGGTCTCCACAGAGTTATCCCCAGGGCTGTTTGCTGGGGATAACTCTGTCCCCGTAGCTTGGCCCAGCGACTCGGCGGAGGCAGGGGATGTCGGTCGTCCGGGGTAGGAAAGCCGGTGTGGGCCGAGGTCCGCACCGTCACGACAAGAGGGAGTCCGTGTGTCGATCGCGCATCTCGATCCGTCCCCGCAGGACCTGTCCGAACGGGGCTCGGAACGGACGCCGCCGCACGACCTGCTCGCCGAGCAGTCGACGATCGGCGGCATGCTGCTGTCGAAGGACGCCGTCGCCGACGTCATCGAGACCGCCCGCGGCGTGGACTTCTACATCCCCAAGCACGAGGTCATCTTCGACGCGATCCTGTCGCTCTACTCGCACGGCGAGCCCACCGACGTCATCGCCGTCACCGACGAGCTGACCAAGACCGGACTGCTCTCCCGAGCCGGCGGCGCCGAGTACCTGCACAGCGTCACGAGCATGGTGCCGACCGCCGCGAACGCCGGGTACTACGCGGCGATCGTCGCCGAGAAGGCCGTGCTCCGCCGCCTGGTCGACGCCGGTACCCGCATCGTGCAGATGGGCTACGCGTCCGAGGGTGAGGTCACCGACCTCGTCAACAGCGCCCAGGCCGAGGTCTACAACGTCGCCGGCGGCGTGCAGACCGAGGACTACGTGCCCCTGACCGACGCCATCGGGGCCGCCATCGACGAGATCGAGGCCGCCAAGGGCCGCGACGGGCAGATGACCGGCGTGCCGACGGGGTTCAGCGGCCTCGACGCCCTGACGAACGGCTTCCACCCCGGGCAGCTCATCATCGTCGCCGCCCGCCCCGCGCTCGGCAAGTCGACGCTGGCGCTCGACCTGTGCCGCGCCGCCGCGCTCAAGCACGACCAGACGGCCGCGTTCTTCTCGCTCGAGATGGGCCGCGCCGAGATCGCGATGCGCCTGCTGTCCGCTGAGTCGAGCGTGCCGCTGCAGAACATGCGCAAGGGCACCGTGGACTCCCGCGACTGGACCACGATCGCCCAGACCCGCGGGCGCATCAACGATGCCCCGTTCTTCATCGACGACTCCCCCAACATGACGCTCGTCGAGATCCGTGCGAAGTGCCGCCGGCTCAAGCAGCAGCACAACCTCAAGCTCGTGGTCATCGACTACCTGCAGCTGATGACCTCGGGCAAGAAGGTCGAGAGCCGTCAGCAGGAGGTCTCGGAGTTCTCGCGTGCGCTCAAGCTCATGGCGAAGGAGCTCGGCGTGCCGGTCATCGCGCTGTCGCAGCTGAACCGTGGTCCGGAGCAGCGTGCGGACAAGAAGCCGATGATCTCGGACCTGCGTGAGTCGGGGTCCATCGAGCAGGACGCCGACATGGTGATCCTGCTGCACCGTGAGTCGGCGTACGAGAAGGACAACCCGCGTCAGGGTGAGGCGGACCTGATCGTGGCGAAGCACCGCAACGGGCCGACGGACACCATCACGGTGGCGTTCCACGGGATGTTCTCGCGGTTCGTCGACATGCCGCAGTAGGCGGGGTGTTGTCGTCCGTCAGCTAACTTGTCCAACTGCCACACAGCGTGTCCTGAGATACGGAGTTGGACAGGTTGTTTGGCAGTCCGGTCGGCGGGCATGTCGTCTAACGCCGCGCTCAGCCCTTGTCTGTCGGGGGGCGTCCGCATGGCGTGCGTGAACTGAGATAGTTCGCGGACCACCTATGTGAGACAGAGTTCGCTCCAGAGCAGGGCCGTAGGAACCCGAAGCTCCCGGAGGGTAGCCTCGACTCACTGGTGGACCGGCTACCGGGCGCCGAAACGGGCTTGGCGGGTCCCATCCCGGCGTCGCGGGTCGACAATAGCGTTAGCGTGATGCGGTGTACACGTTGTCCGACAGCATCGACTAAGAGGACCGTCATCTCTACGGCGCGCTCGCGATCCGGATCCTTGACGTTCTGACGCTGTGGGACCGCCTGCTTGACGATCTCTACTGGGTTGCCGGGGAGTGGGTGGCAGCGAACAACTCACACGCGAGTCTCCTCCAGGGTGCGAAGCTGCGACGCCGTCGCGACGATGACGCAGCGCAAGACTTCTTGACGCTGTCTCGAGAGGCGGGTGCTTCGGTTGACCGAGCGCTGTTCCTCAACGTATTTCGTCGAGTGCAGCAACCCCGGCATCACATTGCCCACGCTGGGCCATGAACGCCATGACTGACGATGGTGTCGCGAGCATCGGGATCCCGCACAACGCGGGCAACAAGCGCGTTCGGAACCTGGACGGGCAGAAGAGCAGGATCACGATGGCCCTGATACAGAAGCATTTGAAGGACCTGGAGTGACTTCTGCACCGACTGGGCATGGATGAGCTTGAACGAATACGGAGGTCCGCTCTCAACCGATCGCCACCGAAGTGCTCCGCCGCCGGACCGACCCGTGCCTTGGTGATGATCCCCGGGCGCACCTGCTTACAGGGCCCAGTCGCCGAACTGCTATCGGAACGCTTGTGAGCAGCAGCTGAGGCAGCCCAACGCCGTCGGCCCGGAGACGCTGAACACAACTACCATTCATCGGCAAGCCGGCAGAAACGTTCTCAACAACAGATTCTCGACCGAAGCGAGCTATGCCTCGGAGGTGGGCATTTCTGCGCTGCTGCAAACGGCAGTGCGCTGTGTTTAATTTCCCCGTGCGCCGCTCAGCAGGACCGACGGATCCCTTTGTGGTGTGGCAAACGTCGCACGTGCTCGTGCGCGAGTAATTGCAACATGTAGAGCGCGCCGCCCAACTTCAATAGATGCATTCTCGCGCGCAAAGCGCGTGTACTTTTCCTCGTACACAATCACTTCATCGAACTCTTTACCCTTCGATCTATGAACGTTCATCACAACGAGGTTGCTGACTGGCGTTCTTGCTGCTGTCATCTGGTGGGCGACGATCGCGTCTCGCAGAATTCGAGCGCTATCGACGTAACGACCGTGGTTCCGCCATGCGCGACCGAGTTCAACCTCCACATCGCTCCCACGAGACACCAGGCTCACCGTCCTCGACGAGCGTCCTGCGCGGGCAATCTCTTTGTCCTCGCTGTCACGAGCAATTGAAGCGATCGCGAGGAAGTCCGCGAACGGGTGCCCGCTGCGCGCCCGTGTCAAGCTCGTTTCGAGCAACAGTCGTAGTCGGCGAACAGCCACGCGTTCAGCGCGCACCACCCCGGCTTCGAGCGTGTCTGCTGATTGACGCAGCGTTTGTACGACCTTTGCTGCTGCTTGCGACAGGCGCTCGCTTCTCGTCTGCAGGTATGTCGCCATGGCCCGGCAGACGGCCGCCAGCGACATCTGGCCAGCGTCGGGCTGCTCTAGGACCGCGGCAAGGAAGACGGCGGCGGCAAATGCATCCTCCTGGTCAGAAACAAGTTCCATCCGCAGTGCTGGCAAAGCGGCTGATTGAGCCACCGTCATATAATCCCACACCTGTTGCGACAATTGGTTCGTCGGCGTCAGTACCGCGACAGTGCCGTTCGACTCCCGCTGGCGCTTCAATGCCGCAAGGATGAGCCACTTCAGCTGAGACAGGGGCGGATAACCGATGCCGACGATGTCAACGGCATCGTATTCGTCGAGCTTGTTCTCGCCTATGATGTCCACGCCGACAAGAACGTCCTGTCCGAACTGTGCAATGGATCCTTCTGGGCTTCGCCAATTCCAGGCGGACAGATCGAACACGGCGGGCGAGACGACGTCCATGAACTCGTCAAATCGATGCTCATTTGCGCCGGGAAGCCAATCGTACATGCGCTGATTAGGGTCGCCCAGTGCAACAAGCGCGCAATCGTCAACAAAGTTTTGCAGCAATCGCCACTGTGGGTTGACCGTGTCCTGAAACTCGTCCAGCATGATGATCGGGTAGGCATCGGCGTAGGCTTTCCTAATCAGAGGAAAGTTCTCGAGGACCTCGGCGCTCCAGTCTGCGAAGTAATCGAATGCCACCAGCCCGTCGGTGAGAAACAGCTCGCGGTTTGCAGTGTTCACGTCAGTGCTGCCAGGCAGTGAACTATTGAACGCGTACTGCTCTCCGGGCGACATGAGCCGTAAAGCACGGGGCGCACCCAATAGATACGCATGGCTTTTCAAGATTGACCAGGCAAATCCATGATAGGTACTCACGCTAAGCTTGTGGCGTAGTTCCGGAGGAAACCAGGCCGCGGAGTGTTCGAGGACACGTTGCGTGGTGGCGTTCGCGAAACTTAGGAAGAGCGCGGAACTGTGATCGAACCCTTTTGACGTCTGCGCCCACCACGCTGCGCGTCGCAGTGCCGCGGTAGTTTTGCCGCTTCCTGCACCGCCGATGACGGTCGCATGGCCACTGCTCGCAATGAACGCCTTGATGACCTCGTCGTAAAGCGTCTCCTCGGCAGGCGTCACGGCGTCTCTTCGTCAGCGGATGACGGTTCGGCGGTCGAGACGCCGGCCCCCTCAGCCCGCGGTAACGGTGATCGCGCGAGAGCACGCAGGTCGCGTAGCGCGGCGGCCATCGTCATCGGGAACTCGGCGAGCGAGAGTGTTGCTAGGAGTTCTACTGCGACCGGGTCTCCCTTAGCTTTCACAAGCAGCCTGTGCAGCGCCTTGTCATACTCAAGCGTCGACTCATCCAGCGGACCCTTAACATGCGCGGGCCAGAGCGCATCCGCGATCTGCTGGTCAACGAACGCCCGGCGTCGCTGCTCCGGTATTTCCGAGATGAGCAGATCCTCAAAGCCCTTATACTGTTGCTCAATCGTGAGGTCGCTCGCGGCGTTGATCTGCTCGAGGACAGCCGAATCCTGTTTATCAAATACGGTTGCGACCTGTTTCCCAAGGCCTTTAAAGAACTCTGCCAGGCGTGCCACGTTGGTTTCACTCTCGGCGTCGAGGAACGCCCATCCGTCCGAGTCGAGGCGGCCCATGTCGGATGCGCCGAGGAGCCGTGCTCGCTTGCCCAGTGCAGAGTACCCAGCAATCTCCGACTTTCCTTCGGAAACAATCACCCGCCTTGAGAGCAGCGCTTCGGCGAAACGAGTGCGCATTCCTTCATGGAAGAACTTGCGCTTCAATCCACTCGGCAATTCAACGGCTCGCCCCGTCATCGCACCGCTGGCGTGGTCGCGCGATAGGACCATCATCTGTTCTGGCTCGAACTCTTCAAGGATGTATGGTGAGTGCGAAGTAAAAACGGATTGCCCTCCCTTGGTTATCTCTCTAATGAGGTCGACAATCCGTTTCTGGGCAGTCGGGGGCAATGAAATCTCCGGCTCCTCGACGGCAAAGATGACGGTCCCCTCCCGCCTCTGAGCGATCATCGTGAGCATCGCGATGACCAGGGAGTTGATGGTTCCCGACCCCTGGCGCTGGAAGGGTGCTGCGTGGCTGCTTGCGCCCGTGGTCACGAATGCCCGGAGCGTCCGCCGCAACTCCTCTCGCGTGAGATCGGAGACTCGGAGGTGCGGAGTTCCAGCCCACTCCGAGGAGACAATGTCCCGCAACGTACTTTCAAGCGTAGCGAGGACCTCTCCGAACTTGTCGACGTCACCCGAGTCGGTAACCTCGCCAGCCGACGCGACCGGTAAGGCGCTCGCAACATCGATCGCTCGAAGTCGGTCTAGAAGCTGCTCCCACATCTGTACTTCAACCTCGTAAGTGCGCAGTACAACGTCGAGCAGCGACCCGCGCTCCATTGACAGCGCGCGGCTGCCGGTGCGGAGGGTTCTGAGCAAAAGAAAGCCGAATGCGCGCTTGTCTGTGGCGGTACAGCGAGCAAGGCTCTGCCCGTCAGGCGCCGCAGGGACAAGGAACCAGGTGTCGCCCACGAAGTCGTCCTCGTCCTTGTCATACCGCCCGACGAACTTGATCCGGATGCATGCCTCGCCGCCGGGGCTGCTCGGCGGCATTTCCATTGCAATCTCTTTGCCGGCATCCCAATACTCAACGTGACTCCGGAAGCGGGAGATCAATTCCGGCGTCAGGCCAGCAATCGTTACGATCACTGTCACTTCAGTGTCGAGGTACCGACCACCATAGAAGTCGTGCTCACTGATTGGGGGTCGACGATAGAGGCGGTCGGGACCGATAGTGAGCTCGATCGCTTCGAGCAGGGCTGATTTCCCCGTGTTGTTGTCTCCGAGAAGAACGGTCGTGTCCGTCAAGACGACCGAAGCGCGGGAGATACCCCGGAAGTTCTCAACGTCTACCCTTGCGACCCGCACCATGCCTCCTCGAATCGACGGCCATCAAGCCGTCCTTGTTCCACTTTCGCACGGCCCGGCAAGCCTGCGACTGCAACGCGCCGCCCACATTTGGCTTGTATTCGCGAGGCGCTCGTGAGTGAAGCTTCAGCTGATGCTTCGCTTACTGAGCCCGTAGGGCCCGAAGTCTCGAGGCGTCCCGATTGAGGATCGTCTATCGGACGTCGGTGACCCCAGACGCCTACTGGGTCAGTTCGAGGGGAACAGACGCCGGGAGATCCACACGATGAAGTTGACGATCAGGAGGGCGGCGATGGCGAGGGGGGAAAAAGCCCCAACCATATGCTGAGCCCGCTTCGACGGATCCGACTCCGAGGGCGACGGTCACAGCTGCGGACAGCACCACAAGAACGGGCACGACGAGGCTCAGAGGAGGTTGAGCGTTGAGTGCGAGCTGCGTGTCGTGAACCCATCGCTTGAGCTTCCGTGCCGAGCGCAGTCTCGGTAGCGGCTCCCTCACGGCCGCTGTGTTTCTCGAGTCTCGATCACGAGGTCGGCAATCTCCGCCGCAATCTCGTCAATGGGAGTGTCACTGGTTGATCGAGCGAATTTGTCGGCGAGGGAGGGGCTGTGCGCGGAGATGGCGGCATGGTCAACGTTGTGCCAGACCGGCAACAGGTTTTGCTGCCCGCCGACGGTGAGGGTGACGATGCCGTCGAGCTCGTACTGGGGCCAGCCCTTTGAGAAGTAAGCGTCACTGAACACGACCGCCGCGAAGCGACTGCTGCGTAGCCCCCGGTCGATGCGACGTCGAAGGCTGTCGCCGATGCGCAGCTCAGCCTTGTCAAGCCACACCGAGACTCCCCGGTCTTGCAGAGCTTGCGCGAGAGGGAGCGCGACGTCGGCCTTATCTTCGCTGGCATGCGAAAGAAAGACGTCCCAGGTGCGCCCGTCGAAGTCCGCATCGGACTCAGGCGGAAGCGGACGACGGACGGAGACCTGGCCCGAGACGCCTCGTTCCGGTGCCGATCGGTACTCAGGCAGATTCCCGCGAGGAGGCGGCTCTACCGCGACTGTCGCGTTAATGCGACCTTTCGCACCGCCGAGGTCGATGGCGACATACCAGTGCCCGTTGGACGGCACCGTGAGTCTTGCAGGACTCCTCTTGACGAGTCCTCCGGCGTATCGGAATCGTCCACCTCGGCTCGCCGCATACGTGCGGTAGTTCGACGAGTCCATCAGCAGAACGTTCGCCTGCTGACGCAGGGTGACGACGACCGTCGCCCCCTTCTTCAGCTGCCCGAGATCCTTCTTGAGATGTTCCATACCTTCAGCCTACGAGCGACCTCTGACGCGTCAGTGAGGATCCTTCTCGGCCAGATGCCAGTCAACGGGCAGCCAACGGACGTTCGAGGAACTGCACGACTCTCCGGATGTGTCTACCTTCGCTGCAAGTCGTCAGCCAGACTGCGCCACATGTCACGGTGGCGAATCGCGGCTCGCCTCACTGCCGGTCGGCAAAGCTCGGAGGCATCTGAATTTGCGCCGCAACCCGCAGTCGATGGTTCCGACGCTCAACTCGCTCCGAAACCTTGCCGGATTCAGCCTCGGGTGGTCGCTCTGCGCCCGCGTCGCTGCGGAATCTGTGCCACTAGTTCTCGACCGAGAACGCGGGCTTCGGTGAGTGGGACCTCGTCGGCGTCGCCGAGGTTAGTTCCGCCCTCTGGAAGTGTTCCCGCGACATGAAAGTGCAGATGAGGGATTGCTTGGTGCGCGCCCGTTCCGTTGTTCTGCCACACGGCGATGCCCGGGCGTTGGTATGTGCGGTCGATCGTGGTAGCCGCGTCCCTGACTGCGAGCATGAGGTCTTCCGCCTCAGCGTCCGCGAGGTCAAGCAGTGTGGGGACATGTCGAGTGGGAAGTACCAAGAGGTGCCCGATGCCACGTTGCTCTTGAGTGACAAGAACAGCGACGCGGGGTTCTGTCCAGAGAATGGTGTACGGACGTGTGCCAGCGAGGTAGGAGCAGAACGCACAGCTATCAGCCTCGGGGAGTTGCAGTGCCGAGTCGCTCATGAGGGCCTCAACGAGTTCAAAAAGGCCTGTATCTCCAGATGGTCGAGAGTGTCGTACTCGTTTGCCGGCGCGACAATGATCAGTTCATCACAGACCTTCTGCGCGCGGGAGGCGAGCATGAACGAAAGAGCAATGAACCGGACCGAGTCGACCGATGGCAGTACGGAGGATAGCTTTGATTGCCCGCCGCCGATCATGGGGATGCAGACAGTCATCCCGTTACTCTCGGCCCGAACGACCTTCCATAGCTCGCTGAGGCTGTTCCACACGCCATCGGTCGTCGACGATGCGCTGCTCTTGTTGTCCATTCGTGTGTATGCCACGAGGAAGAAGCGACGAGCGTTCTCGCGGAGCGTGACGGTGGTTCCAAGCTCGTATCGCTCGGTTTTGCCTTGCTTACCAGGGATGCTTCCCACAGTGGCGACAGCCGCCAGCTCGTCATTGATGTCGTTGTCCAGCTTGGGCAGGTCGCCGCCGTAGATGCGGTGGAGGAACTGCCCCTGCACACTGCGCGGGTCGATGTGAGGCGGCGCCGTGTCGAACGTGTCACTGGCGCCGATGATGAGGTGTGCTTCGTGCTGGTCGAATAGATTGCCGCGCCGCAGCGAGATCTTTGTCGTTGGTGCCTGGTAGCGAGTGGCGACAGGTCGCGGCCATGCCCGGGTGATGCCGTACACCAACGCGGCCACAATGCCTACCCCACCCAGCCACGCTTTGCTGGTGAAGAAGTTCGGGTCGAACAGTACGACGACGCCGCCGATACTGGCGAGCACGCCGACCAGCGCGAACGCCTGAGTCACAAGGATCTTCCAGAACCGACCGGTCCGGATGTCCCGCAGGAGCGGGGCCATCACAGCCCCAGATCAGTGTAGACGTGCTCCTCGTAGTAGTGAGGCCCCGTCTTGCTCGATGCGGCGTAAGCGGGGGCGTAGTTGTCCAATGCATGCTTGATGATCGCGGGCTGGAAGGAGACGGACAACGTGTAGTACTCCGCGTCGAGCAGAGGCTTCGGAATGAAGTTCCGATCGACGCGCCGATCACCGTCAAGGTTGGCCACCACGACCGGCAGGTTGAACTCGGCCATCACCTTTACCTCATGCGCAAGGAAAGATGTCCCATTCGAGCCCTTACGTCGCGCGTCGGCGCTTCCGAGGAGGATGACCTGCTTGGCGTTCTTCATCCGATCTCGCAAGTTGCGCTTGATGGTCTCGGGTTGGCTAGTGTCGAGCGAGACGAACAGGTCATGCGCATCGTAGAAATTGAAGTCGATGTTCTTGTTCTCCCGCCACGCCTCCATGAGCCGGTAGGAACGGATGTCCTCACTGGCGAAGGCGACATACGTCTTGTTGCGATAGCTCATGGCGTCCTCAGGTTTCTCGATGTGAGAACAATTCATATCACGCGCCCCCGACATGAAGGGACTGCCGCAGACTCATGTCCGCCTGCGGCGGCGAGAACGTCCCACAACTGCACGGCTGGGGGAACGTCTTGCAGGGCGGTCCCGTTTCGCCGTAGCGGACCTAGCGTCGACCGTTCTGCGGTCATCGCGCAGTAGTTCGGTGGCTCTCGCGTCGGGGTGGTCAGCTACAACACCGAGCCGACGCGGCTCCCGAGCACGACGTGAAGGGCGTCGTCGCGGGCTTCAAGAGCCCTGGTATCACTGTCCGATACCCGGTCGTCAACCGGACGCCCGGCAGTCGGAAGGGGGTCTTGAAGGACTGCGCCGAGCACTGTCCGGATGGGTGGTCCGGAACAGGTTCCGGTGAAGGTGCCCTGTGCCGACATGTTGCCGTCGCCCCACCCTGCACTGGAACATCACGATGAGCACCGCTGGAATGACCGACCGACCGACCTGCTTTCGCGCTCTCGGTCAGGTGAACCGCGCCGGCACCGACCGTGCTCGTGAAGTGCTGTCTGCTCCTTTCACCGGGGGCAGCGGAGACCGTGACCGAACGTCGCGCAGGAATCAGCCGGCGATCCCGTCGAGCTCGTGGACGTCGTCGTCGGACAACTCGATCCCGGCACCCGCGATGTTCTCGCGGAGGTGCTGCGACGACGAGGTGCCCGGGATGAGGAGGATGTTCGGCGATCGCTGCAGCAGCCACGCCAGGGCGACGGACATCGGCGTCGAGCCGATCCGCGTCGCGACCGCCGAGAGGGCGTCGCTCTGCAGCGGGCTGAAGCCACCGAGGGGGAAGAACGGGACGTAGGCGATGCCGTCGGCGTCGAGGTCGTCGATCAGGGCGTCGTCCCACCGGTTCGCGAGGTTGTACATGTTCTGCACCGAGACGATCGGTGCGCTGGAGCGTGCCTGCGCGACCTGGTCCGCCGTGGCGTTGCTGACCCCGAGGTGGCGGATCACGCCCTGTCGCTGCAGGTCGACGAGCGTCGCCATCGCGTTGCCGATGTCCTCGGCGACGGGTCCGTTCGCGTCCCCGAGGTGGAGGTGCACCAGGTCGAGGGTGTCGACGCCGAGCTGGTCGAGGTTGTCGTCGACCTGCGCGCGGAGCTCGTCCGGCTCGCGGGCCGCGGGCCAGCCGCCGTCGGGGTCACGTCGGCCGCCGACCTTCGTCGCGACGAGCAGGTCTGCGGCGTAGGGATGCAGGGCCTCCTTGATGAGGTCGTTGACCACGCGAGGACCGTAGGTCTCGGCTGTGTCGATGTGCGTGATGCCGCTCGCGACGGCATCGCGGAGGACGGTGATCGCGGCGTCGTGGTCCTTCGGTGGCCCTGCGACCCCGGGGCCGGCGAGCTGCATCGCGCCGTACCCGAAGCGCGTGACGGTGCGGTCGCCGAGTGTCCAGGTGCCGCCGGGGAGTGCGGTCGAGGTGGTGGAGGTGGTGTGCATGGTCGCCTTCCGGGGGCTTGTGGGACGTGGTGTCGTCGATCAGTCTTGAGGTGCTGCTTCCCGCTGGGAAGGAGTTACCCACAAGTGCGTAGGTACCCGGGAGGGACGAGATGGTGACGACGACGGCTGCCCAGAAGAAGGCCGAGGCGAAGGTGCAGTACGACGCCTTCCTCGCCGCCTGCCCCAGTCAGCAGCTCCTCGCCCGGGTCTCCGGCAAGTGGGTCACGCTCGTGCTGTCGGCGCTCGGCAGTGGTCCAGACTGCGACGGCGAGCCCCGGCCGATGCGGTACTCCGAGCTGGCGCGGACCCTCGCGGGGGTCAGCCCGAAGATGCTGTCGCAGACGCTCCGGTCCCTCGAACGCGACGGTCTGGTGTCCCGGCTCGCCACGGCGACCGTCCCCGTCACGGTGACCTACGAACTGACGGCCCTGGGGCTGTCGCTGCACCAGACGGTCCGACAGCTCAAGACGTGGTCCGAGCAGCACCGTGACGAGGTCGCGGCGCACCAGCAGGCGTTCGACGCGACCCGATGACGGACGCGGGCGGCGACGGCCGCTGGCACCGCGCCTCCAGGCCGGCGGCCCCTGGTGCGGCGACGCACGTCCGACGGGCCGGCGTCGGTGACGCCGACGCGGTGGGGCGGTTCCAGGTCCGGGCCTGGGAGCAGACCTACCGCGGGATCGTCCCGGACGCCTTCCTCGAGGCGCGGTCCGTCCGTTCGGGGATCGACCGCTGGGCGGAGCGCATCCGCTCCGGTGTGCGGCAGGTGCTCGTCGCGGAGTCGTCGGACGGGAGCCTCCTCGGAGTGGCAAGCACCACGCGTGCTTCCTCGGTGCAGGAGGACCTGCCCGACCTCGAGCTGGCGACGCTGTACGTCGATCCCGTCGCACACGGGAGCGGGTTGGCGTCGGACCTCCTGGAGGCCGCGACCGGCGGCGAGGACGCGCACCTGCTCGTGTTCTCGGTCAACTTGCGTGCTCGACGCTTCTACTCCAGGCACGGATTCGTGCTCGTCGGTGAGCCGGTGCTCGACCCGGGGACCGGCCTGGACGAGGAGCGGTGGGTCCGTCGGTCGCGCCGTGCCGGATGATGGGTCCGTGAACCGCACCGACCGCCTCTACGGCATCGTGGAGGAGCTGCGGGCCGCCGCACCGCGGCCACGCAGCGCACGTCGCCTCGCGGAACGGTTCGAGGTGTCCGTGCGGACCGTCGAGCGGGACCTCGCGGCGCTGCAGCAGTCGGGTCTGCCGATCTGGGCCGAACCCGGCCGCACGGGTGGGTACGTCATCGACGCATCGGCGACGCTCGGCCCCGCCGGCTTCACGCCGGACGAGGCCCTCGCGGTGCTGATCGGCCTCGGTGCCCTCGGCACCAGCCCGTTCCGGCAGGCCGCCGGCACCGCAGCACGCAAGGTCCTCGCCGTCATGCCGGACTGCGACGCGGCACGCGCGGGTGCCGCCGCGTCCCGGGTGCACTTCCTGGAGGCCGACGAGGACCCCGTCACGCCGGTCGCCTTCGCCGACGCCCTGCGTTCGGACCGCGTGGTGCGGCTGCGGTACCGGGCTGCGGACGGCACGGAGTCGACCCGCGACGTCGAACCGCTGGGATCGATCGAGAAGGACGGGCAGTGGTACCTGGTCGCCTGGTGCCGACTACGCGACGGTGTCCGGGCGTTCCGCGGCGACCGGATGGCGTCGATCGAGGTCACCGACGAGCGACCGCCGAGGCGCGTCCTCCGGACCGAGGACCTCGGCATCCGGTACGGGCGACTGCGGCCCGTCGTCGGCGACTGACCGCGAGCGACGGATCTCCGCGAACACCGACAGGACGGTGTCGCGACCACCGGTGAAGCTGGGCGCCGACCACGTCAGCACCAGCTCCACCGGAGGAATCTCCTTGTCGTTCGCATCCATCCGCATCGTCACCGACGACCTCGACGGCCTCGTCGCCTTCTACGAGCGGGTCACCGGGCAGCGCGCCGAGCGTCCCGCGCCCGTCTTCGCCCAGTTCACCGGCCCCGGAGCGACCCTCGCGATCGCCGGCACCGCCACCGTCGCGATGCTCGGCGGCGCCCTGACGCCCGCCACGAACCGGTCCGTGTTCGTCGAGTTCGAGGTCGACGACGTCGACGGCGCGTTCGCGGAGCTCGGCCTCACCGACGAGGACGTCGTCCTCGGACCGACCACGATGCCGTGGGGCAACCGCTCCGCCCTGGTGCGCGACCCCGACGGCAACGTCGTCAACCTGTTCAGCAGGCCGGAGCCCGACCGGGCGGAGTGATCGCGGCACCGGCGCCGATCACTGACGGCCCCGCCGTGTCCGGGAGGGACGGGGCGGGGCCGCGGGAGGAGCCTCCAGGCCGGGACGACCTACCCTGGACGGATGCTCTCCCGCCGTGACGCCGCCATCCGGCTCGACATCCCCCTCGAGATGGCCGCTCGCCACGGCATCCCCTCCCACCTGAGCGAGGCGGAGCTCGAACGGATCGAGCAGGATCCGCCCGCGTGGCTCGTGCAGTCCCGGGGCAACCGCACGGGGGCGAAGAAGGTCTGGGCGCACCTGGAGTGCGCCGTCTGCGGCTTCTCGGAGCAGGAGCGGCCGAAGAAGTGGTGGCCGGAGTGGACCCTGCTGGTGTGCGACGACCACGACGAGGTGCCGCCGCCCGCGAGCGGGACCACGCGGCACCTCGTGTACGGCATCGGCAGTCGGTTCACCGCCCTGGTCGACGAGCCCGCCTGAGCGGACCCGTTCAGTTGTCGAGCGTGACGTCGGCCCACGGAACCGGCGTCACGCCGCCCGTCTCCCAGTCCCGGCGGAGCACCCCGTAGGCCACCGACGCCAGCGGCTCCCCGCCCTCGACCGGCCACGACTCCCGGTAGTACGCCTCCTGCACCCACCCGGTGCGCAGGAACACACGACGCATCGCGGTGTTGTCCTCGCGCGTCTGCCCCTCGAAGCGCGTGACATCGGGCATCGTGCGGAACACGTGGTCGGTGACCGCGCGCAGGGCCGGCACCCCGAGCCCTCGCCCGCGGAACGCCGGGGTGAGCCGCAGGTCGAGCAGGGGTGCGGGGTCCTGCAGGTCCTCGAGCACGACCAGACCGACGCGACCGAGCCGGTCGTCGTCGAGCCACCACGAGTCGTGCTCGTCGTCGCGGAACGCGCCACCGTCGACCGCGCGCTCCAGGTCGGCGCGGGTGGGCCGCGTTCGGATGTGGAAGGGGAAGTGGGCCGACGTGTGGAAGGTGACCAGGGCCTCCCGGTCGGCGCCCTGCGGGTCGGTCCTGGTCAGCGTGATCGTCACGCCCCCACGGTACGACCCGGGGCGGTCAGCGCTCGGGCGGGGCCGTGGCGAGCAGGATCTGGGCGTCGAGCATCGGCTCCGCGCCCGCGGTCCGCGCCAGCGCGTCCGCAGCCGTGCGCACGGCGGACCGCTCGTCGGGGGTCATCCGGCGCAGTGCCGCCCGGAACTCGACGGCGCGACGTGCGAGCACGTGCTCGACGAGCGCGACGGCGTCGTCACCGGCGGTGACCAGGACCTCGCGACCGGAGGTCCTCCGGGTGACCCAGCCGTCCCGGACCAGCCGGTCGACCATCCGGGTGATGCCGGACGGGAGCAGTCCGAGCTCGTCGGCCAGGTCGCCGGCACGCAGCGGTCCGCGGGTGACGAGGAGGACGAGGATCCGGTACTGCTGCAGGGTCACCTGCTCGAGCGCCGGTGCGAGGGAGCGGAGCACGATGCCGAGTCCGACGACCGACGCGTCCACGACGGACGACTCCGTTCGTGACTGCTGCTCATCGTCGTCGCTCACGCGGACAGCCTACGGTGACGTGGCCCGGTCGACGCTGCGGTGGTCCGGCCGGAACCCGTGGTCGGTCCCCCAGAGCACCGCGTCGACCCGCGTCCGGGCGCCGATCTTGCTGTAGAGCGTCCGGATGTGGGTCTTCACCGTGTTCGGACTGAGGTGCGTGAGGACGGCGATCTCCTCGTTGCGCTTGCCCTGCGTGATCAGGGCGAGGATCTCGGACTGCCGGTCCGAGATGCCGTGCTCGCGGCCCGGCCAGTCGACCCCGGGGCCGCTCGGGACCCGGCGACGTGGTGCGTCGAGGACCTGCTCACCGGCAGCGACCCGCAGCAGGCCCTCGGCGAGTGCGTCGGCGGTGGAGCTCTTCGCGAAGTACCCGGTCGCTCCGCGGGCCACGGCGGCGTCGATGAGGTCCTGGTCCATCTTCCAGGTGAAGACGGCGACGGTGCGGATCCGGGGGTTCCGCGCCAGCCGGGTGACGTCCTCGTCGTCGGGCTCCGGTTGGGCGAACGTGTCGTAGAGGGCGACGTCGACGTCGGTGGTCACCCGGTGGCGGGCGTCGAGTTGCACGACCTCGAGGCGGTCCGAGAACGGTGCGAGCAGGTCGGCGAGGCCGCGCAGGACCAGCTCGTAGTCGTTGACGAGCGCGACACGGATGCGGTCGGGCATCTGGATCCTCTCAGGACCACCCCTGGGGGTGAGACGGACACGGGGTGACGCGCGTTGCGTCGGGATCACCACGCTACGGACGGCGATGTACCCCGTCTGCAGCCGGGCCTGGGAACCGCGACGGTTGCCCAGGAGCAAGTTTTCCTGGTCGGCGCTGTTCCGCCGGCCCTCGACCCCCCCGGAAGGACCCCCATGTCGGATGCACTCGCTCCGTGGAACGCGACGCTGACGCTCGCGGAGCACTCGATCATCGTCTACGCACTCTCCGTCGCCGGCCTCGCGCTCCTCGCGTTCTTCGTGAAGTCGCTCGTGTCGACGAACGAGGTCACCGGTCGCTACCGGACCGGCGTCTACGCGGGGACGGCGATCACCGGCGTGGCCTTCCTGTCGTACGTCGTGCTCGTCGCGTCCTTCGCGCTCGGCTACGACCGCAAGGGTGACTCGTGGGTCCCGAACGCGAACGCGATCCTGTCCTGGGCGCCCCGCTACTTCGACTGGACCGTCACCGTGCCGCTGCTCGTCATCGAGCTGCTGGCCGTCGCCACCCTGGCCGGCGTCGCGGCCCGACGTCTGCGCGCGGTCGGCGTGGCCGCCGCGTTCCTGATGATCAGCACCGGGTTCGTCGGCGGCGTCGTGGTCGACTCCGGCACGAGCATCCCGGCCCTCTGGACCTGGGGCGTCATCTCCGGCGTCTTCATGGTCATCCTGTACCTCCTCGTCATCTACGTGGTCGTCAAGGGCGGCCGGGACCTCAAGGGCTCCGAGGCGGCGGCGACGCTCCGCAACGCGGGGATCCTGCTCATCGTCACGTGGATGGCGTACCCGATCGTCTTCGGGCTGCAGGGCTGGGGCCACGGCGGTGCGGTCATCACCTGGATGCAGGTCGTCCTGTCGGCCGCCGACATCGTCGCGAAGGTCGGCTTCGGCGCGATGATCCACAAGGTCGCCAAGTTCCGGTCCGCCGAGGACGTCCGCGCCGGCGTCGACACCCTGCCCGAGGCGCTGTGGGTCTCGTCCGAGAAGCTGTCCGACGGCACGCTGCCGAACTCCGCCACTGCGCACCACTCGCAGCACGCGGCCACCGTTCCCGGTGCGCAGCATGGTCGTCGCTGACCTGTCGGTCGCGACCAGCTCGGGGGTCGGAGCGAACGTCGCTCCGGCCCCCGGCCCCGTCCGTTCGGTCCTGCCGGGCACCGTCGACGTCGCGATCGTCGGGGCAGGGTGCTCCGGTCTGGCCGTGGCGGTGCGGCTCACCGGGGCCGAGGCCGAGGCCGAAGCCGCGACCGATGTCGATGCCGATGTCGATGTCGATGCCGGCGTCGGCGCTGCGCGGACTCCGTCCGTCCTCGTGCTCGAGGGGCGCTCGACGCCCGACCCGCGGTCGTGGTGCTCCTGGGACGACGGCAGCGACCCCCTGGCCGAGGCGCGGTCGGCGAGCTGGGTTCGCTGGGAGGTCCGTACCGACCGGGGAACGAGCACCGGGAGCGACCCCGCACACCCGTACGTGCTCGTGCGGGCCGCTGACCGTCGGAGCGCCGCCGACCGACGCATCTCGGCCGGACGACACGACACCGGTGGGACGGTCCACGTCGTCGACGGTGCCCCGGTGTCCGCGATCGCCCGGACCGACGACGGGTGCGTGGTGACCTCCCGGCTCGGGACGGTCCACGCGCGTCAGGTGCTCGACGCCCGCGGGCCCCGGTGCCCGGACCACGTCGGGGCAGGCCGCGTGCTCCTGCACCAGCGGTTCGTGGGGCACTGGATCACCGCCGACCGACCCGTGTTCGACACGTCGACCGTGACGCTCATGGACTTCACCGGGCAGGACGCCGCCGGGCCCGTTCGGTTCGTCTACGTCCTGCCGGTCTCCCCCACCGAGGCACTGGTCGAGAGCACCCTGTTCACCCGGGACGCCGCCGATCCGTTCGACCACGAGGCCCACGTCGCCGGGTACGTCGGGCGACGGTGGGGGCTCGGTCCGGACGAGTGGCGTGTGGTCGACGAGGAGCGCGGGTGCATCCCGATGACCGACGCACCGGCGCAGCCCGACGCGCGGTGGTCTGCGGCGGCGGCCGTCGTGGGGACGACCCGGCCGAGCAGCGGCTACGGCTTCGCCCGGAGCAACCGGCACAGCGCCGTCGTCGCGCAGCACCTCGCCGCCGGCACCGCGGTGCCGCCGTTCGTCGACGGCTGGCGGACGCGCTTCCTCGACGCGGTGTTCCTGCGGTTCCTGCGGGACCGGCCGGAGCAGGCCGCGGAGGCGTTCCGTCGACTCTTCGCGCTGCCCGGTCCCCTCGTCGTCCGGTTCCTGTCGGAGCGGTCGGGCCCGATCGACGAGCTGCGCATCGTCCTCGCGCTGCAGAAGCGCCCGTTCCTGGCGGCACTGGTCCGGACCGTCCGTGACACGGTCGTCCGCACCCGGAGCCGATCGTGACCGCGGTGCCGGCCCGTGCCCTGCCCGACCGCGGGTTCGCCGCGCCGCCCGCGCTCCGCACCTGGGTCGCCGACCGCGTGCTCGCGCCGGTCACCGCGGTGCTGGCGCTCGTCGCACTCGCCTGTGCCGTCACCACGCTCGGCGGCGTCGCCGTCCCCCTGGCGGTGCAGCTCGTGCCCTTCGCGGTGAGCGTGCTGGTCTTCGGGCTCCCCCACGGCGCCCTCGACCACCTCGTGCCCGCACGCCTGCGTCCGGGGACGAGCACCGCGCGGTCGGTCGTCACGGTCGTGGCGCTGTACCTCGTCGTCGGCGCGGTGACCGTGGCGCTCTGGACCACCGCACCGCTGCTCGGGTTCGCGGTGTTCGTCGGGATCACCTGGTTCCACTGGGGGCAGGGCGACCTGTTCGTCGACCGGCTGCTCGGCGACGGCGTGCCCGGTGCGCTCGGGTCCACCCTGACCGTGGCGGTGCGCGGAGCACTGCCGATGCTCGTGCCGTTCGTCGCGCAACCGGGCGCTGCGGTGCACGTGGTCCTCGAGTCGGCGGCGGTGGTCGACGGGAGCCTCGACGGCGCAGTGCTCGTCGTGCCCGGGGCGGTCCGGCTCGCCGGGGCCGTCCTGGTCGTCGCACTCGTCGTGCTGCACGTCGTGGTCGTCGCCCGCTCCGACGGACCGCGGTGGCGGCAGGTCTCGGAGGACCTCGTGCTCGTCGCGTTCTTCGCGGTCGTGCCGCCGGTGCTCGCGGTCGGCCTGTACTTCACGCTGTGGCACGCGGTCCGGCACATCCTGCGACTCGAGCTGACCGAGCCGACCAGTGCGGGGCAGCTGCACCGCGGGCGGCTGCTCGCGCCGTTCCTCCGCTTCGCCCGCCAGGCGTGGCCGATCACCGCGATCGCGGTGGCGATGCTCGTGGCGCTCGCCGTCGTGGTCCGTCGCGCCGACCTCGGCGTCTACCTGGTCCTGATCGCCGCACTCACCACCCCGCACACCGTGGTCGTCACCTGGATGGACCGGGTCCAGCGCACCTGGGCCGGAGGCCCGCCCGAGGCCACCCGCTCAGCACCCCGAACGAAGGACACCCCGTGACCACCACACCCGCTCCCCGTCCGTCCGGCCTGCGCACGGGCGCGGTGTTCGCCGGTCGCATCCTCGTCATCGCGGCGGCCGTCGGCCTGGTCGGGTGGATCGCCTTCACCCTGTCGAACGTCGTGGTGCCCCTGCTCATCGGGCTGGTCGTCGCGGCGCTGCTCGTACCGTTCAGCGCCGTGCTGCAGCGTCGCGGTGTCCCGGGGTGGCTCGCGATCATCCTCGCGCTGTTGTCGCTCGTCGTCGGGATCGCCCTGCTCGTCTTCCTGGTCGTCTGGCGCGTCAGCGAACAGCTCCCGAGCCTCGAGGACCGCACGGTCGCGCTCATCGGCACCGTGCAGGACGTGCTGCGGCACCCGCCGTTCGGCCTGCCGTCGGTCGACCTCGACACGCTCTCGACGGACGCCAGGACCTTCGTCGAGCAGCACGCCGCCGAACTGCAGCAGGGCGTCGTCGTCGCGGGTGCCACCCTCGTGCACCTCGGCGAGGGGCTCTTCATCGTGACCTTCGTGACGATCTTCGCGCTCACCGGCGGTCGTCGGATGTGGGAGTGGGTCGTCTCGCTCTTCCCCCGGGCCGCGCAGCACCGGATCGGCGTCGCCGGCGAGGCGGGGTGGACGACGCTGACGCACTTCATCCGCGTGCAGGTCGTCATCGCGGCCACGGACGCGATCGGCATCGCGCTCGGGGCCTTCCTGCTCGGGGTGCCCCTCGCCGGACCGATCGGTGTCGTCGTCTTCGTGGGGGCGTTCATCCCCGTCGTCGGGGCCTTCGCCGCCGGCGCGGTCGCGGTGCTGCTCGCCCTCGTGTTCAAGGGCTGGGTGGTCGCCCTCGTCATGCTCGGGATCGTCGTGCTCGTGCAGCAGCTCGAGGGTCAGGTGCTGCACCCGTTCCTGACCGGGTCCGTCGTCGCGGTGCACCCCCTGGCGGTGCTGCTCGCCGTCATCGCGGGCACGACCATCGGCGGGATCGCCGGCGGGTTCTTCGCCGTGCCGCTCGCCGCGACCGCGAACTCGATGATCCGTGCCGCCCGGCAGGACGACCCCGACGTCGAGATCGCCCTGCCCGTACCGAAGAACGCCGAGCCTGCGGACTGAGCCCGCCGCCGGGGCCCGCCGCCCGGCCCCGCGGTCACCGCCCCCGGCGGTAGGCGCTCCCGTCGCACGTGTGCACCGCGTCGTCGTCGAAGAGCAGGCGGAGCGAGTACGCCGCACAGTCGACGAAGGTCGCGATGCTGATCCACGTCCGGGACCGTCGGAGCTCGCCCTTCGACGGGCCGTCCGAACCGATGCCCGCGCGGTGCACCACCCAGGCCAGGTCGCGGGCCTCGGTGTCGAGCCACCGCATCACGGCCTCGTTGTCCCGGTGCTGCCCGTCGTAGGAGCGGGCGATGGTCGCACGGACGAGACGCAGCACGGGCATGAGCCGCTTCCCCGGCGCCGCACTGAGCCCTCCCGCCTGGTACAGCAGGCGGCGCACCCCCTTCCGGCGCATCGCGGGGACGAGCTCCTGGACGAAGGCGGTGTTCACGAGGCGGTCACGCTGCGCCACCACGTCGCCGAGCATCAGGACGACCGCGTCCACCCCGTCGAGCAGGGCGTCGAGGTCGAGCGGTGCCGTGATCGAGCCCTGCACGACCTCGAGCGCGTCGTGTTGCACGGGGAGCTTCGCGGGATCACGGGCGAGTGCACGGACACGGTGGCCGGCATCGAGGGCGAGTCGGGTGAAGTGCCGTCCGGTCTGCCCGGTCGCACCGAGCACCAGGAGTGTGCTGGAAGTGGTCATGGGACCAATCTAGGCAGTGACAAGAATCTGGTCAATGCCTAGATCGGGAGTAGGATGACCCGGTGAGCGACCGACCCTTCCACCACGGGAACCTGCGCGCCGCGCTGCTCGACGAAGCGATGTCCGTCGTGCGCGAGTCCGGCGTCGATGCGCTGTCCCTCCGGGAACTCGCACGCCGGGTGGGCGTGAGTCACGCCGCACCGCGGAGTCACTTCGCCGACCGGCAGGCACTGCTCGACGACCTCGCCGAGGCCGGCTTCCGCCGCCTGACCAGCGAGGTCCGGCGGGCCGTCGACGGACGCCACGACGTCCGGGAGCGGTTCCTCCGCGTCGCGCACGCCTACGTGGACTTCGCCATCGACGACGCCGCGCTCATGGACCTCATGTTCCAGACCGGCGCAGCCAGCCGCCCCGACGCGGTGTCGGATGCGGCCCGGGACCTCTTCGACACGCTCGACAGTGCGATGGGTCCGCGGGTCGCGGGGACGGATGAGGGCGCCCGCGACACGTTCAAGATGCTGTTCGCCGCGTCGATGCAGGGCATCGCCGCCCTCGTCGCTGCCCATCGGCTCGCGCGCGCTGACGGAGACCGGCTCGTCGGCGACGCGATGGAGATGATGCTCGGGTCGGACCTCGCGGCCCGGACGGTCAACGCCCGCTGACCACCGCGTCCCGCCGCATCCGCACCAGGCTCGCACCCGTCGCGCCCGCCATCGCCACGAGGATCACCACGAGGGACACCCACGTCGGGATCTCCGGCGCCCACGAGAAGCCCTCGCCGCCGTTGAGGAACGGCAGCTCGTTCTCGTGCAGGGCGTGCAGCACGAGCTTCACACCGATGAACGCCAGGATGAGCGCGATCCCGTACTTCAGGTAGACCAGGCGCTCGAGCAGCCCACCGAGCAGGAAGTACAGCTGCCGCAGGCCCATCAGGGCGAAGACGTTCGCGGTGAAGACGATGAAGGCGCTCTCGGTGATGCCGAAGATCGCGGGGATCGAGTCGAGCGCGAACAGCAGGTCCGTCGTCCCGATCGCGATGAGCACGATGAGCAGCGGGGTGAAGTGCTTCGCCCCGTCCTGGGACACGCGGAACTTCATGCCGTCGAACTCGTCCGTGATCCGGACCCGCCGGCGGAGCAGGCGGACGAGGGCGCTGTCCTGCTGTTCCTCGTCGTCGTCCTCGCGGAGCTGCTGGATCGCGGTCCAGATCAGCCACGCGCCGAACAGGTAGAAGATCCAGGTGAAGTCCTCGATGAGCTGCGCGCCGACCAGGATGAACACCCCGCGCAGCACCAGGGCGATGATGATGCCGAGCATCAGCACCTCCTGCTGGATCGCCTTCGGCACGCTGAAGCGCGCCATGATGATGACGAACACGAACAGGTTGTCGATGCTCAGGCTGTACTCGGTCAGCCAGCCGGCGACGAACTGCCCGGCCGCGTCCCCACCCGCGAAGACGAGCGTGAGGACGGCGAAGACGAGCGCCAGCCCGACGTAGACGCCGACCCAGGCTCCGGACTCCCGCAGGCTCGGCACGTGCGGCCGCCGGGCGACGATGAGCAGGTCGACGAGCAGGATCGCGACGAGCGCGATGATCGAGCCGACCTCGAAGACGACGGGGAGCTGGGGCATCGTCCCAGTCTGGGGCATGCGGACGGGAGGCGCGGGGGGGGGCCCCCCCCCCCCCCCCCGCCCCCCGGGGCGCCCCCCCCCCCCCCCCGGGGGCCCCCCCCGCGGCCCCCACCGCGTAAAGGGGGGGGGCCCCGGTGTTGTTCAACACCGGCGACCGCCCGCCGGCGGGGGCGG
>NZ_JBIUZP010000006.1:0-121255 GCF_044745105.1 Curtobacterium sp. NPDC087080 | reverse complement strand
AACAGAAGGGAACCCTGGCATGACCACCACCAACCGCGGTCTCAACCGGGTCCTGCTGTTCCTGATCGGCCTGATCAGCATCATCACAGGTGTCACCATCGGTGCCGGGGTCCTGCAACCCGTCCGCGACGCCCTCGGGCAGGTCATCACCCTGCCGGAACAGGTCACCGTCCCCGACCAGGCGTTGTGGATCATCGCCGGAGTCTGCGCGGTGGTCATCGTCCTGGCGGTGATCGTGGTGTTCACCCGCGGTGGCGGCGGCACCAGTGTCGCGGTCCGGGAACGCACCGGCGAGGACCAGGTCACCGTGAACGTCGCGCTCGTGCGGGACGTCATCGACCACGAACTCACCGGCATCCACGACATCGTCGGCTCCAAGGTCGACACGTACCTGGTGAAGAAGACCCGCGCCGCACGCATCAAGGTCCACGTCCGCCGCGGCGGTGACGCGGTCACCGTCCTCGACGCCGTCGACCACGCCCTCACCACCCTCGACCAGACCCTCGGCCGGAAGATCCCGGTCCTGGTCCACCTCACCGGCGGCACCCGCACCGCACTGGCACGCACCACCCGCGTCCAGTGACGCGACCCGGCGGACGACGCCGGACACGAACGCACCACCAGCACCACCGCAAGCGGGCCGGACGAGGCGACCAGAGCCTCCCGGCCGTCACCACCGGGCACCAGCCCACGAGAGCGAAGGGAACCCACCATGGGACTCGACGACAAGATCAAGAACGCTGCCCAGGACATCGCCGGCAAGGCCAAGGAGGCCTTCGGCAACGCGACGAACAACGACGAGAAGGTCGCGGAGGGCAAGAAGGACCAGGCCGCTGCGAGCGCCAACCAGACCGGCGAGGACGTGAAGGACGTCTTCAAGTAGGAGCGGACCCCGGCCGTCGCTCCCCGACGGGAGCGACGGCCGACCTGTTGACGAGGAGGAAGCCATGCAGCACGATCCGAACGCCCGGACGCAGATCACCGAGGTCGACCTGCCGTCCGAGCTGACCACCCCGCTCCCCGAGGACGCCGGGCCCCTGGTGGTCGCCGCCCGCACCGCGGCGGAGACGGCGCTCGGCGTGCCGGGCGTCCACCACCTGGGCGGGCTCGTCGCACGGGCCGCCGACCGCGTCCGGTCGCAGCTCGGTCGCACCGCCGGGGCCCCCGGGGTGCAGGTCGACGACAACGACGGCACGCTCGACGTGACCGTGTCCGTCGTCATCAGCTACCCGCACCCGGTCCGCGAAGTCGCCGAGGAGGTCCGCCGCCAGGTGGCCGCCGCGGTGTCGCAGCTCGGCGCCGGCCAGCCCACCACCGTCGACGTCCGCGTGCTCGACGTCCACGGACCCTTCGACGACGACCCGACGCCGGTGGACAAGGCCCGTGAGGCCGTCGGTGACGCGGTCGACCGCACGAAGGAGGCCGTCTCCGGTGCCGCGGAGAGCGTCCGCGACGGTGCCGCCGAGGTCGCCGAGCGGGCACGCGACGCCGCGCAGGACGCCGCCGAGGCCACGCGCGACGCCGCGGGCCGCGCACGGGACGCTGCCGGGGACGCCGTGGACGAGGCCCGCGAGAGCGCAGCCGAGCTCGGTGACCGGGCCTCCGACGCCGTCGACACCGCGCGCGACGAGACGGCCGGTGCCGTCGCCGCCGCACGCGAGACCGCGTCCGACGCTGCCGAGCGCGCCGCGGAGAAGTCCTCGGACGCCGGCGACGCCGCGAAGGAGGCGGTCAGCGCCGCGAAGGACGCAGCGCAGGACGCCTCGCAGGAGATCCGTGACCGCGCGTCCGGTGCCGCCGCAGCAGCGACCGACGCCGCGGCCGATGCCGGCGCCGCTGCCTCGCACGCGGCCGATGCGGCAGCGACCGCGACGAAGGACTCGGGCGACGGCGGGGAACGACGATGACCACCGCGTGGGCGGGACGCCGGGGCACGGCCGCCCGTCGTCCTCGCCCGCGCGGCGTCTGGATCGCGTCAGGCATCGGGATCGTGCTGGTGCTCGCCGTGGCCCTCGGCGCCTACCTGCCGCTCGTCGGGTTCCTCGGCGGTGTGACCGCCACCACCGCAGGGCTCGTGCCGTTCCCGTTCATCCGGATCGCCCTCGTCACCCTGCTCGGCGTGGTGGTCGTCCTCGCCCTGCTGTCCTGGGCGCTGACCCGTCGCCACACGGTCACGTCGGTCTTCGCCGTCGTGCTCGCGGTCCTGGTCAGCCTCGCGGTCACGGCCTACCCCGTCGTGACGATCGCCGTCGCCTCGGCGGACCGCGCCGGCGACGTGTGGCCGATCGTCACCGAGCTCTGGCAGCGCTTCACCGGCTGACGGCTCGACCGGTCGGCTGCCCGGCCGGCGGAACCGCCGGGATCCGCCCGCGAGCTGCCGCGGTCAGCGCGCTGCGACCGCCAACCGGGCCAGGCCCTCGTCGATCGAGACGGTCGGTGCCCAGTGCAGGTCCTCACGAGTCCGTCGCTGGTCGAACCAGTGCGCGGTGGACAGCTGCTCGGCGAGGAACCGCGTCATCGGCGGCTCGTCCGTCCCCGGACGCACCCGCCACACCGCCTCGACCACGGACCCGGCTGCGCGGGCGAGAGCGGCGGGCACGTGCATCCGGGGTGCCGGGACGCCGGACGCAGTGCAGATCCCTGCGAGGAGCTCCCCCACGGATCGGGGCTCGCCGTTCGTCACGACGTAGGCGGTGCCGTGCACGGCGTCGTCGGCGGCGTGCTCGAGCGCGGCCACCATCGCCGAGGCCGCGTTGTCGACGTAGAGCGTGTCGATGAGCGCCGCGCCGGAGTCGAGGAGCGGCAGCCGTCCGGTCCGTGCGCGGTCGACGATGCGGCCGACCAGCTGGGTGTCCCCCGGCCCCCACACCAGGTGCGGGCGGACGGCGACGACCGCGAAGCCGGGCGCGTCCGCCTCGAGCGCCAGCAGTTCGGCGGCGGCCTTGGTGCGGGCGTAGTGCCCACGTGCGGCCGTCGGTTCGGCGGGATCGGCAGCCGCACCGGCCAGCGAGGACCCGGTGTGCGCGACGGACGGCGACGACACGAAGACGAAGCGCTCCGCACCGGCGGTCCGGGCGGCGTCGAGCAGCGCGCTCGTCCCGGCGACGTTGACGCGGGCGAAGTCGGTCGGGTCCCCGGCGAGCGACACCTTCGCTGCCAGGTGCACCACGGCCTCCACCCCGTCGACGGCGCGCGCGACGGCGGCGGTGTCCGTCATCGTGCCGAGGGCGTCCTCGACCCCGTCGACCCCGGACGGCCGGCGCTGGAACGTCCGGACGTCGTGCCCCGCGTCGCGCACGGCGGCGGCGGTCGCCCGGCCGAGGAAGCCGCTCGCCCCGGTGACCAGGACCCTCACGGGCGGACCATCCGTCCACCGCCGAGCACCGTCGTCGCCCACCGCGAGAGCCGTGCGCGATCGACCTTCGAGTTGTGCCGGATGTCCGTCGGCAGGACGGGGACGACGAGCACCGCGGCGAGCGGGATCCCGGCGGCCGCACGGACGGCGGCGGCGAGGTCGGCCGGCGCGAGCCCCGGACGCCGTGCCGCGGGAACGGTCTCCACGACGGCGACGACCTGCTGCGTGCCCGCGGGACCGGTGCCCGCGACGCCCGCGCGCCCGACACCGTCGACGCGCTCGATGCGCTGTTCGGGTCCGACCGGGGTGACGACCCCGTCGGCGGTCGTCACGACGTGCTGCAGCCGGCCCTCGATCCACAGACGACCGTCGACGTCGAGGTGCCCCACGTCACCCGTCCGGTGTCCGCGCGGGTCGTCGACCCCGAGCCGGGACACCCGGTCGGTGCGCCAGAGCCGGTCGTAGTGGTCACGGACGTGCGGTGCCGCGACGACGACCTCGCCCGTGACGCCGCTCTGCTCCGTCGGTTCCCCCGTCGGTGCTCCGGCATCGTCGAGCGGGGCGATCCGCACCCGCACACCGGCCGCCGGGGTCCCGACGCAGATGCCGTCGTCGGGAGCGGAAGCGGCCGACCGGACGCCGTCCAGGTCGGTGTCCGTCATGAGCAGCCCCTCGGTCATCCCGTAGGGCGTGTGGGCCGCCGCGTTCGGCATGAGGTCGGTCGCCGATGCGAGGAGCGCGGCGGACACCGGCGCCCCGGCGGACAGGAACAGGCGCACGCGCGCGAGGGACTCCCGGTCGGCGGCCGTCAGCGCCGACGCCGTCGCGACGACGTTCGCCAGCGCCGCGGGCGAGAGGAACACCACGGTCGCGTCGGCCGCGGCGACCGCGTCGGCGACCGCCCGTGCCGTCAGCGTGCGCGGAGCGGTGACGTCCATGTCCGGCGCGACCGAACGGGCACCGAGGGCGGGGCCGAGCAGGGCGAACGGCGCGAAGCCCGCGACGAGCCCGGTGCCGACACCGACGCCGTACTGCGCCGCCAGGACGTCCCGCACCGCGGCGAGCTGTCCGTGCGTGTACACGACGCCCTTCGCCGGTCCGGTCGAGCCCGAGGTGAACAGGACGGCCGCGGGAGCGTCCGGCGACGGGGCGGCGGGCAGGGCCGCTCCGTCGGCGAGCCGACGGGCACCGCGCCGGGCGACCTCGACCAGGGTGTGCTCCACCCCGAGGACCGCTCGCGCAGGAGCGGGCAGCGCGATGGTCGCGATGCGCCGGCCCGGCCACCCGAGTGCGCGTGCGGCGCCGAGTCCCGGCAGCGCCCCGATCACCCAGTCCGGCCGGGCGCCACGGACGGCTCGGGTCAGCCCCTTCAGGCCGAGGCCGGCGTCCGCGACGACGACGACCGCACCGATGCGGACGCAGGCGTAGAGGACGGCCGTCAGGTCGGCACCGGGCGTCACGAGCAGCGAGACGCGGTCGCCGGGCCGTACCCCGAGGTCGGCGAGTCCGGCAGCGACCTCGCGGACGCGGCGGGCGAGCAGCCGCCAGGAGACCGTGCGCGGACCACCGGCGGCGGCCATCTCGACGAGCGCCGGGCTGGTGTCGTCGGCGAGGTCGTCGAGCGCAGCCCACAGCGGCCGGTGGTGGTCGGACCCGAGACTCGGGCTGGGCGACGTGTCGCGAGCCGCAGCGCCCGAGAACGGTCGGGCACCGCGAGACTCGGTTGCGTCGTGCGGGCCGGTCTGGAGGCCCGTCTCGCCGCCGCCGGGCGCGTGGCCCTCCGGCAGGCGGTCACCCAGCCAGTCGAGGACGGTCCCCGCGACGTCGGCGTCGTCCGGCAGCAGGTGGCCCGCGCCCTCGAAGCGGTGCACGTCGGCGTGCGGCAGACGGTCGGCCAGGTCGTCCAGGTAGCGCTCCAGGAACACCGGGTCACGCGGTCCCCACATGACGAGCGCCGGGACCTCGAGCGCCGCGACACCGGCGGCGATCCGGTCGAGCTCGGCGGCGCTGGGGTGCGTGCGGTCGACCGGGATGTCCGCGACGAAGCCGCCGATCCCCCCGCGCCGGGCGGCTCCGCGGTACGGCGCCCGGTAGGCGTCGGCGACGGGACGGTCGAGCGACGGGTGCGCGATCGCGAGCGTCGTCTCGAGGAACGCGGGCGTCAGCACCGTCCCGCGCCCGAGCACGCCGGGACGCAGGGCGAGCCGCAGCGGAGCGGGGATCGGGGCGTCGTCGGGCTGGTGCACGGCCGTGTTGCACGTCGCCACGCCCACCACGAGGTCGGGGTGGTCGACCGCCCAGCCGAGCGAGACGACACCGCCCCAGTCGTGCCCGAGGGTGACGACGGGTGCGGTGAGCCCGAGCTCGTCGGTCAGGGCACCGAGGTCGCGGACACGGTCGGCGAGGCGGTGCTGGTCCGCGGTGCGCTCCGAGAAGCCCATGTCGAGCTGGTCGACCGCGACCACGCGCCAGGCCGGACCCCCGGCCCGGGCGGCGTCGAGCGTCCGCGCGGCGACGGACCGCCAGAGGTAGGACCACGTGGGGTTGCCGTGCACGCAGAGCAGGGTGCCGACCGGCGTGACGCCGAGGTCCTCGAGCTGACCGGCCGTGTCGAGGAGGTGCCAGGTGCGCGCGGGGCGAGCCGCGCCTCCCGGCTGTCCGCCCGGTGACGCGGGGACCGTGACCAGGCGGGACCAGGCCGGGTCGAGTCCGGGCAGGGGCGGCGGGAGCGTCGCCGGAGCCGTGCTGGCGGCGACGCGCGGGAGGCCGGACCTCACCAGCGCAGTTCCATCATCGCCGTGTTGATGCCGGAACCGACCCCACCGAGGAAGACGCGGTCACCGCGGGTGATGCCGCCGCGGTCGACCTCGTCGGCCAGGGTGATCGGGATCGACGCCGGACCGACGTTGCCGTAGCGCTGGTAGGTCGTCGGTACCTTGGTGCGCGGGATGCCGATGGCCTCGACGAACGCGTTCGTGTGCACGTCGGAGACCTGGTGGAGCACGTAACGGTCCATGTCCTGCCAGTCGAAGTGCGACCGCGCCTCGTTCCAGGCGGCGACGACGAGCTCCATGCCGCCCTTCAGCAGCATCTTCGCGTCGGTGAACATGCCGTCCACGCTGCCGACGCACAGGTCGTACCACTGCGTCGCGGCACGGGTGACGCCGCCGATGATGCGGTGCCCCTCGGGGTGGACGTCCGACGGACCGAGCACGGCGGCCGCGGCACCGGACCCGAGGGTCAGGCTCGCGAACTCGCTCATGAAGTCCTTGCGGTTCCGACCGCCCTGGTTCAGACGGTCGATCGTGTTGAGCTGCACCTGGTCGGCGTCCTCGCCGTCCACGATGAGCGCGTACTTGATCTGGCCGGAGTCGATCATGCCCGCGGCGACGCTCATCGCGTTGACGAAGCCGAGGCAGGCGTTCGCGATGTCGAAGTTGATCGCCGACGTCGGCAGTCCGAGCCCGTGGTGCAGGCGGACGGCGACGCTCGGCTCGAGGTGGGGACGCGTGACGGAGGTGTTGATGAGGAGGCCGACGTCCTCCGGGCGGATGCCGGCCTCGGCCATCGCGCGACGGCCGGCGTCGATCGCGGCGTCCTGGAAGGTCTGGCCCTCGCCCCAGTTGCGGCGCTCGGTGACGCCGGCGACCCGCTCGAGCAGGCCGGTCGGGAGACGCAGCCGACGCAGGGCCCCGCGGAGCTTCGCCTCGATGTCCGCGGACGTCGTCACGCGGTCCGCGACGGTGGTCGCGACCGACAGGAGCGACACGTTCTGGTGCTTCGCCGTGGCGTTGCCGGGGCGCTCCGGTTCGCTGCTCGTCGACTGGTCGACCGGTCGTTCCGTCATGATCGTCACCGACACATACTTCCGCATCTGACCTGGGTACGCGATCCGGGTGCGCTGGGCGGCGCCGGTCAGGCGTCCTTGGGCAGCTTGCGGACCTTCGACCGACGGCGGCGGCGGTCCGGGATCATCGACCGCATCTCCTCGAGCTTGCCGAAGCAGAGCAGGCGGTCGCTGGCCTGCAGTTCGACGCCGCTGCGGGGGTTCGGGATCACCGAGGCGCCGCGGTGCAGGGTCAGGACCGTGATGTCCCGGTCCCAGAGCCCGGACTCCTTGATGGTCTTGCCCACCAGGTCGGCGTTCGTGTGCACGAGGAGCTCGGCGACGCCGTAGCCGGTCGAGACGCTGAGGCGCTGACGGACGTCGATCTCCGGGAATGCGACCTGGTTGCCGATGAAGTCGATGATCGCCCCGGCGACGTCGAGACCGGTCGCGCGCTCGATGCCCTCGAGCCCCGGGGAGGAGTTGACCTCCATGACGAGCGGCCCGTCGTTGCCCTCGAGCATGTCGACGCCCGCGACGCGGAGGCCCATGATCTGCGCCGAGCGCACCGCGGCCTCCTCGTACTCGGGGCTCAGCGTGACCTTCTCGACGGTGCCGCCGCGGTGCACGTTCGACCGGAACTCGTCGCCGGAGGCACTGCGTCGCATCGCGGCGACGACCCGGTCCCCCACGACCAGTGCACGGATGTCACGGCCCCGGCTCTCGGAGATGAACGCCTGGATGAGCACGTTCTGCTTCGTGGAGTGCAGGGTCTCGACGATCGATTCGGCGACCTTCGCCTCGGGTGCCAGGATCACGCCGATGCCCTGCGTGCCCTCGAGCAGCTTGATGACGACCGGTGCCCCACCGACGCTGTCGATCGCCCCGCGGACGTCGGCGCGGCTGTTCACGAACGTGGTCGCCGGCATGCCGATGTGGTGGCGCGACAGGATCTGGTTCGCGCGGAGCTTGTCGCGCGAGTTCGTGATGCCCGTCGCCGTGTTCGGCGTGTAGACGTCCATCTGCTCGAACTGCCGCACCACCGCCGTGCCGTAGTAGGTGATCGAGTTGCCGATGCGCGGGAGCACGGCGTCGTAGTCGCTGAGCAGCTTGCCGCGGTACAGCAGGTCGGGCTCGTCGCCGGAGAGGTCGATGGCGAACCGCAGGGTGTTCAGCACCTTGACCTCGTGCCCACGGTCGACCGCGGCGGCACGCAGACGCTGCGTCGAGTACGCATGCGGGGCGCGCGACAGGATGGCGAGTTTCATCGGGGTTGCTCCACGGGGTCGAGACGTCGACGGCGACGCTCAATCAAAGCATGCGACAGGATGGGCACATGGCCCGGAACCCGACGATCGCAGGATGGCGTGAGTGGGCTGCCCTGCCCGGGCTGGACCTGCCCTGGATCAAGGTGAAGCTCGACACCGGGGCGCGGAGCTCGGCGCTGCACGCGTTCGACCTCGAGGAGCTCCCCGGCGACCGGGTGCGCTTCTCGGTGCACCCGTGGCAGGACACCGACGCCGACGCCGTCACGCACGAGTGCGACGTGCACGACCGGCGGATCGTCCGGAGCTCGACGGGGCACACGCAGGAGCGCATCGTCGTGCTGACGCCGATCACGCTCGCGGGCCGCACGATCGACGCCGAGGTCACGCTGAGCAACCGCGACCAGATGGGCTTCCGGATGCTCGTCGGCCGCGAGGCGCTGCGCCAGGGGTTCCTGGTCGACCCCGCCCGGTCGTTCATGTCGGGGCGGGCACCGAAGGAGATCCGGCGGCGCAACCGCGGTCGCGCCTGAGGCGCGGGGCGGCGCGGCGCGGCGCTTGCGCTCGCGCTGAGGGGCGGCGCGCTGTGCTCCCGCACAACGGGAGGCACGCCGCGCCACGTCGTTCCGTGGTGCGGCGTGCTTCCCGTTGTGCGCGCCTCCCAGCATGCGTCCCGCACGAAGGCGGACGGGAGGCGCGGGGCGGGCTGGATCCGCGCCTCCCGTCCCACGAAGGGCCGTATTCCACAGGCTTCGTCTCGCTCGTACTGAAATGCTACGTTCTACACCTTGCCGGTTCGGTCATGGGGGTGGAACGTGGGGTTCGAGTTCGACGACGCCGCAGCTGCGCGGCTCGCCGCGTGCGCTGCGCAGGCGGCGTTGGCGCTGCGCGGGAGTGCATGGCCGCGACGGAGCGCTGCCGAAGCAGCGCTGCGGGACTTCGACGGCGGGTACGCGCGCCTGTTCGAGACGGCCAGGACCGTCGAGTCCGAGGACCGGGTGCGACTCGCACGCGCCCTCGACGACCTCGCCGACCAGGTGCGGATCGCTCAGCACCAGGCACGGAGGGAGCGCCGCCGCCGCTCGGAGCTCGCGGCCTGGCGGAGACGGACGGCCGACCGCCAGCACACGCTGGTCGGCGTGGGCGCCGTGTGGGAGCCCGTGCTCGACGCGAGCGCAGCGGTCTTCGATCCGGAGCCCGCCGATCCCCCGATCAGACCGGCGCCCGTCACCGCGACCTTCCGCGCTCGACACCGACGACGGACCGGAGCGCAGTCGACCGGGCGCAGCAGTGCCGATCCGGACCGGTTGCGACAGTTCGCCGCCGCGGCCCAGGCGCAGGACGGCGCGACGGAGCAGGACCTCGTCCGCGTCCGGAACGCGTGGGCGGGGTTCCGGGACCGGTGCGGGTGGGTCCCCGTCGAGGCACCCCCGCTGCCCGGCGGCTTCGGCGAGTACCTCGACGAGAACGCCGAGGACGCCCGGTGGGCGGCGCGGGTCGCCGACGCGTTCGAGGCTGCCGGCGGAGGGTCGGTCGCCGACGTCGCGCTCGACGTCGCCGGAGCGTCGACGCTGCCCCCGGCGGCACAGCGGCTGCTGGACCCGTCCCTGACCCCGGCGCAGGTCGCGGCGGCGTGGAAGGAGCTCGGGCTCACCGCGGAGGACATCGCGGCGCTCCCGCTGCGCACACAGGTGCAGGTGGCGAACCTCGACGGGGTGCCTGCCGTCGCTCGTGACGTGGCCTCGCGGCGGGTGCTCGCCGTGGCGATTCGAGACCCGGAACGGCTGTACCGACTCTTCGGCCTGGCCTCCACGTACGGCGCGGTGAGCCTCGAGGAGTTCACCGCACAGGTCCGCGCGCTCGCTCAGGGCCTCCAGCGGGCCGACAAGGTCGCAGCCGATCTACCCGCGCCGACCGTGACGGTGGCGCAACTCGTCGGCTTCGGCGTCGCGAACGGCGCTCCCGTCGCCGCGGTCGTGCTGGGCGACCTGGACACCGCCGAGAACGTCACGGTGAACGTTCCCGGGGCGACGACGACCCTCGACAGCACGCTCCAGAAGGTGCGCGCTGCGTCGGGGCTGCTCAACTCCGCGGCACGACTTCAAGGCTCGACGTCGTTCGCGGTCGTGTCCTGGTTCGGCTACCGCGCACCTGCCTTGCCCGAGGTCCCGGCGCAGGGCCGAGCCGCCGCGGGTGGGGCCGAACTGGCGTCCTTCCTCGACGGCATCCACGACAGCCGAGGCGGGGCACCGCGTCGACTCACGGTGCTCGGCCACTCGTACGGCTCGACGACCGCAGCGGAAGCACTGGCTCAGACGCGACACCGCGTCGACACCTTCGTCACCTACGGATCGGTCGGCTTCACGGACGCGACCAAGCCGGAGCACCTCAACGTCGACCGCGTGTACGCGACGGAAGGACAGGCGGACCACACCGCCATCAAAGGCAGGATCGGCCGGACCGACCCACGCGACCTGCCGGACGTCGAGGTCTTCAGCTCCGAAGCGGCGAAAGGCCTCGAGGCCGTGACAGGGCACGCCATGTACCCCGAGACCGCCGGCCAGGTCGGATACCTGACCCCCGGTTCAACTGCTCAGGACACCATCTCGCAGATCGTCGCAACGGGAGGGCGAGGATGACGACCATGCGATCGATCCGCGCCCTCGCCGCAATCATCACCTGCGCCTGGCTCCTGTCCGGGTGCACGGCAGGAGGAGACCGCATGCCCGTCGACGCCGCAGGGCTGACGCAGGAGGACGTGGCGCGGATGTCGCTCCACGAGGAGTTCGATCGGTACCACGAGCACTACGAGCGGATGCAGCAGGTACTCGCGGCCGTGCAACCTCGGGTGCACGACGGTGAGTGGCGGTGGGTCGGCGGCGACCGTGTGCCCGGGATCGGTGGTGACGGCGTCGTCCCGTTGATCGGTTCGACCACCGAGAACAGCTACGACCTGCGCACATCACGCGTCTGGTCCTCTCCTGACGCCGGCAGCGACCGTCGTGGACTGCGACCGATGATCGACTACTTCGAGGACCAGGGCTGGCCGTGGCGAGAGCGCACGCTCGGGAAGAACCACGACGTGTGGGCGGTCACCGACGACGGCTGGCACATCCAGTACCTCATCGTCAGCAACGGCAATCACGCGCTCACCGTGTACAGCGAACTCTTCTGGACCAACGACGGACTCGAGCTCACCGAGGCCATCGGCGGCCGCAACGACGGGGACTACCCCGAGGAGTCCCTCCCCGGCGAGTACCCGCCGTTCCCGAAGTGGAGCGACCCGATCATCCGACCACCGAAGATCTGAGTGCGCATCATGCTCAGTTGCCCGGATGACGCTCCGTGACGACGGCCGTTCCCCCGCCGAGGAGACGTGCCTACGCTCCACGCACCGGCCCGCTCGCCGGCAGCCCGGACCCGAGGAGACCGACGTGACCGACCAGACCATCGCCCGCCAGGTGGACGACTTCAACCAGGGCTTCACCGCCCAGATCGGCCCGGAGCTGTCCGCGGTCTTCGACGGCGAGCAGGCCGACCTGCGCGCTTCGGGCGTACCCGGCGGGGTCGTCGGCGCTGGTGAGACCGCTCCGGACGCGCGGCTCGTCACTCCGACGGGCGAGGAGACCTCGCTCGCGGCGGTCCGCGGCTCCGTCCCGACCGTCGTCGTCTTCTACCGCGGCGCCTGGTGCCCCTACTGCAACATCACCCTGCGCACGTACCAGCAGGAGCTCCTGCCGGCCCTGCGGGAGCGCGGTGTGCAGCTCGTCGCCGTGTCACCGCAGACGCCGGAGGCAGCCGAGCAGTCGATCGCGAACGGCGAGCTCGCCTTCCCCGTGCTCACCGACCCGGAGAACGTGCTCGCCGGGCACTTCGGCATCGTCACGGAGCCGAGTGCCGCCGCGCGAGCTGCGCACACGGAACTCGGCTTCGACGTCGCCGACAGCAACGCCGACGACTCCGCGGCGATCCCGTTCCCGTCGGTCTTCGTGATCGACGCCGACGGCGTGGTCCGCTTCGCGGACGTCCACGTCGACTACACGACCCGCACCGAGGTCGCGGACGTCCTGACCGCGGTCGACGACCTGGTGGTCCCCGCGCACTGACCGGGCGACGCGCAGCCGACGGGGTCCGGACGGGAGGCGCGGCGCAGGCGACGGGCGTCCGTCACCGGCACCGCGCCTCCCGTCCGTGCGGTGGCGGGCCGCTCAGGGCAGGAGTGCAGACGCGACCGCACGAGCGGTGGCGGCGTCCGCCGCCGGGTCGCGCAGGCGCATCGCGAGCGACCCGGAGACGACGAGCAGCAGTTGTTCGGCGAGCGCCGGGGCACGATCGCCCACGACCGGCCGGGCCGTCTCGGTGAGCCGTCGGCGCAGGGTGTCGGTCTCGCGGTCGAGGACGGCGCGCAGGTCCTCGGGGGCATCGACGTACTCGGCAGCGGTACCGAGGAACGCGCACCAGCGGGAGCCCGTCGGGGTGGACCGGTAGTCGTCGAGCGCGTCGAACACGGCGAGGAGCCTCCCGCGGTCGCCCGTCGCCCGCTCGAGCGCCCGGTCCCAGGTCGCGACCCAGTCCTCGTGGCGTCGATCGAGCGCCGCGGCGACGAGGGCCTCCTTGCTCGGGTACCCGCGGTAGAGCGTCGCCGACGACACCCCCGCGCGCTCGAGCACAGCATCGATCGGCGTCGCTGCGATGCCCTGGGTGAAGAACAGCTCCTCGGCAGCGTCCAGCACCCGTTGCTCGGTCCCTGGACGCATCGCCATGCCGTCAGCCTAGGGTCACTGATGTGAAACGATCGTTTTCGTTACGGAATCACCTCCTGGTGGTCGGCGGGCTCGGACTCGTCGCTGCGACGTACGGCCTGGTGCGCCTGGCGTTCGGGCTCTTCCTGCGGGACGTGCAGCGCGACCTCGGCTTCGGGGTGGACGTCGGCGGGGCGGTGTCCTCGGGCGCCTCGGTCACGTACTGCTTCGGCGCCGTCGTGGGGTTCCTCCTCGCGGGCCGCGCTGCCCGGTGGCTCGTCGTCGGCGCGGCACTCACCGCGGGCATCGGCGCGATCGCGATGGCGGCGAGCCCGTCAGCCATCGTGTTCGGGGCCTCCGTGGTCGTGGCGTCGATCGGTGCCGGACTCGCGTCGCCGGCGATGGTGCAGCTGGTCACCGGTCGGGTCGACGGGGCGGCCCGCGACCGGGCGCAGGCGGTCGTGAACTCCGGCACGGGTCCGGGGCTCGTCGCCGCCGGACTGCTCGCGCTCGTGCTCCTGCCGGACTGGCGGGCCGCGTGGGCCGTCGCCGGGGTCGTGACGCTGGTGGTCGGTGGCGTGGTGTTCCTCGCGGCAGGGCGGACCGTCGACGTCGGGCGTCCGGCGCGCCCCGTGCTGCCCGGCCGGTCGTGGTTCGGTGCACAGGTCGTGCCGGTGGTGGTCGCCCTGCTGTTCGGCGCGGGCTCGGCGGCGGTCTGGACCTACGGCCGCTCGGCCCTCGTCGGTGCGGGTGTGCCGAGCGTGCTGACGGTCGTGGCCTGGATCCTGCTCGGCGCCGGCGGCGCCTCGGCCGCGGTGACGGCACGGTGGACGAGCGGCATGCCGGCCGCTCGCCTCTGGCTGCTGACCACGACGGCCGCCGCCGTCGCGGTCCTCGCACTCGGGCTGCTGCCCCACGTCGTCGCGGCCGCACTGGTGGCGTGCGCACTGTTCGGGTGGGGCTACACCGCAGCGACCGGTGCCCTCATCGCGTGGACGACCGAGATCGACGGGCAGTACGCCGCTGCAGGCACCGCGTTGCTCTTCGTGGTGCTCGTCGCCGGACAGGCGCTCGGGGCAGCGGCCGCCGGCGCACTGATCGGACCGGCGGGCACGGCGACGACCTTCATCGCTGCCGCCGCCGTCGTGGCGGTCGCTGCCGGTGCCCCGCTGCTGGTCGCCCGTCGGAGCCTGCGGTCGGCGGTGCCCACCCGGTAGCGTTGACCGCATGGGGAGGACGACGGAGGGGTGGGCCCGGCTGCCCGTCGGGTCGCGAGAGCACCGCCAGGACGCAGTGCTCGCGCTGGTGCTCGGCGTCGGGCTGGCCGTCACGACCACCTTGTACGGCGCAGTGGGCGTGTACGGCGACGACCAGGCTCCGTGGTGGACCTCGGCGTTGATGATCGTCGCGAACGCCGCACCGATCGCGTTCCGTCGCCGGTGGCCGATGACCGTCGCGGTCGTGTCCGCGCTGGCGTACGCGGCGACGCAGCTGCTCCACGTGCCCGAGATCGTCCTCATCAACTTCACGCTGTTCATCGCGCTCTACACGGTGGGCGCCTGGTGCTCGGACCGCGTCCGTGCCGAGGTGGTCCGCTGGGTGATCATCGGCGGGATGTTCGCGTGGGTGTTCGTCTCGCTCTCGTTCGGGTGGGCGGTACCGAGTGCCCTGCCGAACGACGACGACGCGCTCATCCCGCCGTACGTCGCGTACTCGCTGGTCAACATCCTCATCAACGTGCTCTACTTCGGCGGTGCCTGGTACGCCGGCAACCGGGCATGGGCGGCCGCGGTCGCGAAGCAGGACCTCACCGAACGCACCGCCGAGCTCGCGGCCGAGCGGGAGCGCACCGCTGCCCAGGCGCTCACCCTCGAGCGGGTGCGGATCGCCCGCGAGCTGCACGACGTGGTCGCGCACCACGTGTCGCTGATGGGCGTCCAGGCCGGGGCAGCGCGGCGCGTGGTCGACCGTGATCCGGCGCAGGCGACCGCGTCGCTCACGGTGGTCGAGGACAGCGCGCGCACGGCGGTCGAGGAGCTCCGTCGCATGCTCGGGACCCTGCGTGAGGACGACCGTGGCGGGGACGCGACCGACACGGCACCGAGCACGACCGACACGGCACCGAGCACGGCCGGTCTCGGGCGGATGCCGGAACTCGTCGAGGCCGTGCGCACTGCCGGCCACGACGGCGAGTACGTGGTCGTCGGGGACGAACGCGCCGTCCCGCCGACCGTCGGCGCGGTGGCGTTCCGGATCGCGCAGGAGGCCGTGACGAACGTCGTGAAGCACGCTGGACCGAGCGCCAGGGCCGACGTACGACTGCGCTACCTCGACGACGCCATCGAAGTCGAGGTCGCCGACGACGGACACGGCGCCGGCGCCGTCCGCGACCCGAGCAGCAATGGGCTGGGACACGTCGGCATGCGGGAGCGGGTCGCCGCGGTGGGCGGACGCATCGAGATCGGGCCGCGGGCCCGGGGAGGGTACCTGGTACGGGCATGGCTGCCGACGACCTGACGATCGTGCTCGCGGACGACCAGGACCTGGTGCGCGCCGGCTTCCGCGTGATCCTGGAGTCCGAGCCTGGCTTCCGGGTGATCGGCGAGGCCCCGGACGGTGCCGCTGCGGTGGAGGCCGTCGTGGCCCTCCGTCCCGACGTCGTGTGCCTCGACGTCCAGATGCCCGGTGTCGACGGGCTCGAGGCGGCGCGGCGGATCGGTGCACTCACGGACCCGCCAGCGGTCCTCGTCCTCACCACCTTCGACGACGACGACGCCCTGTTCCAGGCGCTCGAGGCCGGTGCGAGCGGGTTCCTGCTGAAGAACGCCTCCCCCGAACGGCTGATCGACGCCGTCCGCACCGTCGCCGCCGGTGACGCACTGCTCGCCCCCGACGTGACCCGCCGGGTGATCAGCCGCGCGACCGCCGGGCACGGGCCGGACTGCCCCGGAGACGCCGGCGGTGACGGGGGGACGTCCGCACCGCACACCGGCGCGGCCGCCATCGCCGCCGCGGGCCTCACCGAGCGCGAGGCCGAGGTCCTGCGCCTGCTCGCGCGCGGGTACAGCAACGCCGAGATCGCCCGCGAGCTCTTCGTCGGCGAGGCCACCGTCAAGACGCACGTGTCGAACGTCCTGCAGAAGACCGGCGTCCGCGACCGGATCCAGGCCGTCGTCTGGGCCTTCGAGCGCGGGGTCGCCTCCGCGAGCTGACGGAGCCCGCTCCCCCGCGCGGTGGATCCGTGGCGTCGGGAAGTCCCGCCTCCCGTCGGAGGTGCGCCGCGCCTCCCGGCCAATAGCGTCGAGACGTCGGCGAAGACCGCCGACGGAAGTCGAGACGTCGGCGAGGACCGCCGACGGAAGGGGAACGGGCGATGCTCACCATCGAAGGGGTCACGAAGCACTTCGGCGACCGCCGGGTGCTCGACGACGTGGGGTTCTCGGTCGGCAGCGGCCGATTGACCGGGTTCGTCGGCGGCAACGGCGCCGGCAAGACGACCACCATGCGGATCCTGCTCGGCGTGCTGCAAGCCGACACCGGGCGGGTCTCGATCGACGGCAGCGAGGTCGGGCCGACCGACCGCCGCCGCTTCGGCTACATGCCCGAGGAGCGCGGGCTCTACCCGAAGATGCCGGTCGCCGAGCAGATCACCTACCTGGCGCGTCTGCACGGCGTCGACAAGCGGACCGCCGGGCAGCGCACGACCGCACTGCTCGAACGCCTCGACCTCGCGCAGCACGCGGGCGACGCCGTCGAGAAGCTCTCGCTGGGCAACCAGCAGCGGGTGCAGGTCGCCGCGGCACTCGTCCACGACCCGGAGGTCCTGGTGCTCGACGAACCGTTCTCGGGCCTGGACCCGATGGCGGTCGACACCGTGCTCGGCGTGCTCCGTGAGCAGGCCGCCAAGGGCGTGCCGGTGCTGTTCTCGAGCCACCAGCTCGACGTGGTCGAACGGCTCTGCGACGACGTCGTCGTGATCGCCGACGGCACGATCCGCGCCGCCGGCTCTCAGGAGGACCTGCGCCGCAGCGCCGGACCCGCCGCGTGGGAACTGCTCGTCGACGGTGACGTCGCCTGGCTCCGCGACGAGTCCGGCGTGACCGTGCGCGAGTTCGACGGCGGCTACGCCGTGTTCGAGGCCGACGAGCCGACCGCGCAGCGTGTCCTGCAGCGCGCCGTCCAGCACGGCACGGTGGGGTCGTTCGCCCCGCGGGTGCCCCGACTCAGCGAGGTCTTCCGGGAGGTCGTCCGATGAACAGCTCCTTCGTGCACGCGGTCAGGCTCGTGACCGCCCGCGAGATCCAGGCCCGTGTGCGCAGCAAGGCCTTCGTGGTCTCGGCAGCGATCCTGCTGGTGGTGGTCGTCACCTCGATCGTGATCGGCGGCATCGTCGGCAAGGCCACGGCGGACGACACGACCCCCGTCGCCGTCGTCGACGGGGTCTCGCTCGACTCCACGGCCGGCTTCGACGTCACCCCGACGCGGACCACCGCGCAGGCCGAACGCCTGGTGCGCGACGGCGACGTGGACGCTGCCATCGTGCCGTCCGACGACGCCCTCGGCTACTCGGTCGTGGGGCTCGAGGACGCCCCGACCGACGTCGTCAGCGCGCTCAGTGTCACGCCGTCCGTCGAGCTCCTCGAGCCCGGGACGCTGTCCGCGGGGCTCGTGTCCGCCATCGGCCTCATGTTCGGCGTCGTGTTCTTCGCCTCCGCGGTGACCTTCGGTTCGTCGATCGCGCAGAGCGTCGTCGAGGAGAAGTCCACCCGGGTCGTCGAGATCCTGATGGCGGCGATCCCGGCGCGGGCGCTGCTCGCCGGCAAGGTGCTCGGCAACAGCATCATGGCCTTCGCGCAGATCGTCGCGATCTCGATCGCCGGGGTGGTGGCCCTCGCGGTCACCGGGCAGGACAACCTGTTCACCCTGCTCGGGCCGAGCGTGCTGTGGTTCGTCGGCTTCTTCGCGGTCGGCTTCGTGCTCATCGCGTCGCTGTTCGCCGCATCCGCCGTGCTCGTCTCCCGTCAGGAGGACGTCGGCAGCGTGACCATGCCGGTGATGATGCTCGTGATAATCCCGTACATCCTGATCGTGGTGGCGGCGGACGACCCGACGATCGTGGGGATCATGTCGTACGTCCCGTTCAGCGCGCCGATCGGCATGCCGATGCGCATCTTCCTCGGGACGGCCGAGTGGTGGGAGCCGATCGTGTCGCTGCTGGTCGTCGCCGTGTCGGTCGTCGTGGTCGTCGCCGTGGGCGCGCGCATCTACGAGAACGCGCTGCTGCGCACGGGCGGTCGCGTGAAGCTCGCGGAGGCGCTGCGCGGCTGACGCGCGCGAGCCGCGCCGGGCGCCGCGCACAACCGGAAGCAGGTCGCGCCACGCAACCACGTGGCGCGACCTGCCTTCGGTTGCGCGGCAGCACGTCGCGCCACGGACGCACCGCCGGACGGGAGGCACGCAACCGGACCGCCACGCGCCTCCCGTCCGCCACGCGGCCACGCCGAGCGCAGGGCGCTGCGCACAACCGGAAGCAGGTCGCGCCACGCAACCACGTGGCGCGACCTGCCTTCGGTTGGGCGGCAGCACGTCGCGCCGCGCGGACGCGGCGCCGCCACGCGGCCGCGCGGGCGCCGCGTCAGAGCTGGCCGAAGGCCGCCTGCACCCCCAGGCTCGTCGCCGCGACGAGCACCCACAGCGCGATGCCGAGCAGCATCGGGCGGAACCCGGCACGACGCAGCGCCGCGAAGTCCGTCGAGACCCCCACGGCCGCCAGCGCCACCGTGATGAGGAACGTCGCCGCCGCCGAGAACCCCGGGGCCGCCGCCGCCGGCAGGACCCCGGTGGTCCGCAGCAGCACCACGACGAGGAACCCGACGAGGAACCACGGGACCAACCGCAGCACGCGGACGCCCCCGGCGCGACGCGGCCCGTCGCCGGGGGCGGGCTGCGCGCGGGCGGTGCGGCGTGCCTCCAGGCCGGCGAGCCCGATGACGATCGGGATGATCATCAGGGTCCGGACCAGCTTGACGACGACGGCGGTGTCGGTCGCCTGGCGACCGTAGATCGTGGCGGTCGCGACGACGGACGACGTGTCGTTCACGGCGGTGCCGGCGAAGACGCCGAACGCGTGCTGGGACAGGCCGAGCGCGTGGCCGACCAGGGGGAAGACGAAGACCGCGGCGATGTTGCAGAGGAAGATCGTCGACAGGGCGTACGCGACCTCGGCGCTGGCGGCACCGACGACGGGGGTGACGGCCGCGATGGCGGAGGCGCCGCAGATGCCCGTGCCGACCCCGATCAGCGTGCGGAGCGTGCTCGACACCCGGAGCAACCTCCCGATCCCCCACGCGGCGACGAGGCACACCACGAGCGTCGTGAGCATCACCGGGAGGGTCTCGCCGCCGATGCGCAGGACCTCGCCGATCGACAGCTGTGCGCCGAGGAGCACGACCGCGGCCTGCAGGACCCGGCTCGACGCGAACTTCACGCCGGGCTGCAGCACGCCGAGGTCCGTCGTCCCGTGGTCCTGCTGCCGTCGGCGCCGGACGAGCCAGCCGACCAGTGCACCGAGCAGCACGGCCGGCACCGGACCGCCGACGACCGGGACCGCACGGCCCACCAGGGTGGCGGCGATGCCGATCACGACCGCGAGCGCGACACCGGGCAGGGCGGCGACGAGCGCCGGGCGGGACAGGGGCATGCGGACCAGCATCCCACCGGCGCGGGCGGTCAGGCAGCCGGCGGGACGTCCCCGGACATCTCGACCCGACCCGCGCCGTCGTCCCACGTGTAGGTCGCGGTCGCGCGGCCGGACGGGTCGGCGTTGCTGTCGGCACCCTGCGGGTAGCGGTACTCGACGCGGATCGACCCCGCCGACTCCCGCGTCACCTCCGGCACGAACGGGTACTGCTCCTTCGTGGCCGTCCCGAGGTACGTGCCGTCGTGGAAGAGCAGGATCGCGACCGGCGAACTCGCGGTGCCGTCGGCGACGCTGACGGTGACGGCGGACAGGGCCGCGCACCCGTCGTACACCGAGGTGTCCGCGGCCGAGGCGTCCCACCGCGCCGACTCGAGGCCGGCGGGCAGCGGGAGGTCCGCGATCGGACCAGCGGCGGCAGCGGCCCCGTCGGACGGACCGCACGAGGGCGTGGCGGTGGGAGCGGCCCCACCGGACGACGACGCCGACGGGGTGACGGTCCGGGTCGCCGTCACGGTCGCGGTGGCACCGCTGCCCGACGCTCCCGTGCACCCGGCGAGCGCGACCGAGGTGATCGCGGTGACCAGGAGCAGGCCTGCGGGACGGGAGTGACGAGTGGTGCGCACGGGACCATCCTGCTCTCCGCGCTGCGCGGACGTTCGTCCCCCGACCGCATCGGCGCCTGGAACCGGACGACCGCTCCGGCGTACCATCCAGGCGGAAGCAAGGGCGGTTCCGAACACCTCCCGAGCGCCGACCTCACGGGCCGGTCGAGTCAGACACAGATCAGAGCACGCCGTGACCGAACACCTCATCGAGTACGTCGCCCGCGACCGAACGGGCATCACCACCGTCGTCACCACGACGGGTGTCTTCGACGTGGACACCGTCATCGACCACATCCGCGCCGGCCACGCCGGCTACTACGTCGCCGCCGACTCGTGGAAGCGCACGCCGGTCCGGAGCATGTCGTTCATCGGCGGCTCCTACCTGTTCGCGAACTGGGACGGCACGAAGCGGAACATGCTCCACGACCTCGCGTTCCGCATGCCCACGCGTGCGATCGAGGTCGTCCAGCAGCCACGACGCACGGGGCGGCTGACGCGCGCCCTGCGCGGGCTGTTCTCGCGGGCGGCCTGACCCGCCGGTACCCGGCTGCGGACGGACGGGAGGCTCGGTGCCAGCTGGCACCGCGCCTCCCGTTGCGTCTCGTGGTCACGTCGTGACCGTCGGCGGCCCTCGTCGTCAGACGTCGCGCTTCTTGACCGCGGCCAACGCGATGACACCGATCGCGACGACCCACGCCGCGAGGATCCCGCCGCCGGACCAGCCGTTCAGCACGACGCCCTCGGGCGCGGGCTGATCCGCGGACCGCTCGTACGTGTAGAGCTGGCTACCGGCCTGGTCGGGCAGGAAGCGTGACCCGTCGAGGAGCCACTGCTGGTCCACCAGCCCGGCGACGAGCTGCAGCACGATCGGCAGCACGAGCAGCACACCGAGCGCGATGGCGATGCCGCCGGCGCTCGAGCGGACGAGCAGCCCGATGCCGAAGGCGAGCAGCGCGATCCCCGTCACGTAGACGGACGAGCCGAGGATCGGCATGAACACCGCGGGGTCGGCCAGGTCGGCCTCGACGCCCTTGTCGGCCTGGAAGAGCGTGACGAGCGCGACGCCGATCCACGTGGCGACCACGCTGACCACGAAGGTGGCGACGGCGAGGACGACGGCCTTGGCCAGGACGGCGCCGGTACGGCCAGGGTCTGCCGTGAAGGTCGACCGGACCTGCCCCGTGCCGTACTCACCCGTGATGATGAGGACGCCCAGCACCGCGGCGACCAGCACGGTGAAGCCGACCGACGAGATGCTGAGGTTGACGATCTGCGCGTTCGCGACCGCCTGGGTCGCCTCGGCACCCTCGGGCAGGCCGACGATCGGCGCGTAGAGCCCGAGCAGTGCACCGAGCCCGATCGTCAGGGCGACGATGATCGCGTAGCACCACCAGGTGGAGCGGATGCTGCGGAACTTGATCCACTCGCTGCGGACCAGTCGTCCGAAGCCCAGGCCGACGCCGCTCGGCATCGCGGTTGCGGTCGCGGCGCTCATCGGGCGACCTCCGCCTGGTACTCGACCTCGTCCTTGGTCAGGGCCATGTACGCCTCCTCGAGGCTCGCACCCATCGGGGTGAGTTCGTGGAGCACCGCACCGCTCTGCGCGGCGATGGTGCCGATCTGCTGCGCGTCGGGGCCGACGACCACGAAGGCGCCGTCCTCGCGCGGGGTGATCGACGACGCGGCCGATCCGACCGCGCCGAAGAGCTGGTCGGGGTGCGGCGTCCGGACGAGGGTGCGCGCCGCGCCGCCCTGCCCGCTGCCGGCGACGAACTCGGCGATCGGCGCGTCCGCGAGCACCTTGCCGCGACCGAGCACGACCACGCGGTCGGCGGTCTGCGCCATCTCGCTCATCAGGTGGCTGGAGAGGAACACGGTGCGGCCCTCGGACGCCAGGTGCCGGGCGAGCTGGCGCACCCACACGACGCCGTCCGGGTCGAGACCGTTCACCGGCTCGTCCAGGATCAGGGTCTTCGGGTCGCCGAGCAGCGCCGCCGCGATGCCGAGCCGCTGCCCCATGCCGAGGGAGAAGCCGCCGACGCGCTTCTTCGCGACCGACTCGAGCCCGGTGAGCTCGATCACGTGGTGCACGCGCGACTTCGGGATGCCGTGCGTCGCCGCGAGCGAGAGCAGGTGGTTGTACGCGCTGCGCCCGGAGTGGACGGCCTTCGCCTCGAGCAGCGCACCGACCTGGCGGAGCGGGTCGCGGAAGGACCGGTACTCCTGGCCGTTCACCCGGACCCGCCCGGACGTGGGCGTGTCGAGGCCCATGATCATCCGCATGGTCGTGGACTTCCCGGCGCCGTTCGGGCCGAGGAAGCCGGTGACGCTGCCCGGGCGGACGACGAAGGAGATGTCGTCCACGGCGGTCTTGGCGCCGTAGCGCTTGGACAGATGCTCGATCTCGATCACGAGGTCCACGCTATTTCCGGAGCACTGCCCGGCGCGTCCCCCCACGGGTGGAGACCCGAGGTCATCCCCCAGGAGGACACGGCAGATCGCGGAAGGGCGCCGAGCAACGTCGTCGACCGCGCTGGAAGGACACCCCGACGACGCACCAATCCGGCTGCGCACCTGCTCCGAAACCCCTGTACGACGACGACGCTGCCCCAGTGCGGTGACCCCGAGACGCCGTCGTGGAACGCACTCGGAAGGACTGCACCATGACCAGCAACGCGGCATCACCCCGTACCGGTTTCGCTTCGACCCTCGTCCAGAAGGGCGCACTGCTCTTCGGCGTCGTCTTCCTCATCGTCGGCGTCGCCGGCTTCATCCCCGGCCTGACGATGGACATGGGCACCATGTCGTTCGCCGGCAACAGCTCGATGGCCATGCTCCTCGGGCTCTTCCAGGTGTCGGCCCTGCACAACATCGTGCACCTGCTGTTCGGCATCGTCGGCATCCTCGCCGCCCGGTCCGCAGCCGGCTCGCGCTCCTACCTGCTCATCGGTGGAATCGTCTACGCCGTGCTGTTCGTCTTCGGCCTCTTCGTCGCGAACATGGCCGGTGCGGCGAACTTCGTCCCGCTGAACAGCGCCGACAACGTGCTCCACGCGCTGCTCGCCGTCGCGATGATCGTCCTCGGCGTGCTGCTCCCCCGCGCGGGTCGCACCGCGCGCTGATCGACCTCGGTGGGCCGCCCGGTGCTGGGCGGTCCACCGGACCAGCGGTGGCCTTCCCCGGGATCAGGGGCCATCGGACGCCCCCGTCGCAGTTGCGGCGGGGGCGTCGTCGTCGTACCCGAATCGAACCCGTCGCGGCGCTGACCGCATCCGTCAGAGGCGCAGCGCGAGGGCGTTCGCGGTCAGGCCCGCCGCCGTCCCGCAGAGCAGCACGGTGTCGCCCCGCCGGAGTCGTCCGTCGTCGAGGCACCGCGCGAGCATGAACGGCACCGACGAGGACACCGAGTTCCCGAACGCGGCGACCTCGTCGACGTACTTGTCGGTCGGGATCCCGAGCCGGCGCATCGCGAGTCCGATCGCTCCGCTGGCCTGGTGCGGCACGACCAGGTCGACGTCGTCGAGCCCGAGTCCGCTGCGCTCCCAGAACCGCGCGAAGAACCCGGGCAGCACGCGGAGCATCCCGGTCAGGGCGCGTCGGCCGTGCATGTCGAACAGGTAGTCCGCCGGGTCGCCGTCGGCGTACTGCTGCGCGGGGTACCGGGACAGGCCGCCCCGGAGCTCGGTGTCGTGGGCGTGCTCCGGCCAGGTCTGCTGCAGCGCCGACAGCACCCCCTGCGTCCCGTCGCCGCGGGTGAGCACGACCGCGGCCGCGGCGTCCGAGAACAGCTCGGCGGACTCGCGCTGGGCCGGGTCGAGGAAGCGCGACCCGACGTCACCGGACACGACGAGCACGCGCTCGTGGTCGCCGTCCTCCAGGTACCGGGAGGCGATGTCGAGCGCGGTGATGAAGCTCGTGCACGTCGAGTTGACGTCGAGTGCGGCAGCCCGGGCGTCGGGAGCGACCTGCTCCATCACGAGGGCCGCCGTGCACGGGATCGGTTGGACGCCCGCAGCGCAGGCCGCGATCACCAGGTCGAGGTCGGCGGCGTCGATGCCGGCGTGCTCGATCGCCCGGGACGCGGCCGCAGTGAGCATGTCGAGGTGCGACACGTCGTCGGCGATGCGGTACCGGGTGACGGTCCGTGCTCCGCTGCCGTAGGTGACCGTCCGGTCCGGCAGTGCTGTCCCCCAACCGGCGATGGCGCAGTGCTTCATGGTCCCCCTCGGTCCTCGTCGTCCTCGTCGTCGAGCAGGTCCACCCCGGTCCTGTGCTCGTCGTGGCTGAAGAGCAGTCTGACACCTGCGCGCTCGAGCGCGAGCAGGCGATCGGCGGTGTCGCGCTGCGCTCCGGCGTCGTGGGCGACCGCGCGCGGCAGGAGGCGCAGGTCGCGTTCCCGCCCGAGCAGGTCGCGGCTCCACGCGGCGTCCCCGGCGAGCAGCGCGCGGTCCTCGACCAGCAGGCCGAGGTGCCCGTCCGCATGTCCGGGCAGGCGCACGAGCCGGGTGTGACCGTCGCCGAACGGGTCGGCGGTGGCCAGCCCGACGGCGGCGAGCGGCCCGGCGCCTGCGGGGCCGAACGCGCTGTCCGGGATCACCTGGAGCCGGTCGACGAGGCCCTCGGGCAGCAGTCCGTGCAGCTGGCCGGCGAGCACCCGCGGTCGGGCGACGCTGCGGGCGACGGCCTCGGTGACCAGCACCCGGGCGCGTGGGACCGCGGCGAGCCCACCGACGTGGTCGGGGTGCAGGTGCGACAGGACGACGTGCGTGACGGCATCCGTGTCGACGGCGTCGGCGAGCGTGCTGCCCACCGGGACCACGGGCGGGAGCAGGCGTCGGTACGCCCACCCGGCGGCACCGGTCCGCCACGGCAGGGGCGCGTACCCGGTGTCGAACAGCACCGTACGGTCCGGGCCGGTCCAGGTGAACACGTTCGCGGGGAACATCCGGCGGTCGCGCGGAGCACCCCGGAGGAGACCGCGCACGTCGTGGGTCGTCCACCCGCACGCGGCGGCACGCAGGACACCGAGCGGGGGCTCCGCGACGCGGCCGTCCGTCGGACGCTCAGCCACGCGGCGGTCCGCCGGCCGCTCGGTCGTGTGGGTGCCCGGCGGTCGCGTAGCTCGCCAGTGCCTCGTCGAGCCCGACGATCGGCTCGTACCCGAGCACCCGTCGGGCACGGGACAGGTCGAGCGTCTGCGAGTGCGTGATCGTCGACACGGTGTAGCGGGTGATCGGCGGTTCGGGCTGCCCCGGCAGCAGCGCGCACACGGCCTCGAGCACGGTGGCCAGTGCGGACACCGGTCCGGCGGGCAGGTGCAGGTGCCGCGGGCGCGTCCCGAGTCCGGTGAGCAGCTGGTCGAGCAGCTCGACGAACGGGCGCGGGTCGCCGTTCGTGATGTTGAACGCGAGCCCGGCGGCCTCGGGCACCTCGGCCGCGAGCCGGACGGCGTGCGCGACGTTCTCGACCGCGGTGAGGTCGACGAGCCCGCGGCCGCCGCGCAGGAGGGGCACTCCGACCCGTTCGTGGACGCGGAGCAGCCTCGGGACGAGCCCGGTGTCCCCCGCGCCGATGATGCCGCGCGGCCGCAGGACGACGATCTCGGGTCCGCCGGGGTCGCCCGTCGCGGCACGGAGGAGGGCCTCGGCGTGCAGCTTCGAGCGGATGTAGTGGTTCATCGGGCGGCTCGGGTCGACCTGGTCCTCGCGGATGTCGAGCCGGTCGCGCGGTGCGGCGTAGATGCCGGGTGAGGACACGTGCACGAGCCGGCGCGCCCCGACGCGACGCGCGTACTCGAGCACCCGGGCGGTCCCGGTGACGTTGGCGTGCTCGAAGGCCGACCACGGACCCCACGGCGAACTGAGCGCCGCGCAGTGCACGACGACGTCCGCGGGGACGTCGGCGCGGGCGAGGTCGTCGAGGTCCCCGACCTGCACGTCGCCGGCGGGCAGGGCCGAGGCTCGACGGCCGGACGCCGTCACGCGGTAGCCGTGGTCGCGCAGGGTCCGCACGACGTGGCCGCCGACGAACCCGCTCGCCCCGGTGACCAGTGCTCGCTCCCCGGTGCCTGTTCCCCCCATGCCCCAGATCCTACGAGCACGTCCGGAGCCGGCAGGAACGGGAGGCCCCCTAGGCTCGGGGCGTGCGGATCGCGCTGGTCACCGACTACTACCTGCCGACGCTCGGGGGCGTCCAGACCGCGGTGCGCTCCCTGGCCGAGGCGCTCACCGCGGCCGGACACGACGTCACGGTGTTCTGTCCGGACGATCCGGCAGGCCCCGCGCACACGACGGGCAGCACCGCCGTGCCGGCCGTCGTCGGCCTGCCCGTCTCCCCCGTGTTCCGCCCCGACGGCTACCCGTTCGCGTGGTCCCCGCGTCGCCTCCGCGCCCTGCTCCGTCGCGAGTTCGCCGCGCGCCGGATCGACGTCGTGCACACCCACTCCGAGATGTTCGCCGCGCTCGGCGGGCTCCGTGCCGCGCAGGACCTCGGCGTCCCGGTGGTGCACACGATGCACGGCCGCATCGACGTCTACACGCGGAACGTGCTCCCCGTCCCCGCCGTCACGACGGTGCTGCTCGCCGTCCTGCACGCGACGCAGGTCCCCCGCCGGGGCATCCGGGTCGCGGCCGATGCCCCGTACACCCGCACCCGGACGGCGCGGCGGATGTGGCGGGTCATGCTCGCGCAGTCACGGGCGAGCGACCACGTGGTGGTCCCGTCGCGGCACTTCGCCGACAAGCTCGTCGACCGGGGCGTGCGGACCCCGGTGTCGGTCGTCTCGAACGGCATCGAGCCCGCGGTCCTCGACGCGATCGGTCCCGCGACGGTCCGGACCCGGGCGGCCGACGAACCGCTGCGGGTGCTGTGGGTCGGGCGGCTGTCGCCCGAGAAGCGCCCGGAGGTTCTGGTCGAGGCCGCCCGGTCGTTCCCGCCCGGCACAGTGGTCGACGTGCTCGGCGACGGCGTCGCGCGTGCAGCGGTCGCCCGCGCCGCGGTCGGCACCCCGGTCCGGCTGCACGGCTCGACCCCGCACGAGGCGGTCCTCGCCGCCATGCACCGTGCACACGTGCTGGTGTCGAGCTCCTCCGACTTCGACAACCAGCCGATGGTGATGCTCGAGGCCGTCGCCACCGGTCTACCGGTCGTGCACTGCGACCCGGACCTCGCCGAGGTCGTCCCCGAGGGCGGCGGCTTCACGACGCCGACACCGGACGCCGCGGGGATCGCGGCGATCGTGCAGCGGTTGCACGACGAGCCGGAGCTGCTCGAGCAGGCCAGCGCCGCGCTGGTCGCGGCCCGCGGTCGGGTCGAGCAGCGCGTCGGCGAGCTGGTGGCGGTCTACGAGAGCGTCCTGCGGCCGTCCCGCACCCCGTGACGGACTGGAGGCTCGGTGTCGGCTGACACCGAGCCTCCAGTCCGTCGTCTGGTCGGTCAGACCGTGGCGGACGCGCCCTCCAGGGTCGCGGCGAGCGGATCGAAGTCCTCGGGCAGCGACGCGATCGGTGCCACCGTCGACGCGACGTCGACGAACGCGCGGCGTTCGACCGACTCCTCGACCGCGACCATGGTGTCGAGCACGTGGTAGCCGACCTCGCCGGTGGCGATGTGCGCACCGCCACCGCGGATCGCCCGCGCCATGTCGAGCACGCCGAGGCCGCGGCCGACCGTCGGCTCCTCGTCGGACAGGGTCTCCCACGCCTGCTCGAACGGGAACGACACGTCGGTGCCGAGCGGTCGGGCGATCCGGATCGGGTGGCCGCCGCCGAAGGTGTTCGGGTCCGGGAGCACGATCGTGCCCTCGGTGCCGTTCACCTCGAAGACGCCGTGCCGGAACAGCGGGGTGTCGAACGACAGCAGCGACTGCGCGTTCCCGCCCTGCTCGAACGAGGTCAGCACCGACAGGTGCGTCGGGACCTCGACCGGGAAGTCCTGCCCGGCGTTCGGACCGACCACCAGCTGCCGGGTGTCGCGCGACCGGGACCCCGTCGCCACGACGGACGCGACCGGGCCGAGCAGGTGCACGAGCGCCGTGAAGTAGTACGGGCCCATGTCGAACAGCGGGCCGGCACCCTTCGCGTAGAGGAACGACGCGTTCGGGTGGAACACGTCCGGTCCCTGCCACTGGAAGCTCGTGACGGCGGTGAGCGGGGTGCCGATCGCACCGGCCTCGATCGCGCGCTTGGCGGTCTGCCACCCCGTCCCGAGGACGGTGTCCGGTGCGATGCCGAGGCGCAGGCCGAGCTCGTCGGCGAGCGCCACGAGTCCGGCGGCGCTCTCGCGGTCCACGCCGATCGGCTTCTCGCTCCAGACGTGCTTGCCGGCGCGGAGTGCCGACGTGGAGACCTCGACGTGCGTGGCGGGCAGGGTGAGGTTCACGACGATCTCGACGTCGGGGTCGGTGAGGACCTCGTCGCCGGTACCCGACGCGGGGATGCCCCACTTCGCCGCCGACGCCGCGGCGCGCTCGGTGTCGATGTCGCCGATGCGGACCACCTCGACGTCCGGGAAGGTCGTGAGGTTCGTCAGGTACTGCTCGCTGATCATCCCGGCGCCGATGAAGCCGATGCCGACGCGGCCCGTGCGGGTCATGCGGACACCCCCGTGGTGGCGGTCGCGTCCGAACCGGCGAGCGTGGCACGCAGCCAGCGGTACGACTGCTCGACCCCGTCGAAGATCTCCCCGTCGAAGCCGTCGAACTCGATGACGGCGTACTCGAGCGCCGACGCTGCGGCGAGCGCGTCGGCCAGCGGCACGTCGCCCTGGCCGGCGGGGGTCTGGTCGGTCGGCACCTGCGCGGTGGAGATCCCCTCGCGCATCGGGCCGTCCTTGACGTGCACGGCGACGATGCGATCGCCGAGCTCCTCGATGAACGGCACGAGGTCGATGCCCGCGGCGGAGGCCCAGTACAGGTCGAGCTCGAGCACGACGCGGGGGTCGAGCAGCTCGGCGAGCACCTGCAGCGCGGGCTTGCCGTCGATGTGCGGCCGGAGCTCGTGGTCGTGGTTGTGGTAGCCGACGCGCAGGCCGTGGCCGGCGGCTTCCTCGGCGGCCGCGTTCAGTCGCGCGGCGACCCGCTCGACGCCCTCGCGGGTCGTCCAGTGGTCGGGGCCGACGAACGGGTCGATGACGATCTCGAGCCCGAGGGCCGATGCCTCGGCGAAGGTCTCGGCGTGCGACGGGGCGGTCATCACGGTGCCGTCCGGCAGCGGGATCGACTCCTCGACCAGGAAGGCGTGGCCGGTGCGGGCGCTGATGCCGTGCGCGTCGAAGGCCGTCCGGAGCTCGGCTGCGCGACCGACGAAGGCGAACGCCTCGACGGTGTCGAACCCGATGGCGGCGAGACGGGCGACGCCGCCGTCGAGGTCGGGCGCCAGTGCCTTGTCGACCGTGTAGAGCTGGAGGGAGATGCGGGGTGCCACGGTGGTCACCGGACCTTCTTGATCGGGAGGATGACGAGCGCACCGAGGAGCACGGCGACGCCGGCGCCCCAGAGCATGAGCGTGTAGTTCTGGCCGCCACCGATGCCGAGCAGGAACAGGCCGACCGCCGGGGCGAGCGACTGCGGCAGGGCGTTGGCGATGTTGATGACGCCGAGGTCCTTGCCCGGGCGCTCCGGGTCGGGCAGCACGTCGACGACGAGCGCGGTGTCGATCGCGGCGTAGATGCCGTAGGCGAAGCCGAGCACGATCTCGGCGAAGTAGAACCCACCGACCGTGTCGACGTGCGCCAGGATCACGAGGCCGACGGCGGTCAGGGCGGTGGAGCCCCAGACGAAGACCTTGCGACGGCGGATGCGGTCCGACACCCAGCCGGAGACCGCGGCGCTGACGAGCAGGGCGACCGTGTAGAGCAGCACGCCGAACGCGACGGTGGCGGTGGCCTCGGCCAGGTCCTGGATGCCGATGTGCTCCCGCATGTAGAGCAGGCGGTACGTCGTGAACATGAACGTGCCGAAGGTGATGAGGAAGCGGCCCCACCAGGCGAGTCCGAAGTCGGGGTGCTTGATCGGGTTCGTCCAGAACGACGCGATCAGGGTGAGCCAGCTGAAGGGCTTCGTCGTGGCCGGGAGCTCGTCGCGGGCCACGACCGCGTAGACGAGGATCACGACGATCGCCAGGATGCCCGGCGCGATGAAGAGGACCGGCAGGTTCCCGACCAGGTACACGGCGAGGTAGAGGCCGGCGAGGATCGCGATGTTCTGCGCGAGGGCGATGACGCTCGACGCCTTGCCGCGCTGGAACTCGGGCACGTTGTCGGCGAAGCTCGCGGTCAGCGTGGCGAGGACGGCGTTCGCGGCGACCTGGGCGAGCACCCACGCGATGGTGAGCTGCAGCACGTCCGGCGCGAACGCGAGCCAGGCCAGCGCGACGACGAAGACGACGACGCCGATGACCATCCAGGGCCGACGGCGACCCCAGCGCGTGCGGGTGCGGTCGGACAGTGCCCCCGCCAGCGGGTTGGCGAGCAGGGCGCCGAGGGCGCCGAACGGCAGGACCGACCCGACGATCGTCTCGGGGCTGTCCGGGTTGAGCACCGTCGCCTTGATCGACATGCTCACGAACACCGGGGTGAGCAGGGCGGCGAAGAGACCGAACTGGGCGAGGCTGAGTGCCCAGAGGTACTTCGGGCCGACCCGGACGGTGCTGACGCTCTGCGTGAGGCCCTCGACCGAGAACGCACGCGATGCCGCTGCGGGGTCACTGCTCGTGGCTCCGGCGGCCGCGGTGACCGGCGGGTTCGCGGTACCGGCGAGACCGGACTGCGGTTCTTCCTTCGACGTCGGTGTCGACATGACTCCTCCTCGAGCCATCGGGGGCGGGGCGCCCTCTTGAATACCTAGTGCTGGTAGGTGAGCAGGACAGTAACACCGAAAACCTTCCTCCGGAAGCTTTTTCTCGACATGTGTCGGCCCGCCCTCCCGCAACACGCAACGCCGGCGGTTCCGCGCAACGGTCCACCACTGCGAACCGTCGCCGACGTTGCGTTCTGCACTTCCGCGGCGGCCCGCGGAACACCGCGTGTCCCCGCCGCGTTGACGCACGCGACGCCCGACCGACGGGCGCCGCTGACGGAAGGTGCACCCATGGCCCAGACGGTCCTCCTCGAGGTCCAGCTGCGAGACGACGTCGCGCAGGACACGATCGACTCCGCGATCCGCGACACCCACGCTCAGACGGCGACCTTCGCCGGCAACGAGTCCCTCGAGGTCCTGGTCGACGACTCCGACCCGCTGCACCTCGTCGTGCTCGAGCGGTGGACGACCCCGGCCGACCACGACGCCTACGTCGCCTGGCGGGCCACGGACGAGGGCGCTCCGCGGGCCCTCGCCGCGATCGTCGCCGCGCCGCCCGTGACCCGGACCTTCAGCCGGACGCTCGACCTCGGCTGACCGTTCGGCAGGCGCCGGACCACGGTGAGTGCGGGCCGTCGAACACACCCCGACTCCCACCGGACCGTGGCCACGTGACCGCGCTCACTCGTCCGGGCCCCGGTCACCCGTGTGTCCGGGGACCGGATCGGCGACGCGGAGGTCCTGGGGCTCGCGGATGCTCCTGAGGGGCGAGCAGGCGACCCAGACCAGGGTCGACAAGCTCCCGGCACAGCCGATCGCGATCGCGGTCCTGGTGCCGAGGGCGTCACCGACGAGTCCCCCGAGCGCAGCCCCGACGGCGATGACCCCGTAGCTGATCCACCGCATGGTCGCGTTGACGCGGCCCAGCAGGCGGTCCGGCGTCCGGAGCTGCCGGATGGTGAGTGCGACGACGCTCGAGAGCGCGGTCCCGGCACCGTTGCAGGCGAACGCGAGCACGAGCACCGCCGTCACGGCGGGACGCGGCCAGTCGGTCCCCACGGCGGGGAGCGCGAGCAGCGCGGCGCACTCGACCGCAGCGCACGCCACGAGGACCGGCCCGGCACCCCACCGGCGGACCGCCTTCGGCGCAGCAGCAGCCCCGACGACGGCACCGATCGCGCCGAGGCTGAAGACCGCACCGAGCAGTCCGGCGGTCATGCCCAGCTGACGGACCGCGTGCACGGTGAAGAGGACGAGGATCCACTGCGCGAAGAGGTTGTAGATCGCGGCGAAGCCGACCAGGGAGACCAGGTACCGGTCCTTCCGCACGTGGTCGAGGCCGTCGCGGAGGTCCCGGAGCACGCCGTGCCCGCTCGGCACCGGTCGGGCCTCCGGCTGACGGATCCGTGCGAGCGCGACGGCCGAGACGACGTACGTCCCCGCATGTGCCAGGAGTGCCCACGGTGCGGTCAGGACCTGCACGAGCAGACCTGCGATCCCGGGGCCGCCCACCTCGGCGACGGACGACGTGGCCTGGAGTCGTCCGTTCGCCCGCTCCAGCTGGTCGCGCCCGGCGACAGTGGGGAGGAAGGACTGGTACGCGACCTCGAACGCCACCGTGCAGGCGCCGAGCGCGCCGACCGCCACGATCAGCAGCGGCAGCGTCAGCGCTCCGGTCACCGCGAGCACGACGACACCGACCGTCAGCAGCGCCCGCACCACGTCGGCTGCCACCAGGACCGGCCGTCGGCGGCACCGATCGATCACCACGCCGAGCGGGAGGGCGAGGAGCAGGAAGGGCAGCCACCGGGCGGCGCCGAGCATCCCCGCCTCGCCAGCGGTGGCGTGGAGGACGACGACGGCGAGGAGCGGCACGGCCAGCTCGCTGATCTGCCCGCCGACAGCGGACGCGCCGAGCGCCATCCACAGGCGCGAGAAGTCGGGACCCAAGCGGTGGGGGCTAATGCGTTGCGATGCAGTCATGCGTTAGACCATGCCAGTTCGCACTAATGGTGTCCGGCCGTAGCACCCATTAGGCTCGACGCATGGACGTACCCTCGACGCCCGCCTTCCCGAAGGTCGCCGGCCACCTTGCCCTGGACCTCGTCGACACGGTCCACTGGCGCCTCGACGACACGCGTTCGATCGACACGCTCCCGACGTTCGACGAACTCGTCCGCTGGTCCGAGGAGATCGCCGGACGCCCCGACCTCGGCAGCTTGCGAACCACCGCAGTCGAGGCACCGGACGATGCTGCCCGGGAACTCGCGGCGGTGATCGCGTTGCGCGAAGCGATCTACGAGGCCGTGTTCCACGGCTCGGACACGGCGGTCGACCTGGTCGCCGTCGAGTACGCCGACGCCGTGCGGCGCTCGTCCCTGGTGCGCGTCCCGGAGCGGAGCACGTGGTCGTGGTCGGAACCGACCGACCTCACCGGACCCCGCACCCTGGTCGCCCGGGAAGCGCACGACCTGCTCACCTCCGACCTCAGCCGTGCACGCCAGTGCAGCGACGATGCCTGCGGCTGGGTGTACCTGGACACCTCGCCACGGCAGAACCGCATCTGGTGCACCGCCGCGGGCTGCGGCAACCGAAACCGGGTCGCGCGACACCAGGCACGGAAGCAACGCTGACCCACGCCGGGCCGGACTGGAGGGGCGGGACCGGCCCGCCCCGCGCCTCCCGTTCGCCGCGCCGTCACGCCACGGGCGCGACCAGCTCGTGTTCCGCCGCGTCGCGTCCGACGGCGAACGCCGTCGACGCACCCCGCACGTCCGCCCGGTACTCCCCCCGGAACCCCCGCACCCGCACCTGCCCGCGCTCGTCCGTGCGGAGCACGGTCGGCCCGGTCCACCACTCGTCCTTCACCAGGCGACGGAGCGCCTCGTACGACGGCTTCGGTGCCCCGTCCTCGCGGACCAGCCCGATCGGTGCCCCGAGCCACGCGCCCGCGTCGGTGATGCCCCAGTACGTGACCGCCTCGACGGCAGGGTGTCCGACCAGGCTCCGGTAGTGCCGCTCGACGTCGTCGGCCTGACGGGCCTCGCCCTCGGGGGTCGAGGGCCACGAGTCCACCACGTGGTCGTTCAGGTCCACGATGTGCGCGGGCATGAGGTCACCCGACACGAGCGAGGTCTCGGTCAGGTGCAGCGGCAGGCCGTACCGGGCGAAGCGGTCGACCATCGCGAGCATCGTCTCCTCGCCCCAGTACCCCTGGTGCATGTGGGTCTGTAGCCCGATGGCGTCGATCTGCACCCCGGCCTCGAGCACGCCCTCGATCAGGCACTCGTACGCGCTCGACAGGTCGAAGTCGTTGAGCAGCAGGGTCGCGTGCGGGTTCGTGGCACGGGCCTCCTCGAACGCCATCCGGATCGTCGGGATGCGGCCCTTCGCCCGGGCGAGCGGGGTGATCGCGTTGTCGCCGTTGTCGAACACCGGCATGATGACGACCTCGTTGATCGCGTCCCACGTGTCGACCAGCCCCGCGAACGCGCCGACCTCGCGGCGGATGCGCTCCCGCTGCAGTCGTTCGACCTCGTCGAGGGGCAGCCCGAGGAGCCAGTCCGGCTGCACGGTGTGCCAGACGAGCGGGTGCCCCTTGAGCGCGATCCCCCGGTCGCGGAACCACTCGGCGGTGCGGCGGAGGCGGACGGTGTCGGGTCGGCCGCGCTCGGGTTCGAAGCGCCCCCAGTAGAACGGGAGCGTCGCGGTGGTGAACACGTCGGTGTACAGGTCGGCGAGCCGTTCGAGCCGCTCCCGCTCGGCGCCGTCGACCTCGTCGTTCGCGAGCTCGACGAAGTCGAAGCCGATGTTCCCGAAGCCGAAGGCGTGCCGGGTCTGCTCGACGGTGACCTCGACGCCCGGCAGCGGTGTGCCGTGGTGGTCGACGACCGTCAGGACGGCCGCTCCGGTGCGGTGGGCGACCGGCTGCTGCGCGACCGATTGCTGCGCGTCCGGTTGCTGCGCGTCCGGTTGCTGGCTGCCCGGCTGCTGGGTGCTCGGCTGCTGGGTGTCCACGTCTGCTCCCCTGGTGGCACCGTCGCCACCGTCGTGCGGATTTGTTGTGGGGCCGAACATAGCACCGCCCGTGGTCGAGCGCTCCTGCTCCCGCGCCTGAACGAACCCGCGGTCCCGGGAGCCCTCGTGCACGGCTGCTCCATCGACTGCGGCGGGACGCTCACGAGATGCACGACAGCAGCACCACCGCAGGCGCCCCCGCCGGACCCCGCCCCTCCCGCTGGTGGCACCAGACCCGGGCGCAGCGCGCGACCCTCGTCGTGATCGTCGCGCTCGGCGCCGTCCTGACCAGCTGGAACCTGGCGCGCGGCGGCGACTCGTCGTTCTACGCGGCAGCAGCGCGCTCGATGTCGGAGTCCCTCCCAGCGTTCCTGTCCGGCTCCTTCGACCCCGGCGCGACCGTCACGCTCGACAAGCTCGCCGGCTTCGCGGTCCCCCAGGCGATCAGCATCCACCTGTTCGGGATGTCCACCGCCTCGCTCGCTCTGCCGCAGGTGGTCGAGGGGGCGGTCACGACGCTCGCCGTCTCCGTGGTCACCCTCCGCTGGCTCGGCGCCCGGGCCGGTCTGGTCGCCGCAGCCCTCGCCGCGAGCACCCCGATCTTCGTGTCGATGTTCGGCCACCCGATGGAGGACGGCCTCCTCACGATGTCGCTCGCGGTCGCGCTGGTCTGGTGGCAGCGGGCCGCGCTGACCCGGACCTGGTGGCCGCTGCTGCTCGCCGGGCTGTTCGTCGGGGTCGGCTTCCAGGCCAAGATGCTGCAGGCATGGATGATCCTGCCCGCCCTCGTGGTCGCCACGGTGGTCGCCACCGCCGGCCCGGGACGGCGATGGCGCCGCGCCGCGGGGCACGTGGGCGCGCTGGTCGGTGCCGCGGTCGTCGCGAGCCTCTCCTGGTCAGTGGTGCTCGGGCTGCTGCCGACGGGCGACCACCCCTACTTCGACGGGTCGACCGACGACAGCGTGTTCGCGATGGTCTTCGGCTACAACGGCGTCGACCGTTTCCTCCCCGGGCTGTGGCCGGGAGCGGTGGGCGCGTTGGGTGCCGCCGTCGGTCACGCCGGGACGCACGTCGCGGACGCGTGGCGCACGGCGACCTCCGGTCGCGCGGGCGGCGGTCACTCCCTGCTGCAGCTCTTCTCGCCGCGGTACGCGTCCCAGGTCGGCTGGTCGTGGCCCGCAGCGCTCACCGGCACCGGGATCGGTGCTGTCCGGTGGTGGCGGCGTCGGTCCGGCCGGGAGGCCCTGCTCCCCGCCGCCACGCTCGTCGCCCTGGTCGTCTGGCTGGTCACCGCGGTGGCGGTGCTGTCCGTCCTGCGGCTCCCGCACACCGCGTACGTCGCCGGGATCGGCGTGCAGCTCGCGGCGCTCGGCGCGCTCGGCTGGTGGGGTGCCGCGGGCCTCGTCGACGCGGACGACCGCCGGCTGCGGCTCGTGCCGGTCGGCCTGCTCGTGGTCCAGGGCGCGTGGTGGGCGTGGCTCGCACGGGCCGCGTCCGAGCCGGCACTCCTCGTCACGGTCGCCGTCGGGGTGACCGTCGTGGCACTCGTGGTGCTCGTCGTCCGGTGGCGTCGGAGCGACCCGACGGCGCTGCGGGCCCGCGGGCGTCGGACGGCGGCAGGCCTGCTCGTCGCCGCGGTGGTGCTCGGGCCGGCGTGCTTCTCACTGCAGGTCCTCGACGCGGCACGGGACGGCAGCGGCGGCGACGCGTCGGTCGGCGTCGCGCAGGGTGCCTTCGCCCGTGGCGGTGGCACCCCGGAACGGGCGTTCACGCTCGGCCGCGGCGGCACCGGTGGGACGCGCACCGGAGGTCGGCCGACCGGCGCCGCGACGTTCACGATCTCCGCACCGGACGTGATCGGTGGCCACACCGGCCTGCCCGCCGACGAGGCCGACCTCGTCGCCGCCGCCCGGCGCGCCGGCGGTGGTCGGGACCGGGCACCGCTGTTCCTCACCGACTCGTGGCGGATCGCCGCCGACGTCATCGGGGCCACCGGCGACGAGGTCCTGACCGACGGCGGGTTCTCCGGCCGGGTCCCGGTCTTCACCGCCGCGCAGGTCGAGTCGATCGTCCGTTCCGGTCGGACGCACCTGCTCGTCGTCGCGTCGGGCACCGCCGCGACCGACCCCGTCCGCCGTGCTGGTGCCGACCTCGGCTGTCGGGTGGTGCAGCGCTGGGGCTCGACGTTCGCCGACGCCGCACCCGGGCGGTCCTTCGGCGGCGGCAGTACGTCCTTCGCGCTCGAGCGCTGCTCCTGACCCGTCGTCACGCCGTCCGATCGGCACGCTGCTCCGTGCCGTGGACGGTCTGCCCCGTGCTCGGGACGCTCAGGCCGAGGGACCCCGTCCGGCCACGGAGGCCAGACCACGGAGGTACTGCCCTCCCGTCTCCACGGTGTCGATCCGGCCGAGGCGGTACCCGAGCGGCTCGTCCCTCCAGGTGGCGTCAGGCCGCACCTCGTGCAGGTACACCCACCGTCGGGTGATCTCGTCGAGCAGCCCGACCCAGATCGCGCCGAGTCGCTGGTCCGTGTGGATCCCGATCAGCTCCCCGTCGCCAGCGAGCGTGCGGAGGACACCGGCGGTCGTGTCGAGGTCGATGTCCTCGGGAGTCAGGGACGACGGTGGCCACTCCGGTCGGAGCCGGGCGGCGCGTGCCACGAACGTGGTGTCGCGCGTGACGCTCTGCACCTCTCGCAACCGGAAGGCGATGAGGCCGTCGAATGCGCCACCGTCGAGGAGCGGGGCCATCAGGAACCACTTCGCGCCGACAGCGAGCACGAACCCGGAGTAGTGGGACCCTCGCACGGTACGACGCACCACGCGCACGACGTGGTCCGCCCCGAGGGCCTCGTCGAGCCGACGACGGATCTTCTTCGACTGCACGGGCTCACGGTAGCGGGCGGGCGGCGGGTAGCGTGCCCGCATGACCGTCTCCGGAGTCGCGCCGCACGACGCCGTCCTGCTCGCCGGGGGTCGGGCGTCGCGGATGGGCGGGACGGACAAGACCGCCCTCGTCGTGGACGGACAGCCGCTCTCCGACCACGCGGTCGCGGCGGCGGCGGGTGCCCGGACGACCGTGCTCGTCGGACTCCGCGCCGGTCGCACCGCGCCGCCCGGTGTCGTGCAGGTCCGTGAAGAGCCGCCCCTCGGCGGCCCGGTCGCCGCGATCGCCGCCGGGCTCGCCGCCGTGCCCGACCCGGCACCGTGGACCCTCGTGCTGGCGTGCGACCTCGTCCGACCGGAGCCGGCGGCCGCGATGCTGCTCGACACGGTCGGAGCGACCGCCGACGACGCGGACGGCTTCGTCGCGGTGGACGAGGACGGACGTCGTCAACCCCTGCTCGCGCTCTACCGCTCTGACGCCCTGCGTGCCGCCGCCCGGGCGCTCGGCGACCCCACCGGCGCGGCGGTCCGACGACTCACGGCCGCCCTGCGGCTCGTCGAGGTCCCGCTGCCCGCAGCACTCTGTGCGGACGTGGACGAACCGGACGACGCCGCGCGGGCCACCGGCAGCGCCGGACTGCTTGACTGACCGCATGACCACTGACGACGTCCTCGCCGCATGGACCGCGGAGCTCGCGGAGGCGCTCGGGTTCCCGGAGGACTTCACGCTCGACCGCGACGTCGTGCTCGACCTGGCCCGCGACGCCGCACACGGAGTGGCCCGACCGGCTGCCCCGCTGACCACCTTCCTGGTCGGGTACGCCGCCGGGCTCCGGGGCGGTTCTCCCGCCGACCTCGCCGACGCCGCCGACACCGCGACCCGCCTCGCCCTGGCACGCGGCGACGACCAGGCGACCCCGGGGACGGACACCGGCGCCACCGGTCCCGACGCCCGGTGACGGCGCTCCTCCTCCCCTGGACCGCAGCGCGCACCGAGGCCCACCGGCAGGGCGGCCGTCTGGCGTCGGACGCAGCCGCGCACGTCCTCGGCGCCGGGCCGCTGCGGCTCGACCTGGCTGCGGCGCTCGGCAGGACGCTCGCGGGTGACCTGCTCGCACCCGGCGCGGTCCCCGGGCACGACAACGCCGCGATGGACGGATGGGCCGTCGCAGGCCCCGGACCGTGGACGATCGGTGCCCCGATCGTGGCCGGGGCCCTCCCCGCCACCGAGCGACTGGCCGCCGGGCAGGCCCGGCCCATCACCACGGGGGCCCCGGTCCCGCCCGGTACGGAGGCCGTGGTGCGCTCGGAGGACGCCGCCGTCGACGTCGACGGCCGCCTGGTCCGCCACACGTCATCCACGCGTCGTCACGTCCGACCCGCCGGCGAGGAGGTCGCCGTCGGCCAGGTGCTCGTCACCCGCGGGACCGTGCTCACCCCACCCCGGGTCGCCCTCGCCGCCGCGTCCGGAGTCGACGACGTGCTCGTCGCCCCTGCCCCGACCGTGCGGGTGGCGGTGCTCGGGGACGAGATCGTCGGCTCGGGCGTCCCACGCCCCGGGCAGGTGCGCGACGTCTTCACCCAGACGCTGCCGACGGTGCTCCGCACGTACGGCGCCGAGCCGGTCGCAGCGGAGCGTGTCGCCGACGACGCTGACACCACCGCCCGGGTGTTCGACGCGGCCCGCGAGCGCCTCGTCGTGACGACCGGCGGCACCGCGGGGTCGTCGACGGACCACGTCCGCGGGGCGCTCGACCGGATCGGGGCCGAGCTGCTCGTCGACCGTGTCGACGTGCGGCCCGGGCGCCCGATGCTGCTGGCGCGACGCGGGACGACGGTGTACCTGTGCCTGCCCGGCAACCCGATGGCGGCGATGGTCGGGCTCGTGCTGCTCGGCGGGCCGCTCGTCGCGGGGCTGCTCGGACGGCCGCTCGACCCGACGGGGTCGGTGCGGCTCGCCGTCGACGTGCCGAACGACCGCCCCGGCGGGCTGGTGCTCGCCTACCGGACGACGCCGGACGGCGCCGTGCCGGCGTCCCACCAGACGTCGGCGATGCTGCGCGGCCTGGCCGATGCGGACGGACTGATGGTCGTGCCGGCCGGGGGCGGCGTGGCGGGCGAGGACGTGCCTCCCGTCCGACTGCCGTGGGTCTGACCGACGCGAGCCTGCCGCTCCGCGTGCCGGCCTGAGGACCGGCTCAGCCGCGCCGGCTGAGAGCGCACCGCCCTGGCGGGTGCCGGGCATGGGTGGTAGACCCGGAGCATGAGCCGGATCACGGCGCGGAAGCGCGTCACCCGCATCACCGTCGCGACGTCCCGGTCGGTACGCGACGACCTGCTCGCCGTCGAGGAGCCGCTGGAGATCCGCGTCGGTGGGAACTCGCTCGCGATCACGATGCGCACCCCGGGCAACGACGTCGACCTCGCCGCCGGGTTCCTGGTGTCCGAGGGGGTGATCGCCCGCGGCGACGACTTCGCCGCCGCTCGCTACTGCGCCGGGGCGACGGACGAAGGGCTCAACACCTACAACGTGCTCGACGTGACGCTCGCACCCGGCGTCCCGGCACCGGACCCGAGCCTGGAGCGCGCGTTCTACACGACGAGCTCGTGCGGCCTGTGCGGCAAGGCGAGCATCGACGCGGTGCGGACGACCTCGCAGCACGCGGTGCACCACGACGACCTCGTGCTCGACCCGGCGCTGTTGGCGACGTTCCCCGACCGGCTGCGTGAGGCCCAGGACGTGTTCGAGAAGACCGGCGGGCTGCACGCGGCCGCGCTCTTCGACGGCGCGACGGGGCGCATGCTCGTGCTCCGCGAGGACGTCGGCCGGCACAACGCCGTCGACAAGGTCGTCGGCTGGGCCGTGAAGGAGGGACGTCTGCCCCTGAGCCGTACCGTCCTCATGGTCTCCGGGCGTGCGAGCTTCGAGCTGACCCAGAAGGCCTCGATGGCGGGCATCCCCGTGCTCGCCGCCGTCTCCGCCCCGTCGTCGCTCGCGGTCGACCTGGCGAAGGAGGTCGGCATCACGATCGTCGGCTTCCTGCGCGGCCAGAGCATGGTCGTCTACAGCCGCCCCGAACGCATCACCGAACCAGCACCAGCCCCTCGAGAGACCGTGAGCGCACCGTGACCGAACAGCCCCCGAAGGACGACGTGACCGACGCCGAGATGACCGTCGGCGAACCGAAGGACTGGGCCGCGGGCGTGCCCGGCGTCCTGCACTCGATGGGCCCCGCGCTCGAGCAGCTCGGCGCGGCCCGCACCGCCAAGCTCATGCTGTCGCTCAACCAGAAGGGCGGGTTCGACTGCATGAGCTGCGCCTGGCCGGACCCGGACAAGCGCAAGACCGCCGAGTTCTGCGAGAACGGCGGCAAGGCGGTCGTGTGGGAGGCGACGCCGGTGCTCGTGCCGCGCACGTTCTGGGCGGAGCACTCGATCCACGACCTGGCCGACAAGACCGAGTACTGGCTCGGGCAGCAGGGGCGCCTGACCGAACCGGTGTGGAAGCCCGCCGGCGGGGACCACTACGAACCGATCAGCTGGGAGCGGGCCTTCCGGATCATCGCCGACAAGCTCAACGGACTCGACTCCCCCGACCAGGCGTCGTTCTACACGTCCGGGCGCACCTCGAACGAGGCCGCCTTCGTCTACCAGCTGTTCGTCCGCGCGTTCGGCACCAACAACCTGCCCGACTGCTCGAACATGTGCCACGAGTCGACGAGCCTGGCGATGGCCGAGGTCGTCGGCATCGGCAAGTCGACCATCGCGTACGACGACTTCGAGCACACCGAGCTCATCATCGTGATGGGGCAGAACCCCGGCACGAACCACCCGCGCATGCTCACCGCGCTCGAGGACGCCAAGAAGAACGGTGCCGAGATCGTCGCGGTGAACCCGCTGCCCGAGGCGGGGCTCCGCCGGTACAAGAACCCGCAGCGCGTCCGCGGCATCGTCGGCCACGGCACGCAGATCGCCGACCAGTTCCTGCAGATCCGGCTCGGCGGGGACATGGCGCTGCTGCAGGCGCTCGCGAAGCGGGTCGTGCTCGCCGAGCAGAAGACCCCCGGGGTGGTGGACCGCGCGTTCATCGAGGCGCACACGAGCGGCTACGACGCGTTCGTCGAGCACATCCTGCAGGTCGACGACGACGAGGTCGTCCGCGCCACCGGGCTGACCATCGAGGAGATCGACGAGCTCGCCGAGCGCTACCTGCACTCCGAGCGGACCATCATCACGTGGGCGATGGGCATCACCCAGCACACCAAGTCCGTCGACACGATCAAGGAGATCATCAACCTCCTGCTGCTCCGCGGGAACATCGGGCGTCCGGGCGCCGGCGCCTCGCCGATCCGCGGGCACAGCAACGTGCAGGGCGACCGGACGTTGGGCATCTGGGAGCAGATGCCGGACTCGTTCCTCGACGCCCTGGCGAAGGAGTTCCACTTCGAGCCGCCGCGCCAGCACGGGGTCGACGCGCTCAAGGGCATCACGGCCATGCAGCGCGGGGAGATCAAGTTCTGGATGGGCATGGGCGGCAACCTCGTCGCCGCGATCTCCGACAGCCAGCTCGCCGAGGCCGCCTTCCGTGGCACCGAGATGACCGTCCAGGTGTCGACGAAGCTGAACCGGTCGCACGCCGTCGTGGGCGAGGAGGCCCTGATCCTGCCGACGATGGGCCGCACCGAGATCGACGTGCAGGCCGCCGGCCCGCAGTTCGTCTCCGTCGAGGACACCGTGTGCTCCGTGCACGGCAGCCACGGCCAGGTCCCGCCGGTCGCCCCCGGCCTGCTGTCCGAGGTCGCGATCGTCTGCGAGCTCGCGAAGGCCACCCTCGGCGACCGGGTGCCGGTCGACTGGCAGGGCATGCGCGACGACTACGACGTGATCCGCGACCACATCAGCCACGTCGTACCCGGCTTCGACGACTACTCCCGCCGCGCCGGCAGCAAGGAGGGCTTCGTCCTGCCGAACGGCCCCCGCGACTCGCGGACCTTCGCGACGGAGACCGGCAAGGCGATGCTCACCGTGAACGAGCTCGAGCACGTCGAGCGCCCGGCGGGCACCCTGCTGCTGCAGACCCTGCGCTCGCACGACCAGTACAACACGACGATCTACAGCCTGAACGACCGGTACCGCGGCATCAAGAAGGGCCGCCACGTCGTCTTCGTGAACCCGGACGACCTGGTCGAGCTCGGGCTGACGGACGGGGACACGGTCGACATCGAGACCGTGTGGGACGACGACGTCGAGCGGGTGCTCCGGGACTACCGGGTCGTCGCGTACCCGAGCGCCCGCGGGTGTGCGGCGGCGTACTTCCCCGAGGCGAACGTGCTCGTGCCGCTCGACAGTGCGGCGATCGGCAGCAACACCCCGGTGTCGAAGGCCGTGCCGGTGCGGCTGACGAGGGTGGCGGTGCCCGCGGGCGTGTGACGCGCTCCAGCCCGCACACGGGTCGGTCGGCATCCGGTCGGCACACGTTGTGCGACAAGACCGCTGTCGTTCGACGGCGGTCTTGTCGTATCTCTCGTCGCCGCAGCCGCACGCGCGGCTGATGCGACGAAGCGGTCGTCGTACGACAGCGGCGATGTCGCAGAACTCGCGCCGTCGCCGGGCGATGTGCGACGGGCGCCGGGCGCCGTGCGACGGGCTGCGCGCGACCCCCTCAGCGCGGGTCGGCGGCCTCGCGGGGCTCCGTGATCCGCTCCCCGGTCTGCGGGTCCCAGCCGATGGTCCTCGGCTCCTGTACACGCGGACGTCGCTCGACGCGGGGGAACCACGGTCGCGCCGACGGCAGGAAGAGCAGCACCGCCGCGGCGACGACGGCGACCGACTCGAGCGTCAGCCAGGTCGGGCTCCCGACGGCCACCGTGATCAGCGCGTTCACGACGGCGAGCACCCCCAGGACCCCGAGCCAGATCCGCGCGGTCCCGGAACCGCGCCACACGAGCAGGGTCGCCCAGGCGAGCAGCGCGCAGATCCCGACGCCGAGCACGCCACCGACGAGCGCTGCGGGCAGCGCGCCGGGTTCGTCCAGCGCGAGACGTACCGAACCGATCACGACGGAGACGACCCGTACGGCGAGCACGACCGCCCAGATCGCGACGGCCACGGTGACCACCGTCGGTCGCCGCCCCGGTCGGCCGGTCTCCTGCACGCGTTCGTCCGTCGTCACGGTGCCCCCCTCTCGTCGCTCGCGAGCTCGGCGCCCGCACACCGCGACGGTAGCGGAGCCGGGGCGCCGTCGGCCAGCCCCCGACGGCGGTGCAGCGCACGGACGGGAGGCACGGTGCCCGCTGGCACCGTGCCTCCCGTCCGTCAGCTCGTCACCGTCCGCCGGACGCGCCCGTTCAGACGGACGCTTCCGTTCCGCGGGCCTTCCCCACCACGACGTCGACGATCCCGGCGACGAGCGCCGCCGCGACGAACACCAGGGAGACCCCGAGGCCGAGCGGCAGCCCCTGCGAGTAGTCGCCCTTCGTGCTCGCGAGCGACGAGTAGAACACGCTGCCCACCGCGGCGATGCCGATCGCCGAGCCGACGCGGGCACCGACCTGGATCAGGCCGCCGGCGGAACCGCCCTGCTGGACCGGCACTTCGGAGAGCGTGAGCGTCTGGTTCGGGGAGATGGTCAGACCCGACCCGATGCCGGCGACCAGCAGCGGCAGCACGAGCCACCAGCCGAGGTCCGGCCCGTAGTGGTCCGCCACGACCCAGATGACCGCGCCGAGGCCGATGAGCACGAGCACCGTGCCGACCACGATGAGCTGCCGGCCGAAGCGGTGGACGATCCGGCCACCGATGGTCGACGCGATGCCGGAGCCGATCGCGAACGGCACCGACGCCACACCGGCGAGGAGCGCGGAGTACTGCAGGCCGGACTGCAGCGCGAGCGTCAGCACGAAGAACAGCGGGGTGAAGCCGGCGAAGTACACCGTCGCGAGGCCGACCCCGAGCGAGAACGACCGACGACGGAACAGGCCGAGGTCGATCACGGGCTCGTGGCTCCGGCCGTAGCGGCGTTCCCACAGCACGAACAGCACGGCGAACACCACCGCGGCGACGACGAGCCACCACTTGGCGTTGCTCTTCCACTGCTCGGACTGCACGAACGGCAGCAGCAGCGCGACGACCGCGGCACCGAGCAGCACGATGCCGACCGGGTCGAAGTCGTGCTTCTGGCCACGCTCCGCCTTCGGGGTGGTGGGCAGGTAGCGGAAGGCGAGCAGGATCGTGACGAGCCCGACGGGCAGGTTCACGAAGAAGACGAACCGCCAGCCGTTCTCGGTGCCGAACGCCGTGATGAGCAGGCCGCCGACGAGCGGGCCGATCGCGGTGGCGATGCCGACGGTCGCGCCGAACAGGCCGAAGGCGGTGCCGCGCTCCTTGCCGCGGAACAGCTGCTGGATGAGCGCGGTGACCTGCGGGGTGAGCAGGCCGCCGGCCAGGCCCTGCACCAGGCGGGCGACGACCAGCACGAAGCCGTTCGGGGCGAAGCCGCAGAGCGCGCTCGCGAGCGTGAACAGCGCGACGCCGACCACGAACATGCGGCGACGACCGACCGCGTCGCCCAGGCGACCGCCGGGCACGAGCAGCAGTCCGAAGGCCAGGGCGTAGCCGGACAGGATCCACTGGACAGCCTCGGGCGTCGCGCCGCTCAGGCCGCTCGAGATGGACTGCAGTGCGACGTTGACGATCGACACGTCGAGCAGGACGATGCCACCGCCGAGCAGGCAGATGACGAGTGCCTTCCACCGGTTGGGGTCCGGTGCCTCGTCCTGCTGCCGGCCGGAGTGCTGCTGGTCGGGGTGCGCCGGCTGGTCGGGGTGCTGCTCGGCCTGCGGCGCCGACGGGTGCTCGGCGGTCGCGGCGTGGTGCGCGGTGTGGTGCGCGACGGTGGGAGCCGCATCGGGCTCGACGGGTTTGCGGTGTTCGGCTGCCATGACGATCCCACGCTAGGCCGGGCCCTCGCAGGCATCCGCAGGCTGTGCGGTTCTTGTCCCCCGGCCCTGGGCCGAGGGGCGCACCGGTCGAGCCGGCGGGCGCACCGGTCAGGCTGGAGGGCGCACCGGTACGGCGCAGACCGGCCTGGTCGTCAGCGGTCCGCGCGCTGCAGGCCGTCCGCTGCCTTCCCCAGCAGCCAGTTCACCGCCCACCCGAGCACGCCGACGACCGGCACCAGGACGATGACGAGCGTCCAGACGACCTTCACCACGTCGCTCCGCCGTCGGTCACGCCAGACCTGCACCAGCGCCAGCACGTCGAGGGCCAGCAGCAGCACGAGCACCAGCACATGGGCGCCAGCGAGGTTCGCGAACACGTCGCCCTCCTCCACGTCGTCGGACGCCCCACGCTAGGACGCGCCCCGTCCCTCCCGCGTCCACCGATGGGACGACCTCGACCGGTCCACCAGACTGGGGCGATGGAGTCGTGCACGTTCTGCAGCATCATCGCCGACCGGCAGCCGGCCACCTGGGTCGAGCGCGAGGAGCACGCCGTCGCCTTCGCACCGCTCCCGGAGTCGGCGCTCGCCCCCGGGCACACGCTCGTCGTGCCGGTCGCGCACACCGCGGACCTGCTCAGCGCCGATCCCACCTCGCTCGCGGCCTGCACGGCCCTGGCGCGACGGGTCGGCCTCGCCATGCGGGGTGCCCTCGGCGCCACCGGGACGGTCCTGCTGCAGGCCTCGGGCACCGACGCCGGGCAGAGCGTGCCGCACCTGCACTTCCACGTGGTGCCCTGCTGGCCGGACGACGGCACGACGCACTGGCCGGGACCGCCGTCGGCGCACGTGCACGACGGCGATCCGCACGCCGACCTGCGGGCGATGTTCGAGTAGGCGCTGCGCCGGATGTCATCCCGGAGGAGCACGTCGGTCCTCCGCTGTGCCGATCCCCGAGGGGGCGCGGATGCGCTGTGATCGGGTCAGACACGAAAGGCTCGACATGCCCCGCTCCACGATCACCACGCCCCTGACCCTCGGCGCGCTCGCCCTCGGCGCCCTGACGCTCACCGGCTGCTCCGCCCTCGGCGACGTCGCCCACGACCGGGTGACCTCCGAGGCCGCGACCCGCGCCGACCTCGACGCCGCACCCGACTGGCTGCCGTCGGACGCCCGCGACATCACCTCCGTCGCCGGCACCGGCGGCAAGGCCTCGGACACGACCCCGACCACGCTGGTCTTCACGAGCGCCGACGGTGTCACCGACGACGCCTGCAGCACGGCCCCGCGGCAGTCCGCGCCGACGATGGACGTCGACGACGCACCCGACGTGTACGGGGCGGACTCGGTGCTGCGGTGCGGGCCGTGGTCGATGACGTCGAAGGGCGACCGGTGGATCGCCTGGACCCCGAACCCGGGCGACGGCGGGTCCTGACGTGTCCCGCCCGCGCGGCCGTCACCGAGCGGCCGGTCGCGACGGCAGGTCGGCGACCGCCGCGCAGCCCATTCGCGCACGCCGTCGCGCACGCCGTCGCGCACCCCGGCTCGGCGAGCACCGGGCGACCGTCGGCGTCGCAGCCCTCTCCGCCGGTCTCGGCGCCCTCGTCGTCACCGGCGCCGACGCCGCTCACCGCATCGTCGAGCTCGGCGAGCGCACCGGGTCCAGCGCCACGGTCGCCGCGATCCTGCCCGTCGTGGCGTGGGTGTTCATCGGCATCGCCCTCTACGTCAGCGCCGTCGTCGCGTCGAACACCTGCGCGACGGTCATCGCCGGGCGTACGCGCTCGCTCGGACTGCAGCGCGTGCTCGGCGCCACCGGTCAGCAGCTCCGCTGGCAGGTCACCCGGACCGGGGCGACCTGCGGGATCGTCGGCGCCGCCGTCGGCACCGTCCTCGGTGCGGTCGTCGCGGACGCCGCGCTCGCCGCCGCCGCGGCCGCGGACGTGCTCCCGCCGCTCGGTGTCCTCGCCCCGCCGTCGCTCGTCCCGATCGGGCTCCTGGTCGCCGACATCACGACGGTCGCGTTCCGCATCGGCTCCCGCGCCGTGCTCACGATCTCCCCGCTCCGCGCGCTCGAGGCCGGCGTCGAGGCCCCTCCCGGCACGACCCGCTCCGTCGGACGCACGGTGACCGCCGGCACACTCTTCCTGCTCGGCTCGGCGGGGCTCGGCGTCGCGCTGGTCCTCGGCGCGACGAGCGTCGACTCCCTGCTGCTCGCGGTGGCCTGCGGTGCACTGTCGTTCACGGGCGTCGTCGTCGCTGCGCCCCTGCTGCTCCCGGCCGTGCTCCGTCTCGCGGCGGCGGCATCGTCCCGCTCCGTCGTTCCGGCGATGGCCGCGCGGAACGCGCTCCGGGCGCCGAAGCGGACGGCCCGCGCCACGGTCGGACTGCTCATCGCGGTGACGCTCATGGCGACGTTCTCGGTCGGGTTCTCCACCTACGCGGACATGCTGCAGGGCCAGGCGGCGGACGACCCCGAGTACTACCGCGGCATCCAGGAGCAGTTCGATCAGCTCGCGGTCATGTTCACCGGTCTCGTCGGCGCCGCCGGGCTCATCGCCGCCGCCGGGGTCGTCGCCGTCACGGCCCTGACGATCGCGCAGCGCGGACGCGAGCTCGGACTGCTCCGGGTGGTCGGTGCGACGCGGCAGCAGGTCCGTGCGCTCGTGCTCGCGGAGACCGCCATCACCGTTGCGGTCGCGGTCGTCCTCGGCGGGCTGCTGGGCACCGCGTACGGCTGGGCCGGTGCCTGGACGCTGCTCGGCACGACGAAGGGTGCCGCGCTCACCGCCCCCGTCGTGCCGGTCTGGCTCGTGGTCGTCGTCGTGGTCGGTGCAGCCGGCACCGGGCTCGCCGCGGCACTCGGGCCGGCGGCACGGGCCGTGCGGGCCGCCCCGGTCGCCGCGCTCCGCTACGAGTAGACCCCCGCCCGGGTGGACCGACGCGCGGGTCGCTCGACGCCCAGTGCCGGCGCGGGACCGGTCGGCCCCGCGGCTCAGCCGGCGGCCCGGCGCACCAGCTCGCGCAGCCGCTGCTCGACGTCGTCGGTCCACTCGACGACGGCGAACGAGGTCGCCCACATCGGCCCGTCGTCGAGCGCAGCGTCCTCCTGGAACCCGACGGTCGCGTACCGCGCGCCGAACTTCGACGCCGGCTGCACGAAGGTGACGACCTTGCCGTCCCGCGCGTAGGACGGGAACCCGTACCAGGTCTTCGGATCGAGCTCCGGAGCGACCTCGGTCACGAGCACGTGGTACCGCGACGCCAGCGTCCGGTCGAAGCCCTCGAGCGCCTCGATCGCGGCCGTGCAGGCCTCGCGTTCGGCCTCGCGCTTCGCGGCGCCCTTCAGCCCACGTGTCGCCTTCCGCTCCTCCGCCGCCTGCTGCATCGCGGCACGCTCCGCGTCGCTGAACACTCCAGCCATGTCCGTCTCCCTCGCCGTTCCCGGTCGGTCTGCCCGGTCCGCGACCGGTGCTGACGGCATCCTGGCACCGCGGGTGCGCACCGCACCACCCGTCGGACGGGAGGCACGGTGCCGGACCGCCGCGGGCCTCCCGTCCGGCGCACGGTCGCGGACCGCGACCGGAGCAGGCCGCAGAACGAGCCGCGTCGATGATGACCCTTCCTCGGGGGCCAACGAGGTCGTATGGTCTACAGCGTTGTAACCGGGGGCGTCGAGCCGACGGCCCCGCTGGTACCGGCCGGAGCACGGCCCGATGGACGACGACGTCCACGAGGAGCACACACTTGCGTCCACTCTCCCTGCGACCCCGAGGGCGGCGGCGCGTGCTGTCCTCGGCCGTCGTCGCCGTGACCGCGCTGGGCATGCTCGGCATCGCTGCCCTCCCCGCCGCCGCGGACCCCGCCGCAGCACGCACCGTCGTCTCCGGGCAGGCCCGGTTCGAGGTGCTCTCCCCCACCCTGGTCCGCACCGAGTACGCCGGGGACTCCCGGTTCACCGACGGCAGCACCTTCAACGTCGTCGGCCGTGACGACTTCGCGCCGACGCGGTTCACGAAGACCGAGCAGGACGGTTGGCTGACCATCGACACGGGGTCGATGGTGGTCCGCTACCGCGAGGGCTCCGGGCCCTTCACGCAGGACACCCTGCAGACGAGCCTCACCCTGCCCACCGGGCAGCACGTCACCGGCACGCCCTGGGTCACCACCCCGAGCCCGTCGTGCGCGATCGGTGCGCTGTGCGAGGCCGAGTCGCTCGGACTCACCGGCCTCTCGCTGGCCACGGACCACGGCGGGTACACCGGCGCCGGCTTCGCAGCGGGCTTCGAGTCGGTCGGCAACGCGGTGACCTTCCGCACCACCGCGGCGACGGCGGGGCCGGTCGACCTGCTGCTCCGCTACGCGAACAGCCAGGGCGGCGACGGCAGGGTCACGACCCGGACGCTCACCGTCACCGTCGACGGCGGTGCGGCGCGGACGATCAGCCTGGCCCCAGGTGCGAACTGGGACGACTGGGGGACGACCGCCGCGACGCCGCTCGACCTGGCCGCCGGCGAGCACACCGTGCGCATCGAACGGACCGCGGACGACTCCGGCCAGGTGAACGTCGACAGCCTCGCCCTGGTGCCGTCCGGTGCGGCCTACCCCGCCCCGACGGCGACGGCAGCGGGCGAGGACTGCGCCTTCGGTGTGGTCTGCCAGGCGGAGGACGCCGCCCTCGATGCTCCCGCCACCGCGGCCACGGACCACAACGGCTTCGCCGGCACCGGGTTCGTCGCCGGGTTCGAACGCGCCGGCGCCCGGTTCACCACGCACGTCACGGGTGTCCCGACCACCGGGGAGTACGCCCTGCAGGTGCGCTACGCCAACGGCTCCGGGAAGGTCCCGATGCTGACGGCCGCGCCGGCCGGGCAGACGGCCACGACGGCCGATCTCCCGACCACGAGCAGCTGGGACTCCTGGACCACCGTCAGCCTCCCGGTGCACCTCGCCGCGGGGACGAACGACGTCGTGCTCGGCTGCCCGACGACGACGGGCAACTGCAACGTGAACGTCGACACGGTCGCCGTGGTCGCCAGCGACGCACCCCTGCTCGCCGCGCACGCCCCGCTCGGTGGCTACCGACGTGACCTCGACACCGCGAACGGACTGGTGAGGACGAACCCCGGACTGCTCTACCAGGACGGGTGGTCGCTGCTCGACGACAGCGCCTCGGCCGGGTACGACCAGGCGACGGGCGACGTCACCCCCGCGAGCGACCACGGCGGCGAGCCGTACCAGGACGGCTACGTCTTCGGCTACGGCTCCGACCACCTGCACGCGCTCCGGGAGCTCGCGGTCCTGACCGGTCCGACGAAGCTGCTGCCCCGCTGGGCGTACGGCGTCTGGTACTCCGAGTACTACGACCGCTCGCAGGCCGACTACGAGGCGATCGCCAAGCGCTTCGCGGACGAGCAGGTGCCCGTCGACGTGATGGCGATCGACACCGACTACAAGACCGGCAGCACCACGAACCAGGACGACAGCAAGTGGGACGGCTGGTCGGTCGACCCCGCCAGGATCCCCGACATGACGCAGCTGCTCAGCGACTGGCACGCCGAGGGCATCCACAACACCCTGAACATCCACCCGACGATCTCGAGCCAGGACCCGGAGTTCGCCCAGGCGCAGGCCACGGCGAAGGGGAAGCTCACCCGGGGCGACGGCGACCGGTACCTGTTCGACTGGTCCGACCCCGACCAGCTGCGCGCGTACTTCGCGCTGCACGAGTCGCTGCAGCCCGAGGGTGTCGACACGTGGTGGCTCGACTGGTGCTGCAGCGAACGCTCGCGGTACTCGGCGAACGGGGTCACCCCCGACGCGTTCATCAACGAGCAGTACGCACGGCAGACGGACGAGGCCCTGGACGGACGCGGCTTCGCGTTCTCGCGGGCGTACGGCTCGCTGACCGCGGGCGGCTACGGCAACCCGCAGGCGGTCCCCACGGGGCCGTGGGCGGACAAGCGCACCACGGTGCACTTCACCGGCGACACCACGTCGTCGTGGGACATGCTGGCGGCCGAGGTCGGGTACACCCCGGGTGAGTCCGCAGCGACCGGCCTCGCGTCGATCAGCCACGACATCGGCGGCCACAACGGTGCGCAGTACGGCATCGAGGGCGCCGAGCCGGGCACGACCCAGCTGCCCGAGGACCTCTACGCCCGATGGGTGCAGCTCGGGACGTTCCAGCCGATCGACCGCCTGCACAGCAACCACAGCGACCGGCTGCCGTGGCAGTACCCGGCCGCGGCGAACGCCTCGGCGAAGCAGTTCCTGAACCTCCGCGAGGACCTGCTCCCGCTGACCTACACGCTCGCCGCCCGGGCCACCGCGACCGGCGAGCCGATCGTGCAGCCCCTGTACCTGCAGTACCCGGAGGCGCAGGAGTCCTACGCCACGGCCGGGTCGGAGTACCTGTACGGGCCGGACGTGCTCGTCGCCCCGGTGACGACCGCCAACGACGCCTCCGGGAAGGCCACCCGCTCCGTGTGGTTCCCGTCCGGCAGTTCCTGGACCGACTGGTTCACGGGGCAGACGTACGCCGGCGGCACCACCGCGGACGTGACGACCGGTCTCGACGCCATGCCGGTGTTCGTGCGGAGCGGCGGCATCGTGCCGACGCGCTCCCACCACGTGCGGAACGACGCGGCGCCGCTCGACGCGGTGACGCTGACGGTCGCGACGGGTGCGGACGGCTCCTTCGACCTGTACGAGGACACCGGGACGGACGCCGACCCCACCGCCCGGGCGTCCGCAGCATCCGCCGCGGACAGCGCGTCGACCGCCGTGCGGTACACGCAGCAGTCGACCGGCGGGACGCTCGACATCGCCCCGGCCGACGGGTCGTTCGCTGGACAGGTCCGGGACCGGTCGTGGACCGCGACGTTCACGGACACCGACCTGCCGCGTTCCGTCACCGTCGACGGACGGGCGGTCCCGGCCTCGGGCTGGTCGTACGACGCGGGCACACGGACGCTCTCCGTGCCCGTCGACGAACGGTCCGTCGACCAGCGCACCGTGGTGCGGTTCAGCAGCGTGGCCGACCCGCTCCCGCCGACGACGGACCCGACGCCCGGCGACGGCACGCCCGGCGGCGCTCCCGGCGACGGCCCCGGCGACGGCGGCCCCGTCACCGGTCCGGGCGCGGGCACCCCGAGCGCCGTGCCCGGTGCCGGCGGGACGGTCGCCGACGGACCCGGCAGTGCTCCGACCGCCGGTGCGACGTCGGACCGCCGCGGCGGACCGCTCGCCTGGACCGGTGCGGAGGTCCTCCCGCTGGGTCTGCTGGCAGCGGGACTGCTGACGGCCGGTGTCCTGCTGACGGTGCGGAACCGACGGCGGCGGTCTCGGGGCTGACCGCCTGACGGACGACAGGAGCGCGCCGGTCCGAGGACCGACGCGCTCCTGTCTGCGCTGGGCTGCGTGTCAGCGGGTGGTGCGGGCTCCGGCGCGGGGCAGGAGCACACCGAGGACGATCATCGCGACCGCGAGGAACGCGTGCAGCACGTTGTCGGCGCTGTTCAGCGGGACGAAGTTCGCCGCACCGGCCATGTTCGCGACGAAGAGGCCGAAGACGAACAGCACCGCGTAGATGATGCCGCCGACGAGCAGGTACGAGCGCGAGCCCGCGGCCGAGCGGGCGGCGAGCAGACCGACGATGCCGAACAGCAGGTGCACGATGTTGTGGAGCACCGACACCTGGAACAGGCCGAGGAGCATGGCCATCGAGCTGTTGCCGGCGAAGGACAGCGTGCCCATGTCCATGGTGAGGCCGGGGATGAAGCCGGCGATGCCGACGATGAGGAAGACGATCCCGAAGAGCAGGGCGCCCTTCTGGACGAGGGTGGAACCGGTACGGGGGGATGCTGCGCTGGACATGTGGTCTCTCCTTGTGTGCGAGGACCGGGTCGTGGTTCCGGTCGATGAGGTGACGGGCGTCACGCTCGGTTGGGTTTCACGGTAGACATGCAGCCTGCTCTCGGTTTCCCCCCGTCCGGGGGGACGCGTCGAACGGACAGGACCTGCCGTGGCGCACCACGCCCTGACCACGCGCGTGCGGACGGACGGGAGGCGCGGTGCCGGACCGCACCGCGCCTCCCATCCGACAGCCACTCACGTCCGTCGTGGTCACGGTCCGGGGACGGTGACGCGGACGGCGCTGATCCGGCCGGCGCGCGTGCGCGCCGTGGTGTCCGGGTCGTAGCTGTCGGCGGTGGCGAGGTAGAGGGTGCGGCCGTCCTCGCCGCCGAGCGCACAGTCGATCGCGCACAGTCCGGGAGCGTCGACGCGGTCGGTGACCTCGCCGCCCTCGACGACCCGGAGGAACTCCCCCGTGTCCACGGAGCAGACCCAGATCGCGCCCTCGGCGTCGACCGTGCTGCCGTCGGGGGTGACCCCCTCGGGCAGCGCGGCCCACTCGCGGCGGCCGGTGAGCGATCCGTCCGGCTCGATGTCGAACGCGGTCAGTCGACCGCCCCAGGTCTCGCTGACCACCAGGGTCCGTGAGCCGGGGAGCACGTTGGCACTGTTCGGGAACACCAGACCGTCGGCGGCGAGCCGAGCGGAGCCGTCCTGGTCGACGACGTAGAGCGGCCCCGGGCGCAGCTCCTCGCCGCTGTACAGGTCGTAGCCGAACGCGCCGACGTACGTCCGACCGGTCGCCTCGTCGACGACCAGGTCGTTCAGGAGCGAGGGCTCGGTCGACGACAGGTCGGCGAAGGGCTCGTTCGTCCCGTCGGGGCGGACGACCTGGATCGTCCGCGAGTTCATGGCACTGACGATCAGTCGGCCGTCGGCGAGCCACCCGAGGCCGGACGACTGCCCGTCGATGGTCGTCTCGAGGCGCGGCCGCGTGTCCGGCGAACCGGGGTCGACCGAGAAGACCTCGCCCGTGTGCATGTCGGAGTACCAGAGCCGGCCGTCGTGCCAGCGGTTGCCCTCGGGGAACCGGATGCCGGAGACGACCTCGGTCGCGGAGTCGATGGTGGTGTGCACCCGTCCAACCTGCCACTCGGGACTGGCGGTCACCTGGCGCTCGTGGACGGCGTCCAGCCGAGCTCGGGGCCGAGCCGCCCGGCCATGTCCTCGATGATCTGCGCGTAGTCGTCGGGCGCGAACGAGAACGGCAGGGCGAAGGCGACCTCCGTCGCCACCTGGTACCCGGCGTCGGCGCGGAGCCGGTCGGCGATCTCGGCCGAGCTCCCGACGAGGTCGGCGGCGAACAGCAGCTTCCCGGGCCCCTGCGGCACCCCGACCCGTCCGGCCCGGGACTCGGCGTAGGCCCGGTAGCGCGCGACCTGCTCCGGCGTCGCCGTGTCGGTCGGGATGACGACGAGGCCCTGCGACACCCGCGCCGCAGCGGGGTCCGGGTGCGCGTCGAGGTACGCCTCGACCTGGGCGCGCTGGTTCGTGGCGAAGTCCGTGCCGACCTCGCTCCGCGTCACGCTCGAGGTGAGCAGGTGGAAGCCGTTCTCGGCCGCCCACACCGCCGACCGCGTGCTGCCGGTGCCGTACCAGATCCGGTCGGCGAGCCCGGGGCTCTGCGGTTGGACGGAGGTGGCGAACTCCTCGATCCCGCGCCGCTCGACGAGCGGCGTGACGGCGTCGCCGCGCACGAGGTCACGGAAGCGCAGGAGCCGGTCGTTACCGAGGTCCTCGTGCTCGGCGGTGTCCGGGTGGATCGCGTCGCGGTAGAGGTCGTAGTGCATCGGCGTCCCCACGGAGAACCCGGGCTGCAGCCGACCACCGAGCAGCACGTCGACGGTGCCGAGGTCCTCGGCCAGGCGGAACGGGTTCTCCGCGCCGATCGGGGTGACCGCGGTGCCGAGGGCGATCCGCGAGGTGCGCTGCGAGGCGGCGGCCGTGATCGCCACGGGTGACGAGATGCCGTGCTGCAGGTGGCGGTGCCGGAGCCAGGCGCTGTCGAAGCCGAGGGCCTCGGCCCGTTCGATCACGCGGAGTGTCTCCTCGTGGCCGTCGGCCGGGCGCGCGGGGTCGAACGAGCCGATGGTCAGGAAGCCGAGGCGCTCGAGGGGACGGTCGTCGGAGGGCATGCTCCGATCGTGGCAGACCGGGGCGCGGGGCGTCGGTGGCCCCGACGTATCCTGGCTGCATGAGCATGGAAGGCGCTGCCTGGAGCTCGCTGTACAAGATCTCGTCCGCGAAGGACGCCGGGCGGGGCTTCTCCCGCGAGTCGCTCCGGCGGATCATGACGTTCGCCGTGCCCTACAAGGTGCAGCTCGTGGTGTTCATCGCGCTGTCCGTCGTGGGGGCGTTCCTCGCCGTCGCGACGCCGGTGCTCGCCGGTCAGGTGGTCGACGTCATCGCGGCCCGCGGCGCCGTGTCGACCATCGTCTGGCTGGCCGTGGTCATCGCGCTCGTGGCCGTCGCCGACGCCGCGTCGTCGCTGCTCACCCGCTGGTACTCGGCGCGGATCGGCGAGGGTGTCATCCTCGACCTCCGCACCGCGGTGTTCAACCACGTGCAGAAGATGCCGATCGCCTTCTTCACCCGCACCCGCACCGGCGCCCTGGTCAGCAGGCTGAACAACGACGTGATCGGCGCGCAGCAGGCCTTCAGCGGCACGCTGTCCGGCGTCGTGACGAACTCCGTGGCGCTCGTGCTGACCCTCGTCGTCATGCTGAGCACCTCGTGGCTGGTGACGGTCATCGCCGTCGTCATGCTCCCGGTCTTCCTCGTCCCCGCGCGTCGGATGGGCAGCCGCCTCGCCGCACTCCGCCGCGAGGCCGCCGACCACAACTCCGCGATGAGCACGCAGATGACCGAGCGGTTCTCCGCACCTGGCGCGACGCTCGTCAAGCTGTTCGGGCGCCCCGACGAAGAAGCCGAGGAGTTCCGCGTGCGCGCCGCCCGCGTACGGGACATCGGCGTCCGCACCGCGATGCTGCAGTTCGTCTTCGTGACCGCACTCATGCTCGTGTCGGCGCTCGCGCTCGCACTCGTGTACGGCCTTGGTGGCACGCTCGCCCTCGGCGGCCAGCTGAACACCGGTGACGTCGTCACCCTCGCGCTCCTGCTCACCCGCCTCTACGCACCGCTCACCAGCCTTGCGAACGCCCGGGTCGAGATCATGAGCGCCGTCGTGAGCTTCGAGCGCGTCTTCGAGGTCCTCGACCTGCGGCCGCTCATCCAGGAGAAGCCCGACGCCGTCACCCTGCCCGACGGTCCCGTGGCGGTCGAGTTCGACGACGTCCGCTTCGCCTACCCGTCCGCCGACAAGGTCTCGCTGGCCTCGTTGGAAGAGGTCTCCACGCTCGACACCCGCGGCGGCGACGAGGTCCTGCACGGTGTCTCGTTCCGGATCGAGCCCGGACAGACCGTCGCCCTGGTCGGGTCCTCCGGCGCGGGCAAGTCCACGATCGCGCAGCTGCTCTCCCGCCTGTACGACGTCGACAGCGGCGCCGTCCGTCTCGCCGGCACGGACGTCCGCGACGTCACCTTCGAGTCGTTGCGGCACACGATGGGCATGGTGACACAGGACGGGCACCTGTTCCACGAGACCATCGGCGCCAACCTGCGCCTGGCCCGCCCCGAGGCCACCGACGACGAGGTCTGGGACGCCGTGCGACGCGCGCGCCTCGAGCCGCTGATCCGGTCGCTGCCCGACCAGCTCGACACCATGGTCGGCGAGCGCGGCTACCGACTGTCCGGCGGCGAGCGCCAGCGCATGACGATCGCCCGGCTCCTGCTCGCGCAGCCCCGCGTCGTGATCCTCGACGAGGCGACGGCGGCGCTCGACTCGACGTCCGAGGCCGCCGTGCAGGCCGCCCTGAGCGAGGCGCTCGACGGCCGCACAGCGATGGTCATCGCACACCGCCTGTCGACCATCCGGAGCGCCGACCTCATCCTGGTGATCGAGGACGGCTCGGTCGTCGAGCGCGGCACCCACGAGGAACTCCTCGCGGCCGGCGGGCGGTACGAGGAGCTGCACCGCACCCAGTTCGCCGTGCAGGCGGACCAGGCGCCGGACCCCGCTCCGATGCCGGAGACCAGCGTCCGCTAGCACCTCCCGTCGCGGCGCCTCCACCTGCACGACACCTCAGCCGATCCGCCGGACCACGGGAGCGACATCGGAGCACCGTGGGCAGCACCGGACCCACAGGAGGAACCATGCTGCTCGAGGGCAAGACCATCGTCGTCACCGGCGGGAACAGCGGCATCGGTGAGCAGATCTGCCTCGCCGCTGCCGCCGAGGGCGCGAACATCGTCGTCGACTACGTCGTGCACCCGGAGGCGACCGACTCGCTGATCCACCGCATCGAGGAGGCCGGTGGGCACGCGGTCGGGGTCGACGCCGACATCACGAGCGCATCCGACCTGCACGCGATGGTGCAGAAGGCCGTGGACGCGTACGGCTCGCTCGACGTCCTCGTCAACAACGCCGGGATCGAGGACCGCAAGTCGCTGCTCGAGGAGACCGAGGACGGCTACGACGAGGTCATGGCCGTGAACATGAAGAGCGCGTTCTTCGGCACCCAGGCGGCGGCGAAGCAGTTCATCGCGCAGGGGCGCGGCGGACTCGTGCTCAACATCTCGAGCGTGCACGAGGACTGGCCGATGCCCGGCAACCTGGCCTACTGCGTGTCGAAGGGCGGCATGCGGATGCTCGCCCGGAGCGGGGGTGTGGAGCTCGGGCCGCACGGCGTCCGGATCGTGAACATCGCTCCCGGTGCGGTCGACACCCCGATCAACACGGCGACGACCTCCGATCCCGGCAAGCTGAAGCGGCTCGACGACGCGATCCCGCTCGGGCGCCCGGCGAAGCCGCACGAGGTCGCCGAGGTCGTCGTGTTCCTGGCATCGGGCAAGGCCGCGTACATGACGAGCACCACCGTCACGATCGACGGCGGGATCTCGCAGGGCAGCGTCGGGCTCTGAACGCGACCCGCTGAGGGCCGGGAGGCGCGGTGCCAGCTGGCACCGCGCCTCCCGTCCGTCCTGTGGTCGCGTCTACCGGACGGCCACCACCCGCACGTCCCAGGCCCCGAGCGACAGCTCGGATCCTCCGGCGAGCGCCGCGCCGTCGAGGACGTCCTCCGCGTCGACCGGCACGGTGAAGGTGCTCGGCGTCCAGGACCAGTTGTGCACGACGTGCACGGTCTCGCCGCGGGCGTTCGTGGCGGTCTGCACCGACTGCGTCTCCGTCTGCGGACGCCAGGTCGTCGCACCGCTCCCCCGCTCGACCGCCCAGGCGGCGACCGCCGCGGCGAGCGCCGGGTCCGGCACCGTCCCGACGTACGTCACCCGGCCGGAGCCGTGCGCACGGGTGGTCACGGCGGCGAACCGGCCGTGGTGCGGGTGGTCGTAGCCGACGAGCACGTCGGCGTCGTCGATGAGCAGCCCGTCCGCCCAGCGGGTCGCCGTCGCGCCGGTCGGCACCGTGAAGCCGTGGTCCGCGGCAGCGGCGCCCGCGGACACCGGTACGCGTCGGCCCAGGTTGCTGAACTCGTCGTAGTGCACGCCGGCGGCCACGTCGAGGAAGGCCGGCTTGCGCTCGAGTCGGGCGCGGGCCTCCTGGTCCTCGTACCCGGTGCGGATGCCGACGACCAGGTGTCCGCCGGCCTCGGCGTAGTCCGCGAGCCACCGCAGCTGGTCGTCCGTCGCGATGGTGAACGCCGCTGCGACGAGGACCGGGCGCTCCCGGGCGACCACGGCGGGATCGCGGTCGAACACCTGCGACGGGTGCACCGTGTTCGCCTGCAGGCCGGCCTCGAACACCCCGCGGACGAACGCGTCGTACACGGTCTGCCACGAGCGGCGGTCGGGCTCCGCGCCGTCGCCGAGTGCCGGGTGCTCGTTCAGCGCCCACTTCGACTCGTTCGAGAACAGCAGGGCGACGTCGGCGTGCGGCCGGAGCCCGGCGACCCGGTCCCCCGCGTGCCGGAACTCGGCGCCGATGCGGGCGATCTCCTCGTAGGTGCGTCCCGGCTGCTGCGAGTGCGGCAGCACCCCGCCCCAGTAGGTCTCGACACCGAAGTGCAGCGTGTGCCAGTGCCAGTACTCGATCATCGACGCCCCGCGGGAGACCAGCGCCCAGGCCGCCTGCCGCCACTGGCCCTCGTAGGCGGGTTCGTTCATCCACGAGAAGCCGATCGCCTGCGCGTTCGTCTCGGTCACGAGGAACGGGGCCTGCTTCGACCCGTACATCCGGTCGCCGGTCGCGACGACGGACCACGCGCCGGAGGACGTCCAGTACTGCGGCGCCTCGTCGGTGTCCGGGAGTTCGAGGGCGTCCTGCATCCGGTAGTACGGGTTGCCCGCGGTGACGTCGAGGGCCCGGGTGAGGGCGTCGTCCTCGACCGTCGGTCGCTCGTACGAGATGCAGGTGGTGACGAACTGGTCCTCGCGGGCGTACTCACGCACGATCTCGGCCTGCCACCCGATGAAGTCCGTCGTGAGGGACGCCTGGAACCGGCGCCAGGCGAGGTCGTACTGCGGCTGCACGTTGCCGTCCGGTGTCCACAGGTCCGCCCAGGTCGACAGGCGGTGGGACCAGTAGGTCAGGCCCCACTCCTCGTTGATCCGCTCGACGCTGCCGTAGGTGTGGCGGAGGTGGTCGACGAAGCGCTGGAACACCTCGGGGTTGGCGATGAGCTCGTTGCCGGGCTCGTTGTCGACCTGGTAGCCGATGACGGCGGGGTGCTCGGCGTACCGGGCGACGATCTTGCGGATGACCCGCTCGGCGTGGAACAGGAAGGCGGGGTGGGCGTGGTCGATCTCCTGGCGAGCGCCCCAGCCCATCGGCTCCCCCGCGGTCCGGCGTCGCACGTTCACCTCGGGCACGATGCGGGCGAGCCACATCGGCAGCGCGTAGGTCGGCGTGCCGAGGATCACGCTGATGCCGTGCTCGTGCGCCGCGTCGAGCACGGGCGCGAGCCACTCGAGCTCGAACCGGCCGTTCTCCGGCTCCCAGGTGCTCCAGACGGACTCGCCGACCCGGATCACCGTGAAACCGGCCTCCTGCATGAGGCGCATGTCCTCGTCGAGCCGTGGGGTGGGCTGGTACTCGTGGTAGTACGCGGCGCCGAAGAGGACGCGGTCGTGCTGCATGGTGCGGGGTGCTCCGTTCGTGGTGCGGTGGCCCGAGGTGCGGTCCGTGGTGCGGTGGCCCGAGGTGCGGTCCGTGGTGCGGTGGTCCGTGGTGCGGTCCGAGGTGTCGGTCATCCCTTGACCGCCCCCGCGGTCAGGCCGTCGAGCAGCTGCTTCCGGAGGAGCAGGAACACGAGGATCGTCGGCACGCTCGCCAGCACGGCGCCGGCGAGGACGAGGTCGTAGGACCGGTTCTCCGACGCGAAGATCGCGTTCAGCCCGAGCGGCAGCGTGTACTGGTCGGAGTTCGACACGAGCACGAGCGGCCAGAGGAACGAGTTGTAGCTCTGCAGGAAGCTCCACACGGCGAGCGCCCCGAGGGACGGTCGGAGCAGCGGGAGCACCACGCGGCGGAAGGTGCCGAACTCCGAGTTGCCGTCGATGCGGGCGGCCTCGATGATCTCGTCCGGGATCGACTGGGTGATGAACTGCTGCATCATGAAGATCCCGAACGCCGGCGCCACCCACGGCACGATGAGCGAGAACCACGGGTTCGCGAGCCCCGACTTCACCACGAGGATGAAGAGCGGCACGAGGATCACCGCGAACGGGACCGACAGCGACGAGAACATCACCGCGAACAGGACCCGCTTCCCCCGGAACCGGAACTTCGCGAACCCGTACCCGGCCATCGCGCAGACGAAGACCGACACGACGGTGGCGATCACGGCGGTGCCGACGCTGATGCCGAACCACGCCCAGAACGGCTGCGTGGTGAGCAGGTTCACGTAGTTCTCACCGGTCGCCGGGCTCGGCACGAGCGTGGGCGGGGTGGAGAAGATGTCGCCGCGGCGCTTGAACGAGCCGGACAGCGCCCACAGCAGCGGGAACACGAACACGAGCAGCAGCACCACGAGCGTGGCGTAGAGCAGGCCGCGGCGGGCGATCCACCCGGGAGTGCGCGGCGGGCCGGACCGGGGGCGGCGCGCGCTGCCCCTGGTGGTCACGGCCTCGGTGACGGTGGCGGTCATGCGTCCCTCCCGATGGCGAGTGCGCGGTTGAGGATCTGGCTGACGCCGAAGACGACGACGAACAGGACGACACCGGCCGCAGCCGCGTAGCCGAACTGCTGCCGTTCGAAGGCGGCGCGGTAGATGAACATGGCGACGGAGAGCGTCGCTTCGCCCGGGCCGCCCTTCGTGAGCAGGTAGGGCTCGTCGAACAGCTGGGCGGCGCTGATGAAGCTCGTCACCACGACGAAGGCGGTCACCGGGCGGATCGCCGGCAGCGTGACGTTCGTGAACTTCCGAAAGGTGCCGGCCCCGTCGAGCGAGGCGGCCTCGTACTGCTCCGGTGAGACGTTCTGCAGCGCGGCGAGGAAGAAGATCGTCAGGTACCCGACCGTGCGCCAGAGGAGCACGAAGCCGATCGCGACCTTCGCGAGCGTCGGATCGCCGAGCCAGTCGGTGTTCGGCAGCCCGAACAGCGCCTTGAGCGTGGCGTTGAGCAGCCCGTAGTTCGTGTCGAAGACCAGGCTGTAGATGAGCGCGATGACGATCGGCGACAGCACCATCGGGATGAAGAACGTGACACGGAACAGGTCACGCGCTCGGAGCCCCTTGGCGTTGAGCGCCTGCGCGACGAGCAGCGAGACGGGCACGATGACGAACACGGCGATGAGCGTGTAGATCAGCGAGTTCACCAGGGCCGTGCCGAAGCTCGTGTCCCGGAACAGGTTCGCGTAGTTCCGCAACCCGATCCAGTTCGGCGTCCCGAGGCCCACCCACTCGGTGAGCGACAGGTACACGGCGGCGAGCACCGGCACGATCATGAACAGGGCGTACAGCACGTAGAACGGCGCGATGAACAGGTACGGGGCGCTGCCGCCGTTCGTGTTGAGGCGGCGCCGCCTGCCCGGTGGGTCGGCTGCTGCGGGCGAGGCGGACACCGGGATGCCGGTGGCGGTGGATGTGGACAACGTCGTCCTCCTCAGGCGCGGGTCTGACCGCGGAAGTCGGCCGCAGCGGCGTCGAGCGCCTGCTTCGGGGAGATCTGGCCCTTGTAGGCCTTGATGAGGTAGCCGCTCAGGACGGTCTGCAGGATCGCGGCGTTCGCGCTCTGGTGCTGCGAGGGCACCTCGTCGATGACCGACTTGTAGACGCCGAACAGCTGCTGCCCGCCGAAGTACGGGTCGCTCAGCGCTGCGAGCCTCGGGTCGTCGTACACGGAGCGGAGCGTCGGCAGGTACCCGAGGTCCTCGTACCGCTTCACCTGCTGGTCGGGGTCGAGGTACGCGGCGAGCACGAGGTCGATGCCGGCCTGCGTGAGGGGCTTGTCGCGGAGCACCGCGAAGCCCGTCCCGCCGCCGACGCTCGTCGTGCTCCCGCCGCCAGCGAACCGCGGCAGGTTGCGGACCCGCCACTTGCCCTCCTGCTCGGGCACGTTCGGCTTGATGCCGTAGCTCGCGTACCAGGAGGGCATGTCGACCGCCAGGATCGTGCCGCCCTTGAGTCCGGACTGCAGGCTCGGTCCGTACATGTCGGCGACCGTGGCGATCGCGCCGGACTGCACGCCGTCGACCAGGAACTGCAGCGTGCGCTCGGCCTCGGGCGTCTGGATCGCGATGTCGCCGGACTCGTCGTACAGGTCGCCGCCGCGCTGCAGCAGCAGGATCTGGTAGCTCTGCAGTGTGCCCCCGGGGTCGGTGACCGCGACCGCGTGGAGCGAGACGCCCTTGGTCGTGTTGAGCTTCGCGCCGACCGCCATCGTCTCCTCCCACGTGGCCAGGTCGTCGGGGATCCCGAGCGCCCGGAACTGGTCGGCACGGTGGTAGTACACGCAGAGCGGGGTGTCCGAGTCGAGCGCGTACAGGCGCCCGTCCTTCGAGAACGGTGTCAGCCGCGCGCTGATCAGGTCGTCCCGCTTCGACGCGACCGACGACGACAGGTCGCTCAGCAGCTCCTTCGCGATGTCGCCGCGGAGCATCCGGCAGAACGCGCCGATCTCGAGACCGGCCACGTCCGGCGTCCCCGTCCCCGCGACCGCCTGCGCGATCAGCTTGGTCGGGATGTCCGCCGCCGCGATGGTGGTGATGTCGAGGGCGTAGCCGAACCGCGACTTCCGGTCGGCGACCGGGAGGGCCTCGGTGAAGAACTTCTCGTAGCCGGGGTCGTGCGTCCAGAAGGACAGGTCGGCCCTGCCCGAGCGGACCGCCGCGGTCGACTGCGGGGAGCAGGCGGCGAGCAGCCCGCTCAGTGCGAACGCGCCGCCGGCGGCGGCGCCCCAGCGGAGCAGGTCGCGCCGGCTGGGCGCTCGGTGGCCGCCGCGGCCGGGAGGCACGGCTCCCGTCGATCCGGGAGGTCGCGTTGGTACTGGGGTCACGTGCTGACTCCTGACGTCGTCGTCGGGGTGATCGGTGGGGTGGGTGGTGAGCGCTCGTGAGCGCTCACTCGGCGGACCGACGCGAGTCGCGCCTCCCGGCCGGGTTCAGTCGGCGGGGCGGAGGTGACGGCGCTCGGCGGAGGGCGGCGCGCTGGTGGCGCGCGTGATGAGCTGGCCGGGGAGCATCCGGTGCCGCTCGGCGGGCGGGTGGCCGTCGAGGGTGCGGAAGAGGCGGTGCATCGCGAGACGGGTCGACTCGTCGAAGTCCTGGCGGATCGTGGTGAGGGGCGTCGGGAGGAAGGCGGCGATGGGCATGTCGTCGAAGCCGACGATGCTGATGTCCCGTGGGACGGAGAGCCCGGCCTGCTGGATGGCGGACATGGCGCCGATCGCCATCTGGTCGTTCGCGACGAAGACCGCGGTGACGTCCGGCCGGGTGAGCAGCGAGCGCATCGCGTCGTGCCCGCTCCGGGGAGACCAGTCCCCCTCGACGGGTGCGTGCTCGGCGACACCCGCGTCCTGCAGGGCGGCGCGCCAGCCCTGCTCGCGGCGGACGCTCGACGTCCAGTTCGCCGGGCCGGCGATGTGCCAGACGGTCTCGTGACCGAGGGCGAGCAGGTGGTCGGTCGCGGCGAAGGCGGCACCGCTCTCGTCGAGACCGACGGCCAGGGTGTTCTCGCGGTCGGCGACGTCGGGCGGGCCGAGCGTCAGGACCGTGACGCCGGTCGGCATGTGCAGCTGGTCCATCTGGTTCTCGACCGGCTCGGACAGGACGATCGCCTCGACGCCCTGCTCGACGAGGGAGTCGACCGCGGGCTGGAGCTCCTCGGCCGAGGCCGTCACCGTGCGGACGATCGACAGGGCGTAGCCGTTCGAACGGCAGGCCTGCTCGACGCCGGTGAGCATCGCGGTCGGGCCGTACAGGTCCGTGCCGATCGTGATGATGCCGACGCGTCGGGAACGCTGGGACTTCAGGGTCCGTGCGGCGGCGTTCGGGCGGAAGCCGAGCTCGGCGATGGCGGACTCGACCTTGGTGCGGACGGCCTCGGTGACGTGGGGCTCGCCGTTGACCACCCGGGAGACGGTCTTCTGCGACACCCCGGCGAGAGCGGCGACGTCGGTCATCGACGCTGGGCGGAGGCGGCGCACGGGGGCGGTGTCGCTCATGGGCCAGCTCCTTCGCTGCGTCGGGTGGTCACCCGCTGAGCGGGTGTGGGAGCAAGACAACCACGGCAATGACTACGTAGTCAAGACCCGATCGGACCTCGCCGCCCAGAGGGCGGGCCGTGCATCGCGCTGCGCGCGTCGGCCGCGTCCGGTCACCCCAGCGGCTCGACCCCGTAGCTCACGACGACCGCCCGCAACTCCTCCAGGTACGTCTGCGCCTGTTCCGTGAGGGGCACCGACGAGTGCGCGATCCACCCGATCTCGATGCGCTCGTCGACGTCGAGCGGGATGGCGACGATCTCCGGGTCGAGGTCGTCACTGATGAGCCCGGTCGAGATCGTGTACCCGCCGAGCCCGATCATGAGGTTGAAGATCGTCGCCCGGTCCGACACCCGGATCTCCCGCTTGCTCGACATCGTCGACAGGATCTCCTCGGCCAGGTAGAAGGAGTTGTTCGCGCCCTGGTCGAACGTCAGGCGCGGCAGCTCGGCGAGGTCGTCGAGCGTCGCCCGCTCCTGCGTCGCCAGCGGGTTCCGCCGAGCGACGAAGACGTGCGGCTGCGCGACGAACAGCGGCGTGAACACGACCCCGGCGTCCCGCATCAGCTTGCCGAGGACCTGCCGGTTGAAGTCGTTGCGGTAGAGGATGCCGAGCTCGCTCCGCAGCGTCCGGACGTCCTCGATGATGTCCCACGTGCGGGTCTCGCGCAGCGAGAACTCGTACTGGTCAGCGTCCGCGTCCTCGACCATCCGGACGAAGGCCTCGACCGCGAACGAGTAGTGCTGCGCCGACACCCCGAGCAGCCGGCGCGAGGCCTGACGCCCGACGTACCGCTGCTCGAGCAACGACACCTGCTCGACCACCTGCCGGGCGTACCCGAGGAACTCGACGCCGTCGACGGTGAGCACGACCCCACGCGCAGAACGGGTGAAGAGCGGCCGGCCGATGCGCGCCTCCAGGTCCTTCATCGCAGCCGACATGGTCGGCTGCGAGACGTAGAGCAGGTCTGCGGCCGCGCTGATCGATCCTTCGGAGGCGACCTCGATGAAGTACCGCAGCTGCTGCAGGGTGATGTCGTTCGAGACCCGAGCCATAGGAACACGCTATGCGACCGCATAGCGTCTCGGTATTACCTGATGACCCGCGCCTCCCGTCATGATCGGAGGACTCTTCCCACGGTGCCCGCGGGCGCTCGACGACCGGACTGCGGACCATGACGAACGACATCACCTTCAGCATCAGCAGGACACGCTTCGACGAGGACTACTCGCCCGCCGAGAACTCCCGTCTGACGACGAACTTCGCGAACCTGGCCCGCGGTGAGCACCGCCAGCAGAACCTCCGCAACGCCCTCGCGCTCATCGACGCGCGGTGCAACGACCTCGCCGGGGACCCGGACGGTGACCGCTACCGGATCGAACTCGACATCGTGTCGGTGACGATGCACTTCGAGGACGGCGGACAGGTCGAGCGCTTCCCCCTGATCGAGGTGCTCGACGTGACGATCGTCGACCAGCACTCCGGCGAGCGCCACCAGGGCATCGTCGGCAACAACTTCTCGTCGTACCTCCGCGACCACGACTTCGCCGTCCGCCTGCCGTCGGCGCCCTCGATGCCCACCGACTTCGGGCAGCTGCACGGGCAGCTCTTCCAGCACTTCCTGCGGTCCGACGCCTTCCGGGCGGAGTTCGACGCGGAGCCGGTCGTCTGCATCAGCGTCTCGACGAGCCAGACCTACCGGCAGACGGGCGTCGTCCACCCGGTCCTCGGCGCGGAGTACGAGCACGAGCACTCGTCGCTCACCGACGACTACTTCGGCCGGATGGGCATGCAGGTCCGGTACTTCATGCCGCCGGGATCGAAGGCACCGCTCGCCTTCTACTCGCGCGGCGACGTCGTCAGCGCCTACTCGGACCTCCAGCTGATCGGCACGATCGCCACCATGGAGACCTTCCAGAAGATCTACCGCCCGGAGATCTACAACGCGGACGCGACCGCTCCGAGCACCTTCCGCCCGACGCTCGACCACGACGACTGGACGTCGACCGGCATCGCCTACGACCGCGAGGAACGCAGCCGGCTCGGCGTCACGCAGGGCCGGTGGACCGAGGAGCACCTCGTCACACCGCACCGCGACTTCCTCGACCGCTGGCTCGCCGAGCAGACCGCACACGCCGGCCAGGCTCTTCCCGCCGCACCCGCCGCCCTCGCCCACTGACCGACTGGATCTCCACGCGCATGAGCACGCTCCTCCCCACCGCGATCGTCGGCAGCCTGCCGAAGCCCTCCTGGCTCGCCGAGCCCGAGCGACTCTGGTCCCCCTGGCTGCTCGAGGGTGACGCCCTCGTCGAGGGCAAGCATGACGCGCTCCGCTCCGCCGTCCACGAGCAGGAGCGCAACGGCATCGACATCGTCAGCGACGGCGAGCAGACCCGCCAGCACTTCGTCACCACCTTCATCGAGCACCTCGACGGCATCGACCAGGAGCGCAAGGAAACCGTGCGCATCCGAGACCGCTACGACGCCGCGGTGCCCACCGTCGTCGGTGCGGTGAGCCGCCCGAAGCCGGTCTTCGTCGACGACGCTGCATTCCTGAGGGCTCAGACCGATCGCCCCATCAAGTGGGCACTCCCCGGCCCGATGACCATGATCGACACCCTCTCCGACCAGCACTACAAGAGCCGCGAGAAGCTGGCGTGGGAGTTCGCCACGATCCTCAACCAGGAGGCACTCGAGCTGCAGGACGCCGGCGTCGACGTCATCCAGTTCGACGAGCCGGCCTTCACCGTGTTCCACGACGAGGTGCAGGACTGGGGCGTCGCCGCGCTCGAGCGCGCCACCGAGGGTCTGCGCGTCGAGACCGCCGTGCACATCTGCTACGGCTACGGCATCGAGGCGAACAACAGGTGGAAGGAGACCCTCGGCGCCGAGTGGCGGCAGTACGAGCAGTCCTTCCCACTCCTGCAGCAGTCCTCGATCGACATCGTCTCCCTCGAGTGCATCCACTCACACGTCCCGCTCGAACTCGTCGAGCTCATCCGCGGCAAGAAGGTCATGCTCGGCGCGATCGACGTCGCCACCGAGCAGGTCGAGACGCCCGAGGAGGTCGCCGCGGTCCTCCGCCGGGCACTCGACCACGTCGATGCCGACAAGCTCATCCCGAGCACCAACTGCGGTATGGCGCCGCTGGCGCGCGGGGCGGCCCTGCAGAAGCTCGGCGCGCTGTCCGCCGGCGCGGACATCGTGCGGGCCGAGCTCGCGAACGTCGCGGTACCGGCAGCGCGGTAGTCCCCTGCTCCGCAGGACGGCTCGCCCCAGCAACGGGGCGAGCCGACCGCCGTGTCCCCGCCTGCGCTGGTCAGGCAGCCAGGCAGCCAGCCCCGGGCGCTGTCGCTCGGAGTCACAAAAAGCACTCCAATAGTTCGCTCCGTTCGTGCAAGCGTGCGACCACAGCTCTCGGCTGCTGCAAGGATTACTCGGCGGTGAAGGACCGTTCTTTGGATGGCTGCCTCAGCAGGCGCCGACAGAACCCCAGGGCCTCACGTTGAGCTGCTCTCCGTCTCGACGTGCTTATGCTTGTGTGCACGATCGAGGGGGGACGCGTGACTCAGGGGTGGAAGATCGATGTCGTCGGCGCGCAGGATGTGGTGACCAGCACCGCGCATTCTGGTGAGCAGGTTCAATCGGCGGCGTCACGCTTCGAGTCCGCACTCGGCGACGTGGTCCACTCGCTCACCAGCACGACGGCAGCCGCCGCCGCCGCGGGATTCGCGCGTGACCATCAGGATGACGGTCGTGCCGCAGTGACGGTGGTGTCCGAAGCACTGACGGCCGCAAACGGCGCCATGCGCGCCTTCGCCGAGGGGGACGAGACGATGGAGGCGGAGACGAGCACCGCGCAGGCCGGGACGAGGGTCTCGCGTGACTGATCGACTCATCAATGTCGGCGATCTTCCGCGGATAGACGCATTGCCCGACACTGTCTCCAGCGCCGCCCGGTCGCTACGAGATTCGACATCAGACATCGCTCGCGCCAGCGCGTCGGCGCAACGCGCTTGGAGCGGCATCGGCCGTGTCCTCAGTTCTCCTGGCGCCACTGACTCGCTCCCGCTCGCACTGCACCCCCTCTCGAACCGCACGGCAGCTCTGGCGCAGACCAGTTCCGCTGTCGTGACGGCACTAGATACCTTCGCCGACGACCTCACCACACTGAGGCGCTCCCGCAAGAGGCTCCTGGCGGACATCGAGGAACTCCGCAACCGTGTCGCGGCGACGTCATCGAATGATGATGTCCCCGCGGAGTACCAGGCGCAGAACGATGACCTGCACCGCCGCACATCTCGCCTGACAAGTCATTGGCAGAGCGCTCAGGACGATCTCGCACAGGCGCTTCAACGTCACACTGCGGCCGGTCCGCTCACTGGACCGATGGTCGCGACGGGGTTCAGTGCGCCACTCTTTCGACCGCTCGTCGATTTCAGTGCCGCTGTCCAAGGCTTCGTGGACGCCGCCTACCTGCCGCTGCTGGCGCAGCTCGCAGCGAAAGGCCGTGAGGCGATCGAGCGGTGGATGCGCGATCATCCGGCAGAGCGCCAGTACGTCAGCAAGCACCCGCCGAAGGCCCCTGAAGTGCGATCATGGTGGGGCAGCCTCAGCGCGGAGGAACGCGATGCTCTCGTGTTCGGCGCTTCGACGCTGATCGGCAACCTCGAGGGCGTGCGGTACGCGGATCGGGGAAGGGCGAACCGTCACACTCTCGAAGCGGAACTGCCCAAGGCACGCTCACGGTACGCCGCCCTGACCGGACGCGTCGGCCGCGGCGAACCACTCGACTCAGCTGAGCAAGCGGAGTACGCCCGCCTTGCTGAGGAGATCGGCGCCCTCACTTCACTGCAGCAAGCCCTTCATGACGGGTCTGCGCTGACACCGCGAACGATCGTGTCGCTCGTACTCGGGCAACCTCCGCTGGCCGCGATCGCGATCGGCGACATGGACACAGCGTCCCGCGTCACGGTCGCCGTGCCGGGGATGGGGAACACCGTTGCAGACAGCATGCGCGGCTGGACCGGCGGCGCCCAGAACCTGTACGACGCGCAGCGTTCCGCGGCTGCCCAGGTCCACACCGATCCGAACGTCGCGACGGTTGCCTGGATGGGGTACGACACCCCAGCAATGCCACCGAGTATGCAAGTCATGTCCTCCGACAAGGCCAAGGCCGGCGCCGTGAGGCTCAGCGACTTCCTCTCCGGTATCTCCGACACTCGCTCGTGGTCGGGCGGTCAGCATCTGTCCGTCGTCGCGCACTCGTACGGGACTACGACAGCCACGATGGCGACGGCGAAGACGCCCGTATCGAACGTCACGCTCCTCGCCTCTGCGGGAATTGACAAGAGCGTGCCCAATGCTTCCGCTCTCGACGTTCCACAGGGGCATGTCTGGACCAGCCAGTCCAGAGCCGACTACATCGCGAACCTCGGGCGCGGGTCGGTCGAGAGTGGCATGGCGGCCGGCCATGGAGACCAGCCGAGCACCTCCGGCTCAGCCTGGACTCGGTCCACGCTGTTCAACGTGCCCAGCGACCACCCCCTGAACCCGGCAGACTCCGAATGGGGAGCGCGGACCTTCTCGTCCAATGACGAACGCGTCGATGGCGATGCATACCCTGGCTCGGACGGGCACTCAGCAACGCCGGCGACCGAAGCTGCCCTGGCTCGTCAGGAGCCTGCAGAACTGGGTTACCTCGACCGCGGAACTTCGTCACTTCGCAATACGGCCTACACGAGCCTCGGGTACACCCCTGGCGGGAAACGGATTCCATGAGAACAGTGGCCCGCTCCCTGCTCATCCTCGGTGCTACCGGGGTAGCAGTGCTGATGATCACCGGATGTTCGAACAGCCGCCCAAACGAGGAGCCGAACGTGAACCAACCTTCCGCCCGATCGGAGCCGAGCGCGACGAGCGCGAAGGCCGCATGGGACGACCTGAACGAGCGGATTGAGTCGACCCAGTCGATGGTCCCGGGCGAGTGGGAGGCGTCGGACTCCGGCGCGTCAGCGTGCGGGACCTCCGGGGCGCAGTGGGGCATCACCCGACTAGGTCCGGGCGCGAGCGCCGACGACCGAACGCGGATCATCGACCGGATCGAGGCTGCATGGAAGGACAATGGTTGGGAGCCGACACGGAGCACGATCGGCGGTGATGCACCCGGACTGCAGCTCCGCTACCCGGCCGGCGGAGTCTTCAACGACGGCTTCTTCGTGGAGATCGGAATCACGGAGTACGGGTCGAGCATCCAAGCGCAGACGCCTTGCGCGCAAGGCGACGCTGATTCGCTGAATGACGAGCAATACGCGTACGAGCACCAGGACACGACGCGTCTGCCGTCCGCCGCTCCGTCCACTGACCCCTCATCCTGACGCGACTCAGGCGAATAGGTGACCTTCCTCCCGGTGACCGAGCGTGTTGTCGGTACCCTTCACTCGTTTCTCCGCGACACCGACCCGACACTCACGGGGCTCGTCTACCCGCGAGCAGCGACCCCTCAGCGTAGGGCCCTGCCGGCTCGCGCACGGTTCGCCATCCGTCGGCCGTCTTGCTCCCGCTTGCCGGTGCCTGCGCGGAAGTTCACCGTTCATGTTCCGGCAGGTTAGCGCCGCGGCCGTGGCGGGAGCAATGGTGATCGTGCTCGCCCTCGAGATGGGTGCAGCGGACCTCGTGACGTGGCTGACGTAGCGGGCCGCGAACGGGACGCTCAGCCGGAACGATCTGGCCGGCGTCCGGACGCCGGTCACCATGTCGAGCGACGAGGCCTGGCAGACCGGGCACCGCGCCACCCTCCGACCGACGCTGATCTCCGGCGCGAGGACCGGACCGGGCAGGAAGACTGACACACTCACATCAGGCCGGGGGCGTTGACTACGCACATGATCACCAAGGCGAAGATCCACGAGATCGAGAACGCTCCTGTCAAGGACCGCGACGGCGCATCCGTCGGCAAGGTCGCGCAGGTCTTCCCCTCCGCCGAGGACGGCAGTGCCGCGTTCATCAGCGTCGCAACGGGACTCCTCGGGGGTCACACCGTGCTCGTCCCGGTCGAGGACGCCACGTTCGACGGCAACGACCTGCACGTCGGCTACTCGAAGAGCGCGATCAAGGATGCCCCTTCCCCAGGAGCCGGGAACGTCTTGACCGACACTCAGGCGAATGCCGTCCGCAAGCACTTCGGGCTGTCCCCGGCAGGCAAGGCGACCGGCGACATGGGCGACCCGCACGAGAACCTCGACCAGGCCGGTACCGGTCCGGCGGGCGCTGACGACACCGAGGGCGCGGGAGCGACGCCGCCGGCGTGAGCCGCACCAGGATGCTTTCGTGAGCGACGACCGAGACATCTTCGCACCGGAGGTGCGCGGCACCTTCTTCCGCGCCGTGGACCCGCGCTTCCGCGCATCCGCCATCGCAGGGTCACGATCCGCAGGCCGGTACTCACGTGCTGACGAGCCCACGCTGTACCTCAGCTCGTCCGTCGAGGGTGTGGAGGCCGCACTGGTGGCGCATCCGGACACGCGCGCCACGGAGCCGGTGATCGTCGAGGTGGACGTGGTGGCGTCCCGGATCGTCGACCTCCGCGACGGGGCCGCTCGTTCCGAAGCCGTGGTCGACCTCGAGGACGCGACCGCTCCGTGGCAGCAGGTCGTCGCCGCCGGTGGCGTCCCGGCCTCGTGGCAGGTCCGGGACCGCCTCGTGGCACTCGGCGCCGACGGCCTGATCGATCCGTCGAGGAAGCGCCCGGGCCTCTGGCACCTCGTGTTGTTCCGCTGGAACACCGACGGTGCGCCGCAGGTACGCGTCCGGACAGAGGCAGGCTGAGACCGTGCCGGGTTCGACGACACGTAGGTGACACTGATACGGCGCTGTTCTCCGCCGGGGGCGCTAGCGTCGTCGGCATGGACGGAGCGGTGGTGGTGTTCCCGATGGCCCTCGAGATCGGGGCGGCTGCGCTGGTCACGTGGCTGACGTGGCGGGCCGCCAACGGCTCCTTGCCACGGAACAGCCTCGCCGGCGTCCGGACGTCGGTCACGATGTCGAGCGAGGCGGCCTGGCGGATCGGCCATCGTGCAGCGCTGCGCCCGACGATCATCTCCGGCCTCCTCGTGACGGCGTGGTGCGCGATCAGCATCGGAGTTCCAGCACTCCACACTCCTGCCGCCGTCCTCGTCGCCGCTGGCCTCCTCGTCGGTGGAGCACTCCTGTCCATCCCGGCCGCCCACCGCGCCGTACGACGAGCGTTGCCCGAGGCTGGAGGCGACGGTTCTCACCCCGATTGCTCCCCCGCGACCCCGTCGCCCGTCTCGAACGGGAGGGACACTGACGACGCCGGTACGGTCGGATGATGCTGTGCACATGGGTGTCCCATCCCGACGTGATCGTCGACCCCGCCGTCCGGATCCAGGACTGGGGCCTGTCGCCGGCCGGACGCGCCCGTGCAGCACGCGTCGCGGCGCTGTTCCCCCAGCCCCTCCGCATCGTCAGCAGCTGCGAGCGGAAGGCGCTGGACACCGCTGAGATCATCGCCGGGCAGTGGGGCACGGAGTTCGAGGTCGACGAGGACCTCGGTGAGATGGACCGCAGCGCGACCGGCTACCTCGACCCGAGCGAGTTCGAACCGGCCGTCGACGCGTTCTTCTTCGAACCGCAGCGGTCCGTCCGCGGCTGGGAACGCGCGATCGACGCCCAGAGCCGTGTCGAGCGAGCGGTCCGAAGCATCGCGGCACAGACGCCCGAACGGGGCATCGCGTTCATCGCGCACGGCGGGGTCGGCGCGCTCCTGCTGGCGAGCCTCCGACGCGAGCGCATCAGCCGCGCACTGGATCAGCCCGCGATGGGCAGTTCGTTCACCTTCGACCCGCAGGCCTGGACGGCGCTGTCGTCGTGGGAGCACGTCCGCTGAAGCGGCGCGTGGGTCGGCCGGCCCGGACCCGACAACGGTTCATCCGCGCGACGCCAGTACCCTGACCTGCAGGGGAACACGAGGGGGAACCGATGAGCGACGATGTCCGGGAACGATCGACGGCATGGCAGCTGGGGTGGCTCGCGGTGTCCGGACCAGCCGTGATCGTCGTCAGCGTGGTCCTGTACGTCCTGCTGCACGCCGCCTTCATGGGCTACGCCGTGGTGTTGCTGCAGCTCTGGGTCCTCGCCGCCGTCGTCTCCGGCATCTGCGCCGTCGTCACCGGCACGCGTGACCGGAAGCGGCAGCGGCGGGATGCAACCCGCGGCGCGGTGATCGGCGTCGTCGGCGCCGTCCTGAGCGCCACGGAACTCGTCGGCTTCGGCTCCCTGGTCGCCCTCCTCAGTCGGCAGTCCTGACCGAGGGCACCCCGTGGACGACCAGCGCACCATCGCCGAGATGAACAGCCCCCGGAAGGCGTTCCGCATCGTGGCGAGGACCGGCTTCATCGTCGCAACGGCGATGTTCCTCCTCCCGCTCGCCAATGCCCTGCTCGACCGCGGGTGGAACTTCCTGCCGATCGTGTCCATGACGGCCGCGTGGGCCGTGCTGGTGTCCGCGTCCTCGTTCGCGGCGATGGCGGCCACGAAGCCGGGCGGCCACCCGTGGGTGCACCAGCTGTGGGCCGCCCCCGTCGCGATCATCGCGATGGTCCCCGGCGCCGCGATCGCACTCCTGCTGTACGGGTGGCTCGCCTAGCCGGCCCAGCACGCAACCAGAAACGGGCGGGACCCGTCGCGCCCGCGGGATGCGCGCCTCCAGATCCGGACTGGAGGCGCAGCAGCGGTCCGGCCGGCCGCTCCCGTGATGACGGGGTCGCCTCGGCGGACCGGTCGGGCTGTGGGAGAAGCTCCCGGTCAGTCGGACGACGAACGGACGAAGAGGTAGTCGGGACGTGGCACATCGAGCGATCCGCTGTAGAAACCGAGTGCTCCGCTGGTCGGGTAGCCCTGGCGCACGAAGTGGTCATCGAAGTAGAACCGGATGCCGGTCGAGTCGCCGTCGGCCACCTTCCATCGTCCGGAGAAGTTCGCCGAGTCGCCGTTCGCACAACCCGGGGGGCTCGTCGCAGCGTTGCCGGTTCGGCACGCGAGGTCGAGCGGGATGTTGCGCGCTGTGTACGTCCGGTCCGCCGACACGGTGAACTCCGTCGCTCGATCACCGTCCGCACCCTCGAGCACCCAGGTGCCGGTGTAGTCCTCCGGCTCGGGCTGTGCCGTGACGGTGCAACCGGTCAACAACAGCGTCAGCACCGCGATCGACGTCGCGATGCCCGCCGGGTGTCTCGTCACCACTTCACCTTCTCCTTCCACGTGAACCGCTCCGTCACCCGCGAGAACGGCCCGTGGTCTCCCAGCGGCTCGGTTCACCGCGTCGTGGTCGAGCCCGGGGATCCGCCGGGCCGAGCCGAGCGTGGTCTCGTTCGTTGCCGTGCACTCGACCGCGGCGGTCCCGTCGTCGCCCTTCGACACGACCCTCGCATCCACGACGTACGTCCCGAGGGCAAGGACGTCGGATCTTCCAGCGCGTACGCGGTCAGGTCTGTCGATCCGGTCACCGTCGTGTCCCCCGTAGATACGGTGTCATCTCACTCGAAGCTAACGCAGGCTTGCCGTCCGTGCCGCTGATCCTCGAGGGAACCGGCCTGATGGATCGGAACGCCCGACTGCGGTGCTCGCATCGTGGCGAGGACCGGCTTCATCGTCGCAACGGTGATGTTCCATGCGACGGCGGATGCCGTCGCGCCTGCGGGATGCGCGCCTCCAGATGCGGACGGGAGGCGCGGTGCCGGTCCGTCCCGCCGCCCGCGTCGCCGCGCGTCACCCTGGTACCGGGCGTCGATCAGTCCCAGGGACCGTCCGCGGTTCCGAGGTGTTCTGCCCCCAGCGGTGTGATCGGCAGTGCCGCGAGGCTCGCGATCCCCACCTGCAGGAGCGCCGCTCGTGAGGTCCCGACGCGTCCGATCGCCCCCATCCCCTCGATGACCGCGCAGAAGTAGGTGCCGAGCGCCTCGGCGTCGGCGTCGGCCTCGACCTCGCCGGCTGCCTGCGCGTCCACGATGCAGGCCGTGTAGCCCGCACGGATGGTGTCGAACGCCTCGGTCACGGTGGCGGCCACCTCGGGGTCACGAGCCGACAGCTCCACCGCCGCTCGGAGCAGCAGGGACGGCGGACCCTGCGCAGCCCCGTGCTCGACCGCACCGGAGACCAGCTGCGTCCGGATCCGCGCGATCGGGTGCTCGGCGCTCCGCAGGACGGACTGCACGACCCCGACGGCGTCGGCGGTGTCGCTGAGGAAAGCGCGCATGAAGAGTTCCTTCTTGCCGCCGAACGTGTTGTACAGGCTCTGCCGACCGAGCCCCGTCGCCGCGAGCAGGTCGTCGAGCGACGTGCCGTCGAACCCGGACTCCGCGAACGTGCGCCGAGCGCGCTCCACCACGTCGGCCTCGTCGAACTTGCGCGGTCGGGGCATGCGGACTCCTCGGAAGTCGTTGTTGACTGATCAGTCAAGCACGGCGTACCGTTCTGGACCAAGCAGTCAAAAACATGCTCAGGAGGTCATCGTGACAGGAACACTGCAGGACAAGACCGCACTCGTCACGGGCGGGACGTCGGGCATCGGACTCGCGGTCGTGCGCCGCTTCGTCGCCGAAGGAGCCCACGTCTTCGTCACCGGCCGGCGGCAGGAGGCGCTCGACGCACTGCGCGAGGAGTTCGGCGACGCGATCACGCCGATCCGGGCGGACGCTGCCCAGCCGACTGACATCGCGACGGTCTTCGCCGCGGTCGCCGAGCGTGGTCGCGGTCTGGACGCCGTGCACGCGAACGCCGGCGGCGGGGAGTTCAAGGCACTGGACGCCGTCACCGCCGAGGACTTCGAGGCGACGTTCGGCACCAACGTCCGCGGGACCACCCTCACCGTCCAGGGTGCGCTGCCGTTCCTGCGCGAGGGCTCGGCCGTCGTCGTCACCGGTTCGACGGCGGCGTCCGGCACCGAGCCGTCGTTCGGCCTGTACGGGGCGTCGAAGGCAGCGATCGCAACTCTCACCCGCACTTGGGCGGCCGAGCTCGCACCGCGCGGCGTCCGGATCAACACCGTCGTCCCCGGGCCGACGGAGACGCCGGGTCTCGCGGGCCTCGCCACGGGCAGCCCGGACGCGATGCTCCAGCAGATGGCGAGCGGGATGCCGTTCGGTCGACTCCTCCGTCCCGAGGAGGTCGCCGCCACGGTGCTCTTCCTCGTGTCCGACCAGAGCTCGGGGATGACGGGGAGCGAGCTCCTCGTCGACGGCGGCAGCAGCATCGCCTGATCCACGGGTCGGCCGGGTTCCGGGCCGACGGTCAGGACCGAGACGGATGCGCCGTCTCCTCGGTCAGTTCGATGTAGTCGACGGCGAGCCGTTCGACCGCTCGACGGAACGAAGGACCGGGCCCGGCGCCTCGTTCGTCGAGTTCATCGAGCTCGTCGTCGACGAGTGCGAGCTGCTGTGCGCCTTCGGGCCCCTCGTGGCCGATCTCCCGGTGCACCCAGGACGCGAAGGTGCGGAGCGTCCAGTGCCCGAGGAGGAACCGGTGACTCGCGACACGCAGCGCGAGGAGCGGCACGTCGTCACCCGTGAGGTCCACGGGGCGCACCCCGGCCTCGACGAGTGCCGCCTGACCGAGCTCGACCGCGTCGGAGGTGGCGGCGCCGGAGTACAGGGAAGCGAGTGCGACGAGCGCGTCACCGTCGTGTCCTGACGCCACGAGCTCAGCCGCGAGGGCGCTCACCTCGTCGGTCGAGACCATCCCGAAGGCGAGAGCCGCATTCGCTTCCCGCAAGCTCGAGATCGTCGGACGGAACAACCCGCCGGTGCTTGACGTCGCGGGCCCTCCCCGATCGACCGGTCGGTCGTCGCTCGGAGGAGTGCGCAGCACTGCTGACCGAGGCTCCACCAGACCGCGAGGGACCCGAGCGAAACAGACCGTCGCCCCCGTGGATGGCTGGCCGTGACCGTGCTCGTGGGCGCACTCGCTGCACATCGTCAGCGGTTCGTCCGGGTCCATCGAGTGTTCAGCCCACGGGTGCTCGCACTCCGGACAGGCCGTGGTCCGCAGCCGCTTGACGGCGTACCGGTGGTCGAGGACCACCGGTGCGGCCGTGCTCCAGGGCCGCCAGCGCCCCCAGCGACGCACCGCGATCGGTGTCGTCCCGACCTCGAGCAGCGCCTGGCTCTGCACCGACGTCGTCACGACGATCCGGGCGGGGGCGACCCCGACGAGCGTCACGGTCGTCGGGGTCACCTCGACCCGGTCGAGCACGAGCTCACCGGTCCCACCGACGGAGTCAGCGGAGACGTCGACCGCGTTGGGGACCGTCAGCGTCACCGGCAGACGAGCCGTCCCCACGCTCGTGCCGTGTTCGACGGCCCAGCCGCGCAGCACCACCCGCCCGTCGGCCACCTGCGCGTCGCCGACGTCGAAGGTCGCATCATCGAGCATCGCGAGGTCACGCAGGGGCACGGCGCGATCCTCCCATCGTGACGCCGGTCGCGACAGAGCGGTGCCGGTCGCGCGTCACGCGGGCGGCTACGGTGTGCGCGAGCTTCTCCGGCCGTACGCGGAACCCCCTCCTTCGCTGCCGGCGGGCATCGAAGCGAGTGGCCACCTGCTGCGCCTGCCGGATGAACCGGGGGATCTCGTGGGGCACCTGCCCCTCCGCCCCGACCACGTGTACGACGTGGAAGGGCCGTGAAGGCAGCGGCGTCGGGTCCGTCCCCGTCCAGGGTTGCGGGCGTTGAGCGTCCGATAGCCGATTGGCTATTGAGACTGTGCGGATGTGCTGTTGAGTGCGAGTTTTTCGAGGACGTGCACCAGCACGGCCGGGTCGACTCCCTCCGTGCGTTGCAGGAGATGTGTGCGGACCGCGGCTGCATGGATGGGCCTGGCTACACGCACGAGGCGCGCTCCCTCGTCCGTGATGCTCACGAGCACACCGCCGTCGACCGTGCTGCGGCTGACGAGGCCCCGGTTTTCCATCCGTGTGAGTTGATGAGAAAGGCGGGTGCGATCCCACTGTAGCGACGCACCGAGGTCGTTCTGGCGGAGCTCACCGCCACCAACTTCGACGAGTCGGGTCACGATCCCGAAGTCCTGATCGGACAGTCCCGAGCCGGCCTTGATGTCTTCGGCCACCCGTTGCCGGACCTTGTCAGACGCGATCTTCCAGGCATGCCAGAGACGTTGTTCCTGCTCGGTCAGCGGTGCGGTCACGCGGCAAGCCTACCTATGACATGTTGACGCATCAACATGGATGGGTGCATGCTGTTGACATGACAACACCAAGCAAGGCGCAGAAGATCGCTCTCGTCACCGGCGGGAACAAGGGCATCGGCATCGCCATCGTCCGCGGACTCGCGCGAGAAGGCTTCACCGTCCTCCTCGGCGCGCGGAGCACGGAGCTCGGACGGGCAGCCGCCACCACCGTCGACGGCGACGTGCGTCCGGTCGTTCTCGACGTGACGGACCAGGACCAGATCGACGCGCTCGTCGCGGAGGTTGCAGACGAGTTCGGTCGGCTCGACGTCCTGGTGAACAACGCCGGCGTGAACACGCTCACGTTCCGGCCGCTGGAGGACCTTCCCAAGCCGACCGAGGAGAACGTGGACGACTTCAAGAACGTGTACGAGGTCAACGTCTTCGGCGTCGTGCGGATGATCACCGCGTTCTGCCGCTGCTGACGAAGGCAGAGGCGCCTCGGATCGTGAACGTGACGAGCAAGCGCGGTTCGATCGGCGAGGCGGGAGCCTGGGTTGGGCAGCCCTCGATGGTGTACTCGAGTTCGAAGACCGCGCTCAACGCCATCACGGTGCACTACGCCCGCGAGTTCGCGGCGACCACGTTGAAGATCAACGGCGCCGCCCCAGGCCACGTCGCCACGGACTTCAACGACTTCCGCGGCACCCGAACCCCCGATGAGGGTGCCGCTGTGGCGGTGCGACTCGCGACCCTGCCTGCTGACGGCCCCACCGGTGCGGTCTTCGAGGACGACACGCAGCTCGCATGGTGACCGCGATTTCGCGCGAGATTCCGGTCGCCGGCCACCCCGAATCGTTCCAACGAGATGAGCGTCCGCAGGGGGCAGTCTCGACCGGCACTCGGCTCATGACGAGAGAACGCCAGGTAGCCGATCGGCTATCGGACGCGGTGACGGTCGGGCCGTATCCGCGTTCGCTAGCCGATCGGCTACCGGACGGCTGGCGAGCTTCGTGCCAGGCTCTCGAAGGGTGAGGACAGAACAGGATGAGCCGTCGAAAGCTCAGTCGGCGCGGGGTGGTTTCATCGCAAGTGCAGTGTTGCTGCTCCTCGGCCTGGGTACCGCTGGCATCCCGCTCCTGGCTGCGTCCGCTGGTCGTCCGATCGAGGGAGGCTACAAGCTCCTCGGTGATGCGACCAGCGGTGTGCTGTTCGGCGGCATCCTCGTCATCGCCGCTGTCGTCTTCTTCGTACAGGCGCTTCGGATTGCGCTCCGGAACCGCCGACGCTGAGGCCTTTCGTCGCACCGGTTGACCATCGGTCACCGGGCTGTCGCACGCCGTACGCTCGCCGCATGAGACGCGTTCTCGACTTCCTCGGCATCACTCGGTCGAAGGAATCACCTCGGCCCAAGATGCTCAGCGCGGTCATCGGTGGTGTCGGGCTGTTCTTCGTACTGACAGGTGGTTCGGTGATCGCCGGCAACGTCGAAGCCGGTAGCTCCGCCGCGATCTGGATCGGTGGCGCTCTGATCGTGTTGGGTTTGGCGTGCTGGATGGTGGAGGGCGTTCTGGGTAGTCGCACGAAAGGCGGCGGGCCGTCCCAGTAGCCAGTCGGCTATCGGACGGCGATGGCGGTTCGCTACCGTGAGCGTATGAGCAATGAAGGACAGCGAGAGCGACGCAACCCGTGGTGGGCTGTCGCCCTCGTGTTCGTGTTCGGCGGGGTCCTGTCGCTCGTCGCTGGCCGGATGCTCCCTTGGCAGGACCAGGACCGTCAGGACCCCGATTACTGAGTGGGAGTCCGCCAGGCCATCGGCTACCGGACGACGACGAGGCGGAACTCGCTCCGTGGAGAAATGGGTCCAGGTGAGGACGCTGGACGGCACGTCCTTGCGCACGTGCCGTCGCCGCCTGGGACTGTTCAGCGGTCAGATGATCAGCCCGATGGTGAGCGCGACGATCCCGCTTGCCGTGAGTAGTGCTGGTCCCGTGACCCGGCGGGGAGTAGTGCGTTCCGTCGTACGTGCGACGAAGACGGCGACGAGCGTTGACGTTGCACCCGCGTAGATGAGCACGAAGGCTTCGGGGAAGAAGCCGATGATGTGGACCACGAGCCCGGCGACGATCGTCGATGCCGACGTGAACAGGTGGGCCCTGGAAGCCGCTGGGAGCACAGGCTTTGTTCGTGTTCCGAGGCAGAGACCGATCAGACACCAGCTCGAAGCGGTCGCGAAGAGCGCGCCGCTGATCGAGACGATCGCGGCTCCGATCACGTCGAGGTTCACGCTTCACAACGTCCCGGTAGAGCCGTGATCGGGTGTTCCGAACCATGCGGCAAGTGCCGCTGTGAGGGAGGCGGGATCGGTGTGGGACCAGGCGATGAATCCGTCGGGTCGGATCAGGATCGAGGGCTGTTCGTTCGTTGCGGCTAGCGGCACGTAGTCCACGCGGTCGTTCCACGGGGCGATGGCATGGCGGAGTGCGCCGGTTGCGTCGAGCAGGATGGGGTGGCCGGTGCGGAGCAGTTCCGGGATCCTGCGGAGGGTCCCGTCGGCGAGTTCGACCTGTGTCGACGGTGCAAACCATCCGGTGGGGCCGTCGGCATCCGCAGGGCCCATGTCGTAGCGGACGTCGGAGCCGGCGAGGAGATCTGCGACGCGCTGCACGGTGGTCGTGTCGGCCAGCATCTCGGCGAAGAGGTCGCGGAGGGCTGTGACATCCGAGCCGGGCGCCATGAGTGCGGTCTGCGCTTGGGTCTGCATGAAGACGCGTTGCCCGAGCGGGCGGCGCTCTGTCTCGTAGGTGTCGAGCAAGCCCGCGGGGGCCCAGCCGTGGACGGTGGCGGCGAGTTTCCAGGCGAGGTTCGCCGCGTCCTGCAGCGCGAGGTTCAGGCCGGGCCCGCCGGCGGCGGAGTGCACGTGTGCGGCATCGCCGAGGAGGAAGATCCGCCGGTCGCGGTAGCGGTCCGCGACGCGGGTGTTCCGACCGGTCAGACGACGCAGCAACGTCGGCTCACCGTCGGCTGGCGCGTGGAGGTCGAGGCGGACGCCGAGGACGCGCTCGAGGCTGTCCTCCATCTCGGTCAACGTCATGGCTGCTCCCTCACCGGGGAAGCTGCGGTCAGGCTGGTCCTCCCATTCCGCGGTGTAGACCAGCGGGTGCTCCGGGTCACGGAGGGCGATGGTGACGACGCCGGTTTCGGTACGGTGGAAGCTCTCCGCGATCACTCCCAGACCCGCAACGTGCACTCTCCCGGGGCCGGCGGGCATCAGCTGCTCAGTTGGTGCGATCAGGACTGTGCGGTCCACGATGTGGTGGTCGGTGTTGCCGGGGAAGCGGATACCGGAGAGCTTCCGCACAGTGCTCCGCGCCCCGTCACTACCAACGAGGTACTGCGCCGACACGGTGCTCGCTGCTCCGCTCGCGACGTCGACGAGGTCGACGGTGACGGAGTCGTCGTGTTGGGTGAAGGAGCGCATCTCGACGCCGCGACGGATCTCGACGCCGAGTTCTGCTGCGCGGTCGTTGAGCACGCTCTCGAGGTCGCGCTGGTTGATGTGGAGCAAGTACATCGGGTTGCGGTCGCCGAGCGTGTGGAGCGGCAACGGCAGCGCTCCGAAGAAGAAGCCCGGAGCCGGCTCCGGGACGGCCCTCCCAGCACACCGCTCGAACAAGCCGCGGTGATCCAGTAGTCGGACGACCTGCCCGGTCAAGCCGTGCGCCTTGTCCCATTGGTTGATCTCGGGGAGGCGTTCGAGGACGAGGGGGTTCACACCCGCGAGCTTCAGCTCGCAGGCGACGAAGATGCCCACGGGGCCGCCGCCGACGATGACGACGTCGTGCATGATGGTCTTCCTTCTGACGAAGAGTGTGGGATCAGGGGTCAGCGGAGGTGGCCGAAACCGTCGCCGAGGAGTTGGAACGCATCTCGAAGGGACGGCTGGAGGGGGTGCGGCTCCGGGCGCGCCGCCCAGGACTCCAGCGTTGTCAACAAGGTCGAAAGCGCAGCGGCGGACACCAGACCAGGAACGGGATCTTCCGGTGCTGCGTCTGAGCGAGCGGCGACGGCGGCCGCGAACACAGCGTTCGCTGCGCGAGCACCTCGGTCGACGGCTGACTGCATGCCCGGCGTCGAGAGGACTGCAAGCAGCCCGCTCTGCTCCTCGCGGGACGGGGTCGTCGTCGCTTCTGTCTCGTACGGCGCGAGCAGCGCCTCCGTGATGGCAGTCCACAACGGCTCCTCGCGTGGCCGCTGGAGCAGATCATCGGCTGCCCTGCGCACGCGTTGCACGTGGCGGTCCGCGATCGCGTCTTCCTTGCTCGAGAAGTAGTTCCCGAACGTCCGCCTCGACACTCCAACTCGACCGACGATGTCCTCGACACGGATGTTGTCGAGTCCGCGCTCCCGGGCGAGCAGCACGGTGGTCACGCTCAACGCGTCACGGATCGCTGCCTTCTTCTGCTCACGGAGCGAGACCTCGTCTGTCATCACACCAAACTAGAACATGTTTGCCCATTGGGCAAGTTTGCTCAATGGGTAACTAGTGACATCGGGAGTGTCCGTTCACAGACGGTCGTTCACGAGACGCTCATCGACCCGTGCTGTGAGCAGCGTCGCTCCGTGTCGTCCTTCTGGCTTCGCTCTGAGTCGCGATCGCGTCCCGGTAAGGGATCGTCTACCGGTCGATGCGTGCGAGCCAGTCGCGGATCAGGGCGGCGGTGATTCCGGGTTGTTCGAGGTGCACGTTGTGTCCAGCACCGTCGAGGACGACGAAGCTCCCTCGCGGGTAGTGGTCCCGGAGTGCGAGCCCGTCCTCGTAGCCGACGACGTCGTCCTGCCGACCGAACAGGTGCAGCGCCGGAGCGGTGAACGGTTCCGGGTGGCGCTCCTCCGGCACGGCATCGAGTGCGTAGTCGGCGGCGACACGGTCCATCACAGCAGGGTCGGCACCACGGAGGCCCGGCAGCACGTACCGCTCGAACGCTCTGAACGCGGCGGCGTCCTGGATGACGCTGACCTCCTCGAACGCTGCTCGCGCATCACCGGCGGCCTCGAGGACGGACGGTTCGGTGTACAGCACGGTGCGCTCGGGGACAGCACGGTCTGCGTGTGCCGGATGCACCACACCCGCCAAGGTCGCGATGCCGAGGACGTGGTCTCGGCGTTCGTGGGCGACGTGTCGGGCGATCATGCCGCCGAAGGAGTTCCCGATGACGGCGAAGGGCTCGTCGCCGAGGTGGTCGTCGATGTCGGCGAGTACCTCGGCGGCCACGTCGACCGCGCTCTTCGCGGTCGCGGTCACCGCGGCGGCTTCAGCCCACGGCAGGTCGAGGAACACCAGCCGCCACGGCAGACCCTGCACCGCGTCCGCCAGCGGCAGCATGATGCGGTGGTCCACCCCGAAGCCGTGGAGGGCGACGAGCGGACGACCAGAACCAAGGACTCGCGCGATCACCCAGCAAGCCTACGAGTAGTCCGTACCGACAGTTGATCGGTGAGCGAAGCGGACTCCGGAGCGGATCGCGTAGCGCCGCACCCGCGCCGTCCCGTGCTGCTCGACCGCTTCGAGCGTCGCCCCGTGGCGTTCGAGCGCCGCGACCGACCCCGCATTGTCTTCGAGACAGAACGCCACCACGGGGTCGATCCCCAGCGAAGCGGCGCGAAGCAACACTTCACCGAGCGCCCACGTCGCGACACCTCGCCCGCGGGCGGACGGCCGGACCCCGTACCCGATGTGACCGACACTCTGCACGCGCTCGTCATCAGCAGCACGGAGCGCGATCCCACCGAGGACTTCCCCCTCTTCGACGATCCACCACAGCTCGGTCGGGCCGTGCTCGATCCGAGCGACCCAGTCGCGGAAGCCGTCGACCGTGTTCACCTCATCGTCCGAGGTGATTCCGAAGCCGTCTTCGTGCAGCCCGGGACCCCACTCGCGATGTGCTTCGCTCCACTCCTGGAACAACTCCGCACGCGGCCTCACCAGCTCGAACACACCTCATCCTTGCAATCAGACAGGGCGGACACCAGAAGCGCAGTGGTGCGATGGGGAGCACACACCGTGTCCGACAGACGGTCCTGGACCGGACTCGATCGCACGCGGGACGCGCTCAGTGACCGTCTGTCTCACTCGACCCGTCCGGAAACGTTCTCGGCGGCGGGCGCCATCCGCTCACGCTCGCTGCGCGGGAAGAACGAGAACGCCCCGCTGGCCGAAGCCAGCAGGGCGCCCCCACGAGTCAGACCGGGATCAGAAGTCCCAGTCCTCGTCCTCCGTCACGACGGCCTTGCCGATGACGTACGACGAGCCCGACCCCGAGAAGAAGTCGTGGTTCTCGTCCGCGTTCGGCGACAGCGCCGACAGGATCGCCGGGTTCACATCCGTCGTCTCCTTGGGGAACATCGGCTCGTAGCCCAGGTTCATCAGCGCCTTGTTGGCGTTGTAGTGCAGGAACTTCTTGACGTCCTCGGTCAGCCCGACACCGTCGTAGAGGTCCTGCGTGTACTGCACCTCGTTCTCGTAGAGCTCGAAGAGCAGGTTGAACGTGTAGTCCTTGATCTCCTGCTTGCGCTCCTCGGAAGCGCCCTCGAGGCCCTTCTGGAACTTGTACCCGATGTAGTACCCGTGGACGGCCTCGTCGCGGATGATCAGGCGGATCAGGTCGGCGGTGTTGGTGAGCTTCGCGCGCGAGGACCAGTACATCGGCAGGTAGAAGCCGGAGTAGAACAGGAACGACTCGAGCAGCGTCGAGGCGACCTTGCGCTTCAGGGGGTCGTCACCCGTGTAGTAGTCGAGGACGATCTGGGCCTTCTTCTGCAGGTTCGGGTTCTCCGTGGACCAGCGGAAGGCGTCGTCGATCTCGGGCGTCGAGGCGAGCGTCGAGAAGATCGACGAGTAGCTCTTCGCGTGCACCGACTCCATGAACGCGATGTTCGTGTAGACGGCCTCTTCGTGCGGGGTGATCGCGTCGGGGATCAGGCTGATCGCGCCGACGGTGCCCTGGATGGTGTCGAGCAGCGTCAGGCCGGTGAAGACCCGCATGGTGAGCTGCTGCTCCTCCGGCGTGAGCGTGTTCCACGACTGCACGTCGTTCGACAGCGGCACCTTCTCGGGCAGCCAGAAGTTGTTGACCAGCCGGTTCCAGACCTCGACGTCCTTGTCGTCCTGGATGCGGTTCCAGTTGATGGCACTGACCGCGCTGATCAGCGGGATGGACTTGCCCGTGGCGTGGACCGGGTCGGTGAGGGTCATGGGATTGTCTTCCGGATTCGAGATGGTGATCTGATGACGGACTGGAGGCGCGGGGCGGGGCCCGCCCCGCGCCTCCATGAAGAGAGCAGCAGCTCTACAGCATGCAGCTGACGCAGCCCTCGACCTCGGTGCCCTCGAGGGCGAGCTGGCGCAGACGGATGTAGTAGATCGTCTTGATGCCCTTGCGCCATGCGTAGATCTGGGCCTTGTTGATGTCGCGCGTGGTGGCGGTGTCCTTGAAGAACAGCGTCAGCGACAGGCCCTGGTCGACGTGCTGCGTGGCAGCGGCGTAGGTGTCGATGATCTTCTCGGCACCGATCTCGTACGCGTCCTGGTAGTAGTCCAGGTTGTCGTTCGTCATGAACGGCGCCGGGTAGTAGACGCGACCGAGCTTGCCTTCCTTGCGGATCTCGATCTTCGACGCGATCGGGTGGATCGACGACGTCGAGTGGTTGATGTACGAGATCGAACCGGTCGGCGGGACGGCCTGCAGGTTCTGGTTGTAGATGCCGTGCTCCTGGACGGACGCCTTCAGCGCCTTCCAGTCGTCCTGCGTCGGGATGGTCACGTTCGCGTTCGCGAAGAGCTCGCGGACGCGCTCGGTCGCCGGGGTCCACTCCTGGTCGGTGTACTTGTCGAAGAACTCACCCGACGCGTACTTCGAGTCGCGGAAGCCGTCAAACGTCTCCCCCGTCTCGATCGCGATGTTGTTCGAGGCGCGCAGGGCGTGGAACAGCACCGTGTAGAAGTAGATGTTCGTGAAGTCGATGCCCTCTTCGGAGCCGTAGAAGACGCGCTCACGAGCGAGGTAGCCGTGCAGGTTCATCTGGCCGAGGCCGATGGCGTGCGACTTGTCGTTGCCGTCCTCGACGGAGCGCACCGACGAGATGTGCGACATCTGCGAGACCGAGGTCAGACCGCGGATCGCCGTCTCGATGGTCTTGCCGAAGTCCGGCGAGTCCATCGTCAGCGCAATGTTCAGCGACCCGAGGTTGCAGGAGATGTCCTTGCCGATCTCCTTGTAGGAGAGGTCCTCGTTGAAGGTCGTCGGGGTGTTGACCTGCAGGATCTCCGAGCACAGGTTGGACATGTTGATCCGACCCTTGATCGGGTTCGCCTTGTTCACCGTGTCCTCGAACACGATGTACGGGTAGCCCGACTCGAACTGGATCTCGGCGATGGTCGTGAAGAAGTCACGCGCCTTGATCTTCGTCTTCTTGATGCGCGAGTCGTCGACCATCGCACGGTAGTTCTCGGAGATCGGGACGTCGCCGAAGGGCATCCCGTAGACCTTCTCGACGTCGTACGGCGAGAACAGGTACATGTCCTCGTTGTTCTTCGCGAGCTCGAACGTGATGTCCGGCACGACGACGCCGAGCGACAGCGTCTTGATGCGGATCTTCTCGTCGGCGTTCTCGCGCTTGGTGTCGAGGAACTTCATGATGTCGGGGTGGTGCGCCGACAGGTAGACGGCGCCGGCACCCTGACGCGCACCGAGCTGGTTCGCGTAGGAGAAGGAGTCTTCCAGCAGCTTCATCACGGGGATGATGCCCGACGACTGGTTCTCGATCTGCTTGATCGGGGCACCGGCCTCGCGGATGTTGGAGAGGAGCAGGGCCACGCCGCCGCCGCGCTTCGAGAGCTGCAGCGAGGAGTTGATGCCGCGCGAGATCGACTCCATGTTGTCCTCGATGCGGAGGAGGAAGCACGAGACGAGCTCGCCGCGCTGGGCCTTCGCGGTGTTGAGGAACGTCGGGGTCGCGGGCTGGAAGCGGCCGGCGATGATCTCCTCGACGAGGTCGATCGCGAGCTGCTCGTTGCCCTGCGCCAGGCCGAGGGCGGTCATCACGACGCGGTCCTCGAAGCGCTCGAGGTAACGCTTGCCGTCGAACGTCTTGAGCGTGTAGCTCGTGTAGTACTTGAACGCACCGAGGAACGTCTGGAACCGGAACTTCTTCGAGTACGCCAGGTCGTTGAGCTGCTGGATGAAGTCGAGCGAGTACTGCTCGATCGTCGCGGCTTCGTAGTACTCGTTCTCGACCAGGTAGTCGAGCCGCTCCTTCAGGTTGTGGAAGAAGACGGTGTTCTGGTTGACGTGCTGCAGGAAGAACTGCTTGGCGGCCTCACGATCCTTGTCGAACTGGATGTTCCCGTCCGCGTCGTAGAGGTTGAGCATCGCGTTGAGGGAGTGGTAGTCCATCCCCGTCTGCGGCGACGTCAGATCGACGTCTGCAACTGCTGCGTCCAAAATGCATCCAATCCTGAGTTGACCGCCTGCACGTCGTCAGGCGTTCCGAAGAGTTCGAAGCGGTACAAGAGCGGGACGCCGCACTTCTCGGCGATGACGTCCCCGGCGAGGCCGTAGGCCTCGCCGAAGTTCGTGTTCCCTCCGACGATCACGCCGCGGATGAGCGAGCGGTTGCGTTCGTCGTTGAGGAACTTGATGACCTGCTTGGGCACCGCACCCTGACCGTTGCCGCCACCGTAGGTGGGCAGCACGAGCACGTACGGCTCGTCCGCGTGGAGGAACGGGTCGCTCGGGAAGAGCGGGATGCGGTCCGCGTCACGGCCGAGCTTCTCGACGAAGCGGGCCGTGTAGCCGGACACGCTCGAGAAGTAGACGAGGCGACTCATGTGCGCGCTCCGTGTGAGAGGTGCGGACAGCAGATCGGGGATGGCCTGACGGAGGTGCTGGGCGCCTCCAGGCCGGCGGAGGCGCGGGTCCCGGTGACGGGACCCGCGCAGCTCACGCGAGTTCGGCGCTGAGTGTCGCGATCTTGTCGGGACGGAAGCCCGACCAGTGGTCGTCGTCGGTCACGACGACGGGAGCCTGCATGTAGCCGAGCGACTTGACGTGCTCGAGTGCGGCTTCGTCGGCGGAGACGTCGAGCACCTCGTACTGGATGCCCTTGTTGTCGAGCGCGCGGTACGTCGCGGTGCACTGGACGCAGGACGGCTTGGTGTAGACGGTGACGGCCATGATCTCCCCTGGTTCTTGCTGGGTGTTTCGTGCTGTGGAGGGTGGTGCTGATGCCTGTGCGCAGACGAGTCCGGGAGGGGCCGCTGCGATGGCATCCACACTACATCTAGTGGCTGGCTGCGTCACCGACCACAAGAGGAAGTGTTACAGCCGTGTAGTTCTCCACAAGCCCCTCCACAATGTGAACACCTCGGGGAGGCCCGTGATTCCGCCAGTGTGCGGCCGACCACCGACACTTCCCCACACCCGTGGACAGCGCCGATCCACATGTGTGGAATCGGCGCGTCGGCGTGTCGCGGGAGCGTCCACCGAGCACCGCGAGGAGGCGGTCTGTCCACAGCACCCCCGGACGGGTGACGGCACGATCCGTCCGGTCGGTACGCTCGTCCCGTGAGCGCCTACGGACCCCTGCTGAAGACCCCCGGAGTCGGTCGCGTCATCGCAGCGCAGCTCACCGCGCGCTTCCCGTTCGGCATGCTGTCGCTCGCGTACCTGCTGCACGTCGAGCACGTGTTCCACTCCTACGGCGCCGCGGGGCTCGTCCTCGCGACGACGAGCATCGGCCAGGCGATCGCCGGCCCGCTCACGAGCCGGTGGATGGGCAGCTGGGGCATGCGCCCGGTGCTGATCCTGACGAGCGCCGTCGCCCTGGCGAGCATGGTCGTGATCGCGTTCGTCTCGATGCCGCTCTGGGGCTACGTCGTCGTCGGGTTCCTCGGCGGCCTGGCCGTCCCGCCCGTGCAGCCCGCGGTCCGCACCATCTACCCGAAGATGGTGACCTCGTCGCAGCTCACCCCGCTGTTCTCGCTCGACGCCAGTGCGCAGGAGCTCATCTGGGTCGCCGGCCCGGTCATCACGACGTTCGTCGCGACGCAGGTCGGCACCGTCCAGGCGATCGTCGTGGCGATGGTGTTCCTGGTCGTGGGCGGGGTGTGGTTCATCGCCTCCCCCGAGCTCGGCCGGGTGCGCATCCCCCGCTCGAAGCGTGCGTTCGGCGTCGTGCTGAAGCGTCCGTCGGTGATCGTCGCCACCCTGACCGGACTGCTGCTGATCGGCGCGTGCTCCGCGGTCGAGGCCAGCGTCACGAGCGTCTTCGGCGAGGGCAGCCCGAACGCCGGCATCGTCCTCGCGGTCTTCGCCGTCGGGTCGCTCGCCGGCGGTCTCGCGCTCGGGCACCGACCGATCTCGAAGAACACCCTGTGGGCCCGCATGTCGATCGTGTTCGTCGGCCTCGCCCTGGCGGTCGGCGGCACCGACTTCTGGTGGCTCTGCCTGGCCCTCGTGATCGCGGGTGCCGGCATCGCGCCCGCCCTCGCGGTCATGTTCGGCTCGGTGTCCGCGACGGTGAAGTTCTCCGACACCGCCGAGGCCTACGGCTGGATGGGAACCGGCCAGCTCATCGGCGCGGCCGGCGGGTCCGCCGTCGCCGGCTTCCTCATCGACGCGAACGGCCCGACCGGAGGCATGACCGTCGGGGCGGTCATGGCAGCGGCGGGGGTCGTCCTGCCGCTCGTGACGAAGCGGTGGCTGCCCGACCTGCGCGGCCGCGACGCGAGTCCTCTCCCCGACACCGAGCCGGTCACGCTCCCGAGCTGACCGACCTCGCCGACGACCGCACAGACCGACGGGGCGGACACCACTCGTGTGGTGTCCGCCCCGTCGGCGCTGTCCGAGCGATGCGCCGTCAGGCGCGCGTGGCGTAGAACGGCGTCCAGAGGTCGGCCATCGGCATGAAGGAGCCGAAGAAGACCTTCCCGAAGCGCAGGCCGTAGTCCTGCGCGTCGGTGGTGGCCCGCTCGACGGGGAAGCGGATCTCGAACGAGCCGTTCGCCGCGACCGGCGCCTGCGTCTGGTAGCCCTTGCCCGCCGCCGCCTGCACCGCGTTCGGCTTGTTCTTCTGGGTCACGACGCCGCGCACCAGGACCTCGTCGCCCTGGATGACGCTCGTGGTGATCTTGACATTGCGGTAGGTGATGGTCGGGCCGGTGGCCTCGGCCTGCGCGCTCGCGGACGCGACCGTCGGCGCGGTGCCCTGCTGCGGGGCGGCCACGGCCGGCGTGGCGGCCAGGAGGGACGCGCCGAGGGCGAGCGCGACGCCGGTGGTCGCGGCGAGACGAGCGGTCTTCTGCATGTGGGGGTTCTCCTTCGTGGTGACGGCCCGCGCGGACGGCGGACCGCGACGATGATCACGGAGCGCACCTGTGGGTATTTCGTATGTCATGGCTTCGGAAGGGCGCGATCGCGCAGGAGGGCACGGCAGGATGGGGGCATGCTGCCTGCGATCCCCCTCCGTGACGGCCGGACGATCCCCGCGATCGGGTTCGGCGTCTACAAGGTCGACGACGCCGGGGCGGAGACCGCTGTCGCGACCGCGCTCGACGCCGGGTACCGCCACGTCGACACGGCCGAGATGTACGGCAACGAGCGGGGCGTCGGGAAGGCGATCCGTGCCTCCCGGCTGGACCGCGACGACGTCTTCGTGACCACCAAGGTCTGGAACGACCACCAGGGGCGCGACGCGACCCTGCGGGCGTTCGACGCGAGCCTCGACCGGCTCGGGCTCGAGTCGGTGGACCTGTACCTGATCCACTGGCCGGCGGCGGCGAACGACCGGTACGTCGAGACGTGGCGAACGCTCGTCGAGCTGCGCGAGCAGGGGCGCGCGCGGAGCGTCGGTGTCTCGAACTTCCAGGTGCCGCACCTGCAGCGCGTGGTCGACGAGACCGGGGAGGTGCCCGCCGTCAACCAGGTCGAGCGGCACCCGTGGCTGCCGCAGCACGAACTGATCGCGTTCCACGAGGAGCACGACATCCGGACCGCGGCGTGGTCACCGCTCGGACGCGGCCGGCTCGTCGACGACCCGGTGCTGACCCGCATCGCGGAGTCCCACGGGGTGAGCGTCGCGCAGGTGCTCGTGCGGTGGAACGTGCAGCAGGGGGTCGTCGTGCTGCCGAAGTCGGTGACGCCGTCGCGCATCCGGTCGAACCTCGACGTCGACGGGTTCGCACTGACCGCCGAGGACCTGGCGGCGATCGACGGGCTCGAGAACGGGCAGCGGACCGGGTCGCACCCGGACTCGGTGTCCTGACGCCGCTCGGGCGCTCCTAGCCCTGGCGGTCCTCCTCCGACTGCCACGGCAGGTGCAGGTCGCCCGGCTCGGGCTCGACGTCGCCGGCGTCGTCCGCGCCGCCGGTCCCCGGTGCCGCCACCACGCGAGACGGGTCGATGCCGTCCGCCTCCAGGTCCGCGTCGTCGCGCTGCTGCGTCTGCGAGGCGACCGTCTCCCGCTCGCTCGACGGGCTGTAGGACGTGTCGGCAGCACGCTGCTCGCGGCCGCTCACCCCGTCGACGTCGTCGCTGTGCGCCGCGTCACGGAGTTCGTCGTTCCGAGCACGGTCGTCAGACTCGTCCGGGCCGGGCACGTTCGGGATGCTGTCGCTCATGCCCCGCACAGTAGGCCGCGGCCCCTGGTACCGGTTCGGTCACGACGGGCGTGATCCGGTTCCCGCTCGGGTACCGTCGTCGCGACGAAAGGGGGCCGGACGATGGGTCGGACGAGGGCACGGGGCGTGACGGCAGTCGCACTGGTGGGGATGAGCTCGCTGCTGCTGACGGGGTGCTCGCTGTTCGGCGACGACGCCCCGCTGCCGAAGCCGACCGGGCACGCTGCGCCGAGCGCCTCCGCGACGCCGGGGCCCGTCGACGGTGCGGGCGACACCGCTCAGCCCGTCGCGGCAGCGCAGGCGGTCCCCGCCGGCACGGTGGTCGCGGAGACCGACGCGGTGTCGAAGTCCGGCGACACGTCGATCCACGTCCGGGTCGTCGCGAACGACCACGGGACCTTCGACGCGCAGCTGTCGGACTACCGCACCACGCAGCCGCAGCCGATGTCCGTGCAGTTCCGGCGCACGGCGCAGTACGGGGACGGCGGTGACACCGAAGCGGTCGCCACGACGCAGTGGGACGCCGACGGCCAGCCGCCCGCGACGGTCAGCCTGAGCGACGGCGGACCCTACCCGGACTGGCTGCACACGGTCGTCCTCGTCCCGCAGTCCGACGGCGACGACAGTGCCCGCCCGTGGGTCTACAAGGTGCTCGCGATCGGGAAGCTCTCCTGGTCGATCCCGAACCCCGACCCGGACCTGCACGTCACGCTCGGCACGGCCCGACCGGGTGCGTACGGGTACGCGTTCGACGCCGACGACGAGACGCTCCGTGGGACGACCGGCACTCCGGTCGCCTACCGGGTCAACGAGGGCGACGACCAGACGACGATCGCGAAGCGCTTCGGCATCACCGTGGACCAGCTGCGGTGGCTCAACCCGACGATGCAGACCCGTGGCAACGGTTGGGTGCTCGCCGGCTCCTGGATCAACCTGGACCCGGCGTCGCGCTGACACGGAGCCGGATGCGGGTCCGTTACGCTCGATCCGCACCCCGCACCACCCAGGAGGCCACATCGTGACCATCGTCGCCGCCGCAGACGGCTCCGCCCTCGGCAACCCCGGACCGGCTGGCTGGGCCTGGTACGTCGACGACGACCGCTGGGCAGCAGGTGGGTGGCCGCGGGCGACGAACAACATCGGTGAGCTGACGGCCGTGCTGCAGCTGCTCCGCGCCACGAAGGACACCGGCGAACCGCTGCACATCCTCTGCGACAGCCAGTACGCGATCAAGGCGTGCACCGAGTGGCTCGCGGGGTGGAAGCGCAAGGGCTGGCGGAAGGCCGACGGCAAGCCCGTGCTGAACGTCGAGATCATCAAGGAGCTCGACGCCGAGCTGCAGGGCCGCGAGGTCACGTTCGAGTGGGTCCGCGGACACGTCGGCCACGAGATGAACGAGGCTGCTGACGTCCGTGCCCGCGGCGCTGCGACCGCCTTCCAGAACCACACCGAGGTGCCGACGGGACCGGGTTGGCCGGACACCGTCGTGCCGCCCGCTCCGGAGCCGGTGCAGGTCGAGCCGCCCGCCACCCTGTTCTGACGAGCCGCACGCCCTGTCGGGCCGCGCGACGACGGGCCGCGCGACGACGGGCCGGATGACGACGGGCCCGGGCGATGTCCTCGCCCGGGCCCGTCGTCGTCCGCTCAGGACGTCTGCTCAGTAGGTGCCGTCGCGGCGGTCCTGCCGCGTGATCTGCTCCCCCGACGCCGGGTCGACGCCCGACCGGGTGGTGGTCGTGGTCCGACGCCCGCCGAACCCGACCGCCAGGCTGATGATGAGCAGCACGACGCCGGCGGCCATCAGGATGTAGCCGATCAGGCGCAGGTCGATGCCGGCGATCTGGTAGTCGACCGCAAAGGCGACGATCGCTCCGATGACGATCAGGGCGATGCTCGATCCGATGCGCATGACGGGTCCTTCCGTGGTGCCCCGTCCCGGGTGTCCGGGGCTGGCGTCGAAGGTACCCGGACCGCGGCGGCGAGGTTCCGTGTGACCGCCGAGCGAGGCCGGCCTCAGTCGACGTCGACCTCGGCCCAGCCGTCGAACCGGCCGATCTCCGTGACCCGCACGACGGCCTCACCGGTCTCGTCGGACGCGTCCAGGTCGATCGTCGCTGAGAACCCGAAGTCCTTGTCGCCCTCGGGGTCGGCGAAGATCTGCCGCGCCCGCCAGGTCCGCCCCGGCCCGTGTTCGTCGAGCACCAGGTACGCCATCGACCGGGCGTCGCCGTCGGTCCCGATCGTGTCGTGCTCCTCGTAGTACTCCTCGAGCACGGCGTCCCACTCGTCCTGCCCGAACCCCGCGGCGCCGTCGAGCGCGGCGAGCCCGGCGACGTCGTCGGCCGCGGCGAGCAGCACCCGCTGGAACAGGGCGTTCCGCACGAGCACCCGGAACGCCCTCGGGTTGCCGGTGAGCCGGGCGGGCTGCGGCGGCGCGATCTCGCCAGGGGAGGAGGACACTGCCTCCGCGACGGAGCCGTTGACCAGCGCCTCCCACTCGTCGACGAGCGAGGAGTCGGTCTGCCGCACGACCTCGCCGAGCCACTCGATCAGGTCGTCGAGCTCGGGCGTGCGCTGTTCCTCGGAGATGGTCTGGCGCATGGTCCGGTAGGCGTCGGAGAGGTACCGGAGGACGAGCCCCTCGGAGCGGGTCAGCTGGTAGAACCGCACGAAGTCGCCGAAGGTCATCGCCCGCTCGTACATGTCGCGCACCACGGCCTTGGGTGACAGCGTGAAGTCGAGCACCCACGGCTGCTCGGCGGCGTAGGCCTCGTACGCGGCCGTCAGCAGCTCGTCCAGCGGCTTCGGCCAGGTGACCTCCTCGAGCAGCTCCATCCGCTCCTCGTACTCGATCCCCTCGCGCTTCATGCGGGCGACCTCCTCGCCGCGCTCCTTGAACTGCTGCTGCGCGAGGATGGCGCGCGGGTCGTCGAGGGTCGCCTCGACGATCGACACCATGTCGAGCGCGTACGTCGGGGACTCCGGGTCGAGCAGTTCGAAGGCGGCGAGTGCGAACGGCGACAGCGGCTGGTTGAGCGCGAAGTTCACGGGCAGGTCGACGGTCATCCGGTACTGCCCGTCGACCTTCTCGATCACGCGGGCGTTGATGAGCGTGCGAGCGATCGACAGGGCGCGTCGGGCCATCGCGAGCTGCCGGGAGCGCGGCTCGTGGTTCTCGAACACGAGCGACCGGACGTCGGCGAAGGCGTCTCCCCCGCGCGCGACGACCGCGAGCACCATCGCGTGCGTGATCCGCATCCGCGACACCATCGGCTCGGGCTCCGCGGCGATGAGCCGGTCGAACGACGCCGGCCCCCAGGAGACGAACCCCTCGGGAGCCTTCTTCTTCTTGACCTTGTTCTTCTTCTTCGGGTCGTCCCCTGCCTTGGCGACGGCCCGGGCGTTCTCGATGTCGTGCTCGGGCGCCTCGGCGACGACGTCACCCTCGGTGTCGTAGCCCGCGCGACCGGCTCGTCCGGCGATCTGGTGGAACTCGCGGGCGGAGAGCTGTCGCATCTTCGTGCCGTCGAACTTCGTCAGCCCGGTCAGCAGCACGGACCGGATCGGCACGTTGATGCCCACGCCCAGGGTGTCCGTCCCGCAGATCACCGGCAGCAGACCGCGCTGGGCGAGCTGTTCGACGAGCCGCCGGTACTTCGGCAGCATGCCCGCGTGGTGCACCCCGATGCCGGCCCGGATCAGCCGGGACAGGGTCTGCCCGAACCCGGCGCTGAACCGGAACCCGGCGATGGCCTCGGCAATCGCGTCCCGTCGTTCGCGGCTGGCGACCTTGGCGGACATCAGCGCCTGCGCCCGCTCGAGCGCCGCAGCCTGGGCGAAGTGCACGATGTAGACCGGCGCCTTGCCCTCCTCGAGCAGCCGTTCGACGGTCTCCTGCACCGGCGTCATGACGTACTCGTAGTCCAGCGGCACCGGCCGCGAGACCCCGGTCACCCGGGCGGTCGGCCGTCCGGTCCGGCGCGACAGGTCGTCGGCGATGGTGGTGACGTCGCCGAGCGTGGCGGACATGAGCAGGAACTGCGCCCGCTCGAGCACGAGCAGCGGCACCTGCCACGCCCAGCCGCGGTCGGGGTCGCCGTAGAAGTGGAACTCGTCCATCACGACGACGTCGACCTCGGCGTCGGGGCCCTGGCGGAGCGCGGTGTTCGCGAGGATCTCGGCGGTGCAGCAGATGATCGGGGCGTCCGCGTTGACGCTCGAGTCGCCGGTCACCATCCCGACGTTCTGGGCACCGAACAGCTCGACGAGCTGGAAGAACTTCTCGGAGACGAGGGCCTTGATCGGCGCCGTGTACCAGCTGCGCTTCCCCTCGGCGAGCGCGGCGAAGTGCGCTCCGGCCGCCACGAGCGACTTGCCCGTGCCGGTCGGCGTGCTGAGGACGACGTTCGCCCCGGAGACGAGCTCGATGAGCGCCTCGTCCTGCGCCGGGTAGAGCGGTCGCCCGCCAGCCTCGGCCCAGTCGGCGAAGGCCTGGTAGACCGCGTCGGGGTCGACGGCGCCGTCGACCGCCGCCGGCAGGGCGGCGAGGAGCGGCGGGGTGGTGGTGACGTCGGTCATGCGTCCATCCTCCCAGGTGGGTGGTGACCGGGAGGCGGGCTGGAGGCTCGTGGCGAGCCCGCCACGAGCCTCCCGTCCGCCGCCCTGTCACGATTGAATGCATGCGCATAGACTCGGGGCGTGCGCGAACTCGGCTTCCTCTCCTTCGTCCCCAACCACGGCGGCACCGCCGGTGCGGCCGCCGCGCTGGAGGACGGCCTGCGCCTGTTCGAGACGGCCGAGTCGCTCGGCTACGGCACCGGCTGGGTGCGCGGTCGCCACTTCGAGCCGTTCCTCACCAGCCCCATGACCTTCTTCGCTGCCGCCGCGCAGCGTACGAGCACCATCGGGTTCGGCACCGCCGTCCTGGGCATGCGCTACGAGGACCCGATCCGTCTCGCCGAGGACGCCAGCACGGTCGACCTGCTCAGCGACGGTCGGGTGCAGCTCGGCATCAGCACCGGGATCGCCGGCTACGGTCCGATCCTCGACCCGGTGTTCGGCGCGTCCGAGCGCAGCTTCCGCGACGAGGCCGAGGCCCGGGCCGCCCGGCTGCTCGAGGTCCTGCAGGGCGAACCGCTCGGCACCGCGGGGAAGGGCTACGAGAGCATCCCGGCCGGCGCGGACCTGGCGCTGCAGCCGTTGTCCCCGGGCCTGCGTGACCGCGTCTGGTGGGGTGGCGGGAGCACGGGCACGGCGGTCCGCACGGCCGAGAAGGGCCTGCTGCTGCACTGTTCGACGCTCAACACCGAGGACACGGGCGCCCCGTTCGCGCGCGCACAGGCCGACCAGCTCGCCGCCTACCGCGACCGGTTCGCCGAGCTGCAGGCAGCCGGCGAGCACCCGGGCCGGACGCCGCGGGTCGCCGTCGGCCGGATCGTCGTGCCGCTGCTCGACGAGCACGACCGCCGGGTGCACGAGGAGTTCCTCACCGGCTACGCGAGCGGGATGGACGACGAGGGCCGCCCCCTGAGCGGTCCGCCGTTCCGCTTCAGCAGCATCGTGTCGGGCGGCGTGGACGAGATCGTGGACGCGTTGGCGGCGGACCCGGCCGTGCAGGCGACCGACGAGCTCGTGATCACCCTGCCGGCGAACGGCGACGCAGCCGCGCACGAGCGCATCCTGCGGATCGTCGCGGAAGAGGTCGTCCCGCGCCTGGGCTGACGCGTCACCGGCGATCGGCCACGTGCCGAGGGGGCATCCGGCCGGGGCTCGAGTCGGGTTGGTGAGGTCCGACGAGCCCCGAGCCGGATGACCATCTCGTCCCTGATCCGCACGGGATGGTGGCCCCACTCTCCCACTTCCCAAAGGATTTGTCATCATCGCTGCGCGGATATTGACGGACTGTCAGCTATCCGCGACAACCCCTGGTCAGGAGCGGGGAGGCCCGCCTGCAGACCGTTGTCCCCGGAACGACGAATGCGCCCCCGCGCGGACGCGGGGACGCATTCTGGACGCACCGGGCTCGAAGGGGCTCCACGACCGGATCAGGAGGCCGCTTCGCTCACACGACGAGCCCTCGGTGGTGCGCGCACCGACGGTAACCAGCCGACTGGCGCGAGTTCATGCTACTGAATGAACCCGCGCACGTGCGGAAATCGGCTCACTCCAGTTCGAGGGACGCCGAACCCGCGAGGTCGACGACCGACGCGCCGACGTGGAGCTCGAACGTCCCCGGCTCGTACCGCCAGGCTCCGTCCCAGTGTGCGAAGGCACGCGCCGGGACCTCGACCGACACCTCGGTGGACTCCCCCGCGCCGAGCCGGACGGGCGCGAACCCGACGAGCCACCGCACCGGACGGTCCACCGACGACTCCGCACGCGAGGCGTAGACCTGCACGACGTGCTTCCCGGCGCGGTCACCCGTGTTCGCGACGGTCGCGGTGACGATCGCGGCGTCGCCCTCGGCCACGGTCGGCGACGCGGAGACGCCGTCGATCGTCCACGTGGTGTAGCCGAGGCCGTGCCCGAAGGGGTAGGCGGGCTCGGTGCCCGCGCGCAGCCAGGCGCGGTAGCCGACGTGCACACCCTCGTCGTACGCGACCTTGCCGTCGACCGGCGTGACGTCCTGCACCGGGACGTCGGCGAGGGTGGCCGGCCACGTGGTGGGCAGGCGACCACCGGGCTCCGCGGCTCCGGTCAGGACGTCGGCGAGCGCGTTGCCGTACTCCTGTCCGCCGAACCAGGTCAGGAGCACCGCGGCGACGTCGTTCCGCCAGGGCATCTCGACCGGCGAACCGGAGTTCACCACGACGATCGTGTTCGGGTTCGCGGCGGCGACGGCACGGACCAGGTCGTCCTGGTGGCCGGGCAGTGCGAGCGACGAGCGGTCGTAGCCCTCGGACTCGACCTTGCTGTTCGTGCCCACGACGACGATCGCCACGTCGGCGTCACGGGCCGTGGCGACCGCGGCCTCGATCAGCGCTACGGGGTCGGCGTCGCTCGGCTCGGTGCCGAACTGGTACGCGAGCACCCCACCGAGCGCCTCGTCCTGCACGATGTCGTGCTCGATCCGGATCGCGAGCTGTTGCCCCGCCTTCACCGACACCGGCACCGAACGCGCCGGCGGGTTGAGGAACGCGGCGCCGAGCTGGTCCCCCTCGACGGGGACGGTCTCGTCGAGCAGGAGCGCACCGTCGACCCACATGCGCGAACGGCCGGCGGCGCCGATGCCGATCCGCACGGTGCCCGTCGTCTCGGCCGTGTACGTCGTGGTGACGTCGAGGCGGTCGGACTCACGGATCGGGGCGTCGCCGCCGAACCAGAACAGGGCGGTGGCACGGCGGTCCTCGACGAAGAGCTCCTCGCCGTCCTTGACGAACGCCACCCGCGCTCCGGGCTCGCCGGTCGCGGGGTTCGTGATGGTCGACAGCGGGAACTCGGCGATGCCCTCCTGCACGACGGCACCGATGGCGTAGTCCACCGTCGCGCCCGGGAAAGCCGCGCGGATGCCCCCGATGGGCGTGACGACGTGCTCCGGCACCACCGTCGCCGATCCGCCGCCCTGGGTGCGGGCCTGGTCGGCGTTGTGCCCGAGGAGCGCGATCCGCGACACCGCAGCGGCGTCGAGCGGCAGGATCCCGGTGTTGCGCACCAGGACGGTGCCCTCGGCCTCGGCCTCGCGGACGAACGCGACGCCGTCCTCGACGTGCACGGGCTCGGCCGCGACGGGCTCGAAGCCCTCGAGCGCGCCGACACGGGCGGCAAGGGTCAGGATGCGCCGGACCTTGCGGTCGATCGCCTCCAGCGGGACCTCGCCCGACTCGACCGCGTGCAGCAGCGGTCCCTCGCTCCACCACTGGTTCGGGCCGGGCATCGCGACGTCCTGCGACGCCTTCGCCGCGTCGACCGAGCGGACGCCGGTCCAGTCGGACACGACGATGCCGTCGAAGCCCCACTCCGAGTTGAGCGGGGTCTCGAGCAGGTCGTTCTCGGACGCGGTGACGCCGTTGATCGCGTTGTAGGACGACATGACCGCCCAGGCGTGCGCCTCGGTCACGGCCTTCTCGAACGCGAGCAGGTACAGCTCGCGGAGGGCACGGTCCGAGACCTCGGTCGAGGCGGTGAAGCGATCGGTCTCGTAGTCGTTGGCGACGTAGTGCTTCGGGGTCGCGGCGACGCCGTTCTCCTGCACGCCGTCGACGTACGAGGCCGCGAGGTCCCCGGTGAGCACCGGGTCCTCGCTGAACGCCTCGAAGTGTCGGCCGCCGAGCGGGGAGCGGTGCAGGTTGATGGTCGGACCGAGCACGACGTCGACGCCCTTGCGACGCGCCTCGACCGCCGCCGCGGCGCCGTAGCGCTTCGCGATCGCCCGGTCCCAGCTCGCCGACAGCGCGGTGGCGGACGGCAGGTTGAGCGACGGGTCGCGCTCGTCCCAGACCTCGCCGCGGACGCCGGAGGGGCCGTCGGACATCAGGATCCGGCGCAGCCCGATCTTCTCGACCGGCCAGGTCGTCCAGAAGTCGCGTCCGGTCAGCAGCTGGACCTTCTCCTCGGTCGTCAGCTGCCCGAGGAGCGCGTCGATGCGCTCGGCCAGCGGCGACGCGGCGGTCGGACGGGAGGCGCGGGTGGTGTCGTCCACGGTGGTCACGATGGTCGGTCCCTTCGTTGTGCGACGGGCGCCGGGGCATGACCTCCGCGCGCCTTCGTCGGCGGCTGGCGTCAGCGTAGCAGGCAAAACCTATCGCGAGTAGGTTTCTCGGGCCGGTATCGCGCTGTACGCTCGCGCCATGGCACGACGGGGTTCGTACGCGAAGGGGATCGCGAAGCGCGAGGAGATCCTCACGGTCGCGCTCGACCTCGTCGCACGGCAGGGGTTCCGGCGCACGAGCATCAAGGACATCGCCGACGCGGTCGGTCTCACCCAGGCCGGGCTCCTGCACTACTTCGACTCGAAGGACGACCTCTGGGTGGAGATCCTCCGGCGTCGCGACGAGGTCGACCTGGCGCACGACTGGGGCACCGCGGCCGAGGACCCTGGCGCGTTCCTCGCGGCGATCGTCCGGCACAACACCGAGGTCCCCGGCCTCGTGCAGATGTTCGTGAACCTGTCCGCCGCCGCCGCGACCGACGCCGAGCACCCCGCGCACGAGTACTTCCGCGAACGCTACGAGCGCAGCCGGGGCGACTTCGCCCGCGACTTCCGCGCCATGCAGCAGGACGGGCGGCTCCGCACCGACGTCGACACCGAGCAGCTGGCGAGCGTGCTCCTGGCGATCTCGGACGGCATGCAGATCCAGTGGCTGTACGACCCGTCGCGGGACATGGCCGAGCACGTCGAGCTCGTCGCGCGGCTCGCGGTCGCCCAGTCCGTCACGCCCGCCTCGGCCTGACGGCACCCTGCGGCCGACGCCCGACAGCGAGGAGCCGTACCGGGCCGCGCCGCTCGGACAGGTACCACCAGTGCCTGGCCCGGGTGCAGGCGCGCACGGCAGGATGGGCTCCGGCCGACCAGGCCGTCCGACGACGATGTGGAGTGACGCGATGACGCGTGTTGTGGTGACCGGAGGCAGCGGCAAGCTCGGACGGGCGGTCGTCCGCGACCTCGACGAGCACGGGTACGACGTGGTCCTGCTCGACCGGGTGCCCTCCCCCGACAAGCCCGAGCGGGTGCCCTTCGTGCGCATCGACCTGAGCGACTACGGCCAGGTGCTCGGCGCGCTCACCGGCATCGACGACCGCTACGACCGGGTCGACGCCGTGGTGCACCTCGCCGCCGTGCCCGCGCCGGGTCAGGTGCCCGACGTCGCGCTCATCACGAACAACGTCACCGCGTCGATCAACGTCTTCCACGCCGCCCGCGTCGCTCGCATCAAGAACGTGGTGTGGGCGTCGAGCGAGACCCTGCTCGGCATCCCGATGGGCGAGCACCACCCGCCGTACCTGCCCGTCGACGAGGAGTTCGCGGTCCGCCCGCAGTCGTCGTACTCGCTCGGCAAGGCGGTGGAGGAGGAGATGGCCCGCCACTTCACCCGCTGGGACCCGGAGCTCAAGATGATCGGGCTGCGCTTCTCGAACGTGATGGACGAGACCGACTACCCGTCGTTCCCGTGGGACGCCTCCCCCGAGGCCAAGACCTTCAACCTGTGGTCGTACATCGACTCACGCGACGGAGCGCAGGCGGTGCGGAAGGCCCTCGAGGCCGAGCTCACCGGGTTCGAGGCGTTCGTCATCGCGAGCCCCGACACCGTGATGGACACCCCGACGATCGAGCTCGTCGAGCGCTTCGTGCCGGACATCGAGCGCCGCACGGACATCGACGGCACGAGCTCCCTGCTCTCGAGCGAGAAGGCGCGCGAGCTCCTCGGTTACGCCCCCGAGCACACCTGGCGGAACCACCGCTCGCACTGACCGGACGGGAGGCGCGGGGCGACCTCAGGACGTCGGTGCGAGCAGCAGGCCGTCCAGCACCAGGTCGCGCACGCGCGGCAGCAGGTCTGCCGCGAGCGCGCGCTCGTCGACGCCGGTGATCTGCGCGATGGCGCCGACGATGGCCGCGACCGACAGCTCCCCGTCGCAGGCGCCCACGAACGCGGCGAGCGCCGTGTCCGCGTCCACGCGTCGGCCGAAGCCGCCGCCCTGCACGAGGGTGATCACCGTCGGGTCGTCGTTCCCGGGCCAGTAGTGCCGTTCCTCGGTGACGTCACCGGCGACCCGCAGGTGTGCGGCGGCGAGGGCCTCGTCGTCGTGCGCCCCGAGCCACTCGGCAGCGTCGAGCACCCGCGCGACCGTCGCGCCGAGCCCCACGGGGTTGGAACCGAGCGCCTCGGGGACCCGCTCGGCGCGGCGGAGGCGAGCCGTGCCTCCCGGCCGACCGGCGTCCGTCGCCGACGCGCGCCGGACGACCACGTACCCGAAGCCGACGCCGGTGACCCGACGCGTGGCGAAGTCGTCGAGCCAGGCGTCCACGAGCCGGTCGAACGCCTCGGTGCCGGGCTTGGTGCCGCCGTCGCGGATCCAGGTCTCGGCGTAGGCCGGCGGGTCCTCGCGCTCCCGTTCGACGACCCACAGGTCGAGGTCCTCGGCGTCCGCGAACCACGAGCGCACCCGGTCGAGCCCGTCGACGCCCCAGCGGTACTCCCAGTTGCCGAGCAGCTGCGCGGTGCCTCCGGGCTCGAGGTGGTCGGCGAGCCCTCGGAGCACGGTCTCGACGAGCGCGTCGCCGACCATGCCGCCGTCACGGTACTCGTAGGAGGGCACGTCGTCGCGACGCGGCGTGATGACGAACGGCGGGTTCGAGACGATCCGGTCGAACCGCTCCCCCGCGACCGGCTCGTACAGCGACCCGAGCCGGAACTCGATGCCGTCGATGCCGTTGAGCGCCGCGTTGAACCGGGCGATGTCGAGCGCCCGGCGGGAGATGTCCGTGGCGACGACCTGCTCCGCGAAGCGACGGGCGTGCATGGCCTGGATCCCGCACCCGGTCCCGAGGTCGAGCACGCGTCGGACCGGGACGGGGACCTGGAGCCCGGAGAGCGTGGTGGACGCACCACCGATGCCGAGCACGTGCTCCTCCCCGAGTGCGGTGCCGAGCGCGAGCTCCCCGAGGTCCGAGACGACCCACCAGCTGCCGGCGCCCTGGTCGTCGACGAAGGCGTAGGGCCGCAGGTCGACGGTCGGGTGGACCCGTCGGTGCTCGGTGTCCGGCAGCCCGGAGTCGTCGATCTCGTCGCGGTCGGTGTCGGCATCGGTGCGCAGCAGCCCCGCGGCCAGGACCCGGTCGAGCCCGGCGGACGGGAACGCCCGCTCGGCGTCGCTCCGGGCGACCGGCAGGCCGAGCACGAACAGCGTCGCGAGGGTGGTCAGCGGCGTGGCCTCCCGCGCCGCGAGCGCCCGGAGCGCGGCGACCCGTGTGCCCCGGTGCAGCGACGCGGCCGCCTCGGTGCCCCAGAGTGCGTCGATCCGCTCGACGGTGAAGCCCGCTGCGTCGAGGTCGGCGGCGAGCGCCGTCGTCACCCCGGGGTCGGTCGAGATCGTGGGGAGCTCGTGTGCCGCTGCTGCCCGCGCCCGCCCGGTCACGCGGGGACCTCCTCGCGCATGACGGAGGCGGGGACCTGCCACGCGGCCACCAGGTCGAGCAGCCCGGGGAAGCGCTGCTGCACGTCCTCGATGCGGGCCCGGCTCGAGCGCGTCAGCCCCTCCTGGTGCTGCTCGAGCAGGCCGGCCTCGCGCAGGACACGGAAGTGGTGCGTCAGCGTCGACTTCGGTCGGTCGACCCCGACCCACCCGCAGCTGCGGACACCGCCGGCCGCGTCCACCAGGTAGCGGTGCAGGATCGTGAGCCGGATCGGGTCGCTCAGTGCGTCGAGCACGACGGGCAGGTCCAGCTCGGCGACGGTCGGCTGCGGCAGGCGTTCTGGGGTGACGACGGAGTCCACGGGCGCGGCGGGCATGCGACGACGGTAGCACCGCCGACCGGTCAGTACGACTTGCGTCGTACTGACGGACTGCTGTACGAATGCTGTCGTACAGCAGTCGATCCGACGGGAAGGCACCACCATGCAGTCAGCACGCGGAGTCGCGGGGTTCTGGATCCTCGCCGCCATGCTCTTCGTGGCGATGGCCTCGTCCTCGGTCCCGTCCCCGATCTACCCCGTCTACGCCGCCGAGTGGGACCTCACACCGCTCATGCTCACGGGGGTGTTCGCGATCTACGTCGCCGGGCTCCTCGTCACCATGCTCGTGGCCGGTCGGCTGTCGGACCACGTCGGCCGGAAGCCCGTGCTCGTCGCCGGCGGGCTGCTGCTCGTCGTGTCGCTCGTGCTGTTCACCGGTGCCGACGGGTTCACGGCCCTCGTGGTCGACCGGATCGTGCAGGGCGTCGCGGTCGGGCTGCTCATCGGGGCCCTCGGCGCGGCGCTCATCGACAACTCGCTCGAGCGCTTCCCGTCGCTCGCCGGCGTCCTGAACGGTGCCGTCCCGCCCTTCGCACTGGCCACCGGCGCGGTGTCGAGCGGTGCCCTGGTCGAGTGGGGTCCGGCACCGGAGCAGCTCGTCTACGTGCTCTTCGGCGCGCTCCTGCTGCTGCTCGTCGCCGCCCTGGTCGTCGTGCCCGAGCGGGTCACCCGCCGACCGGGCGCACTCCGCTCCCTCCGCCCGACCGTGTCCGTCCCCCGGGCGTCGCGCGCGCTGTTCCGCGGCGTCGCCGGTGCCCTCGTCGCGAGCTGGGCGTTGGGCGGGCTGTTCCTGTCGCTCGTGCCGTCGGCCCTCGGCGCGGTGTTCGGCATCCACGACCACTTCGCGGCCGGGGCCCTGATCGCGGTCGTCACCGGCGTCGGCGGACTCACGGGGCTCGCCATCCAGCGCCTCGACACGCGCCGGAGCCTGTTCCTCGGACTCGTCGCGCTCATCGTCGGTCCGGTCGTCACCGTGTCGTTCGTGTTCGCGCACTCGCTGCCCGGGCTCGTCGTCGGCAGCGCGATCGCCGGCGTCGGCTTCGGCGCGGGCTTCCAGGCACCGCTGCGGATGCTGCTCGCGACCGCCGCCCCCACCCACCGTGCCGGGCTGCTGTCGTCGGTCTACATCGTCAGCTACCTGGCGTTCGGCGTGCCGGCCGTCGTCGCGGGCCTCGTCGAGCCGGCGTTCGGCTTCGTCCCCGTGCTCGCCGGGTACGGCGCGTTCATCGTCCTCGCCGCGGCGATCGCCCTCGTGCTGCAGCTCGCATCGCGCGGCGCGGCCGGGGTCGAGGAGCGTGCCGCCGAGGCCGTCGAGCGCACGGCGACGGGCTCCGTCCGCACCGCCGACTAGTCGTCGCCGCGGAGGGTCAGTGACCCGGTCGCGCCCGGTTCGGTCGCTGCGCGCGGACCCCGGTGCTGCGGTGCGCATCGGCGTGCGCCGCGTCGACGTCGGCCTTGCCGCGGTCGGCGGCCTTCCGCAGCCACTGCGGCCCGTGCGCCTTCGCCCAGTCCCAGAAGCGGTGCAGCTGCGCACGCAGCCACGTGATGATGCGGTGGAAGAAGTGGAACTCACTGGCGAGGATCGTCAGGCCGATGAACACCACGAGCCACCCCGGGCCGGGCAGCGGCACGAGGATGAGCCCGATCACCACGACGAGCCCGCCGACGATCCCGACGAGCACCTTGTAGAACAGGTGCACGCCCGGCCGCGCGTGGATCCACGCGCGCATCCGACGGAACCACCGGAAGCGGTGGTGCCGGTCGTCGGCGTCGGTCTCGGGAGCCGTGGTGTCGGCACGCACGACCGCGTCGGGTCGCTCGTGGGTGTCGTCCATGGCGGCAACCTAGGGCGCGCGGCTGGGAAACGGCGGCGCAACCGGTCCACGCGACGTGAGCGGCGCCGGCGGGGGTGCGCCGCGCCTCCCGGACGTCACGGGCCTCGATCTGCAGGCGCGCTCGTTCCGTCGAGACGCCGCGCTCGTGCCGAGACGGCGTCAGAAGTGGCGGCGTCTCGCGCGCCCCGCGCCGTCTCGCGCAGACGGGGCCGTGTCGCGCCAACCGCAGCCCCGTCAGCGGTCCGCGCCGGCCTGGAGGCTCGTCACGCGTGGGCGACGCACGTCGCGGCCCACGGGACCGCGGCGAGACGGGCCTCCGGGATGGGTTCGCCGCCGACGGCGCATCGCCCGTAGGTGCCCGCGTCGAGCCGCGCGAGCGCGGCGTCGACCATACGGATGCGCTCCCGAGCAGCGTCCCGGACCGCACCGAGCGAGCCGCGTTCCCAGGCGAGCGTCGCTCCCTCGGGGTCGTGCTCGTCGTCCGAGTTGGCGTCCTGGCGGGCGTCGCTGACGTCCCGCATGCTGCGCTCGACGTCGGCGAGCAGCCGCTCGTTGCGCCGCCGTTCATCGGTCAGCGCGGTGCGGGGATCGTCCATGCCGACGACCGTAGTCGTGTCGGAATGCAGCCGCAGCAGCATGCGTTCGCATCGGCATGACGAAGATCGGGTTCCTGTCCTTCGGGCACTGGCGCGACGTGCCGGGCTCCCGGGTCCGCAGCGGCCGCGAAGCCCTCGTGCAGGCGATCGACCTCGCCGTCGCGGCCGAGGAGGCGGGCATCGACGGCGCGTACTTCCGCGTGCACCACTTCGCCCCGCAGCAGGCGGCGCCGTTCCCCCTGCTCTCGGCGATCGCCGCCCGGACCAGCCGCATCGAGATCGGCACCGGCGTGATCGACATGCGGTACGAGAACCCGCTCTACATGGCCGAGGAAGCCGCGGCCACCGACCTCATCTCCGGCGGGCGACTCCAGCTCGGCGTCTCGCGGGGGTCACCCGAGACCGCCCTCGCCGGGTACCAGCAGTTCGGCTACGTGCCCGAGGTGCACGACACCAACGGCGGCGACATGGCACGCTCCCACACCGACGTGTTCCGCCGCGCGATCGCCGGCGAGCCGATGGCGCACGCGAACCCGCAGATGACCGGGTCGGCCGGGTCGCTGCCGGTGTCCCCACTGTCGGACACGCTGCCCGACCGGATCTGGTGGGGTGCCGGGACCCGCGCGACCGCCGAGTGGACGGCCGAGCAGGGCATGAACCTCATGTCCTCGACCCTGCTCACCGAGGACACCGGCGTGCCGTTCGACCAGCTCCAGGCCGAGCAGATCGAGCGCTTCCGGACGACGTGGAGCGAGATGGGCTGGGAGCGGACGCCGCGCGTCTCGGTGTCGCGCAGCATCATCCCGATCACCGACGACGAGTCGCGGCACTACTTCGGCGTGCGGGCGCAGGTCGAGGGGCAGGACCAGGTCGGGCACCTCGACGGCGGGCTCGCCCGCTTCGGTCGCTCGTACATCGGGGAGCCGGAGCAGCTCGTGGCCGAGCTCGCCGCCGACGCCGCGGTCCGCGCTGCAGACACCGTGCTCGTCACCGTGCCGAACCAGCTCGGCGTCGAGTTCAACGCCCGGCTGCTCGCAGCGACGAAGGCCGTCATGGACGAGGTCGACGCGGCGCCCGTCCCCGCGTAGGTCGGGGCGTCCGGCTCAGGCTCCGGCGGGCGCTTCCGGCCACAGCAGACGGAAGCGCTCGCACAGGACTGGCATGTCCGGTTCGAACCCGCGCGGGTTCTCGGAGTGCTCACGCCAGTAGCGCTCGTGCACCGCGCGCCAGTGCGCGAGGGTGCGGTCCCCCTCCCCCTCGGCGCGGGCGTGCTCCTCGCCGACCTGGTCGAACGGGACGACCCGCAGGTCCGTCGTCTCGATCACGGCTCGGGGCTCGCCCCGCCCGTCGAGGATGACGCTGAGCTCGCCGACCTCGGGCAGCGCGTCGCCCGTCGCCTCGTAGTCCCACATCGACGACGCCGTGCCGTCCTTGATGCCGCGGAGCACCAGGTCGAGCAGGCCGTCCGCGTGGTCCGGCGTCGCGCCGAACGCCCACGCCTCCGGCACGGTCTCGGGGAGCTCCGGTGCCTCGTCGCGGCGGGCGGCCCAGAAGGCGGACAGGGTCTCGGCGTCGGCAGTGGTCACCGACCGACCGTAGCGCAGGTGCGGCCGGTCCCCCTTGTTGCCGACACCCGCTGTGGGACTGTGGCCGTGCCTCCCGGCTGCGTAGCGTCGACGTGCACCATCCACCGCACCCGCGAGGAGCACCCCGTGACGCTGCCGGCCGCCGGCTGGTTCCCGGACCCCCAGGACGCCCACCGCCTCCGGTGGTGGGACGGCCACGCGTGGGGCGGGGCGACGCGGGTGCTCCCGGCTCGGCAGGAGCCCGTCGCACCGGTCGTCGTCGCACCGGCCGGGCCGTCGTTCTCCGTCGAGGGCGCATCGGTCCGCACCGGATCCTGGGCATCCGGCGGTTCCGTGCAGCGGGTGGGGGCGGCGGCGCTCGTCGCGGTCCTGCTCGCGGCCGTGTCGGTCGTGTGGAACCCCGTCGGCATCGCGAGCACGCTGGCCGTCGTCACGGGCGTGCTCGCGATCGTCCGTCCCGGCGCGACCGGCGGTTGGCGGGTGCTCTGGCGGAGCGCTGCGGCGAGCGCCCTCGTGGTCGCCGTCGCCACGGGCGTGGTCGCCGCGTCGGCGCAGTTCCACCTGCTCTGAGCCCGGCAGCCGCTCCCGCCGCGCCCGCGGTGCTCGGTGCCCCGCACAACCGGGAGCAGATCGCGCCACGGTTCTCCACGGCGCGACGTGCTTCCGGTTGTGCCCGAGCACGTCGCGCCGCACGTCACCCCGGCCCCACCCCGGCCCCGCTCCCCGGCAGCCGCTACCGCCGCGCCCGCGGGTGCGCCGTCTGGTACACGTCGCGCAGCATGTCCGCCGTGACGAGCGTGTAGATCTGCGTCGTCGCGACGCTCGCGTGCCCGAGCAGCTCCTGCACGACGCGCACGTCGGCGCCGCCCTCGAGCAGGTGCGTCGCGAACGAGTGCCGGAAGGTGTGCGGTGACACGTGCGAGGCCAGCCCGGCCCGCTCCGCCGCCGCCTGGATCACGAGCCAGGCGCTCTGCCGCGACAGCCGGGCGCCGCGTGCCCCGAGGAACAGCGCCGGGGTCGACGCCCCACGCGCCGCGAACACGGGCCGGGCCCGCACGAGGTACGCGTCGACCGCGGCCCGCGCGAAGCTGCCGAGCGGCACGATGCGCTGCTTGTTCCCCTTGCCGGTGACCTTCACGACCGCGAGCCCGTCGCCCGCGTCGTCCTCCTGATCGGACAGCGTGGTGACGTCGTCCACCGACAGCCCCACCGCCTCGGAGATGCGCGCCCCCGTGGCGTAGAGCAGCTCCAGGAGCGCCCGGTCCCGCAGCTGCACGGGGTCGTCGTCCACGGAGCCCGCGGCGCCGAGCAGCCGCTCCATGTCGTGCACCGAGATCGCCTTCGGCAGTCGCGACGGTGCCTTCGGCGGACGGACGGCGGTGCCGGGGTCGAGCGGCAGCCAGCCCTCGGCTGCGGCGAACGCGGTGAAGGACCGTACCGAGCTGAGCATCCGGGCCACCGACCGGGGCGCGAGCGGCTGCTCCGGGCGCGAGGTCAGGTGCGTGACGAACCCGGCGACGTCCGCGCGGGCGAGGCGTGCGACGTCCGTCAGCGCCTCCGCTCCCCCGGCCCGGTCCGCGCCCGCGGAGTCGACCGCCGGCGCCGAGGCGAGCCACTCCGCGAAGACGGCGAGGTCCCGTCGGTAGGCGGCGACCGTGTGCTGCGACAGCCCACGCTCGACGGCGACGTGCCGCAGGTAGGTGTCGGTGGCACGGTCGAGGGGGATCACCCGACAAAACTAGTGCGGGACCGCCCTGCGGAGGTCGTCAGTGCAGCCCGGCGTCCGGCTCTCCGAAGCGGCAGGCGGTGAAGGTCACCGTGAGCCCGGCCCGGGTGGGTGCGGCGCAGAACAGGCCGGCTGACACGACGGCGTCCGCGTCGAGGTGCGCGACCCGCACCAGCCGAGGCTCCTCGCCGTCGGCCCAGGCCCGGATCGTCACGGCGTCACCGGACCGGCTCGCCCGGACCGTCACGACCCGCCCGGTCCAGGACGGCACGGGCGCGACGGACCAGTCGGACGTCCCGTGCGTCACGACGGCTCCGACCTGCGGCAGCCCGTCGGAGAACTCCACGCCCGCTTTCACCCACTCCTGCTCGTCGACCCGCAGGAACACCCCGGCCTGGTCGAACTGTTCCGCGAAGTTCAGGACGAACGAGACCTCCACGGCGAACGCGCGGTCGGTGGGTCGGAGGAGCGCGTGCTCCGAGTCGTGGACGAACCCGTACGAGGTCGTCCGCCAGGCGTCGCTGCCCTCCTCCGCGGTCACGAGCAGTGCGGCGCGGTCGACGACGGGTTCGACGGCGACGGGCTCGTGCGTCCAGTGCCCGTCCCGCAGCAGGGCACCGAGCCCGCTGTCGGCGGTCACGCCGTCGTGCTCCGCTTGCCCGCACCCCGCTCGCTCGCGCCGCGCTCGATCGCGTCGACCGCGAGGGTCGCGACGACGAGCGCCGAGTTCTGCAGGCGGCCGGCCAGGATGCCCTCGACGAGCTCGGCACGCGGCACCCACCGCGTCACGATGTCGGCTTCCTCGGCCTCACGCTCGAACGCCGAGGCCGTCGCGCGGACCCCGCGGGCCCGGTAGACCTGGATGAACTCGTCGCTGCCGCCGGACGACGTGTTGTACCGGACGAGGGGCTCCCAGTGCTCCGCCTCGAGGTCGGCCTCTTCGCCGAGCTCCCGCTGCGCGGCGGTCAGGTGGTCCTCGCCCTCGTGGTCGAGCAGGCCGGCCGGCAGCTCCCAGTCGCGCAGCTGCACCGGGTGCCGGTACTGCTGGATGACGAGGACGCGGCCCTCGTCGTCCTCCGCGAACACGGCGACGGCTCCGGTGTGGTCGATGTACTCACGCACCATGTCGTGTCCGTCGTAGTCGACGTGGTCACGGCGGACGTCCCAGACGGCACCCTCGTACACGACGGTGGAGTCGGTGACCTCGTACGAGGCGTGTTCGTCGGCGATCGGAGCGTCAGCGTCAGTCACCAGCCCATCCTGGCACGCACCCCCGTCAGCCCTCCCCGGGACGGACGGGAGGCGCGGTGCCAGCTGGCACCGCGCCTCCCGTCAGCCGTCCGGTCGCGTTACGCGACGACCTCCGCCGACTCCTCGGCCGGGTCGAACAGGCTGGACGCCTCGTGCCGCGCGATCGCCGCGTCCACCAGCCCGGCGAACAACGGGTGCGCGTTGGTCGGACGCGAGCGCAGCTCCGGGTGCGCCTGCGTGGCGATGTAGAACGGGTGCACGTCGCGCGGCAGCTCGACGTACTCGACCAGGGTGCCGTCGGGCGAGGTGCCCGAGAACACCAGGCCGGCGTCCGCGATCTGCTGGCGGTACGTGTTGTTCACCTCGTAGCGGTGACGGTGGCGCTCGCTCGCTTCGGGCGCCCCGTAGAGCGACGCTGCGAGCGACCCCTGCGTGAACGTCGCCGGGTAGAGGCCGAGGCGCATCGTGCCGCCCATGTCGCCACCGGCGATGATGTCGACCTGCTCCGCCATGGTCGCGATGACCGGCGTCGAGGTCTCCGGGTCGAACTCGGTGCTCGACGCGTCGGTCAGGCCGGCCTCGTGGCGGGCGTACTCGATGACCATGCACTGCAGGCCGAGGCACAGGCCGAGCGTCGGGATGCCCTGCTCACGCGCGAAGCGAAGCGCGCCGAGCTTGCCCTCGATGCCGCGCACGCCGAACCCGCCGGGCACGCAGATGCCGTCGACGTCGCCGAGCTGCTTCGCGGCGCCCTCGGGCGTCGTGCAGTCGTCGGACACGACCCACTTCAGCGTGACCTTCGCGTTGTGGGCGAAGCCGCCCGCGCGGAGGGCCTCGGTGACGGACAGGTAGGCGTCCGGCAGGTCGATGTACTTGCCGACGAGCGCGATGGTGACGTGCTTCTTCGGCTCGTGCACCGCGTCGAGGACGGGGTTCCACGCGGACCAGTCGACGTCGTGCGCGTCGAGCTTCAGCGCGTCGATGATGACCTGGTCGAGGCCCTGGTCGTGCAGCAGCGTCGGGAGGTCGTAGATCGAGGGGACGTCCACCGCGTTCACCACGGCGTCCTCGTCCACGTCGCACATCAGGGCGATCTTGCGCTTGTTCGACTCCGACACCGGGCGGTCCGAGCGGAGCACGAGGGCGTCCGGCTGGATGCCGATCGAGCGGAGCGCGGCGACGGAGTGCTGCGTCGGCTTGGTCTTCTGCTCACCCGAGGCGCTCATGAACGGCACGAGCGACACGTGCACGAAGAACACGTTGTTGCGGCCGAGCTCGTGACGGACCTGGCGCGCGGACTCGATGAAGGGCTGCGACTCGATGTCGCCGACCGTGCCGCCGACCTCGGTGATGATCACGTCGGGCTGCGGGTCGTTCTCGGCCTGCTCGCGCATCCGACGCTTGATCTCGTCGGTGATGTGCGGGATGACCTGGACCGTGTCGCCGAGGTACTCGCCGCGACGCTCCTTGGCGATCACGGTCGAGTAGACCTGGCCGGTCGTGACGTTCGCCGCCTGCGACAGGTTGATGTCGAGGAAGCGCTCGTAGTGCCCGATGTCGAGGTCCGTCTCGGCGCCGTCGTCGGTCACGAAGACCTCGCCGTGCTGGAACGGGTTCATGGTGCCCGGGTCCACGTTGAGGTACGGGTCGAGCTTCTGCATGACGACCTTGAGGCCGCGCGCCGTGAGCAGGTTGCCGAGGCTGGCCGCCGTCAGGCCCTTGCCGAGGGACGAGACGACCCCGCCGGTCACGAAGATCTGCTTCGTGACCTTCGGGGTCGAGGTCGAAGAATTGGTTCCGCCGCTGAGAGTGTCCGCCACGGGGTTCCATCGTACGTCAGAACTGCCGGGAGGCGCGACCCGCGTTGGCCGCGGGCGTTGCGCCCGCCGGTCGGTCACCCCCGCCGTCCCCGCGCCGTCCCCCGTTTCCGCGCCGTCCCTCGTTTCCGCGAAACGCAACGTCGGCGACGGAGCGCAGCGTTGTACCGCTGCGAGGAGCCGCCTTCGTTGCGTGTTGCGGACGCGAGCGGAGGGACGGGGTGGGACGAGCCTCCAGGCCGGACCCTCGGCTAGGCGCGCTGGCCAGCGACGTCGAGGAGCTCTCGTGCGTGCTCGATGCCACTCGCGCTGTCGCCCAAGCCGGAGAGCAGGCGCGCCATCTCCTGGAGCCGGTCCTCGCCCTCGAGCCGCCGCACGCTCGACGAGGTCACGGCGCCGCTGGCGTCCTTGACGACGTTGAGGTGGTTGTTCGCGAAGGCGGCGACCTGTGCGAGGTGCGTGACGACGATGACCTGCGTGCGTTCGGCGAGCTTCGCGAGCCGCCGCCCGATCTCGATCGCCGCCGCGCCGCCGACGCCGGCGTCGACCTCGTCGAAGACGAAGGTCGGCACGGTCGTGCTGCCCGCCATGACCACCTCGATCGCGAGCATCACGCGGGACAGCTCACCACCGGACGCGCCCTTGCCGATCGGGCGCGGGTCGGTGCCGGAGTGCGGCTGCAGCAGGATCGCGACCTGGTCACGCCCGTGCCGACGGTACTCGCCGCCGTCGGTGACCTCGACGACGAGCGTCGCTCCGGCCATCGCCAGCGTCCGCAGCTCGGCGGTGACACGCTTCGCCAGGTCGCCGGCCGCCTTGGTCCGGGCCGCCGTGAGCGCTGCGGCCGCCTGTGCGAGGGCCTGTTCGTCCTGCTCGACCGCCTGCTGCAGGGCGACGATGCGGTCGTCGTCGCCGTCGAGCTCCAGGAGCCGGTCGCTCGCCCGCTGGCCGTAGGCGATCACGTCGTCGACGGTCTCGCCGTACTTGCGCGTCAGGCCGGCCAGCAGTGCCCGACGCTCGTTGACGAGCTCGAGGTCGTGGCCGGCGTCGGGCTCGAGCGAGCCGAGGTAGCTGGACAGGCCGGCGGACGCATCCGACGCCTGGATCCCGAGTTCGGTCAGCTGCTCGAGCACGGGCTGCAGGGCCGGGTCCGACCCGGCGACGCGCTCGACGGCCCGACGTGCTGCCTCGACCAGGCCGACCACGTCGGCGACGCCGTCGAGGGACTCGCTCGACAGGGCCTCGTGGGCGGTGCCGGCGGCCAGCCGGAGCTCCTCGAGGTTGCCGAGGCGTTCGGCGCGCTCGGCGAGCTCGACGTCCTCGCCGGGCTGCGGGTCGACCGACTCGATCTCGTCCGACGCCGCACGGATCCGCTCGGCCTCGGCGACCCGGTCGTCGCGGTCGCGCACGAGCGTCTCCAGCTCGCCGGTGTGTGCCTGCCAGGTGTCGTAGGCGGCGACGTAGGCGTCCAGTGCTCGCTGCACCCCCTTGCCGCCGAAGCCGTCGAGGGCTGCGCGCTGCGCCGAGGCCGACGTCAGGCGGATCTGGTCCGACTGCCCGTGCACGGTCACCAGCTGGTCGGCGAGCTCGCCGAGCACCGCGACCGGCGCACTGCGACCACCGACCGTCGCCCGGCTGCGGCCCTCGGCGGAGACCGTGCGGGTGAGGATCAGCTCGCCGTCCTCGACGGTCCCGCCAGCGTCCTCGACACGCTCGGCGACGGCGGCGTGGTCCGGCACGTGCCAACGTCCCTCGACCACCGCGCTCGACGCACCCCGGCGCACCGAGCCGGCGTCCGCCCGGGCACCGAGCAGCAGCCCGAGCGCCGTCACGATCATGGTCTTGCCGGCCCCGGTCTCGCCGGTGACGACGGTGAAGCCGGGCCCGAGCTCGAGCGTGGTCTCGCCGATGACGCCGAGGTCGGAGATGACGATCTCCTCGATCATGCGTCGTCCTCGGTCGCCGGGCCGCGCCACCCCGCGACGGGCAACTGGAACTTGGCGACCAGACGGTCGGTGAAGGGTGCGTCCTTCAGCCGTGCGACCCGGACGGGGTCCTGGGAACGACGGACCTCGACCCGGGCCCCCGGCGGCAGGTCGTGGGTCCGACGGCCGTCGCACCACAGGACACCGACGCCGCTCGTGCGTCGGAGGACCTCGATCGCGAGCGTGCAGTCCGGCCCGACGACGATCGGCCGCGAGAACAGGGCGTGCGCGCTGAGCGGCACCATGAGCAGGGCGTCGACGTCCGGCCAGACGATCGGGCCGCCGCCGGAGAACGAGTAGGCCGTGGACCCGGTCGGGGTGGCAACGACGACGCCGTCGCAGCCGAACGACGACAGCGGACGGCCGTCGACCTCGGTCACGACCTCGAGCATGCGCTCGCGCGAGGCCTTCTCGATCGTGGCCTCGTTCAGGGCCCACGACGAGTAGACGACCTCGTGCCCGACGACCACGTCGACCTGGAGCGTCACGCGCTCCTCGACCTTGTAGTCGCCCGTCAGGGCACGCTCGACCGTGGCGCGCAGCCCGTCGCGCTCGCTCTCGGCGAGGAACCCGACGTGTCCCAGGTTGACGCCGACGATCGGGGCGCCCGTCCCGCGCACCAGCTCGGCGGCGCGGAGGATCGTGCCGTCGCCGCCGAGGACGATGACGATCTCGAGCTGGTCGGCCTGGACGTCGACGCCCAGGATGTCGACCTGGCCGACGGACGCCTCGGCCCGCCGGACGTCGGCGTACTCGTCGAACGGCATCACCGGGGTGAGTCCGGCGGCGTGGAGCAGGTCGCAGACCTCGACGGCGGCGTCGATGGAATCCTGTCGCCCCGTGTGGGAGACGAGCAGGATGTGCCGGTCGTCGTCGCTCATGCAGCCCCTTCCGTGAGTTCGGTGGCCCGATCGATCCACGCTGTCGGGTTCCCCCATCCTGCCGGATCACCCCCGACACGACGCTGGAAGTGCGCGAGGTACTCGTGGTTGCCGTGCGTTCCGACGATCGGCGAGGCGGCGAGTCCGACCGTTCCGAGGCCCGCGTCCCACGCCGACCAGAGCACGTTCATGAGCGCGTCGTTCCGGAGCGCGGCGTCGCGCACGATGCCCTCGCGCACGCCGCCCCGGCCGACCTCGAACTGCGGCTTCACGAGCAGCACGAAGTCGTCGGCGGGCACGGCGTCCGCCAGCACGGGCAGGACGATGCGCAGGGAGATGAAGGAGAGGTCGCCGACGACCAGGCTCGTGCGGGGCGCTGCGTCGTCGAGTGCCGTGTAGGTGTCGGGGGTGAGGTCGCGGGCGTTGCACCCCTCGACGACACGGACCCGCTCGTCGATCGCGATCACCGGGTCGAGCTGGCCGTGCCCGACGTCGAGGGCGACCACGCGGGCAGCACCGTGGTGGAGCAGCACCTGCGTGAACCCTCCGGTGCTGGCGCCCACGTCGAGCACCACGCGCCCGCTCGGGTCGACGTCGAAGACCTCGAGGGCACGCACGAGCTTCCGGGCCGCACGCGACACCCACTCGTCCTCGGCGTCGACGACGAGCTCGGCGTCCGGGGCGACCGGGGCCGAGGGCTTCACGACGGCCGTCCCGTCCACCGACACGCGGCCGGCCAGGACCAGCTTCGCCGCGGCGGTCCGTGAGCGCACGAGCCCGCGGGCGGCGAGCAGCGCGTCCAGGCGGACCGGTCGGTGCTCGTCGTGCTCAGCCACCGGTGCCGCCGTCGCCGCGTGCGCTCCCCCACACCTGCGAGGCACCGGCAGCGCGACCCGAGCTGTGTCCCTGCGGCGCCTGACCGCTCTCGAGCCGGGTGCGCAGGTCGTCGTGCAGCGCGGCGAAGGCGTCGGCTCGCTCGGGCAGGGGCAGGGCCTCGGCTGCCGCCGTGCGGGCCGCGAAGTCGTCCGCCTGCTGCGGCTCGGGCTGCGGCGTCGGGTGCTCGCGCGGCTGCGGCGTCGGGTGCTCGCGCTGCTGCGGCTCGGGCTGCTGCTGCGGGTGGGGCACGTCGGTCACGCTACTCGCCGCCGTACAGCTTCGGGTCGACGTCGAGGCCGTAGATCGCCAGCCCGGACTCCCAGATGAGCGCCGCACCCGCCCGGAGCCGGTCGATCGGCGCGCCGCTGTCGAGCACCCGGACGACGTGCCCGTGCATCGCCACCGTTGCGTCCCCGACCGACACGTACCGGGTGCCGTCCGCGTCCTGACGCCGCACCGTCACCGGGTACGGCTCGGACAGGCCGCGGAGGTCCTGCAGGACGTAGGTCGGTCGCGAGCGCTGGTCCGCCGCGAGCACCTGCTTCGCCTGGTCGATCCCCGTCAGCACGAGCACGCTCGGGATGCCCGCGTCGTTCGCGCCCTTGATGTCGGTGTCGAGGCGGTCACCGATGAACAGCGGGTGCTCGCCGCCGAACCGGGCGATCGCGGCGTCGAAGATCGGCCGTTCCGGCTTGCCGGCCACCACCGGCATCCGCCCGACGGCCTGGTGCACGGCGGAGACGAGCGTGCCGTTCCCGGGCGCGATCCCACGCTCGACCGGGATCGACCAGTCCATGTTCGTCGCGACCCACGGCACGTCCGGGTCGGCGAGGGCGAACGAGGCCTCGGCCAGGTGCGTCCACCCGAGGTCCGGCGAGAACCCCTGGATGACCGCTGCCGGAGCGTCGTCGGCGCTCGTCGTCACCGTGAAGCCCGCCTGCTCGACGATGCTCGTCAGCCCGAGGCCGCCGGTGACCAGCACGGTGGACCCGGCCGGCACCAGCGTCTCGAGCAGACGGACACCCGCTTGCGACGACGTCACGACGTCGTCCGCCGAGACCCCGAGCCCGTAGCCCTGCAGGTGTTCGGCGACGTCGGACGGACGGCGGGAGGCGTTGTTCGTGATGTACCCGACCCGAACCGTCAGCGACGCGCGCGTGAGCGCCTCGACCGCGTGCGGGATCGCGTTCCGCCCGCGGTACACGACGCCGTCGAGGTCGGTGAGGACGACGTCCACACCGTCCGTCGGCGGCTTCGGGACGTCAGTCGGCTGCTGAGCCGTCGACGTCGCGGGGGTTGTCGTCGTCGATCTCGCCGAGGTCGTCGTCGGGGTCGACGTCGTCGCCGAGCTGGTCGGTGTCGTCGAGCGCTCCGGCTCCGTGCTCGTCCCCGGCGACGGACTCGTCACCGCCGACGGCGTCGCGCTCGTCGTGTCCTTCGACTTCTTCCTCGACCACATCGACAGTCTCCCATGCGTTCTCGTCGGCGATCTCGGCCAGGGCGGCGGCGGCCCGGTCGACCCGCGCCCACCACTCGTCGGCCTCGTCCTGGCGGCCGAGCTCCTCGAGCGTGGCCGCGTAAGCACTGTAGAGGGCCGGCGACCAGCTGTACGCCGTCGTCGGGTCGAGCTGGGGGATCTCGAGCTCACCGAGCGCCGCCGTCGGGTTGCCCAGGTCGATCCGTGCGCCGGACATCGCGATCGCCAGCTCCACCTGCACCGCGGTGTCCAGCGCAGCACGGTCGATCGACCGGCCGAGCTCGAGCGCGCGCTCCGGGCGGCCGAGACCCCGCTCGCAGTCGACCATCATCGGCAACTGGTCGTTCTTGCCGGAGATGCGACGGTACGTGCGCAGTTCGCGGAGCGCCGTCGCGAAGTCGCCCGTGCGGTACGCGGTGATGGCCGCGGTCTCCCGGACCACCGCGACACGGCCGGCACGACGAGCGGCGCTCAGGGCGTGGAGGTTCGCCGTCTCCGGGTCCTCGTCGACGAGCAGCGCCGCCATGACGAGGTGCTTCGCGACCCAGTCCGCGTTGTCCTTGCTGAGCGTCTTGAGCTCTGCGCGGGCTGCCGGGTCGAGGTCGCGCGCCGAGACGCTCTCGTCGATCTCCGGGTCGTCGTGGCGCGGACGGACGGAGCGGGTGCCGTACGGGTCCCGGTCCTCCCAGTCGTCGCGGGCGGCCTCGCCGAAGCGAGCGCCGGCGTGCCGGGAGCCGTCACCGAAGCGGGAGCGGTCGCCGCGGTCGTCGTCACTCCGGGGGCGGTCGTCGCCACCACGGAACGGACGGCGGTCTGCGCCGTCACGCTGCGGACGACGGTCATCACCACCACGGAACGGACGACGCTCGTCACCGTCACGCTGCGGACGACGGTCATCACCACCACGGAACGGACGACGCTCGTCACCGTCACGCTGCGGACGACGGTCATCACCACCACGGAACGGACGACGCTCGTCACCGTCACGCTGCGGACGACGGTCATCACCACCACGGAACGGACGACGCTCGTCACCGTCACGCTGCGGACGACGGTCATCACCACCACGGAACGGACGACGCTCGTCACCGTCACGCTGCGGACGACGGTCATCACCACCACGGAACGG
>NZ_JBIUZP010000005.1:123692-202604 GCF_044745105.1 Curtobacterium sp. NPDC087080 | reverse complement strand
CGGCGCGATTCCCTGAGTGCGCGCCGAACACACCCCGAACAGGGGTGGAGAACCAGCTACCTGCGGCTGGTGAGCGCTCCGGGTGTTTCCCGGCTGATGCAAGGGATTCGGGACCCTCGCCGGATCGGATTGGACGGAGTTCCTGGGGAGGTCCTGTCCCCTGCTCCGTAGCGTGTGGGCATGGCCCCCGCACACATCCCGAGCACCGACCGGATCCGGGCGATCGACGCCTGGTGGCGTGCCGCGAACTACCTGACCGTCGGGCAGATCTACCTCCTCGACAACCCGCTGCTCACCCGACCCATCGACCCGGACGACGTCAAGCCGCGCCTGCTCGGGCACTGGGGCACCTCCCCCGCGCTCAACCTCGTCTACGCGCACTGCAACGCGCTCATCGCCGAGACCGACCGCGACCTGCTCTACGTGTGCGGTCCCGGGCACGGCGGTCCCGCGATGAACGCCAACGCCTGGCTCGAGGGGACCTGGAGCGAGCTGTACCCGGACATCACGCCCGACCCAGAGGGCCTGCGGAAGTTCTTCCGGCAGTTCTCCTTCCCCGGCGGCATCCCGTCGCACGCGGCGCCGGAGACCCCCGGATCGATCCACGAGGGCGGCGAGCTCGGGTACTCCCTCGCGCACGCCTACGGTGCGGCGCTCGACAACCCCGACCTCGTCGTGGCCTGCGTCGTCGGCGACGGTGAGGCGGAGACCGGGCCGCTGTCCGGGTCGTGGCAGGCGCACACGTTCCTCGACCCGGTGTCCGACGGTGCCGTGCTGCCCATCCTCAACCTCAACGGCTGGAAGATCGCGAACCCGACGATCCTCGCGCGCATCCCGGACGAGGACCTCACCGCCTACTTCCGCGGCCTCGGCTACGACCCGATCGTCGTCGACTCCGCTCGGGTCGACCACGACCCGTTCGCGGTGCACGCCCTGTTCGACGGCGCCCTCCGCCGTGCCCTCGCGAGCATCGACGACATCCAGGCCGCGGCGCGCGCACAGGCGCAGCGAGCCGCAGCCGGACAGCCGGCAGGCGCAGCCGACCTGCGTCCGCGCTGGCCGATGATCGTGCTCCGTACCCCGAAGGGCTGGACCGGCCCGCAGGAGGTCGACGGCGAGCGCGTCGAGGGCACGTTCCGCGCGCACCAGGTCCCGCTGCCGGCGGTCCGCGAGGACGCCGGGCACCGCGAGCAGCTCGAGGAGTGGATGCGGAGCTACCGTCCGGACGAGCTCTTCGACGCCGACGGCCAGCCGACCGGCATCCTGACGACCATCCGTCCGCAGGGCGACCTCCGCATGAGCGCCACCCCGCACGCGAACGGCGGCCGCATCCGCACCGCGCTCGACCGGCCGCCGCTCGAGCCGTACGCCGTGCCCGTCGGCGAGGACGCCAGCTCGACGGCGACCCTCGGACCGTGGCTCGCGGAGCTGACGTCGCGGAACGGATCGTCCTTCCGCCTGTTCGGCCCGGACGAGACGATCTCGAACAAGCTCGACGCGGTCTTCGACGTCACCTCGAGGGTCTGGCGGGCGCGTCGCGCCGCAGGCGACGAGCACCTCGGTGCCCGCGGCCGCGTGATCGAGGTCCTGTCCGAGCACCTGCTCGAGGGGCTCCTCGAGGGCTACGTGCTGAGCGGGCGCCACGGCCTCCTGAACACCTACGAGGCGTTCGCGCACATCATCGACTCGATGGTCGGCCAGTACGCGAAGTGGCTCGAGTCGTCGACGGACATCGACTGGCGCGCGCCGGTCTCGAACCTGTCGATCCTGCTGTCGTCGCACGTGTGGCGGCAGGACCACAACGGCTTCTCGCACCAGGACCCGGGCTTCCTCGACGTCGTCGCTTCGAAGCAGCAGGACCTCGTCCGCATCAAGCTGCCGGCGGACGCGAACACGCTGCTCGCCGTCGCCGCGCACGCCTTCGAGACGACCGACCGCATCGAGGTGATCGTCGCGGGGAAGCACCCGGAGCCGGTGTTCCTGTCGATCGAGGACGCCGTCGCGCACGCGGCTGCGGGTCTGGGCGTCTGGGACTGGGCCGGGACCGAGCAGACCGTCGGTCGTGCGGACGTGCTGCTCGCGAGCGCCGGTGACGTCCCGACGGTCGAGGCGATGGCCGCGGCGGACATCATCCGCAAGCACGCTCCCGAGGTCGGGGTGCGCTTCGTCAACGTCGTGGACCTGCTGTCCCTCGGCGATCCGCGGAAGCACGAGCACCCGGTCAGCGACGAGCGCTACGACGAGGTCTTCCTGCCGGGCACCCCGACGGTGTTCGCCTTCCACGGCTACCCGTCGCTCGTGCACCAGCTGACGTACCGCCGACACGGTCACGACGACCTGCACGTGCACGGCTTCCTCGAACAGGGCACGACCACGTCGCCGTTCGACATGCTCATGCTCAACGACATGGACCGCTTCTCGCTGGCGCACGACGCCCTGACACGGGTCGACGCCGACGCGCACGCCGACCTGCTCGCGAAGCTCACCGAGGCGCGGGACGCTGCACGGACCTTCGCCTACACCAGGGGCGAGGACCACCCGTCGCTGTCGGGCTGGGAGTTCCGGGGCTGGCCGCAGGACGAGCCGACCGACGGCGGGACCGGGGGCGACCCGGGCGCCGGCGAGACGGAGGGCGCTGCCCCCGGCAACTGACCTAGCCCGTCACCCGGCGCCTCCTGCACGCTCCTCCTGCACAGCCTGGAGGCACTGCGCACCGTCCACAGGACCGGTCACGCCCGCCGCGTGGCCGGTCCTGTGCTGTGAGGCTCGGGGCATGGACGTCGGATGGGTGAGCGCGGTGGTCGCGCTGGTCGGGGCGGCGGTGGCCGCCGCGAGTGTGGTCGTGACCGTGCTCGAGGGGCGGCGGATGCGGCGGAATACCGAGTTCTCGGTGCACCGGGACCTGTGGTGGCAGCGTTGGACGTGGGTGGTGGAGCGGGCGCTCTCACGAGACCCGGACGACCACGACGCGGCAGCACTCATGACGCACGCGCTGACGACCCGCTCGTGGGTCACCGAGGACGACGAGTGGGTCGTGTGGGCCGTCCAACGTGCCGAACGTCGGCGTCTCCACCCCGAGCGAGCACGTGACCGAGACGGAGGACGATCCTGATGATCACCGACGAACCCGACGACCTGTTCAAACGACGCCTGGACATGATGGAGCGCATCTACCGGTCGCTCTGCGCGCATCCGCACTACGGCCCGCTCATGGTCGAGCAGAACGAGGCCGAGCTGATCGAGGACCTCCGGCAGGAGTGGCGGGAGCGACAGGAGCGCGCCCGTCGCCGTGGGCTGGAGCACGAGACCGCGAGCACCGAGGGCTGACGTGCCAGGCTGGGCACGTGCAGGACCTCGTCATCCCCGCCCCGGGCCAGCCCACGCTGCCGACCGCGTCGGGCGGCCGGTTCCCCGTCCGTCGCGTGTACTGCGTCGGCCGCAACTACGCGGCGCACGCGCGCGAGATGGGGCACGACCCGGACCGCGAGCCGCCGTTCTTCTTCTCGAAGCCGGCGAGCGCGCTCGTCACCGACGGCGCGGACACCCCGTACCCGCCGGGCACGGACCGGCTCGAGCACGAGGTCGAGCTCGTCGTCGCGCTCGGCCGTGGGGGCTCGGACGTCGCCGTGTCCGACGCACTCGACCTGGTGTGGGGCTACGGCGTCGGGATCGACCTCACCCGCCGCGACCTGCAGGCCGAGGCGAAGCGGCTCGGCCGTCCGTGGGACCTCGCGAAGGGCTTCGACGCCTCCGCCCCGGTCGGCGCGATCGTCCCGTGCGCGGGCATCGACCCGACCGCGGGCTCGATCGAGCTCCGGGTGGACGGCGCACTCCGACAGGCGGGCGACCTGGCGGACCAGATCTGGTCCGTCGCCGAGACGATCGCCGAGCTGTCGCGCTGGGTCACCCTCGCGCCGGGGGACCTGCTGTTCACCGGGACCCCGGACGGCGTCGGGCCGCTGCAGCGCGGTCAGGTCGTCACGGGCGCCGTCGCCGGTGTCGGGACGGTGACGACCCGGATCGTCTGACGCCCCCGGTCACCGGTGCCGGACCGGCTTCGACCACACGCCGCTGGGAGGGCCCGCAGCCGCGCGGCGTAGACAGTCCCTGACGTCGGGGGACCATCGACGTCAGACCACGGGACACCGCGAGCGTGCTCGACGCCGAGCGCGCCGGGGACGGGTGTGTGTCCCGACCGAGGAGGTGCGCCGTGCAGGAACACGATCTGCTCGCGACGTCCTGGACCTGGGCGGGCGACGAACCGATCGCCGACCGGGTCCGAGCCGTCGGGGATGCCGGGTTCTCCGGCCTGTCACTGTCGCTCGACGACCTCCACGAGGTCCGCGCGACGACGGGGTTCACGGCACTGCGCCGCGTCCTCGACCGGGCCGGCATCGTCTGGGTGCAGCTCGGCCCGCTCGACCGCTGGTGGACCCACGTCGACCGCTCGACCGACGACGAGGCCGACCGCGGGGTCGTGCTCGAGGCTGCCGCGACCCTCGGCGTCTGGCAGGTCGTCGTCCGCGCCGACACCGGCGTCCACCCGGTGACACCGGCGGCGATGGCTGCGGACTTCACCGACCTCGCCGCGCAGGCCGAGAAGGTCGGAGCGCGACTCGTCCTCGAACCGGAGCCCTGGTCGAACCTGCCCACCGTCGAGCGGGCGTCCCGTTTCGTCGCCGCGGCCGGTCACCCGAACGCCGGCCTCCTGCTCGACGCGATGCACACGCTCCGCGGCGGATCCACCCTGGCGTCGATCGCGCAGGGGGTCGCTCCCGGGGTGCTCGCCGCGGTGGAGCTCAGCGACGGGCTGCTGCACACCCCGTCCGGACTCACTCTCGCCGAGGAGTCCCGCACCGCGCGGCACCTGCCGGGGTCGGGTGCCTGGGACCTGCCCGGTCTGGTCCGCGTGCTCCGGAGCCTCGGTCACGAGGAACCGTGGGGTGTCGAGGTCCGGACGGCCGCACACCGCGCGATGCCCCTGTCGGATGCGCTCCGGACCGCTGCGGCGGCCACCCGGGCCGTGCTGGACGCCGCGGACGCGGTCGACGAGCCCGCTGCTCCGGCGATGCCGACCACGCCGGCGCCGACCTCGGCGGTCGACTTCGACGTCACCGCTCCGTCGGTCGCACCGCCGGTCCCCCGGTCCGACGCGGGCACAGGCGCGCCCGCGTAGCGTCGACCGCATGACGGATCACGCAGCAGACGACGACCTCCTCCGGCGCTCGCAGGAGTCCATCGACGACGCCAAGGCGGCAGCCGCCGAGGTCGACCTGCCCGAGCAGGAGGACCTGATCGACGAGGACCTGCCCGCTGCCGACACCGCGAAGCCGGCGGACGGCCCGGCTCCGGCGGCCTGACCGGCCCGATCGACCGACACCGGAGACCGTCCGGGAGCTGGGCTCCCGGACGGTCTCGTCGTCTCCGCGACGGCTCGCAAGGAGAGTTCGGGCTCCAGCGTGATGAATCACGGAGTCGACTCGTCACACCAGTGGGTCCCGGAACCGTGGGGGTTCCGGAAGCCCGGGCCGTGGGTGTCCCGGGCCCTGGACGCGCCGTGGTCGGTCACCCCCTGATCGCCGAGCACGGTGCACCGGCGGCGGCCCGTGCGTCCCCTGATCCGGCGCACGGGCCGCCTCCTCACGAGTCGCTTCCGCACGAGGGGTGTGGCGCCAGCAGCCCGGTCAGGACTCGCGGACGACGTCTTCCGGCCCCTTGTCCGGCCGCCACCCGCGCCAGGACGGCTGCCGGAGCCGGCCGTCCGTGGTCCACTCGGCGAACACGACCTCGCCCACCCGCCGCGGTGTCACCCAGTGCGCATCGCGAGCGTCCGGCCGCGGCACGTCGACGAACGGCGAGGTCTTCCGCTCGCTCCTGCCGAGGACGGCACCGATGTCGTCGAGGTCCCGGTCGCTGAAGCCCGTCCCGACCCTGCCGACGTACTCGAGTCCGTCCGGCCCGGGGATCCCCAACAGCAACGATCCGACGCCACCGGCGCGCCGCCCCCTGCCGGGCCGCCACCCGCCGACCACGACCTCCTGCGTGACGTGGTGCTTGATCTTCACCCATGCCTCGGACCGGCGACCCTCGGCGTACCGTGACGAGCGCTTCTTCGCCACGACGCCCTCGAGCCCGCGGTCGCGTGACTGCGACACGGCGTGATCCAGGTCGCCGTCCACCGCGGGAGGCACCTCGATCGCGCCGCCCGGTTCGACGACCGTCAGGAGCGCCTCGCGCCGGGCGTCGTAGCCGAGCCGGGTCAGGTCGTGTCCGTCGGCCTCGAGCACGTCGAAGAGCAGCAGGCGCACGGGCGTCCGGCGACGTGCAGCCTCGACGTCACGTGTCCCGGTCAGCCCCATGCGGTCCTGCAGCAGGCCGAACGACGGCCGCCCGCGCTCGTCCAGCGCCACGACCTCGCCGTCGAAGACCCCGTCCACCCCGGCCCGCTCACCCAGCTCCTGCAGCTCCGGGTACTGCGCGGTCAGGTCGTTGTCGTTCCGGCTCCGCAGGGTGACCCGACCGTCGCGCACGGTGGCCAGGGCGCGGACACCGTCCCACTTCATCTCGAACGCCCAGACCGAGGGATCGAGGTGCGGCTCGCCCTGGACGGGGCTCGCGAGCATGGCCCGCCGCTCGCCTGGTGGCGTCGCCGAGGGTGCCGCTCGCCCGATCCGCCGTCGCTCCGCTGTGGTCGTCGTCGCCGGTCGGGAGGCACGACCCCCGTCCGCACCACCACCGCCGTCGGCGCTCTGGTCGGGCTGGTCCTTCGTGCGGTGGATGAGCCAGTTCTTCTCGTCGCCGCCACTCCCCCCACCGCGGCCACGACCACGCCCACGGGTGTGCAGGAGCGCCAGCCGCCGGACACCGTTCGCGCGGCCGTGCAGCGTGACGATGACCTCTTCCCCCTCGCGCCACTTCTCGAGCTCGTAGGTGCCGTCGTCCCAGATCGTGACGGTGCCCCCGCCGTACTCGGCCTGCGGGATCGTCCCCTCGAACGAGCCGTACTCGAGCGGGTGGTCCTCCGTCTGCACGGCGAGGTGGTTCTTCCCGGGGTCGGTCGGCTCGCCCTTCGGGAGCGCCCAGCTCACGAGCACGCCGTCGTGCTCGAGCCGGAAGTCGTAGTGGTCGCGGGTGGCGTGGTGCTCCTGGATCACGAAGGTCGGGGTGCCGTCCCTCCGCACGGTCGGTGCCCCCTCGGGCACCGGCTCCGGCGTCTTCGTCGCGTCGCGCTTCGCGCGGTAGACCGCGAGGCGGTCGCGAGCCGGCTGCTCGGCCTCGTTCGCCCGCTGGGTCCGGTCGCTGTCCCAGTGGCCGTGGTCGATCCTGCCCACCGCCAGCGAGGCGGAGGCGACCGGGTGCAGGAGGTCGCCGTGTGCCTCCAGACGGTCGAGGACCTCCTCGAGCTCCAGCTGGGCGAACCCGCGTTCCTCGAGCTCCTGCCAGGTCCGCGGCGCCGCGACGGTCGGCCGGTCACGGCCGCGCAGCGAGTACGGCGCGATCGTCGTCTTGTTGCCGTTGTTCTGCGACCAGTCGACGAAGACCTTGCCCCGTCGCTCGGCGCGGCTCATCGAGGACAGCACCAGGTCGGGCAGGTCCTGCTCCAACGCCCTGGCGAGCTCGTGGGCGACGTCGGACACCTGCGCGGTGGTGGCACGCCCGTCGAGTGCCGCGTACAGGTGGATGCCCTTCGAGCCGGAGGTCACCGGGTACGGGTCGAGGCCCATGCCGTGCAGGATCTCGCGCGCGGCGAGCGCCACCTCGACGCACTCCGGTAGCCCGACGCCCTCGCCCGGGTCGAGGTCGAGCACGAGCCGGTCCGGGTGCTGCTGCGCTCCGCGCGGACCGAAGCGCCACTGCGGGACGTGCAGCTCGAGCGCCGCCTGCTGCGCCATCCAGACGAGCGTCGGCAGATCGTCGACGATCGGGTACTCGGTGTCGTGCTCCTTGTGCGCGATCGTGTGGTGACGGACCCAGTCGGGCGCCGAGTCGGGCAGGTTCTTCTCGAAGAAGACCGTGCCCTCCACGCCGTTCGCCCAGCGCTTCCGGGTCACCGGACGGTCCTTGACGTGCGGGATCATCCACGGCGCCACCCGCTCGTAGTAGGCGATCACCTGACCCTTGGTCGTGCCGGTGACGGGGTAGAGCACCTTGTCGGTGTTGGTGAGCGCGATCCTGCGGTCCCCGACGAGGACGGTGGCCTTCCGCGCAGCCGGACTCACAGCGCGACCCCGGTCGCTCCCGCCACGGTCAGGGTGCTGCCGGACGTGTAGGACGACTCCGGCCCGGCGAGGTGGACGTAGGCGCTGCCGAGCTCGACGGGCTGCGCCGGCCGGCCGAAGGGGGTGTCCTGGCCGTAGGCGGCGATCTCGTCGCCGGGGTAGCTGATCGGCTGCAGCGGCGTCCACACCGGACCGGGCACGACGCAGTTCGCCCGGATGCCCTTCGCCGCGAGCTGCCGGGCCAGGCCGTTCGTGTACGTGATGATGGCGGACTTCGTGGCGGCGTAGTCGATCATCCGGTCCTGCGGTTGGTACGCCGACACCGAGCTCGTGGTGACGATCGCGCTGCCGGGAGCCATGTGCGGCACGGCCGCCCGGACCAGCCAGAACATCGAGTAGAGGTTGACCTTCATCGTGCGGTCGAAGTCCTCGGTCGACTGCTCGGTGACGTCCTCGTGGACCTGCTGGTGCCCGGCCACGAGCACCAGCGCGTCGAGCCCGCCGAGCTCACTGACGGCATCGCGCACGAGGGTGTCGCAGAACGCCTCGTCGGTCAGGTCGCCCGGCAGCAGCACGGCCTTGCGCCCGAGGTCACCGACGACGTCGCGTACCTGTTCGAGGTCCTCGCGCTCCTCGGGCAGGGCGTTCAGGGCGACGTCCGCGCCCTCCTTCGCCATCGCGATCGCGGCCGCTCGGCCGATGCCGGAGTCGGCACCGGTCACGAGCACCCGGTACCCGGGCATCCGCCCCGTGCCGAGGTACGTCGTCTCGCCGTGGTCGGGCGCCGGGTCCATCGCGCTGGCCAGCCCGGACCCCTGCTGGGTCTGCGGCGGGAACGGCGGCCGGGCGTACTGCGAACGCGGGTCCTGCTTGTCGAGCTGGCTCATGGGCCCATGCTGCTCGCCGCGGCGGCACGGTGGCTCAGGACCGGCGGTTCCGTGGACAGGACGTCCTGGTGCCGGAGCTGTGCAGGACGGGTCAGGACGTCGGTCGCACCGGTGTGGCCAGGAGGTGCTCGGCGCCGACCCGGTCGCCGCGCCCCTGCACGAGGGTGGCGATGCCGAGTACGGCCCAGACGACCGCGACACCCCAGCCGTTGGTGGTGCCAGTCGTGGCGAGGACCGCCCACAGGGCAGCCAGACCGACGAACACCCACCCGCTGGATCGTCGCTGCCGCGCGTCCGCCGTCCACTGCTGGACCCGCGGCCGCCAGACCGCCTCCGGGACCTCCGGGGGAACACGCCCCTCGTCGACCCACCGCCGCGTGGCCGCGACCGCGGCCCGACCGCCGCGGCGCGCCCAGGACCAGACCTGCAGGGCGGGGAGCGCGACCGCCAGCGCGAGGCCGAGCACGACGACCGCGACCCACGGGACCGGTCCCGGCTGCAGCACGAAGAACACCGCCGGTGCGACGGCTCCGCTGACCGCCAGGGCGGCGAGCTGCCACCAGCCCACAGCGTCGATCCGGTCGTCGTCCGTCGCAGCAGTCGCGTCGGTGGCCCCTGTGCTGTGTTCCCCCGTCATGCGCGGCACGATACGCCCTCCGACTTCGCGCGCGGCTGTCGATCCGCCCGGAACTGAGGGCCTGTCGCCGCGCTCCCGGGCATCATGTGCCCATGAGGTCGATCTGGAAGGGCTCCATCGCGTTCGGGCTCGTCAACGTGCCCATCAAGGTGTACGCGGCGACCGAGACCCACGACGTGTCCCTGCACCAGGTCCACGACGAGGACAAGGGCCGCATCCGGTACAAGCGTGTGTGCGAGTTCGGCCACGAGGTCGAGTACGCCGACATCCAGCGCGCCTACGACGACGGTGACAAGACGGTCGTCCTCACCGCCGACGACTTCAAGCAGCTGCCCGAGGAGCAGTCGCACGAGATCGAGGTCCTCGAGTTCGTGCCCGTCGAGCAGGTCGACCCGATGATGTTCGAGAAGTCGTACTACCTCGAACCGGACTCCCGGTCGCCCAAGGCGTACGTGCTGCTCCGCGAGACGCTCGCGAAGACCGACCGGCTGGCGATCGTGCAGTTCACCCTCCGGCAGAAGACCCGGCTCGGGGTGCTCCGCGTCAACGAGGACGTCATCCTGCTGCAGGGACTCCTGTGGGGCGACGAGGTCCGGGCCGCGGACTTCACGTCCCTCGACGCCTCGGTGAAGGTCAGCGCGAACGAGCTGAAGATGTCGTCGTCGCTCGTCGAGAGCATGTCCGCCGACTTCGACCCCGACCGCTACACGGACTCCTACCAGGAGGAACTGCAGCAGCTCATCGACGCCAAGCTCGAGGCCGGTGACGACGTCGACACCGCGGAGACGTTCGGTGAGCGCTCCGAGGACGACGCCGGCGAGGGTGGCGACGTCATCGACCTGATGGCGGCCCTCCGGGCCTCGGTCGACAAGAAGCGGTCCGGTTCGTCGGGTTCGTCACGGTCCTCGTCCCGGTCCTCGTCCGGGTCTGGAGGCTCGGGGTCGCGCTCGTCGTCCGGCTCACGCTCGTCGTCCGGTCCCGCTGGTGCGGACGACGACGGGGACGCGACGGCAGAGAAGGCGCCCGCGAAGAAGACCCCTGCGAAGAAGGCGCCCGCGAAGAAGGCGCCCGCGAAGAAGGCCCCGGCGAAGAAGACCTCCGCGAAGAAGCAGGCCAGCTGACCTGCTGGCGGCGGGTCAGTCCGACCCGTCGACCTCGTCAGCGATCGGAGCCCGGAACTCCTCCGCCATGCGCTCGGTGAACGCGATGAACACCTCGACGCTCTCCCGCGGCAGGGACCGCTTGAGCGCTCGCCGGTAGGCCGATCTGAGAGCGCCGACCACCGCGAACCCGTCGACGGTGAGCTCGATCCGCACGCTCCGTCGGTCGTCCGGGTTTCGGACCCGGTCGAGGAACCCCCGCCGGGCCAGCCGGTCGAGGAGCGCCGTGACGGCACCGGTGCCCATCTCCAGGTACCCGCCGAGCTCCTTCGGCGTCCGGTCCTCGTCGGTCGCGCCGAGGAACTGCAGCGCGCGGAGGTCCACTGCGTTGAGGTCGTTCAGCACCGCCAGGTGCTGGATCAGGTGGGAGTGCTCGACCTGCGCCGCGTAGAACGCCGCCACCGCGTCGTCGAGCGAGCGGTCGTCGTCTCCGAGGTTCCCCGTGGGCAGTCCAGGCACGAGAACACTCTAGACGGATTCCGTTTTGCACGATTGTTGACACACTCATAATTCGAGGCGTATCGTCTTGGTTAGCTCGAAAATCGAGTGAACAAGAACCGATTGGACCCGCCGTGCGCCTCCCGACCCGCGCCCTCTCCCGCATCGCTACCCTCGCCGTGATCCCGGCCGCACTCGTCGCCGGTGGCGTCGCGGTGTCGACCGCGTCCTACTCGGCCTTCTCCGCGACGTCCTCCGACGACGCCAACAACTGGTCCATGGGCTCGGTCTCGCTGAGCAACGACGCCGCGAACGGCGCGCTGTTCTCCGCGTCGAACCTCAAGCCCGGTTCGACCGGGACGAACTGCATCGCGGTCACGTCGAGCGGTTCGCTGCCGAGCGTGGTGAAGCTCTACGCCACCAACGTGCAGCAGACGAAGTCGCTCGGCTCGTACGTGACGCTGCGGGTGACGCAGGGCACCGGCGGCGGGTACGGCACCTGCACCGGCTTCACCGCAGCCGCGGGCGCTGACGGCACCCTCTACGACGGATCGCTCGCGACCTTCGCCACCACCCGCACGAACTACGCCACGGGTGTCGGCACTTGGAAGCCCACCGGCGACAAGGCCGAGACGCGGACGTACCAGATCGCCTACACCGTCTCGCCGGACGCCCCGGCGTCCCTGATGGGTGCCAGCGCGAGCCTCGGCTTCACCTGGGAAGCACAGAACTCCTAGACCAGGTCAGGAGGAGCCGACCGTGCGTTCGACGTCGTGGATCCGGTTCACGGTGGTACTCGCCGCCCGCGGGGTGGTCGCGACGGTGTTCGGCATGCTCTTCTGGGCAGCCGCTCCGATGCTCATCGGATGGCACAGCACCACCGTGATGACCGGCTCCATGGAGCCCTCCCTGCGCGTCGGCGACGTCGTGGTCAGCAAGCCCGTCGACCCGCGCGTCCTGCACCGGGGACAGGTGCTGCTGTTCGACGACCCGGACCACGCAGGCGTCCTGCGTCTGCACCGGTTCGACGCGCTCGACGGCGACGACACGCTGACCACGAAGGGCGACGCGAACCCGCAGGCCGACTCGACTCCGATCACCCGCTCCGCCGTCGAGGGCGTCGGCTACCTCCGGGTGCCCCTCGTCGGCGCACCGATCACCTGGGCGGCCACGGGTGACACCGCTGCCCTCACCGTGCTCGGGGCAGCGGTCCTCGCCGTCACGCTCCTCGCCGTCGCCCCGGCGGTCTCCGGGAACCGACCGCCGACGGCACCGGCGGACCGCCGTGCCCGCCACCGCGCCCCCCGACGTCGCCCGCGCGTCTCCGCCGCCGTGGTCGTCACCGCCGTGTGCGTGGCAGGAGCACTGGCACTCCCCGCTCCGGCAGCAGCAGCCGCGTTCGCCGCGACGACCCCGTCGGCCACGAGCACCCTCGCGACCGCGACGGCGTCGCCGGTCACCGCGCTGACCTGCGCGACGAACAGCGACGGATCGGTGACGATCGGGTGGGGGTTCGCCGGTACCGCGCCTGAACGCTTCACGGTCCTCGTCGACGGGCAGGAGGTCGCACAGCGCCCCGCGGACGCCCGGAGCAGCACGGTGGGCTCGTGGGACCTCTTCACCTGGCGGACCTCGACGGTCAGCATCCGCACCGACCTCACGAGCACCTGGACCGCCACGTCGACCGAGTCGGTGCGGGTGGTCACCGTGCGCTTCCTCGGGTTCGGGCGCACGAGCTGCGCGCCCTGACGAGCATCCACTGACGCCCACCACAGCCCCTCGGCGGAGCCGGCGTGGTCCAGCCCCTACCCGTCGGACGGCGCCCCGGCGCTCCCGACCGCCAGCGCCCGCACCTGTGCGAAGGCCTCGCGGTGGCGCTCGCGCAGCACGGCCCAGCCCTCGGTGGTGTCGATCGTCCCCGGGTCCGCCACGGACACCGCGAAGCCGTGCTGCGCCCGCGGCACGGACTCCCCCGGCAGGCGCAGCTCCTGCGTGAAGGCGCCGGTGTCGGGCGCGAAGACGAGCGTGTGTGCCGCGACGTCCCGATCCCAGTCGGCCGAGGGCCACGACATGAACGAGACGTGCTGAGGCGGGTCGAGCGGGGTCGTCGCCGAGACCCAGCACCCGTGGTGGTCCTCGCCGGGCGACAGGATCGTGTAGGTCCCGCCCTCCCGGTACACCAGGAGGGCTTCGCGGAAGGGCTTCGCCCGGTACATCGCGGTGTAGGACAGTGCCTGCGCGTGGACCGGACGGCCGAGGGTCAGGATGACGGAGGGTCCTGTGGTCGACACGTGCTCGTCCTTCCCGTGGTGGTCGTCCGGGCCATCGTGGCCCGGGTTCCTCCGGTCGCGGTGGGGCCCGACCGAGGACTCACTCAGGTCCGGGGTGGTCCCGGGTGTCGCGGGAGGTCCGGCGGAGCGCGAGCGGGATCGAGACCCACAGCGCTGCCGTCCCGACGAACACCACGGCACCGCCGACGACGCCACCGACGTCCCCGATCACCACGTCGAACACGAACAGGACCGTGCCCGAGAACAGCAGGGCGCTCGCCGCGAGGGCCGTGATGAGCAGCACGTTCCCGGCCCGGACCAGGTCGTGCTTCTGGCGCTGCCGGAACACCAGCCGGTGGGCGGAGACGGCCGACAGCGCGACGACCGTGATCACGACCGCGAGGACCACCAGCACGAGGTAGACGACCTCTTCGCTGGTGCTGAGCATGGTGAACCGCTGCTGGAACGGCAGCGTCAGCAGGAACCCGGCCAGGATCTGCGTCCCGGTCTGCACGATGCGGAGCTCCTGCTGGATGTCCGACCAGTTCCGGTCCCACCGCTCGGTCGGGGTCTCGTGCCGCCCACGCTCGGTGTCCTGTGCTGCACCGCCGACGTCGCTCATGTGCCGAACCTACTGCGCCGTCACGAGCCCGAAACACGACTCCGCGAGACTGTCCGCATGACTCCACAAGAGCCAGGGAGTCTGCAGTCGTCATCCGTGACCGCAGGCCCGCCCGTCACCGTGTCCATCACCCGTCTGGTCGAACCCGACCGCATCCCCGACGCCACCGCCTGGGTGCAGTCCGGTGTCAACCTGGCGAACCGCTACCCGGGCTTCCTCGGCTCCGGGTGGGTCCGCTCGCACGCCACCAGTCGGGAGTGGCACATGCTCTACCGGTTCGCCGACCACGAGCAGCTCGCCACGTGGGAGAACTCCGACGACCGGCTCCGGTGGCTCGACCAGGGGCGCGACCTCGTGGTGGAGTCCCGTGTCGAGAAGCGCACCGGCATCGAGGGCTGGTTCGACGCCCCGCAGGACGCCCCCGCCTCGAGCGCCCCGCCGCGGTGGAAGCAGGCCGTGAGCATCTGGCTCGGGTTCTTCCCGGTGAACCTGGCGTTCACCTACCTGGTCGGCTGGCTCGTCCCGGCGTTCGGCCACCTGGCGGTGCTGCCGCGCGTGCTCGTCACGACGCTCGTGCTGACGCCGATCATGACCTTCTGGGTGCTGCCGTTCGTCACGCAGCTCATCCGCCCCTGGCTCCTCGCACCGCCGCGAGCCGATCGGCAGCCCTGAGCCCCGGCCGGCCCTGCCCCCGGGCTGCGTTCAACCGAGCACCGACAGCTGGTCGAGCCGCTCGAGGATCACGCCCTCGCGCAGGGCCCACGGGCAGATCTCGAGCGCGGGCAGGTCGAAGATGTCCAGGCACGCCTCGGCGACGAGCGCCCCGGGCACGACCTGGTGCGCGCGGCTCGGCGAGACGCCCGGCAGCGCCGCGAGTTCGTCGACGGACCTCGTCAGCAGCGACGGCAGCAGCCGACGCAGTTCGGCACCGTCGAGCGCGCGCGGGACGAGCGGCCCGGCGGCCGAGGGCGCCGCTCCGCAGATCCGCGCGATCGAGCGGAACGTCTTCGAGGTCGCGACGGCGCGGTCGGGCCGGCCCGAGCGGAGCAGCAGCCCGGCGTCCCGCGCGATGGCGACGCGGATCTCGTGCCGGATGCGTCGGACGTCGTCCTCGCTCGGCGTCCCCTCGGCGAAGTACCGGCGTGCGAGCCGGGCGGCGCCGATCGGCATCGACCACGCGACGTCGGGCGCCTCGTCCGCACCGCCGGCGATCTCGAGCGAGCCGCCCCCGATGTCGAACACGGCGAGCCGTCCCGCGGACCACCCGAACCACCGTCGGACGGCCAGGAACGTCAGGCGCGCCTCGTCCTCGCCGGACAGCACGGCGAGCTCGACGCCGGTGCGCTCCTCGACGTGGGCGAGCACCGCGTCGGAGTTCACGGCGTCGCGCACGGCCGAGGTCGCGAACCCGAGCATGTCCTCGCACCCGCGCTCCTCTGCGGTGCGGACGGCCTCGGCCACGAACGTCGTGAGGGCCTCGACACCCGCGGGCGTCACCGCACCCGACTCGTCCAGGTGCTCGGCGAGCCGCAGCGGCTGCTTGAACGACGACGCCGGCAGCGGCGCGGCCCCGCCGTGGGCGTCCACCACGAGCAGGTGGCCGGTGTTGGACCCGATGTCGAGGACTCCGACGCGCATGCCACAACGCTAGCGGCCAGCCGGGGCCGCGGAAGGAGCGGACGGGAGGCTCGACCTACGACCGCAGGAAGGACTCCAGTTCCGACGTGGTCGGGTACGAGGCCTGCGCGCCCGGCTTCGTCGCGGCGTACGCACCGACACCGACGGCGAAGCGCGCGGCCTCGAGCAAGGAGTCGCCGGCGTCGAGCCGGAGCGCCACCGCACCCATGAACGCGTCACCGCAACCCGTGGTGTCGACGGGCTCGACCCGCACGGCGTCGACGTCGACCGGGTCGGCATCCCCGTCGTGCACCGTGCAGCCCGCGCCGCCACGGGTCACGATCGAGCGGGCGACACCGTGGTCGCCGAGCTCGGCCGCCTCGTGCTCGTTCACCAGCAGCACGTCGGTCAGGTCGAGCAGCTCCTGCGGCACGGCCCCGAACGGCGACAGGTTCGTGAGCACCGTGGCCCCCGCGGCACGGCCGGCCCGTGCGGCGGCGAGCACGACGTCGATCGAGACCTCGAGGCAGAGCCCGAGCACGCCGGCGCCGTCGAACGCCGAGGCGGGCAGGTCCTCCGGCGTGAGCGTGGCGTTCGCACCGCCGGAGATCACGATGGTGTTCTCGCCCGCGGCGTCGACCGTGATGACGGCGGTCCCGGTGGCGACGCCCTGCCGGACCGCGACGTGCGTCGTGTCCACGTGGGCCGATGCGACGGACTCGCGCAGCAGCGTGCCGTTCCCGTCGTCGCCGACCGCACCGATCATGCGGACGGTGCCCCCGAGCCTCCCTGCCGCCACCGCCTGGTTGGCGGACTTGCCGCCGGGCAGGATCGCGAGGTCCGACCCCTGCAGGGTCTCCCCGGGCTTCGGGAAGCGCTCCGTGCGGACCACCAGGTCCGCGTTGAGGCTGCCCACGACGACGATGCCGCTCATGCGGTGGCTCCTGTCTCGGCCGAGGCCGGGCGCGGGATGAGGAAGGACGTGGCGAGGGCCGCCACGGTGATCACGGCACCGAGCAGCATCCCACCGGAGTAGCCTGCGGTGCCGGCCGACCCACCGGTGCCGAGGGCGATCTGCAGTGCCGGCAGCACCGCGAAGCTGATGCCCGCACCGAGGTTGAACGCACCGGCGTTGAGGCCGGGCAGGAATCCGGGGTTGGACTCCGGCGAGAGCACGATGCCGAGCCCGTTCAGCACGATGTTCGCGATGCCCGCGTAGGTGATGCCGATGAGCACGGTGGCGGCGACGAGCACGGGCAGGGAGTGGACGCCGACGAACGCCATGACGAGCGTGGCGACGATGCTGCCGACCAGGCCGACCCGGAGGACGGCCCGGTAGCCGAGCGTCGGCGCGAGGCGTCCGGAGAACGGCCCGACGACCCACCCGACCAGCGCGTAGGGCACGAGGAACGCGAGCGAGGCGACGTCGGGCTCCAGGCCGAAGCCGACCTCGTCGTTCTGGGCCAGGCTCGTGACCAGGCCGTTCACGACGGCGAAGACACCCGTCATGGTGAGCAGGGTCGTGACGAGCAGCGCCCACGTCCCGCGGCGCTTGAGGTACCGGGTCTCGACGAGCGGTTCGCGGACCCGGGACTCGATCGCCCAGAACACCCCGAACGCGACCAGGGCGACGACGATCCCGCCGACGACGAGTGCCCAGTCGGCCGCGGCGAGCTTGCCGGCCTCGTTGAACGCGGTGAGCAGCGCGCCGACGCTGATGACCAGCGGGAGCACGCCCCACCAGTCCATGCGCGTCCCGGCGGAGGGTCGGGACTCGACGCCCCAGCGGGCGACCATGAGCACCGCGACGGCCGTCACGACGACGATCACCCAGAAGATGCCACGGAACCCGAAGTGCGTCGCGATCCAGCCGCCGGCCAGGGCGTCGACCCCGGCGATGCCGCCGTTCACCGCGGTGAGCAGGCCGAGTGCGGCGCCGTAGCGCTTCGGGTCGGCGATCTCGTTGCGCAGGACGAGCAGGCCGATGGGCACGACCGGGCCGGTCACGCCCTGGATCATCCGGCCGACGAACAGCATCGGCACGTTCACGGCCAGGGCGGCGACGACGCTGCCGACGAGCATGACGAGCAGCATGCCGAGCAGGACCCGCTTGCGGCCCACGATGTCGGACAGCCGGGGCAGGAACAGCGAGAACAGCGCCGCGATCGTGAAGAACAGCGTCTGCGAGAGCCCGATGGTCGCGTCGTCGGTACGGAGTTCGTCCGCCATCGTCGCGAGGGCGGGGCTGAGCATGCTCGCGTTCAGCTGGAACGCGACGCACGCGGCGAGCAGGGCCGCGGTGAGGGCGGCGGTCGACTTCGTCGTCGAGGTGGTGGTCACGGCGCTCAGCGCTCCTGCGCGACGACGGTCACGTCGGTGTCGGTGTCGGCGACCGCCTCGGCAGCGGCGCGCGGGCTCCACCCGGTGTCGGGCGTCTCGCCGATCCGCTCGAGGGCGTCGACCACCAGGTCCCAGAAGCGCCCGTGGTCGAGCTCCATCGCCGCGCTCGTGCGGCAGTCCTCGGGCGCGGGACCGCGGAGGTCCGCGACGGTCATGCCGAGCGTGTGGGTGCCCGTCGTCTCGATCGCGATCGGCATCTTCACCGCACGGACGATCGTCGGGTCGATGACGTACGCGACGGCGCAAGGGTCGTGCACGGGCGGGGCGTCGAAGCCCTGGGCGTCCTCGTACGCCTTCCCGAAGAACTCGAGCAATTCGCCGACGAACGCGGCGGGACCGGTGCCGACGGCCGCGATGCGTGCGGCGACCTCGGACGTCGCGAGCGCCTGGTGGGTGAGGTCGAGGCCGACCATCACGACGTCCCAGCCGGCGCGGAAGACGATGTCGGCGGCCTCGGGGTCGATGACGATGTTGAACTCGGCGACCGGGCTCCAGTTGCCGACGTGCACGCCGCCGCCCATCAGCACGACCTGCTTCACGCGCTCGACGATGCGCGGCTCCTTGCGGACGGCGAGGGCGATGTTCGTCAGGCCGGCGGTCGGCACGATCGTCACGGTGCCGGGCTCGTGCGCCATCACCGTGTCGATGATGAGGTCGACGGCGTGACGCTCGTCCAGGTCGAACGACGGCTCGGGGAGCATCGGCCCGTCGAGGCCGCTCTCCCCGTGGATCTCCGGGGCGACCTCGATCTCGCGCAGCAGCGGGCGGTCGGCCCCGGCGGCGAAGGGCACGCCCGTGATGCCGGCGATCCGTGCCACGGCGAGGGCGTTGCGGGTGACCTTCGGCAGGGTCTGGTTGCCGACGACGGTGGTGACGGCGAGGAGCTCGATCGTCGGGTTGCCGTGTGCCAGCAGGAGGGCGACGGCGTCGTCGTGGCCGGGGTCGCAGTCGAGGATGATCTTCTGCGTCGTTGCATCGGGCACCTTGGGCGCTCCACTTCGTCGGGGATCGGTGTCGGCGGCCCGTCGTGGCCCGCCGTGTCCGGCAGTGCCGGACGGACGTGTGTGCTCGACGCGGTGGGGTCCGCGCTGTGGAGGAACCAACTCCAGCACGGCGCGTCAAGCGTTTGACATTCGAACACGTCAAACGCTTGACGTCAACTCCGAGCGATCCTCGTCCGTTCGCACGCGCGGCCCGGTCGGTAGGCTCGTCGGGTGCCCTCCCCCGCCCCCCACGGTCGTCGCGTGACCGCGGCGATGGTGGCCGAACGCGCGGGGACGAGCATCGCGACGGTCTCCCTCGTGGTCAACGGCAAGGACCGCGGTCGGGTCTCCCAGCCGATCGCCGAGCGGGTGCGCGACGCCGTCGACGCCCTCGGCTACGTCGTCGACCACGCGGCGAGCTCCCTCGCCCGCGGCACCGGCGACCTGGTCGTGCTCATCGCGCCCGACCTGTCGAACCCGTTCTTCGCCGAGGTGATCCGGGGCGTGCGGGACACCCTCGGCGACCGGTACCAGCTGGTGCTCTCGGTCACCGAGCGCGGTGCGCAGCCGACGGCGGCCGACCTCCGGCGCTTCGAACGCCTGCGACCGGCGGGGATCCTGGTCGACGCACCGGCAGCCGGCGAGCCCATGGACGCGAGCGTGCCCGTGGTGCTGCTCGACGCCCCGGACGCCGCCGAGGGCACGACCGCGGTCGACTACGACCTCGCGCCGGGGATCGACGCGCTGGTGGCGCACCTGCGCGACCGCGGGCACCAGCACGTGGCGTACCTCGACGGCACCGCACGGGTCGCCACGTTCGGCATCCGCCACCGGATGTTCGACGAGGCCTGCGCGGCCGCCGGGATCACCGTGTCGGAGGTCGGCGCCCGCGCGGACCTGACGGTCGACGCCGCCGCACTGGCGACCGAGCACGTGGTCGAGGCCTGGCACGAGGACGGTGTCACGGCGGTCGTGGCGGCCGCGGACACACTGGCGTACGGCGTGCTCCGGGTCGCGGGCGCGATGGGGCTCCGGGTACCCGAGGACCTGGCGGTCGCCGGCTTCGACGACCTGCCGTCGTCGTCGGTCACGGCGCCGGCCCTGACGAGCGTCGCACTGCCGGGAGCCGAGCTCGGCCGCACCGCAGCCCTGCGCCTCCTCGCGACGGTCGACGGCACCGCGGTCGAGCCCGTCGACCTACCGGCCCGCCTGGTACTGCGCGCGAGCACCGGCGCCTGACGGGCGCCTCGCGCAGCACCCCGCACCACCGCACCACCCACCGGACGGGAGGCGCGGCACCGGTCCGGCACCGTGCCTCCCGTCCGCCTCGATACGGGCCCGGCGCCGCGCGCCCGGGTCGGCGAGACGCGTCGATGTCCGACGCCGGCGCTCCCCCGGACGCCGGCGTTCCTCCGAGACGCACCGGAACGGGCGAGACGCCCCCGGATCCGGAGGCGTCTCGCACGCGTGAGGGCGTCTCGCGCCGACGCCGGCGTCTCGACGCGCGGGTGACCGTCGTCGCGGCGGTGCGTCTCGCGCTGACGCCGGCGTCTCGGCGCCGGCGCACCCGCGTCAGGCTGAGGTGTCCCGACCGGGTGCCGCCGTCTCGGCGGGCGCCTGCGCGGCCGAACCGCTCGTGCCGGCCCGCTGCGCACGCTCGAGCTCGTCCGCCTCGGCACCGCCGACCGCCTCGCCCCGGGCGACCATCCCGGCCGTGTCCGACAGGCGGATCTGCGGCAGGAACAGCGCGAGCAGGAACGCGATCGCGATGAACGGCAGCAGGTACCAGAACACCGGCGCGAGGGAGTCGGCGTACGCGTTCACGATCCCGTCCTGCACCGCCTCGGGCAGCTTCGCGACGGTCGCCGGGTCGATGCTCCCCGCCGAGGACGCGGCGTCCGTGGCGGATCCACCGGCCGAGGTGAAGACGTCGGTCAGCGCACTCGTCAGCCGGGCCGTGAAGAGCGCACCGAAGACGGCCGTGCCGAGCGACGCGCCGACCTCGCGGAAGTAGTTGTTCGTCGACGTGGCGGTCCCCACCTGCTCCGCGGACACGGCGTTCTGGGCGACGAGCACGACCACCTGCATGATCAGGCCGAGCCCCGCGCCGAACACGAACAGGTAGGCGCAGATGAGCCAGATCGGGGTGTCCGCGGCGAGCTGCGTCATGGCGAGCATGGCGAGGGCGACGAGCACCGTGCCGACGATCGGGAACGCCCGGTAGCGACCGGTCTTGGTGATGAGGTTGCCGGACGCGATCGACGTGCCGATGAGGCCGACCATCATCGGCAGCATGAGCAGGCCGGACACCGCGGCCGAGGTACCGGAGGCCATCTGGAGGAACGTCGGGACGAACCCGATCGCGGCGAACATGCCGATGCCGAGCACCAGGCCGATGCCGGTCGCGAGCAGGAACGTGCGGTTGCGGAAGAACGACATCGGCAGCACCGGGTCCTCGACGCGGGACTCGACGAGCACGAGCAGCGCGGCCGACACCACGAGGCCGGCGAACCAGGCCCACGTCTCCGGGGCGTCCCAGCCGTGGTCCTTGCTGCCGCCGAACTCCGAGAAGAACACCAGGCAGGTGGTGGCGGCGGACATGAGCACGACGCCGAGCACGTCGATCCGCTTCTCGGCCTTCTTCGTCGGCAGGGTCAGCGCGAACCAGGCGACGAAGAACGCCGCGATGCCGACCGGGATGTTGATGTAGAACGCCCAGTTCCAGGTGAGGTGGTCGACGAAGAACCCACCGAGGAGCGGGCCGCCGATCGCCGACAGGCCGAAGATCGCGCCGAGCGGGCCGAGGTACTTGCCGCGCTCCGAGGCGGGGACGATGTCGGCGATGATCGCCTGCGACAGGATCATCAGACCGCCGCCGCCCAGGCCCTGCATCGCCCGGAAGACGACGAGCTGCGTGAAGTCGCCGGCGAACGCGCAGCCGGCGGAGGCGATCGTGAACAGGGCGATCGCGACGAGGAACAGGTTGCGGCGCCCGAGGACGTCGCCGAACTTGCCGTAGATCGGCATCACGATCGTCGACGCGAGCAGGTACCCGGTCGTCAGCCATGCCTGGTGCGCGACGCCGCCGAGCTCCCCGACGATGGTGGGCATCGCCGTCGAGACGATGGTCTGGTCGAGGCTCGACAGGAGCATGCCCGCGATCAGGGCGGAGAAGATGATCCAGATGCGGCGCTGCGTCAGGAGCAGCGGTCCGTCGGATCCGGGTCGGGCACGCTTCGTGCCCTGCGCGGTGGCGCTCATGCGGTGGGGTCCTGTCCGGTGGTGGTGATGGCCGCCCTGAGCTGGCGGAGGTTGTCGGTGAGCAGCACGTCGAACGACGGCCCGCTCGCCTCGTCGAAGGCGTCGTCGAAGTACTCGCCGGCCGTGACCTTGAGCAGGCCGGCGGCGGCCTCGGTGACGAGCTGCGCGCGCCGGTCGTCCGGGTCGGTCCAGTCGAAGCGCTCGCGGACGGCCCGACCGACCGCGCTCAGCTGGACGTCGGCGGCGGCGAGGAACTTCGCGACCATGACGGGTTCGCGCTCGAACACCCGACGGACGAGAGCCTCGTCGGCGCGGTCGAGCCCGGCGACGTGCATCTGCTCGATCGCCAGGGCGACGACGGACCCGAGCGGGTCGAGGTCGTCCGGCACGAGGGCGCCCGACGCGTAGGCGCGGAGCACCTCCTCCGTCCGACCCTGCTCGATGCCGAGCACGGCGTCGTCCTTCGACGCGAAGTGGTTGAAGAACGTGCGCCGGGAGACGCCGACCGTCTCGCAGAGCTGCTCGATCGTGAAGCCGTGCAGACCGTGCTCGATCGTCGCCCGGCGCGCCTCGACGATCATGCGTCGGCGCAGCGCTCGGGTGCGTTCGGTGGTGCTCACCGAGCAAGAATTGCACTCTACTGCTGATAGTGCAACAAGAGGACGGGTTACACGGCCTTCGCGAAGCAGAACGACCAGGGCATGGTCGCGGCGTACGGCTCGTAGACGTCGATCTGCTGCCACCCCGTCTTGCGGTAGAGCGCGACGGCCTCGGGCTGCTTGTCGCCGGTCTGCAGGATCACGCGGGACGCCCCCTGCTCGCGCGCGACCTGCTCTCCCTCGGTGAGCAGCGCCGTCGCCGCACCCTTGCCGCGGGCGGCGGCGAGCACGATCAGGCGCTTGAGCTCGACCTCGTCGCCGAGGTGGCGGACGGCGATGTGTCCGAGGGCGGTGCCGTCCTCGTCGATCGCGAGGAGCGAGGTGATGACCGTGGCCGGGTCGACGGCCAGCACGCGGTTCCGCTCGGCGGTGACGGCCGGGTCCTCGTCCGCGTGCCCGTCGCCGTACCGCTCGTGCATCTCGTCGTCCATGGTGGCGCGGAGGGCCACTCCGCGGGGGTCGTCCCAGGCAACGCGCTCGATCGTGATCACGATCGTCCATCCTCGCACGCGCGGGCCGGGCCGCCCGAGACTCGCGCACGGCGACACTCCTCGGGCGATCCTGCGCGAGGAACGTCGCTGGGACCGAGACTCGGTGCGCCCGCCCGGCTCAGGCCAGCGCGGCGATGGGCCCCTCGCCCGCCCGGAACGCCGCGAGCACGGCAGCGGCGTCGTCGTACACGGCGGCGGCGCCGGCACCCCGCAGCTCGTCGCCGCCGATCCCGCCGGTCATCACGCCGACGCAGGGCAGCCCGACCTTGCCGGACGACTCGACGTCCCACATCGCGTCACCGACCATCACCGCCCGGTCCGCCGCGACACCGACCTTGTCGAGCGCGACCTCGATGATCGCCGGCGCGGGCTTCGCCTGCTCGACGTCCTCCGAGCTCGTCTCCGCGGTCACCCAGGCGGACGCGTCGAGCAGCTCGCGCAGCACCGACAGCTCGGACTCGGGCGCACTCGTGGCGAGCACGACCGCGTGCCCGGCCTCCGCGACGGCCTCGAGCAGTTCCCGCGCCCCGGGCAGGAGCCGCAGCTGCGGCATGTGCTCGGAGTAGTAGGCGGTGTGGAACTGCTTCGCCTGGTCCCGGACCTCGTCGGACGCGTCGGGCAGCAGCTCCTCGAGCAGCCGACCGGAGTCCATGCCGATCGCCCGGTGGATCCGCCAGGCGTCCACGGACTCGCCGGCGGCCCGGAAGGCGCGCCACCACGCGTCGACGTGCGCGTAGTTCGAGTCGGCGAGGGTGCCGTCGATGTCGAAGAGGACAGCGGTCGAGGGAGCGTCAGGCATCGTTCCAGCGTGCTCCCCCGACCACCGGTGCGACCCAGGGTCGCGGGATCAGACCTCGATCGACGAACCGACGGGCAGGATCGATGCCGGGACACCACCGAGGCCCTCGGTGCCGAACATCCGGACGTTCATCTCCTGACCGCCCTCGCTGAGGAGCAGCTCGTGGATCTGCACCACGCGCTCCGGTGCGACCGCGCGGACGTAGTCGACGCCCTCGCCGGTCTTCGCCCACGGCCCGCTCGTCGGGACGAGCAGGGTCCGGACCGGGACGTCGGGCACGAGGTAGGCGTCGCCCGGGTGGAAGACGGCGTCGTTCACGAGGTAGCCCACGTTCGCGATGGTCGGGATGTCGCGGTGGATGACCGCGTGCTCCTCCCCGAAGACCCGGGCTCGGAAGGGTCCGACCTCGATCGTGTCGCCCGCAGCGACCGTGCGGACGCGGCCGTCGTGGTCGCCGAGCTGCTCGACGACCGACGCCGGGCCGTGGACGACGACGTCGGCGCTGCGCTCGAGACCCGCACGGATCGCGTCGACGGCGAAGTGGTCGGCGTGCTCGTGGGTGACGAGGACGACCGTGGCCCCGGCGACGAGGTCGGCGGACTCGGGCGTGAACGAGCCCGGGTCGATGACGAGCGAGGCGCCGTCCTGCTCGAGGACGACCGTGGCGTGGTTGTACTTCGTCAACTGCATGACACCAGTCAACGCCGGCCGCACCGGACCGCATGCCCTCGCGTCCTGAGGGCACGCTCAGTCCCGGCGGGCCGGACGACGGACGGGAGGCCCGTGGCGGCGTCGCCACGGGCCTCCCGTCCGTCAGGTGGTGACGTCAGCCGTTGCGCACGTCGTCGGCCGCGCTCTTCGCGTGGTCCTGGACGTCGGACGCGGCGCCCTGCGCCTCGTCCTTCACGGTCTGCGCGGCGTCCTGCGCGGTCCCCTTGAGGTCCTGCGCGTGCTCCTTCGCCACGTCGCCCAGCTGCGAGCCGACGTCCTTCGCCTGGGACTTCACGTCCTCGACGAGGGGCGCCGCCTTGTCCTTGAGGTCGCCGGCGAGCTGCTCCTCCTTGTCGGACGTCGGGATGAGCGACGAGGCGAGCCACCCGGCACCGAAGGCGATGAGCCCGACGGCGAGCGGGTTGCCCTTCGCCTTCTCGACGCCCTTGTGCGCGACGTCCTTCGCCTGGTCGGTCGCACCCGACGCCGACCCCGAGACGCTCGAACCGGCGGAGTGTGCCGAGCCCATCACCGAGTCGCGCACGTCCTGGAACCGCGTCCTCACCTTGTCGGTCTGACGGTGCGCGATCGAGGACGGGTTGACCTTGTCGGCCAGGGCGTCGACGTCGGAACCGAGGGTCCCGCGGGTGCGCTCGATGTCGGCGCGGATCTCTTCTGGGGTGCTCATGGCTTCCTCCCGGTGTTCGGCTTGAGTGCTTCGGGGACTTCCTTGACGGTCTCGACCGTCTGCGGGGCCCCCGTGATGTCCCGCATCTCCTTGCGCCCGCGGACCGCGAGGACCGCGGCGACGATCGCGTAGACCACCGCGATCACGACTGCGGACCACGCGTTGCCGATGAGGTACCCGAGGCCCCACCACGCTGCGATCGACAGGAACAGCAGGGCGAACAGTGCCGTCAGGCCGGCGCCGCCGAACATCCCGCCGGCCTTGCCCGCCTTCTTCGCGGACTCGGTCAGCTCCGCCTTGGCGAGTGCGACCTCCTGACGGAAGAGGCTCGAGAGGTCACGGGAGACGTCGGAGAGCAGTTCGCCCAGCGGGGTCGTGGCGGCGCGTTCCTCGGGCGTCGGCTCGCCCAGCGGGGTCGCGCCGGGGACCGACTGGCTCATACGCCGCTCCCGGTTCCGGTCCCGGTCCCGGTCGACGGGCCGTCGGCCTCCTTCTCGTGCTTGATCTCGGTCGCGAGTGCCTTGGTCAGGCGTCCGGCGAGGATGCCGGCACCCGCGGCGAGCGCGATGAAGGTCCCGGGCTTGCGCGCGGCGAAGGACTTGACCTCGTCGAGGAGCGAGCCCGGGTCACGGTTCTCGAGGTACCCGGCAGCGGAACCCGCGCGCTGCGACAGGTCACGGACGACCTTCGCGGCGAGGCCCTGCTCGTCGTCCTTGTCGGCCATGCGGCCGAGCTGCTCGCCCAGGGTGCGGAGCCCTCCGGCGGCGCGCTCCTGCTGGCCCGCGGCCTGCTCCTTGAGCGTGTCGCTGGCCTGCGAGTAGAGCTGCTTGGCGTGCTCGGTCGCCTCGGAGGCGACGTTCGACGCCTGCTCCTTGGCGGTGCCGGCGACGTCCGCGGCCTTGTCCTTCGCGTCGCCGGCGACGTCCTGCGCGGCACCCTTCGCGGCGTCGGCCTTGCCGCCGCCGGTGCTGTCGGAGCCACCGACGCTGCCGACGCCCGTGGACGAGGCAGCGGACGAGCCCGCGCTCGGGACGTACCCGGCGGAGGTGCTCGTGGAGTCGACCAGCGGTGCCGAGGCACCTGCGGCCGACGGGGTCGCGTGGACCTGCTCGTCGGCGGGCAGCGCGTCGAGCGGCTCGACGTCGTCGAAGCCCTCGGGGCGGGTGGCCGGCGTGTCACCGGCGTACGACGGCACGGTCACGCCCGGGTACACCTCGTGTCCCTCGGCAGCCGCCGTGCGGTCGTGGATGGGCGTCCCGGAGTCGTTCCCGGGTGGGTTCGTGGTCATGGTCGGCCTTCCGGTTCGGTCGCGGCGGGTACGGCACCCGTCGCGTGGACCGGACCGTGCGCGAGCACCGCTGCGCTGCGGCACAGGAACGTCGGAAGGCGCGGCCGGACCGTCCACGGAACGCGGCGGGACCGCGGTGGAGGCCTGCGAGCACCGAGCCCGACGGTCCCTCCAGCGCGGCTCCGGCAGGATCGGCAGGGTGCTCCTGGTCTCCGTCGTCGTCCCCGTGCTCGACGACGCCGAGCACCTCGCCCGCTGCCTCGACGCCCTGGCCGCGCAGACCCATCCCGTGCACGAGGTCATCGTCGTCGACAACGGCAGCACCGACGACAGCGCCGAGGTCGCCCGCGCCGCCGCGGCCGTCGTGCTGCACGAACCGGTGCGCGGGATCGCACGGGCCTCGGCACGCGGCTACGACCATGCATCGGGCGACGTCATCGCCCGGCTCGACGCGGACTCGGTCCCGCCACCCGGCTGGATCGCCGAGGCCGTCCGGCTGCTGGCTCGACCGGGTGTCGTCGCGGTGACGGGACCCGGTCGCCCCCGCGACGGCGGCGCGGTCCTCCGCCGGGTGTGGAGCGGGCTCTACATGGGCCCGTACTTCGTGCTGATGTGGTCGGCACTGGGACGTCCGCCGCTGTTCGGCTCCGCGATGGCCGTGCACCGTGCCACGTGGACGGCGGTCCGGGGTCGGGCGCACCGTGACGACCCCGAGGTGCACGACGACGTCGACCTCTCCATGCAGCTCGACCCCGCCTGGCACGTGGTGGCCGCCCGGTCGCTGACCGTCGAGGTGTCGGCGAGGCCGCTGTCCGGTGCGGCGTCGATGCTCCGACGGACGCGGCGGGCCTTCCACACGTTCCGGGTGAACGGACGCCGGGCGAACCCGGTGCGGCGGTGGGCGCGACGCGGCCGGGTGGCGCTCCGAGCGCGGGCGTCCGGGTCCTGGCCGCACCGCCGCTGACCGGCTGCGCCGTCCCCGGCCCGACGGCCGGCGGATCGGCAGTCCGGTAGTCCGGCAGACCGGCAGGTCGACCTCGGACGTCACGATCGGATCGCGATCCGGTCCCGATCCGAGCACGCCCCGCCGCCCGCCTCCCGGGCACGACTAGCGTCGTGGACACGTCGACCGGCAGCCGGGCGACGCACCTGAGGGGGGACATGCCACACGTGCGCACGACGACACTGCTCACCACGGTCGGACTCGCTGTGGGCCTGGCGCTCACCGTGTCCGGGTGCACGGGCGGTGACCGCGACGCCGTGACGCCGACCCCGAGCACGAGCACGACCGCGCGTGCGACCGGCACCCCGACCCCGACGGGCAGTGCCACACCGGGCCCGACCCCGGGAGCCGGTGCGTCGAGCACCACGACCACCCCCGCGACCGCTGCGGGCAAGGTCCCGGCGACGTGCGACGACGTGGTGACGCCGGGCGCGTTCGACTTCACCGACGTGATGCCGCTGAACGACCCCGCCGTCGTCGGCGGCATGGAGATCCCCCGCACCGCACTGACCCCGGCGGGTCGGTCCGACGGACAGCGGCTGTACTGCGTCTGGCGCGACCCGCGGGCGGACGTCTCGAACCTCACCGTCCTGGTGGAGGACGTCGTCCCGTCCCGCGCGACCGAGGCGCTCCGCGGGCTGTCCGGCTTCGACTGCTCGACCGTCGACGACGGCTTCCGGTGCCAGCAGGTCAGGCAGAACCAGCAGTACCCGGTGATCGACGGCGACACCTACTTCACGCGGGGCGGCATCGGCATCCACATCCACCAGTCGAACGTGCCGACGGACGGCCTGCTCGACGACGTCGTCGGGAACGTCTTCCGCTGAGTTCAGCCGGTCGGCCGTGACCGCACGTGCGCCCGCTCCCCCTGCGGCCCGTACAGGCACAACACCTCGGCGACCGCGTCCGAGGTGTTCCCGACCCAGTGCGGCGTCCGCGTGTCGAACTCGACGACCTCGCCCGGCCCGAGGTCGAAGTCGCGCTCGCCGAGCAGCAACCGCACCCGACCGGAGAGCACGTAGAGCCACTCGTAGCCCTCGTGCGTCCCCAGGGTGCGGTCGCCGTTCGCCGGCATCGGCGGGATGAGCTGCTTGAACGACCGCACGCCCCCGGTGCGCTTCGTCAGCGGGATCACCACGCGCCCGCCGTGCTGCTCCGGCTTGAGGTGGACGCGCGGGTCGCCCGTCTGCGGCGCCCCGACGAGGTCGTCGAGCGGCACCTGGTACGCCCGCGCGAGGGGCAGCAGCAGCTCGAGGGTGGGGCGCCGCTGCCCGGACTCCAGGCGGGACAGGGTCGACACCGAGATGCCGGTCTCGGCGGCGAGCGCCGCCAGGGTGACGTCGCGTCGTTCGCGCAGCCACCGCAGGCGGGGGCCGACCGCGTCGACCACCTGGGCCGTCGTCGGCGGGGTGGGTCGTGCCTCCAGAGCGTCCATGCCGCGATCTTGCCAGACCGGCAACGGATGTTGCCACCGACGGCTGGGCCGCCGCAGGATGCCGCCATGTCCGATCACTTCGACGTCATCGTCATCGGCGGCTCGGCCGCCGGCCTGTCCGCCGCACTCATCCTCGGACGCTCACGGCGCTCCGTCCTGGTCGTCGACAGCGGCGAGCCCCGGAACGCGCCCGCCGAGGGCGCCCACAACTACCTCGGACGCGAGGGCGTCGCGCCCGCCGAGCTGACCCGCATCGGCCGTGACGAGGTGGCCGCCTACGGCGTCGAGGTGACAGCCGGGAGGGTCGTGGCCACGTCCGCCACCGACGGTGACGGCACCGACCCGGTCGGCTTCTCGGTCGCGCTCGACTCCGGCAGGGCCGTCACCGCGCGCAGGCTGGTCGTCGCCTCCGGCGCCGTCGACGTCCTGCCCGACGTGCCGGGGCTCGCCGAGCAGTGGGGGCGCGGGGTCGTGCACTGCCCGTTCTGCCACGGGTGGGAGGTCCGCGACCAGCGCATCGGAATCCTCGTCACCACACCCAACGGGGCGCACCACGCGCAGATGTTCCGCGCGTTGAGCGACCGGGTGACGGCGTTCGTCACCGACCCCTCGCGGGTCGACGACACCGCCCGCGCCGGTCTCCGTGCCCGCGGCGTCGAGGTGGTCGAGGGAGCGGTGTCCCGTGTGCTGTCCTCGGACGGCGTCCTGACCGGTGTCGAGCTCGGCTCGGGGCAGGTCGTCGCGCTCGATGCGCTCGCGGCGGCGAGCACGGCGGAGCCGCGCGTCGGGTTCCTCGAGGGGCTCGGGCTGCGCGCGGAGGACGTCGTCGTGAACGGCTTCCGGTTCGGCGGTGGGCTCACGGTCGACGCCGTCGGCCAGACGGGTGTCCGCGGGGTGTACGCCGCGGGCAACGTCACGTCACCGATGGCCACCGTCATCGCGTCGGCAGCTGCGGGGACACAGGCCGGTGCCGCGGTGCACGGTGACCTCGTGCAGGCGGACATCGCGGCGGCGCTGGCCGTCGTTGCCGAGCCGGTGGGTCAGTCGACGCGGTAGCCGGCCTGCGCTGCCAGGAGCGGCGCGAGGGCGAACAGCTGGTCGGTGCCGATCGTCGCCCCGCGGAGGCCCTCGAGCCGCTCCACCCGGTCGAGGTCGGCGTCGCGCAGGTCCACGTGCTCGATGCGGGTGTCCGTACCCTCGACGGAGCGGATCCGCGTTCCGGGGAACGCCACGCGCAGCAGTCGGGCGTCGGCGACGTCGAGCTCGTCGACCACGCAGTCCCGGAACACCACGTCGGTGAGCGTCGAGCCGCGCAGGTTCACGAACCCGAGCTTCATCCCGACGAACTCGACACCGTTCAGCGTCGCGTCGTACAGCTCGGCGGAGCCCACCCGGCCGCCCGCGACCCGGACCTCGCGCCAGGCGCTGCTCGACGCGCGGAGCACCGGGGCGTCGAGCGTCTCGACGACCGAATCACGGATGCGCAGCCCGCGCAGGTCGGTGCCGTCCGCCCGGAGGGTGTCGACCACGCACTCCTCGAGCTCGAGGTCGGGCAGGCGCTCACCCGCCACGTCGAGCGTCTCGATGCGCTTGCCCTCGATCCGGTCCCCGGTCAGGACGTCACCGGGTGCCGGCGCCCAGTCCTCGAGGTCCCGCGGGTCGATCGGGGCGATGCGGGGGGCGGCGGTACCGGTCGAGGAGCGTGCCATGTGCTCAGTCTGCCGTGGCGGACCGACGCTCGAGCACGCTGTCGAGCCGGTGGTCCTTCGCCGGGCCGCGGGCCTCCCACCGGACCGTCCAGCGCTCGGCGTCGCCGGCGAGCACTCCGGCGTAGTGGTCCGGGGCGCAGGGGTGCTCGACCGCGACGCCCCAGACCCAGGGGTGGAAGACGCGGCCGTCGGCGAAGTGCACCGTCCAGCGGCCGTCCGGGCCCCGCCGGACGAACAGCGTCCGGGACACCGGGGTGACGAGGTCACCGAGGTGCATCGTGCCGGACTCGTCCCAACGCACCTCGTCCGGGGTCGTCAACGTCAGGCTCGTGGTCCCGGTGACGGTGCCGGTGACGCGCGCGAGCCGGTCGTCGATCGTGCGGCGGAGCGTCCAGTCCCCGAGCAGGTCGGTCGGCAGCGGTGGGTCCGTCGGCAGCACGGGCCCAGGCTACGCGCGGAGTGCCTCGGCCCGGGCGTCGCGGTGCTCGTCGTCGGAGATGACGCCGCGGCGGTGCAGGTCGTCGAGCTCGGCGAGCCGCTGCTCTCGTGACACCGTCGGGGCGAGCACCCCGCTCTGCATCGCCCGGTACGCCAGGTCCTCCTGCATCGTCCACGGGTCCTGTCCCCGGGCCGTCATCCGCCTCGCACGCAGGACCGAGACGACGACGATCGCGGTGATGCCGAGGAGCGTGACGATGCCGCCGACGGCCACGAGGGTCCAGACCAGGTCGTACACCGGCGGGATCAGCGGGTTGTGGGTCTCCCCGCCAGGAGCCCCGAAGTCGTCGATCGCCACGCCGCCCCTCCCCTGCCGGGCACGCTCGCGCCCTGGCCTGGAGCGTAGCGCGCCCGGTGCTTCCCAGAACAGGTGCGATTGCAGGCGTTTCCGGGCGTACTTGGTCGAACCGACGCACCAGGTACGCCCGGTTCCACCAGGCACGTCCGGTTCCGCCGGGTACGCCCGGTTCCACCAGGGATCCCCGAGCACGTCGAGCCCGCGCGGAGCCCGTCAGCCCCGCAGCGGCCCCGACGCCTCGACGTTCGCCCCGTCCGCGAACCCGCCCACGAGCTCGCGCAGCGCCTCCTCCGCCGTGTGCTGCGGCTCCCACCCGAGTTCGCGTCGGGCCCGGTCCGTCCGCATGATCGGCACACCGGCTGCGATGTCGAGCCACCCGGCGTCCGTCGGTTGGAGCCGGAGCCGCCAGGTGAGCGTGACGATCCCGCGCAGCAGCCGCATCGGCACCCGCACCGCCCCGAGCATCCCGGCCGCCCGCGCCATCCTCGGCGGGGTGAGCACCGGCGACGCGGCGATGTTGAACGCCCCGGCGGCCCGCCGGTCGATCGCCCGCCAGAACGCGTCGGCGAGGTCGTCGGCGTGCACGGCCTGGAACACGAACGGCAGTGGCAGCGGCAGGACCGCGAACCGGGCCGCCCGCACGATGGACATCGGCACGAGGTGCCCGAGGAACAGCCCCCGGAGCTCGGCCGCGACCCCGCGCTGGAACACCAGGCCGGGCCGGAGCCGGGTCACCACGACCTCCGGGTGCTGCGACGCGAAGCGGTCGAGAGCGGCTTCGTTCTCGGCCTTGTGGATCGAGTACGTCGCCGTCGGGATGCCGGTCGCCGGGAACGACTCGTCGACCGGGGTCCGCTTCCCCTCGACGTCGACGCCCCGGTAGGCCCCGACCGACGACGACACGACGACCTGCCCGACACCGGCGCGGGCGACCGCCGCGAGCACGTTCGCCGTGCCGGTGACGTTGGTGCGGTGCTGCGCCGGGATGTCGTGCGTCGGCTGCAGCGCCCACGCCAGGTGCACCACGGCGTCGGCGCCCTGGAACACCGCCGTCAACTCGTCGACCGCGCGCGGACCGCCGACGTCGACCGCGTGCCAGACGGCCACGTCGTACGGTGCGACGCGCGCGTCCGGCACCCGTCGGGCGACGCCGACGACCTGCAGGCCGTCCTCGTCGCCCGCGCAGCCGTCACCGGTGAGCCGTGCCGCCGCGAGCCGCCGCAGCACCGCGGTGCCGACGTTGCCGGTCGCCCCGACCACGACGACCCGCATCAGCGCGACCGTCCCGGACGCCGGCCGACGAGCGGCGACGGCCCGGTCATCAGGCGGCGGCCATCGACGGGTCGAGCACGACCTTGATGCAGCCGTCCTCCTTCTTCTGGAAGACCGAGTACATGTGCGGGGCGTCCTCGAGCGACACCCGGTGCGTGGTGAGGTCGAGCGTGCCGAGCGGGTCCGAGGGGTCGGACACGAGCGGCATGAGGTCGTCGACCCAGCGGCGGACGTTGCACTGTCCCTCGCGGATCGTGATCTGCTTGTCGAAGAGGGTCATCATCGGCATCGGGTCGGCCATGCCGCCGTAGACGCCGGAGAGCGACACCGTGCCACCGCGGCGGACGAGGTCGATCGCCGCGTGCACGGCTGCGAGCCGGTCGACGCCGGCGGTCTCGATGGCCTTCTGCGCGAGCTTGTCGGGCAGCAGGCCGGCCGCGCGCTGGGCGAACCCGGCGACGGGGTTGCCGTGCGCCTCCATGCCGACCGCGTCGACGACGCCGTCGGGTCCACGCCCGTCGGTGAGGTCGACGAGCTTCGACACCATGTCGTCGTCGAGGTCGAACACCTCGATGCCGTGCTTCTCCCCGAGGTCACGGCGGACCTGCTCCGGGTCGACGGCGAGCACCCGGTAGCCGAGGTGCTTGCCGATCCGCGCGGCGAACTGTCCGACCGGGCCGAGGCCGAGCACCGCGAGCGTGCCGCCCTCGGGGACCTCGGCGTACTGCACGGCCTGCCAGGCGGTCGGGATGATGTCGCTCATGAACAGCCACTGGTCGTCCGCGCCGGTGTCCGGCACCTTGATGGGGCCGTAGTCGGCGTGCGGCACGCGGAGGTACTCGGCCTGGCCGCCGGGGACCTGGCCGTACATCTTCGTGTACCCGAAGAGCGAGGCGCCGGTGCCGTACTCCTTCACCTGGGTGGTCTCGCACTGCGACTGGAAGCCGTGCTGGCACATCCAGCAGTGCCCGCAGGAGATGTTGAACGGGACGACGACGCGGTCGCCGACCTTCAGGTTCGTGACGGCGGAGCCGACCTCCTCGACGATGCCCATCGGCTCGTGGCCGAGGACGTCGCCCTTGTCGATGTAGGGGCCGAGCACCCGGTACAGGTGCAGGTCGGAGCCGCAGATCGCCGTGGAGGTGATCCGCACGATCGCGTCGGTCGGCTCCTGGATGGTCGGGTCGGGGACGGTCTCGACGGACACCTTCTCGGTGCCCTGCCAGGTCAGTGCGCGCACGTCGCGTTCCTCTCGTGGTCGCTTCGCGGCCGGCCGGGAGGCACGGCTCACGTGACCTCATCGCTACGCGCCCGCCCCGTGGTGCCCTCCCAGCCCCGTCCGCGGTGCGCGCTGCGGGCGGCGGTGGCGCGGGCCTCCCGTCCGCACCAGATCCGCGCGGAGGATGCCGATCAGCGCGAAGGATGCCGTTCCGCGCGAAGGATGCCGATCCGCGCGACGGATGCCGTTCCTTCCTGCTCCCGACGCGCGGAACGGTCCCCACTGCACGCGTGACGGGTCGGAAGGATGGCCGATCGGCCAGCCGGAGGTCCGTCCGACCGCCGATGCGCCGGCCCCGGTACCGCCGCCAGGCTCGGAGCGATGGACCACAGCACCACGCGCAGGGCACTCCTCGTCGGCGCGACCGGCTCCCTGGCGGCCGGGCTCCTCGCAGCCTGCACGCCCGGCGTCGACGCACCCCGGGGCTCCGCGACCCCGACCGCGACGTCAGCTCCGACACACAGCCCGACACCGACACCGACGCCGACACCCACCCCGACACCGACGCGACCCGCGCTGACGAAGGTGCCCGTGCCGCACGGGACCGTGACGGGACTGCCGGCGGGGACGCCGGGGATCGCGTGGACCGTGGACGACGGGGCCTCGTCCGAGGTCGTCGAGGCCTACGCCCGCTTCGCCGCCGAGACCGGCACGCGCCTGACGTTCTTCGTCAACGGGGTCCGGCCGTCGTGGACCGAGCACGCCGACCTGCTGCGCCCGCTCGTCGACTCCGGGCAGGTGCAGCTCGGCAACCACACGTGGGACCACCCGGCGCTGACGAAGCTGGGCGACCAGGCGATCCAGGACGAGCTGATGCGGAACCACGAGTTCCTCGAGCGCACGTTCGGGATCGACGCCCGTCCGTACTTCCGACCGCCGTACGGCTACCACGACGCCCGGGTCGACCGGGCCGCCGCCGCGGTCGGGTACACCACGCCGACGCTCTGGTACGGCTCACTGGCCGACTCGGGGGACATCTCCTCGGACCAGATCGTGGGGTTCGCGGAGCAGTGGTTCCAGCCGGCGCACGTCGTCATCGGGCACGCGAACTTCCCGGGGACGATCGGTGCGCTGCCCCGGCTGCACGCCCTGCTCGAGCAGCGCGGCCTGGCGACCTTCACGCTCGACGACGTCTTCACGCGCTGACGTCCGGCCGGCTTCCGGGTTCCGGGTCCGCCGGTCCCGCAAGACGCAACGTCGGCGGCTGCTCGCAGCGCTGTACCGCTGCGAGCCGTCGCCACGGTTGCGTCTTGCGGGGAACGGGGGCGGGGTGGGGCAGAGGCGGGGTCAGGCGGGCTCGGCCAGGGCGAGGAGTGCGTCGCGCGCGACCGCGAGCTCGCGGGCGTCGAGGTAGGGCGGGACGGACGATGCGGCTGCGAGCCCCTCGGCGGCGTGCCGCACGACGAGCGAGCGACCCTCGGGCAGTCCGTCCCGGGCGAACAGGGTCCGCCAGTGCTCGGCGTCCGCCGCCACCACCGGTTCGATCCCCGGCACCGACATCAGGCCCGACCACAGCGTGTTCGGCGAGCACACCGCCATCGCCCGTTCGCTCCCACCGCACAGCGTCCTGACGTAGGCGCGGAGGACCTTGCCGGGGCGGTTCTCGGCGAGGTCGACGTGCCGCACCACCTCGTCGACGAAGGTCTGCAGGCCGTGCTCGGCGACCGCCACGAGCAGGGCGTCCTTCGACGGGAAGTGGTGCAGCAGTCCGCTCTTCGACACCCCCGCGGCCGCGGCCACCTCTGCGACGCTCACCCGGGTGCCGCGTTCGCCGAGCAGCCGCTCCGCAGCCTCGAGCACGGCCGCCCGGGTGCGCTCGCGGTCACGGGTGCCGTCAGTGCTCACGGGGACCATCCTGCCGGTTCGGGATCACCCGCAGGGCCACGACCGACGCGACCGCGAGCAGGACGGCGGCACAGACCGAGGCGAGCTGCATGCCCCCGGTGAACGCGTGCTGCGCCTGCGCGAACGTCGGCGACGACGGGTCGAGCACCTGGGCGGCGCCGGCGAGCGACTCGCGCACCCGGTCCGGCGCACCGGCGTCGAGGTTCGCCCGGTAGAACGCGGTCTGGAGCGACCCGAGGACCGCGATGCCCATCGCCACGCCGAGCTCGTACCCGGTCTCCGAGATGGCGCTGGCCGCACCGGCTCGCTCGCGCGGCGCCGCGGCGACGACCGCGTCGGTGGCGAGCGTCATCGAAACCCCGACGCCGAGCCCGACCACCGCCAGGGCGATCGCGATCCCGACGTAGGTCGGCAGCCCCTCGGCGAACGCCAGACCCGCCATGCCGACCGCGGCGACCGCGAGACCGAGCCCGATCGAGCGACCGGCTCCGACGCGACGGGTGAGCAGCCCGATCACGGCGATGACCGCGATGGACGCCACCGTGGCCGGGAGCTCCGCGGCTCCGGCGAGCAGGGGCGAGAACCCGCGCACGAGCTGCAGGTACTGCGAGAAGAAGAACAGCAGCCCGGTCAGGGCGAACACCGAGAGCGAGTTCGCCACGACGGCACCGGAGAACGCCGGGATCCGGAAGAGCTGCAGGTCGATCAACGGCGTCGTGAGCCGACGCTGCCGACGCACGAACCACCAGCCGGCGCCGATGCCGGCGACCGCCGCGACGGGGACGGTCCAGTCGGCGCCGTGCCCGACGAGGTGCTTCACGGCGTACACCACGGGGACGATCGCGGCGACGGAGAGCACCGCCGAGAGCAGGTCGATCGGGGTCCGGCCCCCACCCTTCGACTCGGGCAGCAGGACCGTACCGGCGACGACGATCACGACGATGACGGGGATGTTGATGAGGAAGACCGAGCCCCACCAGAAGTGCTCGAGCAGTGCCCCGCCCACCAGCGGACCGGCGGCGGCTCCACCGGTCGCACCGGCCGACCACACGGCGATCGCCCGCGTGCGCTGCCGGGGGTCCCGGAAGATCCCCCGCACGAGCGAGAGCGTCGACGGCATGAGGGTGGCGCCGGCGATCCCGAGCAGCGCCCGCGCGGCGATGAGCGCCTCCGGGCTCGGAGCGAAGGCGGCACCGGCCGAGGCGATCCCGAACGCGACCGAGCCGATGAGCAGCAGGCGCTTCCTGCCGATCCGGTCGGCGACGTTGCCCATCGTGACGAGCAGGCCCGCGAGTGCGAACGAGTACACGTCGCCGATCCAGAGCACCTGCGTGGCCGTCGGCGCGAGGTCCGCGGTCAGGGCGGGCACGGCGAGGGCGAGGACGGTGCCGTCGATCGCGAGCAGCACGACGGCGAGGGTGAGGACCCCGAGGGCCGCCCACTCCCGCGGGGTCGCACGGTGGGTCGAGGTGACCGTGGTCTGCGTCATGCCCCGACCCTAACCGACCGAACGGTCGGTCGCGCCGACTGCACAGTCAGTGCGCAGGACCACCCCACACGAGTCAGGCGCGGAGGCGGTCCCGTTCGACCGGTGGCAGGTGCTCGGTCGCGGTCGCGCGCGCTGCCGGGCTCAGGAAGCGTCCGTTCCGCTCGAGGAAGGTCACGAGCGCCGCCTCGGACGCGCGCTTCCCGGTCTCGCGCAGCACCCAGCCGAGAGCGGACTGCACGGTCTCACCCCGTTCGCGGACCAGGCGTCCGGCGATCGCGAGCGGCACCTCGGCATCGCCCTGCTTGGCGAAGGCGAGCGTGGCCACGACGGCGATCCGACGGACCATCGACACGTCGGACTTCGCGAGCGCGAACAGCGGTCCGGTCGAGCCGCCGAGGAGCGGGGCACCGACGAGCTCCTCGGCTGCGACGTCGACCAGCACCGTGTCCTCGAACCGCTCGGTCTTCGCCGCGGCGAGGTACTCGTCGGTCAGCTCCGGATCGGGGTGCGCGCGCATCGCCTGCACCAGGAGCACGACGGCGACCAGCCGCGCCCCTGCGTCCTCGCTCCAGAGCAACGCCGAGCGCTCCCCCTCGTCGAGGTCGGCGAACTGCCGCGCGACCCGGCGTGCCCCTGCGACGTCGCCGGGAGTGCGGGCGAAGGCTGCCAGCACCGCCTCGGCACCGTGGACCTGCATCGGGCCAGCCTACGGCGACGGATGCTCGGACCGGTTTCACACGATCGAAACACGATGTGTACAAAGCAGCGCTGACACCTGTGATTGTATGCAATCACCGCACTCCTGAGCGTGACTCCACAAGAGTCACCACGCACACCAGCAGCTCCAGGAACACGATGTCCCAGACCTCCGCTCGACGCCGCCGGACACTCCTCGCCGTGCCCGCCGTCGCCCTGGCCGCCTCGCTCGCGCTCACCGCCTGCGTGCCGGTCCAACGCTCGAAGGCCGGCGGCGCGACCGCCGGCACCGTCACCACCGTCGCGATCGGCGACCAGCAGGTCCGCGAGGGCGGTGACCTCGTCATGGCCCTCTCCGCCGAACCAGACCGCCTCGACCCCACCACGTCGTCGTCGCTCTACACCCGGTACGTCATGGAGACGATGTGCCAGAAGCTCTACGACATCGACGCCGAGGGCACGGTCGTCCCGATGCTCGCCACCGAGCTACCGACGGTGTCCGACGGCGGGAAGACCGTCACGTTCCCGGTGCACACCGGCTACCGCTTCGCCGACGGGACGCCGTTCGACGCAGACGCCGTCGTGACGACGCTCGAGCGCAACCTGACGAAGGACGACTCGAGCCGGAAGAGCGAGATGGGTCCGGTGTCGAGCATCGAGGCGGTCGACGACCACACCGTGCGACTGCACTACGCGACCCCCTTCGCCCCGATCACCGCGGCACTGGCCGACCGCGCGGGCATGGTCATGTCGCCGACCGCACTGGAGCAGGAGGGCGACGGGTTCGGCGACCACCCGGTCTGCATCGGCCCGTACAAGTTCGTCGAGCGGGTGCCGCAGACCTCGATCACCGTCGAACGCGACCCGCAGTACCACGACCCGGCGAGCGCGCACTTCGACCGGATCACCTACCGGATCATCACCGACGCCAGCATCCGCGCGCAGAACCTGAAGTCCGGGGACGTCCAGGTCGCCGACACGATCTCCACGCAGGACGTCGACGAGCTCCGGAAGCGGAAGGACCTCAGCGTCCTGCGCACCGGTTCCCTCGGCTACCAGGGCATCACGATCAACCTCGCGAACCAGGACGGCGTCGGCACCGACCCGAAGCCGCTCGACACGCCGCTCGCCACGCAGCGGAAGGTCCGGCAGGCCCTGTCGATGTCGATCAACCGCGCCGAACTCGTGCAGAGCGTGTTCCGGGGCTGGGCGGACGTCGCGTGCTCCCCGATCCCGGACACGAGCGCGTTCGCCACCGACGCGAGCAAGGCCTGCCCGGAGTACGACCCCGAGCGGGCGAAGGCGCTCCTCGAGGAGGCCGGCGTCGAGCAGCCCTTCCCGATCGAGATGGAGGTGACGAACACCCCCGACACCGTCCGGTTCGCCCAGGCGCTGCAGGCACAGGCCCGCGCAGGGGGCTTCGCGATCACGATCACCCCGGTCGAGTACACGACCCTGCTCGACGACCAGACCCGCGGCGACTTCCAGGCGCTGCAGCTGGGCTGGTCCGGCCGGGTCGACCCGCACGGCAACATCGGTTCGTTCCTCGGCACCGGCGGCGGCAACAACTACCCCGGGTACAGCGACCCCGAGGTCGACGACCTGATCAGCCGCGCGGCGCAGGCCACCGACCAGCAGGAACGCGCCGACCTGTACGGCCAGCTCGTCACCAAGGTGCAGCAGGACGACCCGATCATCTACCTCTACCGGACCCGCAGCATCACCGGCGTCAGCACGGACGTCGCCGGGGTCTCCACCTACGCCGACGGCGTGGTCCGACTCAGCCAGGCGGCGTTCGTGGAAGGCGGCGACAAGTGATCCGGTACGTCCTGACCCGGCTCTGGCAGGCGGCGCTCACGCTCGTCCTCGCCTCGATCGTGGTGTTCTTCGGGGTCCGGCAGCTGCCGGGCGACCCGGCCCTGGCCCTGGCGGGCGAGGAGGCCAGCCCCGAGCGGCTCGCCGCCGTGCGCGCCGACCTCGGCCTCGACGACTCCCTGGTCGTGCAGTACTGGCGCTTCGTCGTGAACGCGCTGCAGGGCGACCTCGGGCAGTCCACCCGCACCGGCACCCCGGTCACGGAGCTGCTCGGCGCGACGCTCCCCGTGACGCTCTGGCTCGCGCTCTACGCGATCGTCGTCGCCGTCGTCGTGGGGGTCGCCCTCGGCACCCTGGCCGAGCGCTACCGCGGGCAGTGGCCCGAGTGGATGGCGAACGCCGCGGCCCTGGTCGGGCTGAGCGTGCCGAACTTCTGGCTCGGCATCCTGGCGATCGTCTGGCTCGCCGCGGGCCTCGGCTGGTTCCCGGCCTCGGGCTACGTCCCGGTGACGCGCGACCCGCTCGGCGCACTGCACCACCTGACGCTCCCGGCGCTCATCCTCGGCACGTCACTCGCCGCCGTCATCATGCGGCAGACCCGCGCGTCGATGATCGAGACGATGAAGACCGACTTCGTCCGGACCGCCCGCGCGAAGGGGCTCAGCCGTCCGCGGGTGCTGTTCCGCTACGGGCTCCGGAACTCGATGATCGTCGTCGTCACGATCGTCGGCCTGCAGCTCGGCGGCCTCATCTCGGGCGCGGTCGTCACGGAGCGCATCTTCGCCCTGCCCGGCTTCGGCAAGCTCACGCTCGACGCCGTGTTCACCCGCGACTACCCGGTGATCCAGGCCGTCGTGCTCGTGATCACCCTGGGCTACGTGCTCATCAACTTCGCCGTGGACGTCCTGTACTCGGTCATCAACCCGAAGATCCGCGTCGGAGGCGCCGCATGACCACCATCACAGCCCCCTTCGACCTGGGCTCGAGCCGCGGGCGCATCTGGAAGCAGGTCCGGACGAACCGGCTCGGCATGACGGGCGGCATCATGCTCGCCGTCGTCGTGCTCGCCGGGGTCACCGCCCCGCTCGTCGCTCCGCACGACCCGACCGCGACGCACTTCGACCTGCCGTTCCAGGTCCCGTTCACCGTCGGCTTCGGGTTCGGCACCGACGACCTCGGCCGCGACATCCTGTCCCGCACGCTGTACGGCATCCAGGTCTCGCTCGTCGTGGGCGTGCTGTCGGTGCTGCTCGCGGTCGTCGTCGGCACCCCGCTCGGGCTCCTCGCCGGGTACTGGCGCTGGCTCGACGCGGTCATCTCCCGCCTGACCGACGTCGCGCTGGCGTTCCCGTTCCTCATCATCGCGGTGGGGCTCGCGGCGATCAGCGGTCCGAGCCTGACGAACGCCGTCATCGCGATCGGCATCTCGCACGTGCCGGCGATGATCCGGATCGTACGCGGCGAGACCCTGCGGATCACGAGCGCGGACTTCGTCACGAGCGCGAAGACACTGGACGCCGGCGGCGCACGCATCATCGCGCAGCACGTCCTGCCGAACTGCGTCTCGGCGATCATCGTGCAGGCCACCGTGATCATGCCGGTCGCGGTGATCGGCGAGGCCCTGCTGTCCTTCCTCGGCCTCGGCATCCAGCCGCCCACCCCGAGCCTCGGCATCATGCTCTCGGACGCACAGCAGTACCTCGGCCAGGCGCCGTGGGCCGCCGTCGTGCCGGGTGTCGCGATCGCCGTGATCTGCCTCGGCTTCAACCTGTTCGGCGACGCCCTGCGCGACGCCCTCGACCCCACCGCCTCGGACCGCTGAGGAGCACCAGCACCATGAGCACCAGCACCAAGAGCACCACAACCGACCCCGCCTTCACCACGCCCCCGGCGGAGACCACCCGACCGGACCTGCAGGGCACCTTCGGCATGGCCGCGTCGACGCACTGGACCGCGACCGCGACGGCGCAGGCCGTCCTGGAGCGCGGTGGCAACGCCTTCGACGCCGCCGTCGCCGGCGCCTTCGTCCTGCACGTCGTCGAACCGCACCTGAACGGCCCCGGCGGCGACGTGACCGCGGTCTTCGCGACGGCGTCCGACAAGGCCCCGACCGTCCTGATGGGCCAGGGCCCGGCACCCGCGGGTGCGACGCCGGAGCACTTCCGCTCCGAGGGCCTCGACCTCGTCCCGGGAGCGGGCGCGCTGGCGGCCGCCGTGCCCGGTGCCGTCGACGCGTGGCTGCTGCTCCTCGCCGAGCACGGGACGTGGGAGCTCGCCGACGTGCTCGCCCCCGCGATCGGGTACGCCCGCGACGGCCACCCGGTCGCACCCCGGGTGGTCGCCACCATCGCGACCGTGCAGGACCTGTTCCGCGACCACTGGCCGTCCTCCGCCGAGCGGTGGCTGCCGGGAGGCTCGGTGCCGGTCGCCGGGGCGATGGTGCGCAACGAGACCTACGCCTCGGTCCTGGAACGGCTCGTGCAGGCCGGGTCCGGGGTCACGTCGGGTGCCGACACCGCCGACGCGCGCGTCGCGCGCATCGAGGCCGCCCGCACCGAGTGGGCCGAGGGCTCCGTCGCGCAGGCGATCGACGCGTTCGTCCGCACCCCGCACCGGCACGCGTCGGGCACCGACCACGCCGGCGTGGTCCGGGCGAGCGACCTGGCGGCGTTCCGTGCGTCGACCGAACCCGCGACGACCGCCGAGTTCCGCGGGCACACGATCGCGAAGACCGGGCCGTGGGGCCAGGGTCCGGCGCTCCTGCAGACCCTCCGCCTGCTCGACCCGCTGGACGACGAGCGGCTCGACCCGTCGACCGTGCTCGGAGCCCACACGATCGTCGAGGCGCAGAAGCTCGCCCTCGCCGACCGCGAGGCGTACTACGGCGACGGCGACGTCCCGATGGCCGAGCTGCTCTCGGACGCGTACTCCGACGAGCGCCGCGCCCTGATCGGTCACCGGGCGTCGCACGAGCTGCGCCCGGGCACGGTCTCGGTGCCGGCCGGTGCGCTGCCGCCGCTCCGCGTGACCTACACGCCGGGCGGCGAGCCGATCGCGGGCGTCGGCGAGCCGACCGTGCCGGGCGCCCGAGGGGACGCTCCGGCGCCCGACGCCGCGGCCGTCCCCGCCGAGGACGACGCCGTGCACGAGGACCGCGGCGAGCCGATCGTGATGGCGACGGGCGAGACCCGCGGCGACACGTGCCACATCGACGTCGTCGACCGCTGGGGCAACATCGTCAGCGCGACGCCGTCCGGCGGCTGGCTGCAGTCCTCGCCGACGATCCCCGAGCTGGGGTTCTGCCTCGGCACCCGCATGCAGATGACCTGGCTCGAGGAGGGCACCGCGTCCACGCTGACCCCCGGCGCCCGGCCCCGCACGACCCTCACCCCGACGCTCGTGCTCCGCGACGGCGAACCCGTCGTCGCGATGGGCAGCCCGGGCGGCGACCAGCAGGACCAGTGGCAGCTGCTGTTCCTGCTCCGCACCATCGTCGGCGGGTGGACCCCGCAGCAGGCGATCGACGCCCCGGCGCTGCACACCACGTCGTTCCCGGGGTCGTTCTGGCCCCGCACCTGGACCCCGGGCGGCCTCGTCGTCGAGGACCGTCTCGGCGACGACGTCATCGCCGGGCTCGAGGAGCTCGGCCACGTCGTCGCCCGCGCCGGCGACTGGTCGCTCGGCCGCCTGTCGTGCGTGACGCGCGACCCCGACACCGGCGTCATGGGCGCCGCCGCCAACCCGCGAGGAGCACAGGGCTATGCCGCAGGACGTTGAGGACCGGACCATGCACGACGGCGACACGACCACCGGGGGCGAGCCGCGCCTCCAGACCGACCAGACCGACCGGACCGACACCCTGCTGTCCGTCCGCGACCTGCGGGTCGCCTTCGGCGACCGCGAGGTCCTGCACGGCGTCGACCTCGACGTCCGACGCGGCGAGCGCGTCGCGATCGTCGGGCAGTCCGGATCGGGCAAGTCCACGCTCATCGCGGCCCTGCTGCGGCTGCTGCCCGGCGCGGGGCACATCACGGGTGGCACGATCCGCCTCGGGGACGACGACATCGCCCACGCCGACGAGGCGCTCATGCGGCGCGTGCGGGGCGGACGGATCGGGCTCGTGCCGCAGGACCCGTCGACGAACCTCAACCCGTCGATGCGGGTCGGTGCACAGATCGCCGACGCGCTGCGGGCCGGTGGGCTCCGGGGGCGGGCGGCGATCCGGAGCCGGGTCGTGGCGCTGATGACCGAGGCAGGCATCCCCGAGGCCTCCCGTCGGGCCGACCAGTTCCCGCACGAGTTCTCCGGCGGCATGCGCCAGCGCATCCTCATCGCGGTGGCGCTCGCCCGGCAACCCGAGCTGCTCATCGCCGACGAGCCGACCAGCGCCCTCGACGTGACCGTGCAGCGGCAGATCCTCGACCACCTGCAGACCCTGGTCGACCAGCACGGCACGACGCTGCTGTTCGTGACGCACGACCTCGGGGTCGCGGCCGACCGGACCGACCGCGTCGTCGTGATGCTCGACGGCGAGATCGTCGAGCAGGGTGCGCCCGAGGCGATCCTCCGCGACCCGCAGCACGAGTACACGAAGCGGCTCATCGCGGCGGCCCCCGCGGTGTCCGGGGTCGCGCCGGAGCCCGTGGCCGCGGGCGAGCCGATCCTCGTCGTGTCCGACCTGGTGAAGGAGTACCGGCTCCGCGGTCGTGGTGCCGGAACGCTCAAGGCTGCCGACGGGGTGTCGTTCGCGGTGCGTCGCGGCACGACCACCGCGGTCGTCGGCGAGTCCGGCTCGGGCAAGACGACCGTGGCGCGGATCGTGCTCGGGCTCGAGACGCCGACGTCGGGCACCGCCCTCGTGGACGGGAAGTCCATCGGGGCCGCCCGTGGCGCCGAGCGGCGGGAGATCCGACGCCGGGTGCAGCCGGTGTTCCAGGACCCGTACGGGTCGCTCGACCCGACCTCGACCATCGAGCGGATCATCGACGAACCCCTGCGGGTGTTCGGCATCGGTGACCGGGCGTCGCGCACCGAACGGGTCGCGACGCTCCTCGACCAGGTGGCCCTCCCCCGCGAGGTCGCGCAGCTCCGGCCGAACGAGCTGTCCGGTGGGCAGCGGCAGCGGGTGGCGATCGCCCGGGCGCTGGCGCTCGAACCCGAGCTGATCATCCTCGACGAGGCGGTGTCCGCGCTCGACGTGCTCGTGCAGGAGCAGATCCTCGCGCTGCTCGAGGAACTGCAGGACCGGCTCGGGCTGAGCTACCTGTTCATCACCCACGACCTCGGGGTGGTCCGGCGGATCGCCGACGACGTCGTGGTGATGCGGCGGGGCGAGGTCGTCGAACGGGGATCGGTCGCCGCGGTGTTCGACGACCCGCAGGAGCAGTACACGAAGGACCTGCTCGACGCCATCCCGGGAAAGCGTCTCGCCGAGGCGGCTGCGTGACGGGGTCCCGGGTGGCCGACCGACAGGGTGTGGCACGATCGGCTCCGTGCTGAACGGGACGAGCGTCATCGACGCCATCCGCCACGACATCGTGACCGGTGCCCTGCAACCGGGCACCCGGGTGACCGAGGCGTTCCTCGCGGAGCGGTACGGGGTCTCCCGGGTGCCGGTGCGCGAGGCCCTGCGGGGCCTCGAGGGCGAGGGCTTCGTCGTCTCCCGCCCGAACGTCGGCTCCCGCATCGCCGCGATCCCCTTCGACGAGGCCGACGACCTGTTCGCCGTGCGGGAGGCGCTCGAGACCGCCACCGCCCGCCGCGCTGCGACCCGAGCACGGACGCTGTTCGACGCCGACGCCCCGCCCGAGGACTGGTGGCGTGTGCGCCGCGAGCTCGGCGTCGTCCTCGACGACGGGGACACGGCCGTCGAGCGGGACGAGCTCGAGCTGCTCGTCGACCTCAACGAGCGCTTCCACCTGCTCGTCGCCGAGCTCTCCGGCAGCTCGACGCTCGCGACCCTGCTCCGCCAGCTCTCGCGGAAGATCGAGTGGCTGTACGCGCTCGACACCTCGTCGCGCGGCAAGCGGCTGTGGCCCGACCACCGGCGCATCCTCGCCGCGATCGACGCGGGGGACGTCGAGGCGGCGGCCGAGCGGATGGCGTGGCACGTGCGGGAGAGCCGCATCGGGTACGCGGCGCGCTCGTCCCCGGAGCAGGCGACCCTGCTGCGCAAGGCGGGCCCCGCCCTCTGACGCCGAGGCCGCCGCCGCACGGCCGGCCGGACGTGCCCCGAGTCTCGTGCTCAGCGACGACCCTCGCGCCGATGAGCCCGAGGACGGTCGCTCAGCTCGAGACTCGCTCAGGCGTCCGTTCTGCCGGCGCCTCCGACCTGCGTACTCACCGAGAGCCGGTTGCGAGAACGACCGTTCTCCGATTGACTCGGACACGTCGGCCCGCAGCGGGTCGACTCCCCGACGAAAGGAGCGGACATGCCCACGCGCACCGCACGCACCGCCTGGCACGGCGGCCTCAACGACGGTTCCGGCCAGGTCGAGCTGTCGAGCTCGAAGGTCGGCACGTACGACGTCTCCTTCCCGAAGCGCGCCGCCGACGAGGCCGGTGGCACCACCAGCCCCGAGGAGCTCATCGCTGCAGCCCACTCGGCCTGCTACGCGATGCAGTTCTCGGCGATCCTCGGCGAGGCCGGCGGCACGGTCGAGGCCCTCGACGTCAAGGCCGACGTCTCGCTCGGCCCGGACAGCGCGGGTGGCTTCAAGCTCACCGGCATCACCCTCACCGTGAACGGCGAGGTCTCCGGCATCGACGAGGCCGCCTTCCTCAAGGCGGCCGACGAGGCCAAGGCGACCTGCCCGGTCTCCAAGGCGCTCACCGGCGTCGACATCGAGCTCAAGGCGACCTTCGAGCAGTAGTCGTCACGGACGGACGGGAGGCGCGGTGCCAGCTGGCACCGCGCCTCCCGTCCGTCCGTCGGTTCCATCGGCGCGTGCGGGCGCGGTCGTGGCCGCGTTCGCGGCCGGACGACTCAGCGCACAGCGCCGACACTGAAGCGTCATCGGCAGCGTCCAGCCGACGTCCGGACTCGGGCGCGAGCGGCTGGCACCATGGTCTGATGGCCGAGCAGTTCCTCCCCGGCGTCCCGCGGCCCGGGCGTCCACCCCGGCCGCGTGTCCGCAACCTCGCACAGCACGACATCCGCGACGCCCGCGCCCGGCTGCGCGGCACGATCTACGAGGACGTCACCCCCGACACCCGCCCGCGCGAGCAGTACTCGCCCGTGCAGATCGTGGACTTCTGCCTGGACCTGGCGGAGGTCATGCTCGCCTCGGGGGCCGACACCCGCAGCGTCGAGACCGCCGTCGTCGCGGTGTCGACGAAGTGGAACCTCGCGCCCCTCGACCTCGACTTCTCCGGCAGTTCGGTCACGCTCCAGTACGCCCCGGCCGACCACCCGCCGCTCGTCAAGGTGCGGACCGTGCAGTCGGACGGCTCGGACCTCGACCGGCTCGCCCGTGCGAACCAGATCGTCGACGACCTGGTCCACGGCGAACGCGACATGACGAGTGCCGTGAGCGCCCTGGTGGCGGTGCTGCGGCTGCCGAGTCGCTGGCCGTCCTGGCTCGCCGACGTCGGGCTCTCCGTGCTCGGCACCTCGATCGCGATGCAGGCCGGCGGCGGCTGGCGCGCCGGCGCGGGGGCCTTCGTGCTCATGTTCGGGATCATCCTGTCCGGCCGCTGGCTGACCGGCAGGGGCTTCCCGCAGTTCTTCGTCTCCGGTGCGCAGGCAGCCGTCGCCTCGGCCATCGGCACCCTGGCGATCTGGGCCGACGTCCTCACCGCGACCGGTGCGGCCACGATGGTCGCCGCGCTCGTGGTCCTGCTGCTGCCGCACGTGTCCCTCGTCACCTGGGCACAGGACGCCATCTCGGGCTTCCGGGCGATGGCCGTCGCCCGGGCCTTCTACATCGTGCTCGTGATCGCCGCGATCGTCGTCGGGGTGCCCGCGGGCATCGCCGTGCTGCAGTGGCTCCGGATCGAGGTCGACCCGTCCGGCATCGTCCTGCAGCCGCTGCCGCTCTGGGCCTCGTTGTCGCTGACGGTCGTGTCCGCGGCGGCGAACTGCTTCGTGCAGCAGGCCAGCGCGCGGGTGATCCCGGTCGCGGTGGTGTTCTCGGTCGCGGCGGGGGCGTTCCTCTGGGAGCTCCGGCACCTCGGGATGCCGCTCCTCGGAGCGACGTTCATCGCGTCGGTGCTGCTCGGCGTGCTGTCGACCATCGCGGCCGCCCGGATGCGCACGGCCGTGGCGGCGATCGCGGTGCCGGCGTTCTGCGGCGCGCTCCTGCCCGGTGTCGCGGTGTCGAACGCACTGCTCAACTTCATGTCCGGGTCGTCCGGCGCCGCACTGGACTTCGTGGCGGCGGTCTCGGTGGCGCTCGGCATCGGCGCCGGACTCGTGCTCGGTGGCCTCGTGGCGACCCCGGGCGCGCGAAGGGCGCTGCGGCGTGCGCGTCGGGTGACGGTGCACTCGGTCCACAACGACACGACGGCGATCCCCGTGCTGCGGGACACCGGGTACGACCCGGGCAACGGCTCGGTGCCGCGGGGCCACCGCCCGCGCTGAGACGCCCCGGACGCGAGACTCGGGCTGGGCGACCGTTCTCGTGCCCTGGAGCACGAGGAACGTCGCGCAGCCCGAGTCTCGGGTACGCCTGGGTGCCGCTCAGCCCTTGTCGGAGACGGCCTTCGTCACCGCGGTGGGAGCGTCGTAGTCGCCGTCCGGGATGTTCTTCAGCGCGTCGAGGACGTCACCGGGGGCGTCCTCCTTCTCGGCGGTCGCCACGATGTCGTCCTTCGAGGCCGGGTAGTCGATGCCGCTGAGGTACTTCTGGACCTGGATCGGGTTCGGTGCTGCCATGTCGGTTCCTTCCGTCGGAGCCTCCACGACTACGCCTGCGCGGCTCCGCGTCGGTCCGGCCGACGCGCGTTGCGGCCAGGCCTCAGATCTCCCAGCTCCCGCTGTCGCTCCACTGCGAGAAGCGCTGCGCAGCCTGCGGCTCGTACCGTTCCATCCACCCGCGTTCGAGCCGCGCGACGGCACGGTCGAACGCCGGCACGAGGTCGAGGTCCGGACGCAGCATCGCCTGCAGCTGGAGCCCCTCGTACAGCGCGATGAGCTGCTCGGCGCCGCGTCGCGGGTCCATCGTGTGCGGCGCACGGCCGACGGCGATGTCGTGCTCGAGCCCGCGTCGGACCTGCGAGAAGAAGAGCTGGTAGCGCGAGCGCAGGTAGGTCGACATCGGGTGCGCGGGGTTGCCGGCGACGGAGAGCAGCGCGACGAGCAGCCGCATGAGCGCGGGGTCCTCGGCGTTCGAGGCGACGATCGCCCGCAACAGGTCGACCGTCGGGCCGTCGCCGACCTCGTGGGCGACCTCCTCCAGACGGGCGCCGTTCCACCGGTCGACCGCGGCGAGCACGAGGCCGTCCCAGGAGGGGAAGTGCTGACGGAGCTCCGCGGTGGTGATGCCCATCCGCTCGGCGACCATGCCGACGTGGGCCTCGTGGAAGGGCACGTCGCGGAGCACGTCGACCGTGGCGCCCACGATGGTGATCCGCAGGTGCAGGGAGGCGGCCGCGGCGGCTGCCGCCTGCGTGTCCGCGCTGGTGTGTTCGAGCATCGTGCCCTCCGTCGTGCGGCGGACGTCCTGTCCGCACCCCTGATCCAACCGCAGTGTCGGGGGACACGACATCCCCGGTACGGGTGTCGGCATGTCGGGGGACAAGTGTCCGACCCCAGCGCAGACGGAGCGTTCCGTGCGACCATGCCGGGATGGACCCGCAGGACCCCGTCGCGCAGGGACTCGCCACGATGGCCTCGGCCGGTTTCGAGTTCGGCGGCGACGACGCACAGGTGGCGCACGACGTGCGGACCATGTGGGAGCAGCTCGGCTCCCCCGCCGGTGCCTTCGACGCCGCGGCACGGGCGATCGCGCGCCTGCCGCAGCGTCCCGAGGTCCCGGTCGCCGACCAGGCCCGTCGCCGCGCGTTCGAGCGGGCGATCGGGATCAACCCGGTCGAGGTCGAGCTGACCGCGGCGATGTCGGCACGCGAGCTGCTGGAGCGCATGGCGCGGTCCGTCGCCTGCTGACCGTCGACGGTCGACCCGGCCACGTGACGGACGGGAGGCACGGTGCCAGCCGGCACCGTGCCTCCCGTCCGCTGCTGGTCGCGACTACGGCGTCGGCATGCCGCCGTCGACGTGCAGCGTCTCGCCGACCACGTAGGACGACTCGCCGCTCGCCAGGAAGACGAACGCCGGCGCGAGCTCGGCGGGCTGGCCCCAGCGGCCCAGGTAGGTCTGCTCGCCCGCGGACGGCAGCGCCTCCGGCGGCTGGCCACCGGCCGGCTGCAGCGGCGTCCAGATCGGGCCGGGCGCCACCGCGTTGACGCGGATGCCCTTCGGCGCGAGCTGTGCCGCGAGGCCCTTCGCCATGTTGTTCACGGTCGCCTTCGTGGCGGCGTAGTGCACGAGGTGCGGCGACGGCGCGTACGCCTGGATCGACGTGGTGTTGATGATCGTCGAGCCGGGCTGCAGGTGCGGCACGGCGGCCTTCGTGATGCGGAACGTCGCGTACGCGTTCGTCTTGAAGGTCTCGTCGAACTCCTCGTCCGAGATCTTCGTGATGTCGTCGACGTTCTGCTGCTTGCCGGCGTTGTTGACGAGGATGTCGAGCCCGCCGAGACCGTCGACGGCCCGCTGCACGAGCTCCTCGCAGAACGCGAGGTCCTTGATGTCACCGGGGATCGCGACGGCCTTGCGACCGGCTGCCTCGATGAGCCCGACGATGCGGTCGGCGTCCTCCTGCTCCTCGGGCAGGTACACGATCGCGACGTCGGCACCCTCGCGGGCGTACGCGATCGCGACGGCGGCACCGATGCCCGAGTCGCCACCGGTGACGAGCGCCTTGCGGCCCTGCAGACGCCCCGAGCCGCGGTAGGTGTCCTCGCCGTGGTCAGCGGGGACGTTCTCCGCCATCTCCTCGTCGGTGCCGGCACCCTGCAGGTACTGCTCGTCCGGCTTCTTGTCCGCGTACATCTTCGTGGGGTCCTGCATCGAGTACTGGTCGTGCCCCGTCTGGCCGTTCTGCTGCTCCGTCATGGCCTGAACGGTACGCACCCGGACAGGCTCGGCCGTCCAGCCGACTGTCCCCCGCACCGTCTTTCGTGACACATCCCCAAGATCACGAACACGTGACGAGCGGGCTGCGATTCGGTAACACCTGTCGTCCTGCGAGGCTGGGGGTCGTACGGTCGACTGGTGACTCCCCGTACCCTGCTCGCGCTCGGCGCAGCCGCGCTCGCCTTCGCGGCCGGCACGGTCGGGTCCGACGTCCTGGTTCCCGGGGGTGCGGCACCGGCTGCGGCTGCCGAGGACCGCAGCGACGTCGCGAGCTCGGCGCAACCGCTGGTCCGGGTGACCGACCGCGACCTGCGCCGCGTCGACACCGTCGAGCTGGACGCCGAGTCACTCGTGCTCCGTCGCGGCGACGCCACCGTCGCCGACGTGTCCATGCGCGACGCGCGGTCGACCGTCACGCTGCTCAACCGACTGTTCGGCACCCCGTCGCGCACGCAGACCGCGGCCGGCGACGGCGGCGCGTGCTTCCCGTCGGGCACCACCTACACGTGGGGCGGCGCGGTCCGCGTCGCCGCGCTCGACACACCGTCCTCCGTCGGCAACGCGGTCGAGATCCGGGTCCTCCGGGACTCCGTGCGGAGCCGGACCGGTGAGCGGGTCGAGCTGACGGGGCCCGACGGCGTCCAGGTCGGCGACGACGTGGCGGACGCGATCCAGGCCGCGCCGCGCTCCGACAAGGTCTCCTTCGGGTCCGGCGACTCCCAGGCGTGGCAGCTGCTGCTCGAGTCCGGCTGGGCACCGGACGACGCCCCGTCCGCAGGCGACCCGCGCGCCGAGCACGACGGCACCACCGCCGGCTCCGCGCCCACGGGCGACCAGTCCGCCGACAGCAGCGGCGACGGCGCGGACGACGACGCACAGGGCACGAACGGTGTCTCGGCGCTGACCGACGACACCGAGGTCACCGTCATCGGCTCCCCGATGCCGGTGCACGCGCGCCGCTCCTGCTGAGGCGACCCGCTCGCGGCTGCGGTCAGCGCACCGTCCGGCGGCTCAGGCCACGCGCAGCGTCGCCACGACCGGGAAGTGGTCGCTCGCGGCCCACGTCTCGGGTCCGTCGTGGTCCATCACCACGCGCTCGGCCGTGACGTCGCCGCGGGTCAGCACCCAGTCGATCCGCTCGCCCGAGTCCACCGGCGCCTGCCAGCCGTTGAAGGACGCCGTACGGTCGGCGGGGTCACCGGCATCGGTCCAGGTGTCCCGGTACCCGGCGTCGGTGAACACGCGGGACGCCGGGCCCGCGCCCCACGGCTCGTTGCAGTCGCCCGCGAAGACGACCGGACCGTCGACCGGAGCGAGCCGCTCGACGACGAGGACTGCGCTGCGCCGACGCACCTCGTCCCCGTGCTCGTTCTCCTCGTGGTCGAAGTGTGCGGTGAGGAGCGTGAACGCGGGCCCGTCGGTGTCGACGAACCGCGTGTGGTTGGCGACCCGGGGGTACAGGCTCCCCCAGGTGTTCGACACCGGCTCGTCCGGGGTGTCGGAGAACCAGAAGGTCCCGACGTCGACGGGGCGCAGCCGGTCGCGGCGGAAGAAGATCGCGGCGTGCTCGCCCGCGGTGCCGCCCTCGCGACCCTGCCCGACGGCGTCGTGGTCGGGCAGCCCGTGCCGCAGGGCGTCCATCTGGTGGTCGAACGCCTCCTGCACGCAGAGCACGTCGGGGTCGTGCCGTCGGATGACGTCCAGCACCAGCGGCAGCCGTGCGGGCCAGTCGTGCCGCGGGTCCGGGTTCTTCACGTTGTAGGTCATCAGGGTGATCGGACGTGCGGCGTGGGTCACCGGTCGAACCTACCGACACGCTCCCGCCGAGGACCCCAGGGTGGTGTCGGCTGCGTCAGTTGATGCAGACGCCTTCCTCGCCGTAGTTCTTCACGTCGGTCGAGCTCGGCGCGGGCTCCGGCTCCGCCGGCTGCGACGCCTCGGCCTCGGGTGCCTCCTCCGCCGGAGCGGACGTCCCGTCGGCGGGAGCAGCCGGGGCGCTGACGGTGATGCCGTCGGTCCCGAGGACGAGCGTGACGCCCGACACCGTGGTGGACCGGACGACGACCGCACCCGGCACCAGCGCGGCGACGGCCTTGGCCTGCGCCTCCTGTCCGGCGGGGTACTGCACCTGCGTCTTCTGCGTCGTGTCCGAGGAACCCGGGGTCCCGACCTGGAAGCCGCGCGCGGTCAGGTTCGCGGTGGCGGTCGCGGCGGCACCGGACGCCCCGCTGCCGTTCAGCACGGTGGCGGTCGTCGCGGCGGGCTCGGCGGCCGTGGCCTTCGTGTACTCCTCCGGCTCGCCCACGAGTCCCTGGACGAAGGCGGGCAGTCCGACGGTGTCGATCTCGACGATGGACAGCGGACGGCCGCCCACCGTGATGGTCGGGGTGCCGAGCGTCGGGATCGTCGCCGACTGGATGTTCCCGGGCCGCAGGTTCCGCATCTGCGTCGCGAGCGAGACCAGGTCGGTGTCCGTCTGGATCGAGCCACCGACGGCACTGAGGATGTTGTTCATCTTGATCGGGTTCAGCAGCGTGCCCGCCGAGAGCACCTTTCGGGCCTCCTGCGACAGGAAGTACTGCTGCCGCACGTTGCGGTCGAGGTCGCCGTTCGGCAGCCCGTGCCGCTGCCGGACGAACGACAGCGCCTGCTTGGCGTCGAGTTCCGAGGTCCCCGCCGGCAGGTCGACGCCGGAGTAGGGGTCGTTCACGGCGTTGTTCAGGCAGACCTCGACCGGCCCGAGCTCCTTGACCACCTGGTAGAAGCCGAGCAGCGACACCCGGACGTAGTGGTCGATCGTCAGGCCGCTGAGGTCCTGGATCGTCTGGATGAGCAGCTTCGCGCCGCCGGTGTCGCCGCCGCCGTTGAGCGTGCCGTAGTAGAACGCACTGTTGAGCTTGCCCTTGCCGACGCCGGGGATCGGCACGTACGAGTCACGCGGGAACGAGATCATCGTCGCCCGGGACCCGTCGGCGCTGATGTGCAGGACGATCATCGTGTCGGTGTTCGTCGCGCCGCCGTCGTCCTCGGTGCTCAGCTCGGCCATCTGCTCGGGCGTCGCGTTGTCCGGGCGGTGGTCGTCGCCGACGAGCAGGATGTTCTGCGCCTGGCCGTCCACGTCGTCGCTGTCGTCGTCGCTCGAGCGCGGGCTGATCGCATCGATCTTCGTCACGCCGCTGTTCAGGCTCGTGAAGGCGAAGGCCGCGTAGCCTCCGGTCAGCACGAGGCCCATGGCCAGCACACCGGCCACCGCCGGCAGGACCACCCCTCCCCCGCGCTTCTGGCGCCCGTGGCGCGGCGGCACGTGGCCGCGGCGGGCACGGCGCGTCGTCTGCTCGGGTTCGATGCTCACCCGGAAACCATAACGGCACAGCGTGGATCGGACAGGGAGATCCCTGAGGGTCCGCGGCCGACGCTGTACGCGCCCGACGTGCTCAGTCGCGCGTGGGCAGGAGGTGGATCGCCTCCATCGCGAGCTCCGCGGCGATGGGTTCACCCGCGGCGACCGCGTCGCGGAGCTTCACGAGCTCGGGACGCACGACGTCGGTGGGGACGAGCTCGGCGAGCTCCGGGACCCGGAGCCGGAACGCGAGGCCGTCGGTGGTCGAGCGGCACAGCTGCGCGAGCGAGGCGTTGCCGCAGGCGTCGGCCCACATCGAGTAGACGTCCGCACCCTCACGCGCGAGGTCGGACTGCTGGTCGGCGTCGAGGCGTGTCAACACGTCGTCGAGCACCCCGAGGACGCGCTCGCGCTCGGCGTCCGAGAACCGCGGGACGGCCAGCCGGACGACCCCGCCGTAGATGACGCCGAGGGTGCGGTAGGCGTCGAGCATCTCGTCCTTCGTCGGGGCGGCGACGCGCGTGTAGCGGTTCGGCGCCATCTCGATCAGTCCGGCCCGTGCGAGTTCTGCCAGTGCCTCGCGGATCGGGGTCCGCGAGACCCCGAGCCACGCGATCAGGTCGTCGTCGTTCAGGCGCTCGCCCGGCTCGAGCGTGCCGTCCATGATCGCGTCGCGGATCTTGTCCTGCACGGTGTCACGGAGCAGCTTGCGCTCTGCGGCCGGCTGCGTGGAGGGGACTGGCATGCCACCAGCGTGTCACATGTGACGGGCTGCGCGCGAGAGGCGCGACGGCCACCACGCGCGGCGGCCCAGGTCGATCACGAGCGCCGGGACGAGCAGCGACCGGACCACGACGGTGTCGAGCAGCACCCCGAACGCCACCACGAAGGCGATCTGCGCCAGGAACAGGATCGGGATCACCCCGAGCGCCGCGAAGGTCGCCGCCAGCACGATGCCGGCCGACGTGATGACACCGCCGGTCGCAGCCAGCCCGCGGAGCACCCCTTCCCGCGGACCGTGTCGCAGCGACTCCTCGCGCACCCGGGTCATGAGGAAGATGTTGTAGTCCACCCCGAGCGCCACGAGGAACACGAACGCGAACAGGGGCACGGACGGGTCGGCCCCGGGGAACCGGAACACGTGGTCGAAGACCAGGGCGCCGACACCGAGGGCGGCCGCGAAGGACACGACGACGCTGCCGACGAGCACGAGCGGGGCCACCACGCTGCGGAGCAGCAGCACGAGGATCAGGAGGATGACGGCCAGCACCACGGGGATGATGACCGACCGGTCCCGGATGCCGGTGTCGTTCGTGTCGACGGCGGTCGCCGTGACGCCGCCGACGACGGCTCCCGGGTCGATCCGCTCGACGGCGATTCGGAGGTCGCGCACGGTCTGCTCGGCGGCGGCGGAGTCGGCGGGGTCGGCGAGGGTCGCCTCGAGCAGGACGTCGCCGCGCGACACCGTCGGCTCCGCCGCACCCGCGGTGTTCCCGGCGGCGGCGTCCGCACCGGCGACTCCCGTGCCGGCGGCTCCCCCGCCGACGGGGACCGTGCCCGACGGTGCGTCGGTCGAGGCGGCGACCACCCCGTCGACCCCGCGGACCGAGCGGACGGCGTCGACGAGGGCGTCCAGGTCGCGCTCCGCACCGATGACCTGCGCCGGGCTCCCCGATCCGCCGGGGAAGTGGTCGGCGAGGACCCGCTGGCCGTCCCGGGCCTGGGATGCACCGATCACGAGGTCGCTCTGCGGGACGCCGTCGGCACGGAGCCCGATCAGGCCGCTGCCCATCGCCAGGAGCGCGACCGTGCAGACGATCCAGACCGTGCGGGACCGACGCGCGACGAGGCGCCCGACCCGCGCCCAGAGCCCGGTCGCCTCCGGACCGGTGGTCGGACGACCACCGGAACCGAAGGTCGGTCGCAGGGGCCAGAACGCCGCCCGGCGGAACGCCAGCAGCAGGGCCGGCAGCAGGGTGAGGGCGGCGAGCAGGCTGAAGGCGATCCCGATCGCCGCGACCGGGCCGAGCGCCTTGTTCGAGTTCAGGTCCGACAGGAGCAGGCAGAGCACCCCGACGATGACGGTGCCGCCCGAGGCGACGATCGGCTCGAACGCTCCCCGGAGTGCGGCCCGCGTCGCCTCCCAGCCGGTGCGGTGCTCGCGCAGCGCCTCGCGGTAGCGCGCCGTGTAGAGGAGCGCGTAGTCCGTCGCCGCACCGATCACCAGGATCGACAGGATGCCCTGCACCTGCCCGTTGACGGTCACCACGCCCGCCTTCGCCAGCGCGTACACGACGAGGATCGAGGCGCACAGGGCGAAGGTGGCCGTGCCGAGCACCAGGAACGGCAGCAGCGGCGAGCGGTAGACCACGACCAGGATGACGAACACCGCGGCGAGCGCCACCCCGAGCAGCAGGCCGTCGATGCCCGCGAACGCCTCGGTCAGGTCGGCCGTGAAGCCCGCCGGGCCGGTGACGTACCCGGCCACACCGGAGGGCAGCGCGTCGTCCACCGCGCCCCGGATCGCCGTGACCGCGTCGCCGGTGTCCGCGTCCTCGGTCAGCGTCGCGACGATCTCGGCCGCGTCGCCGTCCTCGCTCGGGATCACCGGGCTCGTGCCCTGCACGTCGTCGCGCTGGTCGAGGGTCTCGGCGATCCGGGTGGCCGTCGCGAGGTCGTCGCGGGTCAGTCCGCCGTCGCGCTCGAGCACGACGATCGCGGGCGCTCCCGATGCCTGTCGGAACTCCGCGGCGCGCTCCTGCACCTTCGTCGCGTCGGCCGACGCCGGCAGGAACGACGTCTGGTCGTTCGTGGCGACCTCGGAGATCTTCCCGAAGACGGGGCCGCCCACCCCGGCCACGACGAGCCAGACGAGGATGACGAGGGCGGGCAGGACGACGCGCAGGAACCGGGGCACGACGGCGAGCGTACACCGATCATCAGCATGCTGACGATCTCGTCCCGAGCGGTGCGCGCGAGGTCCGGCCGTAGACTCCCACCATGCACGAACCCGCGGAGCAGTGGCCCCTCGGACGCCTGCTCTCCGCCGCCGCACGTGCCGTCGAGCGCGAGTGGGACGAGCGACTACGGGCGGTCGGGCTGACCCACGCCGCCCTCGTCGCGATCGACATCCTGCTGCGGACCGGCCCGACCGGAGCCGACACGATCGCCAGGACCGCGCGCGTGCAGCCCCAGACCATGTCGCGGACCCTCGAGCGAGCGGAGCGGGACGGCCTGGTCGAGCGGACGTCCCACCCCGAGGACCGACGGCGCCGCGTGGTGTCCGTCACCGACGAGGGCCGCCGAGCCTGGGAGACCGCGCAGCACATCGAGCGCGAGGTCCTGCCCGAGGACGTCGAGCTGCGGCGACGCCTGACCGCCGTCCTCCACCGCCCGTGACACTGGAATACCAGATGTAGTAGACTCCCCCGGTCGGCACAGGGCCGACCCGACTGGCAGGAGTCCCGATGTCCGAGCGTCGTGCTGCCCGAGCCGCGGCCGAGGCAGCAGCATCCCGTACTCGACGGAAGCACCCGGTGCTCGTCGCACTGCTCGCCACCGTCGGCGCCCTGGTCGGCGTCGCCACCGTGCTCGCGGTCGTCGCAGCAGCCTTCGTCGGGAGCCTCGCGCGGAGCTTCGACATCCACGCCGAAGCGATCGCCGACCCGTTCCCCGCCGGCGCCCGCCCCGCGCCCTCCGGCAACGCCGTGAACGTGCTGCTCATCGGCTCCGACTCCCGCGCCGGCCTCGACGCCGACGGTGACCGTGCTGTCGGCGGGCGATCGGACACGCTCATGCTGGCCCACGTGCCCGCGGACCGTGAGCACGTGTACCTCATGTCGATCATGCGCGACTCGTGGGTCGACGTCCCCGGCCACGGCCAGGCGAAGATCAACGGCGCGTACTCCTGGGGCGGCGTCCCGCTCACGGTGCAGACGGTGGAGCAGCTGCTCGACGTGCGGATCGACCACGTGGCCGAGGTCGACCTCGCCGGGTTCGCGGACATGACGGATGCGCTCGGCGGGGTGACGGTGCAGTCCCCGCAGGACTTCACGGCGCGGGGCCACCGGTTCGTCCGCGGCGCGAACCGGCTCGACGGCGAGCAGGCCCTGGCCTTCGTGCGGGAGCGGTACGCCTTCGTCGAAGCCGACCACACCCGCGTCCGGAACCAGCAGGCGTTCCTGCGCGGGGTCCTCGACCAGGTCGTCTCCCGCGGCACCCTGACGAACCCGGGCCGGCTGCAGGAGTTCGTCACCGCGACGAGCAGCCACCTGGCGGTCGACCCCGGCCTCGACGCCGCGACGATCGCACGTCTCGGGTGGTCGTTGCGCGGGATCGGGCCGGACGACCTCGTCACGTTCACGATGCCGACCGCGGGCGGCGGGACCGCACCCGACGGCCAGTCCTTCGTCGGTCTCGCCGAGCACGACCGCGCCGCGATCTCCACCGCGCTGCGGTCGGACGACCTGCAGCGGTGGCTCGACGACCGGCCGCGCTGACCGTCGTGCCGGCGGGCTCGGACAGCACGAGACCCCCGTGGCGCGTGTGCACGGGGGTCTCGTGTCGGATCGGGAGGTCGATCAGGCGGGGAGCTGGAGCTCCTGGCCGGCGTAGATCAGGTTCGCGTCGTCGATGGTCGACGTGTTCGCGGCCCAGAGCTTCATGTAGCCGCCGTCGATGTTCAGCTTCGTCGCGATCGTGTCGAGCGTGTCGCCCGACTGGATCGTGTAAGTCTTCCCGCTGGTCGGCACGGCGGCGGGCTTGCTCGAAACGGCCGCCTTCGGAGCGGCCGGCGCGACTGCCTTCGGAGCGGCCTGCGTGGTCGCCTTCGGCGCCGCCTGCTGCGGTGCGGCCTGCTGCTGCGGTGCGGCGGGGGCCGCGGCCTGCGGAGCCGCACCCGTGGTGCCGCTCAGACCGAGCTTGGCGGAGCAGGCCGGCCAGGCGCCCCACCCCTGCGAGGCGAGGACGCGCTCGGCCACGGCGATCTGGGCCTCGCGGCTCGCGGACGCCGGGTTGCCGGAGCCACCGTTCGCCTGCCAGGTGCCGAGGTTGAACTGCAGGCCGCCGTAGTAGCCGTTGCCGGTGTTGATGGCCCAGTTGCCGCCGGACTCGCACTGCGCGAGGGCGTCCCAGGTCGAGCCGGACGCAGCGTTCGCGGGTGCTGCCGCGAGGCCGACACCGGTCGCGGCGATGCCGGCGAAGGCCAGGCCACCGACGATGGTGCGGGTACGGGAAAGCTTCTTCATGGTTGATCGCTCCACCGGGACCACGGACCTGGCGCCCGCCTGAGCGGACCCGGTCGCCACTGCCCGTCCCGACCGATCGCGGTCATGTCGTGGGGTGCGCCGCCGGGGGCAGTGGTCTCGTGCCGGTGGCGCTGGTCGGCAACCATAGGAAATTCGCGACTGTTATCAAACCGAGACAATGAGTTCTACCCGTGAGTGCTATGTCCCCCACCGGTCTTCCTGAGTGCCTCGATCACCATGGGCATGCAGATCGACCTGTACCCGGGTACGTGACCTTGGCAGTTTCCTGGCAATGCCGCGGACGGGAGGCCCGTGGCGGCCTGGCAGCGAGCCTCCCGACCGCCGCCTGGTCGCGTCCTGGTCATCGCCTGGACAGCAGCGTCACGGCCTCCAGGTGGCCAGTCTGCGGGAACATGTCGAGCACGCGCGCCCGCCGCAGGCGGAGCGACGGCATGCGCGCGAGGTCCTTCGCGAGGGTGACCGGGTTGCAGCTCGAGTAGACGACGTGCTCGACGTCGGACTCCTCGAGCCACGTCGCGAGCGTCTCGCCGATCCCCCGGCGCGGCGGGTTCACGACGACCAGCTCGGGCAGCGCGTCGGACCGTGCGCGGAGGGCGTGCTCGGTCGCGTCGTCGGCGGCGAAGCGGACGTCGGTCAGCCCGGCCTCACGGGCGGACTGCTTCGCGGAACGGATGGCCTCACGGCTCGTCTCGATCCCGGTGACGGCACGGCCCGGGCGCGCTGCGTGCAGGGCGAAGCCACCGACACCGCAGTAGAGGTCCCACATCGAGGCCGGCCCGACCTCGTCGATCCACGCCGACGCCTGGTCGTACAGCTGGCGGGCGACGCTCGTGTTCGTCTGGAAGAAGCTCTGCGGTCGCAGGTGCATCGTGATCGAGCCGAACCGCATCGGCAGCGTCTCCTGCTCGGTCAGCACGACCTCGCGGTCCCCCTCGGTCACGGCCTTGTGCTCCGGGAGCAGGTTCGCGGTGACCACGACCGCCTCGGGCAGCACCCGCCGCAGGTCGTCGAGGCGCTCACGCAGTCGTGGCAGCTGCCCCTCGGAGCGCAGCACGAAGCGCACCATGAGCTCGCCGTCCGGGGACTCGGTCACGAGCACGAACTTGAGCTCGCCCCGACGGGCGGCGACGTCGTACGGGATGAGCCCGGCGTCGGCGATGAACTCCGCCAGGACCGGGAGCGCCCGCTGGATGCCCGGCGTGCAGATGCCGCAGTGCCGCAGGTCCACGCCGCGCTGCCGGTGGTCCAGGATCCCCACCGTGGGACGCTGCACCGTCCCACCGACGACCATCTTCGCCTTGTTGCGGTAGCCGGACTCCGGGCTGGTGATCGCCGGCAGCCACTCGACCGACCCCGGCCCCCCGGCAGCGTCGACGGCGTCGCGCAGGAGTTCGCGCGTGCGGATCTCCTTGTCGAGCACCTGGTCGCCGTAGGGCTGGCCCATGAGCGTGCACGACCGGCACACCCCCCGGTCGAAGTAGTCGCACTGCATGGCCGGGTCAGGATACGGCAGCCGCATCCCTCGTCGTGGTCGCGATGCGGTAGAGCGAGGTCGTCGCGGTGACGAACAGGGTGGTGCCGTCGTCGCCGCCGAAGCACAGGTTGGCCACGACCTCGGGGACCGGGACGTCGCCGATGCGGTCGCCGTCGGGCGCGAACACCGTCACACCCCGGTGCGTCGACGACCAGACGTTGCCACGGACGTCGACCCGGATGCCGTCCGGCACACCCTCGCCCTCGCCGAGCCGGGCGAACACACGACCGTTCTTCACCCGCGCCCCATCGACGTCGTAGGCGCGGACGACCGGCTCCTCCGACGAGGAGCTCGCCACGTACAGCACGCGCTCGTCGGGCGAGAAGGCGAGGCCGTTCGGCTCGTCGACGTCGAGCACCACGGGGCGCAGGTCTCCGCCGTCCGGACCGCACCGGAACACCCAGTGGTCGCCGTACTCCCGCTCCCCCGGGTGTCCTTCGCGCGGCTGCGTGATGCCGTACGCCGGGTCGGTGAACCAGATCGCACCGTCCCGGGCGACCACGACGTCGTTCGGCGAGTTCAGCCGCGCGTCCGCCCAGCCGTCGACGACCGCGCTGACCACGCCGTCGCGGTCGCGCTCGACCCGTCGCCGGCCGTGCGAGCACTGCACGACGGAACCGTCACGGTCGAGGGTCCGGCCGTTCGTGTACTCGACGCCCGACGCGTACACGGTCGTCTCGCCGGACTCCTGGTGCCACTGGAGGATCCGGTCGCCCGGGATGTCCGACCACCGCACCGTGCGGGTCGACGGGATCCAGCACGGCCCCTCGGCCCACGTGCTGCCCGTGGCGATCCGCTCGAGCGCATCGGGGTCGGGGACGAGTTCGGTCAGGCTCGGCACGTGTCCTCCTCCGGACGGTGCCCTCCACGCTACGACGTCAGGCGGGTGCAGCGGCCTCGGCGCGGCGACGCAGGGCCTTCTCGACCGCGGAGATCCCGAGGCCGAGCAGGATCGACGCCACGACCGCGAGGGTCGTCACGAGGAAGGGCTGGTCGCGACTCCAGCTCCCGGTGGCCGCGGCGATGCCGACGCAGTACGCCGCCCAGACCACGTCGGCGACGAGGCAGGTGACGAGGAAGCGCCGGAGGTCGAGGCCGCTGTCCGCACCGACCAGGTTCGTGGTGAGCCGGCCCATCGGGATGAACCGACCGAGGACGGCGATCCGCCCCGGGGCCTTGCGGTACCGGGCGTCGATCGACTCCCGCGCCTTCCGGACCTTCGGGCGGCTGAACCACGAGCGCGAGCCGAGGTCGACCGTCCGTGCGAGGTGCCACAGCGCGACGTCGCCGAGCACCATGCCGACCGTCGCCGCGACGACGAGGACGAGGACCGGCAGGAGTCCGCCGTCGCCCCCGACCAGCAGGGTGCCGACGGCCACGACGAGCGCCTGGCTCGGGAGGAAGACCGCGACGCTGCCCGCGGCGAGCACGAGCCCGACGACGAGGAAGGCCCAGGGCGTGCCGACGAGCTGGAGCACCATCTCCTGTGCTGCGTCCACCGGTCACCTCCGTCGGCGCGGGCACGCCGGACTCGATCATCCCAGGTCGTGCCCCGGTCGGTGCTCGGTGCGGCGCACGATCTCGCGCATCACGGCGGCGGCCTCGTCCGGCCGACCCTCGGCGACCGCCTGCACGAGCGTGCGGTGCAGTCCGACGTCGTGGCGGTCCAGACGGATGCTGCCGCGCTCGCGGAGCGTCTCGCCCACGACGTGGTGCAGGCGTCGGTACAGCGCGTTGCCGGACAGTTCCAGCACGAGGGAGTGCAACCGGACGTCCGCGATCGTGAAGTCGACGCGACGGTCGTCGGCCGCAGCGGACGCGAGCTCGTCCGCGGTGGCGAGCAGTGCCTCCCGTCCGGCCGCGCACTCCTCGCGTGACGCCCGCCGGGCCGCCGCGGCGGCTGCTGCCGGTTCGACGGCGGCGCGCAGCTCGCGGAGTTCGACGGCGACCTGCGCCGCGTCGGGCCCCTGGAGGCGCCAGCGGACGACGCGCGGATCGAGGACGTCCCATTCCGAGGGGTGGGCGACGACCACACCGACCCGGGGTCGCGCACGCAGCATGCCGAGGGCGGCGAGGACCCGGACGGCCTCGCGCACGATGCTGCGGCTCGCGCCCGACCACGCCACCAGGTCATCGGTGCTCCGGCGGCTCCCCGGGGCGAAGGCGCCGCCGACGACGGCGGCACCGATCCCGTCGAGCACCCGGTCGAAGGCGCTGGTCACCGCTGCGCGATGGGCGACAGGACCAGCTCGTCGATCCGCACGTGCGCGGGCTGTCCGAGCACGAAGGCGACGGTCCGGCCGACGTCCTCCGGCTGCAGCATCCGGGCGCGCGCCGCCGCGTCGGGGACCTCGGGTCGCTGGTCGAGGAAGTCCGTGGCGACGTCACCCGGGCACAGGTGGGTGGCGCGCACGCCGTGCTCGGCCTCCTGCTGGTTCAGCGTCCGGACGATCGACCCCAGGGCGGTCTTGCTCGCCGAGTACGCGACGCCGGCCCCGGGCTGGAAGGACCAGCCCGCGTAGGACGACACCACCACGACCACGCCGCCCGACTCCCGGAGCGTCGGGAGCGCCGCGTCGACGACCGTCACCACCGCCGTCGTGTTCGTGGCGAGGACGGCACGGACGCCGGCGAGCGACTGGTCGTCCCAGCGCCGCGCCGGCGTGTTCAGCCCCGCCGCCAGCACCAGGCCGTCGACCCGGCCGTGCCGGTCGAGCACGGCATCGCGCGCGGCGGACACGGCGTCGGCGTCGGTCACGTCGAGCGGCAGCACCTCCGCCGTGCCGCCGACCGCCCTGACCTCGTCCGCGACCTGCTCGAGCCGGTCCGGGCGTCGACCGCTGAGCACCACCGTCCACCCGTCGCGGGCCGCGGCGACCGCGCTCGCCGCCCCCATCCCGCTGCCGCCACCCGAGACCCAGAGCACCTTCGCCGTCATGCTCGAATAGTATGACCATTGGAGGCACCGGCGCCCGTCGGTCCTCGTCAGCGCCGACGACGGGATCCCAGATGCACCTCGACCTGACCGACCGCGTGGTGGTCGTCACCGGAGCCGGTCGGGGGATCGGCCGGACCCTTGCGGCGCGCTTCGCCACCGAGGGGTGCCGCGTCGTCGCGTTCGACCTCGCCTTCGACGACGAAGACGGAACGGCGGCAGGCACGCGCGCCGTCGACCGGATCGTGTGCGACGTCGCCGACCCGGGCTCCGTCCGGGCTGCCGTGGACGAGGTCGTGCGCCGACACGGCACCGTCGACGTGCTCGTCAACAACGCGGGCATCAAGGTCACCGGGACCGTCGCCGAGCTCGGGTGGGCCGAGTGGCGGCGCTGCATGGACGTCAACCTCGGCGGCACGTTCCTGGTCAGCCAGGCGGTCGCGCCGGTGATGCAGGCGGCCGGACGCGGGCGGATCGTCAACGCTGCGTCGTTCGCGGCGATCGTGCCGAGCGTCGGGAGCGCGGCCTACGCGGCGTCGAAGGCCGCGGTCGTCTCGTTCACGCGGGTGCTCGCGTCGGAGCTCGGCCCGTGGGGCATCACCGTCAACGCCTACGCCCCCGGGATGGTGCCGACCGCGATGAACGGGTTCGCCGGGATGCCGCAGGCCGACCAGGACCGACTCCTGGACACGCTGTCGCTCCGGCGGTGGGAGACGCCGGACGACGTCGCCGACCTGCTGGTCTTCCTGGCGAGCGATGCGTCCGCGTACATCACGGGCACGCTCCTCGACGTGTCCGGCGGCAAGCTCGCGACACAGATACCGGCGCGCGCGCACGGTCGCTGAGGTCGAGCCCGCGCGCAGTGCTCCAGTGCGGAGCAGAGTGGAGGGAGCGCTCGCGTCAGCTGTCCGGTCGTTCAGGAAGTTGCCATCCGCCTCTCCGTAGGCTGTGAGGGCCCAGTGAGCCGGACTGCAGCCCGACCCCGAGGAGGTGCCCGATGGTCTCCGTCCTCGTCGCGTTCGCGATCGTCGCCCTGATCGTCCCCGCCCTGACCCCGCTGATGGGGCGCCGCGTGTTCTACGTCGCCGCCCTCGCTCCGGCCGCCGCCGCGGTGCTGACCGTCGCGCAGACCGATGCCGCCCTCCACGGCGGGGTCACGAGTCGGTGGCAGTGGATCCCGGAGCTGGACCTCGCGCTGTCCCTGCGGATGGACGCGCTGTCGTGGGTCCTCGCCCTGGTCGTCTCCGTCGTCGGGGCGCTCGTACTCGTCTACTGCGCGTCCTACTTCGAGCGGGACGAGCCCGGACTGGGCCGGTTCGCGTCCGTCCTGACCGCGTTCGCCGGGTCGATGTACGGCCTGGTCGTCGCGGACGACGTGATCGTGCTCTTCGTGCTGTGGGAGGCCACGACGGTCTTCTCGTACCTGCTCATCGGGCAGGACGCCGACAAGCGCGCGAGCCGGGCCGCCGCCATGCAGGCCCTCGTCGTGACGACCGCCGGCGGCCTGGCGATGCTCGCCGGCCTGGTCGCCCTGTCGGTCACCGCGGGCACCACGAGCCTGTCGGGGATCATCGCGCAGGCGCCGGAGCTCGTCGACCGTCCCGGGCCGCTCGTGCCCGTCGCGGTCGTCCTCGTGCTCCTCGGCGCACTGACGAAGTCGGCGATCGTCCCCTTCCACTTCTGGCTCCCGGCAGCGATGGCCGCTCCGACCCCGGTCAGCGCCTACCTGCACGCGGCCGCGATGGTCAAGGCCGGCATCTACCTGGTCGCACGACTGGCCCCGGCGTTCGCGCTGCTGACCGGCTGGCGCGAGACGATCACGGTGCTCGGCGTGCTCGGCATGCTGATCGGCGGCTACCGCGCGCTGCGACAGACCGACGTCAAACTGCTGCTCGCCTACGGCACGGTCGCCCAGCTCGGCTTCCTCGTGCTCGCGGCGGGCTGGGGCGCACCGGCCGTCGCCCTGGGCGGGGTCGCGCTGCTCGTCGCCCACGCCACCTTCAAGTCGACGCTGTTCCTGGTCGTCGGTGCGGTCGACCACGTGACGGGCACCCGCGACCTGCGGAAGCTCAGCGGACTCGGGCGGAAGCTGCCCTGGCTGGTCGTCGTGGCCGTCCTCGCGCTCGCGTCGATGGCCGGCATCCCGCCGACGATCGGGTTCGTCGCGAAGGAGGCCGTCCTGACCGGCTTCGTCGAGGAGCTCCACGGACCGCAGGCCGCCTGGGCGTGGATCGCGCTCGTCGGGGTGACCCTCGGCTCGGTGCTCACCGTCGCGTACTCGCTCCGGTTCCTCTGGGGCACCTTCGCCCGGAAGCCCGGCGTGCCGGACACCGAGGCGCACGGCCTGCACGGGCTGGGTGTCGTGCCGTCCGTCCTCGCCGTCGCCGGCCTGGCGCTGGGCGTGCTCACCCCCGTCGTCGCGCACGGCATCGAGCCCGCCGCCACCGCGGCCGCACTGCCCGAGGGCGAGGTCCCGCACCTGGCGCTCTGGCACGGGCTCGAGCCCGCACTCGGCCTCTCCGCGATCACCCTCGTCGGCGGTGTCCTCCTGTTCCTCGCACGACGCCGGGTGGAGGCCGTGCAGCACCGGCTCTCCGGGTCGCCGAGCGCGGCGGACACCTACCGGAAGACCATGCGTGGGCTCGACCGCCTGGCGACCGGGCTCACCGCCGGCGTCCAGCGCGGCTCGCTCCCCTACTACCTGACCGTGATCCTGTCGGTGTTCGTCGCCGGTGCGCTGGCGAACCTCGTGCTCGGCGGCCCGTGGGCGTTCCGCGTGCGCTTCGCCGACTCGTGGGGCCAGGTGCCGGTCGTCGCCGTGATGGCCGTCGCCGCGATCGCGGTGCTGACCGCGAAGACCCGGTTCGCCGCCGCGGTGCTCGTCGGCGTCACCGGCTACGGGATGTCCGTGCTCTTCGTCCTGCACGGTGCCGTCGACCTCGCGCTCACCCAGCTCGTGGTCGAGACCGTCACGCTCATCGCGTTCGTGCTGGTGCTCCGCCGGCTCCCCCCGCGGATCGCAACGGCCAATCCGTCGCGCTTCCGGATCGTGCGGGCCCTGTTCGCCGGTCTCGCAGGGGCCACGCTCGCCGTCGTCGTGGTCGTCGCGGCGTCGGCACGGAACAGCACCCCGATCTGGCCGGACATCCCGGCGCTCACGAAGTCCTTCGGCCACGGCCTGAACGTCGTGAACGTCGCCCTGGTCGACCTGCGCGGCTGGGACACCCTCGGCGAGCTGACCGTCGTCGTCGCCGCGGCCACGGGTGTCGCGAGCCTGATCTTCCTCGACTCGCGCGAGGACACCCTGCCGCGACTGCGCGACCTGCCCGCGAGCGTGACGAGCGACAAGCACCGCCCGGACGGCGAGCCCCGCGCCTGGCTGCCGACGAGTGCGGCGATCCCGACCGGCCGCTCGGCCCTGCTCGACGTGGTCGTGCGCCTGCTCTTCCACGGCCTCGTCGTGCTCTCGCTCTACCTGCTCTTCGCCGGGCACAACACGGCGGGCGGCGGGTTCGCCGGCGGCCTCGTCGCGGGCATCGCGCTGGCCGGTCGGTACCTGGCCGGCGGTCCCGCGGAGCTCGGCGCCGCCGCACCGGTCCGTGCCGGACGCCTGCTCGGACTCGGTGTCGCGACCGCGGCCACCACCGCGATCGTCCCGCTGTTCTTCGGGAAGGAGGCCCTGTACTCCGCGTTCTTCGAGGCGACCGTCCCCGTGCTCGGCCACGTGGAGTTCGTCACCGCGACGTTCTTCGACATCGGCGTCTACCTGGTCGTGGTCGGGCTCGTCCTCGACGTGCTCCGGAGCCTGGGGGCCGAGGTCGACCGACAGCGCCTCGAGGACTCGCGGGCACGCATCACCGACACCACGGAGGGCGACGTCGACGACAACGCCGCCGCCGCGACCCCGGAGGGGAGTGCCGTATGACCATCACCCTGGTCCTCGTCATCGCGATGGCGGTGCTGTTCTCGTGCGGCGTGTACCTGCTGCTCGAGCGGTCGCTGACCCGGATGCTGCTCGGTTTCCTGCTGCTCGGCAACTCCCTCAACCTGCTGCTCCTCATCATGTCCGGCGCCGCGGGCAAGCCCCCGATCGGCGGCTCGTCCGAGGGCATCACCGACCCGCTCCCCCAGGCGTTCGCCCTGACCGCGATCGTCATCACCTTCGCGGTGAGCGCGTTCCTGCTCGCACTCATCCACCGCTCGTGGAAGCTGTCCCGCGCCGACGAGGTCGAGGTCGACGAGGCCGACGTCGCGATCGGCAAGGACCGCGACGACGACCCCGCGGACGACGACCCCGAGATCGACACCGACCCCGAAGCGGTCCAGAACGAGGAGGCCTCGCGATGACCTGGCTCGTCCCCCTGCTCGTCCTCGTCCCGCTGCTCGGCGCCGCCATCGCGCTCGGCCTGCTCCGGCACCAGAAGCTCCAGCGCGCCATCACGGTCGCGGTGCTCGCCGTCGCCGTGGTCGTCGCAGCAACGCTCATGGTGCTCGTCGACCAGCACGGCACCATCGTCGTGCAGGTCGGCGGGTGGCAGGCGCCGTACGGCATCTCGCTCGTCGTCGACCGGCTGAGCGCCCTGCTCCTCACGGTGAGCGCGAGCGTGCTCCTGCTCGTGCTGCTCTTCTCGATCGGCCAGGGGCTCGCGGCCGACGACGAGGACGCCCCCGTCACCATCTACTACCCGACCTACCTGGTGCTGGCAGCCGGTGTGCTCGACGCGTTCCTGGCCGGCGACCTCTTCAACCTCTACGTCGCGTTCGAGATGCTCCTCGTGGCGAGCTACGTGCTCATCACCCTGGGCGGCAGCGAACAGCGCGTCCGTGCCGGCACGACGTACATCATCACGAGCCTGATCGCCTCGGCGCTGTTCCTCGCGTCCATCGGTCTGGTCTACGGCGCGACCGGAACCGTGAACATCGCGCAGATCTCGGAGCGCGTCGCCGGGCTCCCCGAGCACGTGCAGCTCCTGCTCCACACGATGCTGCTCATCGCCTTCGGCATCAAGGCCGCGGTGTTCCCGCTCGCCTTCTGGCTGCCCGACTCCTACCCGACCGCACCGGCGCCGGTCACCGCGGTGTTCGCCGGGCTGCTCACCAAGGTCGGCATCTACGCGATCATCCGGCTCGAGACGATCATCTTCCCCAGGCCGCAGCTCAACACGGTGCTGCTCGTGGTCGCGGTGCTCACGATGATCGTCGGCGTGCTCGGGGCCGTGTCGCAGACCGACGTCAAACGCCTGCTGTCCTTCACGCTCATCAGTCACATCGGCTTCATGGTGATGGGCGTCGGGCTCGGCTCCGTCGTCGGCACCGCCGCGGCCGTCTTCTACACGGTGCACCACATCGTCGTGCAGACCACGCTGTTCCTGGTGTCAGGGGTGATGGAACGCGTGGGCGGGACGACCTCGACCCGGTCGCTCGGCGGACTGCTCAAGGCCGCTCCGCTCCTCGCTGCCCTCTACCTGGTGCCGGCGTTCAACCTCGGCGGCATCCCGCCGTTCTCCGGCTTCATCGGCAAGCTCGGCCTGTTCCGCGCCGCGGCCGAGGACGGCTCCCCGATGGCCTGGGTGACGATCGCTGCCGGGGTGGTCACGAGCCTCCTGACCCTGTACGCGCTGATGCGCGTCTGGGACGCCGCGTTCTGGCGGCCGAAGCCCGCCGCCGAGGCGGCGGCCCCGCACGCCAGCACGGCGGAGCCGCACGCGCACCTGCGGTCGCCGGAACCGGCGCCGCTGACCGTGTCCGAGGAGACCGGCGAGGCGTACCACCCGGGAGGCTCGACCACCGTCACCGACGCGGCGCACGCGAGCAGTGCCTCCCGTCCGGCCACCGGCCAGACCCCGGCCGTCGAGCCGTCGGTCCACACGCCGCTGCCGCGGATGCTCGTCGCCGTCACGACCGTGGCGGTCCTCGGGTCGGTCGCGCTGACCGTCGTCGCCGGGCCGCTCTACGGGTACGCGACCCGCGCGGCCGAGTCGCTGGAGTCGCCGGCGCGCTACGTGCAGGCGGTCCTGGGCATCACGGACGGAGGCACCCGATGAGCGACACCCGCCGCATCACCAACGCCCGACGGATCGCCGTCGCCTGGCGGTACGACGTGCCGCTCGTCGCCGGGCTGACCGTGCTCTGGGCGCTGCTGTGGGGGTCGTGGAGCGTCCTGACGCTGCTGTGCGGCGTCGTCGTCGCCCTCCTCGTGACGCAGCTGCTCCCGCTGCCGCCGGTCCCCCTGTCGAAGCGGTTCTCGCTGCCGCGCGCGCTCTGGTTCCTCGTGGTCTGGGCCGGGCACGTCGTCGTCGCCTCGTTCAAGGTGGCCTGGGCCGCGATCCGACCCCGCGGCGTCCGGCAGAGCTCGATCGTCCTCGTGCAGCTGCACACCACGTCGGAGATGACCTTCACGCTCGCCACCCTGGCGATCTCCCTCGTGCCCGGGTCGTACGTCGCCGACGTCGACCTCCCCCGCCGACGCCTGCTCGTCCACGTGCTCGACACCGAGCGCCGCGAGCAGGTCGACCAGGAGCGACGGACCGTCGCCCGCATCGAGGAGCTCGTCATCCGCGCCATCGGGTCGAAGCAGGACGTCTCCGAACTCGCCGAGCCGCTGCCGGAGGTGACCCGGTGAGCGCCGCGGTCGTCGTCATGGCCGTCGGGATCGCCCTCGTGCTCGTCCTGCTCGGCGCCACGCTCGCACTGGCCGTCGGTCGGATCGTCCGCGGTCCGACGATCCTCGACCGGATGATCGGTTCCGACATGGTGCTGACCACCGCGCTCGTCGTGATCGCCGCGGCCATGATGATCCGCCGCGACCTCACCGCCGTACCCGTGCTGGTCGTCATCGCGGCGACGAGCGTCTTCGCGACCATCGCCGTCGCACGGATCGTCACACCCTCGTCGGACCCGTCCGACGAGGGGATCGACGTGACCACGCCGGAGCACGCCGTCGAGGAGGAGTCGAAGTGATCGAGATCCTGGAGTCCTTCGTCGACGGCGCCGGCGTCCGTGCGTGGATCGCCCTCGGGTTGATGCTGATCGCCGCGGCGCTGTCGCTCGGCGCCGCCGTCGGCATCGTGCGCTTCCGGGACCCGCTCGTCCGGCTGCACGCGATGGCGAAGCCGCAGGTGCTCGGCCTGGCGCTCGCCCTGGCCGCCGTCGTCGTGGCGGTGTGGACCTGGACGGCGTTCTGGGTGGTGCTGCCGGTGCTCGTGTTCCAGCTCTTCCTGGTGCCGGTGTCGACGCACATGATCGCCCGTGCCGGGCTGCGGTCGAACGACTACCGGCACGAGGACCTGCTGGTCGACGACACCGAGGACTGACTCACCCGGCAGCGCGGACGGCAGCCTCGTCGTCGTCCGAGAGTCCTGCGCCGTGCGGGTGGACCGGTTGCCGCTGCTCCCACGCGACCACGTCCGCCAGCGTCTCGGCGAGTGGGCGCCGCCTCAGGCCAGCCGAACGTGCGCGGTCTGCCGGTCGGTCGTTCATGCCCTGGTGGTCGTCGTCGGGGATCCACAGCGGCAGGGACCGCTCCCCTGCCCACGGTGCCACCCCGCGCGCGAGGAGCACCTCGTCCGACAGCGGCTCGACCGGGACGTCCACGGCCGCTGCGGCCCGTGATGCCTCGAGGTGCTGCCCCAGCGTGACGACCTCGCCGGTGACGTCGTGGACGCCCGCTCGGCCGCCCTCGGCCGCTCCGACGAGCCACTCCGCGAGGTCGCGGACGTCGATCACGGAGGTCGGCCGATCGGTGCGCGCCGGGACGACCACCGCGCGGCCGCTTGCCGCGGCGCGGGCGAACCGCCACGGCCAGTAGCCGGAACGTCCGGTGTGGTCGCCCGGACCGCCGACGAGTCCGGCCCGCGCGATCGAGGCGCGCTCGGGGCCGAAGGCGTCGAGGACCGCACGTTCGCACGCCACCTTGGCAGCGCCGTACTCGGCGGGGTCGTCGGACGGCTCGACGACGGCGGCGTCCTCGTCGGCACCGCGCTCGGCCTGGGAGGCGTAGACGCTCACGGTCGACACGAGGACGTACCGGTCGGCAACGGGCTCGAGGTCACGGGCTGCGCGACGGACGTGTTCCGGGGAGCGGGAGACGTCGACGACCGCATCCCATCGCTCGCCGGCGACCCCGGTCAGGGCGTCGTCGCTGTCGCGGTCGGCCCGCACGAGTCGGGCGCCGGTCGGGATGTCCGCGCCACGAGCGACGCACGTCACGTCGTGCCCGGCGTCGAGGGCGTACTGCACGACGGTCCGACCGAGCCAGGCGGTGCCGCCGAGGACGAGGATGCGCATGCAGTCCAGCCTGCACCGGGCGGCGACCGGGCGTCGCGCAGCGCCGGGGGTCAGGCGGTCACGGCGACCGCGGTGCCCTCGCGCCGAGCGAGCAGCAGGTCCGCCACGGCGGCGACGACGACCAGCGCGGCGGCGTACGCGGGGAACGCCATCGCGGCACCGGTCCCGAACCGCTCCGCGACCTCGCCGACCACGGCCGACGCGACGGACTGCCCGACGATGACCGCCGAGCCGAGGATCGTCATCGTCGTCGCCGAGCGTCCGACGGGCGACCGGTCCGATCCCAGGCTGTACTGCGCCACGAGCGTCGGACCGATGCCGATGCCCATGATGCCGAGCACGAGGACGACCGACCCGACGGAGTCCGCCCGGCTGAAGGCGATCGCGCCGCCGAGCAGCACGACGCCGAACACGAGCCAGCGCCAGGCGACGCCGAACCGCTGCGGGAACGCCGCCGAACCGAGGGCGAGCGCCGCGGACCCGATCCCCATCACGCCGTAGAGCAGGCCCGCCCGGGACGCCTCGCCCTGCTGCTCCGTGAAGGCCGTGAGCGAGGTCAGCGTCGACCCGAAGAAGAGTCCGATGCCGAGGATCCCGACGACGACCACGAGGAGCCGCGGACGGAGCAGCTGCCGGACCGGGGCACGCGTCTCCTGCGCCGGCCCACCGACGACGAGGGCGCCGGTCGGGTGCAGGGCGAAGGCGGTGACGAACACGAAGGTCAGCGCCGAGGCTCCCGCGACGGCCACCCACGGCGCGATCGTGCTCGCGAGCAGACCGACCAGGAACGGTCCGACGATGAAGACGGTCTCGTCCGCGGCGGACTCGTACGCCATCGTGCCGCTGAACACCTTGTCCCGTCGGGCCCCGGACATGCGCTGCCGGATGATCGCGACGAGCCGCGTGCGGGACATCGGCGCGACCTGGGGCGCGGTCGCACCGATCAGGAACGACATCGCCAGGACCGCGAGGTCGGGCGCGGTGCTCGCGACGACGAGCGGCAGGACTCCGAGGAGCACGGCGTTCGCGAGTCCGACCGGCACGAGGACGGCGCGCTGACCGAAGCGGTCGGCTGCGGCACCGACGAGCGGCCCGAAGATCGCCGAGCCGATGCCGACGAACGCGGAGTTGATGCCGCCGAGGGCGACGGAGTCACGGGACGCGACGACGAGGGTGAGGACACCGACGACCATCATCGCGAACGGCAGACGGGCGACGAAGGCGATCGGGAAGTACCACCGGCCGGCGAGGGAGACGAGGGACGCGTCGGAGCGTCGGGGTTGGAGCATGAGGGGGTGTGCCTTCTGGGGCCCGGCCTGTCGGGCAGCGGGCCCATCGGGTGCCGCCGCTGTCCGTCGGTGGGGCCGACGGCCGGTAGATACACACTGCTTGCTGTTGTGTCCGTCCAGGGTACCAAGGCCGTCCGGACGGCACACGGGGTCGGGTCGGGACGCACCACGGGTCGGCCGGGAGGCGCGTGGCGGGCCCGCCACGCGCCTCCCGGCCGTCGTCAGCCGCGTCGCAGGCCGTCGTCGATGCGTGCCAGCAGGTCGGCGGCGGCGCCGAGGCCGCCCTCGTCGCCACCGAGGGCGGTGCGGAGCCGGCCTGCCCAGTGCGCGTGCAACCGCGCGATGCTGTCGTCGGCGAGGGCGGTGGGGTGCAGCTGCACGGTCCGGGCGTCGTCCGGGTCCGTGCGACGCTCGACCATGCCCTTCGCGACGAGGGAGCGGAGCGCGACGCTGCAGTTGCTGCGCTGCAGCGCCGTGGCGTCGGCCACGGCACTCGGGGACGCACCCGGGTTCCGGTGCACCCACCGCATCACGAGCGCCTCGGTGCCGGTCAGCGGGACGATGTCGAGCGCGTGCGGGCCGTGCGGGTCGACCTCGCGACCGATGCGCAGGACGACGTCGGCGAACTCGGCGAGGGCGTCGTCGGAGACCGCTGGTGCCATGCCGTCACTGTACCGTCCTGGGTCAATGAGTTATGGTTTCATAACCATGACGACGGACACCGGATCCATCCGCGCCACCACGGCGACGCCCTCCACCCGCCCCACGGGCATCACGACACCCCTGCTGCTCGTGCTCGGCCTGCTCAGCGCGGTCGCCCCCTTCGCGACCGACCTCTACCTGCCGGCGTTCCCCCGGATGACCACGGAGCTGTCCACCTCGGCGACGACCGTGCAGCTCACCCTGACCGCGTTCCTGGTCGGCGTGACCGCGGGGCAGCTCGTGTTCGGACCGCTGTCGGACCGCTTCGGCCGGGTACCCCCGCTCCTTGCCGGGGCAGCGCTCTGCGTCCTCGCGAGCGCCGCAGCGGTGCTCGCGCCGAACGTGGCGGTGCTGATCGTCGCCCGGCTGCTGCAGGGCCTCGGCGGCGCGGCCGGCATGGTGATCGGCCGCGCCGTGATCTCCGACCTGGCGACCGGCAGGCCCGCCGCCCGCGCCTTCTCGCTCATGATGATCGTCGGCGGGGTCGCACCCGTCGTGGCACCGCTCCTCGGCGGGCTGCTCACCGGACCGATCGGGTGGCGCGGACTGCTGACGATCGTGCTCGGCCTCTCGGTGCTGATGCTCGTCGCCGTGCTCGCCGTCGTGCGGGAGACGCACCTGCGCTCACGTCGTGACGCCCTCCGGGCCGAGCGCACGGCGTCCGGCTCCCCGCTGCGAGCCCTGCGGTCGCGCACCTTCGTCGGGTACACGTCGGTCTTCGGCTTCGCGTTCGCGGTCATGATGGCGTACATCTCGGCGTCGCCGTTCCTGTACCAGGGCATGCTCGGGCTCGACACCGTCGGCTACGGACTCGCCTTCGGCCTGAACGCACTGGCGCTGATGGGCGTGAGCATCCTGTCGGCGAAGCTCACCGCGACCCGCTCGGTCGAGGGCGTGCTGACATCGGGCATCGTCCTGGTGACGGCCTCCACCGTGGCGTTCGCGCTGCTCGTCGCGACCGGGGCACCCGTCCTCTGGCTCGCGGTGCCGCTCTTCACCGCGGTCGGGTCGCTCGGCCTCGTGCTCGGCAACGCCACCGCGCTGGCGCTCGGTGCGGTGCCCGGGGTCGCCGGCAGCGCGTCGGCGGTGCTCGGCGCCCTGCAGTTCGGGCTCGCGGCGCTCGTGTCGCCGCTCGTCAGCATCGGGGGCGAGGGCACGGCGGCACCGCTCGCGGTCGTGATGCTCGCGGCCGCGGTGGTCGCCGTCGTCGCGCTCGTGGCGGCGCGGTGCAGCCGGGCCTAGCGGCGCGCGGTCAGCGGCGGACGCGGAGCGGCACCGCGGCTCCCTCGCGCGGGCGGAGGAACGGGATGCGCGGCATCGCCCAGTCCACCCACACCACCCGGGCGGCCGGTGCCACGGCGAGCGCCCAGAGGATCGAGGCCGCGGCGTCGGTCGGGTAGTGCACGGCGTCGATCGACACCGACAGGAAGACGACCACGATCGCCACGACGCCGACGACCCGCGCAACCTGGTGCCACCGGGTCTCGCGGACGACCCACACGAGCGCGATGACGAACGCGGTGATGTAGACCGTGTGCCCACTCGGGTACCCGGGGTCGGGCTGGACGGGGAACGGGTGCGGCAGCAGCGCCACGTCGGGCCGGGCGCGGTGGACGATCTCCTTCACCACGGCCGACGGCAGCCACGTGATCGCGATCGTCATCCCGAAGCCCAGGGCCGGTCGGAGATCCCTGGCCCGCCACCAGATGATGCCCGCGACGACGAACGTGATCGCGATCGCCGGCACCGGACTGATGACGTGGTAGACGGCCGTCGTGAACGCTCCGACCGCGCCGGTGTGCAGCGTGTTGAACGCCTTCGCGAGACCTATGTCGACCGAACCGAGGAAGAACCCGATCACCGTCAGCACGACCACGGCTCCGATGCCGATCGTGACGGTCGCCAGCGGGTGGGGATTCGGCTCGAGGATGCCGACGACGTCGGCCCTCCTGCGGCGGCGCTCGGGCTCGGTGCTCATCAGCCCATCGTCCCAGGAGGACCCGCTCGTGCCCGGCACGGACGGCCCCCGCAGATCAGAGAGCACTCAGTCTGCCTGGCCCTGGTCCGCATGCGGCATCCACAGGGCCGACGGGCGACGCGCCCCACGTGCCAGGCTCGTCGGATGCTGGTGGCCTACGTCGACGAGTCGTACGACCGAGAGCGGTACTACGTCGCTGCGGCGATCGCCACGCTCGACCAGTGGGACGCCGTCACGGAGCGGATGACGGGGGTCCGCAGGCGAACCGCTGTCGAACACGGAACCGATCCGGCGATCGAGTTCCACGGCCACGAACTCATGGGCGGTGCCGGCTCGTGGCGATCGTTGCGAGGCAGGCATCGTGAGGCTGCGGGCATCTCCCTGGCGGTTCTCCGGGCTGCACTCGACTGCGGAGTCCGGTACGTCCTGTGCGGAGTGGACACTGCACAGCTCAAGGCCCGGTCCCACGATCCACGGACGCCGCACGCAGTCGCCTTCGGGCACGTCCTCGAGCAGATCGATCGGTACACGGGTGCGTGCGGCGACGGGGAGCAGGCGATCGTCGTCGCCGACGAGATCGCGACGCAGGCAGAACACCAGCGCGCGTTCGCCGGGTACCAGGAGTTCGGCACACCGGGTTCGCAGTCGTCCAGGCTCCGGAACATCTCGTCCCCGATCAACTTCGCGTGCTCCCGGTTCGCCGACGGGCTGCAGGTCGTGGACCTCGCCGTCTCCGTGCACTACCGCCGGGAGCGCGTCCGCAATCCGCACCCGGCCGCTCGCAGGACGCTTGCACAGCAGTGGGCCGCGATCGCACCGGCAGTCGTCCACCGGGAGACGTGGCCGACCGACGGAGGTGCCGACGACTCCGACGAGGAAGAACGAAGGCCCCGGTGACGGGGCCTTCGGCTGGCGACGTTCCGAGAACCGGCCCGTCGTGCTTCCACGGTAGCTCAGGACGGCCGTCGTCGCGACCCCTCGCCCTGCAGCTCGACGCGCTCGAGCAGCCCGGCTCAGTCCTCGACGTCGAACACGACGACGCGACTGCTCCCCGCGCCGATGTGGTCGGCGACCGGGCGGTGCTCCGGGTGCGGCAGGTAGCCGGCGAGTGCCTCGCGGTCGCGGAAGCGCACCGTGAGCATCCAGTCGAACCCGCCCTCGAGACCCTCGGTGCTGATGCTCGGCCCCGAGTGCACCGACTCCACCCCGTCGATGCGGGGAAGGTGCTCGCGGCACAGGTCGTCCGCTCGCGCGGCGTGCTCGACGGCCCCGTCCCGCGCTGCGTCCCACTGCACCAGCACCACGTGCGTCACACCGGCCATGTCCTGCTCCCGTCGTCGTCGCCCACACTGCCCCCCGGGCACTGGGACACCACCCTGCCTGTGTGCGCACGCGGGCACGCGACCTACCGTCGGCCGGGTACGAGACGACAGGGCACGACGAGAGGAACACCATGGCAAGCGGAGTGGCAGCGGTCTGGGTACCGGTCAGTGACATGCAGCGCGCGGTCGCGTTCTACCGCGACGCGCTCGGCCTGACGGTCGCGAGCGAGGACGACGACTGGAGCGAGATCGACGCGAACGGGCTGCGCATCGGCCTGAACGCCCGGGAGTCGGCGAGCCCGTCGAGCGGGGGCGGCGCGGTCGTGTCGTTCCAGCCGGACGGGAGCATCGAGGACGAGGTCGCCGACCTCCGGTCGAAGGGCGTCGAGTTCGCGGGTGACGTCAGCGAGCACCCGTGGGGCAAGATCGTCCCCTTCAAGGACAGCGAGGGCAACGACCTGCAGCTGTACGCACCGCCGCAGGGCTGACGTGCGCGGGTCGCGGACGCGACCCGATGACGGACGGGAGGCGCGGTGGCACCTGGCACCCCGCCACCCCTCCGTCAGCCGGCCCGCCCGGCGCAGCGGCGTAAGGAGTCGATTGTGTCCCCGCGCTGCGGTCCGGGCGAGCCGGGCGCGGACTCGGAGCGCGGC
>NZ_JBIUZP010000005.1:0-123682 GCF_044745105.1 Curtobacterium sp. NPDC087080 | reverse complement strand
TCCCGGCCCCGCCCGGCCCGCGTCGGGGCGGGTGCGCCGGCTCGGGGCCCGTGGCGCGCGTGCACGGGGCCGGGGGGGGGGGGGGGGGCCGGCCCCCCCCCCCCGGGGGGGGGGCGGGGGCCCCGGGGCCCCCGCGCCTCCCGTCCGTCTGCCGTGCCGTCTAGAACGCGGGGGTCCCGCCGGCGATCGTGATCGTCGAGCCGGACTGGTAGCTCGACTCCGGGCTGACGAGGTGCACGTAGGCGGCACCGAGCTCGGCGGGCTGGCCGGGGCGTCCGAACGGCGACTGCTCGCCGAAGTGCGCCACGGTCTGCGCGTCGTCCGAACCGGGCTGCAGCGGCGTCCACACCGGACCCGGCGCCACCGAGTTCACGCGGATGCCCTTCGGTGCGAGCTGCTGCGCGACGGCCTCGGTGAAGGTCTTCACCGCGCTCTTCGAGATCGCGTAGTCGAGCTTGTCGGGCGACGGGGTGGCGGCCTGGATCGACCCGGTGGTGACGATCGTCGAGCCGGGCTCGAGGTGCGGGACCGCGGCCTGGGTCAGCCAGAACAGCGAGTAGATGTTCGTCTTGAAGGTCGAGTCGAAGTGCTCGGTCGTCAGCGACAGGATGTCGTCGTTGCTGTCCATGCGGCCGGCGACCATCACGAGGGTGTCGAGCCCGCCGAGCTCGTCGACGGCCTGCTGCACGAGGTCCTTGCAGTACTGCTCGTCGGAGATGTCGCCCGGCACGAGGACGGCCTTGCGACCCTCGGACTCCAGGAGGTCCCGGACCTGCTCGGCGTCCTCCTGCTCGTCGGGCAGGTAGGAGAGGACGAGGTCGGCGCCCTCACGGGAGAGCGCGATGGCGGCGGCGCGGCCGATGCCGGAGTCGGCGCCGGTCACGATGCCGCGGAAGCCGGTCAGGCGGTCCTTGCCGACGTAGCTCTGCTCGCCGTGGTCCGGCTGCGGGTCCATCTTCCACGCGGCGCCGGGCAGTGACTGCTCCTGCTCGGGGAACGGCGGCTTCGGGTAGAGGGAGTTCGGGTCGCGCTTCTCGTACTGGCTCATGGGGCCATGGTGCTCGTCCGCCGCTCCGTGCCGGTCCAGCGGCTGCGCCCGTCGTCTGCCCGAGGCGACCGCTCTGCCCCCGTCACCCCTCGGCGGCCGGTGGACAGAGCGGCCTCGTGCTCGACGGCCACTCGACGCGGTCCCCCCAACGGACCACGTGGTCCGAGCAGTCGGCACGGGCAACAGCGTACCGCAAGGGGAACACGGGAGTGCCGTTCACGGCAGTGCGGTGAGGAACCCGGTCACGACACGGTCGAACCGGTCCGGATCGACGTTGCGCTCCATGCCGTGCGGCACGGGCGCCACCTGCTCGAGTCGGACCCGATCGGGGTGGCTCCGCGCGAGGTTCTCCGAGATGCTCATGGGCGCATCGGTGTCGCCCGAGGAGTGCAGGATCAGGACGGGGAGCGGGACGTCCGTGAGGGACGGGCGCAGGTGTGCAGCGCGGAGCGGCCGCCGCAGCCCGGCGAGCTGCGCCAGGCCGGGGAGGGTCAGCGCGAGCGTGAACAGGGGCGCGAGCGGAGCGGGGATGCCCGATCGCACGGCCCCTGCCCTGATGCTGGCGTGCCAGTCGAGCGCGGGCCCGACCAGCACGAGCGCGGCGAGGTGGCGACGCGTCCTGACGTCGGCGGCGAGGATCGTGCTGACGGTCGCGCCCATGGACCAGCCGACGAGGACGACGTCCTCGGCACCGTGGTCGAGGGCGTACCGGATCGCTGCGTCGACGTCGCGTGCTTCCTCCTGACCGAGGGTCGCGGGCGGCGCGGTCTCGTCCTCCGCGTCCCCGCGGTAGGAGACGACGAGCGAGGGCATCCCGGCGGCGAGCGTGGCGGGCACGCTGCGGAGCGCCGAGATCCGCGACGAGTGGATGCCGTGCACGTGGATCGCCCACCGCGTGGAGGGCTGCTCGGTGTCGAACAGGAACGCGGGACGGGTGCCGCTGGGCGCCTCGATCCGCACCTCGCGGTGGGGCGCTCCGAGATCGTCCGGAGCGGCGTACACGTAGCCCGTCCAGAGCACGGCGTCGCCGGCTCGCGGGACACCGCGCTCGGCCTCGACCACCGCGCGGGTCACGCTCGCGTCGTCCTGCGCGACGACGTCGCCGACGAGGACGTGCTGCGAGTCCTCGTCCCCGAACCGGATCCGGTACCGGCCCGGCGCGGCCGTGTGCACCGTCCGCTCGAGGCGGATCTGTCCGCTGTCGGCCGCGAGGACCCGGGGGCGCTTCTTGGGGCGGGGACGGATCACGCGCCGGCCGCCCGCGACGCCGAGGGCCGCGGCTCCCAGGACGGCGGACGCCGCGATCGCTGCTGCCGTGGTGACGAGTGCTGTCTTCATGCTCTCCAGGTCCTTCCACCCGCCGGGATGGCGGCGCGCGTGATCCAGCGCTCGATGTGCCGGAACCGGCGGGAGTCGCGCGGGCCGAGCCGGAGGGTGTCGTCCAACACTCTGCCCTGGATCCGGATCGACGTGGCGTACGCCTCTCCGAGGGGGTCGGACTCGTCCGTCCACCGCCGGAGGAGCTCCCGGGACGTGCCCGCCTCGCTCATCCGGGACAGGCGCCAGCCGACTGCTCTCCAGAAGGACCGGCCGAGCGCCGGGAGCAGGTAGCCCGTCATGATGACGACCATCCCGGGGAAGAATAACGCCTCGAAGGCGGTCAGGAGCGCACTGCCGGTGGGGGTGAGCTCGCCTCGGACGTGCCCGAGCGAGGTGTACGCCAGGTCGAACACCGCGCCGACCGCGACGGACGCGAACCCCAGGACGAACGCCTTCCCGGGGAGGTCGGCTCGGCGCTTCCACGCGGAACGCAGCGAGTCGAGGGCGAGGTACAGCACGCCGAGCATGTACAGGCTGATGTACACCCAGCACGCCGTCGACGCCAGGTGCTCGTCGATGAACCGCACGGCGTCACCCTCCCGACGCGGGACGGCGACGAAGAAGGCACTGAAGACGAGGCAGTGGAGCACCAGGTGGCGACGACGAGCCGGGCGCCGGTCACCGCTGTAGAGCCGGACGGCGTCGCGGAGGTACCAGAAGCCGGCCGTGGCCGCGAGCGCTTCGACGAGGTTGAGGAAGTTCTGCCCGCCCACGAGGGGCAGGGCGTCGTCCATCTCGTCCGCCGGGAGCCACACCAGGCCGAGGGTGAGCAGGCCGATGATCGCGAACCCGCTCGCGACCCAGGCGGGTTGGAAGCGTGCACCGACGCCGCCGGCGGCCCGCCAGGTGCGAACGGCGCGCCGAGCGCGGTACAGGAAGATCAGCGCACCGAGGACGAGCGCGAGTGTCGAGGCGAGCGACGGGGTCAAAAGATCTCGGCGGCGGAGGTCGTTCCGGAGCCGCGGAGCCAGCGGGCGAGCGCGAAGGCGCCGCGCTCCGCGACCACCTCCTCGGCCTGCTCGGCGTCCCCGAGGGAGCCGTTCACCACGGAGCGCCCACGGATCGAGATGACGGGATCGGCGGTCGCAGCGCGCAGCTCGTCGACGGTCTCGGGGCGGGCGGAGCATCCGCGGTGCTCGCCGACGGCGTGGATGCACTCGTGCAGGATCGTGTGCAGCTGGATCGAGTCGGTGTCCGTCGGCCGGTACATGATGACGCCGTAGTCGCCGTGGTCGATCCAGTAGCCGGTGTGGTGCTGGTCGGGGTTGCTGATCGGCCGGAGCTCGACCGGGATGCCCCGCGCGTCCGAGACCGCCCGCAGCAGGCGCTCCAAGGTGCGTTCGTCATCGGGGAGCGCGAGGCGGTCCACGATGCCCCGGACCGCCCCTTCGACCTCGTCGATGTCCTCCATGCGTGTCGTCACTGCCCCCGTCTGTTGCTCTCCCGGATCGCTCGCGCGAGCGCGCGCAGCGAGGCGGGCGTGCCGCCAGGGCCGCGCGAGGAGATCCCGCGTGCATCAGTCTGCGCGAAGGCGGCCTGGACATCCAGGCGGGCGTCGATGTCGTCCACCAGGTCCGAGACCTCGACGCTGGTCAGGTACTCCTCCGGGACGCCGAAGAACGTCGCGACCGCTGCGCGCTGCTCCACCGACACCGCGGAGAGGTCACCGTCGACGACGGCCTGCCAGTGCGACGCGGTGAGCTGCGTCTCTCGCGCGACGTCGCTCGACAGCAGGGTCGCCGGCACGTCGATCCGCGGGAACTGTGCACGAGCGACCGTGAGCAGCTTCTCGAGACGCTCCGCGATGACCTGCCCGGCGCTCTTGCCGCTCGGCCCGATGTCGGCCTGCGCCCTCGCCCAGAGGTCACCGACGGTGAGACCGCACGCTGCCGCGAGCGCCGACATGTCGTTCGTGGTGAACGGGAGTTCCCCGCGTGCGCGGCGGTAGTAGTAGTTCGCGGAGAGCCCGGAGCGCTTGATGAGGTCGCGGGTGGTGAGGCCGGCGGCGGACTTGGCGTCCTCGATCGCGCGCGCCACCGCCTGGGAGAACGCGTCGGCAGCGCCTGCGGGGACGTCGGGCATCGCACCAGGATACGGACTGCGTCGCGCCCCGCTGTCACCCGGGCACCCAGGTCGCGTCCGGGCGCCGGGCGTTGCCTGCTCCCGGTCACCCGAACAGCAGTTGGAGGCACGACATGGCCAAGACCTGGTTCATCACCGGAGCATCGAAGGGCTTCGGCCGCGAGTGGGCGGAGGCCGCCCTGGAGCGCGGGGACTCCGTCGCCGGCACTGCCCGGAACACCGACGACGTGCAGGCACTCGTCGACCAGTACCCGGACACCTTCCTGGCGATCCGCCTCGACGTGACGGACAAGGCCGCCGACACCGCTGCGGTGCAGCAGGCCGCCGAGCACTTCGGGCGCCTCGACGTCGTCGTGAACAACGCGGGCTTCGGACACTTCGGCATGGTCGAGGAACTCACCGAGGACGAGGTCCGGGCGCAGCTCGAGACGAACTTCTTCGGCGCGCTCTGGGTCACGCAGGCGGCACTGCCGATCATGCGCGAGCAGGGGTCCGGGCACGTCGTGCAGGTGTCGAGCATCGGCGGGATCAGCGCGTTCCCGACGGTCGGCGCCTACCACGCGTCGAAGTGGGCGCTCGAGGGCCTGTCGCAGTCGCTCTCGCAGGAGGTCGCCGGCTTCGGCATCGCCGTCACGCTCGTCGAGCCCGGCGGGTTCTCGACCGACTGGTCCGGCCCGTCCTCGGAGCACAGCGAGGAGCTCGACGCCTACGCGGAGGTCCGCGAGGCCGCCGCGAAGCGCCCGTCCGCATCGGACCCGGGCAGGCCCGAGGCGACGCGGTCCGCGATCCTCAAGGTCGTCGACGCGGAGCAGCCGCCGCTGCGCGTCTTCTTCGGCAAGGCGCCGCTCGGCATCGCCGAGCGGGACTACGAGTCGCGGCTCGCGACCTGGCGCGAGTGGCAGCCGGTCGCCGAGGAGGCGCACGGCGCCTGAGCGCCTGAGCGCCCACGTCGCCGACGTCACCGACGTCACCACGTGACGGACGGGAGGCTCCCCACCAGCTGGTGGGGAGCCTCCCGTCCGTCGGTGGGTCGCGTCGGTCAGACGCCCGCCGTCGAGCGGATCCACGAGGACGACTGCGACAGCAGCGCGTAGTTCGACCCGGCCGTCGTGTCCGCCCCGGGGTCGGCACTGTCGCCGGTGGAGCACACCGCGACGACCTTGCCGTTGACCAGGAGCGGGCCGCCGGAGTCGCCGTGGTTCGACGCACCGGTGACACCGGTGACGTGCTGCGCCTTGCCGCTGTACGCGTCGCGCGTCGCGCCCGTGAGCGACACGGTCGCCTGGTACAGCCCGTCCGACTGCTGCGCGTTCGCGCGGAGCCCGTAGCCCTGGATCACGCCCGTGCCGCTCGACTTCGCCGCGGCGGTCAGGTCGAGGGGCGCGTAGGTGGACAGCGCGTACGTGCTCCGCAGGTGCACGAGCGCGATGTCGCCGGCCGGCGCGGCACTGACCCGGTCGATCGCGACGGCGGTGCCGCGGTTCGTGGTGGAGTTCGAGTGGTAGACGTTCATCGCGCCGATGCCGTCGATGCAGTGGCGGGCGGTGACGATCCACGAGGCGTTGATCTGCTCGCCGGTGCAGTTGCTGACGTACCCGGACGGGATGGTGCCGCCGGAGGCCTCGAGCTGGACGGCCCAGGTGGTGGTGGGTGCCTTCTCGCCGCCGACGACCTCGGTGCCGGCGGGCACCGCGGAGGCGGGAGTGGCGGCGAACACGCCGCCGGCGACGACGGCCACGGCGGCGAACGCCGCTGCGAGGGTGTGCTTCATGTGGACTCCTCGGTCAGGGACCCTGCGACGTTGCAGGGTGCAACTGAGAGTCATCCTGACCCCCGTCCGGGGGCCGCACCAGTCCGCACTTCGACCGACACGAGGCCCTGACGCCACGGTCAGCGCACGCGGGCGTCCTCGAGCAGGCGCACACGGACCCGGGCGGCAGCACCGAGGGCGACCGCGTCCGCGCCGAGGGACGAGGGCGCGAACCGGATCGCGGCACCGCTGACCGGCGGTTCCGCCGCGATCGCCGCTGCCACCGCGGGTGCCAGGAGGTCCCAGGAGCGTGCGATGCCACCCCCGACGACCACCGTGGTCACGTCGAGGATGCCCGCGGCGAGCAGCGCCGCACGGGCAACACCCCACCCCGCGGTCCGGAACACCGCCACCGCGTCGGCGTCCCCGGAGCGGGCGGCGTCGGCCACGTCACGCGCGGACACCCGACGACCGGAGCGCTCGGCGTACCGGTCGACGATGCCGCGCGCGCCGGCGATCGTCTCCAGGTGCCCTGCCTGCCCGCAGGTGCACGGAGCGTCGCCGAAACCGGGGACGTGGCCGATCTCCCCTGCAGCACCACGAGGTCCCGCGAAGAGCACCCCACCGAGCACGAGGGCACCGCCGACACCGGTCCCGAGGGTCATGCCCAGCACGTCGGCCTCCCCCTCGACGGCACCGGTGGCGACCTCGCCGAGCAGGAACGCGTTCACGTCGTTGTCGAGCGTGGCGGGCACGCCCACGGCCGCGGTGATCGCGTCGGTGACCCGGTAGCCGGCCCAACCGGTGAACGAGTTCGCGGTGACCAGGACCGTCCCGCTCGCAGCATCGACGACACCGGCCGCTCCGACACCGACGCCGGTGAGCACGGCACCGTGCCGGTCGAGCAGTCCTGCCACGGCGTCGAGTGCCGTCCCGACGATCGCCGCGCCGCCCTCGTGCGCGGGCGTCGGCAGGTCGACGCGGTCGACGACGACGAGGTCGGCGTCGGTGAGGACGACCTTGGTGTTGGTGCCCCCGACGTCGATCCCGGCGATCACCGCGCTCACGCGTCCACCGCCGACAGGGTCGCCAGCCGTTCCGTCCGCCGACGCCGCTGCACGACCGGGTCCGGCACCGGGACCGCCGCGAGGAGCCGCCGGGTGTAGTCGGTCTCCGGGTGCACGAGGGTCTCCTCCGTCGTCCCCTGCTCCTCGACCAGGCCCTGCCGCATCACGACGACCCGCTGCGCGAAGTGCTGCACGACGGCGAGGTCGTGGGAGACGAACAGGCAGGCGAAGCCGAGCTCGCGTTGGAGCTCGGTGAGGACCTCGAGCACGGCTTCCTGGACGCTGACGTCGAGGGCGCTGGTCGGCTCGTCGGCGACCAGCAGCCGGGGCTCGAGCACGAGCGCCCGGGCGAGCGAGACCCGCTGGCGCTGCCCGCCGGAGAGCTCGCGGGGAGCCCGACCGGCCAGGGCACGCGGCAGGCGGACGGCGTCGAGCACCTCGTCCACGCGACGACGACGCTCGCCGACGGACGTTCCGCGTCGGTGCACGGCCAGGGGTTCGGCGATGCACTCGCCGACCGACATCCGGGCATCGAGCGACGCCACCGGGTCCTGCAGGACCACACCGATGCCCGCCCGCAGTCGTCGCCGCGATCCCCCGCGGACGCGCCGGAGGTCCTCGCCGAACAGCCGCACGCTCCCACCCGTGGGCCGGACCAGGCCGAGCGCGACCCGGGCGGCGGTGGACTTCCCCGATCCGGACTCACCCACGAGTCCGACCGTCTCGCCGGCGTGCACTGCGACGTCGATGCCGCGCAGGGCGGGGACGGCTCGTGCGCCGCGGCCGAAGACCACGGAGACGTCCCGCAGGTCGACCACCGGCGCCCCATCGCCCGTCCCCTCGCCGGCCTCGGTGGACCGCGGGGTGACCAGGGGGAGCGGCGCGTCCCCGACCCGGAGCCGTGGGACCGCCGCGAGCAGGCGCTTCGTGTAGTCGTGCCGGGGTCGGAGCAGGACGTCCTCGACGCCCCCGGTCTCGACGACCTCACCCTGCAGCATCACGGCGACGCGGTCGGCGAAGTCCGCGACGACACCCATGTTGTGCGTGACGAGCAGGACACCGGTGCCCGAGTCGGCCGCGAGTCGGCGCAGCAGCTCGAGGATCTCGGCCTGCACGGTGACGTCGAGCGCGGTCGTCGGCTCGTCGGCGATGAGGAGCGCCGGCTCGTTGGCGATCGCCATCGCGATGACGACGCGCTGGCGCTGTCCGCCGGAGAGCTGGAACGGGAAGGCCTTCGCACGGCTCTCGGGCGAGGGGATGCCGACGCGGTCGAGCAGGTCGACGGCTGCGGCGGCGGCCTCGGCGGGCGAGACGGACCGATGGTTCCGGATGACCTCGGCGATCTGCGCGCCGACGCGGGTGAGCGGGTCGAGGGCGGTCGCCGGTTCCTGGAACACCATCGACACGGTGTTGCCCCGGAGCCCGCGGAGCGACGACTCCGTCGCACCGACGACCTCGTGGCCGTCGACGACGGCACTCCCCCGCGCCGTCGCGTTGCCGGAGAGCAGCCCCATCGCGGCGAGCGCCACGGTCGACTTGCCCGACCCGGACTCACCCACGAGCGCGAGGGTCTCCCCCGGGTCGACGTGCAGGGAGACGCCGCGGACCGCGTCGACAGGACCGCTCTCCGTGGTGAACACGACCCCGAGGTCGGTGGTGGTCAGGACGGACATCTAGCGGCCCCTCACGTCGAAGGCATCACGGAGCCCGTCGCCCACGGCGTTGAACGCGCAGACGACGAGGATGACGGCGAGCCCGGGTGGCAGGATCAGCCACCAACGGCCCGAGTACGCGGCGGTGAGTCCCGCCGAGAGCATGCCGCCCCAGTCGGTCGCGGGCGGCTGCACCCCGAGGCCGAGGTACGACACGTACGCGACGAGCAGGATCGCGTCGGCGACCTGGAACGTCGCCGCGACCACGATCGTCGAGACCGAGTTCGGCAGCAGGTGCTTCCCGATCGCGCGGGCGTGGGACCCACCGATCGCGCGGAGGGTCAGGACGTAGTCGCGGTTCTTCAGCGTCAGGGTCTCGGCGCGGATCAGCCGCGAGGGCACGAGCCACGACACGAGCCCGAGGATGACGACGAGCCCGGCGACCCCGGGTGTGGTGATCGCCGAGATGACGAGCAGGATGAACAGGGCGGGGATCGCGATGCCCGCGTCGACGATGCGCATCATCACGGCGTCGACCCAACCGCCGAGGTACCCGGCGACCGAACCCCACAGCGTGCCGACGACGGTCGCCAGGACACCGGCCGCGATGCCGACCAGCAGCGACACCCTGCCGCCGTACATCAGCCGACCGAGGACGTCGTGCCCGACGGCGTCGGTGCCGAGGAGGTGGGCGGCGCTCGGACCGAGGTTCGCCTCGGAGAGCTGCGTGTGGACCTGGTCGGTCGGGTACACGAACGGCCCGACGAAGCAGAACAGCACGATGACGACGACCACGCCGAGCCCGATGACCGCCAGGGTGTTGTGCCGGAAGCGGCGGGCAGCCAGGCGGAACCCGGTGGCTGCTGCCGTGACGGGGGCGCCCGGGGCTTCGGGGGCGATCTGGACGGTGGTCATGCGCGACCTGCCTTCACGGTGCGGTGCCGGTACGGATCGATGACGACTGCGACGGTCATGCGCGACCTGCCTTCACACGAGGATCGATGAGCGACTGCGCGACGTCGGCCAGCAGCGTGCCGACGACCGTCGCGATGGAGATCACGAGCACGCAGCCGAGCAACGTCGGGTAGTCCGAGGACTGGGCCGCGTTCCAGAACAGCAGGCCCATGCCGGGGTAGTTGAAGAGCTGCTCGGTGACGAGCGCGCCACCGAAGAGCACGGGCAGGTAGTACCCGAGCATCGCCACCACCGGAGTGAGCGAGTTCCGGAACACGTGTCGTCGGAGGATCGCCGCGGTCGACGACCCGCCGGCCCGCGCGGTGCGCACGTAGTCCTCCTGCAGGTTCTCGAGCGTGGCCGCGCGCATGTACCGGCTGAACACGGCGATCATCGCGAGGGCTCCGGTCAGGACGGGCAGGACGAGGCCCGCCGGGTCCTGGAACACCTCGGCCAGGGTGGTACCGCTCGGCGCCTGCGACGGCAGCCACGGGAGCTGCTGACTGAACACGACGATGAGGACCAGGCCGAGGAAGAACGCCGGCGTCGAGTAGAAGACGAACGCGAGTGCGGTCGCCGCGTAGTCGACCGCACCGTTGCGGCGAGCGGCCTGCAGCATGCCGACCGGGATCGCGACGAGGAGCCCGAGCACGGCGGACAGCCCGGTGAGCACGAGCGTCTTCGGCAGGCGCTCGACGATGAGCTGCCCGACGGGTTCGTTGAGCGTGTAGGAGGTGCCGAGGTCCCCGGAGAGGAGCCGCCCGAGGAACCGGACGTACTGCACGGGCAGCGGCTGGTCGAGCCCCTGCGTCTGGTTGAAGGTGGCGATCTGCGCGGGTGTCGCGGAGACACCGAGCACACCGCGGGCGGGGCCGCCCGGCAGGGCGTGCAGCAGGCAGAAGACGACGATCGTGACGATCAGGATCACCGCGAGCGCCTGCAGGACGCGTCGGAGGAGGTACAGAGCTGTGGTCATGCGGCTTCCGTCGTTCGGATGCTTGCGTGGGGATCCGGGAGGCACGGTGCGCGTCGGACGCGCACCGTGCCTCCCGGGCGGGTCACCGTGCTACTCCGACCACTTCCACTGGGCCGGGTGGAAGTTGGCGAGGGAGTCCTGGTCGAACCCGGTCAGGCCCTGCTTGACGACCGAGATCTGGTAGTCCGGGCTCGGGAGCCAGATGACGGGCAGGTCCTTCGCGACCGCGGCACTGTAGTCCTGCACCGTGGTCGGGTCGGTCGAGGTGGTGGTCGCGTCGATCAGGGAGTCGACCTCCTTGTTCGAGTACGAGCCGAAGTTCGCCGAACCGCCGGTCTGGAACAGCGACTCCCCGGTCGGGTAGGCCGGGAAGTACCAGCTGCCGGCGGTGCCGAAGAAGGAGAGGTCCCAGTCGCAGGACGCCTCGTCGCTCGTGCAGGTCGGGGTCTGCGACAGCACGCTCGAGACGGGCGCGGTCTTGATGGTGAAGCCGATGCCGGTCTTCGCCAGCGACGACTGGATCGCGCTCATCATGTTGTCCGTGACCGTCGAGCCGGACTGCGAGAGCACCTGCATGGTGAACTTCGTGCCCTTCGCCACCCCGTCGCCGCACTGGCTGTCGGAGGTGCCCGGATCCGTGCAGACCATGGTGTCGCCCTGCTTCGTCCAGCCGTGGCTGGTGAGCAGTTCCTTCGCCTTCGCGGTGCTGAACGGGTACGGATTCTCCTTCTGCACCTCGGACACGAAGTCGGACTCCTGCGCCTGCGGGACGGGACCGTAGGTCGAGGTGGCGGTGCCGTTGAAGACGACCTTCGACAGCGCGGTCTGGTCGATCGACATCTGCACGGCCTGACGGGCGTACAGCTGCTTGAAGACGGCACCCATGTCCGGGTTGTTGAAGTTGTACGGCATGTACGTGATCGCCCAACCGGTCCACGGCTCGACCTCGTAGCCCTTGCCCGTGAACGAGTCCTTCTGGTCCATGTCGGTGGCGTTGATGTAGCCGTAGTCGACCTCGCCCGACCGGACCGCGTTGACCTCGGCGTCGGCGGTCGTGAACGGCAGCAGGTTGACCGTGGCGATGTTCGCCTTCTCGCCGCCGTCGTACTTCGTGTTCGCCGTCAGGGTGACCTTGCCCGCCGTGGTGAACGACTCGACGCCGTAGGGGCCGGAGATGGTCTTCCAGGGGTCGTCGGTCGCGTAGTCGGCGATCTTGCCCGCGGCGGTGTTGAGGTACTTCCAGACCTGCTTCGCGCCGTCCGTGCTCTCGTCGGCGTCGCTCACCTCCGCGTCCGCGCTCGTCTTGTCCCAGGCGTGCTGCGGGAGCGGGATGATGTGGCTCAGCTGGTTCGCGAGCATCCAGTCCGGGTTGTACGCCTTGTCGAAGGTGATCCTGAAGTGGGTGTCGTCGATGGTCTCGAACGACGTCCAGTTGTCCGGCGCCTTGCCCGCGGAGTACGAGCCCCACTGGTCCTTGTTCGCCTTGATCAGGTTGAACCAGAACGCGACGTCGCGGCTCGTGATCGGCTTGCCGTCCGACCAGTGCCGGTCGCCGAGCGTCACGGTGACGCTCGTGCCGTCCTTCGCGAAGTCCGCCGCGGTCGCCACCGAGCCGGCCTTGTTCCAGGCGATCTTGCCCGTGGAACCGTCGTAGGCGACGAGGGGTTCGTACAGCGACTGCGCGATCGAGCCGTTGTTGGTGTTGAGGTGCGCCGCGGTGCCGATCGGCAGGATCCAGTTCGGCGTGAAGTTGGCGGGGAGCGCGTAGTTGATCTCGTCGGATCCGGAACCGGTGGAGGCGTTGCCGCCGCCGGAGCATCCGGCGAGCAGGGCGCTCACGGCGATCGCGGCTCCGGTGAGGAGCGCCCAGCGACGGGGCTTGGACATGCGGTGTCTCCTTGTGTGTGGAACGTCGGGAGGGTGGAGCACGGGTGCCGGCGGCACGGGGACAGTCAAGGTCCAGGCGCATTGGAAAAACAAACATCTCCGTGTAAATAGTGTGTTTCTGCCGAATGCACGAAAGCGTTCTGCGCATCGAGCGCCCGTATCGTCGCGGTGGACGGGGGCTGGCTGCCGCTTCCCGTCGGGATTGGAGGAAGTCGTGCCGGACCTGAGCGCTCGCGTCCTCGAGCTCGTGGCCACCGGGCAGGCGTCGAGCCGTACCGAGATCGCCGAGCTCCTCGCTGCCGCACCCTCGACGGTGTCGCACGTCGTCGGTCAACTGCTGCGGCACGGGCTCCTCGCGGAGGAGGGCACCGACGTCTCCACGGGCGGGCGCCCGCGCAAGGTGCTCCGCATCGGGGGTGCCGACGAGTACGCCGTCGCCGCGGACGTCGGCGGCGAGCACGTGCGCATCGGCGTGGTGCTGCCGGGAGGCGCACTCGAGTCCGTCGCGACGGTCCCCTTCGCACTCGCCGACGGCCCGACCGCCGGCCTCGGCCGCCTGGCCGGTCTGCTCGAGCAGCTCGCGGACGACCGCGGCCGCGACGGCCTCCGCGGCGTCGGTGTCAGCCTCCCCGGCCCGGTGGACGTCGAGGCCGGTGTCGTCGACCTGCCGAGCCGGATGCCCGGCTGGAACGGGTTCCCGGTGGTCGACTGGCTCTCCGAGCGCTTCGGTCTGGCCGCCGTCGTGGACAACGACGCGAACTGCATGGCGGCTGGCGAGCAGACCGTGCGGGACCCGGCCCGCAGGCAGACCATCACCATCAAGGCCGGGTCCGCCATCGGTGCGGGCATCGTGATCGACGGCCGCCTCTACCGCGGGTCGACCGGGTCCGCGGGGGACATCACGCACGTCCGGATCGACGCTGCCGGCGACACCCCGTGCTCGTGCGGCAACACCGGGTGCCTGGAGACCGTCGCGTCCGGCGCCGCCCTGGTCCGGGTCCTGTCGTCGGCGGGGGTCGACGTGGCCTCGACCGCGGACGTCGTCCGACTCGCCTCGGACGCGCACCCGGAGACGACCCGTGCGGTGCGGATGGCCGGCCGCCACCTGGGTGAGGTCCTGGCTGCCAACGTCAACTTCTTCAACCCGGACGCCGTGTACCTCGGCGGCATCCTGTCGACCCTCGACCCGTTCATCGCCGCCGTGCGGAGCCAGCTGTACGAGAGCTGTCACCCGCTCATGACCCAGCACCTCGCCATCGAGCCGGTGTCGCTCGGTGCGGACGCCGGACTCGTCGGGGCGGGGCAGTTCGCCCTGCAACGCGGGCTCGCGGCCTCGCTCGAGGCGCTGTCCACCCCCATCCCGCAGTCCGCCGCCAGGAACAGGAGCACCCGTGTCTGAGACCCCCGCCCGCCGTCGTCCGGTGATCGCGATCGCCGGACTCGCGATCGAGACGTCGACGTTCACACCGACCCGCACCCTCGCGCCCGCCTTCCACCCGGACCGCGGCGACGAGGTCGTGGCGCGGTACCCGTTCCTGGCGTCGTTCGGGGACTCGGCCGACTTCCGCGGGGCGCTGATCGGCCACGCGCTGCCCGGCGGGGTCGTCGCCCGGCAGGCGTACGAGGAACTCGCCGACGAGATCGTCGCGCGCCTGACGGAGATCGGACCCGTCGACGGCCTCTGGTACGACATCCACGGCGCGATGGTGGTCGAGGGGCTCGACGACGCGGAGACCGACCTGCTGCACCGCATCCGTGCGGTGGTCGGCCCGGACGTGATCGTCTCGGCATCGATGGACCTGCACGGCAACGTCACGCGGGAGCTCGCGCACCAGGTCGACCTGGTCACCTGCTACCGGATGGCCCCGCACGAGGACGCCCTCGAGACGAAGGAGCGCGCGGTCCGGAACCTGGTCGACGTGCTCACCACGAGGCCGGTCGGGTCGCAGCGCCCGGTCAAGGCGTGGATCCCGATCCCGGTCCTGCTGCCGGGCGAGCAGACGTCGACCCGCATCGAACCCGCGGCGTCGATCTACGCGCAGGTGCCGGAGGTCGAGGAGGAGCACGGCGTGCTCGACGCCGCGATCTGGGTCGGGTACGCCTGGGCCGACCAGCCCCGCGACCGGGCGGTCACCGTCGTCACGGGATGGGACGCCGACGCCGTCGCCGCCGGGGCCGAACGACTCGCCCGCGCGTTCTGGGACGCCCGCGAGGACTTCGCCTTCGTCGCACCGACGGGGACCTTCGACGAGTGCCTCGCCGCCGCGCTCGCACCCGGTGCTGCCCGTCCGTTCTTCGTGTCGGACTCCGGTGACAACCCCACCGCCGGCGGCTCCGGTGACATGACCTGGGGCCTCACGCAGGTGCTCGCGCACCCGGCGTTCGCCGCTCCCGACGGCCCCACCGTCATCTACGCGAGCGTCCCCGGCCCGGCCGCCGTCGCTGCGGCGGTCGCAGCCGGGATCGGCGCGACCGTGACGGTGACGGCCGGCGCCGAGGTCGACGACGTCCACGCCGGGTCGATCACGATGACCGGCCGGGTGCACGCGATCAAGCACGGCGACCGCGACGCCGGCACCGAGGTCGTGCTGCAGGTCGGCAGCGTCTTCGCGATCCTCACGACACTCCGCAAGCCGTACCACCACGAGCACGACTTCACCGATCTCGACCTCGACCCCCGTCGGGCCGACGTCGTCGCCGTGAAGATCGGCTACCTCGAGCCGGAGCTCTTCGACATGGCGGCCGACTGGATGCTGGCGCTCACCCCGGGAGGGGTCGACCAGGACCTGCTCCGCCTCGGGCACCACCGGATCAAGCGGCCGCTCTTCCCCTACGATCGGGAGTTCGCGACGCCGCCGGACCTGTCCGCGCGCATCGTGCCGCCGTCGGACGAGCCACTCGGAGCCACCCCGTGACCCCTGCACCTGCGATGCCCGTCGCGCTCGAGATCGCCGTGACCTCCCCGGCCGGAGCGATCGTCGCCCGTGACGCCGGGGCCGACCGCGTCGAGCTCTGCGTCGGTCTGGAGCTGGGTGGACTCACCCCCTCGCAGGCGCTCGTCGAGGCGACGCACGAGACCGGGATCCCCGCACACGCCCTGGTGCGCTGCCGTCCCGGGGGCTTCACGTACGACGACGACGAGCTCGCGCTGATGGAACGCGAGGTCCGCACCGTCCTGCGCTCCGGGGCAGCGGGCGTCGTGGTCGGTGCCCTGCGCCCGGACCGGTCCCTCGACGAGGACGCCCTGCGCCGCTTCGTGGACGCAGCCCGCTCCGTCGCCGCGCACGCCGAGGTCACCCTCCACCGCGCGGTCGACCACGCCGCCGACCCGGTCGCGACGGCCGCGCGGCTCGCCGACCTCGGCGTCACGCGGGTGCTGACCTCCGGCGGCGCCGCGAGCGCTCCGGCGGGTGCGGCGACGATCGCGCGCATGGTCGACGCCGCCGGGCCAGTGCAGGTGATGGCGGGGGCGGGGGTCACTCCCGCGGACGTCCCGGGGCTGCTCGCGACCAGGGTCGCGGCGGTGCACCTCTCCGCCAAGCGCTCGGTCGCGGGCGGTCACGCGGGTGTGTCGATGGGCAGCGGGGACGACGGCTCCGGACACACCGTCACGGACGCGGCCGTCGTGGCTGCGGCGCGGGCAGCCCTCGATCAGTCGGCTTGACCCGGCCAGACCAACGGTGAGGCGTCAGCCGCGCTTCCCCGCTCGCGCTGCAAAAGCGTCCAGCGCCTGCAGGATCTCGTCGTTCCGGTAGAGCACGCCGTGGCGGTACTCGTTCTTCGACACCAGGATGCCGGCCTCCACCAGCTTTTGGATGTGCGGGTAGGCGTTCCGCGGCTCGACACCCATCTCCGCGGCCAGCACCGTGGCGTTGAGCACCGGCTGTCGCACGACGACGTCCAGAGCGCTCCAGACTCCCGAGTCCCGGCGCGCCGTGACCCGCCCGGACCAGCCCCGCCTGATCTCCTCGATGTCGTCGACCAGTCGGCGCGCGTTGGCCACAGCGACGAAGACCGCGTCACAGACCCCACGGATGATCGGCGCGATGTCACCCCGTCGGTACGCCGTGAGTGCTGCGACGTAGCCGTCCGTGTCGGTGAGCAAGCCCGCGGACACCGGGACGGTCACGTTCTGCGTGAGTTCGTTCGAGCGGAGCATCGCCTGCAGCAGCGCCCGCCCGGTCCGGCCGTTGCCGTCCGTGAACGGGTGGACCGTCTCGAACTGCGCGTGCGCGACGGCGACCTGCGCGAGTCTCGGGATGTCCACTCGTCGCGCGAAGCTCATCACGTCCTCGACGAGCACCGGTACACGCTCCCATGCCGGGGCCACGAAGTCCGCTCCCACCGGACTCCTGGCACTCGTTCCGACCCAGACGGCCTCCTGCCGGAAGCGGCCCGCTTCGTGGTGCGGATCGTCTGCCATGAGAACACGGTGCATCGCGAGGACAGTGTCCGTCGTCAGCGCGTCCGACAACTCGACCGCGGTGCGCATCGCACGGGTGTTCGAGACGATCTCCCGTGCGTTGCGTTTCCCCGGTGCACCGATCTCCGCGGTGAACACCTGGCGCGCACTCGCCGTCAGGTGCTCGATCTGCGACGACGCTGCGGCCTCGGATCGCAGCAGCAGCGAGGAGAACGGCGCTACGCGAGCACCCAGCTCTCCGTCGAACCGGACGAGCGCTGTGGCTGCTTCGTCGACCAGGATGCCGAGTTCGTCATCCAGGACGAGCGGGAGCGCGGCGATCATCGGCGGGACTGCCGCTCTGTACCGCTCCGAGAGCGCAGCACGGCGCGCCGCGCGAACGCCGACTTCGGCGTACCGGGTGGTCCACTCCAGCTCCTCGTGACCGAGTGCAGGCCAGGTCGTCACGTGCAGTCCTCCGAACGGACGTCAGAACATCATCAGCAGATTTTCTGAGATAAGCCATCATCTCAGAAAAAGAGACTCCGGTCTTCTGAGATCACGTCAGCGTCACCACCCGGTCCGCAGCAGCGATCGCGACCGGGTCGTGTGCCGCGTGGACGACGACGACCCCTTCAGCGGCCTCCTCGGCGAGCGCCGCCGTCACGAGGGCGGCGGACGCCGCGTCGACCCCCGCCGTCGGCTCGTCGACGAGCAGCACGGGAGCACGCTGCGCGAGTCCGAGGGCCACGAACGCCCGCTGGCGCTGCCCGCCGGACAGCTCGTCGAGCGGCCGGTCCGCAAGCTCCGCGATCCGCATGCGCTCGAGCTGCTCGCTCACGACGGCACGGTCGGCGCGCCCGAGCGGGCGCCACCACGATCGGCCCCGCCAGCGCCCCATGACGACCGTCGACCGGACGGTGAGCGGGAGCGCGGTGGGCGGCACCGCCTGCGTCACGTAGGCGACACCACCGGCCGGGAGGCCCGTCACCGCCCCGCCGTGCAGGGTCACCACCCCGGCGAGCGCGTCGAGCAGCGTCGACTTGCCGGACCCGTTCGGTCCGGTGAGCGCCGTCACGACCCCGGCGGGGAAGTCCGCGTCGAACCCGTCGAGCACGGTGCGGTCGCCCCGGCGGAGGACGAGACCGGTGACCTGCAGGGCGCGCGGATCGGCGGTGGTGAGCACCTGTGCACGCTATCAGTATCGATACTCGTTTTCATGTAGCGTCTCCCAGCGTGACCTGGCTGACCGACCCGTTCTCCGTCGACTTCATGCTGCGTGCCCTCGGTGGCGGCACCCTGGCGGCGGTGCTCTGCGCGGTCGTCGGCACGTGGGTCCTCGTGCGCGGCATGGCGTTCCTGGGCGAAGCGCTCGCGCACGGCATGCTCCCCGGCGTCGCGGTCGCCACGCTCACCGGGATCCCCGCCGTGCTCGGCGCCGCGGTCAGCGCGGGCGTCATGGTGGTCGGCGTCGGAGCACTCCGCCGTCGCGCCCGGCTGTCGTACGACACCTCGATCGGGCTGCTGTTCGTCGGCATGCTCGCCCTCGGGGTCATCATCGTGTCGTCGTCCCGGTCCTTCGCGACCGACGTCACCGCGATCCTGTTCGGGGACGTCCTCGCCGTGACCCGGAGCGACCTCGTCGGGCTCACGGTCGCCGTCGTCGTCGCCCTCGCGCTCGCCGCGGCCTTCCACCGGCCCTTCACCGCCGCCGCGTTCGACGCCCGGAAGGCCGCGACGCTCGGCCTGCGCCCCCGACTGGCCGAGGTCGTGCTCGTCGGGCTCGTGACCCTCGCCGTCGTCGCCTCCTACCGGGCCGTCGGGACGCTCCTGGTCGTCGGGCTCCTGCTCGCCCCCGCCGCCGCGGCCCGGGCCTGGACCCGGCAGGTCGGCTCGACCATGCTCCTCGCCGCCGTGATCGGCAGTGCCGCCGTCACCACCGGCCTGCTCGTCTCCTGGCACGCCGGGACCGCCGCAGGAGCGAGCATCGCAGCCGTCGCCGTCGCAGGGGTCGTCGTCTCCCGCGGCCTCGCAGCCCTGCTGCCGCACCGGGGGCGGCGGACGACCACGACCACACCAGCACCAGCACCAGCACCACGAGAGGGAGCATGACGAACCCCACCACGACCACCACGACCACCACGAAGCGTCGCGCCGCGGCGCGACGCCTGACCATCGCGGCCGTGACCACCGGCCTCGCGCTCGGCCTGACCGCCTGCTCGACCGGGGACACCACCGAGCCGGCGGCCGACGACACGACCGCCACCGCGAAGCCCCACGGCTACGTCGAGGGGGCGAGCGAAGCGCAGGAGCCGCAGGTGCGCCTCCTGGCCGTGTCCGCCACCGGCGCGACGACGGTGCACGACCTGCTGAGCGGTGGGACCACCGCACTCGACGACGTCGACGCGCCGGAGCACTCCGCGACCGACGGGAGGTTCCTCGTCAGCAGCACGCAGGACCGCACCACGATCGTCGACGGCGGTTCGTGGACCGTCGACCACGGCGACCACACGCACTACTACGCAGCCGAACCGCGCGTGGTGGGCTCGATCGACGGCGGCGGACCGGTCGAGGTGCACTCGTCGGAGACGATGACGACGATCACCTGGCCGGAGCGCGGCGAGGGCGTGGTCCTCGACCGGGCCGCACTCGGACAGGGCGACGTGGAGGAGACCGCCCGGATCGACGCCACCGTGCTGCTGCCGTTCGGCGAGCAGCTCGTCGCCGGCACCGCCGACGGCGTCCGTGTGCTCGACGCCGACGGCGAGTCGACCGGTACCGAGGCCGCGTGCGCCGACCCGGCGGGCGGTATCGTCACCCGTGCCGGTGCCGTGGTCGGCTGCGCGGACGGCGCGGTCGTGGTCAGCGAGACCGGCGACACCACCGCGGTCGCCCTGCCCGACGGAGCCGAGCGCCCGACGGCGTTCTCCGCCCGGTCGGGCCGCCCGACGGTCGCCGGGCTCGCCGGGGACCGCGGTGCCTGGCTGCTCGACAGCCGCGAGGGCAGCTGGCGGCTGGTGGAGACCGAGCGCCCCCTGCGCGCCGTGACGGCCGTCGACGACGAGGCCGAGCACGTCGTCGGCGTCGACGACCAGGGACGCGTGGTCGTGATCACCGCATCGACGGGAGCGGTCGCCACGAGCGAGGCGCTGCTCGACCCCGACGAGCAGCCGCTGCTGCAGCTCGACGCCCAGCGGGCCTACGTCGCCGATGCCTCCGGGCAGCAGGTGCACGAGATCGACTTCGCGGACGGCGCGCGCGTCGCGCGGTCGATCGACCTGCCCGCAGCACCCGTCGCGTTCGCCGAGGTCGGACTGTGATGCGCCCGGCGCGGCTCGGGGTCGCACTGGCCCTCGCCGCAGGGCTCGTCGGGACCACGGCGGGGTGCTCGTCCGCCGGGTCGGACCGCCCGGTCGTCGCGGTGACGACGAACATCCTCGGCGACGTCGTCACCGAGGTGGTCGGGGACGCTGCCGACGTGATGGTCCTCATGCCGCCGGGCGCCGACCCGCACTCGTTCGAGGTCTCCGCACAGGAGGCCGCACGACTCCGGAGCGCCGACCTCGTCGTCGAGAACGGGCTCGGGCTCGAGGAGGGCGTCGCCCGGCACGTCGAGGCCGCAGCGTCGGACGGCGTCCCGGTGATCACGGCCGGCGAGCACGTCGACGCACTCGAGTGGACGACGGAGGACGACAGCGGCCCTGACCCACACCTCTGGACCGATCCCGCGCGCATGGTCGACGTCGTCGAGGCCCTGGACGACGCGCTGCGCGCGAACGGCATCGAGCCGAGCGGGACCGACGCGTACCTCGACGAGCTGACCACGCTCGACACGGAGATGTCCGAGGCGTTCGCGGGCATCCCGGACGAGCGCCGGGCCCTCGTGACGAACCACCACGTGTTCGGGTACCTGGCGGACCGGTACGACTTCCGGGTCGTCGGCGCCGTCATCCCGAGCGGGACGACCCTGGCGTCCCCGAGCGCCGCCGACCTGCGCGACCTCGCTGCGGCGATCGACGAGGCCGGGGTGCCGACGATCTTCGCCGACCTCTCCCAGCCCGCCCGCCTGGCCGAGGTGCTCGCCGACGAGGTCGACGTGCACGTGGAGATCCGTTCCCTGGCCACCGAGTCCCTGACCGACCAGGGCCCGGCGTCGACCTACCTGGGGATGATGCGGTCCAACACGGATGCGATCGTCGCGGGCCTGTCGGTTTCTTGATGAGAATGAGAATCAGTACAGTGAACGTCATGACATCCCTGCGCACCACGCTCGCGCCCGCAGCCCTGCTCGGCGCCGCAGCCCTCGTCCTCACCGGCTGCTCGACCACGCCCGCCGACGCAGAGGCCGAGGGCACCCGCACCGCGAAGGCGGCCGCCGCCGAGGGCGACCGCATCGTCCTCACCTACGACGGCGGCCTGCTGACCCTCGACCAGGACCTGCGGGTCGTGGCCGACGACGCGATCGACGGCTTCACCCGCGTGAACCCCGCCGGCGACGGCCGCCACGTCCTCGTCACCGTGCCCGAGGGCTTCCAGGTCCTCGACACCGCCGCCGACCCGGCCCTGACCGATGCGGTCTTCCCGGCCGACACCGGCGGTCACGCGGTCGTGCACGGCGACACGACCGCGCTCTTCGCCGACGGCACCGGCGACGTCACGGTCTTCGAGCACGACGACCTCGACGGCGCCGCACTGCCCGAGGTCGAGACGACGGAGTCCGAGGCCGCCCACCACGGCGTCGCGATCGTGCTCGAGGACGGCACGCTCCTCACCACGATCGGCACCGAGGAGTCGCGCTCCGGCGTCCGCGCCCTCGACGAGGACGGCAAGGAGCTCACCCGCTCCGAGGACTGCCCGAGCGTGCACGGCGAGGGCGCGGTCGAGGACGAGGTCGCCGTCTTCGGCTGCGCGGACGGCGCCCTGGTCTACCAGGACGGTGCGTTCACGAAGATCGACGCCCCGACCGAGTACGGCCGCACGGGCAACCTGTTCACCACCGAGGACTCGTCCGTGGCCGTCGGTGACTACAACGACGACCCGGACAGCGAGGGCTACCTCCTCGACCAGGTCGCGCTCATCGACGCCGCGTCGGGCGAGTACCGCGTCGCCGACATGCCCGAGGGTGTCGGCTTCACCTTCCGCGACATCGCGCGCGGCCCCGCCGACGAGGCCGTGGTCCTCGGCTCCGACGGCGCCCTGCACACGTTCGACGTCGAGACCGGCGAGCCGATCGACACGTTCGACGTCATCGACGGCTGGGAGGGCCCGGCCGAGTGGCAGGACGCCCACCCCGCGCTGAAGGTCTCCGGTGACGTCGCGTACGTGACCGACCCTGCGGAGCGGAAGATCCTCGCGGTCGACCTCACCACCGGCGAGGTCGTCGCCTCGAGCGACGAGCTGCCGGGCGTCCCGAACGAGATCGCGGTCGCCTGACCGACGACGGCACCACCTGTCGGACGGGAGGCGCGGTACCAGCTGGTACCGCGCCTCCCGTCCGTCCGTCGGTCGCGACTCAACCGACCGCCGGTCGCCACATCGAGACCGGTGCGGCCGCCCGGAAGCCGGTGATCGGCGCCCCCTCGCCGAAGCCGTGGCGACGGTAGAGCCGACGGTTCTGCGGCGTCGAGGACTCGAGGTAGGCATGCGCGCCGAGCACATCGAGCCGGCCGAGTGCGTGGTCGAGCAGGAGTCCACCGACGCCCTGACCGCGAGCCTCGGCCGCGACGCCGATCTCGGCGAGGTACCAGTGCGGCGCGTCCGGCCGAGCGCGGTCCATCCGGCGCAGGTGCCGCAGGGCGCGGACGGCACCGCCGACCCCGAGGACCCGGAGGAGCTCCGGCACCTGCCGGAGGAACGCGACCACGCCACCCGCGTGCGGTCGTGGCGCCTGCCAGAACGCCGCGCCGAGGACCCGGTCGCCGTCGACCGCGACGTCGCGCGCACGGGCGTGCTCGGGGACCGCGCGGACCAGCGCCGCGAAGAGGTCACCGAGGACGAGCACACGATCCTCGTCGGGCCGCGCCGGGCGGATCTCCTCGAGGACGGGATCGACGGCGAAGGCCTCGGCGAGCACTGCCGCGGCGGCGGGCACCTCGGATCGGGACGCGGGACGGACGGTGATCGACATCGGTACTCCTCCACTTTCGGCCAACTGGCCAGATCAGCTTGCCGACGGCTCCTGCGCACGGCCCGTACGCTTCCTGTGATGACGCAGGACCAGCAGACGCGGGCGTACCGCAGCCGCGGAGAACGGCACGACGAGCTCCTCGACGCCGCCGCCCTCGTCGTCCGCGACGCCGGACTGCCGGGCCTCACCACGCGGGCGGTCGCCGAGCGGGCCGGGGTCGCACACGGAGTCGTGCACTACGTCTTCGGTGCGCGGCGGAACCTGGTGGTCGCGCTCCTCGAACGGCAGGCTCGGGACGTCCTCCCCCGCGTGCTCGCCGCTGCGGACGCGCACGACGACCTGTACGCCGCACTCGACGCGGGAATCGGCGCCTGGCTCGACCTGGTGCGGCAGGAGCCCGAGCGGTTCCGGCTGCTCGAGGCGGTGAGCGGTACCGCCCTCGAGGGCGACGACGGACTCGTAGCGGCGGAACGCACACTCTGGCACGACGGGGTCGCAGCCGGGATCAGCCGGTGGGCCGTGCGACACGGTGTCGAGCTCGCCGAGCCGACCGCTGTGGCGGCGGACGCCGTGCTCGCCCTGGTCGACGGCCTCGGCCGGGCGGCGTGGAGCGACCCCGACGGCGGCGCGACCGAGCGCGCCCGCCGACTGCTCGTCCGTGGCCTCGCGCACGCGCTCACGCGCTGAGCCGCTCCGCATCGAACCGCCCCACCGCCCGCGACGCAGCCCACCGTCAGCGCCAGGTGCGCGCGACCACCCAGCCGTCACCCTCGGGCACGATGTCGACGACGACCGCGTCGCCCTCGTTGCTCACCTGGAAGCGCCACCCCACCGTGCGCTCCGGCGCGTGGGTCATCGCCGACGGCAGGAACTCCGCCGTCGCGGTCAGCCGCGTCGGGCTGTCGCTCACCCGCCAGCGCCGGTCACGCCACACCATCCGGTCCGGCACGCCGCGCTCCCACCACACCGTGGCGACCTCGTGCGTCAACATCATCTCGACCTCCCGATTCGAACGTGTGTTCGAATGGTAGACCACGGCCGGGACACCGGCGAGGGCCTCCGGCGTGGCGGCGGTCCGCGGACACCGACCGCTCCGGGGTCGCCTCCGGACAGGCGGCACCCGGGTCGACGCGGCACGATGGAAGCCCCGGGAACACCTGCGCCCACACGCGGGTTGCACCCGGTGATGCCGCAGCCAGCGGCGCCACGACCCCCAGGAGGCCACCATGACCACGACCGAGACCGCCATCCTCGCCGGCGGCTGCTTCTGGGGAGCGCAGCAGCTCCTCCGTCGCCGTCCGGGTGTCATCAGCACGCGCGTCGGCTACTCGGGCGGTGACACCCCGAACGCCACCTACCGCAACCACGGCGACCACGCCGAGGCCGTCGAGATCGTCTTCGACCCGTCGCAGATCTCGTACCGCGACCTGCTCGAGTTCTTCTTCCAGATCCACGACCCGTCCACGAAGGACCGGCAGGGCAACGACGTCGGCCGCAGCTACCGCTCGGCGATCTACTTCACGAACGACGAGCAGCGCCAGGTCGCGCTCGACACCATCGCCGACGTCGACGCCTCGGGCATCTGGCCGGGCAAGGTCGTCACCGAGGTCGAGCCCGCCGGCGACTTCTGGGAGGCCGAGGAGGAGCACCAGGACTACCTCGAGAAGTACCCCGCCGGGTACACCTGCCACTTCGTGCGCCCGGGCTGGAAGCTCCCGCACCGAGACGAGGCGACCGCGAACGCCTGATCGCGGCGGTCACGTGACGGCGTGACCACACGACGAACGGGAGGCTCTCCACCGGTCCGGTGGGGAGCCTCCCGTCCGCCCGTCGGGTGCCGGGGTACGCGCCCGTCCCGAGGACACAGCCACAGACCACTACAAGTGGCATCATGACCTCTTCCTCCCGCACGCCCCTCGGTGTCACCCTCGTCGAGGGCGGCGCCAACGTCGCCCTCTTCTCCAGCACCGCCGAGCGCGTGGAGTTCTGCCGCTTCGACGAGGACGGCACCGAGCACCGCACCGAGCTCCGCAACCGCACGGGCTACACGTTCCACGACGTCGTGCCGGACGTGACCGTCGGCACCCGCTACGGCTTCCGCGTGCACGGCGAGTGGGACCCGGCGAACGGTCTCCGCCACAACGCCGCGAAGCTCCTGCTCGACCCCTACGCCACCGCCGTCGACGGCTCCTACGAGTGGGGCCAGGCGCTGTTCGGGCACGACATGGAGGACCCCGAGCAGATCGACGAGACCGACTCGGCGAGCGCCATGCCGAAGTCCGTCGTCGCCGACCGCGAGTTCGACTGGGACGGGGACACCCTGCTCCGCACCCCGTACCGCGACACCGTCGTCTACGAGGTGCACGTCAAGGGCTTCACGAAGCAGCACCCGGACGTGCCCGAGGAGATCCGCGGCACGTACGCGGGCCTGGCGCACCCTGCGGCGATCAAGCACCTGACCGACCTGGGCGTCACGGCCGTCGAACTGCTGCCGACGCACCAGTTCGTGCAGGACTCGACCCTGGCCGACAAGGGCCTCCGCAACTACTGGGGCTACAACAGCATCGGCTTCTTCGCCCCGCACGACGAGTACTCGTCCTCGGGCACGGCCGGCCAGCAGGTCACCGAGTTCAAGGAGATGGTCAAGGCCCTGCACGCCGCGGGGCTCGAGGTCATCATGGACGTGGTCTACAACCACACCGCCGAGGGCAACCACATGGGCCCGACGCTGTCCTTCAAGGGCATCGACAACCAGTCGTACTACCGCCTGGTCGAGGGCGACGAGGCGAACTACTTCGACACGACCGGCACGGGCAACTCGCTCAACGTGTCGCACCCGTCCGCGCTCGGGCTCATCACGGACTCGCTCCGCTACTGGGTCGAGGAGATGCACGTCGACGGCTTCCGCTTCGACCTGGCGACGACCCTGACCCGCCAGGACGGCGAGGCCGAGAAGCACTCCGCGTTCCTCGACATCATCCACCAGGACCCGGTGCTCCGCGAGGTCAAGATGATCGCCGAGCCGTGGGACACCGCGGGCTACCAGGTCGGCGGCTTCCCGGCCGACTGGTCGGAGTGGAACGGCAAGTACCGCGACGACCTCCGCGGGTTCTGGCGCGGCGACGAGGGCACGCTCGGCGACGCGGTCCAGCGCACGCTCGGTTCCCCCGACGTGTACGAGGGCTCCCGCCGTTCGCCCCTGTGCTCGGTGAACTTCGTCACGGCGCACGACGGCTTCACCCTGGCCGACCTGACGATGTACGCCGAGAAGCACAACGAGGCGAACGGCGAGGACAACAACGACGGCGAGAGCAACAACACGTCGTTCAACGGCGGCATCGAGGGTCCGACCGACGACGGCGCGGTGAACGACTACCGCGACCGCCAGCGCCGGAACTTCCTCGGCACGCTCATGCTCTCGGCGGGCATCCCGATGATGCTCGGTGGCGACGAGATCGCCCGCTCGCAGGGCGGCAACAACAACGCGTACTGCCAGGACGACGAGATCTCGTGGTTCGACTGGCAGGCCGCCGACCGGGACCTGCTCGCCTTCACCACGGCGGCGATCGCGTTCCGCAAGGAGCACGAGGCGCTCCGCCCGGAGTGGTACCGCACGGCCCCCGGTGACTCGGAGTCGACGGTCCAGGTGCTCCGCGCCGACGCGCAGGGCTTCGAGGACGGTGACTGGGCCGACGGCGGCAACCGCGCGGTGATCCTCGTGCTGCAGCGCGGGGACGACACCGTCGCGGCGCTGCTGAACGCGTCCAACACCACGGTGGAGTTCACCCTGCCGGAGAAGCCGGGCGGCGGCAGCTGGTCGCTCGGGCTGTCGAGCGACCCGGACCAGGCCGTCGAGGGCGACGCGACGACGCTGCTCGTGCGCGACGCGTCCTTCACGGCGCTGGTCTAGCGGGGACGGTCCGCAGGACGGTCCGGACGGGAGGGACGGTGCCAGCTGGCACCGTCCCTCCCGTCCGTCGTGCGGTCGCCTGGTCCACCGGGCCGGACCGGCTCGCGGTCGACCGCCTGTGCGACGTGCTCGCGCACAGCCGCGAGCACCTCGCGCCACGCGGATCCGCGGCGCCATGTGCTCCCCGTTGTGCGGGCGATGCGACGACCTCCGGCGGTTCGCTCCGGACGCGGCTCGTCCGGGCCGGGCGACGAGCGGTCAGTCCCCCAGGACCCCGGCGGCGTCCGCGGGGAGCTCCGCCCGGGTGGGCGGGTCCGCGCCCGGCCGGGACACCGTCACCGCGGCACAGGCCAACGCGAGCGACGCCAGACGGCCGAGCTCGTCCGCGTCGAGTCCGGCTGGAGCCGATCTCCGGGCGAGCACGCCGGCGAGCAGCCCCGCCATGAACGAGTCGCCCGCGCCGATCGTGTCCGCGACCTCGACGCGCGGCGCCGGCATCGTGGTACGTGCACGAGCGGACGCGATCGCGCAGCCCGAACCGCCGAGCGTCACCGCGGCGAGCGCCGTCCCGGACGCCAGCAGGCCGTCGAGGACCTGGTCCACGCTGCGGTCCGGCCAGAGCCACGCGGCGTCCTCGTCGCTGAGCTTGACCACGTCGGCCTCGGCGAACAGCGGTTCGAGCGTGGCGAGCACGGCGTCCCGGTCGGGCGTGATCGACGGTCGGACGTTGGGGTCGACGGAGACGAGCGCGTCGGTCGGTCGGATCCGCAGTGCCTCGAGGACGGCGCGTGCCCCGGGTTCGAGGACGGCACCGATGGAGCCGACGTGCACGAGCGGCGTCACGTCCGGCACGTGCACCGGGTCGAGCCGCCAGTCGAGGTCGAACTCGTAGGACGCGCCGCCGTCGTCGCCGATCGTCGCGACCGCGGTGGAGGTCCGCTCGATCGGCGTCGCGTCGACCTCGACGTCGCTCGCGCCGACGTGGGCCCGGATCGAGGCCCCGCGGTCGTCGTCGCCGAGCGCGCAGACGAGTCGTGCCGACCGGCCGAGCCGGGCGAGTCCGACGGCGACGTTCATCGGGCTGCCGCCCGGGTGCTCGACGCGACCCTCGGGGCGGTCGACCACGTCGACCAGGGCTTCTCCGATGACGATGACGGTGTCCACGGGTCCAGGGTGGCAGACCCGGCGCCCGTGCGACGGCGCACTGTCCGGTCGTCCCCCGGTGGTCTGCGGACGCACGGGTGCGACGGAGTTGACTGACGGACCCGGCACGACCCCCACCAAGGAGACCCGATGCTGTCCCTCATCTACTCGAGCGTCGCCACCCGACCGCTCGGCGACGACGACCTCGCCGCACTGCTCGCGCAGAGCCGACGGGCGAACGCGGAGAACGACATCACCGGTGTGCTGCTCTTCCGGAACGGCTACTTCCTGCAGCTGCTCGAGGGGCCGGACCAGGCGGTGCGCACGAAGATGGCGACGATCAAGCACGACGACCGGCACACCAAGGTGACGGTGCTGACCGAGGAGCTCATCGAGGAGCGGCAGTTCCCGGAGTGGACGATGGGGTACCCGGCCGAGGACACCGACGTCGAGCAGGCTCCCGGGTACCGGACGACCTTCGACGACCTCGACGCTGCGGACGGCACGCAGATCAGCTCCCTGCCGGCGCTCCGCGAACTCATCCGCTGGTTCCGTCCCGCGTCCAGCTGACCACGGGCACCGCCGCCCGCGCCGACGACGGGCCCGCGCAGTGGTGCGCGAGCCCGTCCCGTGGGTGGCGTCTACTGCAGGCGGATGCTGTCGAGTTCGGCGTACCCGGTCCCGCCGCCGAAGTTCGGCGAGCCCTTCGCGAGTCGGATCACGTTGTACCCGGCCTTCAGCTGCACCGTGACGTCGACGCTGCCGGTGGGGTTGCCCCAGCCGGACGTGGTCGGCGGGTAGCTCACCGTCGAGAACGCGCCCCCGTTGTAGGCGAGCCCCTGCGTGGCGGTCGCACCGGTCCCGTTCGCGTACCTGACCGTCATCGTGTACGACCTCGCGGTCGGCACGTCGACGAGGAAGTCCACGAAGCTGTCGGTCCGGACGTCACCGGAGTTGTCGATGCGGCCGACGTAGCCGCCGTTCGACGCGGTGGACGAGGACAGGCGGCTGGCGTTGACGACGGTCGCGTTCTCCGCCTCGTACGTCTGCTGGTAGGTGGGTACACCGGTCGTCGGCGTGATCAGCAGCTGGTAGGCGGCGACCGCGTCCATGTTCGACACCGGGACGCTGATCGAACCGTTGACGACGCTGTAGGTCGTGGTCGAGACGAGGTTCGGCGCTGCCTGGTTCGTCTTCCGGCCCGTCGTGTTCGTCGACGAGAGCCGCACCGAGACCTGGCTGCCGAGGCCGGCGAGCCCGTTCACCCGGACGGTGTTCGTGCCGCTGTCACCGCCGAAGACGACGTTCACCTGCTTGCGGCTGGCGTCGTACGAGGCGACGCCGTCGAGGTAGGACTGCGGCACGGTCTGGACGACGTTGCCCGACTGGTCGCCGTACCACTTGTAGGCCCAGTAGGACGCGGTGGGCTGGTCGTCGTACAGCAGCCCGTCCATCGTCCCGGCCTCGTACCAGTACGCGCGCTCGGCGTCGTGGATGCCCGCCCGCTCGAACGCGGCCATGTAGTGCACGCCGATGCTCGGCTGGTCGACCTGGCCCGGCGAGGCGTACTCGTTGATCGAGATCGGGATGTGCGGCAGCCCGAGGGAGTCCTCGATGCCGCGGAAGTCGGCGACGTGTGCCTGCACGTCCTGGTAGCTGAAGTCCCCGAGCTCGTGCCAGACCGCGACCGACGGCAGCGTGTTCGTGTTCTTCGCGTTCGTCATGAACCCGACCATGAAGTCGTGGCTGTACGCGCTGGCGCCGGGTCCGATGATCGGCGTCAGGGTGTCGATCGCGCGGATGTCCCGGTACGTCCGCGTCCATGCGTTGAGGTACGTGCCGGCGTTCGGATCGTTCTTCGTGCTCTCGGCCCAGTTGGCGTCGGGCTCGTTCCAGATCTCGTACCCGGCGATGTTCGTGGTGTTCGTCGCGTTCACCCGGGCGGTGATCATCGTCCGGATCTTCGACTCCCAGTCGGGCCAGCTGACCCAGTTGTACGGGAAGGTGCTGAAGACGTCGGGGAGCCGGAGGTACTGCTGGCCGCCGGCCGCGGTGATCTTGTCGGCGACCTGCAGGCCGTCGCAGCAGGGGCTGGTCGCGCCGTTGCCGAGCTGCTGGGTACCGGGCGGCGGTTGGGTGAAGGTGTTGACGTGCAGCGGGTACAGCTGGCTGAGCGGTGGTGTGCTGCCGGTGTCGACGCCGTACAGGCCGCCGGCGGCGACGTGCGTGACCGGGCGGACGGTGGTGCCGACGTTGACCGTCAGGGTGTTGCCGGCGGCGAAGGCGGGGGTGCCGAGGCCGAGGACCGCGGTCCCGGCGACGACCGCGGCGAGGACCGCTGCGGTCCGGCGCGATCGGCTCCGAGGCTGCTCGGTCCGGACTGGTGGGCGAAGATGCGTCATTGCTTCCTCCTCGTGGCGCTCCGGGTGGTCCCGGAGCGGTGGTGTGGTCACTCCGCGGTGCCCGCGGTGTGCTTGTGGAGCCGACCGAGGCGTTCCGCCTCGGTGTTCCGCTCGTAGCCCAGGTAGGCGATGACCGCGAGGACGCGGTGCCGGTTCACCGGTCGCACCGTCTCCGGGCAGTTCAGGACGCGGGACACGGTCTGGTGGGAGACCCCGGCGACGAGCGCCACGTCGTAGATCGTCGGCTTCTCGGAGCCGTCGAGCGCCATCGCTCCTCCTCTCGTGGCCGATCCGGCCGGAACGCGTCGCGCTGGTCGCGCTGGTCGCGCTGGCGCGGGGGCGGACGGGAGGCGCGGTGCGGCTCCCGTCCGCGGCTCGCCTACCCGACGGGCAGGAAGACCCGCATCGTGGACGGACCGCGGTTGCCCCACGTCGCGTACGGCACCAGGCGCACCTCGCGGGGACCGTCGACCGACAGCAGGTCCTGCCCGGCGCCGTAGGGCAGTCCGTCGGGCTCCGGGAGCGAGCGCGTCCGGACGGGCAGACGGACGTCGTCCGCACCGTGGTCGACCGGTCCGATCCCGGCCGGCACCACGACGTCGCGCACGTCGACCCCGGCCTCGAGGGACTCGAGGGCGTAGACCAGCGGACCGCGCTCGATCGCGACGGTGCCGCGGACGGCGTCGATGCGGGGGTCGGGGACCGTGACGCGGGCCTGCACCGGCACGTCGAGCACGATGCGGTCCCCGGCGGCGAACACCCGCCGTACCGTGACGGTGTCGCCGCCCACGGGCACCGCCTGGTCCACCACGTCGAGCGTGGTGCCGGACGCCCAGGACGGCACCCGCAGGCGGAGGGCGACCGGGCCGCCGGAGTCGGCGGTCGCGACGACCTCGACCCGTCCGGAGCTCGGCCAGGCCGACCGCACGGAGAACGCCGCACGGGCGCCGTCGCCCACCACGGTGTCGACCTCGTAGTCGCCGTACTGGTGCAGCTGCAGGCCGTCGTCGCTGACGGTGGCGAACACGGTCTGCACACTCGCGAGCGTCCGGGACAGGTTCGTCGGGCAGCAGGACACCTCGAACCACGGGGCACGCAGGCTCGACAGCGCGCGACGGCTCACCTCGTCCTCGGGCGGTACGGTGCCCGCGACCCGCTGGTGCATCGTGTTGGCGTAGAAGAACGCCCGGCCGTCCTCGCGCGGGGCGACCATGACCGCGTTGTAGAGCGTCCGCTCGATCAGGTCGGCGTACTTCGACTCCCCGGTCTCGAGCAGCAGGCGCCACGACAGCATGTTCGACGCGATCGCCGCGCACGTCTCGCCGTACTCGCGGTCCGGCGGCAGCTCGTGGTCGGCGCCGAACGCCTCGTCCTGGTGGTGCGCCCCCATCGCACCGGTCAGGTAGGTGCGCTTGGCGACCGTGTTCGCCCACTGGGTCTCGACCGCGCGGAGCAGCTCGGCGTCGCCGGTCTCGACGGCGACGTCGACCGCACCCGCGGCCAGGTAGAGCGCCCGGACGGCGTGCCCCCGCAGGACCTCGGCGTCCCGGACGGGGACGTCGTCCTGGAAGTACTCCTGGCCGTACTCGATCGGCGCGAGCAGACCGTGACCGCGACGTTCGACGAACGTCCGCGCCAGCTCGACGTACCGGTGGTCGCCGGTCGCCCGGCCGAGCTCCACGAGGGCCGGCTCGATCTCCGGGTGCCCGCACACCGCCTCCCGTCCGCCCGTCCCGAACACGTCGACGAGGTGGTCGGCGAGGCGGACCGCCACGTCGACGAGCCGCCCGCCACCGGCGGTGCGCAACCGGGCGACCGCAGCCTGCAGCAGGTGCCCCATCGAGTAGAGCTCGTGGCCCCACTCCATGTCGGACCACCGGGGCCGCTGCCACGGACGACCGAAGGCGGTGTGCAGGTACCCGTCGGCGTCCTGCGCCCCGGCGACCCGCTCGACCAGGCGGTCGTACCGCTCGGCGAGGTCGTCGTCGGGCTGCGCGCCGAGCTGCCACGCCATGGCCTCGAGCAGCTTGTACACCTCGGAGTCGACGAACTCGATGCCGGCGTGGTCGAACGGCTGCCCGGTGGCGGCGGCGTCGAAGTTGCCGGTCCAGCCGATGCGCTCCATCCAGGTCTCGCAGTGCCGGATCACGGTGTCGGCGTTGCGCTGCTGCCAGTCGGCCCAGTAGCCGCCGGTCAGGCGCAGGTCACCGAGCGGCAGGGGGCGGAGCGCGCCGGTCGACGGCACGACCGGACCGGCCGCGACGGTGGTGTGGGTGATGGTCACGATGTCCTCCTGGGACGTGCGGGTACGGGTGCGTCAGTCCTTCACGGCGCCGGCGGTGACACCGGCGGCGACGTAGCGCTGGGCGAGGACGAGGAGCACCGCTGCGGGGATCGACGCGACCACGGCGGTGGCCATGATCGAGTTCCACTCCTGGTTGTTGTTGCCGATGTAGGCGTAGATGCCGAGGGTGATGGGCTTCGCGTCCCCGCCGCCGTCGAGCGTGTTGGCGAACAGGAAGTCCGACCACGCCCACAGGAAGCTGAAGAGCGAGACCGTCACCACCGAGTTGCGGCTGACGGGCATGACGACCGCGGTGAACGTGCGCCACGTGCTCGCGCCGTCGATGCGGGCCGCGTTGAGCAGCTCGTCGGGGATGCCGCGCATGAACGCCGTGAAGATGAGGACGCCGAACGGGACCGCGATCGTCGAGTCGGCGAGGATGAGTCCCCAGACCGTGTCGAGGATCCCGAGCTGCACGTAGATCGTGTAGAAGCCCATCGCCATGATGATCGCGGGGATCATCTGCGCGATGAGGAGCACGAAGCTCATCGCACCGCCGCCGCGCGGGCCCAGCTTGGCGAGCGAGTACGCGGCCGGGGCGGACAGCGCGAGCGTGAGCACCACCGTGCCGAGGCCGACGAGCAGGCTCGTGCCGAGGAACGGCAGCTGCTGGCCGAGCACCGTGGTGTAGCCGTGCAGGGTCCCGTCGATCGGGATCAGGTTCGGCGGGCTCTTCCGCATGTCCTGGTCGCGGGTCAGCGAGACGTTCACCATCCAGTAGACGGGGAACAGCATCACGGCGGTGAGGACGATCCCGAGTGCGGTCCGCCACCAGCGCTTCGCCGCGGGCGGTGTCCCGGTGGTGCGTCCTCGACCGCTCGTCGTGCGGGTCGTGACGGCTCGGGTGACGGTCGTGGTGGCCATCTCACACCTCCAGGCGGCGCTGGACGCGCGCGTAGACCAGGCCGACGACCAGGGCGATGACGATGAGCACGTTGCCCACGGTCGCGGCGGAGCTGAAGTCGGGCAGGAGCGATCCGAAGCCCAGTTGGTAGGACCAGATGGCGAGCGTGGTGGACGACCCGGAGGGGCCGCCCTTCGTCATGATCCAGATGATGTCGAAGACCTTGAGCGTGTAGACGAAGCCGAGCAGCAGGGTGATCGCGGTGACCGGGCGGAGCAGCGGGAACGTGATCCGCCAGAAGCGCTGCCAGCCGTTCGCTCCGTCCAGGGACGCCGCCTCGTAGAGCTCCCCCGGGATGCCCTGCAGGCCGGAGTACATGATCACGAGGTTGAACGGGATGCCGATCCAGATGTTCGCGACCAGGACCGCGACGAGCGACCAGTCGGGCGAGGTCAGCCAGTTGATCTGCCCGATGCCGACCGCCTCGAGGAACGCGTTCACGATGCCCGAGTCGCTGTTCATCATCCACGACCACGTGCTGGCGGACACCAGCAGCGGCAGGAGCCACGGCACGAGGAACAGTGCGCGCAGCAGCCCCGACAGCGGGAAGTGGGCGTGGAAGAACACCGCGAGGGCCAGCCCGAGGGCGAACTGCACGACGATCGACACGAGCACGAAGACCGTGGTGTGCCAGATCGCCGGGCCGAAGGTGGCGTTCGAGAACACGTCGACGAAGTTCTGCAGGCCGACGAAGGGGGCGTTGCCGGAGACGAAGGACGCCACCGTGTAGTGCTTGAGGCTCAGCTCGATGTTCTTCCAGAGCGGGTACGCGTAGAAGAGCACGAGGTACAGGGCCACCGGGGCGAGGAACGCCCAGGCCGTGAGCTGCGCTCTCCGCTGCGCGTGTGCGCGGCGGCTCCGGGCAGAAGAGGTGGTGTCCTCGGCCCGGGGACGCGCAGCCGACGGTCGCAGTGACGTCGTGTCGGTCGTCATGGTCGTGTCGGCTTCCGTTCGGTGGTGCGGGTGGTGTCGGTGCTGGACGTCGCCGTCGGCTACTTCTGCAGCTTCGAGTCGACGGCCTGCTGGGCGGCCTGCAGGGCATCGGACGTCGACGCCGAACCGGACTCGGCCTTCTGCACCGCGGTCCAGAGCTGCTCGGAGATCACCGGGTACTTCACGCCGAGGTCGTCCCCGGTCCGAGCGCGGGCGACACCGACGGCCTCGACCCAGGTCTTCAGGTCGGCGTTGCCGGACAGCTGCTGCTGCTGGAGGTCCTTCGACGCGGCGATGTAGTTGAGCGTGTTGTCGGTCTTCACCACGTCGTCACCGGACGACAGGCACTCGACGATCTTCTTCGTCGTCGCGTACCGGGCGTCGTCCTTCTGCACCGGGATGGTGAAGAACTCGCCGCCGGTCGGCACCGGAGCGGCGCCGCCGTCCTTCGCCGGGATGGTGATGACGCCGGCGCCCATCTCCTTGGCCGCGTCCTTCTGCCAGGTGCCGTTCTCGCCGAAGGCGAAGTCGCCCGACTGGAACTCCTGCCAGCTGGTCGTCTGGGTGTTCTGGATGACCGAGTTCGGCGCGTAGCCCTCGTCGATCCAGCCCTTCCAGAGGTCCAGCGCTTCTTCCGCCTTGGCGGAGTCGAGCTTGGTCAGGTCGGCGTCGGCGCCCCAGAACCACGGCAGGAACTGGAACGAGCCCTCCTCGGTGTTGATGCCCGAGAAGGTGATGCCCTTCTTCCCGGCCGCCTTCACCTTGGCGAGTGCCGCGGTCAGCGAGTCCCAGTCCTTCACGGACGCGGGGTCGACGCCGGCGGCCTCGAGCACCTTGGGGTTGTAGTAGAGCGCCAGGGTGTTCGCGCCGATCGGCACGCCGTAGGTCTTGCCGTCGATGACGCCGGCGCCGAGGATGTTCTCCGCGATGTCGCCGGTCTTCAGGCCGTTCGTGCCGGTGTCGGTGACGATCCCGGCCTGCGCCAGCGTCGAGACGACCGGGTTGTCGACGAGCAGGACGTCGGGCGACTTGCCCTGCTGCCCGGCGAGCAGTGCCTTGTTCGTCAGGTCCGACGTGTCGTACCCGGTCCGCTTGACGGTGACGCCGGCGTCCTTGCCGCACTGGGTGACGAGCTTGCCCCACGCCGACGAGGCGTCGTACTGGGGGTACGGGTCCCAGAAGGTGTAGGTGCCCTTCGCGGCGTCCGACGAACCGGAGCCGGAGGACTGGGCAGAACATCCGGTCAGACCGGCGACGACGCTGGCTGCTGCCACCAGCGCGCCGATGCGGACAACAGTCTTGGTGCGCATGATCACGGGTTCCTCTCTGAATGCGACGTGATCGCCGTTCGGGTCCGGCTGCGACCGTCCCGACGAGGGCACCTCGTGAGGAGGGACTCTTCGTCGAGCGGAACCGAAACCGGTTTCGGGAGCAATGTACGAGCACGCTTGCCGCAGTGTCAAGAACTTTCGTAAACTGGTTTCGGAGGGGCTGATGGACGACGAGGATCACCGCACCGCGACGACGGTCGAGACCGTGACGCTGGCCGACGTCGCCCGCGCCGCCGGCGTCTCGGTCGCCACCGCGTCGAAGGCACTCAACGGTCGCGCGCACGTGAGCGCCCGCTCGCGCGAGGCCGTGCTCGCCGCCGCCGCCGCCCTGTCCTTCACCCCGAACCCGTTCGCACGCGCCCTGAACCGTGCGTCGACCAACACCATCGGCATGCTCACGAGCGACCTCGACAACCGCTTCGTGCTGCCGATCCTGCTCGGGGCCGAGGACGCCTTCGGCGCCGGCTCGCTCAGCGTCCTGCTCGCCGACGCCCGCGACAGCGCGATGCGCGAGCAGCTGCAGCTGCAGTCCCTGCTCACTCGCCGGGTCGACGGCGTGCTCATCGTGGGGCGCACGACGAACCCGCGACCCCCGCTCCAGGCGAAGCCCGACGTCCCGGTCGTCTACGTGTACGCCCCGTCGACCGACGAGCAGGACCTGTCCTTCGAGCCGGACAACGAGCTCGCCGGGCGGATCGCCGTCGACCACCTGGTGGCGACCGGTCGGCAACGCATCGCGATCGTCAACGGCGAGGACACCTACGCCGCGGCGCGGGATCGTCTCCGCGGCGCCGCGACGGCACTCGACGAGCACGGGCTCGAGCTCGTCGGCAGCCCGGGCCGTGTTTTCGGCGAGTGGAACGAGACGTGGGGGCGTCGGGCCACCGAGCGCCTGCTCGAACGCCACCCGGACCTCGACGCGATCGTGGCCGGCAGCGACCACATCGCCCGTGGGGTCATGGACGCGGTGCGGGAGTCCGGGCGGCGGATCCCCGAGGACGTCGCCGTCGTCGGGTTCGACAACTGGGACATCCTGGTCGAGGGTGCCCGACCGCAGCTCACCAGCGTCGACATGGACCTGCAGCAGCTCGGGCGGTTGGCCGCCGGAGCACTCGTCGACACGATCGAGGGCAAGGTGCAGCGGGGGCGCGTGCGGAACCCGGTGTCCCTGGTGGTCCGGGGGTCGACCGTCGCCGGAACTCACTGAGCCCAATGGGGGCAGGGGCGCCAGACTGGCAGCAGCAAGCTCAGCGGGGCCAACAATCTGCACCAGGAGGACGCGCCGGCAGCACATTGCCGACGTCGGCACGGTCGTCTTTTAGTGTTGCGTCGACGCTTGTTCTCTTCGCTGCTCGGTGGGCACGTCGGCGTCGTGGTTACTTCCGGGATGGATCGGCATCGAGGGACGTCACTTCTGTCTCGCCAGTGGGAGTCCGCCCGAGGTTGTCGCCTAAAACCGCCAGCACTGATCCCACCATCCCGCCCCCCGCCCGTTGGGCTGCGACCCAAAATGACATCATCCATCGCCGACGCTTTCGGGATCCTCGTGCATGAGAATCCGCTCTAGTCAGCCTATGAGCTACGCAGGGCGACACCCCCGAGCCGAGCAGATCCTTCGCTGCGGCGCCTCCGAGGAGGAACAACGCAAAGCACGCAAGAGGAGAGCTCCGATCCGCCCGAGGCCTGCTCCGCTTCGCAGAATTCCTATGCCGCCGCCAGAACATGCACGTAGATTGCAACTGGTTCGCTTCACCATTGCGGTCGAGGTCACTATGATCACGAGCGAGAGGTGGGGGAGATTGAAACAGAATCCAAAGAACACTCGTCGGCTTCGTCGGCTTCGACGTGCATGGGTAGCGGCATGCACTGCGTGGAGAAGTCAGTCTCCGACAGCGATTCAGCAATCAGAGGCCAACAGCTCGAAGTTAAGGTTCCCGTACGTCCTTTCAGCTAGCGCAATTGCATTCTCGCTAATCACGGGCGCATCAGCAGTGGGCATCTGGCTCGGCTACAGTTACTCACAACCGACGGCGCCCGTAACACCGGCCACCGGGAGCATTCGAGTGTATTTTGATCGCCCTGGCGTGTTCGCCTTTATTCGAGTGCGAGTAAAGCCTCAGGGCCCTGAGTCAGGTTACGGCGAAAAATACGAGCTATATATTCGGACCGTCGGCTCAGAAGGCAATTTGCCTTCGTATCAAATATTGCTGGGAGGGTCCGCGCGGCCGGCTACAAGATACGGCGCAGGGGCAAATTTAGAGCGCGACCAGCATGGGTGCCTCCCCACTATCTCAGGAGTATACGAGGATGTGACCTGTGAGGAAATTCGCGGCCAGCCCGACTCGCTCTCGGCAAGCGACGAAGCGGGCGAACCGCTGACTGTGATCAGCGGACAACTCTCGAATGTGGCGGAAGGCGATGGGCACGCAATAGTGGATGTACAGTCGCGTCTGTCAGCCGAGAAGGCAAAGGGGTCCAACACAACATTTCAGCTGCCTTCAATCGGCACCACAAGCCTCCCGGACGACTTGCGCGACAAGCTTCCCATTCCAACCGGCAAGCGAACAAAGGGATACAGCCCCAATCTGAGCACATACGTGGAGTACATTCCCTTGAGTGCGACAGAGGATCTCACTGTCGTGTCACCGGAGCCCGACGCGCGTGTACCGCTTTCGTGGAGCAGTGTAGATAACGGTGCGATTGAGCCTGCGGGGACGATCACTGATTTGAGACGTCAGCGCAACGCCGAACGTACGACCTTTCTTTTGGGCGCTCTAGCTGGGGTGGTTGGCGGACTCCTAGTACCGTTGTCATCCGTTTGGTACACCACTGTCCGACAGGTTCGATCATGGAAGAGGAACACAAGCTGAGGGATAGCCATACAAGAGGATGAGCCCGCCGTCCCGTGGCGTCAGCGCTCCTGAAGGCCGTAGCTGTGCGGAGATCAGCGCGTGGCGTGGGGAACATTGCAGCTCCTTGGAGCCGGACAACGGGTCGGAAGTGCATCGCGAGCCTCAACGCGAGGACACCTAGGCCGACGCAGATAGCCGGGCCCCTGGCGCTGTAGCGGCGCCAGGCGACCACGGGCTCGCTGCCGGACTTGGGCTCGGGCTCGGTGCCGGACTCGGACTCGGACTCGGACTCGTCGGGAACTTCGGGCGTGTCTTGGGTGAGTGTGACGAGACTCAGGCGCTACTGACCGCCGAGCGGCTACTCAACCGCCTCCCGAAGCTCTTGACGCTGTCGTGACGGGCAGCGAGCACATCGCTCGCGTGGTGACACGCGCGTCGCCGTCACCGTTCGGCCCGAGGTCAACATGATCATGCTCGAGGCGGCCGTGCGGTCCGCACGTCCGATCGACGACGCGGCGTACCGGCACGTGCTGCTCGGCGACGGCGGCGAGTACTCCGACGAGCTCGACGGCAACCGGTGCCCGGTCGTGGGGGCGGCGTGCGGCCCGCCGTCGCGCCGCTGATCCGGCCGGGAGGCACGTGGCGGGCCCGCACCGCGCCTCCCGTCCGACGGCGCCGGCTCCGCGTCACGGATCGCCCGAGCAGGCGGCCGCCCTCGGTCAGGCGGTCGGGCCGAGCGGCAGCGGGTGGATCCGCCCGTCGCGACCGGCGACCACGACGTCGGCGGGAGCCCCGACACTGAGCGGCGGACGCAGACCGATCAGCGACGCCGCTCGTGCGGACGACGCGCGGACGGCAGTCGGCAGCCGGTCCGGACGACCGTCGACGAAGCGCGCGACGGCGTCCGCCACCGTGATCGTGCTCCCCGCCAGGGACGAGCCGTCCGCCAACCGGGCGACTCCGTCGGCGACGACGACCTCAGAGCCCGCGATCCGGTAGCGGCCGTCGGCGCAGCCGGTCGCGGCCATCGCGTCCGAGACGAGCACGAGACGGTCACCCGCGGCTCCGCGCACGAGGTCGACGGTCACGGGGTCGAGGTGGTGGCCGTCGACGATGCACTCCACGGTGAGCCGCTCGTCCGACAGCGCGACGCCGATCGGGCCCGGCGCACGGTGGTGCAGCGGCGGCATCCCGTTGAACAGGTGCGTGACGAGGGTCGCCCCGGCGTCCGTCGCCGCCCGGACCTGGTCGCCGTCGGCGTCGGTGTGCCCGATCGCGACGACGATGCCCGACGCGACCAGCCGCCGGACCGCGTCGAGCGCGCCCGGGAGCTCGGGCGCGAGGGTGACGATCCGGAGCGCTGCGCCGCCGGCGTCCACGAACAGGTCGACCTCGTCAGGGGTCGGCGGGTGCAGCAGCCCGACGGCGTGCGCACCCCGGCGGGCGGGAGCGAGCCAGGGCCCCTCGAGGTGCAGTCCGGCGAGCGTGCCGTCGTCGACGAGCGGTCGGAGGCGGTGCAGCGCCGCGACCGTGTCGGGGACGGTGCCCGTCGCGATCGACGCCACCAGGTGGGCGGTCCCCCGCGCGGCGTGGTGGGCGGCCGCTGCACGGGCCTCGTCGACCGAGCACGAGGCGAAGTCGTGCCCGAGTGCGCCGTGCGCGTGCAGGTCGACGAAGGCCGGCAGGACGGTGCCCGTCACCTGGGTCATGTGGTCGTGCGCGGGTGCCGGACCGGTGCCGACCGCGGCGACCCGGCCGTCGTCGACGGCGAGCCAGGCATCGGCCAGGTCGACGGCCGCGGTGACGATCCGTTGGGCCCGGACGAGGACCGTCACGCGGTCACCGTCACGGCTTCAGTCGAGCCGGCGCGTGTCGAGCCGGACCGCGCGGAGCCGGACCGCGCCGGGTCGACCAGCACCCGGCGGGCGAGCAGCACCGCACCGATGGCGCCGGCCGCATCGCCGTGCCGCGCACCCACCAGCTCGGGGATCCTGACCCCGGTGAGTCGGTCGGCCACCGCGGAACGCAACGGGTCGAAGAGGATCGGTCCGGACTGGGCGAGGCCGCCGCCGACGATCAGGGTGTGGCAGCCGGCGACCGCCGTCAACCAGGCCAGGGTGTCGGCGAGCACGTCGACGCAGTCGTCCCACGCCCGGCGGGCCACCGCGTCGCCGTCGAGGACCCGGAGCATCGAGTCGTGGGCACTCGGAGCACCACTGCGGCGCGCGACCGCTCCGGCCGAGGCGACCTCCTCGACCCGGAGGCCCGCGTGCGCGCCGTCCCGGATCCGCACCTGGCCGATCTCCCCGGCCCAGCCACCGCCGGACACGACCCGGCCGTCGACGACCAGGGCGCTCGCCAGACCGGTCCCGACGGGGACGAAGGCGACGGTGCCACGACCCAGCGCGGTGGCAGGATCGGTGGCGAGCGGACCGCCCGAGGTCCCTGCGGGAGTGGCGGCGTGGACCTCGGCGAGCGCGCCGGCCCGGACGTCGTGGCCGAAGGCGAGCGGGACCGCGTCGACGCCTGTCGCACGCAGGGCCCCCTCCACCCGGGCCCGGACCGGCACGTCCCGCCAGCCGAGGTTCACCGAGAGCACCGAACGGCCCGTGTCCTCGTCGACGACCCCGGGGACGACCAGTCCGATCGCCCCGAGGTCGGTCCCGTGCTGCCGTGCGACCGTCCGCGCCCGCTGCCCCAGCGTCGCGACGAGTCCGGCCAGTGCGACGGCGTGGAGGTCGTCGCGCGGGGTCGGGACGCGCTGCTCCTCGAGCACCCGCCCGTCGTCGGCGACCAGGCGCACCTTGATGCTCGTGCCCCCGACGTCGATCCCGAGCACTGCGCCGTCAGCGGTCATCCCGGGCCCTCCGATCACGCCGACCAGCGCTGATCGGACGCCGTCAGCCTGCCGACCGATCATGATCAGTGCAAACAACGCGCATCATTTCCGCTCACATCGCACGGCAGGCTCGCCCGTAGGATGACGCCATGACCCCGCAGCAGAGGCTCAACGCGCTCCTCGAGCTCGTGAGCGACCGCGGGAACGTCTCGATCGCCGAGATCGGCGAGGCCCTCGGCATCTCCGCTGCGACCGCACGCCGCGACCTCGCGACACTGGCGGACCAGCGGCTCGTCACGCGCACCCACGGAGGGGCCGCAGCACTGGGGGCCGGGTACGAGCTGCCGCTGCAGTACAAGATCGCACGGCAGGCCGAGGCGAAGACCGCCATCGCCCGGGCGACCGCGGCGCTCGTCTCGCCCGGCGACACGGTCGGCCTGAACGGCGGGACGACGACGACCGAGGTCGCGCGGGAGCTCGGCAAGAGCGAGCGCTTCCTCCGCGCCGACGGCGAGTGCGGCATCACCATCGTCACGAACGCGCTGAACATCGGGTACGAGCTGTCCGTCCGCGCCAACGTCAAGATCATGGTCACGGGCGGCGTGGCGCGGCGGCAGTCCTACGAGCTCATCGGGCCGACCGTGCGGGACACGCTCGACGGCTTCGCACTCGACGTCGTCGTGCTCGGCGTCGACGGTCTGACCGGCCAGTACGGCGCGACGACCATGCACGAGGGCGAGGCCGAGGTCAGCAGGCACTTCGCGTCCGTCGGCCGCCGGGTCGTGGTGGTCGCCGACTCGACGAAGATCGAGCGCGCCACCTTCGCGCGCATCTGCCCGCTCGAGCGCATCGACGTGCTCGTCACGGACCAGCCGGTCCCGGCTCCGTTCGCCGCGGAACTGGCGTCGGCCGGCGTGGAGCTCGTCGTCGCGAGCTGACCCGACCGATCCGGCCCGCCCGGATGCACGGCCGCTCGGACGCGTCCACCGCGGCCCACACCCCTGCCGCACGCGTCGCCTGCCGGACGTTGCCGACATGTAACAAGGTCGGACGCACGCTTCCGTGATCGCGCCGTGCGTGCTTATTGTGCACTCATGATCGATTTGGCATCATTGCCGTCACAATCACGCAAGGGAGCGAGATGACCACCACGAGCACACGCCTGCTCCGGGTCGGCGTCGTCGGCATCGGACAGCGCGCAGCCATCGCCGACCACGTGGCCACCGCGGGCCTGGACGCCGACGGCGTGGACGCGCGGGTCACGGCCGCCGCCGACACGACGCCCGCCGGGCGGGACCGTGCCGCCGCACACTGGCCCGAGGCCGAGGTGGTGGCCGACCACCGGGCCCTGATCGGCACGGACGGCGCACCGAACCTCGTGGACGCGGCGATCGTCACCACCCCGGACTGGACCCACGCCGAGATCGCGACCGACCTGCTCCGCGCCGGCATCGCCGTCTACCTCGAGAAGCCCCTGGCGATCACCGTGGAGGACGCCGACGCCGTCCTGGACACCGCCGCCGAGACCGGCACGCCCCTGTACGTCGGCCACAACTTCCGGCACGCAGCCGTCGTCCGCCTCATGCGCGAGGTCATCGCCCGGGGCGAGATCGGCGAGGTCAAGGCGGTGTGGGTCCGCCACTTCGTCGGCAACGGTGGGGACTACTACTTCAAGGACTGGCACGCCGACCGCAGCCGTGTGAACTCGCTCCTGCTGCAGAAGGCGAGCCACGACCTCGACGTCGTGCACGCCCTCGCCGGTGCGTACACCAGCCGGGTCGTCGGGATGGGGTCGCTCTCGGTGTACGGCGACGTCACCGACCGGCGGGACCGCAGCGACGAGCTCGTGACCGACTGGTTCTCGTTCGACAACTGGCCGCCGACCGAGCAGACCGGGCTCAACCCCGTCGTCGACGTCGAGGACGTCTCGATGGTGATGATGACGCTCGAGAACGGTGTGCAGGCGAGCTACGAGCAGTGCCACTTCACGCCCGACTACTGGCGGAACTACACCGTGATCGGAACCCACGGGCGACTCGAGAACGTCGGGGACACCGGCGGCGGGGCCGTCAAGGTGTGGAACCACCGCCGTGGATGGGACGTCGCCGGTGACGTGGAGTACCCGATCGACGGCGTCGAGGACGGCCACGCCGACGCCGACCTCCTCACCATGACCGAGTTCCTCCGCTCCGTCGCGCTCGGTGAGCCGACGACCCTGTCACCGATCGCGGCGCGCATGGCGGTCGCCGCCGGCGCACTCGCCACCCGCTCGCTCCGCAACGGCTCCGTCCCGCTCGACGTGCCGCCCCTCCCCGAAGCCACCATCCGTCACTTCACGGCCGCAGCCGGCCACGACGACCCCTCCGGAAGGAACACCCGATGACCCTCCCCTCCCCCCGTCACGGCCGCGGTCGCCGCCGTGCCCTGCTCGGTCTCGCTGCCGCGGTCAGCGCCGTCGCCCTCCTCGCGGGGTGCAGCAGCGCGTCCTCCGCCGGCTCCGACTCCGGGACGGGCACGGTCGCGAAGGACACGAAGGCCGACCTGACCTACGCCGTGTGGGACCAGAACCAGGTCGACGCGATCAAGGCGAACATCAAGGGCTTCAACGAGGAGTACCCGGACATCACGGTCAACGTGGACGTCACGCCGTACGCCAACTACTTCACGAAGCTGCAGACGCAGGGTTCCAGCAACACGCTCCCCGACCTGTTCTGGATGAACGGTCCGAACTTCCAGCTCTACGCGGGCAACGGCAAGCTCGCGCCGATCACCGGCGCGGTGGAGTCGGGCGCGATCGACCCGTCGAAGTACTCGAAGGCGCTCGACGACCTCTACACCTACGACGGGAAGCAGTACGGCGTCCCGAAGGACTTCGACACGATCGGCGTCTGGGTGAACAAGGCCCTGTTCGAGAAGGCCGGCGTGCCGCTGCCGTCGAAGGACTGGACGTGGCAGGACTTCCAGGACACCGCCGCCGAGCTGTCGCAGAAGCTCAAGGGCGACGGCGCGTACGGCGCCGCCGGCGGCATGGACGGACAGACCACCTACTACGACACGATCTTCCAGGCCGGCGGGTCCGTCGTCGACGACGGGAAGTCGGAGTACGACACGAAGGCTGCTCAGGAGGGCATCCGCTTCTGGACGGACCTGATCGCCTCCGGCGCCTCGCCGACGATCAAGCAGTTGACCGACACCACGGCGGACCAGTGGTTCACCGCCGGCAAGCTCGCGATGTACCAGGGCGGCAGCTGGTTCCGGTCGGCGCTGATCGGCACCGACATGGAGCAGGACGTCGTCGTCTACCCGCTGCCGAAGGGCAAGGAGCAGGCGACCGTCATCCACGGCGTCTCGAACGTCGTCGCCGAGGGGTCGAAGAACAAGGCGGCCGCCCAGGCACTGCAGGCGTACCTGGCGAGCAAGCCGGCCCAGCAGCAGCAGGGGGACATGGGCGCGGTGATCCCGGCCTACGAGGGCACGCAGGACGCCTTCACGAAGACGATGCCCGACGCGGACCTGCAGGTCTTCCTCGACGCGGTCGACTACGCGAAGCCGCTGCCGGTGTCGAAGAACACCGCCGCGTGGAACACCCTCGAGACGAACCTGCTGCCGAGCGCCTTCGACGGCTCGCGACCCGTCGACCAGGTGACGGCCGAGCTCGCGAAGGAGATGGACGCCGCGCTCGCGAAGGAGTGACGGAGACGCCGATCGGCGTCGTCCGTCCCACCGGACCCACCTCCCCGCACCCACACCCGCACCCCCTGATCCGCCCGCCCCGGCGTAGGAGCGATCCGATGACGACCATCACCCGGCAGACGACGGCGACCCGGCCGTCGCCGCCGTCCCGACCCCAGCACGACGATCGGCCCCGATCGACCCGTGCCTCCCGCACCGACGGCATCTGGCCGTGGCTGTTCGTGCTCCCGCTGCTGATCGGCGTCGGCACGTTCTTCATCTGGCCGATCCTGCAGACCTTCTGGTACTCGTTCACGAGCTGGGGTGTCTTCGGCGGCGCCACCTTCACCGGGCTCGCGAACTACGGCCGCCTGCTGACCGACCCGCAGCTGTACCAGTCGCTCGTCAACACGATCGTCTACACGGTGATCGTCCTGCTCGGCATCCCGATCGCGGTCTGGCTCGCGAGCCTGCTCAACACCCCGGGCCTGCGGTTCGCACAGTTCTACCGGGTGCTCTTCTTCCTGCCCTACGTGGCGATGCCGGCCGCGATCGCCCTGGTCTGGCGCATCATGTTCAACGGCGACTTCGGCATCGTGAACTGGTTCCTCGGCCGCTTCGGGATCGACGGCCCGTACTGGATCTCCACCCCGGGCTTCGCGCTCGTCGCGGTGTCCCTCGTCGGCCTGTGGTCGTCGTTGGGGTTCTCGATGATCATCCTCGGCGCCGGACTGAAGGACATACCGCCCGAGCTGTACGAGGCCGCCGAGCTCGACGGTGCGAGCCGCTGGCGTCAGTTCCGCTCGCTCACCGTGCCGCTGCTGACGCCGAGCATCTTCTTCGTGCTGGTGGTCACCACGATCTCGAGCTTCCAGCTCTTCGACCTGCTCTACGCCATCCTCGGCTCCACCAACCCGGTCATCCCGGAGACGATGTCCCTCGTCTTCTACTTCTACAACGCCGGGTTCATCGACAACGACAAGGGCTTCGCGGCTGCCATCGCGATGGTGATCTTCGTGCTCATCGGCATCATCACCGTCGTGCAGTTCCGGGTCCAGCGGAAGTGGGTCCAGTCATGACCGGCATCATCGACGCGCGCGGCAGCAAGGTCGCGGCGGCCACGAGGGCCGCGGGTCGCACCCGCGCACAGGCCGCGTCGCGGCCCGGTCGCCGCGGTGGCAGCCACTGGTGGATCCACGTGGTGCTCGGCATCGGCGGGTTCGTCATGGCGTTCCCGTTCCTCTGGCAGATCGTCATGGCGCTGTCCACGAACGCGCAGGTGACCTCGCCGACACCGACCTTCTGGCCGGGCGAGCTGCAGTGGGGCAACTTCGCCCGGGTCTTCGAGCGGCTCCCCTTCCTCGACCAGCTCGCGACCTCCATCTGGGTGACCCTGATCCGCACCCTGGCGCAGATCGTGCTGTGCACGCTCGCCGGCTACGCCTTCGCCCGCATGCGCTTCCGCGGACGCGCGGTCATCCTCGGCATCGTGCTCTCGATCCTGCTGGTGCCGTCGCAGGTCTACCTCATCTCGCAGTACCAGATCGTGCAGGGCCTCGGGTGGCTGGACACCCTGGCCGGCATCGTTGCACCCGGCCTGTTCAGCGCCTTCGGCACGTTCCTCATGCGCACCGCCTTCCTCAACATGCCCGCCGAGCTCGAGGAGGCGGCGCGCATGGACGGCGCGAACCCGTTCCAGACCTTCTGGCGGATCATGCTGCCGCTCGCACGTCCGTCGATCAGCGTGCTCGCGATCACGACGGTGCTGTGGTCGTGGAACGAGCTGCTCTGGCCGCTGGTGGTCTCCACCCGCGCCGAGGACATGCCGCTCGCCGCCGGGCTCGCGACCCTGTCCAGCGACCGGACGATCGACTACCCCCTGCTCATGGCGGCGAGCCTGATGGCGATGGCCCCGGTGCTGGTCCTGTTCATCGTGCTGCAGCGGCGGGTGATCGACGGGCTCGCGTCCTCCGGCCTGAAGTGAGCGGTGGCCGACGCGGCCGCACGACGACGAAGCGCCCCTCGGGATCCGAGGGGCGCTTCGTCGTGCCCGGTGGGACCGCCGGACGGGAGGGACGGTGCCGGGCCGACACGCGCCTCCAGGCCGGCTGCAGGAACGACGGGAGGCACGGTGCCCGTGGGCACCGTGCCTCCCGTCGATCGCGCCGCTCAGCCCTTCAGACCGGCCGAGGCCATCGTCGCGACGAACTGCTTCTGCGCCACCAGGAAGAGCAGGATCAGCGGCAGCGTCGCGACCACGTTCCCCGCCATCAGCAGCGACCAGTCGGTCCGCCGCGCGCCCTGGAAGTTCGTCAGACCGAGCTGCAGCGTGAACGAGTCCGCGTCGTTGATCGCGACGAGCGGCCAGACCAGGTCGTTCCAGGACCCGAGCAGGGTGAAGATCGCGAGCGTCGCGAGCGCCGGACGGGCGAGGGGCAGGACGATCCGGAAGAACACCTGCAGGCGGGAGCACCCGTCGATCTGGCCGGCCTCCTCGAGCTCGGCGGGCAGGGAGAGGAAGAACTGCCGCATCAGGAAGATGCCGAACGCCGACGCGAGCCACGGCACGATCGCGGCGCCGAGGCTGTCCACGAGGTGCAGCCGCGCGAACATGACGTAGGTCGGGATCATGAGGAGCTGCGACGGGATCATGATCGTCGCGAGGATCGCCAGGAACCCGAACGTCCGCCCCGGGAACCGCAGTCGTGCGAACCCGTAGCCGGCCAGCGAGCACAGCACCAGGTGCGAGACGATCGCGGACGCCGACACGATCACCGTGTTGAGGAGCCAGTGCAGGATGTCCGACTCGGCGAACAGGCGCGTGTAGCCCGACAGGGTGAACTGCGTCGGGAGGAACGACGGCGGGAACTTGTTGATCTCCGACGCCGGTTCGAGCGAGGTGAGGAACATCTCGACGAACGGCAGCAGGAACAGGAGTGCCACCGGTGCGAGCAGGAGGTGCCACGGGCTGAACGGCAGGCGACGTCGACGGCGGGGCGCGGGGCGTCCCGTCGGTGCCGCGACGGCGGACCGCCGGTTCGGGGTCTCGAGGACTCGGGTCTCGACGGTCATCGTGCCGCGTTCCTTCCGGCTCGGCGCTGCACGACCGTGACGATCACGGTCGCGGTGAGGGTGACGAAGAACATGCCGTAGGCGATGGCGGACCCGTAGCCGAACTGCAGGTTCTGGAAGGCCGTCTTCCACAGGTAGTAGACGATCGTCTGGGTGGCGTCGAGGGGTCCGCCGCGGGTGGTCGCGTAGACGAGGTCGAAGAGCTGCACGGCCTGCAGGGTCTGGTAGATCCCGACGAACGCGGTGACCGGCGCCAGCTGCGGCCAGACCACGCGCCAGAAGGTCTGCCAGGTGTTCGCGCCGTCGATCCGCGCTGCCTCGAGCACGTCGCCGGGGACGTCCTGCAGTGCGGCGAGGTAGATGACGGTCGTGAAGGCCGCCTGCCCCCACAGGGACATGATGACGATCACCACCATCGCCTCGGAGCGGTCCTCGAGCCAGCCCTGCGGCGGCACGTGCAGTACGCGCAGCACGGTGTTGACGATGCCGAACTGCGGGCTGAACAGGTAGGTGGTCAGGATGCCCGTCGCCGCGGCCGAGGCCACGAACGGCACGAAGATCGCCGTGCGGTACAGGCCGATGAACCGGATGCGCCGGTTCAGGGCGACGGCCAGGGCGAGCCCGAGCAGCAGGGACGCGGGGACGAACAGGACCGTGTACAGCAGGGTGTGCACGGCGGCCGCGAGCGCGCTCGCGTCGGTGGCCAGGTCCTGGTAGTTCTCGATGCCGGCGAACGACGGCGGGCTGAAGCCGTCCCAGCGCTGGAAGGAGAGGACGAGCGCCCAGACCCCGGGGAAGATCGTGAGGCCGAGCACGACCGCCAGGGCCGGGCCGACGAAGCCCCAGCCGGCGAGGCCCTCGCGGGCGGCGGCCGATCGTCGTCGACGCGGCTCCGGGGCGCCGGCAGCGCCGGTGGTCGGACGGGTGCGGAGTGCGGGAGTGGTCACGGGGGCCTCCTAGCCCTGACGGAGTGCCTTGTCGGCGGCGACGGTCGCCTGCCGGAGTGCCTCGGCCGGTTCGCCCTCGCCCTGCAGCACGCGGGACACCGCGTCGCCGAAGGCCTCGGACAGGCCGTTGTAGCCGGGCAGGGTCGGACGGACCTGCTTCGCGTTCGCGGAGTTCGCCTGGATGACGTCGAGTCCGGGCAGGGCTGCGACCTGCTTCCGGAAGGCCGGGCTGTCGGCCTCGCTCGACCGCAGCGGCAGGTTGCCGACCGCGACGTTGAACCGTTCGTCCTGCGCGGGCGAGGTCAGCCACTTCGTGAAGTCCTTCGCCCAGTACGCGCGGTTCACGTCGTGGTTGTCGAACAGGGTCCAGAGGTCGGGTCCGGACACCGTCTGGTGGTCGCCGTCCGTCCCCGGGAGCCGCACCACGCCGTACGACGTCCCGGCGGTCTTCAGGGCGGAGAGCTCCCACGGACCGGAGGTGATCATGCCGACGCGGTCGCTCTCGAACAGCTGCGCGAACTTGGTGTCCGTCTGGTCGAGGTACACGCTGCGGTCGGTCACGGCCATGGACCGCATGAACGACAGGGCGTCGACGCCGGCCTTCGAGTCGAACGCGGCGTGCTCGCCGTCCTCGGACAGGATCGAGCCGCCGTTCTGCCAGAGGTGCGGCCACATCTGCCAGGTGGTCTCCTCGCTGCCGGACACCGAGTAGCCGTAGCCGAAGGTCTGGCTGTCCCGGTCCGTCAACGCCTTCGCGGTGCGACGGAAGTCCGACCAGTCCCAGTCCGCCGTCGGGTACGGCTCGCCGGCGGCGTCGAAGACCGTCTTGTTGTAGAAGAGCGAGATGTTGTCGACGACCGCGGGGAAGCCGATCACCTTCCGCCCGGTCGGCTGCGCGGTCCCGCGGGCCGCCGGGGAGAACTCGTCCCAGTGCGTGTCCGGGTCCTCGGCCTCGGCGCGCAGGTCGAGCGTCCGCCCGGACCGTTCGAGCTGGCTCGCCCACGACCCGAAGGTGTACGAGATGTCGGGTGAGTCGTTCCCGGCGAAGGACGCCGCGAGCTTCTGCAGCAGCTCGTCCGTCGACGAGGCCCCGGAGGACATGTCGATCGTCACGTTCGGGTGCGCGTCCTCGTACTCGTCGACGAGCCCCTGCAGGAGCTTCGCCGCCTCGTCGCTCTGCCCCGACCACATGGTCAGGTGGACCGGTGCGGTGGTGTCGAGCACGGTGGCGCCCTGCGGTGCGCAGCCCGTGAGGACCGACGCGGCGACCGCGATCGCGACGGCGAGTGCCGTGCGTGCGGTGCGACGTCGTGCGGTGCGGCGGCGGGCGGAGCTGGTCCTGGTGCGTGTCACTGCGGACTCCTTCGTCGTCAGTGGTGCGTCGGCCCGCGAGCTCAGATCCCGCGAGCCGGGATCGTCGCGCGCAGCGGTTCCGGCAGCAGGTCACCGTGGGCGACCACGAGGTCGTTGCACAGCTCCCAGATCTGCTCGGGTGTCAGCGTCGACGACGCGTTCGGGTCCATGAGCACCGCCTGCCGGATCGCGACGGGATCGCCCGTCCGCGCGGCGTGCACCGTGAGCTCGTTCACGGAGACGTACGGCCGGTTCAGCGCCGCCGCCTGCACGGGGAGCGCCCCCATCGGGATCGGCGCGATGCCACCGGCGCCGACGGTGGTCGGGACCTCGACGACGCAGCCCGCCGGCAGGTTGTCGATCAGGCCCGCGTTCGGGACGTTCGCGTGGATCTCGCGCTCGGTGCCGGTGACCAGCGAGTGGATGACCTGCGGGGCGTACTCCGACGCGCCCTCCTCGAGCTGCACGGGCCGGCGGGCCGCCAGGTCGCGCTCGGCTGCCTCGAACTCCGCGACGTTGTCCTCGGAGATGCCGACGTACTCGAGCGGCCGCAGGCGGAAGCGGTCCACCTGCTCCGGCGAGCGGAGGAACCACGACAAGTACTCCGAGGAGTGCTCGCTCGTCTCGGTCGGGTAGAAGCCGATCCGCGTGAAGACCTCGACCCGCACGCGGCGTTCGAGCTCCGGGTCCTGCCGGATGCGCTCACGGAGACGGGGGTAGAGGTCCTCGCCGTCGTGCGTCCACTCGAGCAACCACGACTGGTGGTTGACGCCCGCTGCGCGGAAGCGGGTCTGCTCGACGTCGAGGCCGAGGAGTCCGGCGAGGTCGTGTGCCGTCCAGTAGACGCTGTGGCAGAGCCCGAGCGCGGTGATGTCCGGCGCGACGGCGTTCGCCCACCAGATGTTCATCGCCATCGGGTTCGTGTAGTTGAGCAGGACCGCGTCCGGGGCGACCTCGCGCATGTCCGCGGTCAACTCCGTGAGGAACGGGAAGGTGCGGAGGGCACGGAAGACCCCGCCGACCCCCGTCGTGTCGCCGATCGTCTGGTGCAGGCCGTACCGCTCCGGGATCTCGAGGTCGGTCCGGGTCGCCGCGATCCCGCCGATCTGCACCATGTCGACGACGAAGTCGGCGTCGGCGAGGGCGCGACGGCGGTCGGTCGTCGCCGTGACGGTGACCGGACGCCCGAGGCGCTCGCTCACCTGGCGGGCGGTGGCTTCGGCGACGGCGAGGCGGCGCTCGTCGACGTCGAACAGCCGGAGGTCCAGCTCGGGGAGGTCGTCGTAGCGGAGGAGGTCGGCGAGCAGCTGTCGGGTGAAGACGACGCTGCCGGCGCCGACGAACACGATGCGGGACACGGGAAGCCCTTCGTTCGGGGTACCGCCGAGGGACGGCGGTCGGAACCACCTGCGGTGGCAGAAGGCACGGAGGGGTGGGAGGGCGCGCTTCCCGACACGGGCTCCTGCGGTGTCCGGGTGCGCGGCCTCGACGAGGTTCGCCGGCCGGGCCCCACGGTAGGGGGCGTCGGACGCGACCACCACGCAGCGTCGTGAAACGCGCAGGACGAGTGCGCGTTCGGGTGCGCAGCGCTCAGGCGATGAGGACCTCGACGCCCGCCGCGGCGATCTGCTCGAGCGCCTCGCGCGGGGCGTGCTCGTCGGTCACCAGGACGGACACGTCACCGATGTCGGCCATCCGTGCCATCGTCTGCCGTCCGACCTTCGACCCGTCGCAGACCACGACCACCCGGTCGGCGTGCGTGACCATCACGCCGTTCGTCCGCGCCTCGGTGTCGTCGTGCGTGGTGACGCCGCCGGCAGCGCTGATGCCGTCCGTGCCGAGGAACGCCGTCGTCACCTTGAAGGCGGAGAACGCCGCCTCGGCCAGGGGGCCGACCGCCTCGAGCGAGGTGGCGCGGAGGGTCCCGCCGGTCAGGATCGTCTTCACCCGGGGACTGCGCGAGACCTCCAGCGCGATGGTCACGGCGTTCGTGATGACGGTCAGGCCGTTCCGGTCGCCGAGCGCCCGCACGACCTCCTGCGTGGTGGTCCCGCCGCTGACCGCGACGGCCTGCCGCCCCGGGGGCAGGAGCCGGGCCGCGAGCCGACCGACCGCGCGCTTGGCGGCGTCGGCCTCGGAGGCCCGCATCACGACGGGCAGCTCCGGGAGCGCACCCACGGCCTCGACCCGGCCGTAGCTGCGCTGGACGAGCCCGCGTGCCTCGAGCTCGCTGAGGTCGCGGCGGACCGTGGCCGCGGAGACCCCGCAGGCGCGGATCAGCTCGTCCGTGCTCGTCGACCCCTGCTCGCGCACCCGCTCGAGGATGTCCCGCATCCGGTCCCGCCGCTTGCGGCCGACGTCCGGGGTGTCGTTGTCCATGGCCCCATCATGCGCCAGAACGATCACTGCGAATGACCGGAGTGATCGTTACGGCAGCGGAACTGATCGGTCGTTGCCGACACTGAGACCGGACGCGACGCCGGACGGTGCCGCGTCGGCAGCGCCGCCGACCGCGGCGCACGCACCAGGAGAACCACGTGAACCCCATCACTGCGCTCGTCGCTCGCCACCGTGCCGGATCCGGTGAGGGCATCACCTCGGTCTGCTCGGCGAACCCCTACGTCCTGCGGGCCGCTATGCGCCAGGCGCTCGAGGACGACGCACCCCTGCTCGTCGAGGCGACCTCGAACCAGGTCGACCAGTTCGGCGGCTACACGGGCATGACCCCCGCGGACTTCCGCGCCGCGGTGCTCGAGCTCGCCGAGGCCGAGGGCTTCCCGGCCGACCGGCTCGTCCTCGGCGGCGACCACCTCGGCCCGAACACGTGGCAGGACCGCCCGGCCGACGAGGCCATGCCGCTCGCCGTCGACCTCGTCCGCGCCTACGTCGCCGCCGGGTACACGAAGATCCACCTCGACTGCAGCATGCCGCTGCAGGGCGAGACCGCTCCGCTGACCGACGCGGTCGTCGCCGAGCGGGCCGCGGTGCTGCTCGCCGCCGCGGAGTCCGCCGCCACCGACGCCGGGATCGACCGCGACGGCATCGTCTACGTCATCGGCACCGAGGTCCCGACCCCCGGCGGGGCGAAGGAGACGCTCCACGACCTCGTGCCGACCCCGGCGACGGCAGCGGTCGGCACGTTGGACGTGCACCGCGCCGCGTTCGAGCGCGCCGGGCTCGCCGACGTGTGGCCGCGCGTCGTCGCCCTCGTCGTGCAGCCCGCGGTCGAGTTCGACCACCTGCAGGTGATCGACTACGTCCCCGAGGCCACGGCCGCCCTGCAGGAGGTCATCGAGGCGACGCCCGGACTCGTGTACGAGGCGCACTCGACCGACTACCAGACGCCCGAGGCGCTCCGCGCCCTGGTCGACGACCACTGGGCGGTGCTCAAGGTCGGCCCCGGTCTGACCTTCGGGCTCCGCGAGGCGCTGTTCGCCCTCGACGCCCTCGAGTCGGAGCTCGTGCCGGACGGCTCCGCCACCGACCTGCGCGGCGTCGTCGAGCGCCGCATGCTCGCCGAGCCGGGCCGGTGGGAGCGCTACTACGAGGGCGACGAGGACGAGCGGCGCATCGCCCGCACCTACAGCTACAGCGACCGCATGCGCTACTACTGGCCGGACCCGGAGATCACCGCCGCGACCGAGGCGCTCCTGCACAGCCTCGACGAGGTCGGCATCCCGCTCCCGCTGCTCAGCCAGTACCTGCCGGTGCAGTACGAGCGGGTCCGCGAGGGCCTGCTGCCGAACCGCGCCGAGGACATCGTGCTCGACCGGGTCCGCGACGTCCTGCGCCCGTACGCCGCCGCCGTCGCCCCGCGCGAGCGTCTCGCCGACGCGGTCGCCACCACCACCAGCAAGGAGTCCCTGTGACCACGACCGCCCCCGTCCGCGCCGACGAGACCGCGACCCACCGCGAGATCCTGCAGCAGCCCGACAGCTGGCAGCGCCTCGTCGCGTCGCTCGACGACCGCCGTGCCGCGCTCGACGCCTTCCTGCAGCCGCTGCTCGCCGACCCGGACCTGCGCATCGTGCTCACCGGGGCCGGCACCTCGGCCTTCGTCGGGGACATCGCGAGCGTCGACCTCCGCCGCCACCTCGGCCGTCGCGTCGAGTCGATCGCCACGACCGACGTCGTCGCCGACCCGCACGGCTCGCTCGGCGACCCGGGCCGGGTGCTCCTGGTCTCCTTCGCCCGCTCCGGCAACAGCCCGGAGAGCGTCGCAGCGACCCGCGTCGTCGACGACGTCGCGCCCGGTGCGCACCACCTGGTCGTCACCTGCGACCCCGCGGGCTCCCTCGCCCGCGAGCACCGCGGGCAGGACCGGTCCTTCGTCCTCGACATGCCGGCCGAGACGAACGACACCGGCTTCGCGATGACGTCGAGCTTCTCCACGATGCTCCTCGCCGTCCTCCTGGCCTTCCGGCCGGAGCTCGTGGCGGGCACCGGCGCGCTGGTCGCGGCGGCGCGAACGATCGCCGGCCTGGAGGCACGGATCGCCTCGCTCGCCGAGGGCACCGAACGCGTCGTCTACCTGGGCAGCGGCGCGCTGCAGGGCCTGGCACGCGAGTCCGCGCTGAAGCTGCTCGAGCTCACCGCGGGCGGGGTCGTGTCGTTCTTCGACACCCCGCTCGGCTTCCGGCACGGCCCGAAGGCCGTCGCGGGTGCACACACCCTGGTGGTCGTCTACGGCTCGGCCGACCCGTACACGGCGCGGTACGACGCGGACATCCTCCGCGAGCTGCGCGGGGACGGGACCGTGCGGGTCGTCTCGGTCGGCGGAGACGCGGACGACGAGCGTTCCTTCCCGCTCGACGACCTGGCGGGCCTCGACGACGCGTTCCGCAGCGTCGCCCTGGTCGGCTTCGCGCAGCTCCTCGCCCTCGCGACGTCGGTCGCGCACGGCTGCACGCCGGACAACCCGTTCCCGGGCGGCACGGTCAACCGCGTCGTGCAGGGCGTGACGATCCACGACCACCGCGCGGGAGTCGCGCGGCCATGACCGTCTTCCTCGGCATGGACGGCGGCGGAACCAAGACCGCGTTCCTGCTCACCGACGGCGAGGGCACCACGCTCGCCGAGTCGCGGCAGCCGACCTCCTCCTGGTTCGACGCGGGGACCGGACTCGTCGGCGACGTCGTCCGTGCGGGCGTCGACGCGGTGACGTCGGCGGCCGGCATCACCCCGGCGGACATCACGTCCGCGCACTTCGGCATCCCCGGACACGGGGAGTCGAGTCGGGACACTCCCGTGCTCGACGCCCTCCCCGCCGCGGTGCTCGGACACGACCGGTACTCCTGCGGCAACGACATGGTCGGCGGTTGGGCCGGTTCCCTGGCCGGGCGGGACGGCGTGAACGTGATCGCGGGCACCGGGTCGATGGCCTACGGCGAGCGCGACGGCACCGCACACCGCGTCGGCGGCTGGAGCGAGGTGTTCGGCGACGAGGGGTCCGCGTACTGGGTCGCCGTCCAGGGGCTCAACGCCTTCTCCCGGATGGCCGACGGCCGACTGTCCCGGGGTCCGCTGCACGCACTCGTCCGCGAGCGTGTCGGGGTGACCGAGGACCTCGACCTGATCGGCGTCGTCATGGACGAGTGGGGGGCGGACCGCGGGACCGTCGCCGACCTGGCGAAGGTGGTCGTCGCGGCCGCCGACGCCGGCGACGACGCGGCTGCCGAGATCCTGCACCGCGCCGCTGCCGAGCTCACGACCCTGGTCGGCACGACGGTCCGCGCGCTCGGCTTCCCCGCCGGCGAGACCGTTCCGGTGTCGTACTCCGGCGGGCTCTTCCGGGCGCCGCGCTTCCGCGAGGCGTTCGCCAGCGCCCTGTCCGCCGAGGACACGGCCCTCGAGCTCGTCGAGCCCCGCCACGATCCGACCGTCGGCAGCGTCCTGGTCGCGATGCGTCGGGCCGGGGCACCCATCCCCGAGCGGTTCGCAGCGGACACGAGCCCGACGGTCACCGCGGTCGCCGCCGCGTCCTGACACAGCACGCCGACACCGCGCACACCGACACCACGAGGAGCCCGCAGTTGCAGTTCACGTTCGAGTTCGACGGCCTCCGGGTCCCCGCGATCGTCTCCGGAACACCCCGTCGAACGGCGGACGGGTGGGTCGTCCCGGCGGGTCCCGTCGCGCTGCTCCACCCGTTCGGTGCCGCAGCCGAGTTCTACCGGCACGGCTGGAACTCGTGGAGCCCGAGCGGGTGGACACGTGTCGACGGCAACACCATCGGCATCAAGGACAGCCCCGAACGGCTGCTCACCGCCGACGACGCCGCGAACGAGACCCCGCACGCGCACTCCGGCAGCGCCGTGGGCGCGGTGACCGGTCCCGACGGCGGGACGTTGCTCGTCGGGGCGCTCGGCCTCGGCACCCCGCGGGTCGGCGCCGACCGCAACGTCCTGTGGGCGAGGAGCGAGCACGACGACGCGGAGTGGTTCGTCGCGTACGGCGCCGAGCAGGACGTCTTCGCCGCCTACGCCGACCGCGTCACCGAGCGGCTCGGTCGTCGGAGCGCCCGCGCGGGCACCGTGTGGAGCAGCTGGTACTCGTACTACGAGGACATCACCGAGGACCGGATCGCGCGTGCGGCCGCGGACCTCGAGGGGTACCCGGTCGACGTCTTCCAGATGGACGACGGGTGGGAGCCGATCGTCGGCGACTGGACGGCCGGACCAGACTTCCCGAGCGGGATGGCCGCGACGGCGCGGACCATCGCGCGCCACGGCTTCCGCCCGGGCATCTGGCTCGCGCCGCTGATCGCCCTGCCCGGATCGACGATCGCCACCGAGCGCCCCGACCTGCTCGTGGCCGGTGACGACGGCCGTCCGCTCGTCTCCGGGTACAACTGGGGGTCGCACTACCACTCGCTCGACACGACGAACCCGGAGGTGCTCGACCACCTCCGCGGGGTGTTCGACCGGATCACGGCGGACGGTTACGGCTACCTGAAGCTCGACTTCATGTACGCCGGGGCGATCGCCGGCCACCGCCACGTCGACCTGCCCCGCGAACAGGCCTACCGACGGGCGATCGAGCACATCCGGGGCACCGTCGGCGACGACGTCTACCTGCTCGGCTGCGGAGTACCGATGATCCCCTCGGTCGGGGTGTTCGACGGAGCCCGTGTCGGACCGGACGTCGCGCCGTTCTGGGACAACGCCGAGCGGGTGGGCGATCCCTCCGGCGAGGGCGCCCGCAACGCGCTGGTGGCCTCGGTCAACCGGGTGTGGATGCGGCGGCTGTACGAGGTGGACCCCGACTCGGTCTACTTCCGCAGCGAACGCAACCTGCTCGGCGCGGACGAGCGTCGAGCCCTGCAGGACACCGCGGCCGTCCTCGGGTTCCGGTCGACGTCCGACCCGGTCGACTGGCTCCGACCGGAGGAGCGTGCCGAGGCCGCCGACTGGCTCGGCGGCAGCGCGGTGGTCGAGCAGGTCGACCGGTACGTCTTCCGCATCGACGACCGGGTGGTCGACCTCACCCCGTACGTGTCCGGCGGACACGCGGTCGACGCGGCGTCCTCCATCGGCTGACGGACGGGCGGCCGTCGTCCCTCAGACCGTGACGACGACCTTGCCGGCGATCCGCCCGGCCGCGCCCTCGGCGTGGAGCGCCGGCAGCTCCGCCAGCGGGATGCGCCGGGTGACCTCGACGGTGAGCTGCCCGGCGTCGACGAGCGCGACGAGCTCGGCCAGTCGCTCGCGGTCCGGCAGGACGAACACCGTCGCGGCGCGGACGCCGCGGGACTCGTCGTCCGGCGTCGCCATGAACGCGGTCGTGCTGACCACGGCCCCGCCGTCACGCACGGCGGCGACGAGCGCCCGGAACCGCTCCGGCTCGATCGGCGCGAGGTTGAGCAGCACGTCCACCTGCTGGTCGAGCGCCGCGAGGACGTCCGTCGTGGTGTGGTCGATCACCTGCTGCGCCCCCGCGGCGCGGACCGCGTCGGCGCTCCGCGGGCTCGCGGTGGCGACCACGTGCACACCGGCACGGACGGCGAGCTGGATCGCGTACTTCCCGACCACGCCACCGGCGCCGTTGATCAGCACGCGCTGGCCCGCCTCGAGGCGCCCCTCGTCGAACAGTGCCTGCCAGGCCGTCAGCGCCACGGAGGGAAGCGCCGCGGCGTCCACCAGCGGGACGCTCGTCGGGGCGGCGACCAGTGCCTCCGCGGGTGTCACGACGTACTCGGCGGCACCGCCGTCGCGCTCCATCGGGAGGAACCCGACCACCGCGTCGCCGACGGCGAGGCCCTCGACACCCTCGCCCAGCGCGACGACCGTTCCGGAGACGTCGTACCCGGGCACGTGCGGCAGCTGGACCGGGATCGGCAGGAACCCGCCGCGCATGCCGTTGTCGGCGGCGTTGTAGGCGGAGGCGGCGACCTGCACCAGCACCTCGCCTGCGCCCGGCTCGGGGCGCTCGACGTCCTCGATCCGCAGCACCTCCGGACCGCCGACCTCGTGGAACCGGACTGCCCGCATGGTGTTCTCGTTCATGGTCTTCCCCTTCGTCGTTTGCTTCGAATTCGAAGCGATGGGTCGACCGTACACTTGCTTCGAGTTCGAAGCAACAGGTAGGATCGAGAGATGGCCTCTCCCCCGTCGGCACTCACTCCGACCCAGCTCGGCGCGTACCTGTCGTTCACCGAGGTCGCGGCCCTGCTGCGGCCGGCGGTCGAGCAGCAGCTCCGCGACGCCGGTGAACTCAGTTACGTGCAGTTCCAGCTGCTCGCCCGACTGGGCGACGCGCCGGACGGGCGGCTGCGGATGACGGACCTGGCGGACGGGGTCGTCTACAGCCGCAGCGGGCTGACCTACCAGGCGCAGGTGCTCGAGCAGCGCGGGCTCGTCACGCGGGGGCCGTCACCCGACGACGAGCGGAGCACCGTGGTCTCGCTGACCGACGCCGGGCGAGACGCCCTCGCGACCGTGCTGCCCGGGCACATCGCGACGGTGCACGAGCTGCTGTTCGCGCACGTCAGCGACGAGGACGCAGCGCAGCTGGCAGACGTGCTGGGGCGGATCAGCGGGCACCTGCGACAGCACCCGCCGCGGTCGGCGGGGCGGGCGCGGCGGAAGGGGGCGGGCAGCGCGGCGTGACCATGGCCGGACGGGAGGCGCGGGGCGGGCCGGTACCGCGCCTCCGGTCCGGCTGTGGCGAGTGGTCATCTCGTTCCTCCGCACATCCGTCCTCGGCTCGGGCTACGCGCCGAGCAGGTGGAGCGCGCCCGCAGCGATCAGCCCGACGCCGCCGAGCACCCCCACGAGGCTCCCGACGATCACGGCCAGACGTCGGTCCCGGTTCATCCCCATGCCCCGAGCGTAGGAGACGTTGCGTCGGTCCACGGCGGCGGCGCGGTGGTCCGCGCCGCACGGGCTGCCCGTGGTCAGCGTGCGCGCTGTCCGTCGAGCATCCCGATCAGGGCCAGGGCGTCCGCACCCGCTGACCCGGGCGCCGCGGTGTAGAGCACCAGGAACTGGTCGGCGTCGGTGAGCGCGAGCGTGTCGCAGTCCACCGTCACCGGTCCGACGGCCGGGTGGCGGAAGGTCTTCGTCAGCATCGGTGCCGGCTGCACGTCATGGCGGTCCCAGAGTCGGGCGAAGTCGGGGTTCCCCGACCGGAGCTCGTCGACGAGCGCGACGACCTGTTCGTCCGCAGGGTGCTCCGCCAGGGTCGTCCGCAGGCGCATCACGACGTGGCGCTGGAACTCGGCGCCGTCCGAGATGCCGTACGGCGGGTCCGTGGGCTGGTCCGAGCCGGTGGTCGGGAAGGCCTGACGCGCCAGGTTCCGTCCGGCACGGTCGCGCAGGGCGAAGTCCTCCATCAGTGCAGCGGCGAGCGGGTTCCACGCGAGGACCTCGAAGTCCGCGGCGAGCACGATCGCGGCCGTCTGCGGCAGCCGCTCGATCACGGCCAGGATGCTCGGTCGGACCTCGCGTCGGAGCGTCCCGGTCCGTGCCCGGGCGGTCCCGGCGAGCAGGTGCAGGTGGTCGGTCTCGGCGTCCGTGAGCCGGAGGGCGCCGGCAATGCCGGACAGGACCTCCGCCGACGGCCGCGGAGCGCGGCCCTGCTCGAGCCGCACGTAGTACTCCGTGGAGATGTGGGCGAGGACCGCCACCTCCTCACGGCGGAGCCCCGGCGTCCGCCGACGCGTACCCGACGGCAGCCCGACGTCCTCCGGCCGCAACCGCTCCCGGCGGGAGCGGAGGAACGCGGCGAGCTCCTGCTTGTCCATGCCCCGATCCTCCCCCGCCCGTACGACGACGTCCTGGTACCGGCTGTACCTGGATCGGGCGCTCCCGTCGGACCGACGCTGATGCCATGACCGAACTCACCGCACCCCGTTCCCTCGACCTGCTCGCCGGCAAGGTCGTCCTCGTCACCGGCGCCAGCCGCGGCATCGGTGCCGCCGCCGCGAGGCTCTTCGCCCGCGAGGGCGCCGCGGTCGTCCTCGCCGCCCGCAGCACCGACGCCCTCGACACCCTCGTCACCGACATCCGCAGCACCGGCGGTACCGCGGACGCCGTCGCCCTCGACCTCGCGGATCCCGCCAGCATCCGGTCGGCCGTCGACCACGTCGACACCCTGCACGGACGACTCGACGGCGCCTTCAACAACGGCGCAGCGATCCAGCAGCCCGGCCCGCTCGACACCACGAGCGACGAGGACGTCGAGACCCAGTTCGCGGTCAACTTCCGCGGCCACTGGATCGCGATGAACGCCGAGGCAGCGCTGATGCGCCGGTCCGGTGGCGGATCGATCGTGAACACCTCGAGCATCGGCAGTCGCCGCGCGAACCCCGCACTCCCCGCCTACGGCGCCATGAAGCGCGCGCTGAACAGCATCACCGAGACGGCCGCCGTGACCTGGGCGCCCGAGGGCATCCGGGTGAACGGCATCACGCCGGGCGGCACCGAGACCGAGATGATCGAGGAGTGGGAGGTCGCGACGCCGGGCATCACCGAGCAGATCAACGCGTCGGTCCCCCTCGGCAGGATGGCGCGTCCAGAGGAGGTCGCCGAGGTCGCCGCCTGGTTGCTCAGTGACCGTGCGTCGATGGTGACCGGGGCGAGCATCCCGGTGGACGGCGGAGCCGGCGCGTGAGACCGCCCGGCGCCGGAGCGCAGGCTACCGCCGGACCGCGTTGCGGCGAGACGAAGCGGCCGGCCCTTCCGACGTCCGCGCCGGTGCCGATCAGGATCGAGCTGGTGTTCGTGCCTCGCTCGTCCGAGCCACGTCAGGAGCGAGCGCGCCGATGCTGATGCGGCGCTGCGTCGTCGGCAGGGGCGTCGTCGCCAGCCGGCTCCGATGCCGAGAGCGGTCCGGTGTCCACGCCGATCAGCTCGCAGAACGCAGTTCGATGCGACTGCCACCGGACCTCACCGTCCGTCGTCATGCTCAACCGGGTCCGCGCGGTCTTCCCGATGAAGGTCTTCGTCACGCTCACCAGACCTGCGGCCTCGAGGTTCGAGCAGTGCCGGCTCAGTGCCGCGTCCGACACACCCAGATCGTCCCGCAGCTCCCGGAAGGTGATGCTGTGCGTTCCGACGATCTTCGCCACGATGGAGAGCCGCAACGGGTGCAACAGCTCCGGGACCAACCGCTCCCGCGGGTGGGCGCTCATGCCGCAGCGCCGATCGCCAGTGCGAGGAGTTGCAGGTCAGAACTGCCGTCGATGCCGGTGCGCTGGCGGAGCGCGCCGGGGAGGAACCCGGCGAAGATGCTCCCGACGAGTCCGAACTCGACCGCGGTGAGCCATGCTGCTTCGCACGCGGCCCCTCCTCTGCTCAGCAGCATCCTGTGACCGTGGGCGCCGAAGCGGCTCGTCATCCCTGCGAGGTTCCCGACGGCCAGGAGGATGGCGCCTGCCTCAGCGAACTCGGGCTGCAACACCATCTCGCGCATCCGGAGCGGTTCGGCGTCCCCGTCGAGGCGGAGCAGCCCCCCGTCGACGTACTCGTACAGACCAGGCTGCACGCCCACGACCCGTCGGCAGGCGACCAGGACGCGGAGGGGCGAGCTGTGCGCTGCGTCGCCCCACAGACCGGCGTCCATCGTGGTCATGGCGGCTGCCGAGGCGTCGACGTGGCGCCGTTCGACGGGCTGGTCGACGAACTGCGTCGTGGCCGACCGGTACCGCATGGCCCGGCCGAGCTCCTGGGAGCCCGGGACTGCCGACACCTGCTGCGGTGGAGATCCGACGCGCTGTGCGCTGGCGTCGGCCGCGGTGCGGAGGTCGCTGACGATGCTGATGCGGTCGGTCATCGGAGGCCTCCGATGGTGAGCTTCCCGGTCACCATCTGCTCGCTGTCGTCGAGGTCGTAGCGGGACTGCAGTTCGGCTGCCACCCATCCGAGGTGGTTGGTCGTCGGCAGCCCGAGACCTGTCGCCGCGACGGCGACGTGGGCCATCGCGACGCCGGCGTCGAGCGCGACGATGCGGTAGGAGAAGGTGTTGTACTTCTTCCACACGCGGTACATCTCGCTCACCACGACGAGCTCGACGCCGGGATCGCCGTCGTCAGCGTCACCGAGGCGACACGCGGCGTAGGCGTCCCCGCGGTACATCCATCGTCCGTCGGGGACGTCGGGGACGTCGCGAGTGGTGAAGTACGCCTGCGGGGAGCCGAGGTTACCGCCCGTCGGAGCCCACCGGCGCACCTTGCCTGCTTCTGCGAGGTGAGGTGGCTTCAGCGCGAAGCCGGAAGCGAGGACGTGCGCGAGCGATGCGGCGGCCCCGTTCGGTCGGTCGACCTCGAGATCGACCGGGAGCGGGAACCACTCGCCTTCGGCAGGCCGTTGCTCGAGGCTCAACGCGATGTTCGCGGGTTCGAAGTGCTGCTGGTGCGTCCGTGGCTTCGTCAGACGCGCGGGAGGGAACGCCACGGACTCCTCGAAGGCGAAGGCGATCCCGCCGTCGGAGTCCGACTCGCCCGTTCCACAGGTCCGACACCCCGGCCGCCGGACGACGAACTCGAAGCGCGTGCTGAGCGGATCGCCGCCGATGACGATCGCTTCAGAGACCGTCCGGGCGGTGCCGACCCCAGCGAGCAGGAGGACTGCCTCCTGGACGATGCAGGCCGGGAGCAGTCCGCGCAGCGGAACGTGCTCGCCGGGGACGTCTCGGTGTGCTCCGAGGCCCTGCAGCCCGGCTTCCGTGCAGTCCGGGCACGGATTGTGGTCGGGGTAGCTGACGGGGCCGATGCCCACGTCCGCTCCGCGGAGCGTGACGGGCAGCACGGGGACACCGCGAGCGCGGAGCGAAGCGCAGATCTGCGCGTCAGGTCGGACACCGTCGAGGTCCACCGTGATGGCGAGGCTCGGCGAGGTGTCCTGCAACTCGTCGACCGGGATGACCTGCACGTGACTCGATCGCAGCGCAGCCACGACCTCCGACGCGAAGTCCTGGTCGTCGACGACGACCCCGACGGTCGCTGCGTCGAGTGCCGCCCGCGCGGCTGAGCCGGACTGGTGATGCCGAGTCGCGTCGAAGGTCCTGCTGAGGAAGTCGTGGAGCGCCTGGTCGCCGGTCGGCCTCGGTGCGTCACCCTCCTCCAGGAGTCCCGCCGAGTACAGGATCCCGAGTACCTGACGGATGGTGGGCTCGGCCACTCCGGCGTCCGCTGCGAGTTCGCCCCACGTCCGCGTCCCGTCGAGGAGCGGAAGGAGATCCGGGAGGAGACGCTGCACCGTCCGGCCCTGGAGCACCCGCCGTGAGACGACCCCTTCGATCACGTACCGGTCCTGCAACCACGTCGTCGGGACGGCCGCGACCACGCGTGGCATCGTCGGGATCGTGAACTGCGCGTCGTTCTGGGTGGCCACGTCGAGCGCTGCTGCTGTGAGCGAGGTGTTCATGCTTGTTCGATGCCTGCCCTTTCGAGACGGATCAGTTCGTTGAGGGCCGCAGTGGCTTCTCGCTGCGGCGAGAGCCCGAGGCGGTTCATCGTGAGGTGCACGTGCTGGTGGAGGTGGTACACGGGTGGATGCCCCGGTCCGGCATGACGCATCGCGTCCGCGAGGCCGTCGACGAAGCGCCCCAGCAGTCGGTGGCTGCACGGGTCGCCGTCCTGGACGTTCGGCGGGGGCTCGTCGCGGAGCGCTGCGAGGCTCGACTCGACCGCTCCGCCGTCCGACGACTGCTCTCCCAGCCACCACGCCGCGTGGGTGCGGAGGACAGCAAGGCGGGTCCGCTGGTCGGGCACGAGGACGGACACGGTGTGTCGCACGAGCAGGTCTGCGACGTCCATCCGCTCCCTGATGGCGTGGACCGCGAGGAGCGTCGACGTCGTGAACAGCTCCTCGGCTCGCCGGACGCCGTTCGTTCCCCACTTGTCGACCTCCGGCTCGTACAGGTCGAGGCGGACCGGGTGCCCCACCTCGTGCCGGGAGGCATGGACGGCGTCCGCGCTCGCCGGCGAGGTGAACGCTCTGAAGCGGAGGTGCGGGCCGGAGTGATCCGCGTAGCGGAGGACGTGCCAGGAGGTCGCGGCACCGGCGATGCGCTCGACGAGGTCAGCGAGTTCGAGGACGACCCGATCCATCTCCGCCGTCGGCGCGTACACCTTCCAGTACGTCCACGTGCCGCTCATCTCCTCGACTCCACTGCGATCTCGTGGCGGGCCCGGAGCGGACCAGGCGTCGGCCGCGGCCATCCGAGCGTGATGACGTGCTCCACTGCGCGTTCCGCGCCGGAGCGGACCGGGAGGCTCTCCTGGACTTCGAGGGTGTGACGCCCCGGCAGCAACGCCCACACCGCACTGACCGTGTACCAGCTGCTGAAGCGCATCCAGATCGGCTTCCGCGTGTCCGCGTCGAACGGGTCGTCGCCGTGGATCCGCACGAACACTTCGTCCGGCATGCCGTTCGCGGTCCGCCACCCGTGCAGGGCCGTGAGGAAGTCGCCAGGTGTCGAGTTCCCCTGGACCGGGATGCTGTCGACGGGCAACCGCCAGGTCTGGCGCCGGGTGACGAGGGAACGGTCGGTGCGCCGAGGATGCCGTTCCACGCGTTCCGTGCGGCCTGCCCGCCGGATCGGGTTCGACTCACGGGTGATGTGGGAACCGTCGATCCACGGGTCGACGAGCGCGAGCAGCAGTCCGACCGGCCCTTCGAACGTCCACGCCGGGACGATGCCGAGTGGGACCGGCGCGACGAGGGCACCGTCGTTCCGGACGAACTCGAGCACGTCGGTCTCCGGGTCGTGGGCGAGCGCGATGCCGAGCAGCGCTTCTTCCAGGTCCGCACCTCGGAGCGGTGGGACGGCAGCGGCCGCGGCGCGTTGCAAGGGGTTGACGTCGACCCCGGGCAGCACCGAGCGCACGTCGTCGGCATCCGGGTAGAGCTGCTCCACCCACCCGGTGATCATCGGGACCAGCGTCGACGGCGCGTCTCCGAGCGCACAGAAGCGGGCCACCACGCCGCCCACCCCCGGCATGAGTTGGTTCACGACCGCTGTCCGGTCGTCGTGGGCGTGCGCGGTCTGCACGAACGCGGAGATCGTGGGAGGCGCCGTGGTGGCCCCGACGGGCAGCCCGGTGCGCCCGACATGTGCGTCCGCGGTGCGGTCTGCCGTGCGAGCGGCCTGGAGCGCTCCGCGGAACGGTCTGGACAACGAGCACTCGGTGAGGAAGCCCAGCACGTCGTGTGTCGCACCGCCGGCACCGTGCGCGGCGACGAACGCGTCCTTGATGACGTCGTAGACCCGAGAGCGGAAGAGGGTGGGGCGGACCAGGGCGGCCAGCGATCGAGGCAGGTCGCTCGACGAGGTCGTGGGTCGTGACACGGCACCCGCGTCCTCGTTGACGAGGCGTTGTCGGGGGAGATCGATGTCGAGCTCGGAGGCGAGCTGCTGGAGTCCGTCCTGGATCGACCGGAGGACGGCGCTCCGAGACGGTCCCGACGTCGACGCGAGCGTCTGTGCGTCGCGACCGACCTGCAGGAGGAGCGCCCCGGCAGCGGCCACCTCCGTGCATGCGCTGCGCAGCATCAGCTCGCCGAGCGCCGACTCCGGACGGCGGGAGTCGTGTGTCCACGGGGGTACGGCGGAGACGGCCCCGGAGGCGATCCACCGTGCTGCGCGCGCCCAACCTCCGCCGTCAGCGAGGCGGAGCAACTCGTCTGCTGTACCACCGACCCAGGTGCTGAGGAGCGCGGCATCGCTGTCCGCGTCGTGCAGCCGTTTCGGATGTCTCCCGAAGACGACCGCGCCGTGCGTCATCTCCGCCGTCTCGACGCTCGCGACGAGACGCTCCCCCGTCGCGCGTACGGCGGACCGGTACTGCAGCGTCGGGAGGGCGTGACGGCGGGTGGCCAGCTCCCGGAGGACGGTCGAGGCGACCACCGGCGACAGTGTGGAGACGCGGTCGTCGAGGTTCGCTCCGTCGACGGCCACACGGGTCAGTGTCGACAGCGGGCTCGGCTTGAGGGCGGCTCTCGACGTGAAGGCCAGAGCGGACCTTCCCCGCTTGCTCCCCGCTGGTGCGGGCTTCCCGAGCGCTTCGAAGAAACCAGGGCTGAGGAGCCGGAGCGCATCCGCGACGTCCGGGGTGCGGAGCGCTTCCCGGACCCGCTCTTCAGCCCGCGTGCCGTCCTCGTCCGCGAGCTTCGCGATCAGCGCCCGGCTCACCGCGACGGCGGCTCGGCGCTGCACCAGCTCCTCGAGGTCCAACCCGTGTCGCTCCGCTGCCTCCAGTCCGACGGTCGTCAACGGCCGGCGGTTGTGCAGGTCTCTCCGGAGACCCAGGAGCGCTCGGCGATCACCCTCCGAGCACGTCGGGACCAGGACGTGCACTGCGTCTGCGACCTGTCGGCTGATCGAGTCGACCTGCTCCTGGAGCCGGTGTCCCTCCTCGAGGAGGTCCGTGGTCAGCTGCTGGTCGAAGTGCAGTGCATCCCCCGGCAGCGATGCGATCCGGGACATGGTGAAGGGCGCCACGGCGTACTGCGTCATGACGGAGTTCCGAACACGGTCAGCAGGATGGTGTGCGAGAGGTTCCAGAGCATCAGCACCAGGTAGAGCACGCTTCCGAGCGCGTAGGACACGAGGCCGACCCGGTGCACTCGGGCCATGGTGAGGACGTGGGCAGGCTGCGGTCGCCGGAGCAGGGCGTTGGTGACGATCGTGAAGGCGCGCGCCCGCATGTTCAGCGCCCCGAAGGCGGCTTCGATCGCGTGGTAGCCGTCGGAGCGGAACAACGGGTTGCAGTTCGCGAGGAGGAGGAACAGCTCGGCGGTGAGGTAGAGGACCACGGCCTCGTGGGCTCCACCCGTCACGTTCAGCGCGAGGACGGCCGCGACACCGATGAACGCAGCGTCGACGAGGGGACCAGCGAGGGCGATGAGCACGAGCCCTGGCCGGGACCGGACCGCGTACGCCTCGGTGCGGTCGACGTAGGCGACGGGGACGAAGTAGTACAGCAGCCCGACACCGATCTCACGGACACGCGCTCCTTGCGTGCGCATGGCGATGGCGTGACAGGTCTCGTGCACTGCGAGCTGGATGACCACGAGGACGGCGACGATGACGATGGCCTCGATCGACGGCTGAGCCAGTTCGCTCGTGTTCGCGAGGACCGTTGCGAGTCCACCTGCGACCGCCGTGGCTGCCGCGATCCCGGCGACGACGAGGAGCGTGGGCGCGGAGAACCTGTGCAACGGGCGCGCGACCGCTGCGGCGAACCCGTCGATGTTCACCGGCAGCGGGAGTCGAGCGAAGAAGTCGGCCCCGGCGCGGGCGAGGAAGCGATCCGTACGGGAGTGCTCCCCGGACTGCCCCTCGATGAAACCCGACTTCCGCAGCGCATCGAGGAACTTGCGCACACCGTCGGTGGCAGCCGTTCCGGCCTCGTCGACGGCATCCGTCCGGCGGATGAGCTGTACGAGTTCGTCGTGGTCGCAACCCGCTTCGAGTCGCGCGATGAGCGGCTCGACGCCCGCCGGCACCGCCGCGAAGTGTCCGGCCGGGCTCCTGAGGAGGAGACGGCCGTCTGCTGCGACGCCACGCGTCACACCACTGGCCAGCCGGAGCACCCCGTCGGGCTCGGTCTCGCTCGTGAGTTGCGTCATCTGTGCCTCGGTCGGGAGATGGGAGAGGAGAAGGGGCGGACGGCCTCCGGCCGTCCGCCCTCGCAGGTCAGTGGTTGCTGTACGAGCTGACGCTGCTGAGCGTGCCGGCGCAGCTACCCGCGCTCGACACACAGCCGACGGTTCCGGCGCTGCTCGCACCGGGGGCGACTGCCTGGGGCAGGTCCTCCACGGAGAGCTCTTCCACCGACACCAGATCGATTGCCTTGTCCATTTTTTCCCCTTTTTTCGATTGTTGTTGAATGGACACCGTTCCCCGCTCCCCCACATTCGCGAGGTCCGTGGACTCGAGGATCTTCGATGTCTGGAAAGGACGCTATCGACGGTTTCTCAATTGCCGCAAGGATCGGACTCCGTGAATTCTCTGACAAACAATTGCCGCTTTTGTTGCACGCAGAACGGGCCGCTGACAGCGAGCGGCTGAGCGACGATCCGGTCCGCCTTTAACGCGGGAAGTACTGCGAAAGCTGCACGGAGCGCTCTCTTTCGCCGTGATCCCGGTCACATCGTCGGCAACCACTTACCGGAATCACAAGTGCTTGCTTCACGGAGAGGTCCGAGTAGCCGAAGCGCCAGAGCGACGAAGCTGCTGCCCGGAGTCGCTCGTCGGAGGACGTGATCCGCTCGATCACCGCGAACACCATGTCGACGTGCGCCGGGGTGAAGCCGTTCGCGGGCGAACCGCCGTCGTGGGCAGCCTCGAGCTCGACGTCCGTGCGGTTCCGCCGACCGTGCTGTTCCTGCCGTCGGTCGAAGCAGTCCATGCAGACCGCTCGCCGGGGTCCGATCACCGGACCGACGCGCAGGCTGCGCGCTTCGAGTTGCACGGGGATCCAGGTCTGTCCCGCGCCTCGGGTCGCTGCATCGAGGTGCTCCTCGGCAGCTCTGTCCCGGGCGGAGGTGACGAGGACACGGGCTCGTGCTGATGGCCAGTTCGTCGAGTCGAAGACGGCTCGACGGTCGGGCGACGTGGTGAACGGGTCGGCACGCGCTCGCCCTCGGAGCGCAGCGAAGAACGTCCCGTCACCCATGAGGTGCGCTTGCAGCATCGGAGGTCCTGTCTCAGGCGAAGGGCTGGGGGTACGGGTTGAGGTCCCGTTCTCCGAGCACGGCCTGATCGAAGTGGGTCGGGACGTCGTAGAGCCGCGGATGGGCCAAATACCTCGCGCGGTGAGCGAAGGACAACGGCATGAGCGTGGGGATGATGACCCGCACCACGGTCAGGTCGACCGCTCGGGCCTCCGGAGTGCTCAGGTCGACACTGAGCACCTCGCAGCCTGCATCGTGGAGTTTCCGCACGACGGCGTTCAGGGAGCTCTGCGGGTCACCAGCGTCGAGGTTCTGCAACTCGGAGAACCGCCGCGTCGGGCGGCCGTTCTCCAGGAGGAAGGAGAACTCGTCCGCGCGGTCCGGGTGCCCCATGAAGCGCGCACCGTCGGTGACGCTGGTGAAGTCGTCGATCGAGTCGGGGACCGGGCCGGCGTGCTCGAGCGCGATGCGGGAGGACGCGATCTCGCGGACGATCTTCACGATGGCTCGTGCAGGGTCCAGTTCGGTCGAGCACATCACCACGTGGCGCAGCGTCTCCGACGACGGGTCGGTGTCGACGCAGTAGACCGTGGGCACGCCGAGGTCCGTGGTCGCGTCGAAGAAGCGGTGGACGCGTCCGGTCGAGTTCGCCGCAGCGACAGCGGCCTTCACGGCCCGGGGCGCGTCAGCGAGGTCGATCTCGGGCAGTTGCAGCCTCTGCAGCCACGTGAGGGCGATCGAGTCCCGTTCGACGACTTCGCACACCGCGTTCAGCAGTGCCTGCGCGGCATCCGTGTGGGCTGCGCACCCGGTGGAGATCGGGACGGTCAGGCGCTCGCTGGACGTGAGCGCCTCGAGGTGCATCCACACGAGTGTCGCCGGTACCCAGACGAGCTGCTGCCGCGTCGACGACCATGCTGTCGTCCATCGGACACGTTCTTCCGGATCGGCCTCGCGGACCGGACAGCGAACATCGGAGAGCTCGTGAGCGCTGCACCGAGGCAGGACGGTCAGGTCGACGGCCGAGTCACCGAGTTCGCGGGGGCTGGCCCAGCGGAGCCGGTCCGGGGGCACGCAGCTGGAGTAGCGCTCGACCGCTTCGACGATCGCGATGGCGCGAGCGAGTCGTTCGTCGGTCCCGCCGCCGCTCCCGGCCAGCTCGATCCCCGCTTCCGACCCGGGCGCAACACGGATGTTCTCCTGCAGGCGGTCCAGTGCGCCGAGCGTCGCAGTGTAGACGGCGAAGGGCTCTTCGTCGCTCGTGAGCTTCTGGACGGCATGGACGAGACCTCCCTCGTCGGACACCAGGTCGTCGAGCGCTCGCAACTCCGCGCTGAGCGGCTCGGCCGTGATCGTGTGTGATGCCATTGTTCCCCCCAATGGTTCCCCCCGATGGTTCCCCGACCTCGCTAGAGGTCGCCTTGATCCCACTTGAAGAGTCGCGCGGCGAGCAACGCCGCAGCGACTCCGACCCCGGCCATCATCAACCACAGCCAGTAGACGGGTACGAACGGATCCGTGCCCGCGATGTCCGCCCCGATGGCCTGCATGAACCACGTACTCGGGAACGCGTAGGTGATGTACCGGACCACGTCGGGGAAGATGTCGATCGGCAGGACCGTGCCCGAGGTGAGGATGACGATGACCGGAAGGAACCCGGTCACCTGCGTGATCACGTCAGGATGAGCGGACCTGCTCGCCAGGAGGTACGCGAAGGCGAAGAGCATCGCAAGCCCGAGGATGAGGGTGACGAAGAGTCGGAGGACGTTGAACGACTCGACGTACCCCTGACTCGCAGCGACGAGGACGACGACGAGCGCTTCACCGATGCCGAGGGCGAACCGGATCGGACTCTGCGCGACGATGAAGGACAGCCGCTTCACCGGCGTCGTCCCGAGCAGTCTCAGGGTCCCTCGCTGCCGCAGCGTGACGAGCGGTACCGATGTGCCCATGAACGCGATCGCCATGAAACCGGTCACCAGGACGGTCGCGAGGTTGATCCGGAGGATGTCGGTCTCCGGCGCCCCTGAGGCGTCCGTCACGACGATCTTCGCGGACGGGACACCGGTCGAGTGGACGGCGGCGACGAGTTCCTTCCACGCGGGCTTGTCCTTGGCGGGGAGCACGATCTGCGCGCGGTCTCCGTCCACCGTGATCTCGGCCGTGGCGGAGCTGTCCGCGCGGACCGTGATGCCTCGCTCCTGCAGAGCGTCGACGACCTGAGCGCTGCGCGGGCCGTCTGCCACCGAGGCGACGGGAGCAGGGCGGCCTCCGTTGATGACGAAGTCGATCCCCGCCATCAGGATGAGGAAGAAGAAGAACATGAACATCAGGGCGATGACCGTCTTGATGTTGCGGAGCAGTTCGCGGGTGCTGAGCAACGTCAGCTGCTTGAACGCCTCGCGCGATCGAGATCGCGAGGCGGTTGCGGAGTCCGTGGTCACGAGCGGTTCCCTTCGGCCGTGGTGTCGCGCCGGCGTCGTTCGTCCGGGAGCTCGGCGAGTCGGAGGAAGATGTCCTCGAGGCTGCCCTGGCGGACGTTGAGTTCGCGGGCACGCAGGGCTCTCGCGAAGGTCACCCGGCGGATGAGTTCGTCGGGATCGTCGGTGGTCACTCGGACCCTCGTCCCGCCGGGCACGGGGTCGGATGTGAACGGTACTTCCAGCGCCGACGCCAGATCCGCGTCCGAGACCGTTGTCGCGACGGTGAAGGCCACGTCGCTCGTGCTCGCATGCTGCCGGACGAGCTCGTCCGGGCTGTCCAGCGCGGCCAGTCGGCCGCCCACCATGATGGCCACCCTGTCGCAGACAGAGGTCGCCTCGTCCATGTGGTGCGTGGAGAGGATGATCGTCGTCCCACGATCCCGCAGTCCGTAGATGACCTTCCACAGCGCCTGTCGCGCCGCGGGGTCGAGCCCTGCCGACGGCTCGTCGAGGACGAGCACCTCGGGATCCGCGACCAACGCCACCCCCAGCAGGAGCCTTCGGGTCTGCCCGCCGGAGAGCGCCTTGGAACGTTCTGACGCTTGTTCCTGGAGACCGATCTCGGCCAGGACTTCCTCGAGGGCGCGGGGCTGCTCGTGGAACGACGAGAAGAGCTCGAGCGTCTCCCGGACGGTGAGTGTGTCGAAGAGGCTCGCCGATTGCGGCTGCACGGCGACGCGGCGGGTGATCTCGCCGCGGTCCCGCGACGGATCGAGTCCGAGGACCCGGATGGAACCGCCCGTCGGCCGTTGCAGCCCCACGATGCACTCGATCGTCGTCGTCTTACCGGCGCCGTTCGGTCCCAGGAAACCGAAGACTTCGCCTCTTCGGATTCCGAGCGACAGATCGCGGACCGCTTCGAATTCGTCGAACGACTTCGTGAAACCGTGGAGCTCGACGACTTCGTCGCCGGTTCCTCGCCCTGTGCCTGCTTCGCGTCGCATGTGCCCCTGATTCACCGCAGCGGATGACAGCTTCTCGGGTGAACGCAACGATGCGCCGACTAGCGGTCTGACCGCTAGCCCCCCAAGAACCCGGTCGCTCGTACGGTAGCGGAACTAATTGCGATCTCGCAACCCCTTGCTGCATTGCACCGCTCGGGCGAGGGCTGGTGGCCTGCGTCTGCAGGAATGCTTCACCGAACAATTCCGAGGGGAATACTGACGGCATTCCGGGGGACACGACGGGGGACGTTCAGGGCCGGAACGCGCGGACGAGGAAGCGTCACGGATCGATGCTGCCGAGTCGGTGCGTGCCGCGCGCTGCTCGCGGAGTCATCCGCCGGAAACGAAGAGAACCCCGCCGAGGCGGGGTTCTCTGTGGCGGTACCGGTGGGATTTGAACCCACGGTGGAGTTGCCCCCACACATGTTTTCGAGACATGATCCTTCGGCCGCTCGGACACGGTACCGGGAGAGAGTTTACACGATCGCGGCAGTGCTCACGACCACCGCGGGTCGGCTCCCCTGCACAGCCGACGTCGTCCTGCCCGTCGTCCACGGGTCGGTGTCGGCAGAGCCCGGCGGCAGCGAGCGCGCGTACGGTCTCCGGCATGAAGACCCGCACCCTCGTCGCCCTGCTCACCTCCGTCATCGGCGGGCTCGCCGTCGTGGGTGGCGGCGCGTTCGGTGCTCGCGCAGGGATCCGGGGCCAGCGCGCGGCGTCCCAGCGCGTGGTCGACATGCTGCCCGTCCACGCCGACTGGTGGCGCGAGCGCCTGCAGCACGAGGGCCAGCTGACGTACCTCGCGATCGGCGACTCCGCTGCCCAGGGCGTCGGCGCGACCGCTCCGGGGCGCGGCTACGTCGGACTCCTGGCTCGTCGCGTCCGGCACCGCTCGCGCATGTCGGTGCGCGTCGTGAACCTCAGCGTCTCGGGGGCGACGACGTGGGGTGCGAAGCAGGACCAGCTCCCGAAGCTGCGGCAGTACGCGCCGGACATCTGCACGGTCTCGATCGGCGCGAACGACATCGCAGACTTCCACCCGGACAAGTTCGAACGGAACATCCGAGCGATCTACAGCGCCGTGCCGTCGCACGCGATCGTCGCCGAGCTGCCCTGCATGTTCGTGCCCGATCGGGAGCGCAAGGTCGCTGTGGCGAACGAGATCGTGCACCGCGTCGCCGCCGAGCTCGGATTGACGGTGGCGCCGCTCCACGTCATCACGAAGCGTGTCGGGCTCCGTCGGACCTTCTTCAACAGCTACGGCGACCTGTTCCACCCGAACGACCGCGGGTACGAGATCTGGGCGAGCGCGTTCGAGCCGGCAGTGGATGCGCGGGTCGACACGGTCGCAGCGATCCGGCACTACCTGTCCGCACGCGAGGCCGAGGACCTCGGGCGTGAGGCCGGCGCCGTCGCGACCGCCCGTGCCGAGCAGGACGTGGAGCACGCAGCCGAGCTCCACCACGGCGACCGCCCGGGTCGTGTGGAGCGGCTGCGCCAGCGGATGACGGGCGGGATCCCGCTGCCGGAGCAGGCTCGCAGCCAGGACCGGACACCCGAGCACGACGAGGACAACGAACAGCACGCGGAGCACGACGCACGAGACGGGCACGCGCCGCGGCACCGCGGTGTCGGCGGAGCGCTCTAGCCTCGAGCCATGGCGCGCACCCAGTCCCTCTACCGCTGCACCGAGTGCGGGTGGACCAGCATCAAGTGGGTCGGCCGCTGCGGTGAGTGCCAGGCGTGGGGCACGGTCGAGGACACGACGGCGGCCGCGGCGAGCTCGCGCGGCACCGCGGCGGTCTCGGTCGCCGGCACCAGGGTCGCCCGGCCGATCACCGAGGCGCGTGGGACCGGGGTGCAGCGGTGGACGTCCGGCATCGGCGAGTTCGACCGCGTCCTCGGCGGCGGCATCGTCCCCGGGGCCGCCGTGCTGCTGTCGGGCGAGCCGGGCGTGGGCAAGTCGACGCTGCTGCTCGAGGTCGCCTCGCGAGCGGCAGCGACCGGCAAGCGTGTCCTCTACGTCAGCGCCGAGGAATCCGTGGACCAGGTCCGACTCCGCGCCGAGCGCACGAACGCCATGCACGACCAGCTCTACCTGGCGAGCGAGGTCGACCTCGGGGTCATCCTCGGGCAGATCGACCAGGTGCAGCCCGACCTGGTGATCGCCGACTCCGTGCAGACGATCTCGTCGAGCACGGTGGACGGCATCGCCGGCGGCACGTCGCAGGTGCGCGAGGTCGCCTCCACCCTGATCCGGGTGGCGAAGGAGCGCTCGCTGCCGGTCCTCATCGTCGGCCACGTCACGAAGGACGGCACGATCGCCGGTCCGCGACTGCTCGAGCACCTGGTCGACGTCGTGTGCCACTTCGAGGGCGACCGGCAGACCGCGCTGCGCTTCGTCCGCGCCCTCAAGAACCGCTTCGGCCCGACGGACGAGGTCGGCTGCTTCGACATGGCCGGTGACGGCATCCACGAGGTCCCGGACCCGAGCGGCCTCTTCATGTCGCGGAACGGCACCCCGGTGTCCGGCACGTGCGTGACGGTCGCGCTCGAGGGACGCCGCGCGCTCCCGATCGAGGTGCAGGCGCTCGTCGTGCCGAGCTCGGCGCCGCAGCCGCGCCGCGTGGTGAACGGCGTCGACGCGTCACGCGTGGCGATGCTGCTCGCCGTGCTCGAACGCCGCGCCGGCCTGAAGCTCTCCGACGCGGACGTCTACGTCTCGACGGTCGGCGGGATGAAGCTCACCGAGCCGGGCGCCGACCTGGCGATCGCGCTGGCCCTGGCGAGCGCTGCACGCGACCGTCCGTACCCGCACACGCTCGCGGCGGTGGGCGAGATCAGCCTGGCGGGCGAGATCCGTCCCGCGACGGGCGCGAAGCAGCGGGCGAACGAGGCCTCCCGGCTGGGGTTCACGACGGTGCTCGGCGCCGACGCCGAACACCTGCGCGAGGCGCTGCGCGTCGCGTTCTCGCTGACGCAGTCGGTCCGCGAGCGTGAGCTCGACCGCGCGTTCTGATCGCGACCACGAACCACGAACCACGACCACCGGTGACGGTGCGCGGCACGGCGGAGGCGACCAGCGCCTCCAGGCCGGAGCAGCGGGCGGACGACCGTGACCGAGCGTGCCTACGCGCGGAGCGCGGCCAGCAGGTCCGACGGTGCCGCCTGCATCGTGTGGGGCCCGGCGATGTCGAAGAACACACCCTCGAGCGAGTCGAGGTGTGCCGCCAGGAACTCTTCGAGCCGCGGCCCGTCGTAGACCATGACCTGCCGGATCTTCTCGTCCGGCACCATCGCCGTGTAGGCGTCCGCGGACGAGAAGAGCAGCAGGATGCGCTTGTCGGAGCCCTCGCGGCCGAAGACGCGGACCTGCATGTCCTTCTTGCCGGTGACGAGCCGGGGGACGATCACGATGTCGTTGCGCAGGGCGAACGCGACCGCGGCCACGTCCTGCTTCGCGAGGGCCTCCTCGAGCTGCTCGCTCCGGAAGCGCTGTTCCTTGTCTGCCATCGCCCCTAGTCCACCAGATCAGCACGCGCTCGGCGAACAGGAAGGGCTGCGAGGCGGAGATCATCCACAGAAGTGGGCGCTGCCTCTTCCATTGCGGCCACAGCACGGTAGGTTGGTCTCAACCGCTTCGGCGGGAGTCCATCGTTCTTCCGGTGCTCTGCACCTTCGAGCGCCATCGGTCACTGATCTTCCCAGGTCGCCTGGCCCCGAACCCGTCCCACCGGCCCATGCCCGCGGGACGCACTGATCTGACGACAACCGTCGGTGGATCGGCGGCAGCAAGAGCCGTCTCGCAAGACAGGCAACGAACGTGGCCTGGCAAGAAAGTTAAGGAAACGCCATCATGGCAACTGGCACCGTCAAGTGGTTCAACAACGAAAAGGGCTTCGGCTTCATCGCTCCGGACGACGGCAGCGCCGACGTCTTCGCGCACTTCTCCGCGATCGCTGGCAACGGCTACAAGTCGCTCGAGGAGAACCAGAAGGTGGAGTTCGAGATCACCGAGGGCCGCAAGGGCCCGCAGGCCGAGAACATCTCGGTCATCGGCTGACCTCAGCTGCTCGGAACGGGCTCGTCGTCTTCGGACGGCGGGCCCGTTCGCATGTCCGGGTCGTGCCGCTCGCGGAACACGCCAGGAGCGGAACCGCCGCTTCTGGACAACTCGCTAGACAACCTAGCGATGTGACGTACCGTTGACGCATGACTTCCACGCACCACGGACCGGAAGACAGCGCGCGGCCGTTCGACATGCAGACGTTCCTCGACGACTTCATGACCGGACTCGAACCGGGTCCGGCCGAGGAACAGGCCTAGCAACGGCCCAGGCGTCGGAGCACACCGACGCCCCGCCTGTCACTCGCTGCGGACGCCGTCCGACCAGATGGTGTCGCCGGCGGGCTCGAACAGCCCGCGCTTGGCGCGCTTCCGCAGCCCCTTCAGCGTCGCGATCCTCACCGGCTCGACGCCGCGGTCGCGCTCGTAGGCCGACTCCTGCACGATTCCCTGATCCGACACTCTGTCAGCATGACGCAGAGTGGACCGATCCCACAGCGGAGTGCGGTGGACGGATGACCGCCCGGCGCGCCACGCCGCTCATCGGAAGGCGCTCAGTTCAACACGAACTGCGCCGACTCCTTCGACTCCAGGTCCCCCACGGCCACCTGCAGGTGGTAGCTCGCGCCACCACCGGGAACGGACGGCCGCGCGCTGTCGCACGTGGTGGTCGACGAGCGCGTGCGGTCCCAGGCGATCGCCGGCGTGGTGAGCTGCTGCCCGGCCTTGATCGTGACGTCCTGGTTCGTCCCGCCGGTCTGGCAGTCCTTCGACGACCAGTACTGCTCCTCGCCGGAGCTGATCGTCAGAGCCTGCTGCGCCGAACCGAGGTCCATGTGGCACGCGTCGGAGCCGGTGTTCTTGATCGACATCGCGATCTGGGGGTCCTCGGTCGGCCCGTAGGTGCTCTTGTCGACGACCGGTGTGAGCTCGATCTGGTCCTTCGAGCAGGTCGTCGCGTCGCCGGATGCCGCAGCGGGCGCCGACGGGGCTGGCGAGGACCCGTCACCAGCGGGAGCAGATGCAGCCCCGGACGCGGCCTCGGCCCCACCACCGGTGGACGCCGACGGCGAGGCTCCCGGCGCGGACGCCGACGACGCCCCGCTCCCCCGGCCGACCACGATCAGCACGACCACCACGACGACGAGCAGCAGCACGCCGGCGACGAGCGCACGACGACGCCAGTAGACGCGGGACGACTCGGGGCCGACGGGGTGGCGGAACGACGACATGCGCACAGGGTAGGGCGAACCCCGCGCTGCGCGGCGGAGCGACGCCGCGGCACCCGCCAAAGCGCCAGACGATCCCCAGCTGACCCGCGGTCAGCCGATCCCCAGCCACCCGCGGTCAGACGGTCCCCAGCTGACCCGCGGGCAGACGATCCCCAGCCGCCCCGCGGTCAGAGGAGCTTCAACATGCGGGTGTTGCCGAGCGTGTTCGGCTTCACCCGGGCGAGGTCGAGGAACTCCGCGACCCCCTCGTCCGACGACCGCACGAGTTCGGCGTAGACGTCGGGCGGTACGACCTGCTCGCCGATCTCCAGGTACCCGTGCTTCGCGAAGAACTCGACCTCGAACGTCAGGCAGAAGATGCGCGCGACCCCGAGTTCGCGGGCGTCGTGCTCGAGCGCCTCGAGCATCCGGTGCCCGACCCGCTTGTGGATCCAGTCGGCGTCGAGCGCGAGGGTCCGGACCTCGGCGATGTCGTCCCAGAACACGGCGAGGGCGCCGCAGCCGATCGGCACGCCGTCGGGCCCCTCGGCGATCCGGAACTGCTGGATCGAGCCGTAGAGCGCGACGTTCTCCTTGCCGAGCAGGATGCGCCGGTCGACGTACGGCGCGATGAGTCGCTGGATGTGCGGCACGTCCGAGGCCAGGGCCGGACGTACCCGGATGCCGTGCTCGTCCCGCTCGTCGAACGCGTGCTTGCCGTGACCAGTCATCCCGTCGAGCATACGGCGCAGCAGGGGGACACCGCCCCTGGAGGGCCTCCAGCCGGACCGGCCTAGCGTCGGTGTCGAACACGAAGCGTCACGAACACAGAGCGTCACGAAGACGACGAGCCCGAACACGAACAGCACGACGAACGAAGGAGCGACCATGCCCCAGATCATCGAGACCGTCGACGTCAACGTCCCCGTCCGCCAGGCCTACGACCAGTGGACCCGCTTCGAGGAGTTCCCGCACTTCCTCGACGAGGTCGAGAAGATCGTCCAGGTCGATGACAAGACCACCGACTGGACCGTCAAGGTCGCCGGTCAGGAGCGCGAGTTCCGCGCCGTCATCACCGAGCAGCACCCGGACGAGCGCGTCGCGTGGACCGTCAAGGACGGCGACGTCGACCACGCCGGCGTGGTGACCTTCCACAAGCTGTCCGACAACGAGACCCGCGTGACCGCGCAGATCGACTGGGAGCCGACCGGCCTCCTCGAGAAGCTCGGCTCCGCCGTCGGTGTCGGCGGTCACGCCGTCAAGAAGGACCTGCAGAACTACAAGGAGCGCGTCGAGAACGCCCCGACCGAGCCGGGCTGGCGCGGCGACGTCCAGGCCTAGGACACCGAGCACGCTCTGACGGGAGGCGCGGTGCCAGCTGGCACCGCGCCTCCCGTCCGTCCGTCCGTCCGTCCGTCCTCCCGTCCGTCCGTGCGCACCCGACGCACGCACACGTCGCGCTGGCAGGGTGGACACCATGCAGCTCGTCCGCACCGCCGTCACCGGCACCGTGATCGCCACCGCCGGGAGCGTCGCCCTCGGGGCCGCCGCCGCACGCCGACTCCTCCGCCCCGCACCGTTCGTACCGCCGGAGTCCGAGCTGGTGTGGACCGACGAGCGAGACGTCCCGGGTGAGGAACCCGACGGCGTCGTCGGGCGCACCCACGTCGTGCACGTCCACGGGCAGTCGCTCGGCCCGCAGCAGGTCCTGCGCGGCCTGCGGGTCTGGCGGGAGCTCGGCGCCTCGAACCAGGTGGTCGACACCTCCGGGCTGCCGCTGCGCTCCCTCGACCCCGCGGCGGTCGACCGCGTCGCCGCCGCCGCACACGCCGCCCGAGCCCGTGGGGCCGAACGGGTGGTGCTCCAGGGCTGGTCCGCCGGCGCCCTCGCCGCGTCGGCCGCCGCCGCACGCACGCCGGTCGACGGCATCGTCGGGGTCGCGCCGCTCCTCGACGTCCGGTCCGCGCTCCGCGGAGCCGTCACGACGGCACGCTTCCCCGCGGCCGTCGGCGTCGTCGCCGGACGCATCGCGAGCACGCCGGGCCTCAGCCGCCTCGCTGGCGTGCCCTACCCGCTGTCGGTCACGCGCTGGCAGGACGACCGCACCCCGACGCTCCTGCTGCACTCGACGGCCGATCCCCTGGTCGCTGCCGCCGACGTCGCGGCGCACCGCGCTCGAGGCGCGCGGGTCGAAACGTTCACGCAGGCCCGGCACACGCTCGAGTGGAACGAGGACCCGGAGCGCTGGGAACGAGCCGTCCGCGACTTCGCCGCGACGCTCGGCTGACGCGGCAGGGTCCGGAACGTGAAGTGGCCCCGGTCGGGGGGAGACCGGGGCCACTGACGTCCGACCCGTTGGGGGAACCAGCCGGACGTCGGTCGCGAGGTGTTGGGGGGAACCCTCGCACGAACAACGGTACCCCCCGCCCGGGGGTCGTGTCCGCCGCGCACGCCGGAACCCGCACATCGCTTCGTCGCCGCGGACGGACGGACGGGAGGCGGGGTGCCAGCTGGCACCGCGCCTCCCGTCCGTCGTGTCGAGGAGTCCTAGGACTCGATCTCGCCCTGCGGGGTCTCCGCGGACTCGACCGCGGGCGCCCCGGCGAGGACCTCCTCGCGACCCGGCTGACGCCCGGTCTCGAACTGGAACGCACCCTCGGCGAAGTCGACCTTCACGTGGTCGCCCGCGTTGAGCTCACCCTGCAGGATGTGCTCGGACAGCTGGTCCTCGACCTCGTGCTGCATCGCGCGGCGCAGCGGTCGGGCACCGAGTGCCGGGTCGAAGCCGACCTTGATGAGCTGCTCCTTGGCGGCGAGCGTGAGCTCCACCGTCATGTCGCGGTCCAGCAGGCGGTCCGACAGGCGCTTCACGAACAGGTCCACGATCTGCAGCAGCTCGGACTGCGAGAGCTGCGGGAACACGATCGTGTCGTCGACGCGGTTCAGGAACTCCGGCTTGAAGTGCTTCTTCAGCTCCTCGTTCACCTTCGAGCGCATGCGGTCGTAGCCGACGGCCGAGTCACCCTCGACCTGGAAGCCCACCGGACCACCCGCGATGCCCTGCGAACCGAGGTTCGTGGTCATGATGATGACAGTGTTCTTGAAGTCGACCACGCGGCCCTGACCATCGGTCAGGCGACCCTCTTCGAGGACCTGCAGCAGCGAGTTGAAGATGTCCGGGTGAGCCTTCTCGATCTCGTCGAACAGGACCACGGAGAACGGCTTGCGACGCACCTTCTCGGTGAGCTGGCCGCCCTCCTCGAACCCGACGAACCCGGGAGGGGCACCGAAGAGTCGCGAGACCGTGTGCTTCTCACCGAACTCCGACATGTCGAGGGAGATCAGCGCGCCCTCGTCGTCGAACAGGAACTCGGCGAGCGCCTTGGCGAGCTCGGTCTTCCCGACGCCCGTGGGGCCGGCGAAGATGAACGAGCCCGAGGGGCGGTTCGGGTCCTTCAGACCGGCACGGGTGCGGCGGATCGTCTTCGAGAGGGCCGAGATGGCCTCTTCCTGTCCGATGACGCGCTCGTGCAGGGCCTTCTCCATGAAGACGAGACGCGAGGTCTCCTCTTCCGTGAGCTTGAAGACCGGGATGCCCGTGGCCTGGGCCAGGACCTCCGCGATGATGCCCTCGTCGACGGTGCCGGACGCGGCGACGTCACCTGCACGCCACTGCTTCTCGAGGCGGAGACGCTCGCCGAGGAGCTTCTTCTCCTCGTCGCGCAGGCTCGCGGCCTTCTCGAAGTCCTGCTCCTCGATCGCGGCTTCCTTCTGCCCGCGGACCGTCGAGATCTTCTCGTCGAACTCGCGGAGCTCCGGCGGCGCGGACAGGATCGACAGGCGGAGACGTGCGCCGGCCTCGTCGATCAGGTCGATGGCCTTGTCCGGCAGGAAGCGGTCCTGCACGTAGCGGTCCGCCAGGTTCGCCGCGGCGACGATCGCGCCGTCGGTGATGGACACCTTGTGGAACGCCTCGTACTTGTCGCGGAGACCCTTGAGGATGTTGATCGCGTGGGGCAGCGACGGCTCGTTGACCTGCACCGGCTGGAAGCGGCGCTCGAGTGCGGCGTCCTTCTCGAAGTGCTTGCGGTACTCGTCGAGCGTGGTCGCGCCGACCGTCTGCAGCTCACCGCGGGCGAGGAGCGGCTTGAGGATCGACGCGGCGTCGATCGCGCCCTCGGCAGCACCGGCACCGACGAGCGTGTGGATCTCGTCGATGAAGACGATGATGTCGCCGCGGGTGCGGATCTCCTTCGTGACCTTCTTGAGGCGCTCCTCGAAGTCACCGCGGTAGCGGGACCCGGCGATGAGCGAGCCGAGGTCGAGCGAGTAGAGCTGCTTGTCCTTCAGCGTCTCCGGGACGTCGCCCTTGACGATCGCCTGGGCGAGGCCCTCGACGACCGCGGTCTTGCCGACGCCCGGCTCACCGATCAGGACGGGGTTGTTCTTGGAGCGGCGGGAGAGGATCTGCATGACCCGCTCCATCTCCTTCTCGCGCCCGATGACCGGGTCGAGCTTGCCGTCGCGCGCGGCCTGGGTGAGGTTCCGACCGAACTGGTCGAGGACCTGCGAACCCTGCTGGGCGTTCTGCTGCTGCTCGCCGCCGACGGCGACCGCTTCCTTGCCCTGGTACCCGGACAGGAGCTGGATGACCTGCTGACGGACGCGGTTGAGGTCCGCACCGAGCTTGACGAGGACCTGGGCGGCGACGCCCTCGCCCTCGCGGATGAGGCCGAGCAGGATGTGCTCGGTCCCGATGTAGTTGTGGCCGAGCTGCAGCGCCTCGCGCAGGGACAGCTCGAGCACCTTCTTGGCGCGCGGCGTGAACGGGATGTGCCCGGTCGGCTGCTGCTGGCCCTGCCCGATGATGTCCTGGACCTGCTCGCGGACGGCATCGAGCGAGATGCCGAGCGACTCCAGCGCCTTGGCGGCGACGCCCTCGCCCTCGTGGATGAGGCCGAGGAGGATGTGCTCGGTGCCGATGTAGTTGTGGTTGAGCATCTTCGCTTCTTCTTGAGCGAGGACGACAACACGACGGGCTCGGTCGGTGAATCTCTCGAACATGTGCTCTCCCTTGCCGGGCTCGTGGGAGCTCGGTGACGTACATCGAGACTAACCAGCGGACCCCCGCAGGGCTGCCCCTGTTCGCCGTGGGCGTGACCTCTCTTCGCACGGTGGCCCAGGGCCTCCGCACCTGCCGGCGACCGGCCCGGGCGGCTACGATCTGGGCATGGAGCAGCCCGTCGTCGGCCTCGTCGTCCACCCCACCAAGAACGTGCGGGAGTCGATCACGACCCTGCAGCGGTGGAACGCGTCCGGCGCCGGACGGCTCGTGGCCCGGCGGGCGGACGCGCAGCGCATCGGCGGCGACGTCGAGGTGATCGGCGACGACGACTTCACGGACCAGGTCGACCTCGTCGTCGCACTCGGCGGGGACGGCACGATGCTCGGCGCGATGCGACTCGTGGCGAAGCGCCCGGTGCCGGTGCTCGGCGTGAACTACGGCAACGTCGGGTTCCTGGTGGAGATCGAGCCGCCCGAGCTCGAGAACGCGCTCGACCGGTTGTCCGCCGGCGAGTACCAGCTCGAACCGCACCACGCCCTCGAGGCCCGGCTGTCGTGGAGCGGCGCCCGCACGGACTACCTGGCGTTCAACGACCTGACGATCGTGCGACGCCCGGGAGCTGGTCAGGTCTCCGCCGACCTCAGCGTCAACGGCCTCGGCTACGGCTACTACCGCGCGGACGCCATCGTCGCCGCGACCCCCGCCGGGTCCACCGCCTACAACTACGCGGCCGGCGGACCCGTGCTCTCCCCCGCGCTGTCGGGCTCGGTCGTGACGCCGGTCGCCCCGATGGCGGGCATCGACCGCGCCGTGGTCCTGGCCGCACGGGAGCGCTACCGCTTCGACATCGCCGAGGGCACCAGGAGCGCCGCCCTCGAGGTCGACGGGCTCGTCGTGGGCGAGGTCGCGACGGGAGCGCAGATCGACGTCCGGCTGCGGAAGGACGCCGGGAGCGTCGTGCGCCTCGACGCCGAGCGGCACGGGCGCACCGGCCGGGTGAAGCTCAGCCTGCTCGACCTGCCGGTCCGCCCCGACCAGCTCATCGAACTCATCCCGCAGGACCTGCGCCAGAAGCTCGGCCGCGAGCTCGAGGACTAGCCCGCGGGGCCGAGGGCGGGCGGGACAGCAGCGCGCTGGGCAGCCGTGCCCCGGACGGCCGTGCCCCGGACAGCGAAGTGGCCCGCCCAGGCAGTGCCTGGACGGGCCGTCCCATCACCCCACCGGACCGCCTTCCCACAGGACGGCCCGGTTCCCCGTGCCGAGGTCGAGACCCCGGCCGAAGCCTGCTGACCTCAGTCGGTCAGGTACAGCTGCATGTCCTGGCTCACGGCCTTCGCGAACAAGCGCAGCTTGGCACGCGACTCGACGCGGCTGACCGCCTGGCGCGTGGTGTGCACGATCTTCGAGATCTCGTCGAGCGTCATCGGCTTGTCGTCGTCCAGGCCGTAGCGCATGCGGATGACGTTGGCCTCGTCGCTCGGCAGCTCGGAGACGATCGAACGGATGTCGCGGTGCAGGAGCGTCGTCTCGGTGAGCTCGTTCGGGCTCGCGGCGTCCTCGTCCTCGATGAAGTCGCCGAGCTCGCTGTCGTCGGAGTCACCGACGACGGTGTGGATCGACACCGGCTCGTGCGAGCGACCCTTGAGGTCGAGGAGCTCCTCGGTGCTCATGCTGAGCTCGGCGGCGACCTCGTCGGCCATCGGCGCGCGGCCGAGGTCGACGGTGAGGTCCCGCTCGGTGCGCGAGATCTTGTTGATCAGCTCGACGGTGTGCACCGGGATGCGGATGGTGCGCGCCTTGTCGGCGAGGCCACGCGAGATCGCCTGGCGGATCCACCAGGTGGCGTAGGTCGAGAACTTGTAGCCCTGGGTGAAGTCGAACTTCTCGACCGCACGGACCAGGCCGAGGTTGCCCTCCTGGATGACGTCCATGAACGGCAGGCCGCGCTGCGAGTAGCGCTTCGCGATGCTCACGACGAGTCGGAGGTTCGAGGTGATCATGCGCTCCTTGGCGCGCTCACCGTCGCGGACGAGCCAGCGCAGCTCGCGCTGCAGCGTCTTGTCGATGCCGGACTCGGTGTTGAGCTTCTCCTCGGCGAAGAGGCCGACCTCGATGCGGCGGGCGATGTCCGCCTCTTCCTCCGCGGTCAGGAGCGAGAGGCGCCCGATGTGGCGCAGGTAGTCGCCGACCTGGTCGACCGAGGCGCCGCGGACACCCGCGAGCTGCTCGTCGGCCTCGACCTCGACGGCGTCGAGCGTGGTGGTCTCCACCGCGGCGTCCGCGGTCTTCGCGGCTGCTGCCTTCTTGCTGCGGCGCGCGGTGGTGCCAGTGGTCGTCGTCTTCGGTGCTGCTGTCGCGATCGTCATGGTGACTCTCCCTGCGGTTCGACGGTGATGGCCTCGTTGGGGGGTGCTGATGAGTAAAGCGGTCGCGAGGTGTACCCCACAAACCGATCGGATCGATTCCCAGGGAACGTCGTGCTTCACCCGAGTAGCTGTCCCCCGCGGGGTACAGGCCAGACGTCAGCATGGACCCGGCCGATGCCCGCGCACAAGGGGATGTCGCCGTGTTTCCGGTGTTGCAGGGATGTTTCATCGACGATCGCAAGCGTGTACCCCGGAGCGCTGCGCCGAGCGGACACGGAAAAGGGGTACGGCGATCCGGATCGTCGTGATCCGGGTGCCGTACCCCGAAGAGCGTCAGGAGCGGGATGTCACCAGGAGGGTTCGAGCCACCCGTCCCGTCGCTGGGAGGACTCGAGGTCGGCGTCGAGGTCGAACTCGTCGTACTCGCTCTCGATGTCGCCGACGAGGCTTCGGCCGGTGAAGGCGTGCGTGATGGACATGCGGACGATGCTCACCCTCGCGAGCGAAGGCCGGGCGACGTCGGGATGAACGATCGGTGACCGACGGCGGACGTCCTGGAACCCGCAGGCTCAGACGTCGACGTCGTCCTCGTCGCCGTCCGCCCACACGGCGTCACGGGTCGCGTCCGGCAGCACGGAGTGCCCGAAGGCGTCCTCGGGGTCGAGGTCCGCAGGGTCCGAGGCCAGGGACGACGGGGCCAGCGTCGACGGGGCCGGAGACGACGGGGCGGGACGTGCGGTCACCCCGTCACTGCACCACCCGTCGGTGAACGGCCGGTGACGGACTGCGCTGCGCGCGCAGGAGGGTCGGGACTACTCCGCCGAGCTCGGAGCGGGAGCGGGACGGCCGTGCTCGCGCTCGTAGCGCGCGCGCTCCTCCGCCTCGACCTTGGCGTACGCGGACCGCTCGGTGCGGTCGGCGCGCATGATCGCGCGCATCACGAACCAGAAGATGAGGCCGACGACGACGGTCGGCGTCACGGCGAAGATGATCCCGGTCACGACTCCCTCTGGCACCGGAGCATCGTACCTCGCCCCGGTGAGCGCCACGTGCCCGGGACGGTGCCGGGACGGACGGGAGGCGCGGTGCCAGCCGGCACCGCGCCTCCCGTCCGACATCCGCTCGCGTCCTACTTGACCAGCGGGAACAGGATCGTCTCGCGGATGCCCAGGCCGGTGATCGCCATGAGCAGGCGGTCGACGCCCATGCCCATGCCGCCCGACGGCGGCATCGCGTGCTCGAGGGCACGCAGGAAGTCCTCGTCGACGCGCATCGCCTCGGGGTCACCGCCCGCGGCGAGCTTCGCCTGCTCGACGAAGCGCTCGCGCTGCACGACGGGGTCGACGAGCTCGGAGTACGCCGTCGCGAGCTCGAAGCCGCGGACGTACAGGTCCCACTTCTCGACGACGCCCGGGCGGCTGCGGTGCTCGCGGGTCAGCGGTGAGGTGTCGACGGGGAAGTTCATCACGAACGTCGGCACGTGCAGGTCGTCCCCGTGGAAGTGCTCCCACAGCTCCTCGACGTACTTGCCGTGCGTGGCGTGCGCGACCTCGACGCCCTCGGCCTCGGCGAGCGCCACCAGCTCGGACAGCGGGGTCTCCGGGGTGATCTCGCGCCCGGCTGCCTCGGACAGCGAGCCGTACATGTCCATGCGCGCCCAGTCGCCACCGAGGTCGTACTCGGAGCCGTCGGCGAGCGTGACGACGAGGGACCCGCCGGTCACGGCCTTCGCCGCGTTCTGCACGAGCTCCTGCGTCAGGTCGGCCATCTGCTCGTAGTTGCCGTACGCCTGGTACGCCTCGACCATCGCGAACTCGGGCGAGTGCGACGAGTCGGCACCCTCGTTCCGGAAGTTCCGGTTGATCTCGAAGACCCGGTCGATGCCGCCCACCACGGCCCGCTTGAGGAAGAGCTCCGGCGCGATGCGCAGGTACAGCTCGGTGTCGAAGGCGTTCGAGTGCGTGACGAAGGGTCGGGCCGAGGCGCCACCGTGCTGGGTCTGCAGCATCGGGGTCTCGACCTCGAGGTAGTCGTGTCCGGTGAAGGTCTGCCGCAGCGAGGACATCACGGCCGCGCGGGCACGGACGGTCTCGCGGGCCTGGTTGCGGACGATCAGGTCGAGGTACCGCTGGCGGACCCGGGTCTCCTCGTTGAGCTCGTTGTGCAGGTTCGGCAGCGGCAGGATCGCCTTCGCCGCGATCGCCCACTCGTCCACCATGATGCTCAGTTCGCCACGACGCGAGGAGATCACCCGACCGTGCACGAAGACGTGGTCGCCGAGGTCGACGAACTCCTTCCACCGGGCCAGGGACTCGTCCCCGACCTCTGCCAGGGAGACCATCGCCTGCACGCGGGCGCCGTCACCGGACTGCAGCGTCGCGAAGCAGAGCTTGCCGGTGTTGCGGGAGAACACGATGCGGCCGGCGAGCCCGACGACGTCCTGCGTCTCCTCGCCCGTCTCGAGGTGCGCGTACTGCTCGCGCACGGCCGGGATGGTCGTGGTGATCGGCAGCTCGGCCGGGTAGGCCTCGATGCCGGCGTCCAGGAGCTTCGCCCGCTTGTCGAGCCGCACCTGTCGCTGTTCGCTGGTCTCGGCGGCGGCGAGCTCCTCGGCGGAGGGGCCGTCGCCCGAGGGCTCGGTGGCGGATGCGGTCTCGTCGGTCATGCTGTGCGGCTCCGATGGGGTCGTGGGGATGCACCGATGGTACCGGCCGCACCGCTCCCGCCCGGAACCGCAGGGACGGCTACAGGCTCGCTTGGCCGTCGGCTGCGGCGAGCGCGTTGTCGACGGCGGAGCGCACGAGGGCGCCCAGCACGCGACCGGGGTGCTCGACACCGATGCCGGACAGCGTCCCGGCCGACTGGTCCACGATCGCGGTCGAGAACGACACCGCGGCCCGCACGGCGTCGGCGTACGCGGGCCGGTCCTGCTCGGTCACGACGAACGGTTCCGCGCCCATCTCGACGACGAGCGCCTGGGCGATCGGCAGCACGGGCGCCGGGGCGGTCACCGCGCAGTAGGCGTCGCGGAGTCGCGCGAGGTCGACGCTCGTGCCCGTGAACGCCATCGCGGGGTGGATCGCGAGCGGGATCGCGCCGGCGGCCAGGGCGGGCCGCAGGACCTCGACGCCGTGGTCGGGGCTGGTGTGCACGACGAGCTGCCCGGGCTGCCAGATCCCGGCGTCCGCCAGACCCTGCACGAGCCCGGCGAGCTGGTCGTCCGGCACGGCGAGCAGCACGAGCTCGCTCCGCTCGACCAGGTCGGGGGTCGCGAGGACGGGAGCACCGGGGAGCATCGCCTCGGCGCGGTCGCGGCCCGCGTCGGACACCGCCGTCACGCCGACGACGGCGTGCTCGGCGTTCGCCAGGGCCGCACCGAGCACGGGCCCGACCCTCCCCGCGCCGACGATGCCGACGCCGAGTCGTCCGGCCCTCACCGCACCGCTCCGGGCGGCGGCACGTCGGACCACCGGCCGGGAGGCGCTGCCTGCGTCCCCCCGTCGGCCCGCCACGTTCCCGTGGGAGCTGCGTCGGCGGCGGTCGCCACCACCTGTCCGTGCGGAGCGTGCACGGCGGGGGCGCGGCGGGCCTCCCGGGCGCGCCAGCGGTGCGTGGTGTCGGCCGCGGCTGCCTCCACGGCGCGGTGCGCGCTCTCCGACCAGAGACGCTGGGCGTCGAGCGCGTCCAGCGCGCCGATCCGAGCGGACACCGGACCGGCCACGGTGTGCACGTGTGCGGTGGCGAGCCGGAGCAGCCGCTCGAGCGGCCCCTGCTCGACCTTCACGCTCTGCACGCGCGGCAGCGGCACGATCACGAGCGAGCGCCAGACGGCGCCGAGCCGGAGCAACACCGCGCCCTGCACGAACCGGTAGCCGTTGCGGCGGAACGAGAGCGGACGGAGCCAGGCGCCGCGCCGCGGGGAGTGCACGAAGCCGCCGCGGTCCCCGGTGGTCGTGAGGCTGTCGTCGATCACGTTGACGGCCTCGGACGATCCCTCGCGGAGTTCCTCGCGTGACGCCGCAGGCCCGGCCACCGCGGTGCCGACGAGCCCCGGCAGGATGATGTCGAGCACCTGGCGGACGTCCTCGGCGCGACCGACCGGCAGCACGATCGACGAGACCTGCTGGTTGGTCGATGCCCCGTTGCCGGCGTTCGTCGCCCGGTTGATGCGGACGTCCCACCAGCCGAAGGGACGCCAGAGCAGCGGCTGCGCGACGCTCACGGCGTGGATGCGGCCCGGCGGCAGGGTCTCGTTCGAGGTCGAGACGAGCCCGAAGCCGATGCGGATGCCGTCACGGGTCTCCGCGATCGTGTACTGCAGCGATCGCGAGAACTTCCGGACGGTGTAGCCGCCGGCGCCGATGACCACGGGGAACAGACCGATCAGGATGCCGTACTCACCGGTGATCGCGATGCTGACGATCATCGCCACGATCACCACGACGAAGAAGACCGTCGTCCCCGAGAGCAGCATCGACGCGATGAGTCGGCCGGGGTGCACCTTCACGACCCGCGTCGCGTGCACGGCGGCCTGGTCGAGCTCGGGCGAGAACAGTTCGTCCACGCGGTCCTGCAGCACGCCGTTCGACGCCCGCACGTCGGTCCGTTCGTCGTCCTGCGCACCCGAGGCGAGCACGAGGATGCGCTGCCGGAGGTCGTCGGCTGCCCGTGCCCCGAGGTACGCGAGCTGCACGTTGGCGTCGTTGCCGGCCTGCGCGATCTCGAGCTTCGCCGTCCCGAGGATGCGCGGGACCACCGGCCGCGAGATGTTGATGCCCTGGATGCGGTCGAGCCGAGCCTTGCGGTGGCTGCGGAACAGCACGCCGGAGCGGACCTCGACCACGTCGCCGGTCACGCGGAACTCGTGCATCCGCCACGAGACGTAGAACAGTCCGATCAACACGACCAGGACCACCACCACCCCGAGCAGCACCCAGCCCACCGCCCCGTGCTCGTACACGTAGCGGACGGGGTCGCCGTCCTCCTGCGGAGCCGGGCCCGGGACGAAGAACTCGAGCAGCTGGTCGCGCAGGTTGCTCAGCGTGTAGCCGAGCACGACGATGAGGAAGATGCCGCCCTTGAGCAGCGGTGTCAGCGGGTGCAGACGGTGCCACTCGCCGTCGGTCAGCGGGGCCGCGGCGGCGGCGTTGCCCTGCCGGGGCGGCGCGGGCGGAGGCGGTCCGGGTCGGAACGTCACGGCGCCCCCTAGAGCCCGGCGCGCCGGGACTCGGCGAGCTCCACGAGCCGGTCGCGCAGTTCGTCGGCGTCGGTGGCGGGGATGCCCGGGATGCGGACGTTCGTCGCGGCGGCCGCGGTGACGAACTTCAGCTCGCTGAGCCCGAGGACCCGGTCGAGCGGGCCGCGGTTCACGTCGACCAGTTGCATGCGGCCGTACGGCACCGCGGTGAAGCGCTGCCACATCAGCCCGCGGCGCAGCACGAGGTCGTCGTCACGCAGGGCGTACCCGATGGCGCGGACCCGGCGGGGCGTCAGGACGGCGGTGACCAGCGCGACGAGGGCGACCACGATGGCGACGCAGCTCCACACCGTGCCGGCCGCACCCCCGAAGCCGCCGAAGAGCACCGCGAAGAGCACGCACCCGGCCGTCACGACCACCCCGACCACGATCGTGCTGACGAGTTCCGTCCAGACGAGCTTCGGCGACACCCGCGTCCACGTGGTCCCGGTCAGGCCGAGGCCCGGCTCGTCGAGTCGTTCGAGCGGCATCACGGCCTCCTGCGGTCGTCGGTCAGTTCGCCGTCGTCCCACCCCGCGGCAGGTCGTCGTCGTCCTCCGGTGGCGGCGCCATGCACATGCGCTCGGCCACCAGGGCACACACCACGAGCACGAGACCGCCCCCGACCGCGACGGCGTTCGGCAGGACCGAGCCTAGCGGCGGCAGGGCGGAGCGGGTCAGGAGGTACAGCAGCAGCCCGGCCGCGAACGCCCCGAAGAGCGCACCGGCCAGGCTCGAGGCCTTCGCGAGGACGACCACGCGGGTGGCGTAGAGGGGGTCGACGGGGTGCTGCCGGCCGGCACCGTCGCGCGCGTGGCGGCGGACGGGTCGGGCCATCGCGACGACCGCGACGCCGATCAGCGCGAGGGTGATGCCGAGGGGGGTCGACAGCAGCAGGGTCGGTTCCTGCCGCGAGGCCAGGACGGCGTCGAGGGCGAACCCGGCGACGGCGGCGACGAGCGCGACGCTGATCAGGGTGGAGGCGCGGGTGGGCTTCACGCGGCGGACTCCGCTCCGGCGTCGGGCTCGGTCGCGGCGTCGGGCTCGGTCGCGGCGTCGGGCTCGGTCCGGGTCGCCGCGTCGAACAGCCGCGGCTCGTCGACGCGCTCGGTGTCGTCGCCGACCGCGTCGAGCAGGTCCGCGACGCGTCCGACCCCGGGCAGGACGGCGTCCGGGTCGGCGTCGAGCCAGGGGGCGAGCACGAACGCCCGCTCCCCCGCTCGCGGGTGCGGGACGGTGAGCGTGTCCGTGTCGATCCGCAGGTCGTCGACCGCGATCACGTCCAGGTCGAGCGTGCGGTCGCCCCAGCGGACCTCGCGGGTGCGCCCGTGGTCGTCCTCGATCCGGTGCAGGGCGTCGAGGAGTTCCTGCGGCGCCAGGTCGGTGTCGACGACGACCACACCGTTGCGGTACCGGGGCTTCGTGTCGTCGAGTCCGTCGAGCGTCAGGGCGACGGACTCCACCTCGTGGCTCGACGCCACCGGGCGGATGCCCGGAGCCGCGGCGATCGCCTGCGCAGCGGCCCGCAGGGCGCTCCCGCGGTCGCCGAGGTTCGCACCGAGGGCGACGACCGCCCGGCTCACTCTTCTTCCTCGGCGATCACCGAGCCGCCGCGGGTGCGGCGGATGGTGATCGAGACGTCGGTGAACGGCACCGTGATCGGCGCCTGGGGCTTGTGCACCGTGACCTCGACCGCGAGCGCCGCGCGGTGGGTGAGCACCGCGGCGGCGATGCGCTCGGCGAGGGTCTCGATGAGGTCGACCGGCCCGCCCTCGATCTCGGCGACGACCTGCTCGGCGACGACCCCGTAGTGCACGGTGTCCGCCAGGTCGTCGGACCCGGACGACACCCGGGCGTCGACCTCGACCGCGACGTCGACGACGAAGTCCTGGCCGTCGGCGCGCTCGTGGTCGAACACGCCGTGGTTCCCCCGGGCACGGACCCCGGTCAGTCGGATGGTGTCCCTCACGATCGTGCTGCCCTCCAGGCATCCCAGACGTCGAGCACCGCACGGGTCGGTGCGGGGTCGTGCACGCGCACCCCCCACGCGCCGCGTTCGGCGGCGAGCAGGCTGATGGCGGCGGTGGCGAGGTCGCGGTCACGCGGCGGTGCGCCGGCAGCGCTGCCGACCCCGTCGAGGAACCGCTTGCGGGAGGCGGCGACGAGCACCGGCAGCCCGATCGAGGCGAAGCGTTCGTAGCCGGCCAGGATCTCCCAGTTCTGCGCGCCCTGCTTGGCGAAGCCGAGGCCGGGGTCGATGACCACCTGCTCCTCGCGCACCCCCAGGACGATCAGCTCGGCGACCCGGAGCTCGACCTCGCGGCGGACCTCGTCCACGGCGTGCGCGTAGACGGCGTTCCGGTGCATCCGGTCGCTGTGCCCGCGCCAGTGCATCACGACGAAGCCGGCCCCGGTGTCGCGGACGACCCGGGCCATGTCGTCGTCGGCGAGACCGCCCGACACGTCGTTCACGATCGCGGCCCCGGCCTCGACCGCACGCTCGGCCGTCGACGCGTTCATGGTGTCGACGCTCACCGCGATGCCCTCGGACACGAGCTGCCGGACGACCGGCAGGACGCGCTGCTGCTCGACCTCGACGGGCACCCGGTCGGCACCGGGGCGGGTGGACTCCCCGCCGACGTCGACCAGGTCGGCACCCGCAGCGACGAGGTCCCGGGCGTGGGTGACCGCCGCGTCGACCGCCAGGTGCAGACCGCCGTCGCTGAACGAGTCCGGCGTGACGTTGAGGATGCCCATCACGCGGGTGCGGTCGTCGGACCCGCCAGCGGCACCGCTCGGGGTGCGGTCGCGCCGACGACCGGTCACGATCTCCGGCACCGGAGCCGGTGCACGGAGGTCGATCGCGACGGTCGGCGGTTCCGCCGCGGCAGCGCGCGCCGCCTGTTGGGCGGCGCGCGCGTGGTCCGCCTCGGCGAGGCGACGCGAGCGTCTCGTCGGCAGGTCGGTCATGCCGGCCTACGCGGGGGCGATACCGGGGTTGCCGAACGGGCGGCGACGGGGCTTCGACGACGACTCGGTGTCGCCCTGCTCCGCCGCGGTCGACGCGGCCTTGCCCGGGAACTCGATCGCGGGCAGGTTCGACACCGGCCGACGGTCGCTCGAGAGCCACTGCGGGCGCTCCGGGAGCTTGCGGACGTCCTTGAAGATCTCGACGAGCTCCGGCGCGTCCAGCGTCTCCTTCTCGAGGAGCTCGCCGGCCAGGCGGTCGAGGATGTCGCGGTTGTCGTTGAGCACCTGGTAGGCCTCGTCGTGCGCGGCCTCGAGCAGGGCACGGGTCTCGGCGTCGACCGTCTCGGCGATGTTCTCCGAGTAGTCGCGACCGCTGCTGCCGCCCATCTCGCGACCGACGAACGGCTCGCTGGAACCCGAACCGAGCTTGACGGAACCGACCGCACGGCTCATGCCGTACTCGGTCACCATCTTGCGTGCGGTCGACGTTGCCTTCTCGATGTCGTTCGACGCTCCCGTGGTCGGGTCGTGGAACACGATCTCCTCGGCGACACGGCCACCCATGGCGTAGGTGAGCTGGTCGAGGAGCTCGTTGCGGGTCACGGAGTACTTGTCCTCGAGCGGGAGCACCATGGTGTAGCCGAGGGCACGACCGCGCGGCAGGATCGTGATCTTCGTGACCGGGTCGGTGTGGCGCATCGCGGCGGCGGCGAGGGCGTGACCACCCTCGTGGTACGCCGTGATCAGCTTCTCCTGGTCGGACATGATGCGCGTGCGGCGCTGCGGACCGGCCATGACGCGGTCGACGGCCTCGTCCAGCGCACGGTTGTCGATGAGCTGCGCGTTCGAGCGGGCGGTCAGCAGGGCGGCCTCGTTGAGGACGTTCGCCAGGTCGGCCCCCGTGAAGCCGGGCGTCTTGCGGGCGAGGAGCTCGAGGTCGACGCTCGCGGCGAGCGGCTTGCCCTTCGCGTGCACCTCGAGGATCTGCTTGCGGCCACCGAGCGACGGGGCATCGACGCCGATCTGGCGGTCGAAGCGGCCCGGACGCAGGAGCGCGGGGTCGAGGACGTCGGGACGGTTCGTCGCGGCGATCAGGATGACGTTCGTCTTGCCGTCGAAGCCGTCCATCTCGACGAGGAGCTGGTTCAGCGTCTGCTCGCGCTCGTCGTTGCCGCCGCCGATGCCGGCACCACGGTGGCGACCCACGGCGTCGATCTCGTCGATGAAGACGATCGCGGGGGCGTTCTGCTTGGCCTGCTCGAAGAGGTCGCGGACACGGCTCGCACCGACACCGACGAACATCTCGACGAAGTCCGAACCGGAGATCGAGTAGAACGGCACGCCGGCCTCGCCCGCGACGGCACGTGCGAGCAGGGTCTTGCCGGTACCGGGAGGGCCGTACAGCAGCACGCCCTTCGGGATCTTCGCGCCGACGGCCTGGAACTTCGCGGGCTCCTGCAGGAACTCCTTGATCTCGTGGAGCTCCTCGATCGCCTCGTCCGAGCCGGCGACGTCGGCGAAGGAGACCTGCGGGTTCTCCTTGTTGTTCATCTTCGCGCGGGACTTGCCGAACTGCATGACCTTCGAGCCGCCGCCCTGGGCGCTCGAGAGCAGGAACCAGAACAGGGCACCGATGATCAGGAACGGCAGGATGATGCCGAGGAGCGACAGGAACCAGTTGCCCTGCTGCACGGTGTCGTTGTACCCGTCGGGCAGGTTGGCGTCGTTGACGGCCTTGATGACCTCTTCGCCGCGCGGTGTGGAGTAGTAGAACTGCTCCTTCGCGTTGCCGTCCTTCAGCGTGAGGTCGACGCGCTGTTCGGTCGAGTTGACGACCACGGACGAGACCTTGCCGTCGGCGAGCTGCTCGAGACCCTTCTGGGTGTCGATCTGCTGCGTGCCGGACTGCGCGATGACGCTCCAGCCGATGAAGATGCCGACCAGCGCGATGAGCACGTAGAGGTACGGGCCGCGGAAGATGCGCTTGAAGTTCATGTGATCCGGGCGCGAGGGCCCGACACCTTTCTCTGCCGGAGTTGCGTGGAGGTCAGCATACGGCGGTGACTCTGTGGCGAGAATGGGTGTCCTCTGCGGGCGAACTCCACCCGTGCCCGGAGGGAGCCGTACGGGCCGTCCGGCTGTCGGGACGGCCCGGCGGACCTCAGGAGTAGACGTGCGGCGCGAGCACGCCGATGCCCCGCAAGTTGCGGTAGCGCTCGTCGAAGTCCAGGCCGTAGCCGACCACGAAGGCGTCGGGGATCTCGAAGCCGGCGTACTTCACGTCGACCTCGACCTTGGCGGCCTCGGGCTTGCGGAGCAGCGCGACGATCTCGACGCTCGCGGCGCCGCGGGACTCGAGGTTCTGCTTGAGCCAGGACAGCGTCAGGCCGGAGTCGATGATGTCCTCGACGATGATGACGTCGCGGCCGTGCAGGTCGGTGTCGAGGTCCTTGAGGATCCGCACGACGCCGGACGACTTCGTGCCGGAGCCGTACGACGAGACCGCCATCCAGTCCATGCGGGCCTGCATCTTCAGGTGCCGCGAGAAGTCCGCCATGACCATGACGGCGCCCTTCAGCACGCCGACGAGCAGCGGGTCCTTGCCCGCGTAGTCACGGTCGACCACCGCGGCGAGTTCGGCGAGCTTCTCGTCGATCTGCTCGGGGGTGAAGAGCACTTCGGACAGGTCTGCCTGGACGTCGGAGAGTTCCACCGGTCCAGGGTAACCGTCAGGACGGGGCGCTGAACGCCAGCCGGTCGCCGTCCCGAGCGGCACGCACACCCGGCAGGTCGATCGGTCCCTGCCCCCGCCAGTCGGTGACCAGTCGGCAGACCTCGAGGGTCTGCGTCCGCGACAGCGTCACCCCGAACTCCCCCTCGACGGCCAGCCGCACGAGTCGCTGCCGGAGCGCCGGCGGGTTCGCCTGCAGCTCGGGCACGGACAGCGAGATGCCCGCCTCGGAGTGCTCGGCGAGGTCCTCCGCCATCTCCTCGGCGAAGTGGTCGAGCGCCGCGGCGTCCTCGCGGAGCTGCTCGGCCGTCCGGGCGAGCGCCTCGGGGATCCCGGCGCCGAGCTCGCGCTCCAGCACGGGCATGAGTGCGGTCCGCACCCGCACGCGGGCGTACGCGGGGTCGTCGTTCTGCGGGTCGTCCCACGGCACGAGTCCGGCGGCGACGGTCGCCTGCCGCGTGGTGTGCCGTCGGACGCCGAGGAGCGGACGGCCGTAGGCCGGTCCGGCGGTCCGCCGCACCAGCGGTGGCATGCCGGACAGCGCGTCCGGCCCGCTGCCGCGCAGCAGGCCGAGCAGCACCGTCTCCGCCTGGTCGTCGAGCGTGTGCCCGAACAGCACCAGGGGCGAGCCCGTGTCGGCGGCGACCTGCGCGATCGCGGTGTGCCGTGCCTCCCGGGCGGCGCCCTCCGGACCGCCGTCGGAGCCGACCGCGACCCGGCGGACCGTCACCGGGTCGAGACCCAGCGACGCAGCCGTCCTGGAGGCGCGGCTCGCCACCGCCTCGCTGCCCGCCTGGAGCGCGTGGTCGACCACGACCGCGCCGGCCCGGAGATCGTGCTTCGGCGCCTCGAACGCGGTGGCCGCGGCGAGCGCGAGCGAGTCCGCTCCGCCGCTCAGCGCGACGGTGACCAGGTCGCCCGGGTGCAGCAGTCCCTCGTCACGCGCCCGGGACAGCAGCGTGCGGACCGCCAGCCGGGTCGCGGCGACGGCCGGGTCCAACCGGGGACGCGGAGTGTTCACCCGGTAACGTTAGCCGCGCTTTCTTCCCGCACATGAGACCAGGAGCGCACCATGACCGCGTACGACGTCGTCGTCGAGATCCCCAAGGGCAGCCGCAACAAGTACGAGGTCGACCACGAGACCGGTCGTGTGTACCTCGATCGCGTGCTGTTCACCTCGTTCGTGTACCCGACCGACTACGGGTTCTTCGAGAAGACCCTGGCCGACGACGGCGACCCCGTGGACGCGCTGCTGCTGCTCGAGTTCCCGACGTTCCCGGGTGTCGGCGTGAAGGTCCGCCCGGTCGGCGTCTTCAAGATGAGCGACGAGGCCGGCAACGACGAGAAGGTCCTCGTCGTCCCCGCCAAGGACCCGCGCTGGGCACACATCCAGGACATCTCGGACGTTCCGGAGCAGACCAAGGCCGAGATCGCGCACTTCTTCGAGCGCTACAAGGACCTCGAGCCGAACAAGTGGGTCAAGGCCGAGGGCTGGGGCGACGCCGCCGAGGCCGAGCGCATCGTGCAGGCCGGCCAGGCCGCGTACGTGCCCGCCGGTCACTGACGCTCGCACACACGACGACGGCGCCCGCGCTCCCCTCGGGGAGTGCGGGCGCCGTCGTTCGTGCTGGGTCGGGGTCCCGATCGAGGGTTGCGGGTCGCTCGTTGCGAGTCGGCGGGTCGCTCGTTGCGGGTCGCTCGGGCTAGACCGAGCCGCTCGGGCGGCCGACGTACGGCAGGAGCTGGTTCGGCAGCCAGATGCCGCGCTCGACCACGCCGACGCCGGGGCGGGCGGCCTCGACCATCGTGCCGTAGCTCGTGACGATGCTGTCGTGGTAGGCGCCGGAGACGCTGCCGTTCGACGAGTAGAAGAGGATGTCGCCGGGCTGCCGCTGCGACAGCGGGACGAGCCGCCCGACCGACTTGAAGTGGTTGTACTGCCAGACGACGTTGTGGCCGCCGGTCGCGATGCCCTGCGAGTTGTACGCCATCATCACGAGGCCGGAGCAGTCCCAGGTGTTCGGGCCCGCGCCGCCCAGCAGGTACGCCTTGCCGAGCTGGTTCCGCGCGTACGCGATGGCGCCGGCGGCCTTCGACGGGCTCGAGACCGGCTTGGGGGCAGGCGCCGGGGCGGGTGCGGGAGCCGGCGCCGGAGCAGGCGCGGGCGCCGGCGCAGGAGCAGGGCGTGACGGGGTCGTGTTCGGCTGCGTGGTGCTCGGGCGCGACGGGCTCGTGTTCGGCTGCGTCGTGCTGGGCTGGCTCGTGCTCGGCTGGCTCGTGCTCGGGCGGGACGGCACGGACGGCGACGCGGGGTCGGTGCTGCCGGCGGACGCGGTGTCCCGGGACGCTGCGGCGGTCCGGGCGGCGAGCTGCTGCTCAGCGCGTGCCGCCTGCTGCTCGTTCCAGTACGCCGTCTCGGTCGCCTTGCTCGTGCCCTTGAGGAACGCCAGCTGGTCGAGCACCTCGGACTGCTTGTCCTGCTGCTGCTGCACGCTGGCCCGGGCCGAGGCCGAGGCGTCGTTGGCCTCGTCGAGCGCCCGCTCGGACTTCGACGTCGCCGCGGCGAGGGCCTTCGTCGCCGCCGACTGCTGTGCGGCGATCGACTCGACGGTGTTCTGGTCGGTCTGCGCCTGGGCGAGCACCCGGGCCGACCGCTCGGAGAGGTGCGAGACCGTCCCCACGCGGTACAGCAGGTCCTTCGCATCCGAGGCATCGACGAGCATCGAGGTCGACAGGTCGCCGCCACCGGTGCGGGAGAGCTCCACGACGAGCCCCGCGACCTGGGCCGCCGACTCGTCCGCCCGCTGCTCGGCGCGCTTCGCCTGTGCCGTCAGGTCGTCGAGGGACGCCTGCGCCTCCTGCTGCTGCGACACCGCCATCGCGTAGTCCTGCGCCGCCTGGAGCTCCGAGACCTCGGCGCTGTCCGCGGCGTCCTGCAGCGTCTGCAGTCGAGCGCTCAGTTCGTCCACGGTCGACTGGGCCTGCGCGGTGTCGGCCTTCGCCTGGCGCACGTCGTCCCAGCTCGGGGCGGACGGGGCTGCCTGCGCGGGTCCGGCGACGACGACCGACAGGCCGATGCCGAGGACGGCGACGACCGCGGTGCAGCCGGACAGGGTGCGGGAGGAGGGCTTCATGTCTGGCTCAGGGCCTCTCGACGGCGCTGTTGCTCATACCGAGATCCCCCGCGCTGCCATGAAGGGGACCGGGTCGACGGCGGAACCGTTCACCCGGGTCTCGAAGTGGAGGTGGCACCCCGTCGACCAGCCGGTGGAGCCGATCTTCGCGATCTGCTGCCCGGCCTCGACGTGCTGCCCGACGGAGACGAGGATGCCGCCGTCGACGATGTGCCCGTAGGCGGTGGAGATGCCGCCGCCGTTGTCCAGCACGACCTCGTTGCCGTAGCCGCCGCCGTTCGCGGCGAACGTCACCGTGCCCGAGTGGGCGGCGTAGATCGGGGCGTAGCAGGCGGGCGCGAGGTCGACACCGGCGTGCAGTGCCCGGTTGTGCGTGTACGGGTCGACGCGGTAGCCGTAGGGGCTCGTCTGGTACCCGCCGGCGGGACGGACCCAGCCGGAGGAGTTCGGCGCACCGCCACCCGTGCCGCCCTGGCTCGTCGCCCCGGCCTGCGCTGCTGCCTGCGCCGCCGCAGCTGCCCGGGCGGCCTCCTGCGCCTTCGCCTCGGCGACGCCCTTGTCGTACGCCGCCTCGACGTCCTGCGCGTTCGTGGTCAAGAGGGTGAGCTGGGCCTCGAGCCGGGACTTGTTGTCCGCCTGCGCGTCGACGGCGGTCTGCGCGCGATCAGCGGCGTCCTGGGCGGCCTGCATCTTCGCCTGGGCCGCGTCGGCGAGGGCGCCGAGGGCCTCCTTGGCCTGCTCGGAGCGGTCGGCGAGGCCCTGCGCGACCCCGCGGTCCTGCGAGGCCTGCGAGTAGATGCCGTCGGCCTGCTCGGTGAGCTTCGACATCGCGCCGAGCTCGTAGAGCAGGTCGCCGGAGTCGGACGGGTGCGTGAGGATGTCGGTCGTCACGTCGTTCGCGCTGGCGCGACCGAGCTGCGCGGCGAGCTGCCCGGCCTGCTCCTCCGAGCGCTTCGCCGTGCGGTCTGCTGCATCCGCCTGCTGCTGCAGCGTCTGCTGCTCGAGGGTCGCGGCGTCGTACTTCGTCTGCGCCGTCTGGTACGCCGTGCCGGCCGCCTCGGACTCCTGCTGCGCGGCCGATGCCTTCGCGGTCAGGTCCTGGAGGAGCGCCTTGATCTCGGTGACCTTGGCCTGCTGGGCGTCCTTCGATGCCTTCGCCTGCTCGACGTCCGACCAGCTGGGGTAGCTCGTGGCCGAGGCCGCGGCGACCGGGCCGACCGCGGCGAGGGCCCCGGCGGAGAGCACAACGGCGACCGCGGCGGCGAGGACGCGGCGGCGGGAGCTGGGGATGCGGTGGGGTGCAGGCGACATGGTCTCGATCTCGTAACGGTGCGGCGAGGCTCGGACACGCCACACTGTCAACAGACGCAACAGTAACAACACGGGTCACGGCAGGGACACCCCCGAGCGAGGGTCCAGGCCGCCCACGATGGTCGCACCGGACCATGGCCCGAGCAGCATCGGCAGGGCGCGACACGCCGGGGATGCACGCTCGGGGGCGTTCGATTTGTGCATCACGCGGACCGTCCGTATGCTTGACTCCCGGTAGCGCACGGCGCAGCTTGCGGCCCTATCGTTTAGTGGCCTAGGACACCGCCCTTTCACGGCGGCAGCACGGGTTCGAATCCCGTTGGGGTCACTCCACGTGAGTGAGCAAGCAGCAGTACGACACCGAACACAACACAATATGGCCCTGTAGCGCAGTTGGTTAGCGTGCCGCCCTGTCACGGCGGAGGTCGCGGGTTCAAGTCCCGTCAGGGTCGCCACGGCTGGATAGCTCAGTTGGTAGAGCGTTCGACTGAAAATCGAAAGGTCCACGGATCGATGCCGTGTCCAGCCACGGTGAAGAGCCCCTCACGAGAGTGAGGGGCTCTTTTGCGTTCCCGGCCGGTGCGCCCGTCGCTCGTCGCACTTCGGTGGCTCGACCTGCTCGCGCACAACCGGGAGCACGTCGCGCCACGGACTTCCCTGGCGCGACGTGCTTCCCATTGTGCTGACCGCGAGCCGTCCGAGCGCCGGCGCCGCCGGCGCCGCCGGCGCTTCGCGGCCTCAGGCCTCGCGGGTCTTCGGGCTGCTGTCGTTCGTCTTCGCCGGGTCACGCTCGACGACCGACCCGAGAGCGTCGTCGATGCGGGACATCAGCTCGGCAGGGATCTGCACCCCGGCCGCGCCGGCGTTGTCGTGCACCTGCTCCGGACGCGAGGCGCCGATGATCGCCGACGCCACGTTCTCGTTCCGCAGCACCCAGGCCACCGCGAGCTGCGCCATCGACAGGCTGAGCTCGTCCGCGATCGGCTTCAGCTCCTGCACCGCCGACAGCGTCTCGTCGTTCATGAACCGCTCGATCATCTTCGCGCCGCCCTTGTCGTCGGTGGCACGCGAGCCCTCCGGCAGCGGCTGGCCGGGCTGGTACTTGCCGGTCAGGACCCCCTGGGCGATCGGCGACCAGACGATCTGCGAGATCCCGAGCTCCTTCGACGCGGGGACGACCTCGCCCTCGATGACCCGCCAGAGCGCCGAGTACTGCGGCTGGTTCGAGATGAGCTGGAAACCGAGGTCCTTCGCCAGTGCCGCGCCGGCCCGGAGCTGGTCCGCGGTCCACTCCGAGACGCCGACGTACAGGACCTTGCCCTGCCGAACGACGTCGGCAAAGGCCTGCATCGTCTCCTCGAGCGGGGTCTCGTGGTCGAAGCGGTGTGCCTGGTACAGGTCGACGTAGTCGGTCTGCAGCCGCTCGAGCGACCCGTCGATCGACTCGAGGATGTGCTTCCGGCTCAGCCCGGTGTCGTTGTGCCCCTTCGGGCCGGTGGGACCGAAGACCTTCGTGGCGATCTCGAGGGACTGACGACGCTCCCCCTTGAGTGCTTCGCCGAGGACGGTCTCGGCGCCGGTGTTCGCGTAGACGTCGGCGGTGTCGAAGGTCGAGATGCCGACGTCGAGCGCGGCCCGGACGCAGGCGATCGCCGCGTCGTTCTCGACCTGGGATGCGTGGGTGAGCCAGTTGCCGTAGGTGATCTCGGACACCTTGAGGCCCGAGTTGCCGAGGTAGCGGTACTCCATGTGCGTGTCACTCCTGTCGTGGAGCGCGTCGGTGCGCCCCGACCGTGACGGTAGTCCGCGACGCCCGGGCCCCTTCCACCGTTCGCCTCGCATGGGATACGGTGAAGTATCAGTTGTCCGGTGACGAGACGAAACCCCGGCGATGTGGCCTGAGCCAGGGATCGTTCCGGGGTCTTCGTGGACAAGTGTACAGGGGAGGCAGGTCTGGGGGAAGGAGCAGAAGAACGGGATGCCGTCATCGTCGAGCTGCTGACCGAGGCGAGGCTGGCTTCCTACCTGCGTGCGACTCGGACCCGATCCGGCGCGATGCGGTTGTACGAGTGGAACGTCCGCGTCGCGGCGGGCGTGATGGAACTGACCGCGGCTGTCGAAGTCGTCAGTCGGAACGCGATGGATCGCGAGCTCACATCGTGGGCGAACCGCAGGCGCGCAGGCGATTGGCTCGACGCGGCACCGCTCGACCCGCGGGGAAGGCACGACGTCGACAAGGCGAAGGAACGCGCGGCACGCGGCGGAGCCAGCGGACGGCATGATCGGGTCCTGGCCGAGCTGAGCTTCGGCTTCTGGAGGTACCTCCTCAGCTCCCGGTACCATGCGTCGCTCTGGGTTCCCGATCTGCACCGGGCGTTCCCGCGCGGTCCGGTCGACCTGCGTTCCCGGCGTCGCGAGGTGGAAGGACGCATGCACCGGTTGCACCTGGCCCGGAACCGCGCCGCCCACCACGAGCCGATCCACCAGCGGGACCTCCGCCGCGGCCTCGACGACGCACTCGACCTGCTCGGCTGGGTCCACCCCATGGCCGCCGAGTGGGCGGCGGACGTGACGTCGCTCGGCGCGGTACTCGATGCCCGACCCAGCGGCTGAGGGGCAGGATCGCAGGGGCGCGGTGCACAGCGGCACCGCCGGGAGCGAAGGAGCATCCATGTCGGGACCGAGCGTGCTGTTCATCGGCGGCAGCGGCATCATCAGCGCCGCGTGCGTCCGCGAAGCCGTCGAGCAGGGGTTCGACGTCACCGTGCTCAACCGGGGCGCGACGGACAAGCGGCCGATCCCGGATGCCGTGACGCGCCTCCAGGCCGACGTGTCGGACCGCACCGCGCTGGAAGCCGCGATCGGCGACCAGCACTGGGACGTCGTCATCGACTTCGTGGCGTTCACGCCCGACCAGGTGCAACGGGACATCGAGGTGTTCACCGGTCGGACGAACCAGTACGTCTTCATCTCGTCGGCCTCGGCGTACCAGACGCCCGCGACGCACCTGCCGATCACCGAGTCGACACCGTTGAAGAACCCGTTCTGGCAGTACTCGCGCGACAAGATCGCGTGCGAGGACCTGCTCGTGGAGGCGTACCGCGAGGACGACTTCCCGATGACGATCATCCGGCCGTCGCACACCTACGACGAGACGCTCGTGCCGTTCTCCGGCGGGTGGACGGTGCTCGGGCGGATGCGCGCGGGGAAGCCGGTCGTGGTGTGCGGGGACGGCAGCTCGCTGTGGACGATCACGCACGCGCGCGATTTCGCGGTCGGCTTCGTGGGGCTGCTCGACCGGGCCGAGGCGATCGGCGAGGCCTTCCACATCACCGGCGACGAGGCACCGACCTGGGACCGCATCGCGCACGAGCTCGCGGCGGCGGCGGTGGTCGACGACCTGCAGATCGTGCACGTGCCGAGCGATGCGATCGACGCGCTCGACGCCGACTGGGGTGCGAGCCTGCTCGGGGACAAGGCGAACACGTCGGTCTTCGACAACACGAAGGTGCAGACGCTCGTGCCGGAGTTCGCACAGACGACCTCGATCCGGCAGGGCGCGCGGGAGATCGTCGCGTGGTTCGACGCCGACCCGTCGCGCCAGGTGACGGACGAGCGGCTCGACGGGCTGATGGACCAGCTCGTGGAGCGGTGGCAGGTGCGCTGACGCGACGGCGCGCTCTGCGACCGCGTGCGCGTGACGCGCGGCGCGGCACGCGGCACGACGTGCCGGTGCACAACCGGAAGCACGTCGCGCCGCGGAACCGCGTGGCGCGACGTGCTTCCCGTTGTGCCGAACGGCGCGACGGCCGGCACGGGCGCGACCCGGGCGCAGACGGACGGGAGGCGCGTGGCGGACCCGCCACGCGCCTCCCGTCCGACAGGTGGTCGCGTCTAGCGCGCGGCCAGCACCTCGCCGAGGGTCCCGATCGCCAGGCGCACCTCGTCGTCGGTGACGACGAGCGGCGGCGCGAAGCGGATGGTCGACCCGTGCGTGTCCTTCACGAGCACGCCCCGGTCGGCCAGGTCGTGCGCGATCTCCTTGCCGGTGCCGAGCGCGGGGTCGATGTCGATCCCCGCCCACAGGCCGGCGACGCGGTGCGAGACCACGCCGTGTCCCACGAGCTCGTCGAGCAGCCCGCGGAGCAGCGGTTCCCCGTCGAGCGCGCGCTGCTGGAAGGTGCCCTCGCCGAGCATGGCGACGACCTCGGACCCGACGGCGGCCGCGAGCGGGTTCCCGCCGAACGTCGACCCGTGCTCGCCCGGACGCAGGACGCCGAGCACCTCGCGGGAGCCGACGACCGCGGAGACCGGGACGATCCCGCCGCCGAGGGCCTTGCCGAGCGTGACGAGGTCGGGGCGGACGTCGACGCGCTGGACGGCGAGGGTGTGCCCGGTCCGCCCGAGGCCGGACTGGATCTCGTCGGCGACGAACAGCGCGCCGAACTCGTCGCAGATCCCGCGCACGGCCGGCAGGTAGTCGGAGGGCGGGATGACGACCCCGCCCTCGCCCTGGATCGGCTCGAGCAGCACGGCGACGACGGTCTCGTCCATCGCCTCCCTGAGCGCGAGAGCGTCGCCGTACGGCACCGTCCGGAAGCCGGGCGTGTACGGCCCGAAGTCCTCGCGGGCCGAGGGGTCGTCCGAGAACGAGACGATCGTCGTGGTGCGGCCGTGGAAGTTCCCGGACGCGACGACGATCGTGGCCTGCCCCGCCGGCACGCCCTTGACCCGGTAGCCCCAGGCGCGGGAGACCTTGATCGCCGACTCGACGGCCTCGGCACCGGTGTTCATCGGGAGCACGAGTTCGGTGTCGGTCAACGACGCCAGAGCGGCGGCGAACGGGCCGAGGCGGTCGTTCACGAACGCGCGGCTCGTCAGGGTCACCCGGTCGAGCTGGGCCCGGGCGGCGTCGAGCAGCCGGGGGTTGCCGTGGCCGAAGTTCACCGCGGAGTACGCGGCGAGTCCGTCCAGGTAGCGCTTGCCGTCGACGTCGGTCACCCACGCTCCCTGGCCGGACGCGATGACGACCGGCAGCGGGCTGTAGTTGTGGGCGAGGGAGCGGTCCTCGACGGCGAGCGCAGCGGCGGTGGCACCACCGCGTGCGGCGGTGGCGGCGTCGCCGGACGCGCCGGCACCCGTGTGGGTACCGGCTCCGGTCGCGGTGCTCACGGCTACCGCGCGACCGAGGTGCCGGTGCCGACGGGGTGCAGGTCGAGCGTGCAGCACTTCACGCCGCCGCCGCCGAGCAGGAGCTCGGACAGGTCGACGCCGATCGGGTTGTAGCCCTTCTCGCGCAGCTGCTCGGCGAACCGGACAGCGCGCGAGGCGATCACGACGTTGTAGCCGTCGGAGTACGAGTTGAGGCCGAGGATCGCGGCGTCCTCCTCGGTCGCGATGATCGCGTCCGGGAAGCGCTCGCGCAGGATCACCAGCGAGGCCTCGTCGAAGGCGCTCTCGAGGTAGGCGATGTTCGAACGGCCGGACGCGTCGGGCTCCGGGTCGAGCACGGCGATGGCGGTGTCGAGGTGGTAGAAGCTCGGGTTGATGAGCTTCAGGGTGACGACCTCGCGGCCGTAGATGCGGGCGAGCTCCTCGTGCGAGGTGCTGTCCGAGCGGAAGCCGGTACCGGCGAAGATGGTGTCGCCGATGAGCAGGAAGTCACCCTCGCCCTCGTTGGTCTCCTCGGGCTCGGCGACGGTCAGGCCGGCGCTGCGGAACCAGTCCATGTACGCGGGGCCCTCGGGCTGGCGCTCGGGGTACTGGAACTTCGCGCCGTACGCGACGCCGTCGAGCACGAAGCCGCCGTTGGCCGCGTAGACCATGTCCGGCAGGCCCTCGATCGGCTCGATGTACGAGATGTCGAAGCCGAGCTGCTCGTAGACGTCGACGAGCGACTGCCACTGCTCGACGGCCTTCGACGTGTCGGTCGGCTCCTCGGGGTGCATCCACGGGTTGATCCGGTAGCTGACCGTGTAGTGCGTCGGCTTGCACATCAGGATCGTGCGCTTCGTGGCGACACGGGCCGGTGCGGCCTGCGGTTCGGTTGCGGTGTTCGACATCAGTCCTCCTGGGACTTCTGGCCCGAGCCTGCCAGGAACCACCACGGGAGAGCTCCGACGAGACGCAGGCTCACTCGCCGGAGGCGGACCAGGTCGACGCCTGCCCAGAGTCTTGCACGAACGGTCCGGTCGGTGCAGTACCCCGTCCACGAGCGCGTGGCACCCGTTCGGGTGACGCACGATTCCTGCGTCGGACGCACCCGGCTCGCAAGAACCCCGCGTACGATTGACGAACATGGACACGCTCGACCACCGCATCCTGGACCAGCTCCGGGAGAACGCCCGAGCCGGCTACGGCGACATCGGGTCGGTGGTCGGACTCTCCGCGTCCGCGGTCAAGCGTCGGGTGGATCGCCTGGTCGCCGACGGGGTCATCCAGGGCTTCACGATCAAGGTCGACCCCGCGGTCGAGGACCGCGGCACCGAGGCCTGGGTCGAGCTGTACTGCCGCGGCACGGTCTCACCCGACGAGCTCCGCACGCTGCTCGACACCGTCCCCGAGGTCGTCGACGCGGGCACGGTCACGGGCAGCGCCGACGCCGTGGTGCACATGCGGTCGCGGGACCTGCCGGCGCTCGAGCTGGCGCTCGACCGGGTGCGCCTGGCCCCGCAGGTGGACCACACCCGCAGCGCGATCGTCCTGTCCAAGCTGGTCAGCCGCGAGTCCGCCTGAGGGTCGCGGTCGTGGGGATCGGGATGACGGCCTGGAGGCGCGGCGCGGCCCCCGCACGTCGGCCGGCGGCCCGCCGCCTGGTCACCGCGGCCGCCGTCGCGTACGTCGCGAACTGCCTCTGGGGCACCGCCGTCGCGGTCCGGATCATCCGGACGAAGAAGCTCCGCGTCGTGCACCACGGCCTCTTCGTCGTCACCGCGACCCTGACCGGCGTCGCCGCGACCACCCCCGTCTGGACCCGCGACCGCTCGGCACTCTTCCTGCTGCCGGCCCTGGTGCCCCTCGCACTCGCTCCACGCACGAACCCCCGCTCCGGAGCACACTGGAGAGTCGCGGTCGTCGCCGCACCGTCCTACCTGGGGGCGTTGCTCGCTCGGCGCTGACCACGACCACGAGACACGAGGGACGCACGTGGAGCTCTTCGAGGCCATCCGACGCCGACGCACGACCAACGGGGCGTTCCTGCCCGACCCGGTGTCCGAGGAACACCAGCGGCTGCTCATGGAGCTCGCCGGACGGGCACCCTCGCAGCTCAACAGCCAGCCGTGGCGGTTCGTCCTGGTCGAGGAGCGCCCGACGATCGACCGCGTCGCCGAGATCAGCGGTCGCTCGATGACCCGGACGATGGCGGCGGGCACGTTCTTCGAGCGGTACAAGCCGTACTTCCGGTTCTCGCAGGCCGAGATGGACGAGCGGCGCGACGGGATGCTGTTCGACAAGCTCCCCGGGCCGCTCAAGCCCTTCACGAAGCAGGTGTTCACGAAGCGCGGGCAGCTGCTCATGAACACGCTCCGGGTGCCGCAGACCCTCGGCGAGGAGAACCGGAAGCTCGTCGCCGGGTCGCCGCTGCTGCTCGGCGTGCTGCTCGACCGGCACGAGTACCGGAAGGAGGAGCTCTCGGGCTTCTACTCGGTGTTCAGCATGGGCGCTGCGATGGAGAACGTCTGGCTCGCCACGACCGAGCTCGGCCTCGGGATCCAGTTCGTGTCCTTCCCGATGGAGACTCCCGGCGCGTGGGAGGAGATCGAGGGGCTGCTGCGGGTCCCGCCGGAGTTCGAGCTGATGGCCGTGTACCGGATCGGGTACCTGCCGCCGGAGCGTCGACGGCCCGCGATCGACTGGACGTCGAGCGAGCGGAAGCGCCCGTCGCAGTACGTGTTCCGCGGGACCTGCGACACCCCGCAGCAGGGGTGGGACGACGTGCCGGACGCTGCGCGCGCGACCGACGGGACCGTCTCGTGACCGCCGGACGGCCTGACGGGGGCGAGCGGGGCCTCCCGGCCGTCTCGCCGGAGGCGCCGCCCCTGCGCGGTGTGCCGTGGATCTCGCAGGACTGGCTCGACGTGGTGTTCGTGCACTGGCGCGTCGACGTGTCGGCGGTGGCACCGCTGCTGCCCGACGGGGCCTTCCCGGACACGATGGCGCTCGACGGGACGGACGACGGGGTCACCACGTGGGTGGGCCTCATCGGGTTCCGGTTCACGGACACGCGCTTCCCGCCGCTCGGTCGGCTCGGCCGAGCCGGCAGCGTCGGCGACTTCGTCGAGGTCAACGTGCGGGTCTACACGCGCGACGACCAGGGCCGGCGGGGTGTCGCGTTCCTGTCGCTCGACGCAGGGAAGCTGCTGCCGACGGTCGGCGCGCGGGTGGCGACGGGTCTGCCGTACTGGTGGGCGCACGCGGCGATCCGGAGGACCGACGACCGGGTCGGGTACGCGATGCGGCGGCACGGGACGCACCTGCGATCAGCCTTCGACGTGCGCGTGGGGGACGTCGTCGAGGAGCCGACACCACTCGAGACGTTCCTGACGGCGCGGTGGGGCATGCACGTGCGGCGGGTGGGCGCGACGCGGTACTGGCCGAACGAGCACGAGGCGTGGCCGCTGCACCGGGCGTCCCTCGTGTCGCTGCGGGACGACCTGGTGGCGGCTGCGGGGCTGCCCTTCGGGCTGTCCGGGCTGGAACCGGACTCGGTGCTGTACTCGCCGGGGGTGACCACGCGGTTCGGGCGAGGGCGTTGAGCATCGCATTCGGCAGGTCAACAGAATTGTGTATTCTACATACGTAACCTTCTGGGGTCCGTTGGATCTCTGAAAGGGAACAGCATGAACCTCCGCCCACTGACCGTCGGGTCCGCCGTGGTCCTCGCGAGCTGCATCGTCGTCGGCGCTGCGAGCTCCGGCGCGTTCGCCGCGCCCGAGCACCACGCTCGTCAGGTCGCATCGTCTGCGAAGAAGACCAGTACCGCCATCACCGACGTCCAGCAGGCGCCTCAGCGGGTCGGTGCCCTGCAGTGGGTCGAGGTGCGCGTCACCGTCGACGCGCCGACGGTCGTGCGCCTGCTGGACCCGTCGGGCGAGGCCGTCGACGCGAAGAGCGGCGATCCGCAGAAGCCGATTGTCTTCCAGGTGAAGCCGAACGGTCAGGACACCGCGCGGTACGCGGTGGACACCGGGCAGTCGTCGACGGTCCGCGTGGTCGATCTCGACTTCCGCGAGCTCCCCCTGTCCGCGCCGCTCGACCTCAGCTCGGAGCGGCGCCTCGAGGAGATCGCCCGTGCGGTCGCACACGGCCAGTTCGTCCACGAGATGCGGTACGAAGCGCTCCCGGGCGCCGAGGTGACGGTCGTCTCGAACGGCCGGTCGGAGGTCGTCACGGCCTCGGGTGACGGTGTCGCCACGGTCCCCGTCGAGTTCCGCGCGGGTGACAACCAGGTGCGGGCGAAGCAGGTGCTCGGTGCGAAGGAATCGCTCGAGTCCGACGACCACTACACGTTCGGAGCCACCGACAGCGGCTCCGGCGAAGGCTCCGGCGGCGGTAAGCCCGGTGACGGGAACGGCGGCGGCGACAAGCCCGGCGACGGGAACGGCGGCGGCGAGCAGGCCGACCCCGCATCGCTGCGCCTCGACCAGCAGCAGGGCGCCGAACTCACCCCGAAGGACGGCAAGGTCACCCTCTCCGGTCGCGCCTCCAGTGGCTGGGTCACCATTCGCGGGGGCAACGAGCAGATCCTCGCCACCGCCCAGGTCCAGAACGGCCGCTGGAGCGTCGACATCCCCGCCGCCACCGGCCCCCAGTACGCGCTCATCGCCCTCTCCAACACCGAACAGGGTGCCCCCCTCGCCCGCACCGTCCTGCGCTACGTCGTCCGCGACGACAGCGACGAGCCCGGCGACGGGAACGGCGGCGGCGAGCAGGTCGACCCCGCATCGCTGCGCCTCGACCAGCAGCAGGGCGCCGAACTCACCCCGAAGGACGGCAAGGTCACCCTCTCCGGCCGCGCCTCCAGCGGCTGGATCACCGTCCGCGACCTCGAGCACGGCTCCGACACCACCACCGAGGTCCACGACGGCCACTGGTCCGTCGACGTCCCAGCCACCACCCCCGGCTGGCAGATCGCGTCCATCGCCCTCTCCACCACCGAACACGGCGCACCCGTCACCCAGACCACCCTCCGCTACGTCGTCCGTGACAGCGGCGACAAGCCCGGCGGCGGCGGCGAGCAGCCCGGCGACGGCAACGGCGAGACCTCGCCCGTCGAGCTCGCGGTCGACCAGTCGGGTTCGCTGCGGCTCGACTCGGAGGGCTTCGTCACGTACACGGGTACGGCCCCGGGCGAGTCCGTCCTGGTCTTCGTCAACGGGAAGCGGGCCGGTGAGTACGCCGTGCATGACGGCCACTTCGCCGCGAAGGTCTACCAGGCACCCGGCCGGTACAAGCTGACGTTCCTTGCCAAGACGAATCCGCACGCGAGCGTGTGGGACAAGGTCGCGACGACCGAGGTCACCGTCGAACGCTGACCAGTTCACGATCCCACGGAACCCCGCCGATCCTCGGATCGGCGGGGTTCCGTCGTCCTCGGAGCTGCGACGGCATCCTCGGTGCGTGAGTACCGTCTGAGACGTGACCGGTGCATCGCAGCAGCAGGACGTCCGACGCCGCGCGGGATGGCTCCCGCAGGACCAGAGCGGGCTCGAGGCCTGGCTCCGCGGCCGCCGCGAGCGCCACCAGGAGCGCGACCCCGACCGGGCGCTGCACCCGGCGGTCTCGGCCCTCCGTGACCTCGTCGAGGGCGACCCCGTCCTGCGCATGCACGCACACCAGATGATCGAGCAGGTCCCCGCCGGTCGTGCGTACCAGGACCGGCACCTCGAGTCGTTCGCGGAACTGCTCGAACTCGTCGACGAGGTCGTCACGACGGCGCCCGAGTACAGCGACGAGCAGATGGTGATGACCCCGCTCGACGGCGTACTCGACTGGACGAAGGCCACCCCGGCGGGCTTCGCCTTCTACCGGGACCCGCGCGTGAACGACGCGCTCCGGACGATCCTGCAGGGGTGGTGCGACTTCCTGTCGAGTGACAAGTCCCTCGAGGTGCTCGTCGACGCGCCCTCCGGGTGGTGCAGCGACGCCGCTCGGCGGGCGGTCGGCATGGACCGGTTCGAGCACGACGCCGATGCCGAGCACTGGGGCTTCGGGTCGTGGAACGACTTCTTCACGCGGCGCTTCAGGGACGGTGAGCGGCCGGTGGCATCACCAGACGACGACGCCGTGGTGGTCAGCCCGTGCGAGGCCACCCCGTACCGGATCGCGAGCCGCGTCCACCGGCTCGACGAGTTCTGGGCGAAGGCCGAGCCGTACTCGGTCGAGGAGCTGCTCGCCGGCGACGAGACGGCCGACCTGTTCGTCGACGGCACCGTCTGGCAGGCCTTCCTCAGTGCGCTCGAGTACCACCGCTGGCACAGCCCGGTGGCCGGGACGGTCCTGCGCGCCTGGGTCGAGCCGGGCACATACTACTCCGAGGCGTCCTCGCAGGGCGCCGATGCCGCCGAGCCCCAGCTGTCGCAGGGGTACCTGGCTCACGTCGCCACCCGGGCAATCGTGCTCATCGACGCCGACGATCCGACCATCGGGACGATCGCGGTCGTGTTCGTCGGGATGTCCGACGTGTCGTCGTGCGTGATCGGCGAGGGGATCGAGGCCGGTACACGGGTCGGCAAGGGCGACGAGCTCGGGTACTTCCAGTTCGGCGGATCGTCGGTGTGCGTGCTGTTCGGGCCGGACGTGGTCGAGTCCTTCTCGCTCGGGGCGCTGCCGCAGGCGCCGGAGGAGGAGCCGTCGGTGCTGCCCGTGCGGTCGCACCTGGCGACGGCACGGCGGCGGTCCGTGGGCTGAGCCCGCTGCGCGAGCCCGGCGGCAGGACAGCACCCGGGGGACACCGTCTGGACCAGCGTGCACGCGGACCTGCGTACAACGGACAGCATGACGCGCGTGGCAGTGGTGACCGGTGGTTCGGCAGGACTCGGGCGGGCGACCGTCCGCGAACTCGCGGCCCGGGGGTGGGACGTCGCCGTCCTCGCCCGTGGACGTGACGGTGTCGACGCCGCGGTCGCCGAGGTCGAGGCCGTCGGTCGCCGGGGGCTCGCGCTGATCGCCGACGTGGCCGACCGCCAGGCCGTCGAAGCCGCCGCCGACCGCACCGAGCAGGAGCTCGGGCCGATCGACCTCTGGGTGAACTGCGTGATGGTCGGGGTCTTCGGGCGCTTCACGGACACCGGGCCCGACGACTTCGAGCGCGCCGTCGACGTCAACTTCCTCGGCTTCGTGAACGGCACCCGCGCGGCGCTCGCGCGCATGGTCCCCCGTGACCGCGGGCACGTCATCCAGGTCGGCTCGGCGCTGGGCTTCCGGGGCATCCCCCTGCAGGCCGCCTACTGCAGCGCGAAGCACGCCATCGTCGGGTTCACCGAGTCGGTGGTCTCCGAGCTCACGGAGCAGGGCAGCAGGGTGGCCGTGAGCCGCGTCGACATGCCGGCACTCAACACCGTGCAGTTCAACTGGGTGAAGTCGCTGCTGCCGCACCACCCGCAGCCCGTCGCACCGATCTACCAGCCCGAGGTCGGCGCCCGGGCGATCGCCGTCACTGCCGAACGGCCGCGCCGTCGCACGTGGGTGGGCGAGTCGACCGTCTACACGATCCTGGGCAACCGGATAAACGGCCGCTTCGCCGACTGGTACGCGGCGAAGACCCTGGTGAGCGGGCAGCAGGCCGAGCAGAAGGACGGGCAGTCGCTGCCGACGAACCTGCACGAGCCCGTCCCCGGCGACCACGGCGCGCACGGCGTCTTCGACGACTCGGCGCACGCCTGGTCGCCGCAGACCTGGTGGGTGGAGCACCGCCGGCTCGGCAACGGCATCATCGGCGCCGCCGTCGGTGTCGCGGGCGCGATCGCCCTGGCCGCGGGGAAGCGCCGATGAGCCGCCGCATCCGCAGGGACCGGCGGCAGCGAGCCCGGTGGGTGGAGGGACTCCGCGCCGCCATCGGTGTCGCCCACCTGCTCGCCTCGCGCGGGTCGACGGGCCGGGTCGCCGTGTTCGGTCGGATGCTCGGTGTGCGTCAGCTCGTGCAGGCCGCGCTGCTCACCCGTGCGGCCGCACCGGAGGCACACGTGCTCGGTGCAGTGGTCGACGCCACGCACGGTGTCTCGATGGTGCCGCTCATCGCCCTCGACCGGCAGACTCGCGGGTTCGCCGCTCGCCAGCTCGTGGTCGCGGTGGTGCTGACCGCGCTCGAGATCGGCCTCGTCGGCACGGGACGCGGACGCCCGCGCCGACGCTGACAGGGAGGGACTACTCGACCTCGTCGTTCGGGTGCTCCTCCTCGACGCCCGTCTCGTCCATGCGGTCGCGCAGGTGGTCGGCCATCGCGCCGCCACCCTCGTCGCCGTGGTCGTGCTCGACCTGCTCGACCAGGCCGTGCAGCTTCTCGTCGTTGGTGGCCTCGGTGGCGCCGTCCATCACGGGGGCGGTCTGGACCTCGTCGTCGTTCGCTCGTGCGTTCATGCTCCGGACGCTACGCCCGCGTCCGGTCCGGTCGCTCAGAGCCGCAGTCGACTGAAGGCTCGGGAGACGTCGCCGTGCCGGTGCGCGGTGACGGACACCGTCTGCTCCCGCAGGAAGTGCAGCATCTCGACGATGCCGGACTCCACCACGGGGTCGTCGTGGATGGTCGTGTCGGTGCCGGCGCCCAGGGCCTCCTCGAGGGCGCGAGCGTCGCCGCCGAGCAGCCGCACGCGCGACCCCGGACCGCCGAAGGCCACGTTGCGCCGCGGCTCCGCGCCCTGCGCGAGCACCATGTCGATCGGGTCGAGCTCGGGCTCCGTCCCGTCCGACCAGCCGTCCTGCAGCAGGGTGCCCGCGGCCGCACGGCCGAGGAACGTGGCGTCGTCCTCGACGACCTGGTCGACCACGTCGAGGGGAGACCGGGCCCTGGAGAACAGCGGCAGGAGTTCGGCGGGCAGGGGCCGGGCGGTGCTGAGGAGCACGTGCGCGCGGGCTGCGGTCGCGGCGACGAGCACGCGGACGAGCTCGCCGGCTCCTACGCCGGAGGACTGCCGGACCACGACCGACTGCGGGCGGAAGCGGATGACGTTCCGCTCGACCACCAGGTCCGCCGTGTCCCGCGACCGGCCGTACAGGGACGCCCGGGCCGCGGCGTCGCTCTCGGCCCCGGCGCGGACGCGGTCGAACTCCTCGAAGGACAGTCCGGCCCGTGCTGCCTCGATGACCGCGGTGACCCGGTTCCCGAGGCCCTGCAGCTGGATGCTCCGGTGCGGTTGTCGTCGGGTCGGGTCCCAGCGGTCCGCGCCGATCACGGCCAGCGGGCCGCCGCGGTGCACGGTCGGTCCCACCGCGGTCCCCCGCCACCCGCCGACGGGCTGGCGTCCGGGACGGGCTCCGGTCGTCGGCCGGTCGACGACGAGCACGCCGGCGCGGGTGCGGTCGGACCACGTCGCGACCTCGTCGGGGTCCAGCGTGTGGAGTGCCGCGACGGAGCCACCGTCGACGGAGTGCTGCAGCGCGATCGCCTCGTCGAGGGTCTCCACGCGCACGACGTCGAGCACGGGTGCGGGCACCGCGGAGCGCGACAGGTCGGCGGTGGCACGGACCCCGTCGCGCACACCGGGCGACCAGAGCCGACCGGTGCCGTCGAGCGCGACCGGTTCGACGAGCCAGGACTCCCCCGGGCGCAGCTCGGTGAGCGCGGTCCGGACGGCGCCGGTCGGCTCGGCGACGAGCGGGCCGACCTGGGCGGTCGGGTCCGTCGGCCACGCGGTGCGCAGGCCCCGGACGGCATCGGCGAGCTGCTCGCGGAAGCGCGGGCTCTCCCCCACGGAGCCCACGAGCACGAGCAGCGACACCGCCGACGCCGCCTGTCCGGCTCGGGCGAAGGCGGAGGTCACGACGTCCCGCACCGCCTGGTCGAGGTCGGCCGAGGGGGTGACGACCGCGGTGACGACCCCGGTGGTCTCCGCCACGAGGGGCAGGTCCGCGCGCCACCAGCGGTAGGAGCGGGCGGTCTCGGGGGTACCGGTGAGCACGACGCGGTCGACGGCGGGGTGCGCCACGAGGTCGCGGGAGAGGTCGCTGCCGTCGAGGTCGACGAGCTGGAGCAGGGAGTGCGGAACCCCGGCGTCCCAGAGCACGTCGGCGAAGACGGCCCCGGTGCGTCGGGCGGCGGTGGCGGGCTGGAGCACGACCCCGCTCCCCGCGGCGAGCGCGGTGAGCACGCCGTCGGCGGCGTCGAGGAGCGGCGCGTTCCACGACGGCACGACGACCGTCAGGCGCGGCGGCACCGGGACGGCGCCGGTGATGTCCTCCAGGTGCCGCGTCCGGTCGGCGGCGTGCGAGGCGGCATCGACGGCTCGGCTGACCTCACCGTCGGCCTCGCTCAGGGTGAGGCCGACCTCGGCGATCATCGTCTCGACGAGTGCGCCGCGGTGGGTCTCGAGCGCGTGGCCGATCAGGTCGAACAGCTCGGCACGGTCCTCCGGGTCCTGCCGGCCCCAGTTGACGCCGGCCTGTGCGGTGCGGGCGACGAGTCGTTCGAGGTGTCCGCGGTCGGTGATCCGGGCGGCGCGGATGGTCCGGACGCCCCGCTGCGACTCCGGCACCCGCCCGAGCAGCTCGGCCGCCCAAGCGCGGTTGCCCGACGTCGAGGGGTCGGTGTCCGGGGTGTTCTCGGCGGCCGAGCGCAGCACCGGGTCACCCGGCGGTCGGCGGCGGTCCTGGGTGCGACGGGTGGGCGGCGCGGGACGGACGAGGGCGGCCACGGCGTCGACGTGCTCGGCTGCGGCACGCTCGACGGCGGCGTCGTCCTCCGAGCCGGGAGCGCCCGCCCCGACCGCAGCGGTCGTCGCCGCGCGAGCCGGCCCCGCAGCCCCGGCCGCGGTCACCACGGACCGGGGGTCGGCGACCTCGCGCAGGCGGCGGGCGAGGTACGGGACGGCGGCGTCGAACTCGTCGGGTCGCACGAGCGGGACGCCGAGGACCACGCGGCCGAACGCCCTGCGCAGCACCTCGGCGTACCGGGTCGTCCCGAGGAGCACCTCGGGTTCGACGGCGTCGAGCACGCCGCGGCGCTCCGCGAGCACGTGCGCGGTCGCGAGGGCGAACGGGTCGTGGGTGGCGACGCCGACGTGCACGGCGTCCGTCCGCTCGGGATCGATCGCCGTGTCGAGCAGGCGCAGGTACGCGGTGTCCGTCGTGCGGGTGTCCGCGGTCACGGCGAGCGGTCGGCTCCCGAGCACGGCGTCGACCCGGTCGGTGGCGAGGAGCGTGCCCTTGGTGAACCGGACGCGCACGGGCGCCCCGCCGGCTGCCCGTCGCTCCCGCCCCGCCGCCGTCACCCGGTCGAGCAGGTCGAGCGACTCGGGCAGCTCGGCGGGCAGGGTGACCCCGAGGGTGAGCGTGGCGGTGGCGTCCCGACCGAGCAGTGCCAGCAGCACCGCGACGGTGCGCTCGACGTCCTGTGCCCGCCCCGTCTGCAGGGTGATCACGGACGGGGTCGGTCGGCTCGCCGCGGTGTGCAGGAGCGGTGTGAGGTGCTCGACCGCGTCGGCGACGGCGGCGTCGAGGTCCCACGGGGACACCGGCGGCAGCACGGCGTCGAGGTCGACGGTCACGGCGGCGACGTCCTGGCGCAGGAGCTCGTCGATCGCCGCGAGCCGTCGGTCACGTCCGGCCGGTCCGAGCACGGCGGGACCGAGCAGGTCGACGTCGACGCGGGTGTCCGGACCTCCGACCTTCGCCAACGCCGCGGGGGTCCGCGCCGGTGTGGCGTCGACGACGAGGTGTCCCGCGAGCCGCCGGAGCACCTTCCGCGCCGAGGGGACGACCGCCCACGGTGCCATGGTCGCGAAGCCACCGCCGACCGTCACCGCGCCGCGGAGGTACCAGGCGAGGTCGTCCGGCACCGCCCGGCTCGCACGCTCGAGGTTCCGGGCGACGACCTTCGGGTCCTCCGGCCGGACCACGACGTCGACGAACGTCCGCGCGAACTCCGCGCCGCGATCGTCGGCCAGCAGCTCTGCCAGACGCGCGGCGGCGGGCTCCGGCTTCACGCCGCGGGCCGTCTCGATCCACCCCTGTGCCAGCGTGACCACGTCGTCGGTGCAGTCTCGGAGGTGCGGGGTCGGCATGGAGTGATCGTATGCCGGGCGTCCGACGTGACCTCTGAGCGCGCCGAGTGCCGCCCCGGAGTCAGCCGAACGGATGATCCTCGTGCCCGTGGCACCACCGCTGGTTACGCTGGCCGACATGGCGGAGCAGGGCGGCGAGGGGCACGACTGGGCGACCTGGGACGCTTTCCACGACGTCTGGCGTCGGCTCGACCGGGCGCTCGACCAGGCCGTCCAGCAGGGCGCGGGCATCTCGATCCCGGAGTTCGAGATCCTGATCGGCCTGCAGCGCGCTCCCGACCACCGGTTGCGGGTCCGCGACGTCGCGGCGGGCATCGGGTGGGAGAAGTCGCGCGTGAGCCACCAGGTCACCCGGATGGTCGGGCGCGGGCTCGTCGAGCGAGCGGACTGCCCCACGGACGGGCGCGGCAGCTGGGTGACGATGACGACCGAGGGTCGCCGGGCGGTGCTCGCCGGCATCCGCGCGCACACCGCGGCACTCGAGGAGCTGTTCTGGAGGCCCGTGGCAGCCGACGCGGACACCCTGCGGTCCGTCTCTCACCGCGTCCTCGAGGCGCTCGGCCCGGTCGAACCACAGGACTGAGGCCCGTCGGTACGGAGCGTCCCGACGGGCCTCGTGCGCGACCGGATCAGCCGGCGGTCGTGCCCTGCAGCGCGATCGCCTTCCAGACGTCGAACTGCCGGTCGTTGCCGATGGTCGGGTTGCCCCAGAGGTTGACGGCCTGGGTGACCTCTTCGCCGGCACTCAGGCCCTTGAAGTAGCCGGGGCCGATGATCGCGATGCCGCGGTTGGTGGACTGGATGAGCTTCATGGTGTCGTTCCTTCGTCAGGGCGTGTCTGCGTACAGGGGGCCAGGAAGGGCCGGTCAGGCCTTGGTGCCACCGATGGCGGTGGCCTTCCAGAGGTCGAACTGCCGGTCGTTCCCGTCGACCGGGTCGCCGAACAGAGCGATCGCGCACTGCTCGAACTCGGCCGTCGGCAGGCTGCGGAAGTACCCCGCGCCGAGGACGGCTGCGCCGCGTCCGGGTGACCGGATGATCGTGAAGTCGTCGTCGAGCTGCTGCGGAGGCGCGGAGTCCCCGGGGAGCGGAGCGTTCACGATGAGCGGCGCCGGATCGATGAAGGTGCCGTTCAGCGTGATACCGAGGTGCAGGTGCGCCCCGGTCGAGTTCCCGGTACTCCCGACCCGCCCGATCTTCTGACCGGACGAGACCTTGGCGCCCTTGCTGACCTGGAACGCACTCTGGTGGCCGTACCAGCTGACGTACCCGTCACCGTGCTGGATCTTCGTCAGCCAGCCGTAGCCCGTCGTCGTCGACTGGTCGATCACCGTCCCCGCGGCGATCGCGTAGATCTGTGTTCCGGTACCGGCGGCGAAGTCGATCCCCTGGTGGTTCGTGCTGCCGACCCCGCCCGGCGACACGCGCGGCCCGAACCCCGACGAGACCACGTGTCGCTCGCGGAACGGGTACCGCCACGCCACCGCCGCGAAGGCCGGGGCACCGGAGAACCCGATCCCGCCCAGCGCTGCAGCCCCTGCTGCTGCACCGGCGAGTGTGAGGAGCTGGCGCCTGGTCGGCGAGCCCTCGTTCGGTGTGGTGTCCACATCTCCCCTCTCCGGAGGACGACCCCTTCGTCCCCCTGGACGACCGTACGAGCACCGGGCTCGCGGTTGTAGTCGGCAACTCAACCGACCGTTCCGTCCCCCGTTCGAGGGGTGCCGAACGACCTCGACCGGGTCGGCTCAGCGGACGGCTGCGAGCACCTCCGCGACCGCTGCGGCCGTCACGTCGGCTCGCTCGTGGTCGTCCGCGGTGAGGGTCACGACGGCGTCGGCGACCGGGTCCAGGAGCACGAGCTGCCCGTACGCCCCGTGCAGCCGCCAGGTCCGGCCCGGGCCGCCCCAACCCGCGAGGGCGTAGCGGTCGTACGACGGTGACGACCCCGCCACGACCCAGTCGGTGTGCATCGCGTCGACGACCGCCGCGGGGACGAGCTGCCGACCGTCCGCCGCGCCGCGGTCGCGCAGCAACCGGCCGATGCGTGCGACCTCGGCGGTGCGGAGCCACAGCCCACCGCCGGCGACGACGTGGCCGAGTGGGCAGCGGTCCCACCGGACGTCCTCGATGCCGAGCGGACCGAGGAGACGCTCCTGCACGAAGGAGCCGACGTCACCGACCCGGGCGGCGAGGGCTCGTGCGGCCGTGTAGGTGCTCGCGTTCGCGTACTGGAACGACCGTCCGGCGGTCGGGCGCCCGAGGAACTCCCGGGCGAGGTCGGGCCAGTCGCTCGTCTCGGTCGGCGACCACGGCATGTCGATGCCGCTCGTCATCGTCAGCAGGTGCCGGAGCGTGACGTCCTGCACGCCCGGTCCGAGCACGACGTCGGGCAGCAGCGCGCCGACCCGTTCGTCGAGCGAGAGCGCTCCGTCGTCCGCGGCGATGCCGGCCGCAAGGACGACCACGCCCTTCGCGACGGAGTGCACGTCGCGGCGGACGTCGGCGGACCAGTGGTGGTGGGCGGTGTCGTCGCCGACCAGGACGTGCAGGCCGTGGGCGCGGAAGCCCGCCCGCTCGACCTGACGGACGACGTCGTGGAGCACGGGTACGGCGCGGTTCACCCGTCGATCATCCCGCGTGCTCGGCGAGGTCGGTGCTCGCCAGGGACCCGCGTTCCCCGCGCAGCCGGACCTGGACCTCGGCGATCTCGTCGCGCGGCACGTCCGTCGACGCCGACAGCCCGCGGGCCTCGGCTCCGGCGGCCGACCACGACGCGACGGTCTGCACGGAGCCGTCCTTCCGGACCACCACGAGGTCGTACATCACCGAGCCGTCCGCCGACCACTGCTTGCCGCCGTAGGAGCAGCCCCAGTCGAAGCGCGTGCCCCACTGCTCGCCACGCACGGCCAGGTCGACGTCGAGGCCCTGCGCCCCGGTCATCGTGTAGCGGGCGCCTGCTCCCGAGGTCGTCGGTGCGGAGGTCGTCGGCGCGCCACCGGCCTGCACCGTGCCACCGCGGTCACCGGCGGTGCCCACGGCGAGCCCGCCGAGCACGGCGGCGACGACCGCCAGCCCCGCGGTGGCGGCGACCCAGACCCGGCGACGACGCCGACGGTGCCGGACGCGGTGCGCGACGGCGGCGAGGGAGCTCTCGGAACGCGTGTCGGGCCTCCCGTCCGGTTCCGCGATCTCGACCGCCTGGTCGGCCGGCAGCTTCGCGAGCAGCCCGGGCAGGCCGACGAGCTCGGCGACGGCCGCCCTGCAGCGGTCGCACGTCTCGAGGTGCCGCTCGTACTCGAGTCGTTCGTCGGGCGGCAGCGAACCGAGGACGTACGCGGCGTCCCACTCGGCGTACCGGTCGTGCGCGGTCGGGTCCACGCTCATCGGGTCACTCCTCGTTCCTGCAGTGCGAGCCGGACTGCCCGCAGTCCGTAGTGCAACCGCGACTTCGCGGTGCCCTCGGGGATGTCGTGTCGTCGTGCGATCTCCGGCACGGTGTGGCCGAGCCAGTAGGCGTCGACCACCACGCGGCGGTGGTCCGGGCTGAGCGAGGCGAGCGCGTCCGCGACGACGATGCGGTCGAGCACCGCGTCCGTCCGGTCGGCCTCGGCACGGTCGACCGGGTGCTCGGAGCCCTGCTCGCGGCGGTTGCGTGCGGAGCGGGCGTCGTCGACGACCAGGTTCCGGGCGACCGTGAAGAGCCAGGCGCGGGCGCTGTCGGGTGCCCGTTCGAGCACGGCCGGCCGCTGCCAGGCGCGCACCATCGTCTCCTGCACGACGTCCTCGACGATCGAGCCGTCCCGCGTCAGGTGCCGGACGTACCGGGTGAGCGCGTCGCCGTGCTCGCGGTACAGCGTCGCCAGCAGCTCGTCCGCGGAACGGCTCGTCACGGTCACTTCGCCAGGTCGAGGGAGAACTCGACGGAGCCCTTCCCGTCCACGGTGACGAAGCCGAGCGACGGGGCCTCGACCCCGTAGTCGGCGAAGGCGATCGGGACCGAACCGACGACCTGGACGCCGCCGTCCTTCGTCACCGCGACCTGTGCGTCGGCCGTGACGGGCTTCTCGACGCCGTGCAGGTCCATCGTGCCGTTGAGGGTGACGTCCTGCGTGCTGCCGTCGAGCGCGCCGGAGACGTCGACGGGCTCGGTGAGCGCGAACGTCGCCGTCGGGTAGCGGTCGGTCTGCAGGGCCTTCGTGCGGAAGTACTCGTCGCGGGCGGACTCGGGCGTGGTGATCTTCGCGACCTGCACCGTGACCGTCGCCTTCGTCAGGGAACCGCCGTCGACCGTCGCGGTGCCCTGCACGTCCTTCGTCCGTCCGACCACGTTCACATCATTGCCCTGCAGGACCTCGTGCACGCGGTACCCGGCGTACGAACTGCTCGTGCTCGTCCAGGTGCCGTCGGCCTGCGCCACCTCGAGCGTTCCGCCGGAGCCGGACGGAGCGGCGCTCAGCGAGGGGGCTGCTGCGGCCTGGCCGTTGACCGTGTTCGCGTAGATGACCGGGCCGGCGATGACGGCGGCTGCGCCGATGACGACGACACCGGTGGCGATGCCGATGATGACCTTCGTGCGTGTGCGGAGTCCCATGCCCTGACGACGAGACAGGGGGCCGGATCGTTCACCCGGGTACGGCGGAAGGCGCCGTCCCCTGGTCGGGGGCGGCGCCTTCGCGTCGTGGGGTGCGGTGGTGTGCCGCGAGGGTGTTACTTGATCTGGGCGGTGATGGTCGCGGTGCCGACCAGGAGGCCGCCCTTGACGGCGTCGGTCTTGAAGGTCTGGTTCAGCAGGCCCGCAGCGT
>NZ_JBIUZP010000004.1:1674-485084 GCF_044745105.1 Curtobacterium sp. NPDC087080 | reverse complement strand
ACCACAACCAAAGCTGCAATCGCACGGGGTCAATAAATTGGCATTGACAATGTGCACGCTGTTGAGTTCTCAAGGACCAGACGCACCCCCCACTCGACTCCCAGAAGGAGCTCCGCCAGAGGGGCATGGTGTTCTTGGTGTCACCGGCAACTCGTCGGACCGAGGTCCTGTGGCTCATCCCGTGGGAGAGGGCCAGTAGAGTAGTCATCCTAAGCGTCGAAGTGATCAAGCACAAGGCCTGATCTGAACTTCGGTGGAGGATGGTCCCGCTTGAGGCCGGCAGGCTCTGGGCTCTCGCTCCAGCCGCTCCGCCGCACCTTTGGGGTGACGAGTAAGAACTCTACGCAGCAGCGACGAGGAGCGCCAACCGGGCCGCCGTCCGGGCGTGTCGCACGGTGCAACTCCCCCGGACGCAGCGGTGCCCGGCCTCCGTCTGGAGACCGGGCACCGGGTGCACCGAGGGTGGATCGATCAGCCGAGGGTGACGCCGGCCAGGGTCTTCTTGCCGCGACGGAGGACGATGACCCCGCCGGGCAGCGCGAGGCTCGCGAGCTGCGCGGTCGGGTCGTCGGCGCGGACGTTGTTCACGTACACGCCGCCCTGGTCGACCGCCCGGCGCGCTTCGCCGAGCGACTTCACGAGTCCGGTGTCGACGAGGGCGCGAGCGACGTCGGCCTCGCCCGGCAGCGACACCGTGCCGGGGAGCTCGGCGACCGCGGCACGCAGGGTCGCATCGTCGAGCGCGGCCAGGTCGCCGTTGCCGAACAGCGCCGCCGAGGCGTCGATCGCCGCCCGGGTCGCAGCCGCACCGTGCACCAGCGACGTGACCTCGAATGCCAGCGTGCGCTGGGCCTCGCGCCGGAAGGGCTCGTCGGCCACGGCCTGCTCGAGTCGCCCGATCTCCGCACGGTCGAGGAAGGTGAACTCGCGCAGTCGGGCGATCACGTCGGCGTCCGCCGTGTTGAGCCAGAACTGGTAGAAGGCGTACGGCGAGGTCATCTCGGCGTCGAGCCAGATCGCGTTGCCCTCGCTCTTGCCGAACTTCGTGCCGTCCGAGTTCGTGATGAGCGGGGTCCCGAGCGCGTGCACGGACACCCCTTCGGTGCGCCGGATCAGGTCGGTGCCGGAGGTCAGGTTGCCCCACTGGTCCGAACCACCGGTCTGCAGCGTGCAGCCGTACTGCCGGTACAGCTCGCGGTAGTCGAGTCCCTGCAGGATCTGGTAGCTGAACTCCGTGTAGCTGATCCCCGCGTCGGAGTTCAGGCGCGCCGCGACGGCGTCCTTCTTCAGCATCGCGTTCACCCGGAAGTACTTGCCGATGTCACGCAGGAAGTCGATCGCGGACAGCGGCGCCGTCCAGTCGAGGTTGTTGACGAGCCGCACGCCGTTCTCGCCGTCCGGGCTGAGGAACCGGGACACCTGCGCCTGCAGCCGGCTCACCCACTCGGCGACGGTCTCGGGGGTGTTCAGGGTGCGCTCCGCGGTCGGCCGTGGGTCGCCGATGAGCCCGGTGGACCCGCCGACGAGCGCGAGCGGCTTGTGCCCGGCGAGCTGCAGCCGCCGCATCGTCAGCAGCTGCAGCAGGTTGCCGCAGTGCAGCGACGGCGCGGTCGGGTCGAACCCGCAGTAGTACGTGACCGTCCCGCCGTCGAGGGCCTCCTGGAGTGCCGTCTCGTCGGTGGAGACGTGCACCAGACCGCGCCAGCGCAGTTCGTCCCACACCGAGGCGAAGGTGGGGTCGTTCTGCTGGCGTGTCAGGACATCGGGATCGGTTGCGCTGGACACCGGACCATCGTAGCGACCGGCGGGAGCCGGACGGGAGGCGCGGCTCGCCCGGTCAGTCGACCGCGCGCTGGTGCCGTCGGTACGGCGAGACCGTCGGGTCACCGGTCAGCCAGGAGCGCCAGGGGAACGTCGCCCCGCCAGCGACACCGGCGACGCCGGTGCGCGGTCCGCGCGAGATCCGCCGGACCGGAGCCGTCCCCGCGGGGCCGGCCACCGTCTCGGCGAGCAGCTCCGCGACCACGTCGGCCGGGTCGGCGGTGGTGAGCCGCGCCTCCAGACCGGGTGCGAGCGTGAGCCTGAACGGTCCGGATCCGTCGAGGACCGAGGTGCCGTCGTCCTCGCCGAGCACGGCGCCGAGGGCCTGCCCGAGGTTGCCCGGACCACGCGCCAGCGCGACGTCCGCGACCGACGGACCGCGGCGTGCCCGAGCCGCCTCGACGCCGTCGACCACCTCGGCGCCGCGCAGGAGCGAGCCGGACGAGGTGCCCTCCGGCCCGCTCACCACGTTGACGCAGGTGTGGATGCCGTACGAGCGGTAGGCGTAGAGCGTCCCCGGCGGCCCGAAGAGGTGCCGGTTCCGCGGTGTCGGCCCGCGGTGGCCGTGCGACCCGGGATCGGTGGGACCCCAGTACGCCTCGACCTCGGTGATGCGCAGCGTCACGCCACGCCCCGTGATCGTCGCGCCGAGCAGCGCCGGTGCGCAGACCGGAGCGGGCTCGGCGAGGAGCGCGAGGAGCGCGTCGCTCATCGCGTGAAGGGCGCGCCCTCGGCGAGGTCGTGGACGCGACGGGTCAGGGCGGCCAGCTGCTCGGCGACGCGGTCCGGCGCCGTGCCGCCGACGCCGGCGCGGGACGCGACGCTACCCTCGATCGTCAGGACCCCGCGGACCTCGGGGGTGAGGTGCTCGGACACGGCGCGGTACTCGTCGTCGCCGGGTTCGTCGAGCTCGATGCCGCGCTCCTCGCAGTACCGGACCAGCGCGCCCGAGATCTCGTGCGCGTCACGGAAGGGGACGCCCTGCCGGACCAGCCACTCGGCGACGTCGGTCGCGAGCGAGAAGCCCTGCGGCGCGAGCTCGGCCATCCGCTCGGTGTCGAAGGTGAGCGTCGCGACCATGCCCGTGAAGGCCGGCAGCAGCACCTCGAGCTGGGCGACGGAGTCGAAGACCGGCTCCTTGTCCTCCTGCAGGTCGCGGTTGTACGCGAGCGGCAGGCCCTTGAGCGTCGTGAGGAGGCCCGTGAGGTTGCCGACGAGTCGACCCGACTTGCCGCGCGCGAGTTCGGCGATGTCCGGGTTCTTCTTCTGCGGCATGATGCTCGACCCCGTCGAGAAGGCGTCGTGCAGCCGGACGAACCCGAACTCCTTCGTGTTCCAGAGGATGATCTCCTCGGCCAGGCGGGAGACGTCGATGCCGATCTGCGCGAGGACGAACGCGAACTCCGCGACGACGTCCCGGGCGGCCGTGGCGTCGATCGAGTTGTCCGCGGGGCGCGCGAAGCCGAGCTCACGGGCGATGGCGGTCGGGTCGAGCCCGAGGGAGCTGCCCGCCAGGGCCCCGGCGCCGTACGGGCTGACGCTCGCGCGGTCGGCCCAGTCGCGGAGTCGTTCGAGGTCGCGGACGAGCGGCCACGCGTGCGCGAGGAGGTGGTGGGCGAGGAGCAACGGCTGCGCGTGCTGCAGGTGGGTGCGCCCGGGCATGATCGCCGTCGGGTGCTCGCTGGCCTGCTGGGAGATCGCGTCGACGAGGTCGATCACGAGCCGTCCGATCCGCCGGCCGTGGTCGAGCATGTGCATGCGACCCAGGGTGGCGATCTGGTCGTTGCGGCTCCGGCCGGCGCGGAGCTTGCCGCCGAGTTCCGGACCGAGGTCGGCGATGAGCAGGCGCTCGAGGGCACCGTGCACGTCCTCGTCACCGTCGTCGGGCTGCAGGGAGCCGTCGGCGTGCGCGGCCTCGAGGCGGTCGAGACCGGCGGTCATGCGCTCGAGCTCGTCCGCCGACAGGTAGCCCGCGGTGTGCAGGGCACGGGCGTGGGCGCGCGAGCCGGCGATGTCGTACGGGGCGAGCTGCCAGTCGAACTGCGTCGACCGGGACAGCGCGGCGAGTTCGGCGCTGGGGCCGTCCGCGAAGCGGCCACCCCAGAGGGCGCCCGTGTTCGTGGCGTCGGTCTTGCTGGGCTGGGTCACGTCGGTCATGTCGTCCTGCCTGGGTGGTGGTCGGTCGTGCGGGGTTCGTGGTGCCGGGGCCGGCGTTCGTGCGGCTCGGTGCCGGTGTTCCTGCGGCTCGGTGCCGGTGTGGGCGGTGTTCAGTTCGCGCGGTCGCGCCGTGTGGCCGTCCGTGTCGGTCGGGCCCGGGCGTCCGCGAGCGGGACGCCCTCGGTGGTCGCGGCCCCTGCGAGCTCGAAGTCGACGAGGCTCTGCTCCGAGCGGCGTCCGACGACGCTCGCGACCCCGCCGTGCAACGAGAGCCGGACGTCGCCGGAGACGTGCCGCTGCGTCTCCTCGATGAAGGCGTCGAGCGCGCGCCGGAGCCCGCTCGCCCACCGGCCGCCGTCGACCAGGTCCGCCCACGCGCGGTCTGCGTCGTCCTTCGCGCGCAGCACGTCGCGCTCGAGGGTCAGGCGTTCGAGGTCCCGGTGCGCGGCCACGAGTGCCGTCGCTCCCGGGGTCTCCGCCAGGCGGCGGGCCTTGCGGCCGTCGAGCAGGTCGACGACCAGGTCGTGCCGACCGACGCCGTGGCGACCGGCGAGGGCGTCGAGTTCGCGCAGCAGGCGCAGGACCGGGAAGCGTTGCCCGTCGAGGGCGACCGGGACACCGTGCTCGAAGGTCACGGTGACCTCGTCGGGCTCGGTGTCCGGCTGCGTGGCCGGGTCCGCCGTCCGCGCCCACGCCGAGGGCTCGACGGTGGCCCACGGGTCCTCGACGTCCTGCGTGGTCAGGACCCGTCCCCACACGTCGTGCTCGGTGCCACCGACCGGGACGACGCCGGTCGGGACCGGGAGGACCCGGAGGTCGGGGTCGTGCCCGGCGACCGTCGTCGTGAGGGCGACCTCGTCCGGGGCGGCGGTGAGGTGCGCCACCGCGTCGGCACCGAGCTGCCGGGCCGTCCGGACCAGGTGGTCGGCGACGATCGGCAGACGGAGCGCCGGGACGAGCGGACGCCCCGGACCCCCGGCGTTCGCCCGCACCGCCGCGACGACGTACCGGTCGGCGTACTCGGTCTTCGCGTCGACCACGACGGCGTCCACGGCACCGGCCGCACGCACGCGCTCGCGCACCGCGTCGACCTCGCGGGAGCGACCGCCGAGGTCGACCACGAGGGCCAGGACCTCGTGGTCGACGGCGAAGTGCTCGACCGCCGCCGCCGGGTCCACCCCGGCGGAGCAGGAGACGACGATGCGGTCGGTCACGGGACTCCAGTCGAGCGGGGTCAGGCGGTCGGGCTGGACGCCGCGGCCGGGCTGCCGGTCGCGTTCGCGGCGAGGAGCCAGGCGAGCAGGGCCTTCTGCGCGTGCAGACGGTTCTCCGCCTCGTCCCAGATGATGCTGCGCGGCCCGTCGATGACCTCGGCCGTCACCTCGAACCCGCGGTCCGCCGGCAGGCAGTGCAGGAACACAGCGTCGTCGGCGGCGTGCCCCATCAGCTCGTCGTCCACGCGGTACCCCGCGAAGGTGTCGAGTCGCGCCTGCTTCTCGTCCTCCTTGCCCATCGACACCCACGTGTCGGTGACCACGACGTCGGCACCCGCGACCGCTGCCACCGGGTCGGTGACCACGAGGACGGAGCCGCCGGTCTCGGCCGCACGACGCTCGGCGTCGGCGACGACCCCGGCGTCCGGGCTGAACGCTGCCGGAGCGGCGACACGGACGTGCATGCCGGCGGTCGCGCCTGCGAGCAGGTACGACTGCGCCATGTTGCTCGCGCCGTCGCCGATGAACGCGACGGTCTGACCGGCGAGGGTGCCGCGGTGCTCACGGATCGTGAGCAGGTCGGCGAGGAGCTGGCACGGGTGGAAGTCGTCCGACAGCGCGTTGACGACCGGCACGCGGGTGCCCGCCGCCATCTCCTCGAGCCCGGACTGGGCGTAGGTGCGCCAGACGATGGCCGACACCATGCGTTCGAGCACCCGGGCGGTGTCGGACGGGGTCTCCTTGCCGCCGAGCTGGCTGTTCGCGGTCGTGATCACGAGGGGGCTGCCGCCGAGGTCGGAGATCCCGACGTGGAAGGACACCCGGGTGCGGGTCGACGACTTGTCGAAGATCACCGCGACCGACTGCGGCCCGGCCAGGGGCTTCTGCCCCCAGCGGTCGTCCTTCATCCGGGCGGCGAGGTCGAGGATCGCGGACTGCTCGGCCTGGGTGAGGTCGTCGTCGCGGAGGAAGTGGCGAGTCATGCGGAGGTCTCCTGCTCGGCGGCGACGGCCGCGAGGCTCTGGCCGAGGATCGACACGAACTCGTCGATCTCGGCGTCGGTCACGATGAGCGGCGGTGCGATGCGCAGGCTCGACTCGTTCGGGGCGTTGATGATGAGGCCGCGCTCGAGGGCGGCGGCGTTGACGGCCGGGCCGACGGGCGCGGTCAGGCCGACACCGACGAGCAGGCCCGTCCCGCGGACCTCCTGCACCAGCGGCGACCCGAGGGCGGCGATGCCGGCACGGATGCGCTCGCCCTTGGTGACCGCGCCGGCCACCAGGTCTGCGCGCTCGATCTCCTCGAGCACCGCGTTCGCGACGCGCGTGCCGAGCGGGTTGCCGCCGAACGTCGAACCGTGCTGGCCGGCCGAGAACAGCTCGGACGCCCAGCCGAAGGTCACGAGGGCGCCGATCGGGAACCCGCCGGCGATGCCCTTCGCGATCGTGACGGCGTCCGGGGTGAAGCCGTGGCCCTGGAAGGTGAACCAGTTGCCGGTCCGACCGACGCCGGTCTGGATCTCGTCGAGGATGAACAGCGCGCCGTGCTCCTCGGTCAGGTGCCGGGCGGCCAGCAGGAAGCCCTCGGGCAGGTCGACCACACCGGCCTCGCCCTTGATCGGCTCGAGGATCAGTGCAGCGACGGTGTCGTCGATCGCGGCCTCGAGCGCCTCGACCGTCGAGTCGATGTGCTCGACGCCGGCGATCATGGGCAGGAAGTCCTCCTGCAGGGCCGGCTTGCCGGTGAGCGCGAGCGCGCCCATGGTCCGGCCGTGGAAGCCCTGCTTCAGCGCGAGGATCCGGGTCTTCCGACCGTCCGCGCCCTTGTTCAGCCGCGCGAGCTTGAACGCGGCCTCGTTCGCCTCGGCGCCGGAGTTGCCGAAGTACACGCGACCCGCGTCCCCCGCTCCGGTGATCCGCTTCAGGCGCTCGGCGAGCTCGAGCTGCGGCGGCGTCGCGAAGTAGTTCGACACGTGCACGAGCTTCGCGGCCTGGTCGGCGACGGCCTCGACCAGCGCCGGGTGGGCGTGTCCGAGGGAGTTCACGGCGATGCCCGCCAGGAAGTCGAGGTACTCGTTGCCGTCGACGTCCCACACGCGGCAGCCCTTGCCGTGGTCGAGCATGATCTTCGGCGGGGTCAGGGATCGCATGAGCGACGCCCCGAACCGGTCGTTCCAGGTCTGGGTCTGCGTCTCGGTGCTCACTGCTCGGTCCCCTTCTGCGTCGTGCTCGTCTGCTGCGTCGTGCTCGTGTGATCGTCCGCCGCGTGTCGACCCGGGTCCGCTGCGGACTCGGGCACCCGTCGGCCGACCTCGGCGTGGGTGTTCTGGTTCTCGGTGCGACGGCTCGGGTCCGGGATCACCTCGGTGCCGGCACCCCGCAGGGTGAAGACCTCGAGCAGGATCGAGTGCGGGATCCGCCCGTCGATGATCGTCGCGCCGCCGACCCCGCCGACCACGGCGTCGAGGCACGCGGTCATCTTCGGGATCATCCCCGACTCGAGGCTCGGCAGCAGCGCCCGGAGCTCGTCGACCGCGATCAGGTCGATGATCGAGTCGCGGTCCGGCCAGTTGCGGTAGAGCCCGGGCACGTCCGTCAGCATCATGAGCTTGGCAGCGCCGAGCGCGATGGCCAGCGCACCGGCCGCGGCGTCGGCGTTGACGTTCAGCGCCTGGTCCGGGTGGGCGTCGTCGATCGCGATGCTCGAGACGATCGGGATGCGCCCGGCCGCGATCGCGGCGAGGACGCCGGTCGGGTCGACGTGGGTGATGTCGCCGACGTGGCCGAGGTCGAAGTGCTCGCCGTCGACGACGACGCCCTTCTTCTCGCCCGTGAACAGCGAGCCGCCGTCACCGGAGACGCCGACGGCCAGACCGTCGCCGTGCTCGTTGACGAGGTCGACGATCTCGCGGTTGACCTCGCCGGCGAGCACGTCGCGCACGACGGTGATCGCCTCGGTCGTCGTCACGCGGTACCCGCCGCGGAACTCGGACGCGATGCCCTGTTCCTTCAGTGCTGCCGAGATCTGCGGACCGCCGCCGTGCACCACGACCGGGTGGAGTCCGGCGTAGCGGAGGTAGACCATGTCCTCGGCGAACGCCCGCTTGAGGTCGTCGTTCACCATCGCGTTGCCGCCGAACTTCACGACGACGGTCTTCCCCGAGAACCGCTTCAGCCACGGCAGGGACTCGATGAGCGTCGCGGCCTTGACGGCGGCGAGCTCGTGCTCTTCTTCCTTGGTCAGGTCGTCGCTCATCAGCTGGAGTACGCGCTGTTCTCGTGGACGTAGTCGTGCGTCAGGTCGTTCGTCAGGATCGTCGCCGCGTGCGCGCCCACCCCGAGCTCGATCAGCACGTGGGTGTCACGCGGGGTCAGGTCGACCTCGTCGATCGGCCGGTCCGGGGCACCGGCGTGGCAGACGCGGACGCCGTTCATGCTGACGTCGACCGCGTACGGGTCGAACTCGGCGTCGGTGGTCCCGATCGCCGCCAGCACCCGGCCCCAGTTCGGGTCGTTGCCGAAGACCGCGGCCTTGAAGAGGTTGTTGCGGGCGACGCTGCGCCCGACCGTGACGGCCTCGTCCTCGGACACTGCGCCGGTGACCTCGATCGTGATGTCGTGGCTCGCACCCTCGGCGTCCTGCTGGAGCTGACGCGCGAGGTCGGCGCAGACCGCGGTCAGGGCCTCCTGGAAGTCGCCGACCTCGGGGGTGACCCCGCTGGCACCGGACGACAGCAGCACGACGGTGTCGTTCGTCGACATGCAGCCGTCCGAGTCGACGCGGTCGAACGTCACGCGGGTGGCCGCGCGGAGCGCCTGGTCGAGTTGCTCGGGCGTCTGCACGGCGTCGGTGGTGAGGACGACGAGCATCGTCGCGAGGCCGGGCGCCAGCATGCCGGCGCCCTTCGCCATGCCGCCGAGCGTCCACCCGTCCTCGGTCACGACGGACTGCTTCGGCGTGGTGTCCGTCGTCATGATCGCCGCCGCGGCGTCGGGCCCTCCGTCGGAGGACAGCGCCGCGCTGGCCAGGCCGACCCCGCGGAGCACGCCGTCGCGGAACGTCTGGTCACCGCGGCCGATCAGGCCCGTCGAGCAGACGACGACGTCACCGGCACCGATGCCGAGGGCGTCGCCGACGGCCTCGGCCGTCATGTGCGTGGTCTGGAAGCCGAACGGGCCGGTGAAGCAGTTCGCGCCACCGGAGTTGAGCACCACGGCCCGAGCGACGCCGTCGCCGACGACCTGACGCGACCAGATCACCGGGTGCGCCTGCGCACGGTTGCTCGTGAAGACCGCCGCCACTGCGGCGTCGGGGCCGTCGTTCACGACGAGGGCGACGTCGGGCTTCCCGCTCGCCTTGAGTCCGGCGGTCACACCGGCCGCGCGGAACCCCGCGGCAGCGGTCACACCCTGGAGGCCCGTCCCGGGCTGGTCCGTCGAGGTCACGTCGGTCACGGTGCGACTCCGTCCACGCTGAGGCCGAGGGTCTCGGGGAAGCCCAGGGCGATGTTGGCCGACTGCACCGCCGCGCCGGCGGTGCCCTTGGCCAGGTTGTCGAGGGCGCTCACGGCGACCACGCGGCCCGCGGCCTCGTCGACGGCGATGCCGACGAGCGCGGTGTTCGCACCGACGGTGTCCGCGGTGCGGGGGAACTCGCCCTCCGGGAGCAGGTGCACGAAGGGCTCGTCGGCGTAGGCCTGTTCCCACGCGAGTCGGACGTCGCGGGCGCTGACCCCGGGCGAGAGCCTGGCGGTGGTGGTCGCGAGGATGCCGCGCGCCATCGGGACCAGCACGGGTGTGAACGAGATCCGGACGTCGCCGGCCCCGGCGGCCACCAGGTTCTGCTGGATCTCCGGGATGTGCCGGTGGGTGCCACCGACCGCGTAGGCACTCGCGGAGCCCATGATCTCCGACGCCAGGTAGGTGGTCGCGAGCTTCTTGCCGGCACCGCTCGGCCCGACGCTCAGCACCGCGACGAGGTCGTCCGTCTCGACGAGTCCGGCCTGGACGCCGGGCTGGATGCCGAGCGTCACCGCCGTGACGTTGCAGCCCGGCACCGCGATCCGCTTCGTCGCGGCGAGCTCCGTCCGCTGCCGCCCGGGTCCGGTGATGTCGTCGACGTCGCGCCACTCGTCGGCCGTGCCCGGTGCGGGTGCCGCGTGCAGCAGCTCCGGCAGCCCGTAGGTCCAGGCGCCGTGGTACTCGCCGCCGTAGAACGCGTCCCACGCCGCCGGGTCGGTCAGCCGGTGGTCCGCGCCGCAGTCGACGACGAGGGTGTCGTCGTCGAGCTCGGCCGTGATCGCCCCGGACTGTCCGTGCGGCAGCGCGAGGAACACCACGTCGTGCCCGCGCAGGTTCGCAGCCGTCGTCTCCACCAGCGTCAGGTGCGCCAGCGATCGCAGGTGCGGCTGCGTCGCGATGAGCGGCTGCCCCGCGTTCGAGAAGGCCGTCACCGTCCTGACGTCGAACTCTGGGTGGGCGGCGAGCACGCGCAGGAGCTCTCCGCCCGCGTAGCCGGAGGCTCCCGCCACGGCGACGGATACGGACATGGGTTCCACCTTTGGTCGGACTGGTCGTCGAGAGAGTCGGAGGCGGCGGCCCCGGGCGGTGCTGATCCGGTGGATCAGTCGCGCAGGGTCGCCCCGAATCGCTCGCCGGCACGTCGGACGGCGCCGTCACGGGCCTCGGAGGCCTCGGCAGCGGTCAGCGTGCGGTCCGTGGCACGGAAGCGCAGGGCGAACGTCAGGGACTTCTGTCCCTCGTCCACGCCCGTGCCCCGGTAGTCGTCCACGAGCCGAGCATACTCCAGCAGCGCTCCGGCGCCGGAGCGGACGGCGTCGAGCACGTCACCCGCCGGGACGTCGACCGCGACCACGAGGGAGAGGTCCTGCGTCGCCGCCGGGTAGGACACGATCGGCGCCACCGCGACGAGCTCCGGAGCCGCGGCCACCAGGGCGTCGAGGTCGAGCTCGAGGACGGCGACCACGCGCGGCAGCACCGCGGCCTCGGTGAGGACGGGCAGCAGTTCACCGGCGACGCCGACGACGGTGTCCCCGACGAGCAGCGAGGCCGCACGCCCCGGGTGCAGGGACGGGTGGCTCGTCTGCGCGACCCGGAGCTCCACACCGACCGCCCAGGCGACCTCGCGGGCGACGTCGAGCGCGTCCGCGATGCCGTACTGCTCCGGCTGCACGCCGGGCTGCTTCACGACGCGGTTGCCGGTCAGCAGCGCGGACACGTGGAAGGGCTGGGGCGGGAGCGACGCGTCGAGCGCGGCGAGGGTGTCCTGGTCGGGTCGGGCCGCGCCGGCCGGCACGGAGTCGGTACCGAGCTCCGCGTCCGTCGACGGCAGGAAGACGCGCGACGTCTCGTACAGGGCGACGTCGACGAGCCCGCGGGACACGTTGCGGCGCGCGGCGTCGACGAGGGCGGGGAGACCGCTGCGGCGGAGCAGCGACTGCTCGCTGTCCAGTGCGTTCGCGAGCACCACGCTGGGACCGCCGTCGCCGTCGATGCCCGGGTAGGCGTCCTGGGTGGACCGTGAGACGAACGGCGCGGTGACGACCTCGACGAGGCCCTGCGCGGCGAGGGCGGCGGACACGCGTCGACGGGCCTGCTGGTGCCGGGTCAGACCGCGACCGGGCGGGGCGACCGGCAGCACGCTGGGGATGCGGTCGTACCCGACGATGCGGGCCACCTCCTCGACCAGGGTCGTGTCGTCGGTGAGGTCCGGTCGCCAGGACGGCGGCGTGACGACGAGCAGCTCGCCGTCGACGTCGACCGTCGCCCCGATCGCACGGAGCGTGTCGACGACCTCGGCGTCGGTGTACTCGACACCGACGAGGTCGGCCGGGCGGGACGCACGCATCGTGGTGGTCGGGCGGGGCTCGGCGTCGACGAGCGTCGAGCCGAGGGCGTCGGCCGTCCCGCCCGCGAGCTCGACGAGGAGCTCGACGGCGCGGTTCGCGGCGGCCTCGGCCACGAGCGGGTCGACCCCGCGCTCGAAGCGCTTGGAGGCCTCGCTCGGGAGCTTGTGCCGTCGGGCCGTCCGGGCGATCGAGACCTGGTCGAAGCCGGCGGCCTCGATCAGGACGTCCGTCGTCGTGTCCGAGATCTCCGTGCGTGCCCCGCCCATCACGCCGGCCAGGCCGACCGGGCCGTCGTCGTCGGTGATGACGAGGTCCTCGGGGTCGAGCGTGCGGGTCGTGTCGTCGAGGGTGACGAGGGTCTCCCCCGCCGCCGCGCGACGCACGCCGAGCCCACCGCTGACCTTGGCGAGGTCGTAGCCGTGCAGGGGCTGGCCGAGCTCGAACATGACGTAGTTCGTGATGTCGACCGGCAGCGAGATCGAGCGGACACCTGCCAGTGCCAGACGCGACACCATCCAGGCCGGTGTCTTCCGGGTCGGGTCGACCCCCCGGACGACGCGGGTGACGAAGGTGTGCGCGCCGACGCGACCGCGGACGGGTGCCCGGTCGTCGATGGTGACGCGGAACCCCTCGCCCGAGCGGGGCGTCACGCGCTCGACCGGGTCGTGGAAGCTCGCACCGGTGGCGTGCGCGTACTCGCGGGCGACGCCGCGCATGCTCATCACGTAGCCGCGGTCCGGGGTGACGTTGATCTCGACCGCGGCGTCGTCGAGGCCGAGCAGCGCGATCGCGTCCGCCCCGACCTCGGGCTCCATGCCGAGGTCGGCGAACCGGAGGATGCCGTCGTGCTCGTCGCCCAGGCCCAGTTCACGGGCCGAGGCGATCATGCCGTCGGACACGTGGCCGTAGGTCTTGCGCGCGGCGATCGGGAACGGGCCGGGGAGCACGGCGCCCGGCAGCGTCACGACGACGAGGTCGCCCACGTCGAAGTTGTGCGCGCCGCAGACGATGCCACGGGGCTCGGACTCCCCCACGTCGACCTGGCACCAGTTGATCGTCTTGCCGTTCTTCTGCGGCTCGGGCTCGCGCTCGAGCACACGGCCGACGACGATCGGGCCGGTGAGGTCGTAGGTGTGGACGTCCTCTTCCTCGAAGCCCACCGACACGAGGGCCGCGTGGACGTGCTCGAGGGAGACGTCGTCGGGCAGGTCGACGGACTCGCCGAGCCAGCGGAGTGGGACGCGCATCAGACCACCGTTCCGAACTGCTGCGAGAAGCGGATGTCGCCCTCGAGGAAGTCACGCATGTCGTTCAGGCCGTTGCGGAACTGGAGCGTCCGCTCGATGCCCATCCCGAACGCGAAGCCCTGGTACTCGTCCGGGTCGATGCCGGCCGCACGCAGGACGTTGGGGTTCACCATGCCGCAGCCACCCCACTCGACCCACCGCGCGCCGCCCTTGGCGTTCGGCTGCCAGACGTCCATCTCGGCACTCGGCTCGGTGAACGGGAAGTAGTTCGGGCGCAGGCGGATCTGTGCCTCGGCGCCGAACACCTGGCGCGCGAAGTGCTCGAGCGTGCCGCGCAGGTGTGCCATCGTCAGGCCCTTGTCGATCGCGATGCCCTCGACCTGGGTGAAGACCGGCAGGTGCGTGGCGTCGAGCTCGTCGGCCCGGTACACGCGCCCCGGGGCGATCACGTAGAGCGGCAGGTCGCGGGACAGCAGCGAGCGGACCTGCACCGGGGAGGTGTGCGTGCGCATGACCAGGTGTCGGTCGACCGGCTCGACGAAGATCGTGTCGGCCATCGCCCGCGCGGGGTGGTCCGGGTCGAAGTTCAGCGCGTCGAAGTTGAACCACTCGTGCTCGAGCTCAGGGCCCTCCGCGACTTCCCACCCCATGCCGACGAAGATGTCGGCGACGGTCTCGTTGAGGACCGAGAGCGGGTGGCGGGAGCCCGGCGCGCGACGGACCGGCAGCGCGGTGACGTCGACCCGTTCGGCCTCGAGCCGGGCGCGTTCCTCGGCCTCGGCGAGGACCGACTCCTGCTCGGCGACGGCGGCGTTGACCCGACCGCGCGCCTGGCCGACGAGCTTGCCGGCCTCGGCCTTCTGCTCCTTCGGCACGCTGCGCATCGACGCGTTCATCCGCGCGAGCGTCGACTGCTCGCCCGTGTGCTCCGCCCGGGCCTGCTTCAGCTCGGCCACGGTCGTCGTCGCGCGGACCGCGGCGAGGGCCCGGTCGACCGCGTCGGCGACGGCCGCTTCGCTGATCTCGAGGTGTTCTGACACGAGGCCCAAGCCTACCGGCCCCCGGGATACCGCCGTCCTGCACCGATCGGACGGTGAGTGGGCGCGGACGAGGAGCGCCTGTGCAGGACTACTTCGTCCGGTGCGCGAACGCCGACTCGTACAGGCAGACCGACGCGGCCGTCGCCAGGTTCATCGACTCCGCTCGGCCGTAGATCGGCACCTTCACGGCTCGGTCGACGAGCGCGAGGTCCTCGGTCGTGAGCCCGCGGGCCTCGTTGCCGAAGACCCACGCGGTCGGCCCGTCGAGCATGCCGTCGGCGCGGACGTCGGGCAGGTCGTCACCGGACACGTCGGCGGCGAGGACCGTGTAGCCGAGGGCCTTCGCGCGGGCGACCGCATCGGCGAGCGTCACCCCGACCGAGACCGGCACGTGGAAGAGCGACCCGGTGGTCGAGCGCACCACCTTCGGGTTGTACGGGTCGACCGAACGGCCGGTCAGCACGACCGCGTCGGCGCCCGCCGCGTCGGCGGCGCGGATGATCGTGCCGGCGTTCCCCGGGTCCCGGACCTGCTCGAGGATCGCGACCAGTCCGGGCAGCGCGCCGTCCGCGGCGGACGCGCCACGCGCCTCCAGGTCGGGTCCGGCGTCCGGGAAGACGTCCTTCACCGACGTCGGGAACTGCTGGCACACCGCGACGACCCCCTGCGGGGTGACGGTGTCGGCCATCGTGTCGAGGACCTGCTCGCTGACGAACCACGTGTCGACCGGCGCGTCGTCGAGTCCGTAGCGGGCGGCGGCCGTCGGCGTCACGTAGAGCTCGCGGAGGAGCTCAGGCCGGTACTCGATCGCCTCGCGGACGGCCTGCGGCCCCTCGAGCAGGAAGAGTCCGGTGTCGGCGCGGACGTCCTTCTTGGCCAGGGCCGCGACGGCCCTGACACGTCCGGACTTCGGGTTCTCGAGGAGATCACTCACGGGTCAAGTGTCGCAGCATGCACGAAGCCCCCGCTCCGTGGACGGAGCAGGGGCTTCGGGAGCTGGCGTGACTACGCGGCCTTCGGTGCCGAGGTGTCGGCCGGCAGGGCCTTCTTGGCGGTCTCGACGAGCGCCGCGAACGTCTCGGGGTTGTTCACCGCGAGGTCTGCGAGGATGCGACGGTCGACCTCGACGCCGGCCAGGGAGAGCCCCTGGATCAGGCGGTTGTAGGTCAGGCCGTTCGCACGCGACGCAGCGTTGATGCGCTGGATCCAGAGGCGACGGAACTCACCCTTCTTGGCGTGACGGTCCCGGTACGCGTAGACGAGGGAGTGGGTGACCTGCTCCTTGGCCTTGCGGTACAGGCGCGAACGCTGGCCGCGGTAGCCCTCGGCGCGCTCGAGGATGACGCGGCGCTTCTTGGCGGCGTTGACCGCTCTCTTTACACGTGCCATGTTTTCGTTCCTTTACGATTCCGCCGGCTCAGTGGCCGAGAAGCTTCTTGACGTTCTTCGCGTCGGCCTTGGCGAGGACCTGGTCCTCGTTGAGGCGGGCCTTGCGCTTGGCGCTCTTGACCTCGAGGTTGTGACGCATACCGGCCTGCTGCTTCATGATCTTGCCGCTGCCGGTGACCTTGAAGCGCTTCTTCGACCCGGAGTGGGTCTTCTGCTTGGGCATCGTGGTGCCTTTCCGTGGGGTGGATGGGTGGGCCGCGTCATCGCGGTTCGCAGAGCGCCGCGCGGGCGATCTCCGGGGACCTACTCGGCGGGAGCCTCGGCCGGCGCGGACTCGGTGGCCTCATCGGCCTCCTTGCCCTTCGCTGCGTGCTCCGTCGCGCGACGTTCGGCCTTCTGCGCAGCACGCTTGGCGTTCTGCTCGCCCTTGACGTCGGACTTGTTCTTGAGGGGGGCGATGATCATCGTCATGTTGCGACCGTCCTGGGTCGGACGCGACTCGACGACACCGAACTCGGCGATCTCCTCGGCGAACTTCTGGAGGAGACGGACGCCCTGCTCCGGGCGCGACTGCTCGCGACCACGGAAGAGGATCATGGCCTTCACCTTGTCGCCACCGAGGAGGAAGCCCTCGGCACGCTTGCGCTTCGTCTCGTAGTCGTGCACGTCGATCTTCAGGCGGAACCGGACCTCCTTGAGGTCGGTGTTCACCTGGTTGCGACGGGCTTCCTTGGCCTTCTGCGCAGCCTCGTACTTGAACTTGCCGTAGTCCATGATCTTGGCCACGGGCGGCTTCGAGTTCGGGGCGACCTCGACCAGATCCAGTTCGGCTTCCTGCGCGAGACGCAGGGCCATGGCGATCGGGACAACGCCGACCTGCTCACCCTGGGGGCCGACGAGTCGGACCTCGGGAACGCGGATTCGGTCGTTGGTGCGGGGATCGGTGATGCGGAGCTCCTTCAATCAGGTGGTGGCCGTCCGGCGCTGCTGCGCTGGACGACGGCACGAGAGAGGAGATCTGACGCACGGATCGGAACCCGTTCGGCAGCCGCCCGACGCCGACCCCGGAGGGGCAGCCGACCGGCGCTGACGCCGGCGGAGCGGTTGGGACCCGGTAGCCTGTGGTGCACGGCCGCGGGTGGGAGAGACTCCTCTTCTACGACGCCGTCCGGAACTCGGTCCGCCCCCTGTGGAGGCGATCTGGGCACACGGACAGCATCTGCCGCCGACGAGTCTAGCAGAGGAGCACCGTGCCCGACACCCCCGAGAACGAGACCGCCGCGAACCACGACCCCGAGGACGCCGTCGGGACGGACGAGCGGTTCGACGCCGGCGACGAGGCCCGGGACATCGCCGAGGTCCCCGCGGTCGAGCTCATCAACACCGTCGCGGTGCACCTGCTCAGCGCGGCAGCCGTGAAGGTCGGGCTGGCGGACGACCCGCAGCAGCAGACCGACCTGGACGAGGCACGGAAGCTCATCACGGCCCTCGCCGGGCTCGTGACGGCGGCCGCCACCGAGATCGGCGACCACCACGCCCGTCCGCTCCGCGACGGGCTGCGGTCGGTGCAGCTCGCGTTCCGCGAGGCCTCGAGCATCCCGGACGCGCCGGGCAAGGGACCGGGCGAGAAGTACACGGGCCCCGTGAACTGACGACGTCGGTCGACGTCACCACGTGACGGACGGGAGGCGCGGTGCCGGCTGGCACCGCGCCTGCCGTCCGTCAGCGGGTCAGGCTGCGCCGTCAGCGGCCAGCCGCGCGACCGCGGCCAGCGGGATGCCGACCCAGTCGGGGCGGTTCCGGGTCTCGTAGACCACCTCGTACACGGCCTTGTCGAGCTCGAAGGCGTCGAGCAGTGCGCGGTGCTCGGTCAGGTCGCCGCCGGTGCCCCGGCGGTACCCGTCGAGGAACGCCTGGCGTGCTGCCTGCGCCCAGGTGCCCGCGTCGACGAACTCGGCGTCGTGCGCGAGCGCGCCCGCGACGTAGTCGAAGGACCGGAGCATGCCCGCGACGTCACGGAGCGTCGAGTCGGGCAGCGACCGCTCGGCGAGGGGGCGGAGCGGCTCCCCCTCGAAGTCGAGGAACACCCATCCACGGGGTTCCGGTGCAGCGAGGACCTGGCCGAGGTGCAGGTCGCCGTGGATGCGCTGCAGGTCGGGCCAGTGCGCAGCGGCGGCCCGGTCGTACACCGCACGGATGGCGTCGACGTGCGGCTCGACGGTCGGGGCCTCGCGGACGGCGGCGTCGAGCCGTGCCCGCATCGTCGCGATCGCTGCGTCGCGACGGGGCTCGTCCGCGGGCTGGGTCGGCAGGGCGGTGGCGAGCGTGCGGTGCACCTCGGCGAGCGCCTCGCCGAGCGCGGCTGCCTGGTCGTCCCACGGGGTGCCGGTCCGGGCGTCGCCCAGTGCCACGCGCCATGCGTCCTCGAGGCCGGGCAGGAACTCCTGCGCGAACGCGAGGTGTCCGGTCGCCGTGCCGTCGGGGCGGCCGGGATCGGGCCAGGTCGCCCGCTGCGCGCCGTACACGGTCGGCACACGCTCGCTGCCCGCGGCCGACAGTGCGAGCTGCGTGGTGACGTCGGGGTTGTCGCCGTGGTGGAGCACCCGGAAGACCTTGACGATGACGCGGTCGCCGGACGCGGTGTCGCAGATGACCGAGGTGTTCGACTGCTCCCCTGACAGCACCCGGGACGCGGTCACCTCGCCGATCGGGCGGAGGCTCTCGGGGTCGGCGTCGATGCGCGCTGCGAGCTGCCGGACCCAGTCGGTGTCCGTGGTGGCGTCGACGAGGTCCGCGACGTCGTCGTCCGGGCTGCCGACGACGGGCACCTGGTACAGGACCGGCCCGGTCGCGGCGTCGTCGAGCACGAGTCGCGTGCCGTCGGTCTCGGCGACGGTGCGCAGCGCCGGGGTCCCACCCTTCGCTGCGTACCAGCGCTGGCGTGCGATCCAGTCCTCCAGCGTGCGGTCGTCGACGTGCTCGGGTGCCTCGGCGCTCATGCAGCGAACGGTACGCGCCGGTCCCGGGGTGCGCCCCGAGTCGCGGACAGCCGGTTCGTGCACCGTGCTTTACAACGATGTACGGAGCGGCCAGCATGGAGGCATGACCTCGCTCGACGGCACCGTCGCCGCCCCACTGCCCCCGCTCCCGCGCGCCTCCGACCAGGACGGCTCGTACCCCCGACCGCAGATGCTCCGCGGTGCGTGGGCGGACCTCGACGGGACGTGGTCGTTCCGGAACACGGGCGACGACCCGGCCTGGCGCACCGGGTTCCCAGACGCCCGGGACATCACCGTGCCGTTCCCGCCCGAGTCACCGGCGTCGGGCATCGACGAGCCCGGGTTCCACCCCGTGGTCTGGTACGCCCGGACGGTCACCCGCGCCGAGCTCGACGCCGCCGGGTACGGCGACGCGGCACCTCGGCTCCTGCTGCACTTCGGCGCCGTCGACCACCGCGCCCGTGTCTGGGTCGACGGGCAGTTCATCGGCGAGCACGAGGGCGGGCACACCCCCTTCACGCTCGACGTGACCGAGGCGCTCGGCACCGACCCCGACGCCACGCACACCCTGGTCGTCCGCGCCGAGGACGATCCGCACGACGTCACGCAGCCGCGCGGCAAGCAGGACTGGCACGAGCACCCGCACGCGATCTGGTACCGCCGCTCCACCGGGATCTGGCAGACGGTCTGGCTCGAGGCCGTGCCGACCGCGTCGATCGGGGCCCTGCGGTGGACGAACGTCGACCACGCGACGGTGCGGCTGACCGTCCGGCTCGCCGGCGAGCGCCCGGTCGGCGCACGCGTCCGGGTCGCGGCACGCTGGCACGAGGGCGACGAGGACCTGGCGACGGTGGAGACGACCGTCCCCGCGAACGCCCACGAGGTCGAGGTCGTCGTGCCGGTCGCCCGGCAGCACAACGGCCAGGCCGAGGACGAGCTCGTGTGGACCCCCGAGACTCCGCGCCTGGTCGACGCCGTCGCCACGCTGCTGCCTGCCGAGGGCAGCGAGCCCCTGGACGCCGTGTCGTCGTACTTCGGGGTCCGCACCGTGGGTGTCGACGGTGGCGCCTTCCTGCTGAACGGCCGCGCCTACGACGTCCGCAGTGTGCTCAACCAGGGCTACTGGCCGGAGTCGCACCTGGCGGCGCCGTCGCGGCAGGCACTCCGCCGCGAGGTCGAGCTCATCAAGGAACTCGGCTTCACCGCCGCGCGCAACCACCAGAAGATCGAGGACCCGCGGTTCCTGTACTGGGCGGACCGGCTCGGGCTGCTCGTCTGGGGTGAGGCCCCCGGTGCCTACGCGTTCTCCACGCTCGCCGTGCAGCGACTGGTGCGGGAGTGGATGGACGCCGTCGAGCGCGACGCCTCGCACCCGTCGATCGTCACCTGGGTGCCGGCGAACGAGAGCTGGGGCGTGCAGCACGTCGCGACGGACCCGGCGCAGCAGGCCTACGCCCGGTCGCTCGCCGACGTCACGCGGGCCCTCGACCCGACCCGGCCGGTGATCTCGAACGACGGGTGGGAGCACACCAACTCGGACATCGTCACCGTGCACGACTACGAGGGCGACGGGGCGCGGCTCGCGGCGACCTACGCCGACGATGCCGCACGGACGGCGCTGCTCGGCGGGCGGGGGCCGGCAGATCGTCGGATCCTGGTGGGCGGCGCGGTTGACCAGGGGCAACCGGTCATGCTCACGGAGTTCGGCGGCGTGGACTTCCAACCCGGAGCGAAGCGCGAGGACGGGTGGGGGTACACCTCGGCCGTCGACGGTGACGACTGGGTCGCGCGGATCACCGCGCTCTACGACGGGGTCCGGGCGAGCTCGTTCCTGGCCGGGTCGTGCTGGACGCAGCTGACGGACACGATGCAGGAGACGAACGGGCTGCTGCACGCCGACCGCACCCCGAAGGTCCCGATCGAGCGCATCCGCGCCGCGGTCACGGGGCGCTGAGCCGAGTCCCGCGGGTCTCGCGGGTCCCGCAGGTCCCGCGAAACGCAACGTGGGCGGCTCTGCGCAGCGATGTACCGCTGCGAGGAACCGCCCACGTTGCGTCTTGCGGAAGGGGGAGGGGTCAGGACGCCAGGAAGCGCAGGACCGCCTCGTTCCACTCGTCCTTGTGCGAGGCGAGCACCCCGTGCGGGCCACCCTCGATGACGTGCGTCTGCGCGTTCGGGATCGCCGCCGCGGTGCGCTTGCCCGAGGCCTCGAAGGGCACGATGCCGTCCGAGTCGCCGTGGATGACGAGCGTCGGGACGTCGACCTTCGTCAGGTCGTCGCGGAAGTCGGTCGTGGCGAAGGCGACCGTGCAGTCGAGGGTGCCCTTCGGCGAGGCGAGCTCGGCGATCGCCAGGTCGTAGGCGCGCTGGTCGTCGCTCACGAGCGGCTTCTTCAGCAGACCCGGCTCCCCGCCCGGCGTGTAGAACATGTCGACGAACTGGTGCAGGAACGCCGGACGGTCACCCGTGATGCCGTTCGAGAACCAGTCGGCCAGGTCCTGGTCGACCGCGCCGTCCGGGTTGTCGTCCGACTTCCACAGGTACGGCGGCACCGCACTGGCGAAGACGAGCTTCTTGACCTTCGCGGTGCCGTAGGTCGAGACGTAGCGCGCGAGCTCACCGCCGCCCATCGAGAACCCGATGAGGGTGACGTTCGTCAGGTCGAGCTCGGTGATGAGCTTGTCGAGGTCCGCGGCGAACGTGTCGTAGTCGTAGCCGCCCCACGGCTGCGACGACTGGCCGAAGCCGCGGCGGTCGTAGGCGATGACGCGGTGGCCGGCCTCGACGAGCGCCGGGACCTGGCCCTCCCACGAGCGGCCGGAGAGCGGCCAGCCGTGGATCAGGACGACCGGGTCGCCGGTGCCGAGGTCGTCGTAGTGCAGGTCGATGTCGTGGCCGTTCTCGGCGCCGACGGTGATGAAGGGCATGATTCCTCCTGTTGCTGGTTTCCAGGGAACGTGCCAGATGCAACGCTCGGCAACCTGGCGATCCCTGAAGGTGCGGCGAACGGACAGTGGACGACTGCTGTGGAGGTGGGAGGATCGGTCGGTGACCGACGTGGCGGAGACGACCCGGGCCTCCCGGCCGGTGCTGCCGTCCCGCGTCCGTCACCTGTTCGTGACCGGTCTGGAGGGACGGGGCCGCGGGTGGACGGCTCCCCTGGCCGTGTGGCTGGCGTCCCGCGCGGTCAGCACCGTCCTGCTGCTCACGGTCTGGGTGCTCGCCCGGGCGAACGGCTGGCCGTTCGCGTCGGTCCGGCGCGAGGGGACGTTCCTGTCCTTCCTCGGGTCGTGGGACGCCTCGTCCTACCGGACCATCGCCGAGCACGGCTACCCGACCACGCTGCCGACGGACGCCGACGGGCACGTGCTGCCGAACCCGTGGGCGTTCCTGCCGGTGTTCCCGGCGCTCGCCCGGGTCGTGCAGCCGTTCGTCGGCGGGTCCTTCTGGGCGGCGGGTGTGCTCGTCGCCACGTTCGCAGGAGCCGGCGCGTGCGTCCTGCTCTGGCGGCTGGTGCGCGCGGTCTCCGACGACCGTCGGGCGACCCGGGCGACGGCGCTGTTCGCGTTCGCACCGACCGGGTTCCTGCTGCAGGTGGCCTACGCCGAGAGCACCTTCCTGCTCCTGCTCTTCGGCGCCCTGCTCGCCCTGGTGCGCCGGCGGTACTGGGTCGTGCTGCCGCTCGGGCTCGTCGCCGCGTTCACGAAGCCGGGGGTGCTCGCGCTCGCCGTGGCCCTCGCGGTGCACCTGGTCGTGCGGCTCGTGCAGGAGCGCCGGGCACTCCCGGTCTGGGACACCGTGGCGATCGTCGTCGCGGGGCTCGGGATCGCGGCGGCGGGGCTGGCATGGCCGGTCGTGGCCTCGGCGGTGACGGGGCGGCCGGACGCGTACCTCGAGACCGAGCTGTCGTGGTGGGTCGGGTTCGTCGGGCGGCAGCACTTCGCGCCGCTGACCCCGTGGTTCACGATGGCCTCGACGTGGCTCGGGCCGCTCGGGATCGTGCTCGTGGTCGTCGTGCTCGCCGGCGGGTTGTGGTTCTGGACGCGCCGGGGTGTGCGGGCGCTCGGCGTCGACGTCGAGTCGTTCACCGCCGCGTACGCGCTCTACCTGGTCGCGGTGTTCCTGCCGCAGCAGAGCCTGCCCCGGCTGCTGTTGCCGACGGCGCCGCTGCTCGGGGCCGACGTGTTCGCGGGGACCCGGCGGCGGACGGTCGCGTGGCTGGTCGTCGGCGTGTGCCTGCAGCCGGTCGCGATCGTGCTGCTCTGGTTCCTCGGGTACCCCTGAGCGGAGCGCGATCGCGGCGCCGCGTGCCGCGCTACGCGTCGAACGTGTGGAACCAGGCCGTGCCGCCGGGGTGCTGCACGGTGATCATCTCGTCGAGGTCGCGGTACGGCCCGTCCTGGTTGTGGCTCGCCGACTTGATCCGCACGGTGCCGTCCGGCTCGGTGAACACCTCGGACACGATCGTCACGTGGTCGGGCGACCGGTTGGCGTTCCAGTCGTAGAACACGATGTCGCCGACCTTGACCTTGCTGCGCTCGTCGAGGGACCGGCGGGTCAACCCGAACGTCGCCGCGTTCGCCGTCATCCACGGGTCCATCGCCGGGCAGTACGTCCACGTCGCACTGTGCTGCGCGCCGGCGGACCGGCTGTACCAGTCGTCTCGCTGGTCCCACCCGCGGGCGATCAGCGTCTGGCTGACGTAGTTCGCGCAGTCCCCGCCGATCGGGTTCATCGTGCCGTACTCGGCGAGGTTGTAGTCCTTCCAGTACCGCATCGCGTACTCGAGCTGCCGGTCGACGTCCGTGAGGGCCGCGTAGGCCACCGAGGTCGTCGCGACCGCGGTCGAGGCGTCCGGCGTCGGCGCGGTCGTCGGGGTCGGGTCCGCGGTCGCCTGGTCCTGCGTGGCGCCGGCCTGCCCGTCGTTCGCCGCGCTGCCGTTGCCGTCCGACGACTGGTTCGCGGAGGGGCTCGGCTCGATCGCCGACGTGAAGAGCGCGACGTCGGCCGACCCGGCCGTGTACATCGCCTGGTGCGGCGCCGTGAAGGTCACCTTCGTCGCCGAGGCCTCGACGTCACGCGCCGCGATCCCGCCGACCGTGACGCCCCGCACCGCCGCGAGGCCGGATCCCGTGACCGTCACGGTGACACCACCGGCGAGCGGTACCTGCGCGGGCGTGACCGAGGACGCCACGGCGCCCGAGGACGAGCCGGACGACGGCGCCCCGCTCGGCTCACCGCCGGCGCGGGAGGATGCGGCCGGGGACGCGTCGTCTCCGCGCGAGCAGGCCGCGACGGCGACCCCGATGCCGGCGACGCCGGCCAGCGACAGCAGGGAACGGCGGGTGAACGAAGCAGTCATGACCCGACCAGGGTAGGCGACGGTACGGCAGGATCGCTGGCAGCACACCATCCACCGGAAGGATCCGACCGAACATGCCCGAGAGCCACGACTTCTTCGTCGCCGCCGATCCCGAGTCCACCCGCGCCACCGTCCGTGACGCCCTCGTCCGCGAGGGCTACACCGTCGCCGACGGCGACCAGGGCACGCTGCTCGCCACCCGCGGCAGCCTCGGCCTGACCCTGTTCGCCGGCGGGCTGCTGAACGACCGGACCTTCCACACCCGGCTCGACGTGCAGCTCATGGTCGCGCCCGACGGCCGGACGGTCGCGCGACTGCTCCGGGGGTCGGGCCGGTCGGCGGTCAAGGGCGGAGCCCTCGGCGTGGCGCGGGGCAACCGGGCGTTCGAGCAGGCCGCGAACGCGATCCACGCGGCACTCGCGCAGGCCGGCGTCCTGACGGACAGCATCCCGAGCTGACGCGTTCGCCACCGGGAACGACGAAGGGCCACCCGATCGGGTGGCCCTTCGCTGCTGCTTGGTGGAGCTAAGGGGATTCGAACCCCTGACCTTCTCATTGCGAACGAGACGCGCTACCAACTGCGCCATAGCCCCAAGTGCTCGACCACACTAGCACCACCGGGAGCGCGAACCGAAATCGGCTCGCCACAGCCGGGCGCGCCGCACTCCGGGACCCCGGAGGGTCGCGTCAGACCGCGCGGCGCCGACGCATGACCGCGTCGAGGTCGGTCTGCTGGTAGGCCTCGTCGCCGATGACGCCCATGCCGGCCCAACGACTCGGAGCCGCCGACTGCTCGGGCTCCGGCGCAGCCGTCGCGTCGGCCACCGCGGGAGCAGGAGCTGTGGCAGCAGGAGCGGCGGGGCGGGACGCAGCAGCGGGCGCGCGCAGGCCCAGCCGCTCCGCCAGACGGCCCTGGTCGTGCGCGGACAGCGACGCCGCGGCGTCCTCGACGTCGGAACGCATCCGCGACACCCGCGCGAGCGTCGGGTCGGTCTCCCCCGCCCGGATCGCCGCTGCCTCGGCCTCGGCCTCGGCCTTCGCCTCGGCCACGCGCTCGCGGAGCCGCGCGGCGAGCTCGGCGGACGACTCCGGCGAGGGAGCGGGGACGGCGGGCCGCTCGACGTACAGGGGCTTCGGCACGCGGGCCGGGGTCCAGCTCCGGTCGCGCGCGGGCTCGGCGGGCTGCTCGGTGGACAGCGGCGGCGCCGGGTCCGTCCACGCGGTCGACGGCCGGGAGGCACGGGTCGCCTCCGCAGCGCCCGCCGCGGCACGCGCCTTCCGCGCCTGGGCCACCTGGTGCAGCTGTGCGAGGACCGCTGCGGACCCACCGGCGGCGACGAGCCCGGCGACCCCGACGAGCCAAGCGCCGGGGGCGACGACGAAGACGACCGCCGCGACGACGACACCGAGCGTCCCGAACAGGGTCGCCCCGAGCCGGGAGCGCCGCATCCGCATGGCGGTCAGTGCGGGGACCGAGGACGCCCGCTCGAGCTTCGGCTGCTGCTCCGCGAGTCGCCGGGTGATCTCACGCTGCCGCGCGGCCTCGTGCGCACGGACGATCGCGGCACGCTTGGCCTCCTCGGACCGGGCGACGCGCTGCGCCTCGGCGAGGGACTTCGCGTTCATCTCGACCCGGACCTCGTCGGGGAGCTCGGCGGTCTGCGCGAGGATGCGCAGCGTCTGCTGCAGCCGGATCGCGTTCCGTTCGGTGGCGAGGTACTGCCGACGGGCCGCCCACGACGGCATGAGGTAGACGACCCAGAGCACGGCCGCGATGAGCAGGACGATGCCGCCGCCCCAGGAGCCGATACCTGCCATGGGGACACGGTAGGGGTGCGCGTTCCCCGGACCGCCCATTGCCGGACGCGTGTTGCGCGAGTCGCGGCGGAATCCGTGGGCGGTGGGGCGAGCCTCCCTGCCGGTGCGTCGGCGTGACGGGGAGGACCGTCAGATGCGCGGTCGGGTGTCGAGCGGTGTCGCGGCCTCGTCGCGGGCGGCGGCGGGCACGCTGCCCGCACCGGGCGGGACCCGGCCGGCGACCCAACGGTCGAGGACGCCCTCGCGCACCTCTTCTGCCACGAGGGCGAAGCAGAAGTGGTCGCGCCAGTCGCCGTTGATGTGGATGTACCGGCGACGCAGGCCCTCGAAGCGGAAGCCGAGCTTCTCGACGACGCGCAGGCTCGGCGCGTTCTCCGGTCGGATGCAGATCTCGATGCGGTGGATGCCGACGACGCGGAAGCAGTGGTCGACGGCCATCGCGACCGCGATCGGGGTGACGTTGTGACCGGCGGCACCCTCGACCACCCAGTAGCCGATGGACGCACTCGCCAGCGACCCGTAGCTGATGCCGGACACGTTGAGCTGACCCACGAATCGGCCGTCGAGCTCCATCGCGAACGGCAGGCCGAGTCCGGCGCGGGCGTTCGCCTGCAGTGCGCGGATGCTGCCCCGGACGTCGGTGGAGACGTGCCCGGAGGGGTTGGTGGCCTCCCACGTCCGCAGCCACGAGCGGTTCGTGGCGAGGGCGACGTCGAGGTCACGGGTGTCCCGGAGCCGGAGGGGCCGGATGGTGACCCGCCCGTGGGACAGGGTCGGGATCGTCGTCATCGCTGTGGTTCCTCCGGTGCCCGGCGGTCGGCCGGGTGGACGCACGAACGGGCCCGGGGCGGACCCCGGACCCGTTCGTGACGGGGTGGCTACTCTCCCGCGTTGAAGTCCTTCAGCCAGGCCTTGAGGTCCGGGCCGAGGTCGTCGCGGTCCGAGGCGAGCTGCACGATCGCCTTGATGTAGTCCAGCTTGTCACCGGTGTCGTACCGGCGTCCACGGAACACGACGCCGTACACGCCGCCGGTCCACTCCTCGGCGCCCGCCATCTTCATGAGCGCGTCGGTGAGCTGGATCTCGCCGCCCTTGCCCGGCTCCTGCTTCTCGAGGACGTCGAAGACCTCGGGGCGGATGACGTAGCGGCCGATGATGGCCAGGTTCGAGGGGGCTTCACCCTGCGGGGGCTTCTCGACCAGGCCGGTGATCTTCACGACGTCGTCGGTGTCGGTCTCCTCCACCGTCGCGATGCCGTACATGTGGGTCTGCGACTCCGGGACCTCGAGCAGCGCGACGACCGTGGCGTTCTTCTCGCCCTGGACCTCGATCATGCGCTTGAGCAGCGGGTCGCGGGCGTCGATGATGTCGTCGCCGAGCAGCACCGCGAACGGCTCGCGACCGACGTGCATCTTGGCGCGGAGCACCGCGTGCCCGAGACCGAGCGGGTCGCCCTGGCGGACGTAGTGCATGTCGGCGAGGTCGGTCGACTGGTTGACCTTCTGGAGCTTCTCGTGGTCGCCCTTCTTCTTGAGGGTCTCCTCGAGCTCTGCCACGTGGTCGAAGTGGTTCTCGAGCGCGTTCTTGTTGCGCCCGGTGATCATCAGGACGTCGGTCAGGCCGGCGGTCACGGCCTCTTCCACGACGTACTGGATCGCCGGCTTGTCGACGACCGGGAGCATCTCCTTCGGCATCGCCTTGGTCGCGGGGAGGAAGCGCGTGCCCAGCCCTGCCGCCGGGATCACCGCCTTCGAAATCTGGAAGCCCATGCCGACGAACGTACCGGACGGCCACTGAGCCAGGACATGGGCCTTTCGGGGGACACGGCATCGCGCGAGCCACGGCGGGATGCCGCAAACCCGCACTCGCTAGACTCCCCGCCATGACCGCCGACCTCGGGAACGAGAAGCGCGCCCTGCGAGCCGAACTCCGGCAGCGGCGGCGCACCCGGACCACGACGGAGCGCGACACCGACACGACGGACCTGACCGCGACGCTGCAGCGCTTCGTGGAGGAACGGCAGGTGCGCTCGCTCGCGCTCTACCTGTCGGCGCCCGACGAGCCCGACGTCCGACCCTTCCTGCGGTGGGCCCAGGAGCAGGGTGTCCGGGTGCTGCTGCCGATCACGCGCGAGGACGGCCTGCTCGACTGGGCCGTCGGCGACGGGGTCTCCGAACAGCAGGGGCTGCACGGCATGCCCGAGGTCGTCGGCGAGGTGCTCTCCCCGCTCGCGCTCGGCGACGTCGACGCGATCCTCACCCCGGCCGCGGCGGTCGGGCACGACGGGTGCCGGATGGGCTGGGGCCGGGGCTACTACGACAAGACGCTCGGGTCGATGGCGAACCGGCCGCCCGTCTATGCTGTGATCTTCGACGCGGAGTACCTCGACGAGGTCCCGCGCGAGGCCCACGACGAACCCGTCGACGGCATCATCACGCCGTCGCGCATCATCACCTTCCGGAGCTAGGGTGCCCACCTACTCGTACCGCTGCACCGAGTGCGACAACGCCTTCGACGTCAAGCAGTCGTTCTCCGACGCCACCCTGACCGAGTGCCCCGTGTGCGGCGGCGCCCTGCGCAAGGTGTTCTCGCCGGTCGGCGTCACCTTCAACGGTGGCGGCTTCTACCGCACCGACTCACGGTCGACCCCGAAGAGCGAGGGGTCGTCGGGCTCGTCGACGTCGTCGAGCACGCCGGCGAAGGCGGAGCCGAAGAAGACCGAGTCGAAGCCGGCCGCACCCAGCGCCTCCTGACGAGGGTTCGTCCCCGTCGGTACGGTGGGGTCTCCTCGACACGGAAGGAGGCCCGCGTGAAGGGCTTCAAGGAGTTCCTGCTCCGCGGGAACGTCATCGACCTCGCGGTCGCGGTCGTCATCGGTGCGGCGTTCACGGCCATCGTGACCGCGATCGTGAACTCGCTCATCAACCCCCTCATCGGCGCGGTCTTCAACGCGTCGAGCCTGGACAAGGCGCTCATCGTGTCGATCCCCACCGTCTCCGGGGGTTCGGCGAAGATCCTGTTCGGCGCGATCATCGGCGCGGTCCTGAACTTCGTCATCGTCGCGGCGGTGGTGTACTTCGCCCTGGTGGTCCCGGTCAACCGGCTCAAGAAGCTCGCCTTCGAGCGGGTGAAGAACGACGAGCAGCAGACGCCGCAGGACGTCCCGCCGACCGACGTCGAGGTGCTGCTCGAGATCCGCGACCTGCTCCGCACGCAGAACGGCGTCGCAGCGGACTCGGGCGGTGGCGCGCACGTCGCACCGTCGACCGCTCCCGAGGGTCCGGGGATCGCCGGCTCGACGAAGCTCTAGCCGCGGGCCGCACCGCAACACGCAACGCAGGCGGTTCCTCGTAGTGGTCCACCGCTGCGAGGAGCCGCCCGCGTTGCGTTCCGCGGAGGGGGACGACCGGGCGGGGTCGTCAGGCGGTGCGGGCGACGGCGCGGTGCTTCGCGGCGAGGGCCCGGGCGTACTGCACGCCGGCGACCACGTGACCGATCGTGCCCGCCCAGACGAACACGAGCGCGAGCACGCGGATCCAGTCGTGCTGCGAGGCCCAGGACGTCGACGAGAACAGCAGCAGCGGCAGGCCGACGAAGAGCAGCGCCGAGCGGACCTTGCCGGTCCACGTGACGTCGAGGTCCGGGTTGCCGCGGAACCACAGGCCGGACAGCAGCGCGAGCACCGCGTCCACGAGGACGATGATCGCGACGCTCGGCCACGGGAGCAGCCCGACGAGCACGAGCGACAGCACGATCGCGATGATCGCCAGGCGGTCGGCGATCGGGTCGAGGGCCTTGCCGAGCTTCGAGCCCTGGTCGAACCGTCGTGCGATGAAGCCGTCCGCCCAGTCGCTGACGCCGAGGACGACGAGCGTGACGAGCGCCCACCCGGGGTGCCCGGACACGACGAAGCCGATGAACACCGGGATGAGCAGGAAGCGCACCAGCGTGATCAGGTTCGGCCACGTCTGCCAGTCGGGTCGCTGCCGCGCGGTGTCAGTCATCGTCCCCAGGCTACCCGTCACCAGTGCGGGGGCACGTCGCGCAGGAGCTGGGCGTCGTTCTCGCCGTCGCGGTGGCGGGCCGGTTCCGGCGCGGCCGGGTCGTAGCCCGGCACCGGCGCGGTGGTGACGCGCCTGGTGCGGCGGGGCGCGCCTCCCGGGCGACCGGTCGTGTCGGCGCCGGCACCAGCACCGGTGCCGGTTCCGGTTCCGGTTCCGGTTCCGGTTCCGGTTCCGGTTCCGGTTCCGGTTCCGGCAGCCTCATCCGCGGAGCGGACGGGAGGCTCGGCCTCCGTCACGTCGTCGGCCCGCGTCCACGAGCCCACCAGCTGGTCCGTCCCCGCCGTCACCGGACCGGCCGCGCGGGACGCGCGCCGGGACCCGCTCACCGGTGCGCTGGGCCCGACGTGGGCACGCCGGGGCGGAGATCCGACGTGCTCACCGGCGGGCGGGGATCGGTGGGATCGAGATCTCCTGCGTGGCACCGCGGTCGACGCCGAGCACCGACGCCACCGTGTCCGCGACGCGGTCCGGGTCGGAGAACAGCTGGAAGGCGTGCACCCGCACGTAGTGCCACCCGAGGCGACGCAGCACCTCGGGACGGAGCCGCAGCGACTCGCGGAGGGAGCCACGGACGAGCGACGCGTCGGTCTCGATCGTCACGCAGACGCCGCCGTGCGCAGCCACCAGGCCGAGCTTGCCGCGGTGCCCGAGCGCGACGGGGATGCCGCGCATCTCGAGGCGTCGGGCCAGGTCGACGAGCAGGGGGTCGGAGTCGTCGGGCACGTACTCGGCGGCGGTGCGGGCGCGGACCTCGGCGAGGATCTCGGCCAGCGCGACCGTACCGTGGCCCATCCGCTCGGCCTCGATGTCCGACGGCTGGAAGCACGTGACGATGACCATCGAGCGGCGCGCCCGGGTCATCGCGACCGCGAGCAGGCGCTCCCCGCCGGGCTTGCCGAGCGGACCGAAGTCGCGCAGCACGCGCCCGTGCGGCGTCCGGCCGTAGCCGATCGAGAACACGACGCGGTCGCGGCTCTGCGCGACCGACTGCTCGAGCGTCGCGACGATGAACGGCTCGGCGCGGTCGCCGATGACGAACTCGGTGAGGTCCTTGTGGCCCTGCGCGGCGGTGAGGACGGCCTGCTCCACGCGGACCGCGTGCTTCGCCGACGCGGTGATCACCATGAGCGACTCGGTCGGCCGGGTCCGGGCGTGCTCGGTGACGAGCCGGACGACGCGGTCCACCTCGGCGTCGACGCTCTCGACCGCTCCCGAATCGGGGTCCGGCACGGCCTTGCCGTCGCTGACGTAGTCGATCGCGATCGAGCCGTGCCCGAGGAACGAGCCGGCCCACGGGAGCGACTCGATGCGCCCGCCGTAGAAGCGACGGTTCACGAGCTCGGCGAGGTCCTCGCCGCCGGCGCGGTACGACCGCGTGAGCGACAGGGTCGGCAGGAGCGTCGAGAGCTTCGCGAGCGCGGAGTCGGCGTGCAGGGCGTCGAGGGTGCCCTCGTTCACCTGCAGCGCGCGGTGGTCGGGGTCGACGGCGGTCCGGAAGGGCGACGGCGTCTGCGTCACCGGGTCGCCGAAGACGACGGTCTGGCGGGCACGACGGACGGCGCCGACGGTCTCGGCGATGGTGACGGCACCGGCGTCGACGAGGATCACCGTGTCGAACGGCATCGTGTCGGCGATCTCGGGCACCTCGTACGGCGACGCGAGCCACACCGGGGCGATCGACCGGGACAGGTGCGGCGCGGAGTCCTGCAGCAGGCGCGAGGTGATCGCGCCCTCCTTGAGCTGCGTCTTCAGCGCCGTGGCCTCGTCCGGCCAGTCGACGAGTCCGACCTTCCAGTTCTCGGCGAGCTGCCACGCCAGGCCCTGGGAGACCCCGGCCGCGTGCGCGTCGTCGACGAGCCGGAAGTCGGCCTCGACCCGGTCGAGCATGTCGGTGTTGCCGCCGAGCAGCGCCCGGTCGGACTCGAGCATCGTCTCGAGCGCGGACTGCCACCAGGCGAGCTCGAGCTCAGCCGGCACCTGGGTGTCCGGCACGTGGCGGTTCGCGAGGTCGGTGATGAGCGGCTCGAGCTGCAGGTCCCGCAGGGTCTGCATGAGCTCGGTGCGCTCCTGCAGGTTGTGCAGGACGTCGGACTCCTCCGCCAGGCGGGCGACCGTCGGGACGAGTTCGTCGATCGGCAGGTTCGCCAGCTGCTCGTCGCGGGCGGTCCGGCCGAGGGGCTCGTCGAGCCGGGCCAGGTCCTGCACCACGTTCGAGAAGAGCACCTGCACGTCACCGATGCCGGTGGGCACCTCGGGGTTCACGCCGGCGGCGACGTAGCGCTGCCAGAGCACACGCTGCTGCTGCACACGGGTGAGCGCCTCGTGCAGGTCGGACACGTGCACGCCCGGGCGGACGTACTCGCGGGCGAGCTTCTTCAGCCGGCGACGGTTGGTCGACGACATCGGGGCGCCCTCACCGCGCGGGGCGGTCGCGGCGACGAGCTCCGACACCGACCGGTCGAACACGACGGGCAGGAAGCGGTCGAGGGTGTCCCGGATCTCGGTGAGCAGGCGGAGGTAGATGCCGAGCTCGTTGATCGTCGTGAACTGCCGCATGTGCGTCGACGCCACGAGGTCGTGCGCACGCCGCAGGAGCGTCGGCAGGCCGTCGGCGTCGAGGTCCTTCGCGGTCTTGTGCGCCCGCTGCGCGCCGTCGCTCGAACCGAACTTCGCGCCGTACCAGGGCGAGTCGTCCGGGCCGTAGCGGAACTCGCCCAGGTTGGCGGCGCTGACCATCGTCTCGGCGACGCGCGAACGCCCCGCGACCATGCTCGTCACGGACCGCTTGGACAGGCGCGCGGTGGTCGACGGCGGGACCGGCAGGAGCGAGAGGCGTGACAGCTCGACCAGGCAGTCGAGCACCGAGACGCCGAAGTCCGGGTCGACGCGGGTCAGCGAGCCGCGGTAGTCGGTCAGGACCTTGCGGAGCCGGACCAGGGCGTCGTCGACCTCGCGGAGGTTCGGGCGCGCGGCCTTCTCGTTCCGCGCGATGGCCCGGACGACGTCGCGGCGCAGGGTGCCCGGCGTGACGGCGACGCCCGGCAGCTGCACCTCGGCGAAGCGCGCCGAGATGCCCCGCAGGGTCGCCCGGCGCGGGCTCACCACGAGGACGCGCTTGTTCGCGGCGACCAGGCCGCCGAGCGCGTTGACGATCGTCTGCGTGCCGCCGGTGCCCGGCAGGGTCTTCACGACGATCGAGTTGCCCGCCGTGATCTGCGCGATCACGTTCTCCTGCTCGTCGTCGGCGTCGAGCAGCAGCGTGTCGGTCTCCGGGCTGCGCTCGTCCGACGGGGTCTGCTCGACCGGGTGGTACGACTGCTCGACCTGCCACTTCGCGCTCGGGTTCCCGGCGAGGGCGTCGAGCACCGGGTGCGACAGGTCGCCGGTGTCCTCGACCATGCCGCTGGCGACCTCGGCGAAGGTCGAGACGACCAGGCGCGCGTGCACCGAGAACCCGGGGATGTGCGCGGTCAGGCCGCGGAGCCGGTCGATGACGGGGTTCGGCGTGAACGAGCCGTCCTGCTGCGCGAGCGCGACGAACGACTGGGCGTCGAGGATGACGCCGTACTGCTCGTGCAGTGCGTCGGCGAGACCCGGGTTGAGCACGGGCTCGCCGAGCAGGCGGACCTCGAAGTCACGGCCGTGCCGACGGATCGCGAGCGGACGGAGCAGCACCGGGCCGCGGAAGTGCTCGTCGCCGTGCTGCCAGTCGGCCATGCCGATGCCGAGCTTCACCGCGTCGATGCCGCGCACGGTGGCGAGCTCGGTGCCCTTCGCCTCGACCTGGGCGGCGGCGACACGCGCGGCACGCAGGGCGACCTCGTCGCGGATCAGGCTCGACAGGAGCGTGGTCTTGCCGGTGATGAACTGTGCGAGTCCGCCGGGGTGCGTGGTGGAGAGCTCGATCCGGGCGCGCGGGTGATCGCTGAAGTGCGTGAGCGGGCTGGTGCCGCCGACACCGGTCAGCTGTGTCCGCCAGGCGTCCCACGTCGGCTCGGCGGCGTTGCCGGCCTGGAGGCGCGGGTCACCCAGGCTGATCGCCTGCGGGCTCGTGAGCTGCAGTTCCGGCCGCAGGGTGCGGTCCGGCTCGTCGGGCCGGTCGCCCTCCCGCTGCTCGCGTCCGCCCGTGGGCGCGTCGGCGCCCTGGACGGGGACGTCGTCATCCGCTTCGTCCGCGCCGTCGGTCACCCTGTCTCGCCACACATCCGACACTGTAGGCGGAAGCGAGCGGCCTCCCTGGCAATGACCCGACGTTTCCGGCTTTCCGTGCGGGCCCGGCACCTCGTCCGACCAGCCGGTGTGGTACCAACGTGGGCATGGCCATCGACGACCGCACCGCCCCGTCCGCCCCTGCACCCTCGTCGGCCCGGCCGGACCGGCGCCGGTCGGTCCCCGCCGAGATCTCCCGGTCGTGGCTCCTCGTGCCCGGCACCGCCGCCGACCGCTTCGAGCGGGCCCAGCGGTCGCGCGCCGACCAGATCATCCTCGACGTCGAGGACGCCGTCGACCCCGCCGCGAAGCCGGGCGCCCGGACGACCGTGGCCTCGTGGCTCGCCGGCGGCGGCGAGGCCTGGGTGCGCATCAACGACGTGACGACGGACTTCTGGGCGGACGACGTCGAGGAGCTCCGCGGGCTCCCGGGCCTGCAGGGCGTGATGCTCGCGAAGACCGAGTCCCCGGCGCAGGTCACCGACACGTGGCACCGGCTCGGCGGCCACACCCCGGTGATCGCCCTGGTCGAGTCGGCGCTCGGGATCGAGGAGGCCACGTCGATCGCGAAGGCCCAGGGCGCGTTCCGCCTGGCGTTCGGCTCGGGTGACTACCGCCGCGACACCGGCACCTCGGCCGACACGCTCGCCATGGCCTACCCGCGCTCGCGGCTCGTCGTCGCCTCGCGCGTGGGCGACCTGCCCGGTCCGATCGACGGCCCCACGGTCGGCTCGGCGCACGCGATCCTCCGCGAGCAGTCCCAGGTGGCGGTGTCGCTCGGCCTGACCGGCAAGCTCTGCCTGGACACGGAGCAGCTGCCCGTCATCAACGAGGTCATCTCCCCGACGCCGACCGACGTCGCGTGGGCGCAGGACTTCCTCGACGACTTCGAGGCCCGCGGGCAGGTCATCCGCGACGGCTCCGACCTGCCGCGACTCGGCCGCGCGCAGAAGATCCAGCGGCTCGCCCGGGCCTTCGGCGTCGAGGCGCGGTAGACCGGTCGCATGACCTGGTCGAACCCGTCCCCTCCGTCCGGTCCGCAGTCCGGCCCGGGCAGCACCGAGCGCGCCGAGTGGGTCCGCGGCGGCACCACGCTGTTCCCGGCCGGTCGGATCGCCGACCGGGTGTCGACGGTGCTCCTGCTCGCGGCCGGTGTCCTGCTCACGATCCTCACCGTGGTCATCGGGATCATCGCGGTCGCGTCGGCCACCGCGGGCTGCGACGCGGCCACCGGGTGCTCGCCCGGCCGGTTCCTCGGTGGTGCGGCCATCGCCGCGGGCGGGTCGTTCGTGATCGGGGTCGCCACCGTCGTGCTCGCGATCGGTGCCTGGGTGCGGCGACGCTCGTCGTGGTGGATCGCCGCGCTCGGGTTCGTCCTGGCGATCGTGGTCGTCACCTGGGGCGGGGTCGTGTTCGCGCAGGCCACCGGTCCGACGACGGGTACCGGCCAGGTGACCGCCCTGCAGCTCCCCTAGCGGCGCACCTGACGGACGGGAGGCCCGTGGCGGGGCCGCCACGTGCCTCCCGGCCGTCCTGTCCGGACGACGCACGCTGGGTGTCGGACCGGTCGTGCGGCGCATGCTGGGCGCATGAAGCAACGAGTCATCGGAGACGTGTCGGTCAGCGCCATCGGACTGGGCGGGATGCCCATGTCGATCGAGGGGCGCCCCGACGAGCGACAGGCGATCGCGACCATCCACGCGGCCCTCGAGGCCGGCGTGACGCTCATCGACACCGCCGACGCCTACCACCAGGCGGCGAAGGACGAGGTCGGGCACAACGAGGAGCTCATCGCGAAGGCGATCCGCGAGTTCCACGGCGACACCGACGCGGTGCTCGTCGCGACGAAGGGCGGACACCTGCGGCCGGAGCCGGGCGCCTGGGCGCAGGACGGTCGGCCGGAGTACCTCAAGGAGGCCGCGAAGGCCTCGGCGAAGCGGCTCGGCGTCGACGCTGTCGGCCTGTACCAGTTCCACCGGCCGGACCCGTCCGTGCCGTACGCCGAGTCGGTCGGGGCGCTCGCGGAGCTCCTCGACGAGGGCGTCATCCGGATGGCGGGCATCTCGAACGCCGACCCCGACCAGATCCGCGAGGCGAACGAGGTCCTCGGCGGCCGACTGGCCTCGGTGCAGAACCAGTTCTCGCCGGCGTTCCGGTCGAGCGAGCCGGAGCTCGAGCTCTGCGACGAGCTCGGGATCGCGTTCCTGCCGTGGAGCCCCCTCGGCGGCATCGCGAAGGCGGCCGACCTGGGCACCGCGTACGAGGACTTCGCCGTCATCGCCCGCGAGCGCGACGTGTCCCCGCAGGTCGTGGCGCTCGCGTGGGAGCTGCAGAAGAGCGACGTGGTCATCCCGATCCCGGGGGCGTCGCGACCGCAGTCGATCCTCGACTCCGTCGTCGCGGCGACCGTGAAGCTCCGCGACGAGGACGTCGCCCGGCTGGACGCGGCCCGTCCGGCGGCCTGATCCGCACCGCCCCCCCCCCCCCCCGCGCGACGACGCCCCGTCCACCGATCGGTGGGCGGGGCGTCGTCGTGCGCGTCCGGCTAGGACAGCGGGCAGACCGTGCGGAAGTCGTTGCTCGCGGTCTCGAGCCCCTGCACGGACGCCGAGAACGCCGTCGTGTCGGCCGAAGCCGGGTCCTGGGTGATCGCCTCGACCTGGGTGAGCAGGTCGCGGTACGCGGCCTGGAAGGCCTCCGCCTTGGGCTTGACCTCGGCGTTCTGCACCGACGAGACCCCCTCGGCCACGGACTGGTCGAGCTCGTCCAGCTTCGCCAGCGCGGCCGCCGGGTCCGCCTGCAACTCGGTCGACTGCTCCTGCAGGTCCTTCGCGGCGTCCTCGACCTTCGACTGGAACACGGTGCACGCCGCTTCCTTGGTCTGCGACGCGGCCTTCGGCGTCGCAGACCCCGGCGCGGCGCTCGCCGAGCTCGCCGACGGACCAGCCGCGGCGCCGTCGTCGTCCGAGGCCCCCGAGCCTCCGGCCGAGCAGCCGGCGAGCAGTGCGACGGCGAGCGCCGCGGTCGCGACGGCGATGGTCTTCCTGGGCATGTGTGTCCCCCTGTCCACGTCCGCGCTCCCGGACGGGCGCGGATCCGCTCCGACGCTACAGGTCGACCGTGCAGGGTGCCGCCGGGTCCGGCGTAGCGTCGAGGCATGCAGGCGATCACGGCACACGACGGCGGACTCCGACTCGACGAGCACCCGGAACCGGTGGCGGGCCCCGGCGAGGTCCTCGTCGAGGTGGCGGCGGCCGGGGTGAACAACGCCGACCTGCAGCAGGTCGCGGGCAACTACCCGCCGCCGCCCGGGGCGTCCGAGGTGCTCGGGCTCGAGGTCTCCGGCACGGTCCGCGCGCTCGGTGACGGCGTCGACGGGTTCGCGGTGGGCGACCGGGTGTGCGCGCTGCTCTCCGGCGGAGGCTACGCGACACTCGTGGCCGTGCCCGCGGCGCAGGTGCTGCCCGTGCCCGCCGGGGTGGACCTGGTCGAGGCCGCGGGGCTGCCCGAAGCGGCCTGCACCGTGTACTCGAACGTGGGGATGATCGCGGGACTCCGACCCGGGCAGACCCTGCTCGTGCACGGCGGCACGGGCGGGATGGGCTCGCACGCCGTGGTGTGGGCGAAGGCGCTCGGCGCGCGGGTGATCGCGACGAGCGGTGGGGAGCGGAAGGTCCGCGCGTCCCGGGAGCTCGGGGCCGATCTGGTGGTGGACCACCGCACGGAGGACTTCGTCGAGCGGGCTCTCGACTTCACCGACGGCCGCGGGGTCGACGTCGTGCTGGACGTCGTCGGGGCGGACTACCTGGCGAAGCACCTCGAGGTGCTCGCGCCGAACGGGCACATCGCCGTGATCGCGGCGGGCAGCGGGCAGAAGGGCGAACTCGACTTCGGCGCGATGATGCCGAAGCGCGCGACCATCAGCGCCACCACGCTCCGTGCCCGGCCGCTCGACGAGAAGGCCGCGATCGTCGCCGCCGTCCGCGAGCACGTCTGGCCGCTCGTGGCCGACGGCAGCGTCCGACCGGTCGTCGACTCGGTGCTGCCGCTGGCCGAGGCAGCGGAGGCACACCGCCGGGTCCGCGACGGCGAGGTCATCGGCAAGGTGCTGCTCGCCGTCTAGCCCCGCGCAGCGCCAGCGTGCGCGACACCTCCGCAAGACGTGGCCCGACGGTCGGCGTCGCAACTGTCGATCACGTCCAGCGCGTTGCCGTGGCACAGTCGCCCAGCACGGACCCTGTGTCATCTGCCGTCAGGCAGAGACCGCTCCGCACGTTCTGGAGTGCGCCGTTCGACATGGGACGCCAGCCCTGGTTCGAGCCGCCGTTGCACGACCAGACCGTGACCGCCGCCCCGACTGTCGCCCCGTTCGCGTCGAGACAGACTCCGGCGGTGCGCAGGCTGTCGTCGGCGCCGGCCTTCCAGTGCTGGTTCTCCCCGTCGGTGCACGACCAGAGGCCGACCGGCGCCCCGTTCCGAGCTGCGTGGTCGAACCGGTCGAGGCAGCGCTCGTCGGAGTGCATGACCTCGAGGGGTTCACCCGGCACACCGAAGCGTGTCGCCGCGTCGCAGTCCTGCAGCGTGAGGCCGGGCGTCGCCGGGGAGCCGGCAGAGAGCGACGTCGATGCGCAGAGCCCACTCCGCACGCTCGTGATGCGGCCGTCAACGATCGCCCACTGCTGGTTCGTACCACCGTTGCAGGTCCACAGTGTGACTGCCGAGCCCACGGTCGTCCCGTTCGCGTCGAGGCACTTGTACAGCGAGTGCAGCGACCCGTCCTTCGCGTGCACCCAGTTCTGGTTCGCGCCCCCGTTGCAGTCCCACAAGTCGACCTTCGACGCGTTCACCGAGCCGCCCTGGACGTCGAGACAACGACCCGCCGGCTCCGTGATGCGTCCGCCGAACGAGTTCCCGAGCCCGTTCTCCTGCACCGTCTCGTTCCCCTGCGCCGTGACGGCGGTCCAGGATGCGCACGTTCCGCTGGTGTGCGTGGAGGTCCGTGCCGCCGGTCGACCACCGGAGGCCACCGGGTTCGTCACCGTCATCTTCGAGTAGGCCTCGTCCTCACAGCGTGCCTGGCTCGAGTTCCAGTCGAAGTACTCGGTCCAGCTCCCGATGTGGGACTCGACCTGGTTGTGGGCAGTGGTCTGTACGCTCCCGAGCAGGTGGTGACGACCGGTCGTGAGGTCGTCGATCGATCCGGTCGCCCGACCATCGGCGTCGATCGAGAAGGTGGTCCGGTAGCGGTGTCCGATCTCCGGACGGAGGCCTTCGATACGGCAGCTCTGTCCGGAGCCGTCCTCGGCGAAGGTGATGCACTCGGCTTCTGGGCCCGGGACGCCGTCCGTCGAGTCCCAGATGCTCATCAGGAACAGACCGGACCCGTTCTTGAAGGTCTGCATCCCGATGTATCCGCCGGCAGTCTTGGTGAGACCGAACTGCGTGGACCAGTAGGCGTTCGCGTCCCCGGGGCTGACGTCGAGCTGTTGTTCCTGCGTGAAGCCGCTCGTTGGTCCATCGAAGTCGTAGTCGACGTAACTTCCCGGAGTCTGGCCGCCAGCAGAAGCTGACTGCGCCACGGCGGGGAGCGCCAGCACGGTCAGGAACGCCGCTGCTCCGAGGGCACAGATCCGGACGAACGAGTATCTGGTATTTCGCACGGAGCGAGCATACGGGAAGGCAGCCGGGCGGGTCAGGCGTGGACGCGGGACAGGAACTCGACGAGCGCCGGGTGCTGCGGTCGGTCGAGCACGTCGGCCGGTGCGCCCTGCTCGACCACCTCGCCGCGGTGCAGGAACACGATGCGGTCGGCGACGTTCCGCGCGAAGGACATCTCGTGCGTCGTCATCAGGATCGTGGCGCCCTGCTCCTTGAGCTCACGGACGAGGTCGAGAACCTCGCCGACGAGCTGCGGGTCGAGGGCACTCGTCACCTCGTCGAGCAGGAGCAGCTCCGGCGAGGTCGCGATCGCCCGGACGACGGCGACGCGCTGCTGCTGCCCACCGGAGAGCCGGTCCGGGTACGCGTCGGCGAACTCGGCGAGGCCGATGCGCTCGAGCAGCCGACGGGCGGTGGCCTCGGCCTCGCCCCGTGCGATGCCGTGCACCCGTCGGGACGCGAGCGTGACGTTGTCGAGCACACGCATGTGCGGGAACAGGTTGAACTGCTGGAACACCACGCCGATCCGGGCGCGGGTGGCGTCGACGTCGGTGCGCGGGTCGGCGATGTCCGTCCCCTGGAGCAGGATCTCGCCGTCGTCGATGCCCTCGAGCAGGTTCACCGTCTTGAGCAGCGTCGACTTGCCGGAACCGGAGGCCCCGATGACGCAGATGACCTCGTGGCGGTGCACGGTCAGGTCGATCCCCCGCAGGACCTCGTGCTCGCCGAACGTCTTGCGCAGTCCGCGCAGTTCCAGGACCACCGACTCGCTCACACCGTCCCTCCGATCTGCTCGCGACGCTGCTGCCGTCGCGCGATGGCGTCCGTCACCCGGATGAGCGGGAGGCTGATCACGACGAACAGCAGCCCCGCGACGAGGTACGGCGTGAAGTTGTAGGTCTCGGCCTGTGCGATCTGGGCGCTCCGCACCGCGTCGACGGCGCCGAGGATCGACACCAGGCCGACGTCCTTCTGCATCGAGACGAAGTCGTTCATGAGCGCCGGGGTGACCTTGCGGATCGCCTGCGGCAGCACGACCAGCCGCAGCGTCCCGGCGTGGGACAGGCCGAGCGACCGGGCGGCCAGTCGCTGGGACGGGTGCACGGCCTCCATGCCGGCCCGCAGCACCTCGGCGACGTAGGACGAGTAGGTCAGCACGATCGCGATGGTGCCCCAGACCTCCGGGGGCTGCCGCGGGAAGATGCCGAGCCCGGGGATGCCGAAGCCGACCAGGTACAGCACGATGATGAGCGGCAGCCCGCGGAACAGGTCGGTGTACGCGGTGGCGAGCATCCTCAGCGGGAAGAACACCGGGTTCCGCAGGCCGCGCACGACCGCCAGCAGGGTCCCGAGCACCGCGACGCCGATCGCGCTGAAGAACAGGATCCGGATGTTCAACCAGAGCCCGAGCAGGACGGCCGGGAAGGTGTCGATCGCGGTCTGCGGGTCGAAGAACGACTGCTGCACCGCAGCCCAGCCCGGGGTGTTCACGACGCCGAGCCAGACGACCGCGATCACGACGAGGGTCGAGACGACCGAGACGACGACCGAGCGGCGGCCGCGCTGCCGACGGTAGAGCCGGCGTTCCAGCTCGACCTGGCTCGGCGCCGGGGCGGTCACCGGGGCGCCGGCACCTGCTGGGGCGGTCACCGGGTCACTTCAGGACGGGGGTGTTCGTCTCCGAGGAGAGCCACTTCGTCTGCAGGTCGGCGAGCGTGCCGTCGCGCTCCAGGGCCTTGAGTGCCTCGTCGACCTTGCTCGTCAGCGCGGAGCCCTTCGGCAGCACGAAGCCGAACTGGTCGCCGGAGCCGTCCTCGGGGAACTGCGCCGACACCGTGCCGTCGTCGAGCTGCGCGGCGGACATGTAGAACGCGGTCGGCAGGTCGGTCACGATGGCGTCGATCTGACCCGACTTGAGCGCCAGCACGGCGTCGTCGTTCGAGTTGAACACCTGCGGGGTGACGCCGAGCACGTCCTTCACGGAGCTGATGCTCGTGGAGCCGGACGCGACGCCGATGGTGTCCCCCTGCAGCGCGGCGACGGTGGTGTCCTTCGCGGCCTTCGAGTCCTTCGTCGTCACGACGGCCTGCGTGGTCGTGTAGTACGGCGTGGACATGTCGACGGCCTTCTTGCGCTTCGCGTCGATCGAGAACTGCTGGACGTTGAGGTCCCAGTCCTTCGGGCCGGGGGCGATGGCGCTGTCGAAGGTGCTGCGCTTCCAGACGACGTCGCCCTTCGCGTAGCCCATCTCCTTCGCGACGGCGTAGGCCACGGCGGACTCGAAGCCCTTGCCGGACTGCGGGTCGTCGTCCTCGACCCACGGCGAGTACGCCGGTTGACCGGTCGCGATCGTGAGCTTGCCGTCGGTGACGGTGCCGTCGCTCCCGGTGTTGCCACCGGCGGAGCAGGCGGCGAGCGCGAGGGCGGCGGCCGCGGCGGTGGCGACGGCGAGGGAGAGACGGCGGGTGCGGGTCACGGGGTGGCCTTCGTCAGGAGGGTCGGGGGCAGTCGCAGTGTACTTCGGACTGGGATACCAGCGCGAAGCGGATGAACGCTCGCTACTCGGGAGCGGAAGCGCCGTCCGCCATCGTGAAGTCGTCGAACGAGAAGCCCGGCGAGACCATGCAGCTGAGGAGCGCCTCGCCGTCCCCGGGCAGCGTGCGCTGCCAGACGCCGCCGCGCACGAAGGCCTGGGCGTCGTGCAGCCGGTGTCGTCCGGCGTCCGGGCCGAGGGTGATGCGGTCGCCGGGCTCCGGACGGTCGCCGGACCCGCCGAGCTCGAGCACGACGGTGTCCGGCCCGTGCCACATCCAGATCTCGTCGCTCGTCACGCGGTGCCAGGCCGAGGCCTCGCCCGGGGGCAGCAGGAAGTGGATCAGGGTCGCGGCGGGGCGATCGCCCGCCGGGGTCTCGACGGTCGAGGGCGAAGTCCACGTGCGGACGTACCAGCCGCCCTCGGGGTGCGGCTCCATGCCGAGGGCGGCCGCGCGCTGCGGGACGTCGAGCCACTCGACCAGGTCGCCGCCGACCGTGCGGCGGGCGACCATGCCGGGGCGGGGTGCGGTGTCGGTCATCGTTCCTCCTGGGGACGGACGGGGTCGGGGACGGCAGCCGGCGCAGGCACGCCAGCAGGAGCAGGCACGCCAGCGGGAGCACGGACGCCAGCGGGCGCGAGCGCGGGGACGGCAGCGGGCGCCGCCGGGTGCACGGTGCCGTCGGTGGCGCGCACGACGCCGCGGATCACCGTCGCGACGATGCGGCCGGCCCCGTCCTCGACGAGCTCGGCGAGCGCATCGGGCACGGTCCGCGCGTCGACGTCGAACACGGCCAGGTCGGCACGTGCCCCGACGGCCAGGTGTCCGACGCGGTCGGGCCCGACGGCGAGACCCATCGCGTGGGCGCCGCCGAGCGTCGCCGCTGCGAGCAGCCGCTCGTGCAGGTCCCGGTGCCCGTAGCCCTGGGCCCGGGCGATCCGGTGCAGCGCCGTGACGTCGGCCATCGGGTCGAGGGACGGCGACGACGACAGCGAGTCGGTGCCGATCGCGATCGGACTGCCCTCGCGCAGGTAGTCCGCGACGGGCGGTGGGTCGAGGCCGATGACGGCGTTCGACCGCGGGCAGAGTGCGACCGCGGTGCCGCGCGCCCGCAACAGCGCCCGGTCCGAGGCCGTGACGTAGACGCCGTGCGCGATGTGGCAGTCGGGTCCGAGCACCCCCAGACGGTCGACGAACGCGGTGGCGCTGGCGCCGAACCCGAGCGCGCGCATGGCCCGGAAGGACGGCACGTTCGCCAGGTGCCAGTCCGCGGTGTGCCCGATGCCGTCGACCCCTTCGAGCCCGGGGACCGGCCCGAGCGCGACCCGCTCCCCCTCGAACGCCGCCTCGCCCAGGTGCAGGTGCAGGCGGAGCCCCCGCTGGCGGACGATGTCCGGCAGTTCCAACAGGGGTGCCACGTCGAGGGAGTACGGCGCGTGCGGCGACAGCCCGGCTCCGGGCGTGGTCGGGATGCGGGCGAGCTCGTCGAGCACCTGGGCGCGCCCGTGGGACTCCCACGCCGCGTTCTCCCAGTCCATGACCTCCCAGTAGGCGATGCCGCCGAGGCCGTGCTGCTGCAGGACGTCGGCTGCCTCGATGTCGGTCACCACGTCCGCGATGCTCGTGACGCCCGCCGCGATCGACGCGAGGGCACCCGCGGACGCCTCCGCGCGCCAGTCGTGCGGGAGCGCGTAGTCCACGTTGAACGCGGCCGCCCAGTCCTCGAACCCCGCGTACTGCCGCTGGCCGACACCGGACATGCCGGTGTACTGCAGGTGCGTGTGGGCGTTGACGAGACCCGGCAGGAGGGCACCCCTCCAGCGACGCTCCGTCCACGTCCGTCCGGCGGCGTCGAGCTGGTCGACCACCCAGGACCGGTCGCCGACGTGCAGGATCCGTCCGTCCTGCACCGCGACCGCCCCGTCGGCGATCGGCGGCGCCGTCATCGGCACGACGACGCGCGCCGAGTGCACCACGACCGACGTGGCCGTCACCGGGGCGTCCCGAAGCGGTGCGTCCGGACATCCGGCTCGCGGTCGGCGGGCTGCTCGGCGATCCGACCGGGAGGCGCGACCCGGCTCCCCCACGCGGCGAGCGCGACGCGGGCGGTCGCCTCGTCCACCGACGGGTCGACCGGCACGACGGCGCGCGGGAGCTCGTCACCCCGCTCGAGCAGCATCCGCAGGGCGCCGAGCTGCACCGCGAAGGACAGGTCCATGATCTCGACGGGGTTGCCCTCGGCGGCGCTCGTGTTCACCCCGCTGCCCCCGGCGAGGACGAGCACGTGGTGGCCGTCCGGCCAGGTCAGGCGCTCCACGTGCTGCGCCACGGTCGTCCGGACCGCGCCGGCGCCGTCCGCGACGGTCAGGGCGACCTCGTCGTCGACACCACCGGCGACCGACACCACCGCTCCGGCGGCGCAGGCCCGCAGGACCTCGTGGTCCACGGTGTCCGCGACCCCGGTGGCGCTCACCACGAGGTCGGCATCGCGGACCGCGTCGACGAGCGGTGCGACCGCGTGCCCGGCGAAGCGCGCCTGCAGGGCGCGGACCGGGTCGACCTCGGCGACCGTGACCCGGAAGCCGAGCGCGACGAGGACCTGGGCGACCCCCTCGCCGACGGGACCGAAGCCGGCGACGACCGCCGAGCCTCCCGGCCGGGCCCGGTGCGCGCCGGACGGCAGCGCGTCGACCAGGTCGAGGGTCGCGAACACCGTCGACTGACCGGTTCCGAACCGGTTGTCGAAGCACGTCTTGGTACGGGCGTCGTTCACGGCGACCACCGGGATGCCGAGCGCTCCGCGGTCGGCCATGAGGCGGAGGGGCCGGAGGCCGCTCGTCGTCTCCTCAGCAGCGCCGAGCATCGTCGGCAGCAGCTCCGGCCACTCCTGGTGCGCCAGGCGGATCAGGTGCGAGCCGTCGTCGAGGAGCACGTGCGGACGGGAGTCGAGCATCGTGAGGGCGAGGCGGTGCTGCTCGGCGAGCGACGCGGTGCTGTCCGCGTGGACCGGCAACCCGGCACGGCGGAGCACGTCGGCGACCGCGTCGTCGGTCTCGTCGGCGTGGGCGTACACGACGACGTCGGCACCCGCGTCGCGCAGGAGCAGGCTGAGCACGGCGGTCTTCGGCTCGAGGACCATCGCGACGCCGACCCTGGTGCCGCGGAGCAGTCCGCCGTCGCGGAGTCCCGCGGCGATCGTGCGGGCGACCGGCATGTGCCGGCGAGCCCAGCGGATGCGCGCCTCGGCGGCCGGGTCGTCCTCCGGTTCCCGTCCGGTGGACACGAGGAAGACGTCGTCGGAGAGCGTCGGGACGGCGAGCACTCCGGGGCGGGCTAGGGTGACCGGGCCGAAGGCGTCCTCGTCGACCGCGGGGACGTACCGGCCGGCGTCCACCACCACGAGGGTGCTGCCGCGTGGGCGGTCCGCCTCGCGTTCGACGGCGACCGTCGACTCCTCCGGGTCGCCGAGGCACCAGAGCTGGTCGACCGGTCCGGGATCAGCGGCGTCCCGGCCCGTGGTGGTGCGTGCGCCGAGCCCGGTGAGCAGCGCGACGAGCGCGGCGGCGTCGCGGGGGTCACCGCCGAGCACGCGGACGGTCCGGCCGGCGACGAGCAGGTTGGTCGCCGCGGCGAAGCGGCGGACGGCCGCGGAGGCCCAGGCGGCCCGCTCGGGGTCGGGTCGCTGCGGCATGGGGCCATCGTAGGGGGCACGAGGGTCGGCCTGGTGTCGGCGACGGCGGACCGCGGGAATGTCCGGCTGCCGTCGGACGTACTGTGAGGACATGACTGATGCGACGTTCGACAAGGTGACCATGTTCGGCGCGGACTGGTGCCGCGACTGCCGACGGTCGAAGGCGCTCCTCGACCGGCTCGGGGTCGACTACGACTACGTGGACGTCGAGGCCGACCTCTCCGCAGCCGACCGTGCCGAGGCGATCAGCGGCCGCAAGAACATCCCCGTCGTGGTGCTGCCGAACGGCAAGCACTTCGTCGAGCCCTCGGACGCCGAACTGCAGGCCGAGCTCGAGGCCACCGGGGCGGTCTGACCGGCAGCCGAGGCTGTGCCTCCACGCAGGCTGTGAACACGCTGGGGAAGACCGGAGTTCAATCGGGGCCGACCACGACCGCGGACACCCCCGGACCACGGCGGGTCTGACACAAGGAGGACACCGTGCTCGGTCTCATCATCAGCCTCATCATCATCGGCCTCATCGCCGGCGCCCTCGCCCGGCTCATCATCCCCGGCAAGCAGCACATGTCGATCCTCATGACGATCGTGCTCGGCATCATCGGCTCGTTCGTCGGCGGCTTCCTCGGCTTCCTGATCTTCCAGCACGACCCGATGGACGGCTTCTTCCAGCCGGCCGGCATCATCGGCTCCATCATCGGTGCCGTCATCGTGCTGTTCCTCTACACCCGCTTCGCCGGTCGGGGCGCGCGCCGCTGATCGCCGCGGCGTTCCGCTGACCGACGCGGGGGCGCCGGGTACGGACTCGAACGACCCTGGACCGGGACGGTCCGGGGTCGTTCGTCGTTCCGGGACGTCCACGAGGAACCGGGGGGACAGCGGGCTGACGGTCGCACACCGGCCGGGGCGTAGCGTCCCCGCCATGACCGACGAGAACGAACGCCCCCGTCCCGAGGACGACGCCGCACGGCTCGGACTCGTCATCGTCGGCGAGGCCGCCGCCCTGCAGTCCGGGGACGACGCCTCGCTCGACGCCAGCGAGGAGAACATCCGCGAGACCGTCGACAGCATGGTCGACGAGCCGCTCACGCCCCGGCAGGAGGAGATCGTCGAGCGGCTCGCAGCGGCCGGCGGAACGCTCACGGCCGGGTTGAGCGGGGCACTCGCTGCGAAGACGGGCGGCAAGGTCGAGGACGTGCTCGAGGGCGCAGCACGCAGTGTCGTCTGGCAGCAGCGACTGGCGGCCGAGCGCGAGGCGCTGCAGGGTCAGCCGCAGGAGTCGGCGGACGGCGGAGCGGTCACGGACCCCCGCGACGACCGCCGGGACGACCGCAGCGACGACACCCGCGAGGACGCCGGCACCCAACAGCGACGCAACGACGACGGGCGCGACCGGGGCTGATCCCACCGGGACACGACGGGAGGCGCGGTGCAGGTCGGACCTGCACCGCCTCCCGTCGTGTGGTTCCGTGGAGCGCGCCTACGCGCCCTGCTGCCACCAGCTGTCGAAGGGCGTCGCGGGCACGCGACGCTTGTGCTCGGTCGCGCGGTACCGAGCCTCGATCGCCTCGGCGACATCGTCCGGCACGTCGTGCCCCTGCAGGTACGCGTCGATCTCGACGTAGGTGAGCCCGAGGTTCGCCTCGTCCGTCTGCCCGGGCAGGTCGTCGAGCAGGTCGGCGGTCGGCGCCTTCTCGTACAGGCGTGCCGGCGCACCGAGGTGCTCGAGGAGCTGCCGCCCCTGGCTCTTCGTGAGTCCGGTCAGGGGCGTGAGGTCGACGCCGCCGTCGCCGTACTTGGTGAAGAAGCCCGTCACGGCCTCGGCCGCGTGGTCGGTACCGACGACCAGCAGCCCACGCTGTCCGGCCACGGCGTACTGCGCGACCATCCGCATGCGCGCCTTGACGTTGCCCTTCACGAAGTCGCTCAGCGCGACGCCGGAGGCCGAGGTGTCCTGCACCACGCCGTCGACACCGTGCTCGATGTTCACGACGATGCCCGGGTCGGCCGCGATGAACTGCAGGGCCAGCTGCGCGTCGTCCTCGTCCGCCTGCACGCGGTACGGCATCCGGACGGTGACGAACTCGGCCTCGCGGCCCTCGGCGCGCAGGGACTCGACCGCGAGCTGGGTGAGTCGCCCCGCGAGCGTCGAGTCCTGGCCGCCGCTGACCGCGAGGACGTAGCCCTTCGCGCCGGTCGTGGTCAGGTAGTCGCGCAGGAACGCGACGCGGCGGGCGACCTCCTGCTCGGGGTCGATGGTCGGCCGGACGTCGAGGTCCGCGGCGATGGTGGCTTGGAGTTCACGCACGCCTCGATTATCGCGCTGGTCCTGCGCGCAGGACCGGATTCACCGGGAGCACGCGGCTGGCGTTCACCCGCTGGACTCAGGCGACCGTGGGCGTGGTGGGGTGCCGGATGGTGTTGTCGTGGTCGGCGCCGATCGCGCACGTGCAGACCACGCGCAGCATCTCGTCGGTCCGGGTGAGCCGGAAGCGTTCGACGTGCGGCGGGCCGACGTGGCGGTCGAACGGATGGGTGTCGTGGTCGTGCACGTCGGGTCCTCCCTGATCCGGGGTCCCGCTGGTGAGACGGGACGGGGCACCGAGCCCTTGCGGAGGATCATGCACGCAGGTGCGCCGCGCCGCGAGTCCCCCGTCCGGGGGACCGCGGCGGGCCTGGCCGTCACGTCAGACCTGGCGGCCGGTCCGCCGCGTCAGACCTGCTCGCCGAGGAAGTCCGCGTACGAAGGCTCGTCGTGCTCGGCACCCGCGGGCACCGCGGCGTCCGAGGTGCCCCCGACGCGGTCGGCGATCAGCTCGGCGACCTCCTCGGGGGAGCGCATGCCGTGACGGTGCCAGTCCTCGGTCGGGCGGGGCGTCACGAGAGGACCTGCAGGGTCGTGGTGGCGAAGGTCGAGACAGGGGTGCGGGTGTGCCCCGCCGGGAAGTCGAGGTGCGTGGAGCACGGGTACGTGGCGGTCATGAGGACCAGCCCTTCATCGAGGTGTTGCTCACCTCGGATCCGACCGGGTCGTCCCGCTGTGCCAGACCTCGCAGACCGCGAGGGCATCGTGACGACGGGACCCTGTGAGTGAACCCGGTGAGACCAGCGTAGAAGCGAGGTCGGAGCGCGTCCAGGTCGATGCGCTTAGCGGCGTCCCCGGACGTCATCGGCCGCGGGTCGGCTGCGTCGGTAGCGTGGAGGCTCCGCACCACCACCGAGGAGCCCCATGCCCCTGTTCGGCAACCACACCACCCCCGCAGACGCGACATCGGGTCCACTCACCCGCAAGTGGACGGACGGGTTCGGGAGTCTGGCGACCCGGTGCCTGCAGGTGGTCATCGTGCTCGTGATCGCGATCGGCATCGTCTACGCCGCCGCGACCCTGAGCGTCGTGACGATCCCGGTGCTCCTCGCCCTGATCATCGCCTCCGCCATGCACCCGGTCGTGTCCTGGCTCCGTCGCCACAAGGTGCCGTCGGTGCTCGCGACCCTCGCGGTCCTGCTCGGCGTCCTCGTGGTCCTCGGCCTGGTCGGGTCGCTCATCGTCGTCGCCGTGATCGCCCAGTGGCCCGACCTGCAGAAGTCCGCGATCAGCGGGTTCCAGCAGCTGCAGGACACCGTCGACCACCTGCCGTTCTCGATCTCCGACCAGCAGGTCGACCAGGTCGTCGACGGCGTGCAGGGCTTCCTGACCAGCTCGCAGTTCGGCTCCGGCGCCCTGGCCGGGGCGTCGGCCACGGCGAACTTCCTGACCGGGCTCGTCCTGATGATCGTGGTGCTGTTCTTCTTCCTCAAGGACGGCCCGGCGATCTGGGAGTTCCTCCTCCGTCCCTTCACCGGGGCCCGGTACGAGCGCGCCCGACGCGTCGGCGACCGGGTCGTGCAGACCCTCGGCGGGTACGTCCGCGGCACGGCGAGCGTCGCGGCGGTGGACGCCGTCGGCATCGGTGTCGGTCTGGCGATCGTCGGTGTGCCGCTCGCACTCCCCCTCGCCGTCGTCGTGTTCATCACCGCGTTCATCCCGATCGTCGGTGCCACCGCCGCGGGCATCCTCGCCGCGCTCGTCGCCCTCGTCGCGAACGGCCCCGTGGCCGCGCTCATCGTGGTCGGCATCGTGGTGCTCGTGAACCAGCTCGAGGGCAACCTGCTGCAGCCGGTGCTGATGGGCAAGACGCTCAAGCTGCACGGCCTGGTGATCCTCATCGGCCTGACCGCGGGCACGGTGCTCGCGGGCATCACCGGCGCGATCATCTCCGTGCCGCTCCTGGCCGCGGCGTGGGGCGCCGTGCAGGTGTGGGGCGGGCCGGACCTGCCCGCGGAACCGTGGCGGCAGAAGCGTCCGGAGACCGCCGAGCGGCGGTAGACGCCCCCACGGGACGCAACGGGAGGCGCGGTGCCGGACGGTACCGCGCCTCCCGTCCGTCGTGTGGGCCCGCCGGCGTCGCGGGTCGGCTGCTCCGTCGGCGCGCCGTCCGCGACGCGACGCGCGTCGACCGACGCGCGGGATGTCGCACGATGCGCACGCACCCGATGCGCGTGCACGAGCCGACGTCACACGCGTCGATCGACGCGCGCGGTGTCGTGCCGTGCGCCCGCACCGGCCGCCCGGACGACGAACGGGAGCCCCCGCGCGCAGCAGGGGCTCCCGTTCGTGTCGGTGCGGTGTGGGTCAGTCGGTCCCGGAGTCGAACGCGGCGCCCTCGGACGCGGCGTCCGTCGCGCGGCCGAGTGCCTCGTCCTCGCTGGAGACGACGGCCCCACCGAGGATCTCCTCGGCCTCGCCCGCCTGCAGCTGCCCGACGAGCTCGCCCGTCGCCCCGCCGATGAGCCCCGCGGCGGCGTACTGCTCGAGTCGCGAGCGCGAGTCCGCGATGTCGAGGTTGCGCATCGTGAGCTGCCCGATGCGGTCGTCCGGGCCGAACGCTGCGTCGCCGACGCGCTCCATCGAGAGCTTGTCCGGGTGGTACGACAGCGCCGGACCCGTGGTGTCGAGGATCGTGTAGTCGTCGCCGCGACGCAGGCGGAGCGTGACCTCGCCGGTGACGGCGGAGGCGACCCAGCGCTGCAGCGACTCGCGGAGCATGAGCGACTGCGGGTCGAGCCAGCGGCCCTCGTACATGAGGCGACCGAGGCGGCGACCCTCGTTGTGGTACGCCGCGACCGTGTCCTCGTTGTGGATCGCGTTGAGCAGACGCTCGTAGGCGACGTGGAGCAGGGCCATGCCCGGCGCCTCGTAGATGCCGCGGCTCTTCGCCTCGATGATGCGGTTCTCGATCTGGTCCGAGGCGCCGAGGCCGTGACGGCCACCGATGGCGTTCGCCTCGTACACGAGCGCGACGGCGTCGGCGTACTCGACGCCGTTGATCGCGACCGGACGACCGGCCTCGAAGCGGACCGAGACCTCTTCGGTGGCGACCTCGACGTCGTCACGCCAGGCAGCGACGCCCATGATCGGCTCGACGATGTCCAGGCCGCTCGAGAGCTCCTCGAGGCTCTTCGCCTCGTGCGTGGCACCCCAGATGTTCGCGTCGGTCGAGTACGCCTTCTCGGTGGAGTCGCGGTACGGGAAGCCCCGGGCGACGAGCCACTCGCTCATCTCCTTGCGGCCGCCGAGCTCCTCGACGAACTCGGTGTCGAGCCACGGCTTGTAGACGCGCAGGCGCGGGTTCGCCATCAGGCCGTAGCGGTAGAACCGCTCGATGTCGTTGCCCTTGTAGGTGGAGCCGTCGCCCCAGATGTCGACGCCGTCCTCGCGCATCGCGCGGACGAGCATCGTGCCCGTGACGGCGCGGCCGAGCGGCGTCGTGTTGAAGTAGGTCTTGCCACCGGAGCGGATGTGGAAGGCGCCGGTCTGCAGGGCCACGAGGCCCTCTTCGACCAGGGCGCTCTTCGCGTCCACGATGCGGGCGATCTCGGCGCCGTACTCCTTCGCGCGGCCCGGGACGGCGTCGATGTCCGGCTCGTCGTACTGGCCGATGTCGGCCGTGTACGTGCAGGGCACCGCTCCCTTCTCGCGCATCCAGGCGACCGCGCAGGAGGTGTCGAGACCTCCGGAGAACGCGATGCCGACTCGTTCGCCGACGGGGAGACTGCTCAGGACCTTGGACACGGGGTCAATCGTACGGGGAGTCCAGTCGGTACATCGACCCGCATCGATCGGCCTACGTTCGACCTGAACCCCCGACGACGACTGGTGCCCCTGGAGGGACTCGAACCCCCAACCGTTTCCTTAGGACGGAACTGCTCTTCCATTGAGCTACAAAGGCTGGCCCGTCCACTCTAGCGGCGGTACGGCTCCAGGAACGCGCATACCTCGTCCATGAACAACTGCGGCTGCTCGAACGGCGCGAAGTGCCCGCCCCGGTCGAGCTCGTGGTGGTACACGAGGTTCGTCGTCCGCTCGAGCCACTCCCGCGGTGCCCGGACGATGTCGCCCGGGAACACCGAGAACCCCGATGGCACCTCCACCCGCCGGCTCAGCTGCACGGCGGGGATCGCGGCGTTCGCGTGGTACATCCGCATCGACGAGCCGATGGTCGCCGTCGCCCAGTACTCGGTCAGCAGCGCCAGGACCTCGTCGCGCGTGCAGACCGACCAGAGGTCACCGCCGCAGTCGCTCCACGACCGGAGCTTCTCGACGATCCACGCGGCGAGGCCCGCGGGCGAGTCGGTGAGCCCGACGGCGGCGGTCTGCGGCTTGGTGCGGTGCATCATCGCGTAGGCGCCCTCGGCGGTCCGCCACCGGTCGGTCTCCTGCACGAAGGCCCGCTCGGCAGGCGACAACGAAGAGGTGTCGATCCCCGGCCATGCGAGCCCGCCGTCGATCCGGTGCGCGGCGACGACCCGGTCGGGGTGGTCGAGCGCGAGGTAGCGGACGACGTGCGTCCCGATGTCCCCACCAGACGCCGCGAAGCGCTCGTACCCGAGGTCCGTCATCAGCGTCGCCCACATGCCGGCGACCTCGCGGGCGTCGAGCACCCGCGGTGGCGCGTCCGAGAAGCCGTACCCGGGCATGTCCGGCACGACGACGTCGAACCCGGCCGCGACGAGCAGCGGGAGGACCTTGCGGTACCGCCACCCGGAGTCCGGCCAGCCGTGGGCGAGCAGCAGCGGGAGGGCATCGGGACGACCGGATCGCGCATGCAGCACGTGGACCCGGATGCCGTCGACGACGTGCCGCTCGGACGGCAGCGCGGCGAGCTGTTCCCGGTGTGCGTCGAAGTCGAACCCGTCCGCCCAGTACTCGACCAGGGGCCGGAGCTCGTCCACGTCGACGCCGAGCGACCACCCGGTGCCGGCGAGAGCGTCCGGCCACCGCGTGCTGCGCAACCGGGCACGGAGGTCCTCGATCGTGGCGTCGTCGATCACGGGCGTCTCGCTCATGGCTCGCACGCTACGCCCGCCCGTTCCTTCCCATCACGCGCGCGATGGGAGGACGTTCCGCGCGTCGGAGGCCCGGAGGAACGCCACCCTACGAGCGGATCGGTCTCCCACGCGCGGGACGGTCCACGGAAGCAGCCGCGCGCCGGTCAGCGCGACCGGGGACGGACGGGAGGCGCGTGGCGGCGCCGCCACGCGCCTCCCGTCCGTCGCGGCGCGAGCCGCCGCTACGCGGCCACCAGGTACTCGTCCCACTCCGACTGCGGGCGCTCGATCCCACGGACCACCCAGGACGCCCCGTGGGGCGCCTTCGGCCGGAACCGCAGCCGCCACCCCATCTCCTGCGGGGTGCGGTCGCCCTTCGTGTTGTTGCAGGCCAGGCAGCAGGCGACGAGGTTCTCCCACGAGTCCTGGCCGCCGCGCGACCGTGGCTGCACGTGGTCGATCGTGGTGGCGTGCCGGTCGCAGTACGCGCAGCGGTTGGCGTCACGCCGCAGGACCCCGCGACGCGACACCGGTACGAGCCGGGCGTGCGGGATGCGCACGTAGTGGGTGAGGATGATGACGGACGGACGGTCGAAGCTCGCGGACGACCCCGTGACCGGGTGGTCGAGGTCTGCGGCGATGACGGCGGCCTTCTGGTTCATGACCAGCACGAGGGCCCGTCGGTCCGAGATCACCGCGAGGGGCTCGTAACCGGCGTTGAGGACGAGAGTGCGCATGGGTTCCCTTCCGACGGTGCCTGGACGGCTTCCAGGCGCTGCGGGTGCGTCGGGTCGATCGACGTCGACAGGGGACCGCGACCTGCGACCACGCCCTGAACCACGAAGAGCACCACCCGGATGGGCAGTGCTCTCGTCATGCAGGTGCGTGATGGTGCACGCAGGGGGCGGTCGACCGTATGTCCACGAGCGCGCGCCGACCCGTGGTGCGGGTCGTGCGGAACGCTGACATGAGGTCTCCCGTGTTCGGGCCGGATCGGACCGGTGCAGCACCAGGCTACGTCGGAAACCGGCCCGACACGAGGGTGTGCGGACCGGTTTCCGGGAGTGTTCACGGGAACGACACACTGGTCGTCGCCGCTGCGCGGGTGTCGGGGGTCAGATCCCGAAGCGCACGATGTGGTAGCTGCTCGTCCAGATCGGGCGGATCGACACGGAACCGCCGGGCTTCGGCGCGTCCATGATCATGCCGTTGCCCATGTAGAAGCCGTCGTGCGAGCCGTCGTTGAAGATCACGACGTCACCCGGCTGTGCCTGCGACTCGGGGATGGTGGTGCCCGCGGCGTCCTGCAGCGGGACCGAGTGCGGGAGGCTGATGCCGTACTGCGCGTAGACGTACATGATGTAGCCCGAGCAGTCGAAGCCGGACGGGTCCGCGCCGCCGAAGACGTACGGGGTGCCGATGTACTGCTTCGCGGTGGCGACGACGGCCGGCAGCGAGAACGGGGTGTTCGCGGCGGCGGCGCTCGAGGCGATCTGGTTCGCGGACGGGCCGTTGTACGACGAGTACTGCTTCGCGGTCTGTGCACGCGCAGCCTGGGTCGCTGCTGCCTGCGCCTGCGCGGCGGCGGCCTGCTCGGCTGCGGCCTTCTGCGCGGCCTCGGCGTCGAGGGTGGACTGCGCAGTCGCACCGAAGCCGTCGCGCGAGGTCCCGGCGAGGGCCACGGCGTCGGACACCGAGAACTGCTGCGCCTGGGCCGCACGGACCTGGCGCTGCGCGTCGGCGGCGGTGGTGCCGTTCTGCTGCGTCGCGGCGACGGCCGGCGCGACGGCCACCGTGCCGAACATGCCGACGGCGACCGTCAGCACGACGGGGGCGAGGAACCGGCGCTTCCGGGCCGAGCTGCTCGCCTTGGCGGCCTCGGCGGCGCGGGCGGCCTGGGCGGCGCGGCGACCGCCGGGGAGCGGGGCGTCGCGGACGGGGGTGATGCGACGGGCGAGGGCTTCGGTCTGGCGCGCGGCCCGCCGGGTGAGCGGGGCGTCGTTCGCGGTGTTCGTCGGGTTCGCGGGCGTCTGGCCGTCCGCGGCGGTACCGGTCTGCGTCAAGGGTGGTGTCTCCGGCGTCTCGTCACCGTCTCCGCCTGGGTCAGGGCGGAGGGGCGGACCCCATCCGTTCGTCATCGTTTCCGATCGAGGCAGGAGACGGGTTCGAGACGTCCTGCCACGGGTCCAGGGCCTCGTGGGCGGCCCGGGGACTCGACGAGTGTACGTGCGGGTCGTTACCTTGTCGAGATGAAACGACGGTTCGGTAACGGAACGATCACGAACCCCTGATCAGGAGCGGTCGATGCCCGTTACCTTGTGCTGATTCTCAGGCTGGGACGGCAGTCGGGGCCACGTCCGGGGTGGTCAGTCCCGCTCGATGTAGACGTGCTGCGCGACCTCGGTCGGCAGCTCGATGCCGGCGTCCTCGCCGTCCACCCGCACGGCGACGTACGCCCCCGCGCGCTGCACCCGTGCGACACGGCCCGGCATGACCCCGGCGGTGCGCAGCTGGTGCAGCAGCTCGGGCTCGAACTGCACGGGCTCCCCCAGCCGCCGGACGACACCGGTGGCCACGGCGTCCGTGCCGTCGGTCGCCGCGACGATGTTCTGCACGCCGTCGAGGAACTGCTCCGCCGCCGGACCGCCGATCTCCGCCAGGCCCGGGATCGGGTTCCCGTAGGGCGACTCCGTGGGGTTGCCGAGCATCTCGAGCAGCCGCACCTCGACCTGCTCGCTCATCACGTGCTCCCAACGGCAGGCCTCGTCGTGCACGAACGCCCAGTCGAGCCCGATGACGTCGGCGAGGAGCCGCTCCGCCAGCCGGTGCTTCCGCATCACGTGCGTGGCGCGCGAACGTCCCTCGCCCGTGAGCTCGAGGTGGCGGTCACCGGAGACCACGACCAGACCGTCGCGCTCCATCCGCGCGATGGTCTGCGAGACGGTGGGACCGGAGTGGCCGAGACGCTCGGAGATGCGCGCGCGCAGCGGCACGATCCCCTCTTCCTCGAGGTCGAGGATCGTCCGCAGGTACATCTCCGTGGTGTCGACGAGATCGGTCACGGTCCGCCTCTCATGTCTGGGCCCAGCCCGATCCACCCTACTTGAGCAGTGCGACGAAACCGCACCGCGGGGCGCGTTCCACGGCCTGGAGGCGCGGCCCGGGTCCGCCCCGTCCGGCCGGTGCAGGGTCGGTGGCGGTGGGATACCGCTGGCTAGGATCGGCACATGGCAGACATCGTCATCCCCGCCGAACTCCTCCCGACCGACGGACGCTTCGGCTGCGGTCCGTCCAAGATCCGCGGCGCGCAGCTCGAGTCGCTCGTGACCCGCGGGGCGACGATCCTCGGCACGTCCCACCGCCAGAAGCCCGTCAAGGACCTCGTCGGCAGCGTCCGCCGCGGGCTCGCCGACCTCTTCCAGCTCCCCGACGGCTACGAGGTCGTCCTCGGCAACGGCGGCTCGACCGCGTTCTGGGACGCCGCCGCCTTCGGGCTCGTCGAGCGTCGAGCCGAGAACCTGTCCTTCGGCGAGTTCGGCTCGAAGTTCGCCAAGGCCACGAAGACCCCGTGGCTCGAGGCCCCGCACGTCGTCGAGGCGCCCGGCGGCTCGCTCGCCGCGCTCGAACCGGTCGAGGGCGTCGACGTCTACGCCTACCCGCACAACGAGACCTCGACGGGCGTCATGGCCCCGGTCGTCCGCGCCGCGGGCGACGACGGCGCGCTGACCGTCGTCGACGCCACGAGCGCCGCCGGCGGAGCCGCCTTCGACGTCTCGGCGACCGACGTCTACTACTTCGCGCCGCAGAAGAACTTCGCCTCGGACGGCGGCCTGTGGCTCGCCCTGTTCTCCCCCGCGGCGATCGAGCGCGTCGAGCGCATCGCCGCGTCGGGACGGTACATCCCGGAGTTCCTCTCCCTGCAGAACGCCGTGGACAACTCGCGGCTCGACCAGACGCTGAACACCCCGGCGCTCTCGACCCTGCTGCTGCTCGACGACCAGGTCTCGTGGATCAACCAGTCCGGTGGCCTGGCGTGGGCGGACACCCGGACGAAGACGTCGTCGTCGACGATCTACGACTGGGCCGAGGCCTCCGAGCACGCCACCCCGTTCGTCACCGACCCCGCGCACCGGTCGCAGGTCGTCGCGACGATCGACCTCGACGACGCGATCGACGCGAAGGCCGTGGCCGCGACGCTCCGTGCGAACGGCATCGTGGACACCGAGCCGTACCGGAAGCTCGGCCGCAACCAGCTCCGCGTCGCCACGTTCACCGCGATCGACCCGGACGACGTCGCCAAGCTCGTCCGCGCGATCGACTTCGTCATCGGCGAGCTGCGCGGCTGAGCCCGAGAGCCGCACCGCCCTCGCGAAACGCAACGAAGGCGGTTCCGCGCAGCGTCGTACCGCTGCGAGGAACCGCCTTCGTTGCGTCGTGCGGAGGGGGCGTCAGGCGCCGTGTCGCTCCGGGTCCGTCTCGGACGGGTCGAGCCGGTCGACCTCGAGGTCCTCGTCGGGGTCGGTGGGCCGGACGCGGGACGCCCGTCGGCGCGAGCCGCGGGAGCGCGCCGGAGCGGAGGCCTCGGCGACCTCGTCGTCGGTGTCGTCGGCGTCGTCGGGGTCCTCGGAGTCGCCCGCCGCGTCGACGTCGACACCGTCGAGCTCGTCGTCGTCGGACTCGGCGAGGTCGTCCTCGTCGTCCTCGAACTCGTCGTCGTCGTCCGCGACGTCGTCGTCGGTCTCGTCGTCGTCCGGGTCCTCGTAGTCGAGGTCCTCGTCGTCATCGTCGTCCGACTCGTCGTCGTCCGACTCGTCGTCGTCCGACTCGTCGTCGTCCTCGTCCGCCTGCCCGGCGCGGTACTCCGCCATCCGGTCCGCCCACGGCACCCAGTCCGGGGCGACCAGTGACCCGTCGCCGGGCATCAGCTCGACCTCGAGCACGGTGGGCTCGTCGCCCTCGACCTGCGCGATCGAGACCGTCCAGCGCCAGCCGGGGTAGCCGGGCATCCGGTTGGAGAACAGGACCGAGACGACGCCGTCGCCCTCGTCCACGGTGCCGACCTGCTGGCCGACCGTCGACTCCGGGGTGACCTCGAGCAGCGCCTTCCGCGCGAGCTCCGTGTGGTCGACCATCAGGCGTCCAGCTGGTCTGCGACGTGGCGCAGGATCGCGGCGAGGCGCTCGCCGTTCTTCGGGTAGCGACCGTGGCGCAGGTCGCCGCTGATCCGGTCGAGCTCCTTCACGAGGTCCTCGACGATCACCGCCATGTCGTCGGCGGAGCGGCGGGACATCTTCGCGAGCGAGGGCGCGGGCTCGAGCAGCCGCACGGACAGCGCCTGCGAGCCCTTCTTGCCCTGCACGACCCCGTACTCCAGGCGGGTCCCGGCCTTGACCGAGGTCACACCGTCCGGCAGCGAGGACGCGTGCAGGAAGACCGGCTCACCGTCGTCGCCGGTGATGAACCCGAACCCCTTCTGGTCGTCGTAGAACTTGACCTTGCCGGTGGGCATGCGTGGTCTCCTCGTGGTCTGGAACGGCCGTGGTGCGTCGGATATCCTGGGTCGATGGCCAAGCCGACCCGAACCGCCGGGAACACGCGTGACTCCGCGGACACCCCGGTGACGTTCAATCGTACCGAACGCGTCCTCGGGTTCATGATCGGCGGCATCTTCATCGCCGGCCTCCTCTGCATCATCGCGATGGTCGTGATGTGGCTGACCGTCCCGAGCGCCAACGGATCGATGCCCTGGCCGGTCATCATGGCGGTCCCGCTGATCGGTCTGCCCATCGGCATGGTGCTGGTCCTCGTCCTGCTCGGACTGACCTGGACCAAGCGCGCCCGCGAGAACCGGTCGGACCGCTGAGGATCCGCGCGGACCGGAGCGGCGGACGATGACGACCACCGCCGACCTCGCCGCCCGGCTGCGGGGGATGCCCGACGACGAGCTGGAACGACTCGTGGTCGCCCGCCGTCTGCCCGCGGCCGTCCTCGCCGAGTCCGGCCCGCAGCACGCGGCCGACTTCTTCGACCTCGCCGAGGCCCTGCGCACCGACGACGCGATCGACGCCGCGCTCGAACACCTGCCCCGGACGACCCTCCTCGCCCTCCGCGACGGGTCGGCCGACGCCGACGCGCTCGCCCCGGCGGTCGCGCTCGGCCTCGCCGACGACGAGGGCGACGTCGACGACGCGGTCACCGCACGCCTGGCAGCCCGCCCCGAGCTCGGCGACCTGCGGCCGGGAGGCACGGCACCGGTCCGCCCCGCCGCACCCGACGAGCGGGTGGTCGACCAGGACCGCGCACGTGCGACCGGAGCCGAGCACGCGTTCACGACGATGACGGTGCTCGCCGAGCTGCTGCGGGCGGTCGACGCCGGCGAGGTCCGCGAGCTCGTCAAGGGCGGCATCGGCACGCCGCTCGCCCGGACCCTCGGCGAGCGCGTCGGCGCCGAGCCGGACGTCGTGCCCGACCGCCTCGCCCTGCTCGACCGCACCGGGCTCGCCGATGCCGGCGAGGGCCGCTGGGCCGTGACGCCCGCCGGTCGCACCTGGCTCGTGGCGGCGTGGCCGGACCGCTGGGTCGACCTCGCCGGACGGTGGTGGCACGCGCTCGACCCGGCCGTGCACGACGTGCTCCGGACGGCGGGCGACGACCTGCACGACCTGGCCGCCGTCGGGCGGTGGGCGTTCCCGGCCGGAGCCCGGTGGCTCGACGCCGTGCTGCTCGACGTCGCCGGCACCGCCGAGGTCCTCGGCCTCGCGGTCGACGGCACCGTGACCGCGACGGGTCGCGCGGTCCTCGAGGGTGACGCCGCCACCGCGACCGAGGACCTGCCGCCGACCGTCGAGGGCGTCTACCTGCAGCACGACCTGACGGTCATCGCCCCGGGCCCGCTGTCCCCCGCGGACGACGCGGCGCTCCGGACGGTCGCCGACCTCGAGGCGCCGGGGCTCGCTGCGCGGTACCGCGTCTCCGAGGACTCCGTGCGCCGGGCCCTCCGGGCGGGCGCCACCCGCGACGACCTGCTCGTGCTGCTGGACCGGCTGTCGGCGACCGACGTGCCCCAGCCCCTCACCTACCTCGTCGACCAGGTGGCCTCGCGCGACGGTGGCCTCGTGGTCGACGTCGCACCGGACGGCCGCGGCGCGGTCGTGCACGGGACGCCGGACCAGCTCGACCTCGTCGGGGTCGACGCCGAGCTCCGGCAGCTGACCTGGGAGCGCGTCGACCTGTCGACGCTGACCGCCCCGCACCCGCCGCACGTGGTCCACGCGGCGCTCGAGGAGCAGCGGTACCCGGCCGTGCTGACGGCCGTGGCCCGCCCGGTGACGCAGGACGCGCCTCCCGGCCGTCGTCGTGGTGCCGGCCGCACTCCGGAGCAGGCCGCGCACGCGCTGGTGGAGCGGCTGCGCCTGACGACGGAGCGTGGCGACGCGGAACCGGAGCAGGAGTGGCTCGGGCGGCAGATCGACCTCGCGGTGCGCGGGAAGACGCCGATCCGGCTGACGGTCCGGATGCCGGACGGGTCGGAGCGACCGATGTCGATCGTGCCGACGTCGGTCGCCGCCGGACGGGTCCGCGGCCGGGACACCGCGGTCGACGTGGAGCGGACGCTGCCGCTGTCGCTCGTCGTCGCGGTCGAGAGCGAGGCCTGAGCCACGCGTTCCTGCACAGCCGTGCCCCGCGAGCCGGTTCTCCACCGTTGCGCACCGGGGGCGGCGGCTCGCAGCCGCGCCGCCTAGGCTGATCCGTCATGAACGGACCGCTGATCGTGCAGAGTGACCGCACCGTGCTCCTCGAGGTCGCCCACCCCCAGGCCGAGGACGCCCGGCACGAGCTCGCGGCCTTCGCCGAGCTCGAACGCGCCCCGGAGCACGTGCACACCTACCGGATCACGCGGCTCGGTCTGTGGAACGCGCGCGCGGCCGGCCACGACGCCGAGTCGATGATCGGCACGCTCGAGCGGTTCGCCAAGTTCCCGGTCCCGCAGAGCGTCACCGTCGACATCCGTGACACCGTCTCGCGCTACGGGCGGCTCGTCATCCGCCGCGAGGAGCGCGAGGACGCCCCGGCGATCGCGAACTCCCCGACCGAGGAGCTGGAGCGCCAGCCGCTCCTGCTCCTCACCGCCGAGGACCCGTCGGTCCTGGCCGAGGTGACCCGGTCGAAGCGCATCAAGCCCCTGCTCGGCGACCAGCGCTCCCCCTCGGAGATCGAGCTGCAGCCCTGGGCCCGCGGGCAGGTCAAGCAGGAGCTCGTGAAGCTCGGGTGGCCGGCGGAGGACCTCGCGGGCTACACGCCGGGGCAGCCGCACCCGATCGACCTCGACACGGCGTCCTGGCACATGCGCCCGTACCAGGAGCAGGCCGTCGACACGTTCTTCGCGCAGGGGTCCGGCGTGGTCGTGCTGCCCTGTGGTGCCGGCAAGACGCTCGTCGGCGCCGGGGCGATGGCGACCGTCAAGGCGACGACGCTCATCCTCGTCACGAACACCGTGTCCGCCCGGCAGTGGCGCGACGAACTCCTGCGCCGGACGACCCTGTCCCCGGAGGACATCGGCGAGTACTCCGGCACCTCGAAGGAGATCCGCCCGGTCACCATCGCGACGTACCAGATCCTGACCGCCCGACGGAAGGGCGAGTACACGCACCTGTCGCTGCTCGACGCCCTCGACTGGGGCCTGATCGTCTACGACGAGGTCCACCTGCTCCCCGCGCCGGTGTTCAAGCTCACCGCCGACCTGCAGGCGCGGCGACGACTCGGGCTCACGGCGACCCTGGTGCGCGAGGACGGCCGCGAGAGCGACGTGTTCTCGCTCATCGGGCCGAAGCGCTACGACGCCCCGTGGAAGGAGATCGAGGCGCAGGGCTACATCTCCCCGGCCGCCTGCTACGAGGTCCGCATCGACCTGCCGCACCAGGACCGCCTGGAGTACGCGGCGTCGGGCGACGACGAGCGCTACCGGATGGCGGCGACCTCACCCGCGAAGACCCCGGTCGTGCGCGAGCTCATCGAGAAGCACCACGGTGAGCAGATCCTCGTGATCGGGCAGTACATCGACCAGCTCGACGACCTCGCCGCGTCGCTCGACGCCGCCGAGATCACCGGATCGACCCCGGTCGACGAGCGCGAGCGGCTGTTCCAGGCCTTCCGCGAGGGCTCGATCGACGTGCTCGTGGTGTCGAAGGTGGCGAACTTCTCGGTGGACCTGCCCGACGCGACCGTCGCGATCCAGGTGTCCGGCTCGTTCGGCTCCCGACAGGAGGAAGCGCAGCGCCTCGGCCGTCTGCTCCGTCCGAACAAGGACGGCCTCCCGGCGTCGTTCTACACGCTCGTGACGCGCGACACCGTCGACCAGGACTTCGCACAGAACCGCCAGCGGTTCTTGGCCGAGCAGGGGTACGCGTACACGATCCTCGACGCCGACCAGGTCCTGGCAGCCGCGTAGTCACCACACGACGCGCTCCCAGGAAACCTCTAGGGAACGGTCAGAGGATGGGTCCATGACCGATGGCCCCAAGATCCTGATCGTCGACGACGAGCCGAACATCCGCGACCTCCTCACGACCTCGCTGCGCTTCGCCGGGTTCGCCGTCCGTGCGGTCGGCAACGGGGCCCAGGCGATCTCGGCCGTGCTCGAGGAGGAGCCCGACCTGATCATCCTCGACGTGATGCTCCCCGACATGAACGGCTTCGGCGTGACCAAGCGCCTCCGTTCGTCCGGGTACACCTCGCCGATCCTGTTCCTCACCGCGAAGGACGACACCGAGGACAAGATCACCGGGCTCACGGTCGGCGGTGACGACTACGTCACGAAGCCGTTCTCGCTCGACGAGATCGTCGCCCGCATCAAGGCCATCCTCCGTCGCACGATGAACGACGAAGAGGACGCGATCATCCGCGCCGGCGAGCTCACCATGGACCAGGACACCCACGAGGTCACGATCGGCGACGCGCAGATCGAGCTGTCCCCGACCGAGTTCAAGCTCCTGCGCTACCTCATGCTCAACCCGAACCGCGTGCTGTCGAAGGCGCAGATCCTCGACCACGTGTGGGAGTACGACTTCAACGGCGACGCGGGCATCGTCGAGTCCTACATCTCGTACCTGCGTCGCAAGCTCGACCAGTACTCGACCGAGCCGATCATCCAGACGAAGCGCGGCTTCGGCTACATGCTGAAGGCGACCAAGGCGTCCTGACGTCGGGCACACGGCGACCGTCCGGTTTCACCGGGCGGTCGCCGCTTATCGTTGGGGCAGCATGCACACGCGAATGAGCCGCTGGTGGGACGGGATCTCCCTCCGCACCAAGATCACCGGGATCACGGTGCTCCTCGTCGCGCTCGGGCTGCTCGTCGCCGGCCTCGGCACCATGACGGTGCTGTCGACGTACCTGATGCAGCAGCTCGACAACACCGTCAAGCAGACCACCGAGCAGCTCGAGGGCCAGAACATCAGCGACGGCCAGCAGTACTGCACGCTGTCGATCGTCCTGTCGCAGAGCGCCTACGTCGCCGCCTACGACTCCCGTGGCGACAAGATCTGCCAGACCCGTGCGTCCAGCCGGCCGGACATCCGGTCGCTCGACTTCGCTGCCGCGGCGCAGAACTCGCAGCGGTTCTCGCTGTACGACAGCCAGCACGACCACGAGTGGCGTGCACAGGTCATCCCGGCGTCGCTGCAGAACCAGTCGAGCGGCACGTCGGAGACCGGGTACGTGCTCGTCGCCGTGTCGAGCGCCGACACCGACCAGACCATCGCGCGCTTCACGGTGATCTTCCTCGGCTTCGGCATCTCGGTGATCCTGCTCGGCGCGATGCTCACCCGGCTCCTCGTGACGGCCACCTTCGATCCGCTCCGCGACGTGGAGGACACCGCCGCACGGTTCGCTGCGGGTGACTTCAACCAGCGCCTCGAGGCGGACACCCCGAACACCGAGGTCGGCCGGCTCAACCGCTCCCTGAACGCGATGCTCGAGCGGATCGACTCGGCGTTCGAGGACCGCGAGCGCACCATCGACCAGATGCGTCGCTTCGTGGGTGACGCCTCGCACGAGCTCCGGACGCCGCTGGTGTCGCTTCGTGGCTACGCCGAGCTCTACCGGATGGGGGCGCTCCGCAAGGAGGAGGACGTCGCCCAGGCGATGGACCGCATCGAGAAGGAAGCGCAGCGGATGGGCCTGCTCGTGCAGGACCTCCTCCAGCTCGCGCGCATCGACGAGTCGAAGCCGCTCGAGCTCGGCCCGGTCGACCTCGTCGCCATCGCCCGCGACTCGGCGCTGGACACCATGGCGTCGAACCCCGACCGTGAGATCCAGGTGCTGGTCGAGGACGCCGTGACCGGTGTCAGCGTGCCGCAGGCCGTGCGACCCGGCGCGTTCGGGCAGCACGACACCGGCGAGACCCCGGTGTCCCCGCCGTCGGCCAACACGACCGGGCCGATCGCGTTCTCGCGGCAGACCATCGCGCGGCTCCGGGCCCGACGCACCCGGGCGATGGGCGTCGACGGTACGGTGCCGACCGACGAGACCACACCCCTGCCGACCGTCGTGCTGCCCGCTCGCCCGCCGATCGTCCTGGCGGAGGAGAACAAGATCCGCCAGGTCGTGACGAACCTGATGGGCAACGCGATGCGCTTCACCGCACACGACGACCCGATCGAGATCGGCATCGGCGTCGACGACGACCGCGGCATGGCGCACATCGACGTCATCGACCACGGCGAGGGCATCCCGCCGCAGCTGCGCGAGAAGATCTTCCAGCGCTTCTGGCGTGCCGACACCTCACGCGCGCGGGACACCGGCGGCTCGGGCCTCGGGCTCGCGATCGTCTCCGGCATCGTGCACGCGCACAACGGCTCCGTCGAGGTCTTCGACACCGAGGGCGGCGGCGCCACGTTCCGCGTCTGGCTCCCCCTGCTCCCCCGCGACTACACCCCCACCCCGAAGTCCCCCGCCGCCTGACGGCGCCCGGCCCGCCGGTCGCTGGTTCGCCGCTCGCTGGTTCGCCGCTCGCTGGTTCGCCGAGCGCGCACGCTCTGGCACGATCGGGCCCTCCACCCGACCGAACAGACCCGAGGGGCGCATCACCCGCGGCGTGTCTTGCCCGCTCGATCGGCGAACGCACGGCGCAACCGTTCGAACAACACCGCCGGGCGAGCAAGATCCACAGCGGTCGCATGGATCACGAGCCATCCGTTGACCGTGAAGCCGTTGTTCCTGCGCTGGTCGTGTCGGTACGTGTCCTGATCGCGGTGGTGATCGCCGTCGTACTCCAGGGCGATCCGGTACGTCGGCCAGGCCATGTCCACCCGTCCGAGGAACTGAGCGTCTGCACCGTGCACGTCGACGTTCAGCTCCGGCTCCGGGAAGCCGGCGTCGACCACGGCGAGCCGGAGGTGCGACTCCATCGCCGACTCCGCACCGACACGGATCCGCTCAAGCGCGAGCCGTGCCGTCCGGACGCCTCGTGCACCGGGTCGGATCGCGGCCGCGAGGTCGTCGAGCGTCGCGAGTCCGGCCTTCCCCACCAGGTGGTCCCCCAGCGCCACGAGGTCCGCGACGGAGAACGTCTCGGCGCACTCGAACCAGGCCCGGGCTGGTGGACTCACCGGTCCGTACGGACTCGAGGCGACCTCGGTGCTCGGAGAACGATGGCCGACGACCCCGGCACGCCGCATCGCAACGTCGTGCTCGGAGGAGACGTGGACGGTGTCGTCGTCGCAGAGCGCTCGCGGTACCGGTGCACCCCAGAGCCGAGCGGCGGTGACGTGGCTGAAGCGCTGCCCCGGTCGAAGGACGGCGCCCACCGCCTCGATCCTGCTGACGTCGGTGCCGGCGGGAGCGCGGACGCCGTGGATGGGTGTCACGAGGTCACTGCGCCGGAGCCGCTCGGGGCCGATGCCTGCACGAAGTGCGTCACCGACGGCGAAGGTGGTCTGGCCGAACGGGACGGGAAGTGGCGGTGGCTGGGGCACGTCTGCGAGGATCGCCCGCTCGGTGCCGGAACCAGCCCGAAGCAGCCCGCACTGTGGAGAACGACGCTGGTCGAGCCTCCTGTGCGGGACAGAGCGTCGCAGTGAGCGAGCAGGACATGCCGCGCGGTGACTGCCGTGCGAGCGCGATCCGTCGCCAGGACGGGCTGAGCGTGACGGAAATGGCCCACTGGGTGAACCCCACCCGGCCCCGCCCCGCCCCCCGTACGCGGAAGGGCCCCGCACGCAGCGCGTGCGGGGCCCTTCCGGCTACCGGGACTAGAAGTCCATGCCACCCGTGGGGTCGCCGGCCGGCATGGCCGGGTTCTTCTCCGGCTTGTCGGCGACGACGGCCTCGGTCGTGAGGAACAGACCGGCGATCGACGCGGCGTTCTGCAGCGCCGAGCGCGTGACCTTGGCCGGGTCGATGATGCCCGCGGCGACCAGGTCGACGTACTCGCCGGTCGCGGCGTTGAGGCCGTGACCCGACTCGAGCTCGCGGACCTTGGCGGCGACGACGCCCGGCTCGAGACCGGCGTTCAGCGCGATCTGCTTGAGCGGCGCGTCGATCGCGACGCGGACGATGTTCGCACCGGTCGCCTCGTCACCCTGCAGGTCGAGCGAGTCGAGCGCGACGGACGCCTGGATGAGCGCGACGCCACCACCGGCGACGATGCCCTCCTCGACGGCGGCCTTCGCGTTGCGGACGGCGTCCTCGATGCGGTGCTTGCGCTCCTTGAGCTCGACCTCGGTCGCGGCACCCGCCTTGATGACGGCCACGCCACCGGCGAGCTTCGCGAGGCGCTCCTGGAGCTTCTCGCGGTCGTAGTCGGAGTCGGTCGCCTCGATCTCGGAGCGGATCTGACGGACGCGGCCCGCGATCTGCTCGTCGTCGCCGGCACCCTCGATGATCGTGGTCTCGTCCTTGGTGATGATCACCTTGCGGGCCTTGCCCAGCAGGTCGAGGGTCGCGTTCTCGAGCTTGAGGCCGACCTCTTCCGAGATGACCTGGCCGCCGGTCAGGATCGCGATGTCCTGCAGCATGGCCTTGCGACGGTCACCGAAGCCCGGGGCCTTGACGGCGACGGACTTGAAGATGCCGCGGATCTTGTTCACGACGAGGGTCGCGAGGGCTTCGCCGTCGACGTCCTCGGCGATGATCAGGAGCTGCTTGCCCGCCTGGATCACCTTGTCGACGACCGGGAGCAGGTCCTTGATGTTGGAGATCTTCGAGTTGACGATGAGGATGTACGGGTCCTCGAAGACGGCCTCCTGGCGCTCCGGGTCCGTGACGAAGTACTGCGACAGGTAGCCCTTGTCGAAGCGCATGCCCTCGGTCAGCTCGAGCTCGGTGCCGAAGGTGTTCGACTCCTCGACGGTGACGACGCCCTCCTTGCCGACCTTGTCGATCGCCTCGGCGATGAGCTCGCCGATGGTGGAGTCAGCGGCCGAGATCGACGCGGTGGCGGCGATCTGGTCCTTGGTCTCGATGTCCTTCGCGTTGGCGAGGAGCTGGTCGGAGACGGCGGCGACGGCCTTCTCGATGCCGCGCTTGAGCGACACGGGGTCGGCACCGGCGGCGACGTTGCGGAGGCCCTCGCGGACGAGCGCCTGGGCGAGCACGGTCGCGGTGGTCGTACCGTCACCGGCGACGTCGTCGGTCTTCTTGGCGACCTCCTTGACGAGCTCCGCACCGATCTTCTCGTACGGGTCGTCGAGCTCGATCTCCTTGGCGATGGAGACACCGTCGTTCGTGATCGTGGGGGCGCCCCACTTCTTCTCGAGGACGACGTTGCGGCCGCGCGGGCCGAGCGTCACCTTCACGGCGTCGGCCAGGGTGTTCAGGCCGCGCTCGAGGCCACGGCGGGCCTCCTCGTCGAAAGCAATGATCTTAGCCATGTGAGTTTCTCGTCCCTCCCGGACGTCGTCATGGGGGTCGTGCTGGCACTCAGCGTGAGCGAGTGCCAACGCCGATTCTGGCACTCGCCGGGTGCGAGTGCAACACAGCCGGGAGGCACGGCCCGACTTCCCAGGTCACGGTGCGGCACCGGGTCCACCAGCCCGCCCGGGCGGTGCCGGCCCCGCGACCACGGCACCGCGACCACGGCACCGCACACGACGAACGCGCCGCCCCCGAGGGGACGGCGCGTCGACGGGTGGCCCCGGACTCAGGCGGGACGGACCGCCTCGGCCTGCGGGCCCTTGGACCCGGTGCCGACGTCGAACGTCACCGCCTGGCCCTCCTCGAGGACCTTGTAGCCCGACATGTCGATTGCCGAGTAGTGCACGAACACGTCCTGGCCCCCTCCATCCACGGTGATGAAGCCGAAGCCCTTCTCGGCGTTGAACCACTTCACGGTTCCGTTGGCCATGATCTCTTGCTCCCTGGTGCTGCTGTTGCGAACGACGCCGTCGCCGTCTGGCGATGACTCTCGTGCAACAACCGCCGCAAGGCAAGAGGTGTGACGTTCTTCCACGCCGATTCCGTCAAGAATCAACCTGCCCGAAACACCGCCGTCACACAGCGCGCGTCGGCGCTGTCCCGACGAGCCGGTCAGCCGCCGTAGTCGGCGCCGAGCACCACGCTGACGTCGACGTTCGGGAAGGCCGCGGACTGCTCCACCGTCGCGATGCCCAGGGCCTTCGCCACGCCCTGCGCCACGGCCTGCTGGTCGGGCTGCTGGTAGTAGACCACGGACGTGGTCGCCCCCGTCGTCCCGGCGTCGCCCGTCGACGCGACCTTCCAGCCGGCGCTGGTCAGTGCGGTGCGGCCCCGGGCGGCCAGACCGGTGGTCGTCGTGCCGTTCAGCACGACCACGCTCGTCGTGCCCTGCGCCGACGGCTCCGCCGCACTCGGCTCCTCGGACGCGGGTGCGGACTGCTCCTCGGACGGCGACTCCGACGGCGCGGCCGACGCGGACGAGCTCGACGAGGGACGCGGCGACGAGGTCGAGCCCGGGAACGAGTAGCTCCCGTTCAGCAGCGCGAGCACGAGGACGCCGACGAGCACGAGCACACCGGTGGCGAGGGCGCCCCAGGCGAACGCGATCCACCCGCGTCCACGACGACGGGCACCGCGGTGCGCTCCGACCCGGGGGCCGTCGGAGACCTCGTCGAACCGGTCTCGCGGGTATCTCTCGGTCATCGTTCCTCTTCACGGGGATCGGGCGCGGGGGCGACGAACGCGCGCGCCGCTCGTGCTCGGGTGCGTTCGTGGCGGAGCCGCTGCAGCCGACCGACCAGCTGCGGGTCGAGGGCGAGCGCGGCAGGCAGGTCGATCACGCGGTTGAGCACCTGGTAGTAACGCGCCGGCGACATGTCGAACTCGACCCGGATCTCCGCTTCCTTCGTGCGGTCGTGTCGCGCCCGGTCGTGCTCGAACGCGAGCACGCGCTGGTCGAGCTCGCTGAGCTCGTCGGTGGGGAGGGCGGTCACGGCACTTCCGGTCACGGTTCGGTCACGGGTCGTGGACATCGTAGGGGTGCCCGGCGGCCCGACCCTGGTACGCGGCTGGACTGTCGCGAGACCCGGTTCAGGCTCCCGGTCGCCGGAACCACCGGACGCGCACGCCGAACGGGTCGCAGACGGCCAGCGCCACACCGTCGAGCGAGACCGTCGCGAACGCGTCCGGGTCCGCCGGGTCGACGTCGTCCGGCAGCGTCGCGGCCACCCCGCGCAGGATCCCGGTGCGCTCGAGGGCGACCCAGTGCACGCCCCGCTCCCGCAGGCGGTCGACCACGCGCTGCCGGTCGGGTCCCGGCACGTAGACGAGGGTCCCGGTGGTGAGCACCACCGGTCGGACGCCGTCCGGCAGCGCGTCCAGTGCGCGGTCGAGGTCACCGGGCAGCGTTCCCCGGATCCGGACGGGAGGCACGGCGAGCGTCGCCCTCGCGGCCTCGCGCATCAGGGTGGTGCGGTCCGTCGCCTCGGGTGGGACGGCCTCCACCAGGCGGTCGAACGCCCCCGGCTCGGCGAGGTCGATCGGGTTCGGGTCGAGGGCGACCCGCGCCCCGATCCGGATCGGGGTGCCGGACGGCTCGGGGAGCGTCCCGCTGGCCTCGACCGTCAGGTGCACCGACGGCTCGGCGACGGCGGTGTGCACCCGGACGCGGTCGGACCGCACCCCGGGGCGGACGTCGCGCCCCCGGGCACCGGGGTGCAGCGCCCGCGAGGGGGCGCGACCGGCGTCGGGCGACCCCGCGACGACGTGGTCGAGCGTGACCCGGTCCGGGATCGAGCAGAGTCCGGCGGCGGCCCCGGCGTCGACGAGTCCGAGGGGCCGCGGGTCGTCGGCCCGCGCCGATGCCGCGGCGAGCGCCTGCAGGACCGGGACGACGGGACCGAGCCGCCGCGGGTCGTTGGCCTGCACCGTGGCGGTGGTGAGGGCCGTGACCAGCGCGGGGCGGGCCTCCCGTCCGAGCGCACGCAGCGACCCGGGGTCCGACGGGTCCGCGCCGAGCCGCCGCGCGACCGCGAACACGAGCTCCGGCTGCCGCTGCTGCTCCGGCAGCGTGTCCAGGAGTGCGACCAGGTCGTCGTCGACCGACCGCGCCCAGGCTGCGTACGACGGCGAGACCGGGGTGATGCGCTCCGCGTAGGCGGCGTAGCGCTCGCGCGTGCCAGTCACGGGCGGTGCATGCCGACGTGGCGGATGCCGGCCTCGTCGTACGGCGCACCGAACCGGACGAAGCCGTGGCGTTCGTAGAGGCCCGCGACGTACTCCTGGGCGTGCAGGACGAACGGCTCGTGCCCGTGTTCGTCGAGGACGGCGGCGACCAGGCGGCCGGCGATCCCCTGTCCGCGGTGGTCCGGGTGGGTGGCGACCCGGCCGACGACCCAGGCCGGCGGCGCCGAGCCCGCCGGGTGCTCCTCGTCGGGTGCTGGTCGGACCAGGCGGAGGTACCCGACCGGATCGTCGTCCGCTCCGAACCACCAGTGCTCGGTGTCGGGTTCGCGGTCACGGCCGTCGAAGTCGTCGGCGGTGACCCGCTGCTCGAGCGCGAAGACGCGGTTCCGCAGCCGCACGATGCCGTACAGTTCGTCCGTCGTCAGGCGGGTCCAGCGGGCGTGGCGGACGGAATGCTCGGACATCGTCGCGAGTTTACTGAAGGGGTCGGGCATCACCATCGAGTCCCGACCGGAAGCAGGAGGAAGCAATGGCGTACAACGTCGACAAGTCCGACGCCCAGTGGCGCGAGGAGCTCTCCCCGGACCAGTACGCCGTGCTCCGGCAGGCCGGGACCGAGCGTCCGTGGACGGGCGAGCTGCTCGACGAGGAGCGCGCCGGCATCTACACGTGTGCAGCGTGCGGCGCGGAGCTGTTCCAGAGCGGCACGAAGTTCGACTCCGGCTGCGGCTGGCCGTCGTTCTACGAGTCCGTGCGGCCCGAGGCGGTCCAACTCATCGAGGACAAGTCGCTCGGCATGGTCCGCACCGAGGTCCGCTGCGCGAACTGCGGCTCGCACCTCGGGCACGTGTTCCCCGACGGCTTCGGCACCCCCACCGGTGACCGCTACTGCATGAACTCGCTCTCGCTGAACTTCGCCGAGCAGAGCGAATGAGCCCCCGGCGCGCTCGCCGCTAGGATGGGCGCGTCAGCCGGCATGGCGCAATTGGTAGCGCACCGTACTTGTAATACGGGGGTTGTCGGTTCGAGTCCGACTGTCGGCTCAGAAATCCCAGATCAGGCCCCAAATTGCTTCGGCAGTTTGGGGCCTTTTCGTCGTCCCGGGCACGGAAACGCACCGCTAATCGGTGCCGAACTGGTCGAGGAGGTCCCGGACGTCCGGTCCGACGTGGATGTGCCCGGTGTAGTGGTCACGGGTCCAGCGGGTGTCGCCGTGGCCGAGCTGCTGCGCTGCGGCGTCGAGATCCTGGCCGTTGCGGATCATCGTCGCGACGGTCTTCCGGCACGTGTACGGAACGAGCCAGTCGGGGTACTCGAGCGCCTCGCGGAAGGTGCGCCACTGGGTGCGCATGTTGTTCGGGGAGCGGAGCGTGCCGACGGCGGAGGGGAACACCCACTCGGTCGTCGCTTCGGCGGTTCGGCGGACGAGCATCCGTACGGCGAACGGCGGGAGCGCGAGCGTACGGAACCCGGCGGCGGTCTTCGGCTTCGGCTGACGCTGCAGGCCCTCGCCGCGGACGTGCACGGCGGTGCCGGTGATCGTCACGGTCTTCACCTCGGAGCGGAGGTCGACGTCCTGCCAGCGGAGGGCGAGCACCTCCCCGGTGCGGACGCCGGTCGCGATGAGCATGTCGAACACGTCGGCGAGGTCGGTGAGCCGCTGGCGTCCACCGCGGTCCTTGCTCGCGTCCCACTCCTGCAGGTGGGCGCGGAGCAGGACGACCTCCTCGCGGCTGATGGTGTGGATCAGGCCGGGGGTACTCGTGACGTTCTCGGTCTCGCGCACGGGGTTCATCGCTGCGGCGCCGTGGCGAACGGCGAGCGAGAACATGCCCATGAGCACGACGCGGCAGAGCGCGGCCGTCGCCTTGCCGACGTTCTCCTCGACGGCGACGAGGTGCCGGTCGACGACGGGCACGGTGACCTCGCGCACTCGAAGCTCGCCGAGCGCCGGCCGGACGTGGTTCTTGATCGTCCGGCGGTAGACGTCGAGGGTCCCGTTCGCTCGCTTGCCGAGGAGCGTGTCGTACCAGCGGTCGGCGAGGATCGAGACGCGGGCTTCGCCGTTCAGGTCGGCACCGTGCAGGCGAACGCGGTCGCGGAGGTGCTCGACGAGCGCGTCCTTCGCCTTCTGCCGGCTCGCTCCGGTGCGGCGGACCTGCCGGGTCACGCCGTCGAAGTCGCGAAACCTGGCCGACGCGGTCCAGTCAGTGCCCTTGCCGGTCGCGCTGATGTTGCCCCAGGTGCCGAGGACGAGCGGTGGGCGGGCCATCAGACGAGGACTCGGCGGCGGCCGGCGTAGGTGCGCTCCCCGAGGCGCTGCAGGACGTAGCGCCGGAAGTCGTGGACGATCTTCGGGGTCACGTTGAGCTCCTCGGCGATGTAGTGGACATCCGGGCTGATCTGTTCGAGCTCGGCGTACTCCTCGGGATCGACGAGAAGGGTCGCCGCGTACGTGTCTGCCTGGCGCTCGAGCGGGCTGTGCGGGCCGAGGTCGCAGGTGTGGCCGTAGTAGACGTGGCCCAGCTCGTGAGCGAGCGTGGATCGCCGCTCGCAAGGCGTGAGGCCGAGGTCGAGGTAGACCCGGTCTTCCACGGGGCTGTAGCCGCCGAGCAGCCCGTCCGGAAGGTGGGTCAGGACGACGCGCACGCCCAGGGAGGCGGCACGGTGGAGCAGTTCCTTCAATCGGTCCCCCTGGTTCGCGGTGGTTACTCCGCGTGCGGCTGGTCGGTCTTGCGGCGGCCTCGCTGGGCGGCGAGGGCCACGTCACTGCGGCTGAGGTGCTCGGTGTCGAGGTCGACGTCGATGTCCTCGTCAGCCGCGGTGTCATCCTGGGCGACAGGGCTGACATCAGTGCGCGCCGCGACAGTCTGCTCGGCGTCGAGCACGACGGCCTGGAAGTCAGCACCGAGGAACGCGGTCGCACGGAACAGCTGGTCGATGTCCCAGTGCTTCCCGCCAGCGAGCATCCTCGACATCTGCGCGGGCGAGACACCGACGGCAGCGGCGAGCTTCTGCTGCTCGACTCCCCGGCGGACCATGAGGCCCTTGATGATCGCGGCGACCTCCTTGGTGAGGTCGGACGGCTCGGGGCGCGCACTTGCTGGCATGAGCAGGAACCTACCAGTTTTGGAAAGTTGTCCGCAAGAGGTCGTTTCTGGGTTGCCATATGAAAACCACAGTGGCAGGCTTTCCATATGGCAACCACGACAGCGGCATCCCGGACGGTGGCAGACGAGGTGCTGGCAATCCTGGCCCGCAAGCGTCTGACTCGTTCCTGGCTGACCGAAGGAACCGGCATCCCCATCGCGACCATGTCGCGACGCCTCAACGCACAGTCTGCGTTCACGATCGATGAGCTCGTGAGCATTGCCCAGGCGTTGGAGGTCCCCCTCGGCGAGATCCTCGCCCCCATCAGCAGCCCCGAGACGGCGGCGGTCGCAGCATGAGCGGCCGGCTCCCGGGCGACATGTACGGCGCGTACTTCCCCTGCGAGCCATACGTCGTCGACTTCGTCCCCACCGCGGAACAGACTGCTGCGACCGTCGCGGCTGCGGAGCGACGCGGGAGCTCCGACCTGCTCCCGATGCTGCTCGGAGAGGCGGTGTCCTCGTGAAGACCGCTCTGGTCCTCATGGCGTGCGCCTTCGCCGTCGCGATCCCCCGCGGCCTGTTCGGCCCCCCGACCATCGACGGAGCCACGTTCCTCGTGCTCGTGCTGGCTCTGTCCTCTCTCGCCGCGTACTGGCGCTGGTCGGTCGCCCCTCGAGGCGACCGATGACCGGTCACGGCGTGATGTGCGCCTGCGCTGCTCACCGACGTGACGACGACCTCGACGACGAGCTCGCCGGCAAGACCATCGCCCGCGCCACCGAGCACGACGAGACGGACCCCTGCGACTGATCTGAGCAGCACCCCCGCGCTCGGTCCCCTACCTCATCACCGCGCCCCGCCCTGGGAGCGCGTCATCAGCCATCCCCTCAAGGAGAACCATGACCACCACCAACCCCGCCCCGCTGCGGGTCCTCAACCTCGTCGTCGAGAACTACAAGCGCCTCACCGCAGTCGAGATCAAGCCCGACGGCGACGTCGTCCTCATCGGCGGCCGGAACGCTCAGGGCAAGACGTCCGTCCTCGACGCGATCTACGCCGTGCTCAAGGGCGGCGCCGCAGCCCGCGAGACGGTGCAGCCGATCCGGGACGGGCAGGACACCGCCGTCGCCCGCCTCGAGATCGGCGACGAGCACGGGAACGTCTCCTACGTCGCGACCCGCCGGTGGACGAAAGACGACGCCGGCACCCTCACGGTCGAGTCCGCCGACCACGCACGGTTCTCGTCGCCGCAGAAGCTCCTCGACGGGATGCTCGGCACGATCACCCTCGACCCGCTCGCCTTCACCCGCATGGACGCGAAGAAGCAGCTCGCGACCCTCATCGACGCCCTGGGCGACTCACTCGGCTTCGACCCCGTCAAGCTCGACGCCGAGCGGAAGGGCGTCTACGACCGCCGCACCGAGGTCGGGCGAGCCGTCACCCGTCTCGAGGGACAGCTCGGCAGCTACCCGGCGCCGGACCCGTCGGTCCCCGCTGAGGAGGTGTCCGCCGCGGACCTCGTCGCGAAGGTCGACGAGGTGTCGCGCCGGAACCGCGCGATCGACGCGGCGATCGACACCGCCCGGCAGGCGCACGCCGACCAGCAGCGCGCCGCCGACGCCCTCGCCGCCGCGCAGAGCGCGCTCGACGCCGCGACCGCCCGTGCCACCGAGACGGTGTCCGCTGCTCGGGCGCTCGGCGAGCGGGAGGACGCGCAGCCCTACCTCGACCAGCTCGGCGAGATCGACCACGTCAACGCGCGCGTTCGGCAGCAGCGCGACCGGGCGGCCGTCGCCGCCGAGCTGTCCGACCGGAAGCAGGAGCAGGCGCAGCACACGCTCCGCCTCGAAGAGATCGACCGGCAGAAGGCCGACGGCATCGCCGCCGCGAAGCTGCCCGTCCCCGGGCTCGGGTTCGACGCCGACGGGGTCACCCTCAACGGCATCCCGTTCTCGCAGGCGTCCACCGCCGAGCAGGTGCGTGTCTCGACCGCCCTCGCGATGGCCGGCGACCCGACGATCCGCGTGATGCGCATCGACGGCGGTGAGTCCCTCGACTCCGACTCGCTCGCGATCGTCGAGCAGCTCGCCGCGGAGAAGTCGTACCAGGTGTGGATCTCCCGCGTCGACGAGTCCCGGTCGGTCGGCTTCACGATCGAGGACGGGACGGTCGTCGCATGAGCGCCGCCGAAGCACGCGCCGCCCTCGAGGAAGCCCGACAGCACCAGCTCCGGGGCCACGACTTCGACGCCAACCAGTCCATCGCGAAGGCTCAGGCTCTCGCGACGATCGCCCTCGCCGAGGAGCAGCGAACCGCGAACCTCATCGCGCTGTTCAACGAGGAAGGCCCGGAGGTCTTCCGCGCCCCGGAGATCCCCGCGACGAGCATCGACAGCCCGGAGGAGCTGCGGAAGGCACGCCGTGCGGCCACCGAGGCCGTGCGGAAGCAGTACCTCGTGCTCGCCGCCGAGATCGCGGAACGGCTGGACCTCGCATGACCTGGCAGGACCGCATCATCGTCGACGGCCACGACCGCGACCTGTGGCTCGGCGCCCGCCGTCAGGTGATCGGCGCGTACGACGCGAAGAAGCTCGCCAAGCCGACGAGCGTCGACAAGTACCTCGCGTCGAAGCTCGCCGAAAAGTCGTTCACCGGCAACGCCTACACGGAGGAGGGGCACCGCTGGGAGCCGCTGATGCTCGCCTACGCGGGTATCCCGCAGAACAGCGCGCTGATCCACTCCCCCGACGAACCCGGCCACGCCGCGACCCCTGACGGGCTCCGCGTGAACCCGAACGGCCGTCTCACCCTCGCCGAGTGCAAGGCCCGCCTCGGCCGCATCACGGACGGTCCGGAGCGGGAGGAGTGGCGGCAGCTCGCGTGGCAGTTCCACGTCCTCCCCGAGGCCGACGAGATCGAGTTCCTGTGGGTCGAGCTCGTCCGGACGCCGGACGGCGAGTGGGACCTCCGCGAGGGCCTGCACGGCATCCCCCGCCGGCTCGTCGTCCGCCGGGACCACCCGAAGGTCGTCGAGGCGCTCGCCCTCATCCTCCCCATCGCCACTGACCTCCTCGCGCGGCTTCGCGTCGCGCTGACCTACGAACGGAGAGCCGCATGACCACCGAGGTCACCACCCTCCCGGCGAACGGCGACGTCACGACGTGGACGCCCGCCGAGAAGGCGATCGCCGACGCCGCCGGCCTCGTCTTCACCCACACCTACGGCGACCGCCAGGGGCAGCGCGAACCCGCGCCCCGAGCCGTCGTCGAGAAGTTCCTCGCTCTGTCCCGGCAGTCCGGCCTCAACCCGCTGTCGAACCAGATCTGGTGCATCGGCCGCCTGTCGAAGGGCCGCGTCGAGTGGGCCGTGCAGACCGGCATCGACGGATTTCGGCTCGTCGCCGACCGGTCCGAGAACTACGCCGGCCAGGACGCCGCCGAGTGGATGACCGACTCCGGCGAGTGGGTCGACGCGTTCATCCCGAAGCTCCACGGCGGCCACCCGCTCGCCGCGCGCGTGCGTGTCTACCGCTACGAATGGGACCGCCCCGCGGTCGGCGTCGCCGAGTGGGGTGCCTACGTCCAGACGAAGCGCGACGGCACCCCGACCGAGATGTGGGCGAAGCAGGGCGCCGGGCAGCTCGCGAAGTGCGCCGAGGCGCTCGCCCTCCGCAAGGCGTTCCCGATGGACCTCTCCGGGCTTTACACGTCGGACGAGATCGCCGCGGCGCCGGAGCAGCACATCGAGATAGCCGGCCCCTCACGGGACTGGTCGGCGGAGATCGCCGCCGCGACCACGCACGAGGAGGTCGAAGATCTCCTCGACGCCGCGGACGACGCGGGCGAGCGGACGGACGCCGTACGCACGGCGGCGATGACCCGTCACGGCATGCTCGGCGAGCCGACACGGCCCGACGAGACAGTCGTCGACCCGGAGCCGGAGGCCGCTGCCGAGGCGCCCGCCCCGGACGTCGCTCCTGCTTCGCCGGCTGGCCTGTCCGACGCCGACTGGCTCGCGCAGGCCGAGGCCGACGTCCTCCGGCAGGAGGGCCGCGCATGAGCGAGATCGCGAACCTCGCCACCGGCGAGCTCGTCACCTACGAGCCTGCGTCCCCCGTCGAGCTCGAGTACACGATCCGCGCGATCGGGGAACGGCTCGAGCACGCCGTCGGCGTCATCGACGCCCTGCAGCGCGGCCGGTACGACGCCGAGGCCGAGTACTCCCGGGCGCTCGAGACGGCCAAGCTCTCGTCCTCTCGCGCGACCTACAGCGACCGCCGCGCCGAGGCGATCCTCGCGTGCCTGCCGAAGTTCCGGGAGCTGAACGAGGCGAAGGCGAAGCTCCACCACGCCGAGAACCTGCAGGACGCGCTCGGCAAGCGCCTGTCCGGCCTGCAGACCATCGCCAAGACCCTCGCGACCGCGTACAACGCGACCGGCCGCTGACCAGGAGAACCACCATGTCCGAAGTGCTGCCCCCGCCGCTGCCCGGCCTCGACGATGTCGAGACTGGCCGGTGGACCCTCGTGCTCCCCTACGAGACCCCGCCGCTCACCGCGAACCAGCGGATGCACCACATGGCCCGCCACCGTCACGTCAAGGCGCTCCGCGGCACGACGACGATGCTTGCCCGCGCCGCTCACATCCCCGAGCTGCCCGCGTGCCGTGTCACCCTGACGTGGTTCGTGCAGACCCGGCACCGTCGCGACGCCGACAACGTGGTGCCGACGCTCAAGGCTGCCTGCGACGGGCTCGTCGACGCCGGCGTCGTGCCGGACGACACCCCGGAGCTGATGGCGAAGCTCATGCCCGTCATCACCCACCGGCCCGGCGTCCGACAGTCGCTCGAGCTGCTCGTCGAGGTGACCGCATGACCGAGCCGTACTACCAGGACGAGCTCGTGACGCTCTTCCACGGCGACTGCCTCGAGCTGGACGCCTGGCTCGGCGCGGACGTGCTGGTCACGGATCCGCCGTACGGTACGCAATTCAGCGCCGACAACCCGAAGGGCGGGTACGGCAGACGACAGAACGCAGGGTTGGGGCCGGAAGGCTTCACGATCGCGAATGACGGCACCACGGAGACTCGTGATGCTGCCCTCGCACTCTGGGGTGAGAAGCCGGCGCTCGTGTTCGGTTCCCCTCGATTGCCGGATCCACCCGGACAGTGGGCCGATCGTCTGGTCTGGGACAAGAAACGGCCAGGCATGAACGGCGGCCCCTGGCGCTACCGGCACGAATCGATCTACGTGACCGCGGGCTTCGTCCGCACCTCGAACGCATCGGTATCGATCCTCACCGCGTTCCCCGAGCAGAGCGACCACATTCACGCCAAGCCTCTCGGGCTGATGGAAGCACTTGTCGAGACGGCACCCCCTGGGACGATCGCCGACCCCTTCGCCGGCAGCGGCACGACTCTGGTCGCCGCAGCACACCTCGGTCGCCGGGCCATCGGTGTCGAACTCGAGGAGCGCTACTGCGAACTTCTCGCGAAAAGACTCAGCCAGCAGACCTTCGACTTCGACTGGGGGGATGCGTCGTGAAGAGCGCCGCACAGATCCGCGCCGACGGCGTCCGGCTTACTCGAGCTGAACGAGACGCCGTCTGCCAGACGTTCCGCGAGGAGATCGGCGGGCTGTACGCCGTCGCGGTCGCCCCGATGATCGAGGCGGATCACCCGTTTCCCGAGGACGCGCGGTGATGGGTCCGAAGGCCGACCGGCCGACCGTGGCGGACGCTCGCCGCGCGTACGCGATCGCCACCGAGCGTGACGGCGAGCTGTGCCAGCGGTGCCTCCGGGACTGCGGGCCGCTCGCCCGGGACCACCGGCAGAACCGGATGCCGGGCAACACCGTCGCCAGCAACCTGAACTGCCTCGGCCTGGCCTGCCACATCTGGAAGACCGAGCACCCGCGGGCCGCGCTCGAGGACGGGTGGGCGGTGCCCCGGTGGGCGGACCCGCACGAGTGGCCCACCCGGAGGTGGTTCCGGACGGAGGTCGGCACGCTCCGGGCCGGGTGGGCGCTCCTGGACGACGAGGGCGGCGTGCACGAAATCAGCGCCGACGACGCACGAAGACGGATGGAAGGAGGTGCCGGCTGATGCCGTGGTTCAAGGTCGACGACGGGCTCCCGTCCTCGAGGAAGGTGCTCGGCATCCCCCGCCGGGACCGCCTCGCGGCGATCGGCCTCTGGACGCTGGGCGGCGCCTGGAGCGCGAAGGAGCTGCAGGACGGCGCCGTGCCGAGCTACATGATCGTCGAGCTGGGGGCCACGCGACGCGTTGCCGAGGCTCTCGTGACCGCCGGCCTCTGGTCGCGCACCTCGACGGGCTACTCGTTCGTGAACTGGGATGAGTTCCAGCCCACGAGGGCGGACGTCGTCGCCGCGCGGGAGAAGAACGCCGAGAAGCTGCGGAAGTGGCGGCGTCGTAACCAGGAGCAGAACCAGGGTGAAACCGAGTCCGTAACCGGGTTACAGGACGGTTCGGATGAGGTTCGTAACCCTGCCCCCGACCCGTCCCGTCCCGACCCGACCTCTTCTCCTAACGGAGAAGAGAAACCCCCGCGCAAGCGCGGGACACGGCTCGACGAGCACTGGGTCCCCGCCGACGAGCTGATCGTGCAGATGCGGGACGAGTGCCCCGGCGTCGACCTCCGTGCCGAGCATCGCGTCTTCGTCGACTACTGGATCGCGCAGCCCGGGCAGAAGGGCGTCAAGACTGACTGGCCGGCGACGTGGCGGAACTGGATGCGCCGGAAGGCCGGTGACACCCGACCCGGCCGCGCAGCCCCCGCGTCCCGCGGCCAGCAGCGGCAGGACGAGCTCCTCGCGTTCGCGACGGCAGCAGACCAACCCCTCGACATCCGACAGGAGATCACCTCGTGAACGAACCCGAAGTCCGCCGGCTCCTCAGCCTGATCTCCGGCGGCTACGACAACCGGACCCTCACCGCGATCACCGCCGAGGTGTGGACGATGGAGCTCGCCGACACCGACTTCGACATCGCCTGGCAGGCGGTCCGGAACCACTTCCGGAAGCCGTCGCCCCGCGAGTACCTGTCCCTCGACGTGCTGCTCGAGCAGATCCGGGTCGACACTCGGCAGACGCCGGGCGCGATCGAGGAGGACGTCCGGTCGGCGAAGGCCCGCGGGCTGATCGAGGCGTCGTGGCCGGCACGGCAGGCGCTCCCCCGCCCGGTTGCCACGAGGCTCGCGCAGGCCCGGCAGACGTTCGCCGAGCAGGCCGCCGCGATCGAGGCGGGCACGGTGACGGACGGCCGACCGCTCGAACTCGGGACGGTCGGCCGGAAGGTGCCGGAGCCGTGACCGACGGGTGGGCGGAGCCGTGGCCGCGCCGGCAGTCGGACGGGGACGCGTGGGCGAACTTCGTCGCGCAGCTCGACCCGGCCGCCGTCGAGGCGGAACGGTACCGGGCGCCGGGACCGGAGGAGCGGCCGGGCTCGCCGACGGACCTCCGGATGAAGGCGGCGCACGAGTACGTGGCGACCGACTACTGGGAGCGGGTCCGCGCCGGGCACCCGCTGCCGCTCACGGACCACGAGTGGGCCACCCGGCGGGCCGAGCAGTACGCCGACGCCGACGCCGAGATCGCGCGGCGCGGCTTCGACCAGACAGACATCGAGGCGGCCATCCGGTCGTACTCGCAGAGACAGGCGGCTCCGGCCGCACACGGAAGGACAGCAGCATGACCAACAAGACCGTGAAGGCCACGGCCTTCCTGCAGATCGAGCCCGAGTGGCCGAGCTACCTCGGCGCGGGCGACCGCGACAACCCCGCCAGCGTCCGCGGCGCGAAGGTCGTCGCCGTCACCCAGCGCCGCTCCCCGAAGCCGCGCGCCGGTGTCCTCGAGGTCGCCGTCACCGTCGAGATCCCCGCGAGTGCGTTCGTGCCCCTGCGTCCGGAGGCAACCATCGTGATCCCCGCGGACCTGACGATCGCGCACCCCGTCGTTGTCGAGGCGACCGACCCGAACGAGGAGGCCCGCTGATGGCCGGCGAGACGATCATCACCGTCGTCGGCAACCTCACCGCCGACCCCGAGCTGCGGTACACGCAGAACGGCCTCGCGGTCGCGAACTTCACGATCGCGTCCACCCCGCGCACGTACGACCGGCAGGCGAACGAGTGGAAGGACGGCGACGCGCTGTTCCTCCGCGCGTCGGTCTGGCGGGAGTTCGCCGAGCACGTCGCCGGCTCGCTCGTGAAGGGCGCCCGGGTCATCGTGCAGGGACGACTCCGGCAGACGTCGTGGACGGACCGCGAGGGGCAGCAGCGCACCGGGTTCGTGCTCGACGTCGACGAGATCGGCCCGTCGCTCCGCTACGCGACCGCGCAGGTCACCCGCTCGCAGGGGCAGGGCGGTCGTGGCGGGGCCGGGAGCGCGCCGGGAGGCGGCCAGCAGAACCAGGGCTGGCCCACCCCGCAGCCAGGCCAGCAGGGCCAGCAGGGCGGCGGCACTCAGGGGCAGGACTTGTGGTCCCAGCAGGGAGGGTTCGACGATGAAACGCCCTTCTAGCCGCTACCGGTGGGGCGTCCGATACCGGCACGACTCGTTCGAGCCGTTCGCGATCTTCGTCACGCGTGATGACGCGGATCGGTTCGTCGCGTCGGACGTCGACCCCGGCTTGCTCGAGGTGATCGAGCTGTGACCGCCACGTTCACAAAGGGCAACGACACGGGCGGCTACGACTTCGGCGACCCGAAGTCCCCGTCCTTCCTCATCGCGGCCGAGCAGCGGGCCGCCCGTGCACGACAGCTCCGTGAGGAGCACGACACCAGGAGAGACCAGTGACCATCACCCCACCCGACGTCGACGAAGAGCTCACCGTCGCGCTGCTCGTCGAGCGTGCACGCCGCCGCCTCACCGAGGCCCCCGAGCTCGTCGAGTACGTCCGCATCCGCCGACTCCCCGGCGGCGCCGTCCGCGACGGACAGCCCGGCGCCCCGTCCCGCACCCCGCCCGCCCCGCTGCACGTCGGCGCCCTCGACGACGCCGACGCCCTCTACGTCGACCTCGTCGGCCACGTCCGCCGGTGGGCGCGGGACCTGTCGATCACGACCCTCAAGGTCGCGCTCCGCTCCGGTCAGTGGACCACCGACGGGGTGCTCCTCGGCTTCCGGTCGACCACCACCCCGCCCGGCGCCGCCGAGCTGACCCGCGACCTCACCGGCTGGCTCCTGGCCCACCTGGACCGCATCGCGGCCCACCCCGGCGGCCCCGAGTTCCTGTACGACGTCGCGCACGCCGTCGACCTGGTCTACTCCCGGTTCCCGCTCGAGGCCCGCCCCGACCGGCCGCACTGGAAGCGGCCCTGCGAGCAGTGCGGCGAGTTCGCCGTCACCGCGGACTGGTCCCCGGACTCGGAGATCCGTGACGTCACTGTCTGGTGCGAGGCGTGCTCCCACGTCCTCGTGTCCACCGACTCCGCCGGCACCGTCCACGTCCGCGGTACCGAGTCACCCGACCAGCGCACCGCCGGCCGGAAGGTCGCCCGCATCGTCCGGCAGATCGCTGTCGGCACGTCCGTCCCCCGCATCGAGGAGGTCCCCGCATGATCGACCACATCACGCCCGAGCAGGCGGAGTGCGGCGCACGCCGCCCGCACTTCCCGGCAGTCACCTCGTCGTGCACGCAGCCCCTCGGACGCGACGGCCCGCACGTCAGCGTGGACGACTACGTCCAGTGGTCGAAGGAGGACGACCGTGGCTGACCAGCCGGGGTGGGGCACCGTGCCTGGGCAGCCGCCGTGCACCCCGTCGGCGGAGCACGTGCGCGCGGTGTACGCCGCCCAGCACGGCGCGATCCTGTCGGACGAGCACGGCCGCGAGTTCGACCGGTGGCTCGCCGAGCACGACGCGCAGACCCTCGCCGGAGTCCGCTTCGCCCTCGACGTCCACGACCGGTACACGGACGCCTCCCCGTGGTTCTCGGAGTCCGCCCGCGCCACCCGCGCGCAGACGACCCTCGACGAGGTCCGGAAGGCGGTGACGTGACGGGACTCGACCCGAAGCGGCTCGTCACCCTCCGGGCCGCCGAGAAGCTCGTCGGCCGCTCCCGCCGCACCCTGCTCGCCTGGCAGGAGAACGGGATGCCGACCGAGCTTCTCGGCGGGACCCGGCACGTCCGCGTCTGCGACCTCCTCGACTGGCAGCGCACGAAGGGCCGCCGCCACGGCCGCGCACGCGACACCCTGTGACACTCGAACAGGGGGCACCCGAACTGCACCCCTCAGGTGATATGCTTCGCATGCATCACGACTCGGCCCGGACACTGTCCGGGCCGTTCGTGTATCCAGACATGGCGACTGAGCACCGCCACGAGGGTCCGAAGATCGGGGTTCGAATCCCCAGCCTCCTGTCGGCGGCATGGCCACGACGCGGGCGAAGCACAGCGGCACAGTGCAGCGGACCCTCGACACCCGAGCAGGCAGCGCGGACGCGCGCCCCCGCTCGGGGCTCCTCGTCTTCCCCGTGCCCGCCGACACGCACCGCTACCGCATCGGCCGCCGGCACCGCCCTCGGGTGGAACGCCGGCCGCCCCGCGACTCCACGCGGGCGGCGCGAGCACGGGGAGCCCCCTCACGGGGTGGGCGTCAACGCGTGTCCCGCCATGCACGCGAAGGTCCGCCGCAGTACGGCCGCTGATTCTCCCGGCCGAGACGACCTGCGCCCACCCCGATCAACGAACCTCGTTCGGTTGCCAATCCGCGGCCTCAAGCGCGGCGAAGAAGTCGTGAACCGTACGGAGCGTCTCCGCCGGGTCGCGACCCGCTAGGTGCTGTTCGTACATCGCGATCCGATGCTTGACGCGGGCACCGTTCAGGCCGTTGGGCGTCCAACGTCGGTGAACTTCCTCCAGGGGCAGCCAGGCCGCAGCGGGGATCACGACGGGTATCACGAACGGGACTGTCAGTCCTGCATCCTGTGTCGTGACCGATGCCGCATGCGAGATCCCGTTCCGAACGTGCAGGAGCCCGTGGATGAGGGGCGCCTCACGATCCCGCAGCGTCTCGTACTCCTCGCCGATGCTTTCGCGGAGATGTTCATCGAGCACCGCGGTCCAGATGGCGCCGGAGCCGGCGTTCCCGTAGAGGAAGCCGTCGCCCCGACGCATATCGCGCAGCGCCTTCTCGAGAGCCCTCAAGGCCAGCATGCGGCCCCGCACGTTCTCCCACCCTGTGTCCATCACCCGACCGTAGCGGAGGCACCATGGCCGGCCTCAACCTCGGCGCCGACTTCAACGCCGCCCTCGTCACCCTCGCAGGGTGGGACCAGAACGCCGTCGACGCGTCCACCCTGTCGATCGCGTTCCTCAACCAGGGCGGGCAGACCACCATCCGGGCCACCGCGACCGCGAACGTCGACACCGACGCGCTCAACACCCTCATCCGCGAGTACATCCCCGCACCCCCGGAGCCGACACCCGTCGACGCGCCCGTCACGGACACCGACGTCCCCGAGGTCACGGATGACCCGACCGCCTGACGCGCAGGACCCGCACCTCACCGCGCATCGCACGAGGAGCAACCACAGACCCGACCCGCCCCTGCACCCGGACGCGCTCGCCGAGCTCGACCGGGTCATGGACGACGTCTTCGAAGATCGCGGCTGAACTGTCCGTTCGCACGCACCCTCACACTCCCGGCGACCGCCCACACGCACCCCACCAGCACCCGGGGCGCGATCGCCGGGCTCACACTTCCGCCAAGGAAGAAGGCCACGCATCCGCGTGGCCTTTCGCATCAGAAGGAAAGGAGAACGCCATCTCAGATCCCTACGGAACCGTGGTGTGGCCCGTCAACCCGCACCCCACGCCCACGGGCGCCCAGGTGTATGGCTCCCCGCGTAGCTACCCCGGAGGCCACATCGGCTCCGACTACGGCGTGAGCACCGGCACCTCGGTACTCGCGATCAGCGACGGCGTCATCACGCAGTCCGCGTTCGACAGCCTCGTGGGCAACTACGTGCGCATCGACCACGACAACGGCGTGACCACCCGATCGATCCACCTCAGCAGCCGATCGGTCTCCGTCGGCCAGCGCGTCAGCGCCGGCCAGCAGATCGGACTCAGCGGCGCCACCGGCACCGCTGCCAACGGGCCGCACCTCCACATCGAGGTGTACCTCAACCGCACCAACCGAACCGACCCCCACGCCTTCTTCCTGCAGTACGTGGGACCAGGCAACGACGAAGGAGACGACATGACCCCCGAACAGGACGCACGACTGAAGAACATCGAGAGCCTCCTCGCTGTCGAGAACGGCGGCGGCATCCGCGGCCTCGTCAACAACGTCAAGGCGATCGGCAACAACATCGAGTCGATCCTCGCCAAGGAGAGCGGCGGCGGCATCCGCGCCACCGTCAACGCCATCAAGGCAAAGCTCGGCGCGTAACGCTCACGGGGCGGACCGACACCCGGTCCGCCCCCGAGGCGCTCCGCCGCATCCCCGCTCGAACCGACACCGAGCACACGCACACCTACAGCACCCGACCCACCTTCGAAGAGCGCCCAGGCGGCGCACGGAGACGAGAACCATGACCGACGAGACCGCTGGGCCTGGTCCAGTCCAGGACCCCGCCGTGCGTGCGAGGGTCGCTGCGCTCCATGCCGAGGGCAAGGGGCGCAACGCGATCGCATCGGAGCTCGGCCTCGGGAACTCGACGGTCACCCGGATCGCGAAGGCCCTCGGGCTCGACTTCTCCCGGGCGCAGACGGCGGTCGCGGTGCAGGCCCGGTCGATCGACCTCGCCGCGGGACGTCAGCGGCTCGCCGAGAAGATGCTCGGTCGGGCGGAGAAGATGCTCGACGACCTCGACGGCCCGTACCTGGTGTACGCGTTCGGCGGGAAGGACAACGTCTACAGCGACCACGAGCTCGAGAAGCCGCCAGTCGAGGTGCAGCGCACGGCGGTCACGACGGCCGGCGTCGCGTTCGACAAGGTGACGAAGTACCTCGAGAAGGACACGTCAGGGGTCGACACGGCTCACTCGCTGCTCGACACGCTCGCTGCCGGGTTCAAGGCAGCTGCGGCGTCCTACGACGCTCCGACCGAGGATTCCTGATCCGACTCACCTAGCTCATGGCGCCGCGAGGGGAGCGTCTTCATCGCCCAGACCTGACGCTCGGCGTTGAGTGACGCGAGCAGGGCGACGCTAGACATGATCATCCCGACACCCATGAGCAACACGACGACCGACAAGAACCCCGGGAACTCAGGTTCCCTCCCGTCTCCAGCACGTATCTGGTCGATCACCCAGCTCACCAGGGTGAGGGGTCCGGAGACGAGCAGGAGGTAGGCGAGGGTGCTGAAGCGGCGCAGCGCTGGCCGCAGCTCGCGGTAAGCGATGCGCTCGACGAGTCGGGCACGGACGTTCACGAGCAGCTCGCGGTGCTCTCCGGAGACGCTGGACTCTCGGAGCAGATTGTCGACCCGCTCAAGACGACGCAGGGTCGTCCGGTCGGCGATGAGGGCAGCGATCAGCGCGACGATCACGGCGCTGACCGCTGCAAGCACGGGCGTCAACCAATCCATTCCCGCATCCTCCCCGATCACGGGCAGCGTGACCACTGACGCCCGGCCCGGTGGCGCTTCAGGTCACTGCCGGGTCGGTGCACGACCGAACGTGTCTGCCGCGCTGTGTAGCGTCGCCATATGGACTGGTGGTCAGCGCCCTGGTGGGCCGGTGTGCAGGGTGTGGCATCCGTCGTTGGCATCACGGCAATCGCAATCGCTGTCGTTGACTTCCTGATACGGATGAACCTCGAGGCTCCTAACGCGATGTCGATCACGGTCAGGCGCGTCGGAGCGAACTTGGTTGATGCGCGTGCAACCGTCGAGGTCACGATCATCGCTCGACCGATGGGCCCGCACGTTCTGTACGAGCCGGAATGGCGGGTATGGGGCGACGACTCAGTGACACCACCTTGGATCGATTCCCCTGTGCTTGATGTCCGGGATGAGGCGGTCGAGATGACGATGCACGTCCACCGAGACCGGTTGAAGGACATCAAGGTCGGGATCGAGTGGGTCGTGCCCCGCCGCTTTGGCTCCTACAAGGCCGCGTCGCGTCGAGGGATCGCCGCGATGAGCGACTACGAGCGATGGGTCGTTTACCGCTGGCGGTACTGGCCGCGGAAGACCAACGGTTACTGGCGCAAGAATCGGGAGGCGAAGAAGCGCAACCCGCTGTTCGGTCCCGAGTGACCTGACGAAGGAGGTGCCGTGTCAGCCCCGGCGCTCTCCCCGAAGCAGGTCTGGTCGATCACCGCCTCCACCACCCGAAAACTGGCCCTCTGGGTCGGCGCCGTGTCCGGCGGGAAGACCATCGCGTCCCTGTTCGCGTTCCTGTTCGCCGTCCGCGCCGCCCGCGGTGTCGGCCTCATCGTCATCATCGGCAAGACGCTGCAGACGATCGAACGCAACATCATCGAGCCGCTGCAGGACCCAAACCTGTTCGGTGTCCTCGCCGCGCAGACGGTGCACACCCGCGGCTCGTCGACCGCGACGATCCTCGGCCGCGAGGTGCACCTCGTCGGAGCAAACGACGTCCGCGCTGAGGAGAAGATCCGAGGCGGCACGATCGAGGTGGCGTACGTCGACGAGGCGACGCTGCTGCCCGTCGGGTTCTGGGAGATGCTCCTCACCCGCCTCCGCACCCCGCACTCGAGGCTCCTCGCGACGACGAACCCGGGCTCGTTCAACCACTGGCTCCGGCAGCAGTACATCCTCATGGCCGAGGCGAAGAACCTGATCGTCTTCCACTTCACGATGGACGACAACCCGTCGCTCACCGACGAGTACGTCCGCGACATGAAGGCCTCGTTCACGGGGATCTTCTACGACCGGTTCATCCGCGGCCTCTGGACCAACGCCGAAGGCGCGATCTTCGACATGTGGGACCCGAAGAAGCACCAGGTTGCGTGGGACACCCTCCCGACGATGTGGAAGCTCCTCGCCGTCGGCATCGACTACGGCACCACGAACCCCACCAGCGCGATCCTCCTCGGCATCGCCCTCCACACCGACGCGTACGGCCGGCACCATCCGAAGCTGTACGCCATCGACGAGTGGCGGTACGAGTCGAAGGAAGCGCAGCAGAAGCTCACCGACGCGCAGCTCTCGCAGGAGATCCGCGCGTGGCTCGGGCAGCCGCACCTCCCTCCGGAGCAGCCCCGCCTGCAGCCCGACTACGTCATCCTCGACCCGTCGGCCGCGTCGTTCCGGGTGCAGCTCCACCAGGACGGCGTGCTGTCCACTCAGGCCGACAACGACGTCCTCGACGGCATCCGCACCGTCGCGTCGCTGCTGTCCTCCGGGAACCTCCTCATTTCAGACCGGTGCACCGGCTGGATCAAGGAGGTCACCGAGTACGTCTGGGACGCCAAGGCCGCCGAGTCCGGCGAGGACAAGCCCGTGAAGGCGAACGACCACTCGCAGGACGCCCTCCGCTACGCGATCAAGACCACCGAGAACATTTGGCGCAGTCACGTCAAGCTCGCCGCCTGAGGAGGCCCCCGATGCCGCAGCCCGCAGACGTGTGGCCCCCGCAGCCGTTCGACACCGCGTTCGCTCGGTTCGCGGAGCACGACGCCTGGTACTGCGGCGACACCGCCACCCTCGCCGAGATCTACGGCGGGAAGGGCGTGCAGACCACGCATCGTCGCGGCGGCGTCCCGTACCGCGGCGGCGTGATCGGTGCCCTGTCGAAGATGTGGTGGGGGCAGCCGCAGGACAACGGCGACGGCCGCATGAAGATGCACCTCCCCGTCCCCGCGGACATCGCGCAGCTCTCCGCGGACCTGCTGTTCGCTGAGGCACCGAAGATCCGCTACCCGAAGCCGGACGCCGCCCCCGAGGCGACTGACGAGCAGCGGCAGCAGCAGGCCGCGTGGAAGCACCCCGCGCAGGACCGCCTCGACACGATCATGGGGTCCGACGAGGCGCACGCGGAGCTGCTGAACGGCGGCGAGCTGGCCGCGTCGTCCGGTGGCACCTACTTCGCCGTCACCTGGGATGCCAGCCTCCGGGACCACGTCTGGTTCCGCGCGTTCCACCACGACTGCGCGATTCCCGAGTTCCGGTACGGCGTCCTCACCGCGGTCACCCTATGGACCGAGTACGACACCACCGCGCAGGGCGGCGCCCTGTACCGGCTGCTCGAGCGGCACGAGCCGGGCCTCATCACGTACGAGCTCCACGAGGGCGGCCCCGGCAACCTCGGCAAGCTCGTCCCGATGCGGACCCTGCCCGAGACGGCGCACTACGAGGGCCTCCGGTCCGCGGCCGAGCTCGAGGCGTTCGCCGCGGCCCCGGACCTCGCCGAGCTGGCGAACCCGGCTGTCACCGTCGCGACCGGCGTCGACCGCCTCGCGGTGAAGTACATGCCGAACGTCCGCCCGTCTCGCGACTGGCGGAAGCTCGGCCCGCTCGCGAACCTCGGCCGTTCCGACTACGCGGGCGTCGAGGATCTGTTCGACAAGATCGACCAGGCCTGGTCGTCGCTGATGCGCGACCTCGAGAACGGGCAGGGGCGGCTCACGGTCCCCGAGCAGTTCCTCGAGACCGGCAAGCCCGGCGAGGGCGCCAAGTTCGACGTCAACCGCACCGTCTACGTCGGCGTCCAGGCTCTCGGCAGCTCGGACAAGCTCGGCGACCAGATCGTCGAGACACAGTTCGAGATCCGCGTGCAGCAGCACCTCGAGACGATCGACGCCCTCAAGCGAGAGATCGCGACGACGTGCGGCTACTCGCCCGTGCACCTCGGCCTCCGCGACGTGCAGCAGGCGCAGCGCACGGCGACCGAGGTGACCGCGGACCTGTCGGACTCGGAACGCACCCGCGACAAGAAGGCGCTCTACGCGAAGCCGGCCCTCGCCGAGCTCGCGCAGGTCGCCCTCGCGATCGACGGGATCGTGTTCCCCGGCAAGGGCGGCGGCTGGTACGACGAGCTGCCCGACGTCGAGTTCGCTGAGGTGTCGCAGGTCGACCCGCTCAAGAACGCGCAGACGATCAGCATGCTCGACGGTGCCCGCTCGGTGTCGATCCTCACCCGGGTGCGGATGGCCGGCCAGGTCCCCGAGGAGGAGATCGCCGCCGAGGTCGCCCGCATCCGCGACGAGGAGACCCTCGGCGCGATGCAGGAGCCCGCGTCCGCTCTGTTCGAAGCACCTGAGACCGAGGAGCCGGACGATGGCGACGACCAGCAGCCCGCAGGGGCAGCAGCAGGAGCAGCAGCGCCGACCGACCGCTGAGGCCGTCGCGGCGCTCGTCGCGCTGCACATCACCGCTGAGTCGACGCTCCTCGACCAGATTGCCGCGATCCTGCGCCGGGCCGTCTCACTCGAGGCGGCCCGGCCCGCGATCCGTCGCGTCGCGTACGCCGTCGCCCGCGCCCTCGACCAGCGGGTCCCGCCGCTCGTCGCCGAGGTCATCGACGGGGAGCTGCTCGACGGCGCTGCGACCGCCGAGCGGGAGGTGCTGGACGACATCATCCAGCTCACCGACGGCGGCGCGCAGAAGGCGATCGAGGGGCGCATCCGACGCATCCTCGGCCGTGAGCTGCCGGCGGGCGCTTCCAGGGGGACGCCCGGCGGCATCCCGCCCCGCCGACCGCCGGGCACCGCGCTTGTCCCCGCCGGACAGCCGCGAGACTTCGACTTCGGCGTCCCGACGAGCGTCCGCGCGGAGGCCGCGATCCGGGAGTCGCTCGTCTCCGAGCTGCAGGACGTCCGCCGCCGCATCACACGCCTCGACAACGACATCTACAAGGTGCTCGCCCCGCAGGCGGCCCGCGTGCAGGTGCTCGACGTCGAGCTGACCCCGGCGCAGGCGCAGGCGATCGCGTGGCGCGACTTCACGTCGAACGGGATCACCGGGTTCACCGACAAGTCCGGCCGCGAGTGGTCGCTGTCGGCGTACACGGAGATGGCGGTCCGGACGGCCGCGGCTCGCGCGTTCAACGCGGCGCACCTCGAGCGGATGCACGCGATCGGGGTCCGCTACTTCACCGTCTCCGACGTCGGCTCCCCGTGCCCCCTCTGCCTGCCGTGGCAGGGCGCTGTGCTGACCGACGGGACCGTGCCCGACCCGGAGCTGCCCGTCGACGCGACGATCGCTGAGGCGACCGCACGCGGCCTGTTCCACCCGAACTGCCGCCACTACCTCACCGCCGTGTTCCCCGGCATCACCACGCTCCCGCCCCGGCAGACGTGGACGCCCGCGCACGAGGCCCGCTACCGCGCCGTCCAGAAGCAGCGACGCCTCGAGCTCGCGGTGCGGAAGGCGAAGCGGCAGCAGGAGAACGCGCTCGATGGTGAGCGGGCGGCGGACGCGAAGGCGAAGGTCCGGGCGGCGCAGAAGCGGCTCCGGGACCACGTCAACAGCCGCGACGACCTCGCCCGCAACTCGCGGCGCGAGCAGCCGCACCTCCGCGACGCGTACGCGCAGATCCCGCTCTTCACCAGCTAGGAGGCCGACATGCCCTGTCCCATCGTGATCGCGTTCATCACCGGCGTCGTCACTCCCTTCGTGCTCTACGCGCTGCTCTGCGCCGTCGTGATCGCGACCAGCCGAGGGTCGGGCACGCAGTGCATGGTGTGCGACCACCTCGACGTCGACATCGAGGACCGGCGCATGCGGGCGTACATCTGGGTCCGCAAGGCCTGGCACCGCGTGTGGTGGAGGTCGAGGCGCTGGCACAAGGTCGCGACCGCCGCCTACCTCGCGAAGTGGAGGCGGCCGTGATCCTCGACGTCGGCTCCACCGTCATCTACCAGGAGCGCGTCTGGACCGTCGTCGCGACGTCCGCGCACTCCCGGTTCCTGCAGTCCCTCGACGGCTGCTGCAACACCCGCGTGGACGTCGACCGTCTGGTCGCCGCACCGTGACCGAGAACCGGTGGCCGCTCGGCCCCATCACCGACCTACCCCGACCGAAGCCCGGCCAGGCGCCGGACACCACACCTGAGGAACCCAGGAGGCTCCCGTGACCCGCATCGTCCCCAGCACCGCGCTCCCCGTCGTCGCTGACCGTGACGGCCTGGCCGTCATCGGCCGCACCCGCCACGCCCTCATGGGCATCCGCTACGAGGGCGGCGAGGGCGGCGCCGGACCGGCTGCCGCCGCCGGCCAGGCGGACGCGGCAGCCGCGGCTGCCGCTGCCGCTGCGGCGGGCACCCAGCCAGGCGCCGCCGGTGCTGCCGGCTCCGATGCCCCGTGGACGAAGGACAACTTCGACCCCGAGCGTGCGTGGCGACGCATCGAGAACATGCAGGGCGACCTCGCGAAGGCCCAGACCGCGCGCACCGCCGCCGAGCAGAAGGCGCAGGAGTCGGCCGACCGGTTCGAGCAGTTCACGAAGGGCCTCGGCGGGCTCCTCGGCTTCGAGGCCCCGGAGACCGACCCCGCGAAGCTGCAGGCGAAGGTCACCGACCTCGGCACGCAGGTGCAGGCGAAGGACGGCGAGCTCACCCAGGCGCAGGCCGACCTCAAGGCCCGCGACCTCACCATCGCGGTGCTGCAGTCCCCGGCCGTCCGGGACGCGAACCCCGCGCTCCTGCTCGCCAACGAGCAGTTCAAGACCACCATCGCGTCGGTAGAGCCGACCGATGGGGCCGCGATCACCGCGGCGATCACCAAGGCGCTGCAGGACAACGCCGCCCTCAAGGCAACCCCTTCCCGCTCAGGTGGCGGCGAACACCAGGGAGCCACCGTGCAGTCGCTTGAAGCGCAGCTCGAAGCCGCGACGAAGGCGAAGAACTTCACGGAGACCATCCGCCTCAAGCAGGCCATCGCCGCCGCCCGGCAGCGAGCCGCTCAGGGCTAGCCAACCAACCAGAAAGGCCAGCACATGCCTGGAATCGTTGGGCAGGGGACCACCTACAACCTGCCGAACTACGTCGGTGAGCTCTTCGGAGTCTCCCCGGAAGACACCCCGCTCCTCTCCGCGATCGGCGGCCTCACCGGCGGTGAGCAGACCACGTCGACCACGATCGAGTGGCAGGGCTACGACCTGCGCGACCCGGACGAGAACCGGCAGCGCGTCGAGGGTGCGCCCGCACAGCCGTCGGAGAACCGCGTGCGGTTCAACGTCGACAACGTGGTGGAGATCCACCAGGAGACCGTCGAGGTCAGCTACACGAAGCAGGCCGCGACCGGCCAGCGCAACGGGGCGAACATCGACGGCACCAACCCGGTCGCTTCCGAGCTGCCGTGGCAGGTCGAGAAGGCGCTCAAGCAGGTCGCGCGCGACGTCGAGGCGTCGTTCATCCGGGGCCGCTACAACAAGCCGGCCGACAACACGGACGTCCGGAAGACCCGGGGCCTGCTCGAGGCGATCACGACGAACGTGGTCAACCTCGGCGAGTCCCACTCGGGCCTCTCGGCCGCGACGGACACGATCACCGAGGCGTCGACGACCCTGTCGAACGACGACAAGGTGGTCTTCACCGACACCGGCTCGTCCTCGGCGATCAGCCGCAACCGCGTCTACTTCGTCGTCGCGAAGGCGTCCGGCTCGTTCAAGGTCGCCGCGACCAAGGGCGGCCAGCCGATCACCGTCGGCACCGCCACCGTGAGCCTCTACAAGCTCGACGGGGACGCCCCGACGAAGTCGACCTACGACGACGTGTTCCAGCTCGCCTACGACAACGGCGGCATCGCCGAGGGCGAGACCGCGACGATCATGGTCGGCTCCTCGCAGAAGCGGAACATCTCGAACGCCTACGCGGCGAACGCGAACAACCTGGTCGCGGACCGCAACGTCGGCGGGGTCAACTTCCAGACCCTCGAGACGGACTTCGGTCGCATGAACATCATGCTCAACCGCTGGGTCCCGGCCGACGCGTTCGTCGTGCTCTCGATGGAGCAGCTCACCCCCCGATTCCTCGAGATCCCGGGCAAGGGTCACTTCTTCCAGGAGGACCTGGCGAAGATCGGCGCGTCCGACCGCGTCCAGCTCTACGGCGAGATCGGCCTCGAGTACGGCAACGAGAAGGCCCACGCGGTCCTCCGGGGCCTGCCGACCACCCGCTAGCACCACCAACCCGCCGAGGAGGCCAGCATGACCAGCAGCAGCATCCCGGACACGCTGGCCTCCCCGGAGGACTACGCCAAGCTCCCCGGCGCCCCCGCCGCGCCCGCCGACATCGCGTTCACGCTCGAGGCGTGCAGCGACATCGTGCTCCGCGCCACCATCACGGCGGTGTACGACACTGACCCGGCGACCGGCCTCGCGTCCGACCCCGCCGTCCGCAAGGCGCTCACCGACGCGACCTGCATCCAGGCCGCGGCGTGGGTGACGCTCGGCATCAAGCCGTTCGCGGGCGGCGTCGTGCAGGGCGGCATCAAGACCTCGGCGAAGGTCGGGTCCGCGTCGTTCGAGTACGCCGGAGCCGCGCAGGCCGCTGCCACCCGAGCGGACGCGGCCGTGACGCTCGTCCCGGCCGCGCTCCGCCGACTGCAGAACCGCGGCCTCATCAGCCAGCAGGTCCGGGTCATCTGATGGACGAGCTCGATGACTTCTGGGTCCACACGATCACCGTCGCGACATACCTCGGCGAGGGCGGCAACGGCCCGTCCTACGCCGACCCCGTCGACGTGCCGTGTTTCATCGACGGGGGCACGAAGGTGACCCGCACGGCGACCGGCGAGCAGCTCGTCGTCAACGCGCCCGTCTACGCGCCCCTCGCGCACGCCGGGACGCTCCTCGCCGGGTCGAAGGTCACCATCCGCGGGCGTGACGCCCGCGTCCTCGCGGCGACCGTCTACGACTCCGGCACCCTCGACCTGCCCAACCACGTGCAGGTCACCCTCGCCTGACCGCCGCGGCTTTCTTGCCGTTTCGCGATCTTGTCGAGCAGAGCACCGCCCGCAACAAGATCATCAAACGGAGGCGCCCGTGTCGCTCGAGTGGGAGGACACCTTCGACTGGGACGGCCTGCAGGCGCGGAAGAACGCCGCGATCACGCCCGCGGTCGTCGCCGGCATGGAGGTCGTCCGGCAGGTCACCACCCCGAAGGTCCCCGTCGAGTCGTCGCACCTCGTCGGCTCCCCCAGCATCACCGCCGTTGGCGACACCGCGACGATCCGGTACGGCGGCCCGTACGCCCGGTACCAGGAGTTCGGCGTCTACTACCGGCACGGCCGCGTCGGCGCCCCGCTGACCCACACGCACGGCCAGTCGTTCTTCCTCACCACCGGGATCGTCGAGGCCCGGGACCCCGCCCTGCGCGCCTGCGCCCGAGTGTTCGAGGAGCGCCTGTGACGATCCCCGAGTCCCCCGTCACGCAGCTCCTCACCGCGGTCGCCGAGCTGCTCGACGCGGCCGGCGTCGGCGTCTGGTCGACCGGCGCCGCGACGTACGGGCCGGACGACGTCGCCATCTTCCGCGGCACCGAGCGGACCGTCGACAACCCGCAGATCATCCTCAACTGGGTCGACACCGACCAGCACCCCGAGATCACCCAGGGCACCGGCATCCTGCAGGTCGCGATCAAGGGCGTCGCCCGCCAGCCTGGCTCCGTCGACGACATCGGCTACGCCGTCTTCGGCGTCCTCCACGGCCTCACCGCCCGGCCCGCCGGCCCTGCCGTCATCGTCCAGTGCCTCCGACGCAACAGCGTGCCGATGGGCCAGGACGACAAGCTCCGGAAGGAGCGCGCGGACCAGTACGACGTCGACGTCGAGTGGCCGCCCACCAGTCACCGGCCCTGAGCCGGTAGGTCCCCAGACCAGCCCTCCCCGCGGGGGCACTTCCGCATGCCCACACACCGCCCCAGGAGGCACACCACATGCCCACCGCACTCGCACGCAAGTTCGCACTGCAGGTGACGAACGACCTGTCGCTGCAGGCTGGCTTCATCCCCGTGAAGGGGATCAACGACCTCGCGCACAACATCAACCCGAACCTCGAGGACGCGTCCGACTACGACGCGAACGGGTGGGCGTCGTCCGAGGTCACGATGCAGGACTACTCGATCGACGCGGGCTTCTACCGCCGCGTCAACGCGGGCGTCCTGGACCCCGGCCAGGAGCTCATCCGCGCCTGCATCGGTCAGTTCGACTCCGCCGCGCGTCTCGGCTTCCGGATGTTCGACAAGACCGGCGGTCCGGAGGCGTACTCCGGCGTCGTCATCCCGACCTGGAAGCGGTCGAACACCGGCGTCAAGAACCTGGACCAGGTCACCGTCACGCTCACCGGGACCGACGTGCCGCTGAACATCGGCATCACGAACCCGTACCAGGTCACCCTCAACCCGGTCGTGACCGCGGTCAGCCCCGGCGGCAAGGGCTCCGGCACGGCCGTCGCGATCAGCGGCACCGGCTTCACGGGCGCCTCGGCCGTGAAGTTCGGCGCGACCGCGGCGACGTCGTTCTCGATCGTCTCCGACCAGCTCATCACCGCGATCCTCCCGACCGGCTCCGCCGGCTCGGCGCCCGTCACCGTGACGACGCCCGTCGGCACGAGCAACGCCGCGCCCTACACCCGCGCCGCGTGAGACCCCGGGGTCGCCGTCTCTGGGGACGCGGCGGCCCCGGCCTATCCCACCAGTCCCCTCCCACCCAGCAAGGAGTCCCCAGCTCATGACCGCGTTCCGCGACTTCTACGACCTCGTCGAGCCGCTCGTGCTCCCCATCCGCGGGAAGGACTACGAGATCCCGCCCGCGTCGGCATCCCGTGTACTCCGCTACCGGAACTTCATGGGCAAGGTCGAGGCTGGCCAGCCCGTCGAGCCGCACGAGCGAGTCCTCGACGAGGAGTACTTCGAGATCTTCCTCGGCTCCGCGCTCGTGCAGATGCGCGAAGACGGCATCCACCCGGGCGCCATCGAGCACGCCGCGAACACCGCGATGATCGACACCATCGGGGGCCGCGAGGCGGCCGAGATCGCGTGGAACAGCCGCGACCCAAAAGCAGCGATCCCGGTGCCGATCCAGGTGCCGGAGACGGCCTCGACGCCATCGCCCAGTACGGACGAGGCAACTACGACGAGCTGACCGGCACGTACGAGTGGTATGACGTCCCGCCGGACGTCACCGCCGAGCGGAAGACCGCCGACTGGGGTGCCATCCTCTCCCGCCTCGACCTCCTCGCGTTCGACATGCAGCGGCACCTCGGGCTCCGACTTACCGAGGTGCTCCACACGCACACGTGGCGCGAGTTCGTCGTGCTCGTGCAGGGCCTCCTCGGCGTCGACGAGCATCTCGTGACACGGGGCGGCGTGCAGACCTTCCCCGCGACCCTCATCGGCGCGCACTTCCACACCAGCGAGCAGGACGACGAGGGGCAGGACGACGATGACGGACGCTGAGGTCGGCGGCATCAAGGGGTTCCTGTCCCTCGACGACACCGCGTGGGACCGGACCATCGCGAAGGCGAAGCGGGACATCCGCCAGCTCGGCACGATGGACGCTGACGTCAACATCGACGCGAACACCGCACGCGCTGAGGAGCGCATCGCCGCCCTCCACGCCGCGGTCCGGGCGCTCGACGCCGAGTCGGCGACGATCGACGTCAAGGTCATCGAGCGCGCCGGTGGCGGCGGGTCCGCTGCGACTCGCGCTGCCGCCGACGCTCAGTCGCAGCTCACGGCGGCGCAGGAGAAGGCCGCCGTCGCGTCGATGAAGGCCGACCTCGCGCAGCAGCGGCTCACCGAGGCGGAGGAGAAGGGCGGTGCGGCAGCTTCCGAGCTGATGGCGAAGCGGATCGCTCTCGCCGAGGCGCAGAACCGCGAGTCCGCTGCCGTCGACCGCGCGACCGGCCTGACCCGTCAGCTCAACGAGGCCCGGACCCGCGAGGCCGCTGTGTCGGCCGCGGCCTCAGCGGGTGAGACCGAGCTCGCCGCGGCGACCCGGCAGTCGGGTGCCGCGGCGGAGAGCAGCGGCCAGTCGTACTCGTCGTACTCGTCCCGCATGGGACTCCTCGTCGGCGTGGTCGGCACGCTCCTCACCACCGCGGGACCGCTCGCCGGGGCCGCAGTCGGCATCGGCGGCGCGCTGCTCGGGATGGGCGCCGCGGGCGTCACCTCGTTCCTCGGCATCAAGAACGCGATCGAGGACAACACCGTCGCGGGCGAGCAGTACTCGGCAGGGCTTCGGCAGCTCAAGGGCGACCTCGACGCCCTCGCGGCGACGTCGGCCGGCGCGATGCTCGAGCACTTCCAGGACGCGCAGCAGATCGTCCACGCCGACATGCCGTCGCTGCGGTCCCAGATCGCCGGCCTCACCGACGACCTCGGCGCCGCCGGCACCGCGGTCCTCGGCGGCCTCGTCAAGGGCTTCCAGATCGCGAACCCGCTGATGCGGCAGGGCTCCGGCCTCGTCGTGGACCTCGCGACGGGCTTCGAGCGGTGGGCGTCCGGCAACGGGCTTGCGACGTTCGCCGCTGAGGCGTCTCACGACCTCCCGATCGTGGTCCGCAGCCTCGGCAGTCTCACGTCCGGCGCGGTCGCCCTGTTCGGCGCGTTCCGTCCGGTCGGCCTCGTCGTGCTGCAGGTTGCCGACGGCATCGGCCAGGTGCTGCAGGTCGCGTCGCAGGCGGGTCCGGCGCTGCCGATCCTCGCTACCGGCGCTCTCGCAGCGTGGGCCGGGTTCAAGGCGTGGGAGGGCATCAAGTCGGTCACGTCCGGCGCGCAGGCTGGCATCACCGTGCTGTCCGCGTCGATGGACGCCCTCATGGGTGCCACGACCCGCACGACGGCGGTGACCGCCGGGCAGGCAGCCGCGCAGACCCTGGTCGCCGCGACCGCCCCCGCAGCAGCAGCCGGCGAGCTCGCCGTCGCCGAGGGTGCCGCCGCGATGAACGCGACGATGGCCGCGAACCCGATCGGGCTCGTCATCGGTCTGCTGTCCGCCCTCGCGGCGATCACCCTCGTCGCCGCGAACGCGACCGAGACGAACACCGCTGCGACGACGGACTACACCTCCGCGCTCGAGCAGGACGGCAACGCGATCGGCGCTCACACGGCGAAGATGGCCGCGAAGGCCCTGCAGGACGCGAAGGTCGTGTCCACCGCGAAGCAGTACGGGCTCACCCTCACCGACCTGACGAAGTCGGTCACCGGGAACGCGGACGCTCAGGACCGGGTCAACGGGGTCATCGACTCCCAGATCAAGAAGTACGACGAGCAGGCCCGTGCCGCCCGCATGGGCAGCACGGGCCAGTCCGCGGCGGCGAAGATCGCGGGCGAGCACGCCGACGGGCTCCGCGCGCTCAAGAGCGAACTCGACAAGCAGACCGACGCCGTGTCCCGGCAGCGGAAGGCGCAGGACGAGGCGAACTCGGCATCGTCGGCCGCGACGGACGCGATCAAGTCGAACGCGTCCGCCTACGGCATGTCGACGTCGGCGTACCAGACGGCGTCGGAGGCGGCAGAGAAGCAGGCCGCGTCGGTGCGGGAGTCGACTCGCGAGATGCAGCTCGCGTCGGACGCCGCCGGGCTGCTGACGAACGCCCTCACCCTTCTCAACGGTGGGGCGCTGTCGGTCGCGCAGGCGCAGACCGGCGTCGCGTCGGCGGTCAACCAGGTCGTCGACTCGTTCAAGGAGAACGGGAAGGCGATCGAGGGGAACTCGGCCGCCGCGGTCGCGAACCAGCAGGCGGTGCAGGGCCAGGTGCAGGCTGCGCAGCAGATGGCGGAAGCGCAGGCGAAGGCCACCGGGTCGACGTCGGCCGGCGTCGAGGCGTACAAGCAGTCGAAGGCCGCCATCGAGGACGCTCTCCGCGCGCAGGGGGCGCTCACCCCCGAGGTGCAGGCGTACATCGACAAGCTGTACGACGTCGGCAACCTGAAGGTGAAGCCGACGAAGCTCGAGGTCGACAAGCAGCAGGCCGACTCGAGCATCACGGAGCTGAAGACCTACATCGACTCGATTCCGGGCAGCCACACCACCCGGGCCGACGCGCTGATCGATCAGGCGCAGCGGAACATCGACTCGATGAAGGCGAACCTGTCGTCCGTGCCGCCGCAGAAGCAGACCGAGATGCGGGCCGCGATCGCCGAGGCGCAGGCGAACCTCGACGCGATCAAGGGCTCGATCGCCAGCATCCCGGTGTCGAAGACCGTCACGATCACGACCAGGAACGTGCAGATCACCGAGGCAATCCAGTCGGGCGCGGCACCGGGCGCGGCGAAGGCGGCCTACAACGCGCACGGCGGGACGGCCGGCGTCGACGGCATCCGGACCCAGCGGTTCGCCGACGGCGGCACCTCCGGCGGCTCCGTATGGGGCCTCGCAGGGTCGTCGTTCAGCGACAGCATCCCGACATGGCTCTCCATCGGCGAGGAGGTCGTGAACGCGCAGGCGATGTCATACCCGGGCGCCAGGTCGGCTGTCAAGGCGATCAACTCGAACCCCGCCGCGGCGATGCAGGCCATCACGGAGAAGGCCACCGCGGCTCCGGTCGCGGTCACGGTCGTCAACAAGACCGGCTTGTCCACGCTCGATGACCTCATCGAGCTCCACATCGAGCAGAACGGCCGGAAGCGCAAGCTGACGCTCGGCGCCGGACGACAGGCAGGAGGCATCTGACGTGCCGATCAGGAACACCATCACGAACCCGTCCGCCGAGGGCACCGGCGTCTCGCTCGCGTCCTTCGGCGGAACGGGTGCCGCGGTCGCGATCGTCTCTGACGGTGTGACCGGCGCCGGGTCCCGGTCGTACAAGGTGACGACCGGGAGCACGGCGGGGAGCTACGAGGGCGCGGGGACTCCGCAGGTGCCCGCGGTCGCCGGTCAGCGGTGGTGGATGCGGGCCCGATGCCGGATCGACCCGTCAGAGGTGGGCGCTCGGCGGCTGCTGGGGACGGTTCGGTTCTTCGACTCGTCGTCGAAGCAGCTCGCGTCGACGGACGGCGCCCGCGTGGACGTCGTGCCGGCGGGTACGTTCCGCCGGTGGACGGGCACGGCGGACGCCTCGAGCAGCGAGGAGTACTCCGGCACGACTCGACGCACGAACCTGGTGCTGAGCCCGCGCGGCACCGGGAACACGGTCGCGAACGGCACTGACCAGACGATCACGAACAACGTGACCGTCCCGGTGCCGACGCCGAACGGTACGACGACTGCCACCCGGCTGTCGTGGACCGCCGGCAGCACGGGTTCCCCGGGTGTGAGGTTCGCCGGGTCCCCTCCCGCGAACAGCGTCGTCGCGATCTCCATGATGGTGTTCGCTGAGTCGGGCACGGCGAGCGGCATCGCGCCGGTCCTGTCCGGTGTCGCCGCCGGTCCGGGGATCACGGCCCCGGTCGGGCAGTGGACGCAGGTCACGTTCACGAGGTCCAACAACACCGGTTCGTCGAACCAGGCCGGCCTGCGATGGGGCTCCGCTACGCCCGATGCAGGGTCGTTGCTCGTGACGGACGTCGTCGTGGAGGTGGTCGCGAGCACCTCGCAGCTCGCGCTGCCCGCGTTCCACGGTTCCACCGTTACCCCGGTGCAGGGCCTCTACCGGTACTGGACCGGGGCAGCGAACGGAAGTTCGTCGGTCGAGAACGCTCCCGACGGCACGACCCGGATCAATCTCGCGCCGGACCCGCGGGGCGCGGCCGGATGGTCCGGACGCTGGTTCGGAAGCGGCGGAGCCGGGACGCAGCAGTACCTGGCGAACGCGACCGACGGTCCCCCATCGCAGCCGGCAACCGGATACGTGCGGAAGACATGGTCCACCGCTCCCGCCTCGAACGGTGACGCCGGGTTCGCGGCCGGCGGCAACGCGCCCGCGGTGGCGGGGCAGACGGTCACCCTGACCGGCTGGCTGCGCTCGTCCCGGTCCGGCGTCATCATGGGGGCTGCACTGTTCTGGCGCAACAGCTCCGGAGGCAACATCGCCACGCTGCGCGGCACGCAGGTGACGTCGGTAGCCGGTCAGTGGCAACAGATCGCAGTGACCGGCACCGCGCCAGCCGGCACGGTCGCGGCTGCACTGGTGCTGGACCTGAACGCCGGCACCGCAATGCAGGTCGGAGACACGCTCGACGGCACGCAGGCGATCGTCGAGTTCGGCACGAGCACCGGACCCTACTTCGACGGCTCCACTGCCGACCCGTCGCTGGTCCTCCCGACGGGGAACACGCAGCAGGTCGTCGACGTGATCGCGACCGGCGTCGCGCCGGCCAACACCGCAAAGGCCGGCGCGGTGCTGTTCCGGTCCCCGGAGATCACGAACGACGCCTCCGACGTGATCTACGTCGACCAGGTGCTCTTCGCGCAGTACGACGACGCCACCGCCCCGGCGTACGGCGACCCGAACACGGACCCGACGCACTGGTTCTGGGACGGCGCCGCGAACGCGTCGACGTCGTACAAGGTGCTGAACACACCGAAGCTCACGCTCATCGACGACGACGTGAACGGCCCCCGGGTGCAGGTGCTCGTCCCCGAGGGGGTGCCGGGCACGCAGTCGGTGACGCTGTCCCGGACCGCGGGCGGACGCACGATGCGTGTCCGCGGCGGTGTCGGGCTGTACGCCGTCGGCGGCGCGTCCGCTCTCGACGCGGAGGTGCCGTTCGGCATCCCGGTGACCTACCAGGCGGAGCAGTTCGACGCGACCGGGCAGTCGCTCGGGTTCACGGACGCCTCGCCGATCACGGTCGACGAGGCGCTCACGTGGGTGTCGCAGCCACTCTCCCCCGGGTCGGCGATGCGTGTCCGGGTGCGAGTCGCGTCGACGGGCAGCCTGACCCGGCCGTCGCCGGGTGAGGTCGTCGTGCCCGAGGGCGCGACGGTGGGCCGCATCATCTCCGGGCAGCGCAGCGGCCTGCAGGGCACGCTCGTGCTCTCTGTCGGCAGCCCGGCGGCGGCCGACGCGTTCGACGCGCTGTGGGGCGGGTACGGCCAGGACTTCCCGGCCGTCGTCTGCATCCGGACGCCGCCGAACGTCCCGCTGCCGCCGGTGCTGTTCTGGGCGTGCCTCGCGCCCGAGCGGCAGTCGTCCGGGGCGAACAAGGCGATCCGGTACGTCCTCCCCGGCACCGAGGTCGCTCCGCCGTCCGCCGGCCTGGTGATCCCGACGCTCCGGCGGAAGGACATCGACGCGGCGTACCCGACGCGGGCCGCACGTGCGGCCGCGTACCAGTCCCGCATTCAGCGGGACACCGACTACACGAAGGCCGGTCTCGCCGGCCCCTGACGACGGGAGACCCATGCGACCCGGTTCGAGCGCTCTCCGAGACGTCCTGACAGGGTCGTTCGACCGTCGCTGGCTGATCGACGTCTTCTACGACGGAGTCCGGGTGCTGCAGGACGTCCCCTGCACGCGCCCGGACTTCACCGACGACGGCAGCCAGCTCGTGCAGTCCACGGGCACGACGACGATCGTCTACCAGGGCGACTTCGCCGACTCGATCGCCCCGACCGATGTCGGCGACCTGCTCGCCCCGTTCGGTGCGCAGGTCGAGGTCTACATGATCGTCACCGCCGGGCCTGGCTTCTCCGAGCGAGTCCGGATGGGCCGCTACATGATCGCCGAGACGCCCTCCGTGGTGACGTCGCGGTTCCTCTTCAACGGCGGCGTCGCGTCCCGCGGAGACCGCATCGAGCTCACGCTCAAGGATCTGTTCTACGGCGTGCAGGTCGACCGGTTCGACACCCCGGGGTCTCCGCCGTCCGTCGCGTCCGCGTGGGCGGAGGTGCAGCGGCTCACCGGGCTGCAGGTCACGAGGTCGATCGCGGACGGCCCGATCCCGGCGACGGTCGCCTACCAGGAGGACCGGCTGCAGGGTGTGTACGACGTGGCGAACTACTCGCTCGACGCGGTCGCCTGCCTCACCGCGGACGGCACCGTATCCATGCGGCCGAACACGTGGACGGCTCCGGTCGACACGCTCCGGTGGGGTGACGCCGGCACGCTCGTCGACGTGTCGCGTGGCCTCGCGAACGACTCGGTCTACAACAAGGTCGTCGTGCGCGCGTACGACTCCTCGCAGGGTGCCGCGGTGCTTGCCTCGGGCGAGGTCACCGACGGCCCTCTCCGCACCCGGAACCGCGACGGCTCCCTGTCGCCCTACCGCCGCCGGCCGACGTTCTACTCGTCGCAGTTCATCACCACGCAGGCGCAGGCCGAGAACTACGTCGCGAAGTGGCTGCCGCGCGTCTCTCAGCTCGCTGCAGTCGAGGTCACCCTCACCGAGGTGGTGAACCCGCTGCGCGAGGTCGGTGACGTCCTCACCGTGCAGCGCGTCGGGGAGCAGTTCACAGCCCGAGTGACCGGCATCCGCCGGGGCACCGCGTCAACCCAGGAGACCACCGTGGAGGTGAGGCGGCGATGACCGACGAGCTCGACGATCTGCAGAAGGCGCTCGCTGGGAAGTCGAAGGTCACCGCGTTCGTCGGTCGGTTCGTCTCCGCTACCGCGACCGGCTGCTTCGTCGACGTCGGCGGCGGCCGGGTGCCAGCGCAGTTCGGCTCCGACTACCTGCCGGAGGTCAATGAGTCCGTCAACGTCCTGTTCATCAACGGGACGCCGTTCATGATGGGTCCCGTTGGTGCGAAGCCCGGGAAGGGCACCGTGCGCTCGGTTGCCTCGTCCCTCGTGACACTCGACACGGCGTACGGGACCGTCGTGTGCCCGTACAACCAGGCGGTCACCCCCTCCACTGGTCAGGTGATGCGCATCGGCTGGCGGGAGGGCCCGTTCGCAGAAGCCGTGATGTCGACCTCCCCGAAGCCGGCGGACCCTCCGCCCGCGCCCGACGGCGGCACGACGACGCATGTCGACGTCTTCACCGCCCTGGACGCCGGCTCGTTCAACGGCCGGTGGTGGACGGCGCAGGTCCGCGCCGACGACTCGGACCTCGGCTGCTGGTTCTTCGGATCGAAGATCAGCGACACCATCCCGGCGACCGCGCGGGTGCAGGCGGTGCAGGTCTACGTCTCCGCCGACAAGATCTACGGCAACCCGCCCATCTTCGGGGTGCACCCGCATCAGTCGAACCCTGGCGGCTCACCGACGCTCGGCGCGCTCTCGCCGATCGCGGTCGCGCCCGGTTGGGTCACTCTCCCGACCGGGTTCGGCGACGTCCTCAAGGCCGGCGGCGGGTCCGCCGGGGTCGGCGTCGCGCACGGCGGCTTCAACATCTTCCGCAGCCTCGCGCAGGACGGCCAGTCCGGCGCTCTCCGCATCACCTCGGTCTACTGACCGTCCTCCCCGTTCCCTCCCTCCACGCCCGCCACCGCGCGGGCGTTCTGCATGCAAGGAGCCGTCATGGCACAGGACTCGTGGGGTCCCAAGCACCAGCCGCAGTACTCCAACGTCGGCGTCCCAGCCGACGCTGCGGACCTCTCCCAGATCGCGAACTTCGCCGCCCTCGTCGGCAACCGCAAGGTGGACACCTCCACCGCTCGAGCGGCGCTCGGCGCCGACGAGAAGTGGCCCGGTCTGCAGTGGTACGACACCGACACCCTCGCCAACTGGCTGTACGTCGCCGACGCCGGCAGCGGGTCCGCGGGGTGGGTGAACCCCGACATGCGATTCGCCCAGTTCACGACCCTTGCGGGTGGTGTCCCCGACGGCGGCCCGTACTCGCAGGGAACGATCACGGCGGTCAGCGGGAAGACCGTCGGCGGCGGGTTCGCGACGCTCGCGAACAACAAGATCACCCTCGACCCGGGCGAATACGACATCACCTGGACGCTCAAGCTGAACGTGTCGCAGCCCACCAGCGCCCGCACCGGCTACGTGCAGTTCGACATCGGCGAGAGCGAGCCGTTCCGGGCCGAGTACGGGTCCGGCGGCGACACGGCCGCCGCGAAGGGTTCGTTCTTGCTCACCCAGGCGACGGCACCGTCGTTCACCTTCTACAAGCAGGGCGGCGGAACGCCGAACGCGACGGGCACGATCCGCATCCGGAAGGACGCCTGATGTCGGCCAACGGGCAGCTCACCGACGCCGAGCTCGTCGTCGTCCCGATCACGACGGACATCACCACGGTCGGGGTGCAGCGCATCGCGATCGCGGTGCTGCCGTACCTCCTCGCCGCCGCGGCCGAGTTCCGGCAGGAGACCGGGCAGCGGCTCGTCCTCGCGGAGGGGTACCGGCCACTGTCGACGCAGATCGACTACTTCAACGCCCGCTACCACGTCGTCGCGTCCGGCGGCGTCTGGTGGGACGGGAAGCGGTGGGCGAAGAACGCCGGGGCCGCGACCGCCGCAGTGCCGGGCACGAGCATCCACGGCGACGGCCGCGCGGTCGACATCTGGTCCGGCATCGACACGTCGTTCACATCGGCGAACCACCGGGTCTGGGTCCGGGTGTCCGCGAAGTACGGGTGGAAGAACACCGGCACCGCCTTCGGGGAGCCGTGGCACCAGGAGTGGTCCGCGTCCCGCGTCGCGAAGCGCGTCGCCCTCACCGCGGCGCTCGTGCGCCCGGTCGCCTCGTCCGGGGCGATCAAGAACACCATCAGCGGCGGCAAGCCCGCCTCGAGCGTCCAGGAGGACGACATGCCCATCCTCGAACTGGTCAAGGAGACCGGCGACACGTCCAACACCGTGTGGCTCTCCCGGGACCGCATGGAGCGCCGGCCGGTGAACTCCGCCGACCTCGCCGACACCCTCTACTTCGTGGGGAAGGTGATGGGCGAGGACGCCGCCGCGGCGAAGGAGGTCCGGTCGCTCTCCGCGTTCGGCATCGACATGAGCGCTCGGCCGGACACGTACGAGCTCGTCAAGGACGCGCACGGCGACGGCACCGTCTACCTCTCGTTCAACCGCGTGATCCTCGTCCCGCTGACCGCCGGGGGCCTCTCGGCGCAGGTGTGGAAGCTCGGCAAGCGCGGCTACGACACCACCGTCTCCCTCACCGACAACCTCGCCGCGTTCGGCGCGGTCCTGCACGCCTAGGAGGCCTGCCATGTTCCAGCGCTACACCACCGCCCTGCTCCCGCTCGGCATCGCGATCCTCGGCGTCCTCGACGCCGCCCGGGCATCCGGCACCGCCCTGCTCGGCTGGCAGACCATCCTGCAGCTCGTCATCCTCATCGCGACGACCGGGGCCGCGTTCTGGCTGCCGCTCGTCGACGGCCGGTGGGCGGGCCGGTGGAAGACCGGCGCGGCGATCGTCGGTGCGGTCGCGTCCGCGCTGATCGCGACGGTCCCCGATGGGCACTTCACCACGGCGACGCTGATCCTGTTCCTCACCGCCGCCCTCAAGGCCGTCGCGACCGAGGTCGGCGTGCAGATCCGCGTCGACGCCGCGAAGGTCATCGACGCCGGGTCGGCCGCCGATCCGGGCGTCCCGTCGATCACCTCGCTGCCGGACCCGCGCAAGGTGTCCGACGGCGACCCGGCGATCGTCGGCTCCGAAGCCGCACCCGTCCCGGCCTCCTGAACACCACGACACCCCGGGAAGGGGCCTTCATGCCCGACGACAAGCCGGACAACGACGTCACCCTCGGTGAGGTGAACCGCAACCTGCAGGCGTTCAAGGCCGACATCAAGGCCGACCTCAGCGAGCTCCGCACGGGGTTCGTCTCGACCGAGCGGTTCCAGGCGCTCGAGCGGACCGTGCAGGAGATCAAGGAGTCCGCGAAGTTCCGCGTCGGGTCGTGGCTGTCGGTCGCCGGCATCGTCGTGTCCGCCGCGGTCGCGGTGTGGGCGACGCTCCGGGGAGGTGGAGCATGAGGCACCTGCTCACCCGGGGGCCGCGGTGGCTGCGCGCGCAGAACCTCGTCATCATCATCCCGATCGTCGCGATCGCCGTAGTGCTCGTCGCGCTGTACACGTCGCAGGCGCAGACCATCGGCGTGCAGCGGGACCGGATCAGCACCCTCGTCGCGCAGAACGGCCGCCAGGCGGACCGGCTCGACTCGGCGTACGCGGAGTACACGAAGCTCTACGGGCAGGCGAAGCAGTCGGGGGTGCAGCCGACCACGGTCGCGCCCTCGGCGCTCCCCGGCCCGTCGGGCAGAGCCGGGAAGGACGGCCGCGACGGGCTCCGCGGGGCCGACGGCCGCGGCATCGCGTTCGCGCTGTGCACCGCGACCGGGTGGACCGTGACCTACACCGACGGCGACACGGAGAACGCTGGCCAGTGCGTCGGCGACACCGGCACGGCCGGCAGCCCGGGCGTCGCCGGTACCACGGGTGCGTCCGGCGCGGCCGGCGTCGACGGGCAGCCCGGCGCACCGGGGGCCGACGGCGCTCCCGGCGCGACCGGACCCCAGGGCGAGCCCGGCGCCACCGGGCAGACCGGCGCCACCGGGCAGACCGGCGCCACCGGCACAGGCGTCGCCTCGGTGTCGTGCACGACCACCACCGACGGTGCGACCGCGTTTCGCTTCGCCTTCACCGACGGATCGACACAGGACGTAGCCGGCGACTGCACGCCGGCCACTGCGACACCCGCACCATGAAGACGGCCCCGGCCCTCACCGATGTGAGGAGCCGGGGCCGTTCTCGTCGTCTACCGACCCTTCGCGGCGAGGCGCGCCCGGTTCGGGCAGGTATCCGCGGCGTGCTTTGTCCGGTGCTTCATGTGGCAGCCGGGGTGCTTCCACACGGTGCCGCCGACCGGGCCGCTGATGGTGAACGGCCCGGGGAGCGGGATGTGCCAGCGGAGGCCCATCTACTTGCCCTCGAGCTGCGCGAGCACCTGGGGGCAGTACGCGCTCGCCTGGTAATTCATCAGCAGCCTCGCCTGGCTCTCGTCGAGGCCGAGGTCAGGGTTCGTCTCGTACGCGTCGAGGGTCGCCGCGACGCCGTAGTCGTCGGTGGACGTCATCGACTTGCAGCCGGACTTCCCGAGCTCGGTGAGCTGCGCGTCGGTCGACTGCGCGAACACCGGGAAGTCGCCGCGTACCAGCGATCGGTAGGCGGACCCTGAGATCGGGTCCGGCACTGCTTCGCCGCTCGCGCAGCCGGTGAGGGCGAGCACGGCGGCGACCCCGGCGACGACGAGCACGGCGTTCCTCTTCATGGTGAGCATCACTCTACGGCCGGGCGCGCTCCGGCGCTCGCTCCTGTCCGCCTGCGAATCGCGTCTCGCCACACCCACGCAGTGTCGGCGCCCTGCCCGAACCCCCACTCGACGAGCACGGCCCGCTCCGTGTACGCGAGCGCCCGGGCCTCGACCTCGAGGACCCGGTCGGGGAACTGCACCCAGGCGAGCACCGGGTCCGGTACGAGCAGGTCGACCTCGGGACCTCCGCGGGCGACCTCGGGGAGAGAGTACGCGTCGCCGAGCACCCACCGGTCTCGTCGTCGCTTCGCCACCCGGTGACGGTAGTGCGCGACCACCGACACCCAGTGTGGGTCAGCTCTTGCCGTCAAGCGCGGTGAGCGCCTCGAGTCGCACCGCCACCGCCCCCCAGTCGATGTCGTCCTTCGCAGCGGGTGCATGGAACTTCACGCGTCCGCGGACTGCGTGCTCCGTCTCGGCCATCAGGCTGTTCCCGAGCGCTGCGGTCAGGTCCCCGAGGACGTCCTGCAGCTCGCGGTACGCGTCAACGTCTTTGTCCTGCAGTCGGTCGCGCAGGGCCTCGGCGCGCTTCTGCAGCGCGCGACGAGGCGCGGCGGGCAGTTGGTCGGCGCGCACGAGGGCGTGGCTGTAGAGCGCGTCGGCGAGGTCTGCCGCTTCGCGGAACGCGTCGGTGGATCGCGACGCCACCCGGGTGTACCTGTTCGCGGCCATTTCGACGAGGCCCTCGGACTCAAGTCGCGAGATGGCTTCTCGGACCGGGGTCCGAGATACGCCGAGCCAGGCGGTGAGCTGGTCGTCGTTCAACCGCTCTCCGGGCTCCAGGGTCCCGTCTTGGATGGCTTCGATCATCTTGACGTAGGCGACGTCTCGGAGCAGCGTGCGCGGGGCGGCAGTCGTAGCAGGCTTGGGAACTGGCATGCGAGAACCGTATTTCAGTAGACTGAATTCTGCAAGCGTTCCGCCTCAAGCCAAGTCGTCCCGTAGCGCGCACTGCCCGAACAAGTGTCACGTCCGATCGGCATGATGGACGCAGACGAGGGAGCACGATGCGCGAGATGACGACCTAAAAGAGTGAGCCAGGGGTTGCCCCGGTGAAGGTGGTGTCCCTACGCGCCGTCAAGCGGAGGGCGAAGCGGGGCATCCTCGAGGTTGAGCAAGCGATCTGGACCGACCTCTTCGAGAACCTCGCGGACCGGCGCTGACCGACGCCGGGGGTAGCCGAGTTCCGCTTCCCGGTCGTTCCACTCTGCGCGTACCGTTTCGCTCTGATACCGGTGCAAATGCCGGTGCCCCTCCTGGAGCTCACAGCGGTATCGCCACCACTGAGATGGGCAGGAGTTCTCGACAAACACGCTGGGACCATAGGGGGACCCTCCGACGTTCTTGTGTCGTCAGGCTCCTACCGCGACCGCTCTTGCGGTTGCTGGACACTTGAGGCGCTCGCAGGCAGCCCCTCCAGGAATTCGGCGAGAAAGGCCTCGACTTCGTCATGCGACATCTCGTGCGGCTCCATCGCTAGAACCGTAGCCGGGTCTACTTGCGCCGCTGCGCAGGCCCATCCGATCCGCGCGGACCTTCGAGCTTCCGCCGTGTCACGACGTCACGGGGCACCCACGCGCGCTGCAGCCGCCCCTGCCAAGAGATTTCGACGAACACGGCGACGTCGGTCCGGGCGACGGCAAACGCCTTCATCTCGGCGAGCACGCCGATCTGGTCGAAGCGGAGGCCGTGCACGGTGACGGGCTGCGGCGGGTCGACGGGCTCCGGGCTGCCGATCGCGTCGAGCGGCATCGAGTCGGCGGCGTAGATGGGGACGTCCTGGTGCTGAGGTGGCGCCCACCGGTGCTCGGTCATGGCGAGCATGATGCCGTCGGCCGCCGACAGCGCCAGCGCCACCGCCAGCGCTCAACCCTGCAGGGTTGCTTCCGCGGGAATCAACCCTGCTGGGTTGGCTCCTGCTCGGCGTTGCAGCGAGCGCAGACTCGGCGGTCGCGCGGGTCGAGGCCGGCGGGGACCCAAATGTGGAGGCAGTCGGTCATGCCGCCCCGTGCGCCCGACGTGCACCGGCTCACGCTTACTCACCGGTTTGCTCGGAATCCGGTACCGCGAACCCTTGCGGCAGTCGCCTCGCGTAGCCCTTTTAAATGGTATTTGATCTGCGATCTTGCTAAGTAGCAAATCACCCGTGATCGGTCACCCCGTGAACGGGGGTTGCGGGTTCGAGTCCCGCTGCCGGCCCCAGCAGGGCGGAGGGCCCGGACGGGTGTCGTCCGGGCCCTCCGGCACACGCGGAACGCGGATCAGGAGGCGTTCCGGGCGCTCGACGCGGTAACCAGCCGGTCGTTCCTCGATGGTGACACCATGCCCGGTGGCGTGTCCACGCTTCCGGCCCGAATCGCGCGAACCCGCACGGATCTGCAGGAAGCGGCCGCCTCGTCTGCGCTCTCGCTGAGTGCTCCAGCGTCCGCTGGTGTTCAGCGGCCGCCCGTGATCCGGCGCTCGCGCTGTGCGACGCCGGCGGTGCCGTACGGGTAGTCGTCGATCCGCGGAGCGCTCGCGTCGGTCAGGGCCTGCAGCTCGTCGTCGGTGAGCACGAGGTCCGCCGCGCCGAGGTTGTCCTCGAGCTGCGACACCGTCCGTACGCCGAGGATGACGCTCGTCACCGCGGGGCGTGCGAGCAGCCAGGCGAGGGCGACCTGCGACCGCGAGGCACCGTGCGCGTCGGCGACGTCGGACACCGCGTCGAGCACCTTCCACGTGCGCTCGTCGGCGTTCCGGGCCTCCCACGCCTCCATGCCGCGCTGCGGGTCCTCGCCGAGCCGTGTCGAGCCCGTCGGCGCCTCGTCGCGCTGGTACTTGCCCGAGAGCCAGCCGCCGGCCAAGGGCGACCAGGGCAGCAGGCCGATCCCGGCGTCCAGGCACGCCGGGACGACCTCGTGCTCGATGTCGCGCACGAGCAGGTTGTACTGGGGCTGCAGCGTCACCGGCGGTGCCCAGCCGTGGGCCTTCGCCTCGTACACGGCCTTGGTGACCTGGTAGCCGAGGTAGTTCGAGAAGCCGTAGGTGCCGATCTTCCCGGCGGACACCGCGTCGTCGAGGAAGCGCAGGGTCTCCTCGATCGGGGTCAGGGCGTCCCACGCGTGCATCTGGTACAGGTCGATGTGCTCCACGCCGAGCCGTTCGAGCGAGGCGTCGAGGGCGACGCGCAGGTGCCGGCGGGACAGGCCGAGGTCGTTCGGACCGTCGCCCTGGGGGAACCGGCCCTTCGTCGCGAGGACGACCTGCTGCGCCTCGGTCGGGTGGGCGGCGAGCCACCGGCCGATGATGCGCTCGGACTCGTTGCCGGAGTACACGTCCGCGGTGTCGACGAGCGTGCCGCCCGCTGCGACGAACGTGTCGAGGATCTGGTGGGAGGTGGGTTCGTCGGCCTCACTGCCGAACGTCATGGTGCCGAGGGTCAGCGTCGACACCGATGTCCCGCTGTTGCCGAGGAGTCTGTAGTCCATGGCGGGGACGCTACGCCCGGTCGCCTCCGCCAGCGGGGACCTGCCAGTACCCGTCAGGGCGTCAGCACTGCCCCCTCAGCGCCCGTCGGACAGGAAGGCGATCGCGCGCTCCCGGAAGTCGCGCGACGTCGGCGCGTTGAAGTGGTTCCGCCGCGGGATCTCGAAGAACGACGCGTCCGGCGCCGCCTCCGCCAACCGCACGGCGCTGTCCCGGATGCCGTCCTCGCTGCCCGCCGCCATCAGGATCGGCTGCGCGGGCGCGTTCTCCGGCGTCGGCTCGACGCTGTTCCGCATCCCCTCGACCATCGCGACGAGCGCCCGCAGGTCGTTCCCCTCGACGTTCGCCGCCATCTGCAGGTACCCGTTCGTCACCCGGTCCTCGACCGGCGTGCCGTCGGCGATGTACGCCTTCGCCTGGTCGACGGCCACGCGGCGCATCGGATCCGCGTCGGGGATCCCGCCGAGCACGGCCCGTGAGATGCGGTCCGGGATCCGCTCCGCCGTGTGCCAGCCGACGCGGGCCCCGAGCGAGTACCCGAGGAACGCGACGTCGTCGAGCAGGTAGGTGTCGACGACGGTCGTCACGTCGGCGACGAGCAGGTCCATCGAGTACGCGGCCGGATCGTGCGGCTTCGACGAGGCTCCGTGCCCACGCTGGTCGAGTGCGACGACGCGGTACCCGGCGCGGACGAGGTCGCGGGTCCACCCGGAGGCGTGCCAGTTGAGGACCGCGCCCGAGGCGAACCCGTGCACGGCGACGACCACGGGGGCGTCCGGGTCGCCGAAGTCGTACGTCGCGAGCTTCAGGCCGTCCGGGGACATCACGGCACGGGGACGGGGCGCTTCGGGGACGAGTGACATGGCGTCACCAGGCTACCGGGGCAGTGTGGTGCCCATGGACGGCTACGGCGGCGATCAGGTCCGGGCGGCGGAGCGGCCGCACCTCGAGGCGGGGGAACCCCTCATGCAGCGAGCGGCGGACGGGCTGGCCCGCATCGTCGGTGAGCTCCTCGACGATCCGGCGGTCCGTCCGCAGGACGGCCCGGGGTCGGTCCTGCTGCTCGTCGGCAGCGGCGACAACGGTGGCGACGCCCTGTTCGCGGGAGCGCGCCTGGCATCGGACGGGAGGCACGTGGCGGTGCTGCGCGTCGGCTCACGCGTCCACGAGGCGGGCCTGGCAGCGGCGCTGGACGCCGGGGCGAGCCTCCTGGACGGCCCGTCAGAAACGGGCACCGGCCCCGGCACGGGCGGCGCTGCCGACATCCTGCGGGCGGCCGTGACCCCCGACGCCGACCGCCTGGCGGCGGTCGCCGGCGAGGCCGCCGCCGAGGCGGACCTCGTGCTCGACGGGATCCTCGGCATCGGGGCGGGCGGCGGGACCCCCTTGCGCTCTCCCGCCCGTCAGGTCGTCGACGCGATCCGCGAGCTCGCCCGCGACCAGCGCGCCCCGTTCGTCGTCGCCGTCGACGTGCCGAGCGGCATCGACGTCGACACCGGTGCGGTGGCCGACGACCACGTGCTGCACGCCGACGTCACCGTGACGTTCGGCGGGGTGAAGGCGGGCCTGCTGACCGGCCCCGGTGCGACGCTCGCGGGCCGGATCGAGCTCGTGGACGTCGGCATCGGTGCGGACCTGGCGGCGCTGGAACCGCTGATCCGCACCTGACACCGGTCGGCGCCGGCAGGTGCCGGCGGCCCGCGGGACGCGCTCAGGCGGCGCCGGCGTCCACCCCGTCGACGACGTCGGGGCGTGCCTCGAGCCACGTGTCCACGAAGTGCCGGTAGTTCGCGGCGATGACCTGCTCGGCGGCCTCGCGGTCCAGTCCCCGCTGCACGACGTCGTCGAGGGCGTCCTCCCAGTTGCTCCGCCCGATGGCGAAGCCGACGAAGCCGTCGACGGGCGCGGCTGTCCGCAGCCAGTGGTCGAGCTGGTCCTCCGGGGCGTCGCGGCCCAGCACGATGCACTGCACGTGGTCACGACCGCCGGCACGGACGGCGGCGACGACGCGCTCTGCGTCCTCGGTGCGGTCGAGGCCCTCGAGCTTCCACACGTCCGGCTCGACGCCGTGCTCCTGCAGGTACCCGATCGTCTCGACGACGAGCCCCGGTCGGACGTCGCGGTCGTAGTCGTCGGCGGACGCCTGCTGCTCGTCGGTGCCGGGGACGAGGAGCTCCACCAGGAACGCGCGGTCGGCGTCGTGCAGGGCCTGCGAGACCTCGGCGAGCCGCTCGGCCTGGGCCTGCCGGTCCGCGGCGTCGAACGCGGGGTTGTCGCGCACCAGGACCTTCACGAAGTCCGGGTCGAACGAGTCCACGTGCGCGAGCCAGTCGTCGCCGTACTCGAGCTCGAACCAGTCACGGCCCGAGCGCTCGATCGGCATCGCGAGCTGCAGGCCGGCCTCGCGCACGAGCCGGGCGACGTCGGCGCCGTAGCGCTCGTCGACGAGCACGCCGGTGCGGGCGCGGGACGCCCCCGCGGCGAGCGCGGTGAGCACGCCGCGGTACACGAGCTGCTTGCCCGCGCGGACACGCTGGGCGTCGGCGTCGTCAGCGGGCTCGCCGGACTCGTCGCCGTACGTGTGCTCCAGGAGCGAGGACCGCTGGTCCATCGCGAGGAGGAAGAGGGGGTGCTGTTCGTCGAGGTCGGCCATGCCGCCATGCTGCTCGCACCCCCTCCGTCCGCGCTCAGTGGGCGCGGTACAGTTCCGGCTCCGGGAGCCCGTGGGCGGCGCGGATGCTGCGGGAGATCCCCTCGATCGCGACGAGCGCGTCGACGACGGCCTCGGCGGTCACGGGGAACGGCATGTTGTGGATCGTCTCGCTCTCCACGGTGGCGGCCTCGGCGACGGCCTGCAGCACGTCCCGGTCGTCGACGGTCAGACCGATCTCGGTCAGCGTGTTCGGCAGCCCGACCTTCGTGGTGAAGACGACGAAGTCCTCGATCTCGTCGGCGGGCGCCCCCTCGAGCACGAGCTGCGCGATCGTGCCGACGTTGACCTTCTGCCCGTGTGCGAGTCCGTGCGCCTGGGGTGCCGCGGTCAGGCCGTTGTGGATGGCGTGCGCCGCGGCCAGGCCACCGGACTCGAAGCCGAGCCCGGAGAGCAGGGTGTTCGCCTCGACGACCTTCTCGAGCGCGGGCGTGACGACCTTGGCCTTCACGGACTCGATGGCCTGGAGCGCGTTGTCGTGCAGGAGCTCCCACGACAGCCTCGCGAGCGCGACGCCGGTCTCGGTCTGCAGCCCGCCCGCCATGGTGTCGGCGTTCGCGCGCTTCGCCGCCCGGGCCTCGACCCAGGTGGCGAGTGCGTCGCCGATCCCCGCGACGAGGAACTGCACGGGGGCGTTCGCGACGAGCTTCGTGTCGATGAGCACGAGGTCGGGGTTGTGCGGGAAGAAGCGGTACTCGATGAACTCGCCCTCCTCCGAGTACACGACCGCCAGCGCGGAGGTCGGGGCGTCGGTGCTCGCCGCGGTCGGGACGCTCGCCCAGCGGATCCCGGCGAGGTGCCCCGAGGCCTTCGCGGCGTCGATCGCCGAGCCGCCGCCGAGGCCGACCACCACGTCGGAGTCCGTCTCGCGGATCCTCGCGGTGAGGTCGTCGATCGCCTGCGGGGTGGCGAAGCGACCGAACCCCACCCGCTCGACCGGCAGCCCGGCGGCGTCGAAGCTCGCGCGCACGGCGTCCTCGACGATGCCCCACACCACGTCGTCGGCGACGAGTAGCGGACGCTTCCCGATCGGTGCGACGAACTCCCCGACGCGGGTGATGGCGTCCTTGCCCTGCACGTAGCGGGCGGGGCTCATGACGGTGCTGATCGGAGTGACCATGGTGCTGTTTCCTTCCGGGTCGAGCGTGCTGTTGTACGACAGGTGTCGGGGTCACCGACGTACCGGACGCTACGCGGGTCGGCTGCGGGTACGGTCGGCGGCATGACGTTCAACGAGGACTCGCAGCTCAGCGGCGGGAAGGTGAAGCGCCGCGGGCGGACGGCGGCGATCGGCGGCGGCGGTGTCGGCGTCGCGGCGATCGTGGTCTTCCTCATCGCGCAGTTCACCGGGGTCGACCTGAGCGGCATCGTCGGTGACGGGAGCGGCACCACGCAGATCCAGCAGCAGGACGAGACGGTGCAGCCGGCCGAGGAGTGCCGCACCGGCCGTGACGCGAACCAGCGGGTGGAGTGCCGGATGGAGGGCGCCGCGGAGTCGCTCGACGCGTACTGGTCCGACGAGGCCGACACCCTCGGCATCGCGTACACGACGCCGGGCTTCTGGCTCTTCGACGGGTCGACGGACACCGGGTGCGGCCAGGCCTCGGCGTCGACCGGCCCGTTCTACTGCCCGCCGGACCGCGCGATCTTCCTCGACACCGCGTTCTACGACGACCTGCAGTCCCGGTACGGCTCGTCCGGCGGTCCACTGGCACAGATGTACGTCGTCGCACACGAGTGGGGGCACCACGTGCAGCAGCTCCAGGGCACCTTCGCCGACACGGACCGCTCCGGTACGGGAGCGTCCTCGGGCAGCGTCCGCGTCGAGCTGCAGGCGGACTGCTACGCGGGCTCCTGGGTCGGATCGGCTGCGACCACCCGCGACGCGAACGGCGAGACGTTCTTCGAACCGGTCACGCAGGCGCAGATCGCCGACGCACTGTCCGCGGCGGGCGCCGTCGGCGACGACAGCATCCAGGAGCGTGCGACGGGTCGGGTCGACCCCGACTCCTTCACACACGGGTCCAGCGCGCAGCGCCAGACGTGGTTCACGCGGGGCTACGAGCGCGGGGCGACCGCCTGCGACACCTTCAGCGTGCCCGGCGCGCAGCTGTAGACCCGGCCGTGACGGACGGGAGGCTCCCCACCGGTCCGGTGGGGAGCCTCCCGTCCGTCGGTCGGTCGACCGTCTCGCGACGTCAGCCGGCGGACGCACTCGCGGAGGGGGTCGGCGTGGCCGTCGGCGACGGCGTCGCGTCCGACGCACCCGCCGCCGACACCACGAAGGTGCGGAAGTCGTCGTTGGTGATCGGCGCGGTCAGCTCGTACTGCTTGCCGTTCACGAGCACCAGGGGCGGCCCGGGGAACTCGCTGAGCGACGACCCGGGGATGTCCCCGCCCGTCACGTCGGCCGTGCGCTCGTCGACCCACTTGGCGAAGGTCTGGTCCTGGATGCAGTCGCGGATCGCCGCCGTGTCCCGCACCCCGTCGACGCCGGTCACGAGCCGCTCGAGCTGCGCGTCGGTGAGGCCGGAGGTGCCCTGGTCGGGCTGCCGCGCGAAGAGCGCCTGGTTCACGGCGTAGAACTGGCCGGGCGACCGGTCCGCGACGCAGGCAGCGGCGTTCGCGGCGCGCAGCGAGTACTTCGTGCCCTGCGACCGGTTCGTCAGCACGGCGACCGGGTGGATGTCGACCGTCGCGGCGCCGGAGTCGACCAGGCTCGCGATGTAGTCGCCGTTCGCCTTCTCGAACTGCGCGCAGGTGTCGCAGAGGTAGTCGACGTACATCGTGATCCGCACCGGGTCGGAGGCCCCGGTCGCGCTCGGCGACGGGGTCGAGGCGGAGTCGACCGGCTGGAGGTCCTGCCCGATGGTGATGCCACCCTGCGACATCGTGGACGGACCGGGACCCGCCGGTTGCACCGAGTCGACGAGCACCAGCGTGACGACCGCCACCGCGGCGAGGAGCACGGCGCCGAGGCCGATCTGCAGCCCGAGGCGGGTCCCGCGCTGCCGGCGCTTCTGCTGGGCCCGCGCTCGCTGGGCCCGCTGGCGTGCGGCCTCTCGTCGTTCGTTGCGCGCGGCGCGTGCGTCACCCTCGGGGCGGTTGGTCATGCGTCGATGGTCCTCACGTTGATCCTGACGTCCGCACGGCCTCGCCTTCCCCCGTACGCCGGACGGACCCGCCGATCGTAGTGGTCCTTCCTGGGACCAGCCAACCAGGTCGGACCGTGCACTGGCGCTGGCGGGGGAAGTCGTGTTGTATGAGCAACGATGGTCGACGACGACCATCCGGGGCCCCCAGGGCAACCGCTTCACTACGGATCGTCCGGCACGTACCTGCCGGTGAAGGAAGGATCGAACGCTCATGGCGTCCGTCACCTACGACAAGGCAACCCGTCTCTACCCCGGAGGCACCCGCCCCGCGGTCGACTCCCTCGACCTGGACGTCGCCGACGGCGAGTTCCTCGTCCTCGTCGGCCCCTCCGGCTGCGGCAAGTCCACCTCCCTGCGCATGCTCGCCGGCCTCGAAGAGGTCAACTCCGGCGCGATCCGCATCGGCGAGCGCGACGTCACCGACGTCCCGCCGAAGGACCGCGACATCGCGATGGTGTTCCAGAACTACGCGCTGTACCCGCACATGACCGTCGCCGAGAACATGGGCTTCGCGCTCAAGATCGCCGGTGTCGGCAAGGAGGAGCGCGCCACCCGCGTGCAGGAGGCCGCGAAGCTCCTCGACCTCGAGCAGTACCTCGGCCGCAAGCCGAAGGCGCTCTCGGGTGGTCAGCGTCAGCGCGTCGCGATGGGCCGTGCGATCGTCCGTCAGCCGCAGGTGTTCCTCATGGACGAGCCGCTGTCGAACCTCGACGCCAAGCTCCGCGTGCAGACCCGCACCCAGATCGCGTCGCTGCAGCGTCGTCTCGGCGTCACGACGGTCTACGTCACGCACGACCAGACCGAAGCCCTGACCATGGGTGACCGCATCGCGGTGCTCAAGGACGGCATCCTGCAGCAGGTCGGCTCGCCGCGTGACCTGTACGAGAAGCCGAACAACGTGTTCGTCGCCGGCTTCATCGGTTCGCCGGCCATGAACCTGCTGCCCGCCGACGTCATCGAGGGCGGCATCCGCTTCGGCACGCTGAACCACCCGCTCGACCGCGACACCCTGTCGAACGCCCGTTCCGGCAACATCACCGTCGGCATCCGCCCCGAGGACGTCATCGTGTCGACCTCGGGCGAGGGCCTGCCGGTGACGGTCGACGTGGTCGAGGAGCTCGGCGCCGACGGCTACCTCTACGGTCACGCCGACGTGAACGGCCAGCGCACCGACATCGTCGCCCGCGTCGACGGTCGCTCGCACCCGTCGATCGGCGACACCATCGTGATCACGCCGAAGCAGGGCCACGTGCACGCCTTCGACACCGAGTCGGGCGAGCGCCTGGACGACAAGGCAGTCGTCAGCGCGTAACGCTGGGACAGCCGGACGGGAGGCGCGGTGCCAGCTGGCACCGCGCCTCCCGTCCGTGAGAGACCACCGCACCAACAGGAGCCACCCGTGCCCGACTCCATGTCCATCACCGCCGCCACCGTCGACCCCGGCCTGCTCGACCTGCCGTGGGACCGACCGCTCGAGGACTGGCCCGACGACGTCATCGTCGCCCTGCCGAAGGGCATCTCGCGGCACCTCGTGCGCTTCGTGCACCTCAGCGGGTACGTCGCGGCCGTCAAGGAGACGGGCGAGGAGGTCGCGCGGTCCGAGTACGAGATGCTCCGGACGCTGCAGCGCATGGACGTGCCGTGCGTCGACCCCGTCGCGGTGATCACGAACCGTGTCGACGAGCACGGTGAGCCGCTGCACCCGGTGCTCGTCACCCGGCACCTGCGGTTCTCGCTGCCGTACCGGGCGCTGTACTCGCAGACCCTGCGGCCGGAGACCGCGACGCGTCTCGTCGACGCCCTCGCCCTGCTGCTCGTCCGGCTGCACGTCATCGGCTTCTACTGGGGCGACGTCTCGCTGTCGAACACCCTGTTCCGCCGCGACGCCGGAGCCTTCGCCGCGTACCTGGTCGACGCCGAGACCGGCAAGCTCTACCCGGGCGGGCTGTCGAACGGGCAGCGCGAGAACGACCTCGAGGTGGCCCGCGTGAACATCGCCGGCGAGCTCCTCGACCTCGAGGCCGGCGGGCGCCTCGACGAGAACGCCGACGCCGTCGACGTGTCGAACCGCATCGTCGCCCAGTACCGGATCCTGTGGAAGGAACTGACCGGCACCGAGCAGTTCGACATCAAGGAACGGTGGCGCATCAACGACCGGGTCGAGCGGCTCAACGCGCTCGGCTTCGACATCGAGGAGCTCTCGATCCACACGACCGAGGGCGGCTCGCAGGTGCGCATCCAGCCGAAGGTCGTGGACGCCGGACACCACCAGCGCCGACTGCTGCGCCTGACGGGTCTCGACGCCGGCGAGAACCAGGCACGGCGGCTGCTCAACGACCTCGACGCGTACCGGGCGCGGAACGGGCGTGACCAGCTCGACGAGGAGATGGTCGCGCACGAGTGGGTGTCGCGGGTCTTCGAGCCCGTCGTCCGCTCGATCCCGCGCGACCTGCGTGGTCGGCTGGAGCCGGCCGAGGTCTTCCACGAGCTGCTCGAGCACCGCTGGTACATGTCCCAGGAAGAGGAACGGTCGGTCTCGCTGCCCGAGGCCACGACCGCGTACATCAACGACGTGCTCCGGCACCGTCGCGACGAGCGGCTGCTCATCAACCCGCCGACGTCGTCCATGACGCTGCCGATCCCGGTGGTCGACGACGACGACGCGCTGGCCGACGAGGACGACGTCGAGGACTGGCGCGCCACGGTCTGACGGTCCCGTGCCCGGTCCCGGCGCGCTCGCGCGAGCGGGCGAGATCTGTCGCGCTCAGTGACGTCGGGCGACGATTCCCGCCCGACGGACGTCCGTCCCGCGGCGTGTCCTGCCCGCTCGCGGGACACTCACCGGACGGACTGGAGGCCCGGTGCCGGTCTCGTGGACCGGCACCGGGCCTCCAGGTGGTCGGGTGGGTACGCGCTGCGCCACCGCGCAGCGCGCGCCTACTCGGCGCGACGGCGCCGGGCAACCTCCCACAGGGTGACGCTCGCGGCGATGCCCGCGTTGAGCGACTCGGTGGCGCTCGAGATCGGGATCGAGACGATCGCGTCGCAGGTCTCGGTGACCAGGCGCGACAGCCCCTTGCCCTCGGACCCGACGACGATCACGATCGGCCGGTCGGCGAGCTCGAGGGCGTCGAGCTGCACGTCGCCGTCGCCGTCGAGGCCGAGCACGAACAGCCCCATCGACTTCAGCGACTTGAGGGTCTGCGTCAGGTTCGGCGCCATCGCGACGGGCGTCCGGGCAGCGGCACCGGCCGACGTCTTCCACGCCGACGCGGTCACGCCGACCGAGCGGCGCTGCGGCACGATGACGCCGTGGCCGCCGAAGGCCGCGGTCGAGCGGATGATCGCACCGAGGTTGCGCGGGTCGGTGATGCCGTCGAGGGCCACCATGAGCGGGACCTGGTCGCGGGAGAACGCACGCTCGGCGATCTCCTCGGCGACGGCGTACTCGTAGGCCGGGACCTTGAGCGCGACGCCCTGGTGCACGCTGTCGTGACCGGTGATGCGGTCGAGCTCCGGCCGCATGATCTCCATGATCGGCACACCGCGGTGGTTCGCCAGCGCCAGGATCTCCTTGACGCGGTCGTCCACCTCGATGCGGGCGGCGATGTAGAGGGTCGTCGACGGGGTCTTCGTGCGGAGCGCCTCGAGCACGGAGTTGCGCCCGGTCACGAGCTCGGAGTCGTCGCTCTTGCGCTGCGGCGGACGGCCGGTGCGCTGCTGCGGCGAGCTCGAGGCACCGTGGCGACCGCGGGCCGCGTCGAAGCGCTCCTTGGCCGCCTTGCGCTTGCCGGCGGGGTGGTAGGGCCGGTCCTCGGCCTTCGGCGTCGGCTTCCGACCCTCGAGCGCCTGCGCGCCCTGGCCGCCGGAGCCGACCTGCTTGTTGCCCTTGCGGCCGGAGCGGACGGCGCCGGGCCGGCCCTTCTTGCTCCCCGAGACGTTCTTCATTGCTCTCTCCTGTCCGGCACGGCCGTTGTCAGGCGATGCTCCAGCGTGTTCCTGCTGCGGTGTCCTCGATGGTGATCCCCGCGGCTGCGAGGTCGTCCCGCACCCGGTCCGCCGTGGCGAAGTCGCGTGCAGCACGGGCGTCGGCGCGCTCCTGCACGAGGCGGTCGACGAGCGCGGCGAGCGGTGCGGCCGAGACGTCCTGCGCACCGCCGGACCAGTGGGCCGCGCGCGGGTCGATGCCGAGGACCTCGACCATCGCAGCCACCTGATGGTACGCGGTCGCGAGCGCTTCCGCATCGTCGGCGTCGAGGGCGGCGTTCCCGGCGCGGACGGTCTCGTGCAGGACGGCCAGTGCCTGCGGGACCGCGAGGTCGTCGTCCATCGCGGCCGCGAAGGCGTCGGGCACGGCCGGGGCGTCGCGGGGGACGACCCCCTCGAGCCGGGGTTCCGCGCGGGTCAGGAAGCCCTCGATCCGGTCGTACGCCGCCTCGGCCTCGGCCAGGGAGCCCTCGTGGTGGTCGATGGACGACCGGTAGTGCGCGGCGCCGAGGAAGTACCGGACCACGGCGGGACGGGCGGACCCGAGGAACTCCGCGGCGAAGATCGAGTTCCCGAGGGACTTCGACATCTTCTGCCCCTCGACGGTGACGAGCCCGTTGTGCAGCCAGTGACTCGCGAAGGCGTCGCCCGCGGCGGTCGACTGCGCGAGCTCGTTCTCGTGGTGCGGGAAGCGCAGGTCGAGACCACCGCCGTGGATGTCGAACGCCGGCCCCAGGTAGCGCCGCGACATCGCGGAGCACTCGATGTGCCAGCCCGGGCGGCCCGGACCCCACGGGGAGTCCCAGGTCGCCGTCGTCGGCTCCCCCGGCTTGGCGCCCTTCCAGAGCGCGAAGTCCCGCGGGTCGCGCTTGCCGCGGGGGTCGGCGTCGGCCGCCTCGACCATGTCCTCGCGGCGCTGACGCGTCAGGGCGCCGTACGACTCCCAGCTGCCCGTGTCGAAGTACACGTCACCCGTGCCGTCGGCCGCGGCGTAGGCGTGCCCGCGCTCGATCAACCGCTCGATGATCTCGTGCATCTGCGGCACGCTCGCGGTCGCCCGGGGCTCGTACGTCGGCGGCAGGATGCCGAGGGCGTCGTAGGCCGCGGTGAACTCCCGCTCGACGCGGTACGCCCGGGCGAACCACGGCTCGTCGGTGCCCGCGGCGAGGTCGAGGACCTTGTCGTCGATGTCGGTGACGTTCCGCACGAGGGTCACCCGGTACCCGCGGTACGTCAGCCAGCGGCGCCACACGTCGTAGACCAGCGCGGACCGCAGGTGCCCGATGTGCGGGGACGACTGCACGGTCGGGCCGCAGACGTACATGCTCACCTGTCCGTCGACCAGCGGGACGAGGTCGACGACGGCTGCGGCGCGGGAGTCGTACAGGCGAACGGTCACGCCCCAAGCCTAGGACGTCGGGCGACACGGGTGCCGGAGCCGGGCGGCAGCGCTCCGCTCAGGCGGGACGGACGACGGCGGTCGCGATCGCCGCGAGCCCCTCGCCGCGCCCGGTCAGGCCGAGGCCGTCCGTCGTCGTGCCGGACACCGCCACCGGTGCACCGACGACCGCGGCCAGGGCGGACTGCATCTCGTCCCGTCGGGCACCGATGCGGGGGCGGTTGCCGATCACCTGGACCGTGACCGACGTCGGCACCAGTCCGGCCGCCAGTAGGAGCTCGACGGCCCCGCGCACGAAGACGTCGCCGGACGCGCCGGCGTACCGCGGGTCGGACGTGCCGAAGCGGCCGCCGATGTCCCCGAGTCCGCCCGCCGACAGCAGGGCGTCGCAGACCGCGTGCGCCACCGCGTCACCGTCGCTGTGCCCGGAGAGCCCCGGTTCGCCGGGGAAGTCGAGCAGCCCGACGCGGCACGGCGACACCGCGTCGAACGCGTGCACGTCGACGCCGAGGCCGACCCGGACGACGGGCACCGCGGCGGCGGCCCCCGTCGCCGCGGCCCTGGTCGCCGCGGCCCCGGTGCGGGCGGCCACGAGCGCCTCGGCCCGTGCCAGGTCCCACCGCGTCGTGATCTTGAAGGCGTCCGCGTCGCCCGTCACCGTCCGCACCGTGCCGCCCGCAGCTCGGTACACCCCGGCGTCGTCGGTCTCGGACTGCACGGCGACCGCGTAGGCGTCCCGGAGCCGGGCGAGCGGGAAGACCTGGGGTGTCTGCACCCCGACGAGCGCCGACCGGTCGACCGTCTCGACCACGACGTCCCCGTCGACCCGCTTGACGGTGTCCGTGACGGGCAGGGCCGGGACGACGCCGTCGCCGGTCTCGCGGGCCCGGGCGAACACGGCGTCGAACTGTGCCGCCGGTGTCAGGCAGCGTGCGGCGTCGTGCACCCCGACCCACTCGATGCCGTCCGGCAGGGCGTCGAGGCCCGCCTGCACCGAGGCGTGCCGGTCGGCTCCGCCCGCGACGACGGCGGTCAGGTCGACCGCGGGTCCGGCGACGGCGGCGACCAGGGCGCGGCACTCGTCGAGCCGGGCCTCCGGCGCGACGACCACGACGACGGTCGGCTCCGCGAGGGTGAACACGGTGCGGACGGCACGCGTGAGCATCGGCTCCCCCGCGACGGGGACGAACGCCTTGGCGTCGCCGATGCCGAGCCGGGTACCGGACCCCGCCGCGACGACGACGACCGCCCTGCTCACCCGGTCGGGGAGCAGGGCGGTCGTCGTGGTGGCGTCCAGCTGCGGTTCGCGCTAGGAGGCGAGGACCTCGTCGAGGACGGTCGATGCCTTGTCCTCGTCGGTCTTCTCGGCCAGGGCGAGCTCGGAGATCAGGATCTGCCGGGCCTTGGCCAGCATCCGCTTCTCGCCCGCGGAGAGCCCGCGGTCCTGGTCACGGCGCCAGAGGTCGCGGACGACCTCGGACACCTTGATGACGTCACCCGACGCCAGCTTCTCCAGGTTCGCCTTGTACCGGCGCGACCAGTTGGTGGGCTCTTCCGTGAAGGGTGCCCGCAGGACCTCGAAGACCTTGTCGAGGCCTTCCTTGCCGATGACGTCGCGGACGCCGACCAGGTCGACGTTGTCCGCCGGCACCTCGATCGTCAGGTCACCCTGCGTGACGCGCAGCTTCAGGTAGACCTTCTCCTCGCCCTTGATGACGCGCGTCTTGACTTCAGAGATGGTTGCCGCCCCGTGGTGGGGGTAGACGACGGTCTCGCCGACCTCGAATTGCATGTATCAGGCTCCGTTCCCAGGACCCCCAGTTTACCACAAGGGCGTTTCGGGTAAGGGGCCTGGGCGGCCCGCACCCCCGACGATCGGTAGGATGGGCGCGGACCGTCTGGTCCACATCGTGATCTTCCGGAGGAATCTCTTGCGAGCTCGGGTACTCGTGTCCGTCGCCGTTGCGGCATCCATCGCGCTCGGCGCCACCGGCTGCGAGTTCATGTCGCCCGCGCACACCAAGGAGATCAAGCAGATCACCGACGGCGTGAACGTCAGCACCGGCTCGATCGACATCCGGAACGCGCTGTTCATCAGCGACCAGGAGGACGACGCCCGCTTCATCGGCACGATCGTCAACACCGGGTCGAAGGAGGTCACGCTCTCGATCGAGGTCGGTGGCGACACGCAGACCATCGTCGTCCCGGGCAACAGCCGTGCCGACCTCGGCGCGAACACCCCGAACGCGTCCCGTACCTCCGAGGCCGGCTCCGAGGAGGGCAACGCCGGTCAGGGCTCGCAGGTCGCCGACTCCAAGGCCGTCCTGTTCGACGCCTCCGACGTCGTCCCCGGCTCGCTCGTCAAGACGTACTTCTCGTACTCCGGTGCCGAGGGCGTCTCGGCCAGCGTCCCCGTGCTGACCAGCGCGCTCGAGGAGTACCAGACGCTCGCCCCCTCCACCTCGCCGTCGGCCACCCCGTCGATGCGCTCCACCTCGCCGTCGGAGAGCGGCTCGGAGCCGACCGGTGACGCCACCGCCCCGGGGACGCAGTCGGGCGACTCGCAGACCGACTCGTCCGAGGGCGAGAGCGGCACCAACTGAGCATCGCGCGCCCGACCGGCGCGACGCACACGACGCAACACACCGGAGGCTCGGTGCCGGTTCTCGGAACCGGCACCGGGCCTCCAGTGCGTCGCGTGCCAGCGCCACCGGCGACGGCTGACGGGGTCAGCCCTCGATCCGGTACCCCAGGCCGCGCACCGTCACCAGGACCTCCGGAGTGCTCGGGACACGCTCGATCTTCGAGCGGATGCGCTTGATGTGCACGTCGAGCGTCTTCGTGTCGCCGAAGTAGTCCGACCCCCACACCCGGTCGATGAGCTGTCCGCGGGTGAGCACCCGACCGGCGTTGCGGAGCAGCAGCTCGAGCAGCTCGAACTCCTTCAGCGGCATCGGCGTCTCCGACCCGTCCACCGAGACGGTGTGCCGCTCGACGTCCATCCGGATCCCACCGACCTGCAGGATGCCGCTGTCGCCCGGGTCGTCCTCCGTGCGCCGGCGCAGGACCGCCCGCAGCCGGGCCAGGAGCTCCCGGGTCGAGTACGGCTTCGTCACGTAGTCGTCCGCGCCGAGCTCGAGCCCGACGACGATGTCCACCTCGGAGTCCTTCGCGGTGAGCATGATGATCGGCACGTTCGAGCGCGTCCGGACCTGCCGGCAGACCTCGGTGCCGCTCAGCCCGGGCAGCATGAGGTCGAGCAGGATCAGGTCGGGGTTCTCGGCGTCGAACTTCGACAGCGCGGTCACGCCGTCCGCGGCGACGGAGGTCTCGTACCCCTCGCGCTGCAGGAGGAACTCCAGGGGCTCGCTCAGGGCCGGCTCGTCGTCGACGATGAGGATCTTGGTCACGATGGCTGCTCTTCCAGTTGCTCTTCGAGTGCGGTGGTGAGGTCGGGATCCGCCTCGGGCAGGCGGATGGTGAAGGTCGAGCCCTTGCCGGGCTGCGACCAGACGCGGACGTCGCCGCCGTGGTTGCCGACGACGTGCTTGACGATGGCGAGCCCGAGGCCGGTGCCCCCGGTCGCCCGCGACCGGGCGGGGTCGACGCGGTAGAAGCGCTCGAACACGCGGTCGAGGTCGGCCTCGGGGATGCCGACGCCCTGGTCGGTCACCGCGATCTCGACGAAGCCCTTGGTGGAGCGGACGCCGATGCCGACACGGGTGTGGTCCGGGGAGTACTTGACGGCGTTCGCGATGAGGTTCGACACCGCGACCTGCAGCAGCCCCGGGTCGCCCATGACCCGCAGCTTCGACCGCTTCGCCCGGACGATCTCGATCTCCCGGGCGCGGGCGACGACCTCGTTCGCGTCGACCGCGGCCTGCACGATCTTGTCGACGGAGGTCTCCTCGCTGCTCTCGAGCGTGTCGACCGACTGCAGCCGCGACAGTTCGATGATGTCCTTCGTCAGCGCCCCGAGCCGCTCGGACTCGGTGATGAGCTGCCCGGCGAACTTCTTCACGTGCTCCGGGTCGTCGGCGGCGACGACCAGGGTCTCGGCGAGGAGCCCGATCGCCCCGATGGGTGTCTTCAGCTCGTGCGAGATGTTCGCCACGAAGTCGCGCCGGACCTCGTCGATGCGGCGACTCTCGGTCAGGTCGTCCGCGGTGACGAGCACGTACCGGTTGCCCAGCTGCGCAGCCCGGAAGCTCAGGTAGCCGACGAGTTCCCCGCTGCGCCCGCGGGGCAGCTCGAGGTCCTCGGACGCCATCTCCCCGCTCCTGCGCACCCGGTCCACCAGGTCGGCGAGCTCGGCGTGCACGAGCTTCCGCCGCACGACGAGCCCGACGGTCAGTGCCTGCGGCGAGGCGGCGACCACCGTGTTCGACGGGTCGACGACCACGGCCGGGTTGTGCATCGTGGCGATGACCGCGGCGACGCCGTCGGGCAGCGTCCGTTCCGCGACGTCGGCTGCCCGGGCCGTGCGCTCCGCCGTGATGACCAGCACCACGACCCCTGCGCCGAAGACCCCGCCGAGGAGCATCGACAGTGGCACGAGCCACGCGTTGTCCATGCCGCCAGTGTAGGGATCGTCACGCGGGGTTCGGACGCCGTTCACCCCCCTCCGGCGCAGTTCCGCCCCCGGATCGGGAGGTGTTCAGCCGTAGGTCACCGTTCGTTCACCTGGGCTGACGACACTCGTCCGGTACGCATCAGAGAGGCACATCCCCCATGCGCGAAGTCTTCCAGCAGGAGCTCCAGGACGTCCAGGAGCGTCTGACCGAGATCGCCGGACTCGTCGAGTCCGCCATCACCCGTGCGACCCAGGCGTTCAGCGACTCCGACGTCGCCCTCGCCGAGGAGGTGATCGCCGACGACGCCAAGATCGACCACGCCGCGAACAGCCTCGACGAGATCGCGATCGACATCCTCGCCCGGCAGGCGCCGGTCGCCCGTGACCTCCGCGTCGTCGTGACCGCGCTGCGCGTCAGCTCGTCGCTCGAGCGCATGGGCGACATGGCCGAGCACATCGCGCAGCTCGCCCGGCAGCGCTTCCCCGAGAAGGTCGTGCCGAAGGGCCTCCGCGGCACCTTCAAGCAGATGGGCGCGCACGACGTGCAGATGGCGCAGAAGCTCACGCGTCTGCTCGCCACCGAGGACATCGCCCTGGCGGCGGAGATCCGCGACGAGGACGACGCAGTCGACGAGCTGCACGCGAGCGTGTTCGACTTCGTGCTCGGCGAGACCTGGAAGGGCAACCCGATCGACACGGTCGACGCGACGCTGGCCTCGCGATACCACGAGCGCTTCGCGGACCACGCGGTGTCGATCGCCAAGAAGGTCGAGTACCTGGCGACGGGCGACTGGACCGGCGCCGCGTCGGTGACGACCTCCCCCGCCTGACGGGTTCTGCCAGGATCGTGGCATGGCTCAGGTCGCGATCGTCGTCAACGGGATGCCCGGTTCGGGCAAGAGCACGGTGGGTGCCGCCCTGGCCGAGGTGCTCGGCTGCCCCTTCCTGTCGAAGGACCGCATCAAGGAACCCCTGGCCGACGTGGTCGGTCCGATGATCGGCTCGCGCGACCTCGGCGGGATCGCGATGGACACGATGTGGTCGATGGCGCGGGCCGTCGAGAACGGGGTCGTCCTCGACGCCGTCTGGCTGCCGTCCCGTGACCGCGACCGTCTGGAGGCCGGACTCGCCTCCGCCGGGTCGCCGCGTGCCGTCGAGGTGTTCTGCCAGGTCGACCGGGTCACCGCCGCGGACCGGCTGCGCGACCGGTACGAGCCCGGCACGATGCCCGTGCGGCACGAGGTGCACGGGGACCTGGCGGAGGTCCTGGCGTTCTGGGACGAGCACGGCGACGAGGCAGCGCCGATCGGGCTGCCCGGGGTACCGGTCGTGCGGGTCGACACCGGGCGGCCGTACGACGTCGGGGCCCTCGTGCAGGAGATCGCCGACCACTTCGTCTGAGCTGCCCCCGGTCTTCGAGCACCCGACCGGAACGCGAAAGCGACAGTCTGCCGCGAGGGTTCGGCGGCGGACTGTCGCTTTCGCGGTGCAGTCTGGTGCTACTTCTTGGCGCCCTGGGCGGCGACCGCGGCGGCACCGGCAGCGGCGGCCTCGGGGTCGAGGTAGTACGAGGGCTTCGTCGGCCGGAAGTCGTCGTCGAGCTCGTACACGAGCGGGATGCCCGTCGGGATGTTGAGGCCCGCGATGTCGTCGTCGGAGATGCCGTCGAGGTGCTTCACGAGGGCGCGGAGCGAGTTGCCGTGCGCGGTGACCAGGACGGTCTTGCCCTCGCCGAGGTCCTTCGTGATGTCCGACTCCCAGTACGGCAGCAGTCGGTCGATCACGAGCTTGAGCGACTCGGTGCGGGGCAGCTGGTCGCCGAGGTCGGCGTAGCGGCGGTCCCCGGCCTGCGACCACTCGGCGTCGTCGGCGATGGGGGGCGGCGGGACGTCGAACGAGCGACGCCACTCCATGAACTGCTGCTCGCCGTACTGCTCGAGCGTCTGGGCCTTGTCCTTGCCCTGCAGGTCGCCGTAGTGGCGCTCGTTGAGGCGCCAGTCGCGCTTCACCGGCAGCCAGGCGAGGTCGGCCTCGAGCAGGGCGATGTCCGCGGTCTGGATCGCACGGGTCAGGAGCGACGTGTACAGGACGTCCGGCACGATGCCCGAGTCGGCGATGAGCTCGCCGGCGCGCTTCGCCTCCTTCTCGCCCAGCTCGCTGAGCCGGACGTCGACCCAACCGGTGAACAGGTTCTTCTGGTTCCAGTCACTGTTGCCGTGACGGAGCAGGACGAGCGTGGAGGTCATGCGTCCGAGTCTACCGAGCGCCGCACCGCCGTTCCGGGTGCCCGTACCCTGGTCACCATGCCCATCGGGAACGTCACGCGCGGGACCACCGGGTACAACCGGCTCCGTCGTGTCGACCGGTGGATCGCCGCGCTCCCGGTCCTGCGGCGGACGGACGACCCGCTCGTCGCCGACGTCGGGTACGGCGCCCGGCCGACGACGACCCTCGAGCTCCGGGACCGGCTGGCCCGGGTCCGCCCCGACGTCGAGGTCACCGGCATCGAGATCGAGCCGTCACGGGTGGCGCTGGCGAACGCCGGCACCCGCGACGGGGTGACGTTCCGGCTCGGCGGCTTCGAGACGCCGACCCCCGACGGCCGCCCGCCCGCCGTGATCCGGGCGTTCAACGTGCTCCGACAGTACGACGAGTCCGCCGTCGTGGACTCGTGGCGGATCATGCAGGACCGCCTCCAGCCCGGCGGAGCGCTCGTCGAGGGCACCTGCAACGAGGTCGGCCGGGTGGCGTCCTGGGTGACGCTCGACGACCGAGCACCGCACACCTTCACGGTGTCCCTGCGGGTCGCCGACCTCGAGCTGCCGAGCATCGTCGCCGAGCGGCTGCCCAAGGCGTTGATCCACCGGAACGTCCCCGAGGAACGGGTGCACGCGTTCCTGCTCGACCTCGACCGCTCGTGGGCGGTCGCCGCACCCCTCGGCACGTACGGCCCCCGCCAGCGGTGGATCGCGACGGTGCACGGCATGCGCGACCGGGGCTGGCCGGTGCTGCACGGGGTGAGCCGGTGGCGCCTGGGCGAGCTCAGCGTGCCCTGGTCGGCCGTCGCCCCCGCCTGAGCGCGACTACGAGCGGCGGACGGCTCCGAGCCGGGGCAGGCGCGGCACGTTCGCCGTCGCTCCGGCCTCCGGCGGGACGATCGTCTCCTGCGCGGCGGTGACCACGACGTCGTCGACGGTCAGGGTCAGGACCGCAGCGGGGTCGAGGGACCGCTTCACGACCGCGAGCCCGACCGGCCCGAGCTCGTGGTGGAGCGCCGAGGCGGTGAGCCGTCCGACGTCCTTGCCGTCGAGCTCGACCGCGGTGCCCGGCGCGGGGAGCACGCCGTCCGACCCGTCCAGGTGCAGCATCACGACCCGGCGCGGCGGGTGCCCGAGGTTGTGCACCTTCGCGACGGTCTCCTGCCCGCGGTAGCAGCCCTTCGACAGGTGCACGGCGGAGCGGAGCCAGTCGAGCTCGTGCGGGATCGTCCGCTCGTCGACGTCGCCGAGCACGGGGCGCCACGCGGCGATGCGCAGCGCCTCGAACGCGAGGAGCCCCGCGACCGGCGCGTCCGACGCCGCCAGGGCGACCGCGGTGTCCGGGGTGACCACGTCGATGCGGAGGGTCCAGTCGGAGCCGGGGTGGGCCTCCAGGGCGGCGTACCCCCACCCGCCGGGCGTCACCGACGACCACGGGTCGACCCACTCGACGACCACGTCGTCCGGCGCTGCCGACCGGTCGAACCGGCCGAGGGTGACGAGGTCGGACGACCGGTCGGCGACCTCGACGCGGAGCATGAAGCGCATCGAGTCGAGCCAGGCCGCGAGCGGAGCCGCGTCGGCGGCCTCGGTGAGGAGCCACGTGACCTCGCCGTCGTCGACCACCCGGGCGGCGTGCTCGACGCGGCCGGACTGGTCGAGGACGAGCGTCTCGGTGCCGACGCCGGGCTCGAGCCCGGTGAGCAGCTGCGACGTGATCGAGTTCAGCCAGGACAGGCGGTCGGGTCCGCTGACCGTCACGACGCCGAGCCCGAGCTCGACGACCGCACGGCCGGAGGCGAGTGCCCGCTGCTCGCCGACGGGATTGCCGAAGTGGGCGGCGGGACCGACCTCGGTCGCGACGAACCCGTCGCGACCCGCGAAGACCGACATCAGTCGACCTTCGCGAGCTGCCCCGAGGCGTGCGAGGTGAGCTGCTGCCCCAGCGCGGCGATGTCCCACGCCCAGAAGAGCTTGCCCTCGACCAGGCCGTACAGGCGGGTCGCGGCGGAGTAGTCCTTCGCGTTCGGCGAGCGCATCACGGCGTCGGTGGCCAGGTCGATCCGACCCTTCCGGACGCGACCGACGTACAGCTCGTTGACGCCCGTCGGGTGGATGATCGCGGCTTCGACGTCGAAACCGTCGGTCGTGTTGCGGAGCGCCTCGACGCTCTCCACCGTGCTGAACGGCGCGGGACCGTCGCCCATCAGCATCGCGGGGCCGCGGTCGCCCGGCTCGTTCGGACGGTCGATGCGCCAGTAGCCCATCTCGGCGGCGAGGGGCGTGTGGTCGTCGTCGAGCAGCCACGTCGTCGAGGAGTAGTTGAGGTACGGCAGGCCGTCGTGGCTGAAGCTCACGCGCTGGCCGAACTCGTACTTGCGGGGCTCGTCCTCGTCGCCCACGGGGTACTCGACCACGCCCGTGCCCTCCCAGACACCGACGAGCCAGGACAGCGGGACGAGCTCGGGCGCCAGGCCCTCCGGCAGTTCGATCAACGCTGACCCTTGAACAGCTTCACGACGACGACGACCGAGATGAACGCGATCGCGAGCGACGCCAGGCCGAGGAGGCCCACGTAGAACAGCTCGAGCGCAAGCAGCGAATCCATGCGGCGAGTCTACGCGGGACGCCTGACGACGCCAGGGCCGGACACCGCGGGTCGCGCGGGCGCTGGATCGCGCTGTCGCGGACCGCGCTGTCGCGGACCGCGCGGTCGCTCAGCGCGCCAGCAGCACCACGGCCGTGACGAGCACGACCACGAAGGCCCCGGAGGACGCGATGCTGATCCGTTCGACCAGTCCGTCCTTCGTCGCGGTGATGAGCTGCAGCACGAAGCTCACGAGCACGCAGAGCACGAAGACGAGCAGGAGCCAGGCGAACGAGTCCTTCTGCGTCAGGGCCAGCACGAGCACGGCACCGACGACCGCGAGCACCCACACCGGCAGCACGGAGGTCAGGCGCAGGCGGCGCTGGTCGAGGGGCGGGACGGGCTCGGTCACGCGCTCCATCATGACAGGGCCTCGTCGAGGTGGTGCCCGCGCCGACCGACCGACCGGCCGGTCGGCGGGCCGCCGCCGCGGCATCACTAGGATGGCTCCACGACGTCCCCTCGTTCTGGAGGTCCTGTGGCCCAGCTCCTGGTACTCACCTCAGCCGCGCCCGGCGACGTCCTGCCGAGTCTCGGTCTCCTGAGCCACCGGATCCGCCACGTCCCCGCCGAGGCCGCCCAGCTGGTCAACGCCCCGCAGAGCGACCTGATGTTCGTCGACGCCCGTCTCGACCTCGTCAGCGCCAAGGCCCTGTGCAAGATCCTCGCGACGAGCGGGTCGACGACGCCGATCATCCTCGTCGTGACCGAGGGCGGGCTCACCGCGGTGAACAGCGAGTGGAACGTCGACGACGTCGTGCTCGAGAGCGCCGGCCCCGCCGAGGTCGATGCCCGCGTCCGGCTCACCACGGGCCGCGCCGCGAAGAACCCGTCGGGGTCGAAGATCCAGGCCTCCGGCGTCGTCATCGACGAGGCGAGCTACTCGGCGAAGGTCCGGGGACGGCCGCTCGACCTCACCTTCAAGGAGTTCGAGCTCCTGCGCTTCTTCGCCTCGCACCCGTCGCGCGTGTTCACCCGCGAGCAGCTCCTCAGCGAGGTGTGGGGCTACGACTACTTCGGCGGCACCCGCACGGTCGACGTGCACGTGCGACGCCTCCGCGCCAAGCTCGGCGACCTCGAGTCGCTGATCGGGACGGTCCGCAACGTCGGCTACCGCTTCAACGTGCACGACGACGAGGCCGAGCGTCTGGCGGGCCAGTAGTGCTCGCCGTCGTCGAGATGCTCGCCGCCGCCTCGGTCGCGGCGGGCGAGGCCCCGCCCTTCTCCGACCAGACCCTGGTCGACGTCCGTGCCGGCCGTGCGACCGTGGTCGGGGACGAACGCGGGGTCGCCGTGGTCCGTGACGGCGAGCTGGAACTCGTCGTCGCCCGGGAGGCCCGTGGCCGGGGCGTCGGATCGGCCCTCGTCGCGCAGGTGACCACCGAGGGCGCCGGGGGCGCGGCGGCAGCTCCGGGTGCTCCGCACCTCGCGTGGGCGCACGGGGACCACCCCGCCGCCCGGGCCCTCGCCGACCGGCACGGCTGGGCGCCGGTGCGCACCCTGCTGCAGCTCCGGGCTCCGGTGGCGGACGCCCCGCCCGCGGTCGACCTGCCGGACGGCCACCGGCTCGACGCCTTCCGCGCCGGCGACCCCGCGGACGAGGACGCCTGGCTGACCCTGAACGCCGCGGCCTTCGCGCACCACCCCGAACAGGGCCGCATGACCCTCGAGGACCTCCGTGCCCGCGAGGCCGAGCCGTGGTTCTCCGGCGACGACCTGCTGCTCCTGCGAGACGCCTCCGGTGCGCTCGCGGGCTCGTGCTGGCTCAAGGTCGAGGACGGCACCGGCGAGTTCTACGCGGTCGCGGTCCGGCCGGACCTGCAGGGGCAGGGGCTCGGCGGCGTCCTGATGCGCGCGGGCTCGGCACGCCTGACCGGTCGCGGGCTGACCGCCGCAGCGCTCTACGTCGAGGGCGACAACGAGCCGGCGCTCGCGCTGTACCGTCGCTCGGGCTTCACGCAGCACGCGATCGACGTGCAGTACGAGCGCGACCCCGGCCGGTAACATGACGCGAGGTCGACGAGGGGTCGGCCGGGGGCAGTCGGGGGCAACGTGACGGAGCAGGGTCGGGCGCAGTACGGCCGTGGTGAACCGCTCGGTGCGTCGTACCGCTTGGTCGACCTGCTCGGCACGGGTGCGACCGGCGAGGTCTGGCGCGCCGAGCACACGGCGACCGGCGAGCACGTCGCCGCGAAGCTGCTGCGTGCCGAGCTCGCCGCCGACCCGACCGTCGTCGAACGCTTCGTCCGCGAACGCACCGTGCTGCTCGGCCTGCAGCACCCGTCGATCGTCCGGGTGCGCGACCTCGTCGTCGAGGGCGACCGGCTGGCGATCGTCATGGACCTGGTCGGCGGGGGCTCCGCGCGCGACCTGCTCGCCGACGCGGGGACGCTGCCGCCGCGGGACGCCCTGACCATCACCGCCGAGACGCTCGACGCCCTCGCCGTGGCGCACGAGCAGGACGTCACCCACCGGGACGTCAAGCCCGACAACGTGCTGCTCGCCGCCCCGTGGGCCCCCGGCACGACCGGTGACGTGCGGGTGTCGGACTTCGGCATCGCGTCGGTGATGGCCGACCGGCAGCGCACCACGACCGGGCTCCTCGGCACACCGCAGTACATGGCACCGGAGTCGATCAGCCAGGGGCGCTCGGGGCCCGCGGCCGACGTGTACGGCGCCGGGGTGATGCTCTACGAGCTGCTCGCCGGGCGCACGCCCTTCGCCGGGCCGGGCACCGACTTCGCCGTCGCCTACCGCCACGTGACCTCGGACCCGCCGCAGCTCGACGTCCCCGCGTCGCTCTGGTCGGCGGTGTCGACGATGCTCGCGAAGGACCCGGCCGCACGTCCTGCGGCTAACGACGCCGCGGCCACCCTGCGTCGCCTCGCCCGGCAGCTGGCCGACGCCCCCGCCCTGACCCCGACGACGGACCCGGAGTCCTTCGCCGAGGTCGAGCGTCCCGCCACCGTCGTGCGCGGCGTGCGGCCCGGGAGCGGTGCCGCCGGCGGCGCCCCCGCGGACACCCCCGAGCCGGCAGCGGGCGCGGACGACGCCGGCCCCGCACCCGAACTCGGCCAGGCCGGGTCGCAGACGGTCTTCCGGCCGCTCGCACGGCCTCCCGTCGCCGCCGCCCGCGAACCCGAGGCCCCCGCTCGCCGCCGGTGGCAGCGCCCCGACTGGCTGACGAACCGCATGCTCGGGCTCGGCGCCCTCGGTGTGGTGCTCGTCGCGGCGCTCGTCGTCGGCGGGGTCGTCTGGCTCCCGGGCGCCCTGGGCGGGAAGGGCACCCCGAGCGCAGCCCGCACGGCACAGGCTGCGAGCGCTTACCAGCAGGACCGTCCGCTGCCGACCGGGCTCTCGACGACCCGCAAGGCGACCGTCGACCCGCAGGCCGGGACCGTCGCGCTGTCGATCACGTACGCCGCGCAGGCAGCGACGCTCCGCGGACCGCTGCTCGAGGTGGTGCCCGGTGTCGGATCGCGGTCCGAGTGCCCCGCGGTCACGTGGACCGGGGACGGAGCGACCGGGGACGGAGCGACCGGCGGCGACGTCGCCGGCGCCAGGAACCAGCCGTCGCTGACCGGCGTCGACGTCCGCTGCGGGTGGACGCTCTCCGACGTGGTGGTCCCAGCGGGCGAGGACCTGACCGTGCAGGCCACCGTGCGACTGTCGGACGTGCCCGACCAGGCCGGCCTGCAGGAGTGGCTCGACGCCGCCGGGAACGCGACCACGACGGCCGTCTCCGACCAGTCGGTGACCGGGACGTCGTACCCCGTGCAGCGGCTGCAGGGCGTCGAGGTCCGCACGCCTGACCGCACGGTCAGCCAGACCACGCTGCCGGTGACGCTCGTGCCGGTGTGGCCGAGCGGCGCCGACGAACTGAACCCGCTCTACCGCAGCCCCTCGACCGGGAAGCCGTCGGAGATGCTCACCGACGTCGCCGGCGGGGAGTCCGGGGTCCGCTTCGCCGACGGGTGCTCGGGTGCACTGGCCGTCTCGTCGGACGGCCTCGTCGTGACCGCGCTGGCGGTCGCGCCCTCGTGCACGGTCCGGGCGACGGTGGGCAACTTCACGGACCTCGAGAGCTCGCCCTTCGGCATCACCACCCGCGACTGACCGGTCTCAGACCCGCGGCCTCACCCGTGGTGCGTCGTCGACGTTCGTCACTCGTCCTCCTCCGTGGAGCAGAAACCGTCGGGTCACGGTGCGTGAGGCGACGAATCCTGCTCCATCGGAGCGGGTTGCGGCCGGGACCCGCCGGACGGGAGGCGCGTGGCGGCGGTGCACCGCGCCTCCCGTCCGGCGGTGGTCCCGCGGGTCAGGCGCCGGGCGCGGCGGTCTGGACCAGGCGGACGGCGCCGCCCGACGCGGCGTAGCCGCGACCCACCGTCAGCGCGACGGGGGCACGTCGGGGCAGCGTGACCCCGAGCAGTTCGCCGTCGTAGTCGACGTCGGGCTGGAGCAGCACGCCGCAGCGGGACTTCCGGACCGCGCGCGTCCAGTGGCTGTAGAGCGAACGGAGGTCGGCGGACCGGCCGGCGGCGACCACGCACAGGCCCGGTCGCTCGGAGGACAGCAGCGAGGCGATCGCCTGGTCGGCGTCGTCGAAGCGTTCGGCGTCGTCGACGAGCAGCAGGACCGGGCCGCGCTCCAGGCGGAGGCCGGCCAGCAGGGCGGGCACCTCGTCGGCCCCGACGGCGAGGCGGTCGAACACGCCGTCGGCGAGCGGTGACCGGCGGTCGCAGATCGCCCACACGGCCGGACGGACGCCCTCGGCCGACCGTGCCTGGTCGGCCAGGGCGAGGAGCACCGTGGACTTGCCGGAACGCGCCGGGCCGGCGACGAGCACGTGCTCGCCGTCGTAGACCTCGAGCGCCGCGGTGCCGAGGTCGTCCTCGGCGATGCCGACCGGCAGGCGCCACGGCTCGGTGTCGAAGCGTGCCGCGGCACCGAGGTCCTGCACCCGGACCGCATCCGGCAGTCGGCCGACGGCGCTCGTCTTCGGCGCCGCGTCCGGCCACGCTGCGGCGACCTCGGCGACGGCCGCGGCGAGGGGTACCGCCGGTGTCGCGACGTGGCTCTGCAGCTTCGTCGTCGAGTCGATGTACCGACCCGGCACGGGCGGTGGGACGTCCTTCGGACGGACCCCGATCGACGCGTAGTCGTACGGGTCGGCCAGACGGAACATCCACTTCTGGGTGGTGACCTCGTCCATCGCCGACGGCACGGCCTTCGCGCGGGTCGTGGAGACCGCGAACGAGATGCCGAGCGCCGGTCCCTCCGCGTACACGCGGTACAGAGCGTCGAGCAGCTGCTGGCCCTCGAAGTCCTGGTACTCGTCGCGGAGCGCCGCGAGGCCGTCGATGAGCACGACGGCGCGACGCACGCCGGGGCTCGCGCGCCGACGCTCGAGGTCCGCGCGCAGGTGCCGGAGGAAACGGGCCTGCAGCTCACCCGCCCCGGCACCGGACCCGACGTAGGCCGTCGTGTGCGGGAGCTGCGCGAGCGGGGCCAGGTCGCCGGGGCCCATGTCGAGGACGAGGAGGTCGAGGTCGTCCGGGCTCGTCGTCCGCGCGGTACGCAGGGCGAGTGCGGACAGGGCGGTGCTCGTGCCGCTGCCCGGGATGCCCATCAGGACGAGGTTGCCCTCGTCGAGGTCCCAGCCGCCGGCGACCTGACGCTGGTGGTCGGGGTCGTCGGCGAGCGCGACGGGCACGAGACGGCGGCCGCTGCCGCTGGGCGGTTCCGGGACCTCCGCCAGGTCGACCCGGTCTCCCAGTGCCTCGGGCCAGATGGGGCGGGGTGCCGCGTACCCGGCGGCGTCGTTCGCGGCGCGGATCGCCTCGATGAGCACGTCGAGGTCGGTGTCGTCCGACGCGCTCGGCCCGGGTGCGGGCGCCGGTGCCGGGACGCCGAACACGTCCGTCGGACGGACCGAGACCGACTGCTCGACCCGTTCGTCGCGCGCGCGGCCGGTGACCAGGGCGGTCTGCACCGGGGTGATGTCGTCCTGCCCGAGCTTCACGTAGGCGCGACCGGTCTGCTGCCGGCCGATGCCCGCGGCGGCCGGGACGCCGATGACGTTCGTCGAGTCCTCACGGCTCTGCACGCGGAGCGCCACCCGGAGGTTCGTGTTCGCGAGGATGTCCTCGCTCACGACGCCGGCGGGGCGCTGCGTCGCGAGCACCATGTGCACGCCGAGCGTGCGGCCCACGGCGGCGATCGCGACGAGCGAGGTCAGGACGTCCGGGAACTCCTTCGCGAGCATGGCGAACTCGTCGACGACGAAGAGCAGGCGCGGCATCGGCTCGGTCGGCCGCGTCGCGAGGTAGGCGTCGAGGTTGTCGATGTCGGCGCCGGCGGTCGCGAAGACCCGCTGGCGGCGCTCGAGCTCGGCCTCGAGTGCACGGATCGCCCGGTCGGCCAGCTGCTCGTCGAGGTTGCTGATCGTGCCGATGGTGTGCGGCAGTCGTTCGCAGGCAGCGAAGGCGGCGCCGCCCTTGAAGTCGACGAGCAGGAAGTTGAGCCGGGTGGGGTCGTTCCGGGCCGCGAGGCCGGCGACGAACGAGCGGAGGAACTCGCTCTTGCCGGAACCCGTGGTCCCGCCGACCAGGCCGTGGGGGCCGTCGCGCACCAGGTCGATCTCGAGGACGCCGGACTCCGAGGACCCGACCGGGGTCGAGGTGCCCGTGCTGGTCTGCCACAGGGTGCGGATGCCCTCGGCGGTGGTGGTGTCGACGGAGGTGGTGCCGGCGTGGGGTGCGGCGCTCCGCGTGAGCAGGTCGGGCAGGCGGACGAGCGACGGCAGCGATGCGCCGGGAACCGTGAGTTCCGGGTCGTCGAAGTGCGCGACGGCGCGGGCGGCGCGCTCCGCCGTCGCCGGGGTGAGACCGGCGAGCACGACGTCCTCGACGCGCGTGCGGTCCTCGGGGCGGTAGACCGTCGCCGCCGCGTCCGCCCCGACCGTGACGATGGACGTGCAGGCGGCCGGCAGCTGCTGCTCGTTCGTCGCGATGACGATGCCGCTCACCCGCTGTCGACGTTCCCCCGGACGCAGCGAGACACCGGGGACCGTCCGGCCCTGGCCGAGCAGGCTGCGCGCCGGGGCGTCGCGGCCCTCCGTGAGCACGTCGGAGTCCACGACCACGAGCAGGTTCGGGGTGGGCAGCTCGTCGAGCGACTCCTGCAGTCCGCGCAGGACGGCGGCGCTCTGGTCGCGCTGCGCCGACATCCACCGGGCGCCGGTACTGCTGCCCGCGACGCGGGTGTGCGGCAGCCAGGAGGCCCAGGACCAGTCGTCCTGTCGGCCTGTGTCGCAGAACACACCGACCGTCAGATCCGCCGGTCCGCAGTGCACGCTCGCCTGCGCGAGCAGGCTGCGGGCGAGGGCGAGGGCGCCGTCGCGGTCGCCGACGATGCCCACGACGCCGGCGTCCGACAGGTCGGCGACGACCGGCGCCGCCGTGAGGCGGCTGTCCGCGATCGCGGCCTTCGCCTCGTCCTCGAGCTTCGACGACGCCGCACGCTGGTCGACCTCGGGACGCCACGGCGCGTCGCCGGTGCCGGCGTGCAGGCTGAGGAAGTCGTCGTCGTCCGACCGGCGCTGCCAGAGGTCGGTGGTGGGGAGGAGCGCACGGCGGACGACGGTCGCCGGATCGGGCACGAGGTCCTGTCGGCGGGCCGCCTCGACGGCTGCGGCAGCGGTGATCTCGCCCCGGAACGTCTCGACCGCCTCGGTGAAGCGCGTCTCCTCCTCCTTGAGGTTCTTCGCACGGCGGTGCTTCTGCTCGAACCACATGCCGATCGCCGTCACGGGGCTGAGCAGTGCGAACAGTGCGAAGCGGGCGTCCCCGAGGAGGAGCACCATCGCCCCCGCGAGCACGAGCGGCGCCGCGACTGTGATCCAGCTGAACTTCGACGCCGGGGCGACGTCCCGGCGCGTCGGCGGGGACACCGGCTCGGTGTCGGTGATGCGACCGGGCCGCGGCGGCCGGTTGAAGGGTGCGGTGGCGGCCGGGGTGAGGTTCGGGAGCGTCCCCGCCGGCGGCACCGTCGTCTCCGGGAGCTCCGGCCGGAGCAGCAGCACCGCGCCGCCCACGATGACGCTCGTGGTGCCGGTGAGCAGCACGCCCTCGTCGTCGATGCGCTCCCCCGCGATCACGGTGCCGTTCGTGGAACCGGAGTCGCGGACGCGGACGCCGTCGTCCTCGCGTTCCACTGTGCAGTGCTCCCACGAGGCGCTCTCGGTGGGGAGCACGACGTCGGCCTGCGGAGCCCGCCCGACGACGAGCCGACGGCTGCGCGGCACCGGGACGACGAGCCCCGCCTCGAGGCCACCCGCCAGGGTCACGCTCCAGCCGTCGACCGTGCGCGGCGGTTCCTCGGTGGTGCGGGCGACCCGGGACCCCTCGAGGAGCACGAGGTCGCGCAGCGGGGTGTCCGAGCTCGTCCGGTGGCCGTCGACCGCCAGGGGTGTCCCGGGGTCGAGCGGGGTGCCGAGCGACGCCGCGACGAGGTCCCCCAGCGTGGAGGACTCCGCCCACCCGTCGGCCTCGATCGTCTCGCGGCGGTCGTCGAGCTCGATCAGCAGGCGCATGGGCGGTCCTCCCTCGGGGTGGTGCGGGTGGTGCGGCGGTGCGGGTGGTGCGGTGGTGCGGTGGTGCGTCGGGACGGGGTCAGTCGGTCGAGTCGGAGAACCAGACGAGCGCGGGCGTGGCCCCGTCGTCACCGGTCGCGGTGGCGGGACGGAGCCCGAGGTCCTGTGCGGAGGCGGCGAGCACACCGGCACGGTCGCCGAGGGCCTGCCGCGCGCCGAAGTCGAGCGCGGGGCCGGCGAGGCCGTCGTCGGCGCCCAGGTCGAGCCCCGCCAGCGCGTCGGAGACCTTGCTCACGTCCGTGCTCCGGGCCGCCCCGACGGCGGTCACCAGGGCGACGACGGCGTCGTGGCTCCGGGCGTCGGCCACGGTCGCCACCGAGGCGAACGACCGGTCGCCGGTCAGGTTCTTCGCGTCCGCGTCGTCCGCCAGCACCCGTACGCCGCCGAGGAACGCCGACATGGCACGACCCTCGGCGTTCGAGGACAGGGCGCGGGCGTCGTCGGTCTCGACGCCGACGGTGCGGAACGTGCCGCTGAGGCTGCCGCCCGCCTGGGAGAGCGCCGCCGCGAAGGCAGGACTGGTGGCCTCGGGCGTCAGGACGACCGGAGCGGTGACGTTCGCCTCCTGGAGTGCTGCGACGAGGGCACCCTGTCGACCGGCCGGACCGCTGACGACGACGGCGTCGGAGTCCGGGGCCGCCTGCTCGGCACCCTCCTGCGCTGCACCGTCCTGCGTGGCGCCGCCCCGCGTGGTGCCGGCCTGCGCGGCTCCGTCCTGGCCGTCGGTCGTCGCGGCGTCGGTGGAGCCCGCCGCCGCGCCGGTGCGCTGCGCGATCGTCGTGGCGAGTGCGCCGAGGTCGGGTGTGCTCGTCGCATCGAGGACGTGGGCGAACCGCACGCCGGACGGCGCCCCGCCACCCAGGTCCACGAGCAGCGGCGACGCAGCGTCACCGAGCGCGTCCTGCAACGCCGACGCGACGGACTCCGTCGACGGCGCGGTCGACCAGGCGTCGTCACCGCCGGCCGCGTACGGCGCGACGACCGGGATGTCGGCGTCGGCCGCCGCGGTGAAGGCACCACGGACGTGGTCGCCGGACGTCGCCACCACGATGCCCGAGACGCCGTCGGCCGCAAGTGCCTCGACGGCCTTCCGGGCGCCGTCGGCCGACCCGCCGTCGTTCTTCGTCACGAGCTGCACGTCGGTGCCGCCGAGCTCCAGGCGACGCTGCGCCACGAGGGCACCCTGCGCGGCGTCATCCCACTGCGCGCCCTCGCCGTCGCCGAGGGTGACCACGACCCCGATCTTCGTGCCGTCGGGAACGTGGGAGACGCTGATCGGCACCGGGGCCGTCGCGGAGACCGCCTCGGCCGGGGTCGACGCCGAGACGCGCACCGCGAGCACCGCGGTGACGACGGCGGCGACCACGAGGACCGCCACCGCGACGATGATCGCGGTCCGCCGACGCTTCCGGGTCCGGGCAGCATCGGTCGTGGTCGGGTCGTCTGCGCCCTGCTCGTCAGCAGTCGCATCGGTCGGCTGGTCCTGCACGTGGCTCATCGCTCGGCTCCGATCCGGAAGGCGTAGAGCGTCGTCGACGTCGCGCTGGACGGCACGTCGAGACGAAAGGCGGGGAGCTTCGCGGCCCGGTCGAGCGAGGCGCGGAACTGCTCCTGCTGCAGGAGGATGCCGGCGACGTCCTCCGCCCGGACGTTGGCGTAGCCCGAGGCGTTCTGCGACGCGAGGGCGAGCTGGTAGTCAGCGGAGTCGGACTTCGCCGCGCTCGTGGCCATCGCGCCGAGGATGCCGGAGCCGTTGACCTTGCGGTCACCGAGGTCGAGCATCACGCGGTTGAGGTCGCCGGTGAGCAGCGTGCTCGCGCCCTCGACGTCGCGGACCGAGGCGCTGGTGCTCGCGTCGATGCGCTGCAGACTCGCGGCGGTCTGCGCGTCCACCGACGAGGCGAGGCTGCTGCTCTGTTCACGGAGCGCACCCTTCTGCTCGTCGATGGTGCCCTTCGAGTCGCTCGTCACCTCGCCCGAGGTGGTGCGGAGGCCGGCGATCGACTTGTCGAACGCGTCGACGACGGCATCTCGACTCGTTGCGGAGGCTTTGCCGACAATGCGGACCTGCGACCGCAGCGCCTCAGCGAGCGCGTCTGTCGAGCTGTCGGAAGCATCGGCAAACGACTTCTGGACCTGGTCAGCCAGCTCGAGCTGCGTCTTCTGCACGGACTCGAGCTGCTCCGCAACAGTTGTTCGCTGGGACTGGGCTTTCTCGATACCGGAGCGAAGGTCCTCAACCGTCTTGTCGATGTTCGAGCCCCCGGTTGTCGAGGCGGCACGAACCTCCTTGATCGCCGCCTGGAGTTCATCGAGCTGCGATCGAAGGTTTCCCACCGATCCGCCGACCGTTCCTTCTGCTGCCCCTTCGGTCTTCGTACCGTCGGTGACTTCTTGCCAACGGTTTGCCTGGTCATCGAGGCGCGCATCCATCGGTGTGTCGAACCCTGGTCCGGGGCTCAGCTTCGTGTCCGGTGCAGCTCCCGCGCAGGGCTCTGCCGTGAGGTAACCGCGCAGACGCGCTGCATCTTCGTCGGAGATGCGATCCAACGTCGCGAGCAAGCAGAGCTGATCTGCAACTGCTGCGTTCTGACGCTGCATCGAGAAGGGCAACCCGGCTCCGTCGATGAGCGACCGAGCCGAGTCAGCCTGCTCGTGCACGGCTCGCAGGGCAGCTTGCAGTTCGTCGGAACGGGCACTCAAGGCGGTGGAACTCTCGTCCAGAGCGTCCAGCGCGCCCGCGAGCTTCGACGCGTCGGCACCGGCCTGGTAGTCGTCGAGCGCCTTGGAAAGGTTGTCGAGGGTCGTCTTGAGCTCGACGACGCTGCCCGACGCATCCTCGAACTTCTGCCCGCGCAGGACTGTAGCGATGTCGTCGCCGGCCTTCACCAGGCCCACGAGCGACTGGTTGATCGACTTCGAGGAAGCGAAGAGAGAGCACGTCAGCGATTCGACGTTCTCGCCCAGCGCACAACTGGCTTCGTCCGGCTGCTCCGGCCCGACCGCGGCGGCGAGCTGCGCGGTCACCTCCTGCTTGCAGGTCTCACTCGCCTCGGCGTAGCCCTCGAGCTGCGCGGACACGCGCAGCAGGTTCCCGTAGACGCTCGAACCCGCCGTGCCTGTCTGCGGGACCGCGGCACAGCCCTCGCCGTCGAGCACCGGCGCCGGAGCGGCCGCCGAGGTGTCACCGAGCAGCGCATCGAGGCTGCCTGTCGTCTGCTGCAACTGCTGCAGCACCGTCGACTGCGTCGCCTGCACGGTCGAGCCGAGGTCCCCGTTCAGCGAACCGAGCTCGCCCGACAGCGACTGCATCGTGCTCGCGAGCGAAGCACTGCTCTCCTGCAGCCGCTCAGCCGTCCGCACACCGAGGGTCTCGGACGTCGACTCGAGGTTCGTGCGGACCTCGGTGATGGTGCCGCCGGCACGGGCGAGCACCTCGTTCACCTGCGCGATGAGGTCGATCGTCCGGCGTTGCAGCGCGAGCTCGGAGTCCGTCTCGGAGCCGAACGCCCCGTTCATCACGCCGCTGGTCGACAGGTCCGTCGTCAGTCCGGGCTGCGCCGCGACGTCGATCGCGGGCGTCGAGAAGTCGCGGACGTCGGCGACGAGGTGCAGCGTGCTGCTCGCTCCCGACGTCGGCGGCGCCAGCAGCCGGCCCCACTGGACGACCGCGTCGCCGGAGGCGTTCGTGCTCACGACACCGTCGGTGGCGGCGCCGCCGTCGACCGACTCGGTCACGATGCGGTCGGGGGCGACCCCGTCGAGCACGGTCGAAGCGGCGACGCTGAACGGTGCGCCGACCAGCGCCGGGGTCGAACGGGAGGCTCCGGCGACGTCGTAGGTGAGGTCCTGCGACCGGACCGTGAGGTTCTCGACGGTCACGTCGATCTCGACGCGACCGGAGTACCCGTCGAGGTCGGCGAGGTCGGTCCCGGAGCGCTTGTCGGTCGTGTACTGGGTGGTGATCCGGAGCGGCAGGTCTCCGGCCGCGTCCTTCACGTCGTGGTCGACGGTCTTCGACGACGAGCGCTTGCCGGCGACCGAGATCGTCGTGTCCGAGATCGCGTTCACCGCACCGTTCGTGGTGAGCGTCGTGTCCACGGTCTGCAGCACACGTGACGGATCCGTCACCTGGTCCTGGTCGGCGGTGCAGCCGGAGAGCACCAGCGCGAGTGCACCCGTGACGGCCACCACTCCCGCGATGCGGCTCCCCTGCCGAGTCCCGGTCCCCCCGGCGCGCGTCAACATCACGATCGTCCCCCTCAAGAATCGACTGCGTGGTCGATCCTAGCCGCTGAAATACCGTGAGGTTCCGTTCTCCACAGGTCGCCGTCACCCCCGTTCGAGCCACAGGGCGGCGACATACGAACTTGCACGGCCCCGTAGAATTGATACTCTGCACACCGCACCGTGGGGGGATCGCCGAACACGACCTGGTGGTCGGGGATGCATGATCGAGTGGTCGACCGTCCGAACGTGGCGGTCGGCCACTCGGTCCACGGGCCGCAGCACGAGGGGGACGAAACATGTGGATCACGATCACGTCCGTGGGCATCGCGATGGTGGCGGCGTTCGTCATCACGAGATCCGTGACGGCGGCGACCAAGCACAGCGACCGTCGCCGGCGCGAGCGTGGGGAGACGCTGCCGAGCGAGGGCGGCGCGCTCGTCACCGTGCGCCTGCGGACCTTCCAGTGGGTCCTCATCCGCGTCGTCGCCATCGTCTTCGTCGTGCTCGGAGCCCTGCTGTCGCTCGGCGCCGCCACGACGATCTCGACCGGTGTCGAACCCAGCCTCGTCGTCGTGGCGATCGTCCTCCTGCTGGCCGGTATCGGGGGCATCGTGCTGTCCCGTTCGATGCGCCGGACACGGGTGCTCGCCATGGAGGACCACCTGCTGGTCCGTCAGGGCCTCCACCAGGAGCGCCGCGCCGACCTCGGCGAGATCGCTGCGGTGCTGCCGATCGCCAACCAGTACGGCGGCCTGCAGGCACGTGACGTGACCGGCAAGCGACTCTTCTCCGTGATGGGCCTGGCCCGCGGCTACGCGGAGCTCGAGGCGTACCTGCAGGAGCGCGTCGTCCGTCCCCGCGCGACGGCCCAAGCAGCGCTCCGACCGAACGGCGTCCCGATCCCACCCTGGCGCGGGGTCGCCTGTAGCGCCGACTGGACCACCGCCCCGCTCGGTCCCGGCGGTCGCCTGCGTCCGGTGATCCGCCTGTTCGTCGGCGGCGACGTCGTCGCGCTGCACCCCGGAGAGGTCCGCGCGCTCATCGACGGCAGGACAGGGGTCGTCGAATCCGACTCGCAGCCCCTCGCGTTCCTCGCCAGCCCTGCGCTCGTCGCCCCGACGTCGCTCGGGGGTCGACAGCTGGCCGGTCTGCCGCCGGAGAGCCTCGCGCTCCTGTACGACGCGCAGGACGCACCGGCAGTCGTCCTCCGCGACAGCGATGCCGTCACCTTCCGCGCGTGGGTGAGCGGGCTACCGCGCTGACCGTCGGCGGCTGATCCCGCACGACCCGTCCTGGAGGCGCGGTGCCGGTCCGACGGACGGCCCGCTCCGTCGGGCGGTCGCCTCGTGCTGTCGCGTTCTGCTCCGGTGGCGGTCGCGCGCTCACTCGGTCGGGGTGCGTGGCGGGAACGATCCAGCGCGGTGGGCTGACGCGACACCGGCGGCCAGACGGCGAGCGCGCCGTCGAGCGGCGAGCACCTGCCGCCTGGCTCTCGCCCACCGCCGCGTGTGCCTGGTGCGGATCCTCTGGATGATGCCCTCGACCGTCTGCACCGCGAGGAGCGGCGCACCCACGGCCAGCAGCGGCAGCGCGGTGAACGCGTAGTTGCGACCGTCGTCGACGTTCCGCGCGAACATCCCGTGCAGCTCCTCGGACCGGACGCCGGCGGTCGTCGGATCGTCCGGGTCGACCATGATCTGCAGGCGCTGTCCGACCCGGTAGAAGTCTGGATCGCTCGACACCGTGTACTCGTCGAGCGTCGTCTCGTACTCCACGCCCTCGTACCGTTGCCGCGTCACCGGCGTGTACTCGCTGTGCCCTCGCCCCTTGTACCCGGTGACGTGCACACGCTCGACGTGCACGACCTCACCGGTGACGACCACGCCGGTCCGCCGGAGTGCGTCGTCGTAGCGCAGCGCCTCGTCACCCTCGCCGTGCAGGATCGCCCCCAGCGCGGCGGCGCAGAACGCGCCCGTGCACAGCATGAACGGGCCGAGCTCACGCAGCCACTCCCCACCCGCCGTGCGCAGCCCGCGGCCCGTCGTCTCCTTGCGCCGCCTCGCCCCCACGTCCGGGAACAGCACCCTGGCGAGGAGCGCACCGGCCAGCACCGCGGGCAGCCACCCGTACTGCAGCGACCCCCAGTCCGACGTGTGGTCGACGAGGACGACGAGCACGACGAAGCTCCCGAGGAACAGCACCGTCGGTACGAGGCAGCCCGCCGCGCCGACGCGCACGAGCGCCGCACCGTAGCCGAGTCCGACGACGGTGACGACGGCGAACGCCCAGCCCTGGACGCCGAAGTGCCCGAGCTCGATCAGCCCGCTGCTGGCCAGCGCCACCGCCGCGAGGAGCGCGTGGAAGACCCGGCGTGCAGGAGTCACCCCTCCTCAGCCTCCGCCCGGGGTCAGCAGTCGGCGCTGGTGACCGAGAAGTCGATCGTGCGGTCCGTGCCGTCGAAGAGGTACGAGTACCGCATCACGATCGCCTTCGACAGCAGGTCGCGCGACTCCTTCTTCTGACAGACGTTCGACACGACCGACGACTTGAGGTCCGCCGCGGTCAGGCTCGCCGGATCGACCGAGGAGTCGATCGTGTAGGCGTACTCGAGCTGCGCGCCGTCGGCCGTCACGCCGTCCCAGCGGGTCACCTCGTCGAGCTCGAGCGGGAAGGTGTAGTTCTCGTTGACCTGCTTCGCCGCCTCGGTCGCGAGGGCCGACGGCGAGGGCTCGGCGGTGGCGTTGAAGAACGCGCGGACGCCCAGCGACGCACCCACCGCGGCGATGACGGCGACGACCGGGATGAGGATCCGGAGTGCGACGTTCTTCCCCTTCTTCTCCGGGGTCGGCGGCTGCCAGGGGGGAACGCTCCCGCTCGCGCCGGCGTAGGGCTGCTGCTGGTACCCAGGCGCCTGCTGGCCCGGCTGCTGGAAGCCGGGCATCTGCTGCCCGTTCGGCTGGCCGAAGCCGGGCGCCTGCTGGTCCGGCTGCTGGAAGCCGGGCGCCTGCTGCTGGTTCGGCTGCCCGTTGTTCGGCTGCCAGTCGCCGGGCTGCCCGTTGTTCGGCGTCGTCATGATGGTCCTTCGCGGTCAGCACTCGCGCGCCGGACGTCCCCGAAGTTCCGTGCTCCAGCCGACACGCGGCCGATCTCACACGCCCCCTCGAGCGCCGGCGCCCCCTGTGCGCGGTACTCGATGTCAGGCGCCAGCAGGGCCGGCGCCTGCATCCAACGTATCAGGCTGGGTGGCTCCGACCCTGCTCCCGTTCCGGCACGGTCAACTACGTCAGCACCATGGCGATCCCCAGCGTCGAGGCTCCGACGCCTCGCGACGCACCTGTCTGTCTGTCAACCTCGACCCTCTTCGGGCAGTGGTGCCGAATCCGTCACGATCACCGGCGTCCGGAAGAAGTGCAGCACCGAACGCCACCGGTAGGAAGCAGCGCCCACCGCGAACCGGTGACCAGTGCCTCGCTTGAAGCTTGCAGCCAGACGCTCCTTGTTGGCCTCGTCGACGCCCCGGCGCAGCACGAGTGGTCCACAGCCATCCGTGGCGATCTCGACCTGATCGTACGTGGCCCCGATCCCACGTCCTGACGTCGATCCACCCGTAGCGGGAGACGCCGATTCGACAACGCAGGTCACCCAGATGGGGTGCTCCCGGTCGTAGTGCCTGAACAGCTCCCCTGTTACCAGGAGCCCAGCGACTCCGAGGACGATCACCCCGAGCATCCCGAAGACGAATCGGTTCCCTCGCTTCGCCCCCGACGCGCGCCTCACCTGCGCCTTCCTGACCCGTTCTCTTCTCATCCTCGCTCCCATCCCCGACCCTCTGGCACCGCCCCGTGACGAGTCGCCCCCTGACGACCGACAGCCGGCTCGGTGAGAAGTGGCTACGGTTCAGCCTGCTGTGCGACACGCACCCCTCGCTCTCAATTCGTCGTTCCGGCTACTGCACCCCCTCGCGACTGCCCCATTGCTGAGAAGCTCCTTGGTCAGGGGCCACAGCTTCTGCCCGAGCGTTCCACCTGCGGGACCGGCCACTCCGCCGCCAACGTCGCTGCCGGTCCAATCGGCGACTGGAGCGCTGAAACGACTGAGCGATCTCGGCCAAGGAGTAGCCGCCGACTTGGTCAGACGTGATCAACGGACTTGAACTGGTCGCTCCACTGTCACATCCCGACCGATCAGCCGCAGCACGGACCGGATAGCGTAGGACCCTTCCCCGGTCTCGAATCGGTAATTGCCTCCGCTCTTCAACTGCCCAGCGAGCTCCGAAGCGTTGTCAGCTGTCACCCCCTCACGCAGCAAGAGTTCCCCACAGTCACTCGTTGTGATCTCGATCTCATTGAACGACGTACCCAAACCCGTCCTCGTCACGCTCCCTCCTTTGAGCGGCTCTGCCGCATTCACGAAGCAGATGATCTGCACACGATGGGCGGCGTCGATCCGACTCAGCGCGAACGGGCCGACCAGCGCAATCAAAGCGATGACGACGATGAGCGCGAGGGCACGGTAGAAGCGCCCTCCCACCCGTCTTCCTGGTCCCGACTCAGCCTTCGGTTCCTTCACCGGTCCTCCATCTCGCCGCCACAGTCACCCTCCCCCGCGATCCGGATGCTCCTGAGATGAAGTCGTTCCCCGCGACCGCCCGGGCGGATGCGGATCATGCCGTTGATACCGTCTTGAACCAGGTTGCCTCCGCGGTCGCTTTCAAGGTCCATCATCTCGGAAGCAACAGCTCCGGCGCCGCCGATCAGTCCGTCGTGGGTCTCGCCGACGAACGAGCTCCAGCGGTCAACGTTCGAAGCAACGGCGTGAGTGTGCCAGTTGACGAGGCAGTTTGGCGTCAAGGGTATTCTCGATCCTCCGACTAGGCCGCGCTTCTCACGTCCGGTCAGCCGGCGCACGATCGGGGCGGCGCTGAAACCGGTCGAAGTTGCGGCTCCGATCCCGGTCGCAGCGAGATATCCCTTGCATCGCCGCTCCACCCGATCTTCGCTCCTTCATCCGCGGCCCTTGATCCCGCTCCATGAACCGCACTCGAGATCATTGATTGGCCCGCCTGCCCGAGCACGGGAGAGATGCCCGCTCGTGCGAGAACACCAAGGACTGCGTCGCCCTTGGCCGAGGCCGCTCCGCCCTCCAACAGCCGAAGGCCGCGAGGGTATTGAAGCGGTCCCAGCGCGGTCGTAGTCACATTGCCAGCCATCGACGGGCCTCGTCGATTTCGGCCGCCGTCAACACCGCTAGCGGACGTGGGTCTTCGGACTCGACCAGAAGGGCGACCGAGCCTTGCGCCACGTCGATCATCGACTTCATCGCAAAAGACGTGGGAGCTAGATCGATCGGTGATGCAAAGTACAGGAGCGGCTCTTCCGTCAACGACTCAATGACCCGCTTTTGCCCGGCGAGGAGCGCTTCGAGATCCGATCGGAGGAACCGCCCGAAGACACCACCGCACTCGACCTCGACGAACCGCTTCGATCGCCCTAGTCGGGCACCCTCTCTCCCAAGGCTCAGACGTACCTCGGACGTTGACCAGGGCACAACCTCAGCGTCCGGAGAGCCATCATCGCGCTGCAGCGACATCTTGAACATCACGACTCCAGATCACATGCGATCAGTCAGCCGACGCTCTCGCGCCGTCCAGGTCTGATGACGAAGGTGCGATCCCACGCTGGCGGCAGCGAAAGATCCGAACAGATAGGGCGGTACGGAAAAGGCCCATAGCCCGTCGAGCCGCTGGAACACGAACAGCGCCACGAAGATCAGCACCACGACTATCGGCATCCCTATCGTGACCGGGCGGAAGCGCAGGCTCAAACCGCCAACAAGGCATCCGAAGAATGCTCCGATCAGCGCGTACACGAGCACCTGGGAAGCAGCCCTACCAGCAAAGAGGAGAGGGATCAGCGTGCCGACAACGACGAGCACTCCGCAAGCGATCAGCACCCCCTTCGGCTGCCGGACGCCACCACCGTCCGGTCTGGGTCGGCTCGGCTTCTTCGTCACGGTCCACCCAAGCTCTTGAGAGCCTCCCGCATGCCGTCGTTTCCGACACCAAGAGTGGCCCCAACGCCCGCTGAAGTCCAAGTCCTCACTGCATTGGCTCCGTTACTGAACACACTCTTCACGTTACTCGCCGCAGGGCGTCCGAACTGATTCAGAGTCGACGATTGCGTGGGACCTCCCGGTACGAACGTTCCCGACCGAAAGCTCTCAAGATCTCGCCTCGAGCGCGCTATTCAACCTCCGCGCGTCCTCGATGAGGGCAACAAAGCGCTCGGAAACTTCGATGTCTGGAGTACCGTCGTCCCGGACGAAATATTGATCAGAAAGACTCCCCGGCCCCGCTCGAAGGAGCAATGCAACATCCTTGTGAACCTGCATCATCCACGACTCAGGTTCACGAAGTCCTTCAGCATACCTCGTCAGCGCTGCGGCAGCCCGCTCCTCGGGCAGAGCGGCTGCCAAACCCGCGATCCAACCGAGTCGATCGACGAGTGCTTCACGCAGTTCGCCGTCAGAAGATCTCCCACTTATCAACGATGCTCCCATGCTTGTAGGACCTGGGAATGTGCACCTGCGGTGTTCCACCTGCGTACACATGACCATCATCTCCGGTCTGAGGCGCGACCTTACCCTTGTACATCGGTGTACCGCTACGGAAACTTGCCGTGTAACCGTGACTCAGAGGGCTTGGCCCGGTCACATTGCCATCGGCATCCCGCCAGACTGGCAGAATCGCTTTGTCCTCGCGCACCTGGGCGACACTGGTGGGTGCATCTCGAGACCAGAAGCCGCCAGAGTTTTTTCGAGGCCCGTCAGCGCCTGCTCTGCTCAACAACGTGTCGCCGTGCGAATATCCGGAGCGGTAGATGCCGCGAGAGAACGTCGCGGCGGTTTCCTTATCGAGCCACTTCGGCCGGTAAGCCGTTGTGCCGCCAGTCAGCGCGCCAACTGTCGCTTGACTCCCGATTGACTCAGCCAGACCCGCGACCGTGTGAGGACCCGGAGACATCGAATACGCGCCCAAACTCGTCGAACCGGAACGTCGTGGCGGAGAACGCATCGCGCAGGGTCGCGACGCCGGTCGCGACGTCCCGCGCGACCTCCTGCCGCACGCCGGTCGGGTCGACGGTGGCGGCGAGGCCGCCGTTAACGTCGTACTCGCGCCGCCAGGTCGCGCCCGTCGGGTCGGTGACGGCCTGGAGGCGCGACAACCCGTCGTGCGCGAACGTCCAGACCGCGCCACCCGGCAGGGCGAGCGCGGCGACGTTCCCCTGGTCGTCGAACGTCCGCGTGACCCGCCGACCCAGGGGGTCGACGGTCGTCGCCAGCTCGCCGTTCAGGTCATCGGAGCCGATGGCGAGGATGAGTTCGCCTCGGGATCGGCGCCGCAGATGTTCACAGACGGAGCGTCGTCGTCGGCGACTACCGCCGCTCAACGCGGCGAGGCGCGCGAAGCCCATCGCACCGCCCAGAGGGTCTCAGGGCAGCGAGGGCCGGACCGTCAACACGTCTTCCCCGCGCCATATCCCGGCCGAACCGGCGACGGTCCTCCCGCCATGGAACCCCCGAGCGATGGATGACGCTTCATCCGCATCCACGAGCAGACCACGAGCAACCGGTGCGGACACGTCCCCCATCGCGGTCTCGACCGAATCCTGATCGTCGACTTCTGCACTGAACGGAACTTCCCAGAGAGATTCGTCCTTCGTGTCCTCGGTCCGGAACACGAGGATACCGGTTGCAGCGTCCCCACAAAGGTCCAGCTCCCGCGCTCGGTCACGCAGGATGACAAGCGTTCGATCCCGGCCGTCGAGGGCTCGTATCTTGGCCTCGACCTGCGCGAGCGTCGGGTTGCGTTCCTCGAAGCGCTTCCCACGAACCCACCACTGCAGGACCGGTCGCTCCTCCGACCCGCGCGGGGGCAGCTCGCGGTCCCGTGTACGACGCACCAGTGCTCCCAGGATCCAACCCGCCAAGATGGCCATGAACCAGACCCGGATGGACAGCTGCGCGCCGTCGAGCACGAACCGTGTGACGACCGGCCCGAGGAAGAACACCAGAGCTATGCCCGCCATCGCCCAGCCCGACCCGATGTAGGCGAGAACGCCGGCTGCCACCATCCCGACGACGAGGTTGGACAGGACGACCGACAGGCTCACCTGCGTGAGACCGAGAATGAAGGCCACACAGATCGCGACCACGACGAGCACGAGATTGCCTACGAGCGCACCGCCGGTCAGGGGACGGTAGACGCGTACTCTCTTCTTCACCTCATCACCCAAACACATCGCTCACGACATCGTGGGCCGTGTCCGCCCCCGCGCCGACACCGGCACCCATCAACGCTCCGCCACGCAACGCGACCGCATTGCGTCCGCTACCGACGAGGCCGTCCCAGGTCTGCGTCTGCGTGTACGGAACCTTGCGGAGCGTGTCGAAGTTCGTCTGGGTGTACTTGTCGGGAAGGGGCATGTGTGGGCAACCCACCAGACGCTGTGCTCCACAGAACGTCATTCCACGACATGTCCTCACCGGTCACCGAGTGCTCGACGGTGGTACCCGCGGTGCTCGAGACGGCTCCGAACTGCCGATGGGCCCGCCGAGTACCCGCGAACTGCCGAAGGTCCGGTCGAGGAACAGCAGCTGAAGGCGCTCAGCTGCCCCCGACAGGCTCGTAGCCATACACCACGCGAGCGATGCTGACGGCTTCAAGGAAGCCCCGCAACCTCCAGGACCCTCCGCCGATATCAAATTCGTAGCGGCCTCCGCGATCAAGCTCGTTTGCTATCTCAGCGCGGTTGACAGTAGTCACGCCGGCGCCGAGAACAAACTCTCCGCAGTTCGTCTTGATGAAAACCCGGTTCGTGGAACTGCCGATCCCCTTCGACGAACGTGTAGAGCCAACAGCTGACTCTGCACTCGTGACCGTGCAATCAATGGAGATGAGGTGTGACTTGTCATAAGCAACAAGAGCCAACGGCCCTCCGATCAGGAGGGCGAGAGGCCCAAACACGATAAGCGTAAGCACGGCGAACACCTTGACCCGCCTCTGGATCACTCCCCGGCGAGCATCGTTCATCCTTGCACCTCACTCATGCACTCGGGACTCGGCGCCTGCCGCTACGTACTCCGAGCGCCCGGCGCTCTCTGCTCGACCCTCATGTCAGCAGCTCATTTGCCGTCCGAAGAAGAGCACCACCGCAAGTAGTCTCGTACACTTCCATCTCTCAGCTGACTCCCGGCGCTTGAGACAAGCCTGCACGCGGGCACTCAGAAGCTCTCGCTAATTCAAGCGCTGAACCTCGACCGCCTGGTGCAAGGTTCGAAGCAGATCGCGGAAACGGTACGAAGCGGCACCAAACTGCAACTCGTAACGGCGACCATATTGAAACTCCGCTGCAATTTGTGAAGCATTGTTTGCCGACACACCTCTGCGTATGAACAGGACGCCGCAGTCTGAAGAATCAAGGCGCACCTGATTGAACGATGCACCAATACCACGCACAGATCTCGATGATCCGTCACCCGCAGTCGCCGCGATGATACGGCACTCCACCACGAGCGGGTGGGCGGCGTCATATGCCTTCAGCGTCACCGGCGCGACAAAAATCGCGGTGAATATCAGCACCATTCCGATCAGCCATGAGGAGAAAATGATTCTTCTCGACCGCATCGAGCGCTCTTTCCGCATCAACTCTGACTCCTTGCATCGATGACTCTTGCGCGCCTGGCCGACCCGCGTCAGTGTTTAGGCTTCGTAGAACCGATCGAGCCGTCGATCATGCCATTGATACCGTCTTGCAGCAGGTCGCCTCCGCGGTCGCCGTCAGGGTCCAACATCTCGGAAGCAACACTACCGGCGCCGCCGATCAGTCGGTCGGTGGTCTCGCCGACGACCGAAGTCCAGCGCGCAACGTTTGGAGCGACAGCGTGAGGATGCCAGTTCGCGGGATACTGCGGCGTTATCGGCAGATTGGATGTCACCGCCGAGGTGATCTTACTTCCGACGACGCTCAGCCCGGCGCCGGAGCCGAAGCCTGAGGCCGCTGCTTGCGCGTATCCCCCAATAGTCCGGGGTCCGTGATCCTTGTCGAAGCCATATTCGATCATGTTCGTGGCAGCTCCCGAAACGCCCGACGAGCCAGCGGCTCTACCAGTCGACGAGAACACGGCTGAGGAGACTCGTTGAACGACTGGGTTCGCAGATCGACCGACGATCGGAGCGAGCTTTGACAACCCCGTCGCGGCTAGCCCTCCGACCGCTCCGCTCACCCCGCCTACGAGCGTGTCGACGCCGACCTTGCCCCAATCGACACTGCCGTTGACTGCCTTCTGCGTTCCGATGGAAACCCCCCCTGCCAAGAGCGCACTCGACGCAGCTCCGATCAAGGCAACACCGACGGGGCCGCCCACGCCGGTGAACATCAGCGCAACCCCGGCGACGATCGCTGCTCCGGCGGCGATGTACTCCCAGTTGTCACCGACCCAGCTCGCAGCCCGCGACAGGAAGCTCTGGTTCGCATCCCGGTACGCCGCCAGGTCCTCATCCGTCGCCGGTCGGAGCCCCAGGGGGTCGATCGCGTGCATCGGATCGTTCCCGGCGTACGAGTACGGGTTCGCCGACCACGCCGCACCGAGCACGGGCGCCAACGGGTCCGTCGACAAGAAGCCCCGCGCCGCCGGGTCGTACACGCGCGCCCCGAGCCACTCCAGCCCCGCGATTGACAGCCCTCCGTCAGCGGTGAGCGAGACACCAGGCGGCAGTGCCGGTCCACCGACGGATGCGAGCACCGCCCACGGGTCCGAAGGGTCCGTGGAACGAGCGCTCCGCCAGCCTGCGATCGACCAGGCATCACCCACGGCGACCGCGCCGCCCGGCAGGTCGAGCACGCTCTCCCCGCCGATCGACACCATCGCGGGCAGCGGCGCGGCGGAGTCCCACCACACCTCGGCGCCATCGACCTCGGCGAGCTCTCCGAGCACGTCGGTCCACACCTCGGCCCGACCGGTCTCGCCGTACGAACGGTCCCGCGACACGACGGCGGTCAGCGACCCGAGGTCGGACCAGGCGTACTCCTCGGTCGACCCGTCCGGGCGGGTACGACGGATCCGTCGACCGAGCCCGTCGTACAGGTACTCCGTCCGCTCCTCGTCCCGGACGGAGGCCGTGAGCTGCCCCGCGGCGTCGTACTCGAACGTCGTCGCAGCACCGTCGACGACCTCGCGCAGCAGCCGCCCGCCGTGGCCGTACTCCCACGCGGAGTCGCCCGCGCGGACGAGCTGCCCGGCATCGTCGTACTCGTACTCGACACGACCGTCCGGACCGTCGAGCGCGACGATCCGGCCCTGGTCGTCGCGCTCGATGCGCGTGACCATCGCACCGTCGGGCGTCGTCGTCGTGTGGGCGACCAGCGCGCCCCGCTCGTACGACCACGACTGGACGACGTCGCCGGTCGACGCCTGGACGATCCGCCCGGCTGCGTCGTGGGCGAAGGTCGCCGCGGCGAGCCCCTGTCGCTCGACGGCGACGGCGCGGCCCACCGGATCACGGCGCCACTCGACCCGTGCGCCCGTCGGGTCGATCCGCGCGGTCCGGTTGCCGTCGGCGTCGTACTCCCACCGCACGGAACGCCCACCCCGGCTCCGTCGGACGAGGAGCCCGCGGCGGTCGTACTCGAGCTCGTGGTCGACCGTCCGGCCCGCACCACGGGTGTGGTCGGTGACGACGACGGTGCGGTCGACGGCGTCGCGTCGGGTCTCGCTCACCAGCCGGCCGTCGACCAGGACCTCGGTCGCACGGCCGGCGGCGTCGAAGGTCCAGCTGGTGGTCCGGCCCTCGGGGTCGGTCTGCTCCACCTGGCGACCGGCTGCGTCGTACCGCGCCGTCGTCTCGCGACCGAGCGGGTCGACGACCGCGACCACGCGGTCCGCTCCGTCGTACCGGCGCCGCGTGACACCGCCGGCGGGGTCCGTGACCTCGGTGAGCCGCCCCCGCTCGTCGTAGGCGAAGCGGGTGGTGCCCCCGAGCCCGTCGACGGCCTCGACCAGCTGCCCTGCAGCGTCGTAGCGGAACCGTCGGTGACCGAAGCGTGCGTCGTGGCTGGAGACGAGCCTCCCGGCCCGGTCGTAGCGGTACCGGCTCGTGCCGGATCCCGCCGTCGTCTGCGCGACCACGCGGCCGACGGCGTCGTAGGTGGTTTCCTCGACCTCGCCGGTGGGCAGCGCCCGGGCGACGACGCGGGAGTCCGCGTCGTACGTGAGCGTCGTCCGCGCTCCTGTGGCGTCGGCGGCCGCGGACGGACGCCCGCACGCGTCGTACTCGTAGGTCGAGCGGGCGCCGGACGGGCTGACGATTCCGGTCACCCGACCACCCAGTTCGCGCTCGATGCGCGTCAGGCCACCTTCGCCGTCGACGAGCTCGACGGGCCGTCCGGCTGCGTCGTACGTCACCAGCTCGGATCCGGTCTCGTCACTCGTCTGCTCGACCGGTCGCCCGAACTCGTCGAACCGGAACGTCGTGGCGGAGAACGCATCGCGCAGGGTCGCGACGCCGGTCGCGACGTCCCGCGCGACCTCCTGCCGCACGCCGGTCGGGTCGACGGTGGCGGCGAGGCCGCCGTTGGCGTCGTACTCGTGTCGCCAGGTCGCGCCCGTCGGGTCGGTGACGGCCTGGAGGCGCGACAACCCGTCGTGCGCGAACGTCCAGACCGCGCCACCCGGCAGGGCGAGCGCGGCGACGTTCCCCTGGTCGTCGAACGTCCGCGTGACCCGCCGACCCAGGGGGTCGACGGTGGTCGCCAGCTCGCCGCTCGCCGCGTACTCGAAGGTGGTGCGGGCACCGAGTGGATCGGTGATCGATGCGACGCGCCCACCGGCCGTGTGCTCGTACCGCCAGACGGCACCGTCGGCGTCCCGGCGCTCGACGAGGAGCCCCGCCGCGTCCCAGCGGTACTCTGTCCGTGCGCCGGACGGGCTGACCGCGGCGACCGGACGACCGGCAGCGTCACGCTCGATCCGCGCGGTGTCCCCGACCGCGTTCGTGGTCGCCACCAGCTCGCCGAACTCGTCGTGCTCGAGGTCGAGTACGATCCCGGTCGGGTCGACCACGTGGGTGAGGACCCCGCCTGTCCACGTGAGCTCGGTGCGACCGCCGACCGGATCGACGATCACGGACGGGTCGCGGTCGTCGCCGCGGTACTCGTAGGACACGACCGCACCGGCCTCGGTGACGACGGTGGTCACCCGGTCCTGGTCGTCGTAGCCGTAGGTGATGTCACCGCCGGAGGGGGTCACCGTCCGGGTCTTCCGACCGCGGTCGTCGTAGGCATGCACGGTGACGGAGCCGTCACGTTCGGTGGCCGACACCAGGTTGCCGTGTCGGTCGTAGCTCATCGACTGTCGTCGGTCGTCGGAGTCGATGACCCCGACGAGCCGACCCTTGGCATCGGCGATGTAGGAGTTCGCGCGCGAGCCGTCGTGGTCGGACACGACCGTGACGCGGCCCGGCAGGTAGGCGAAGCGCACCGCTCGGCCGTGCGGACTGACCTGTTCGACCACACGGCGCTGGTCGTCGTAGGTGTTGTCGACCTCGACGACCCCGGCAGCCGACGTCACGGTGACGACGAGGTCGTCGTCGTTCCACCCGTAGCGGCGGGTACCGACGGGGTCGGTCACGCTGACGAGTCGCCCGCGGTCGTCGTACCCGTACTCGACCCGCCGACCGTCGGAAGCCCGGAGGACCGCGACGCGTCCGTCGACGTGCTCGATCTCGACCCAGCGGCCGCGTTCGTGCTCGAGCCGGACGACCAGGTCCTCGGTGTCGCGGGCGACCCGGACCGCCGTCCCGACCCCGCCGCGCTGTCCGGTCCAGAGACCGGACGGGGTGAAGTCGATCCGGACCCCGGCGTTGTCGCGCACGACGAGCAGGTCGCCCTCGGCGGCGAGCCAGCGGTTCTCGCCGACACCGCGGTCCCAGCCCTCGCCGGAGCGCGGGAAGCGGATCTGTCGGCCGTCGGCGCCGACGAAGGTCGCCCCCTCGTCGTCGAGGAGCAGACGCGTCTCGAGGATCGACGACCAACCCGGGCCGAAGAGCCCGACGTGCTCGTCGAGGGAGTTGTACATGCGGGTGACCTCGAGCGAGGCCGAGGCACCGGTGAACCCGAGGTCGAGCTCCGGTTCGAGGAAGTTGCCGGTCGTGGTGTTGACCGGGTCCATCGAGAAGCCCGTCGTGGGCTGGGCGCCGTACGCCGACGGCGGCTCGAACTGCAGGTCCTGGCGGGTCTCGGAGACACCGGCGGCTGCGAGGGCCGCGGCGAGCGCGGAGTCCGCGACCGTCGAGACGTTGCCCTCGCCGCCGGCCGCGGTGAAGGCATCCGCGATGGTGGTGGCCCACTTCGCGTCCTGGGCGTTCGCGTCAAGCCACTGCTCGAAGGCGGTGACGACGCTGTCAGCGTCGATGTGGCCCCACGAGCACTTGGCGGCGAAGTCGGTGAGCTTCCCCCGCAACGCGGCTGGTCGTCCTTCGAGGGCGCTGTCCAGCGACACCGAACCGGTCGCGAAGGAGCGGAGGTCGCTCGGACGCGCCGACGACGTCCCGCCGCCTCCGCCCCCACCGGAACCCGGGTTCGGCGTCTCACGGGGCCGCGCGCGCACGTCCGGTTCCTTGAAGGTCGGCGGCGCGTCGTTCTTGATGTCCGGCATGGGGTCGTAGTGGAAGGTGTCGTTCCAGAAGTCCTGGAAGCCGTTCCGCTCGTCCTCGCGCTCCTGCCACTCGCGAGCGCGCCTGCGGTTGTCCCGCTCCTTCGCCGCGGCTTCCTTCATCTGGCCGACCCAACCGGCGACCTTCTCCAGCGCCGTCGCGATCCGGTCGGCGTCCGAGTCGGCCACATCGGCGTTCGACGAGAACAGCTGGGCGAAGCGGCCGCGGAACTCCTGCGACCCCGTGGAGACGTACGAGCGACGGGAACCGCGCTGGCCGTTGATCGCCCCCGCCGCGGACTTCATCGCGCTCTGCAACGCATCGGCCGTCGCGTCGTCGAACTCGATCGGATCCATGTTGGCGTGGATCTGGGCCATGGTCGTTCCCCCCGGAGCTGGTGCTGGACGTACTGGTCGTGCTGATCGTGCTGGTCGCGCGCGTTGCACGCATCGTGCTGTGGTGCGGTCGGCCCCCCGACCGCGAACACCCGGCCCACCGTGACGGTGGACCGGGTGTGGGGTGGGTGCTTACGCGCCGCCACCCGCGGTGAAGATGTCCTGCGAGATCTTGTCGAGCTGCGTGCGGAGCTGCTCGAGCTCGGTCTTCGCCTTGTCGAGGGCGGCCTTGGTCTCGGGCCAGGTCGACCCACGGAAGGTCGAGGCGAGCGGGCCGTCCCACACGTTCGAGTCGGACAGGATGCGCCCCTGGGCGTCGAGCTGCGAGATCTGGTCCGTGAACCCGCCGTTCACGATGGACTGGATCTGGCGGATGGCGGTCTTCGCCTGCTCGGTGGAAAGGACACGCGACATGGTCAACCTCATTCTCTTCGTACCTGCACCCCCGCGCAGTGGAATCCCCCCGGAGGCCTGAACGCCGCCCACCATACCCGCGGAGCCCGACAATGTCACCGTCCGTATATCGTGACGTTTCCTCCCCAGTCCGAGGGGCACGTTCGCGCTCGTCGGTGACACTCCTGCACAGGGCGGTCGTTCACGCGTGGTTTCCCCAGCGGTCACCCGTGCTCCTCCGAGCAGAGGGGGCTGGTGGCAGGATGTCGACATGGACACCGAACCGCAGCTCGACGGCGAATCCGTCGCTCCCGACCTCGACGACTTCGACGAGGTCGTCGAGATCGAGCACGAGTCGCTGCCGTCGGACCGCTACTTCGACCGCGAGCTGAGCTGGCTGCGCTTCAACCAGCGCGTGCTCGAACTGGGCGAGGACCGCACGCAGCCACTGCTCGAGCGTGCCAACTTCCTGGCGATCTTCGCGTCCAACCTCGACGAGTTCTTCATGGTGCGCGTCGCGGGGCTCAAGCGTCGCATCGACACCGGCATCGCGGTCCCGACCAACGTCGGCCGCGCGCCGAGCGACGTCCTGCGGGACATCGCGCGGAAGGCGCACGAGCTGCAGGACCGGCACGCGGCTGCCTTCATCGAGTCGCTGAAGCCGGACCTCGACGCCGCCGGGATCCACATCGAGCACTGGTCCGACCTCGACGAGGCCGACCGCCTGCGCATGCGGGAGTACTTCAACGAGCAGATCTTCCCGGTGCTCATGCCGCTCGCGGTCGACCCGGCGCACCCGTTCCCCTACATCTCCGGCCTGTCGCTGAACCTGGCGGTCCGGGTCCGGAACCCGAAGTCGCAGCGGCAGGAGTTCGCGCGCCTCAAGGTGCCGCAGAACTTCTCGCGCTTCATCGCGCTGCCCGACGACGGCTCCGGGCGCATGCGCTTCATCCCGCTCGAGGACCTCATCGCGAACCACCTCGACGACCTGTTCCCGGGGATGGAGGTCCTCGAGCACCACGTCTTCCGCGTGACGCGCAACGAGGACGTCGAGATCGAGGAGGACGAGGCCGAGAACCTCATCCAGGCGCTCGAGCGCGAGCTGCTCCGTCGCCGCTTCGGTCCGCCGATCCGTCTCGAGATCACCGAGGACATGGACCCGGTGACCCTCGACCTCCTCGTGCGCGAGCTCGACGTCACCGAGCAGGAGGTCTACCGCCTGCCGTCGCCGCTCGACCTCGGCGGCCTGTTCGAGATCGCGAAGATCGCCCGCCCGGACCTCCACTACCCGCGCCACGTCCCGACGACCCCGGTGCAGTTCCAGCCGGGCGAGCCGAACACGAAGCCCGACCTGTTCCGCGCCATCGGCTCGCGCGACGTCCTCGTGCACCACCCGTACGAGTCCTTCGCGACGAGCGTGCAGGCGTTCCTCGAGCAGGCCGCTGCCGACCCGAACGTCCTGGCGATCAAGCAGACGCTCTACCGCACGTCCGGCGACAGCCCGATCGTCGAGGCGCTGATCGACGCCGCCGCCGCGGGCAAGCAGGTGCTGGCCCTCGTCGAGATCAAGGCGCGCTTCGACGAGCAGAACAACATCACCTGGGCGCGCAAGCTCGAGAAGGCCGGGGTGCACGTCGTCTACGGCCTGGTCGGACTGAAGACGCACTCGAAGCTCGTGCTCGTCATCCGGCAGGAGGGCGGCACCCTCAAGCACTACAGCCACATCGGCACGGGCAACTACAACCCGAAGACCTCGCGCATCTACGAGGACATGGGGCTGTTCACCGCGGACGACACCGTGGGTAAGGACCTCACCCGTCTGTTCAACGAGCTGTCGGGCTACGCGATCGAGAAGAAGTTCAAGCGGCTGCTCGTCGCACCGCTGCACCTGCGCAAGGGGCTCGTGAAGCGGATCCAGGCCGAGGCCGCGAACGCCCGGGCCGGCAAGCCGTCCGGCATCCGGATCAAGGTCAACTCGATGGTGGACGAGCAGATCATCGACGCGCTCTACCTGGCAAGCCAGGCCGGTGTGCCGATCGACGTCTGGGTGCGCGGCATCTGCTCGCTGAAGCCGGGCATCGAGGGGGTCAGCGAGACGATCCGCGTGCGCAGCGTCGTCGGCCGGTACCTCGAGCACTCGCGTGCCTTCACGTTCCACAACGACGGCGACCCGGTCGTGTTCATCGGCTCGGCCGACATGATGCACCGCAACCTCGACCGTCGCGTCGAGGCACTGGTCCGGCTCACCGACCCGGCCCACGTGACCGAGGTCGAGGAGATGTTCGAACTCGCGATGGCGGAGTCGACGAGCTCGTGGCACCTCGAGTCCGACGGCGAGTGGACGCGCCACTCCACGGACCCGGACGGCCGTCCGCTCGACGACGTGCAGAATGTGCTCATGCGGAAGATCTCGGCCCGGAAGCGTTCGGCTCGGTGAGCGGCGGCCCCACGGGGCCCGTCGTCGCGGCGGGCGCGGTCGTCTGGCGTGAACGGGACGGAGTGCCGCTGGTGCTGCTCGTCCACCGGGACCACCACCAGGACGTCTCCCTGCCGAAGGGCAAGGTCGACCCCGGTGAGAGCATCCCGACGACCGCCGTGCGGGAGATCGACGAGGAGACCGGGTACCGCGTCCACCTCGGCGCCCCGCTCGGCACCGCGGAGTACGTGCTCCCGAGCGGTCGCGACAAGGTCGTGCACTACTGGTCCGCCCGCGTCGGCTCGAAGGAGTACGAACGGGCGGGGAAGTTCCGACCGAACGACGAGGTCGCCGCGATCGAGTGGGTGACCGTCGACCAGGCACGGGCTCGGCTGACGTACGAACGCGACGTCGCGATCCTCGACCGGTTCGCCGACCGTGTCGCTGCGGGTGAGCACCGGACGTTCGCGCTGATCGCCCTCCGGCACGCGAAGACCGTGCCCGGTTCGGACTGGGACGGCCCCGACGCCACCCGTCCGCTGCTGCCGGTCGGACGGACCCAGGCCAAGGCCGTCGCGGCTCCCGTCGCGGCGTTCGGTCCGAAGAAGATCGTCAGCAGCACGGCGGCTCGGTGCCTCGCGACCGTCGAGCCGCTCTCTGCGCGGACGAAGGTCGGGGTCTCGAGCACGACGGACATCAGCCAGGACGCCCACGACCGCGGGGCCGCCGACGTCAAGGGCCTCGTGCAGAAGCGGATCGCGAAGGCGAAGTCCGCCGTGCTGTGCTCACACGGTCCGGTGCTGCCGGACATCATCGCGCGCATCGCCTCGGCCACCGCCGACGACCGCCGTCGCTTCGACCTCCGTCGGGCCGCGATGCTCTCGGTCGGGGACTTCGCCGTGCTGCACATCGCGGGCGAGAAGCTCGTCGCCGTCGAGACCCACCGCAACACGATCCCGGCCTGACCCGGGCGCCCGGTCGGACCGGGACGCAGCGCAGCGCACCGCAGCGCAGCACGACCCACGACCCACGACCCACGACCCACGACCCACGACCCACGGTGCGGTCACGACGCCCCGTCCTGCCCGCACCGCAGCGCAGCGCTCCGGCCGGCTCGCACAGGTCCGCGCCCCGGTCAGCGCCCGCCGCACCCCGTCGTCCGGTCCGCACCCACCGGACCGCAGGCGACGAGGCGGAGGCGTGTCGCGCCTCCAGACCGGAACCCGCACCGCGGAACCGATGCGATCGCATCGTCCGCGCCCACGCACGGTGACCCGATCCTGCACCCTCCGGGAACCGCATGCCCGGCGCCCGAGCCGGGACAACCCCTCGTTCACCTCCCGTTCACCGAGGAGCGTCATCCCCGTCACCTCGCGTCCCTACAGTCGCTCCCGGGTCAGCACCGGCCCGAGGGACCAGCAGCGGTCCCGCCTGCAATGACATTCCCGAAGGGACCCCTGTGAACATCAAGCGAATCGGTTCGATCGCAGCGATCGCGATCGCCGGCGCCGTCGTGCTGTCCTCCTGCGCGGCGAACGAGAGCGGCAGCGGCGACACCGCAGCGCCGACCTCGAGCTCGGGCACCGACTACTCGAAGCTCTCGGGCACGCTGACCGGCTCCGGCTCGTCGGCGCAGCAGACCGCTGAGGCCACCTGGGCTGCGAACTTCCAGAACGTCGCCTCCGGCGTGACGGTCAACTACTCGCCGGACGGCTCCGGCGCCGGTCGCAAGAACTTCATCTCGGGTGCCGCGGACTTCGCCGGCTCCGACGCCGCGCTCAAGGACGAGGAGCTCTCGGGCTCGTTCGACCTGTGCACGGACAAGGCCATCGACATCCCGGTCTACATCTCCCCGATCGCCATCGCCTACAAGGTCGAGGGCGTCTCCGACCTGACGCTCGACGCGAAGACCATCGCGGGCATCTTCTCGGGCAAGATCACCAAGTGGAACGCCTCCGAGATCGCCGACCTGAACAAGGGCGTCGACCTGCCGGACGCGAACATCACCGTGATCCACCGCTCGGACGACTCGGGCACCACGCAGAACTTCTCCGAGTACGTCTCGGCGAACGCGTCGGACGTCTGGACCGAGGCCCCCAGCCAGACCTTCCCGTACCAGGTCGGTGACTCGGCGAAGGGCACCTCGGGTGTCGCCTCGGCGATGGCCAGCGCCTCGAACGCCATCACCTACATCGACGACTCCGGCGCCGGTGACCTCGACAAGGCGAAGCTCATGGTCGGCGACAAGGCCACCGAGATCTCGGCCGAGGGCGCTGCCAAGGTCGTCGCGGACTCCGACACGGTCTCGGGCCGCTCGGAGAACGACCTCGCCATCGAGATCAACCGCAAGGACACCGCCGAGGGTGCCTGGCCGCTGGTCCTGGTCTCCTACGCGATCGCCTGCCAGGAGTACAAGGACTCCGCCAAGGGTGAGCTCGTGAAGGGCTACCTCGACTACGTCGTCACGCAGGACGCCCAGGAGGCCGCCGCGAAGGAGGCCAAGTCGGCCGCCCTCTCCTCCGACCTGTCGGAGAAGGCCGCCAAGGCCGTCGCCTCCATCAAGTAAGGCCCGCTGAGCACCCGGACGCCGGTCCCACCCATCCTGACCGGCGTCCGGGTTCTCGCCCGTCCAGCCCGGACGCAGCACCACCAGCTCCACCCCGTCGCCTCCCCCGGCCGCTCCTCGACGGAGCCCGGCCTCCCCTCCGACAGGAGTCCCATGACGACCGCACCGGCCCAGCCAGGGGCCACCGTCTCCCCCGCCAAGCCGAAGGCCGTCGTCCGCGTCGGCGACCGGGTGTTCTCGACCGCCTCGGTGGTCGCCGGCAGCCTGATCCTCTTCGTGCTCGTGCTCGTCGCCGCCTTCCTGGTCTGGCAGAGCATCCCCGCCTTCACGGCGAAGGTCGGCGAGCTGCCGAACAACGCCACGAGCTTCTGGGACTACGTCGGTCCGCTCGTGTTCGGCACCGTCTACTCGGCGCTCATCGCGCTCGTCATCGCCGTACCGCTCTCGCTCGGCATCGCGCTCTTCATCTCGCACTACGCGCCGCGTCGCATCGCGCCGGTGCTCGGGTACGTCATCGACCTGCTGGCCGCGGTGCCGTCGGTCGTCTACGGCCTCTGGGGCATCGTGGTGCTCGCACCGCTCCTCAAGCCGTTCTACGGGTTCCTCAACGAGTACCTCGGCTGGTTCCCGCTCTTCTCGGGGCAGGTCTCCGGCACGGGCCGCACCATCCTGACGGCGTCGATCGTCCTCGCGGTGATGGCGATCCCGATCATGACCGCGGTCATGCGCGAGATCTTCCTGCAGGCCCCGACCCTCAACGAGGAGGCCGCACTCGCCCTCGGCGCGACGCGCTGGGAGATGATCCGCCTGTCGGTCCTGCCGTTCGCGAAGTCCGGCATCGTCTCGGCGATCATGCTCGGCCTCGGTCGCGCGCTGGGCGAGACGATGGCGATCGCCCTCGTGCTCTCGGTCTCGACGAACGTCACCTTCCAGATGCTGACGTCGCTCAACCCCTCGACGATCGCGGCGAACATCGCCCTGCAGTTCGCCGAGGCGTCGGGCACGGCCCTGAACGCCCTGGTCGCGTCGGGCCTGATCCTCTTCGTCATCACCCTGGTCATCAACATGCTGGCGCGCTACATCGTGCGCAAGCGGGTCTCCTGAGAGGTCACGCCCGATGTCCCTCGCCCTCCGTCAGACCGGCACCGCCGGCAACGTCTACGCCAACGGCAAGCTGCACAAGTCCGTGCCGTGGCTCCTCCTCGTCGGCTCCTGGGTCGCCCTGGTCGCGGTCTTCGCCCTGCTGAACGCGGGCGGCGCGGTGAAGGACTTCAACGTCGTCGCCGCCCTGTTCCTCGGCACCGTCCTGTTCGACGTCCTCATCGTCGTCGTGTCGCGCATCGTCGAGGGCGGGCGCAAGGCGGTCGACCGGCTCATCACCTCCCTGGTGGTCACGGCGTTCGTCATCGCGGTGCTCCCGCTGGTGTCGCTGCTCTGGACCGTCCTGGCCGACGGTCTCGCCCGCTTCGACGCCCAGTACTTCAACTCCTCGATGCGCGGCGTCATCTCCGACGGCGGCGGCGCCCTGCACGCCCTCATCGGCACGCTCGAGATCACGCTGTTCGCCGCGCTCATCTCGGTGCCGATCGGCCTGCTCACCTCGATCTACCTGGTCGAGTACGGCAAGGGCGCGCTGGCGAAGGGCATCACGTTCTTCGTGGACGTCATGACGGGCATCCCGTCGATCGTCGCCGGTCTCTTCGCCTACTCGCTGTTCGCGCTGTTCCTCGGCCCGGGCGCCCGCTTCGGCCTCGTCGGCTCGATCGCGCTGAGCGTCCTGATGATCCCCGTGGTCGTCCGCTCCACCGAGGAGGTCCTGAAGATCGTCCCGATGGAGCTCCGCGAGGCCTCGTACGCGCTCGGCGTGCCGAAGTACCTGACGATCCTCAAGGTGGTGCTGCCGACCAGCCTGGCCGGCATCACGACGGGCGTCATGCTGTCGATCGCCCGCGTCATCGGCGAGACCGCGCCGCTGCTCGTCACGGCCGGCTTCACCGCGAGCATGAACTACGACCTGTTCAAGAACCCGATGATGACCCTGCCGGTCTTCGCGTACACGCAGTACTCGCAGCAGGGTGCCAACCCGGTGCCGTTCGTCGACCGGGCCTGGACCGCGGCGCTCGTGCTCATCCTCATCGTGATGGTGCTCAACCTGCTCGCCCGCTTCATCACCCGCCTCTTCGCCCCCAAGCTCCCCCGCTAGCGCCGACCGACAGCGGAGCGGCAGCCCGTCGGTGCACCCGACCAGCCCGCCAGCGCAGCGCGTCAGCAGTACGGCAACGACCACCCACCCCGGAGGAAACCACGTGTCCAAGCGCATCGAGGTCGACGGCCTCAACGTCTACTACTCGAAGTTCAAGGCCGTCGAGGGCGTCGACATGACGATCGAGCCCCGCACCGTCACCGCCTTCATCGGCCCGTCGGGCTGCGGCAAGTCCACCTTCCTCCGCACGCTGAACCGCATGCACGAGGTCATCCCCGGCGCGTACGTCGAGGGGTCCGTCAAGATCGACGGCGACGACCTGTACGGTCAGGGCGTCGACCCGGTGCTCGTCCGCCGTCAGGTCGGCATGGTGTTCCAGCGCCCGAACCCGTTCCCGACGATGTCGATCCGCGACAACGTGCTGGCGGGCGTGAAGCTCAACAACAAGCGCGTCTCGAAGTCCGAGGCCGACGACATCGTCGAGCGCTCGCTGCAGGGCGCGAACCTGTGGAACGAGGTCAAGGACCGCCTCGAGAAGCCGGGCATGGGCCTGTCCGGTGGGCAGCAGCAGCGTCTCTGCATCGCCCGGGCGATCGCCGTGCAGCCGGACGTCCTGCTCATGGACGAGCCGTGCTCGGCCCTCGACCCGATCTCGACGCTCGCGATCGAGGACCTGATCGAGGAGCTCAAGAAGGACTTCACGATCGTGATCGTCACGCACAACATGCAGCAGGCGTCGCGTGTCAGCGACAAGACCGCGTTCTTCAACATCGCGGGCACCGGTGCGCCGGGCAAGCTCATCGAGTTCGACGACACGGCCACGATCTTCTCGAACCCGTCCGTGCAGGCGACCGAGGACTACGTCTCGGGTCGCTTCGGGTGATCGGCGCCCGGTCCGTCTCCTGACGGTCGGCCTGGAGGCCGGGTGCACGTCCGCCACGGACGGCACCGGGCCTTCGTCGTCCGCTCCGCTGGTCCGCACGCGCGAACGGCGGGCAGCGGATCATCCGCTGCCCGCCGTTCGTGTGCGTCGGTGCTACGCCTGGGTCGTGGGGACGGCCATGAGCGGCGTCGAGGTCGGCTGGTCGGACCCGCCCTCGGGCTCGACCGTCATGCCGATCGCCGCGCCCGGCGTGAGCTTGCCGTCGAGGACCGCCGTGTGCACGCCGTTCCGGGCACCGTCGACCAGGCCGGCGGGGACGATCTCGCCGCCCTCGGACCCGATGTACCAGAGCTCGTAGGTCTTGCCCGCCGGAGCCTGCTCGACACCGTCGAGGATGACCGCCGACCGGCCGACGTCGTGCGACCAGACCACCGTCGCCGAGCCTCCGCCGGGGACCTTCGCGGTCGTGCGCTGGAAGTCGGACGCGGCGTAGATGGAGTCGAGCGTGCCGGAGGCCTGGGTGGTCCCGGGGCCGGTCCCCTCGGTCTGACCGAAGTTCGTGCCGACACCGAGCCCGACGCCGAGGAACACCACGGCGACAGCAGCTGCGGCGGACAGGGCGGCTGCCGGACGCTGGAACCAGCGGCGGCGGGCCTTCGCGGAGGCCGCACCCTCGGCGTGGCCGACGGCAGGAACCGCGCCGAACCCGACGACGTTCCCGGTCTCGGCGGCCTGCGCCGGGGCGGGAGCCGTACCGGCGACGGGGGTGGGCAGCGGGGCGGAGGCGAGCGGAGCCTCCAGACCGGCGACCGACGAGGCAGCCACCGGAGCAGCCTGCGGTGTGCGGGCGATCTGTGCCATCAGCGACGTCTTGAGCGACGCCGACGGCTCGATCGGCTCGACGGCGTACGCGAGCTGCAGCGCGGTCTCGCGGAGCGAGTCCGTCTCCGCCTGCAGCTCCGGCGAGGTCGTCAGGGCGTGCTCGAGGAGCGCGCGCTCGTCGTCCGACAGGGCGTCCAGGGCGTGCGACCCGGTGAGCAGGGCAGGGTCGTCGTGGCGTTCGGTCATGACGTCACCCCCATCTCGTCTCGGAGTCGGATCATCCCGTCACGGAGACGGGTCTTGACGGTGCCGATCGGGACACCGAGCCGTTCGGCCATCTCGCTGTGCGAGTAGCCGCCGTAGTACGCGAGTTGCACCGCCTGGCGCTGGAACTCGGTGAGCTTGGCGAGCGCGCGGCTGACGCGTTCGTGCTCGATCCGGATCTCGACCGACTCGGACACCTGGTCGAACCCGGACTCCAGGTCGCGGATGCCGATCTTGGTGTCCCGGTCGTGCGACGCCTGCGATGCCCGGACCCGGTCGACCGCTCGGCGGTGGGCCATCGTGAGGACCCAGCTGGCGGCGGTGCCGCGTGAGCGATCGAAGCGGGTGGCCTGCTGCCACACCTCGAGGAAGACCTCCTGCGTGACCTCCTCGGACTGGGCGCGGTCCTTCAGGAGTCGCGTGACCAGACCGAGCACACGGCCCGACAGGGCGTCGTAGAGGTCGGAGAAGGCTGCCTGGTCGCCGGAGGCGACGCGGGCGAGCAGATCGTCAGGCGACACGGGTACGGGCTCCGTGGAGCTCCAGGCCTCGGTGTCGTGTTCCACGAGCGCAAGCATTGCAGGTTTCCCCCCTCTCGGTGGCATCGGTTCCGACATGTGCGTCCACTTCGCAGGTCGGGTTCGGGTGGTTCGGATCCTCGCGGCGTGGAGCGGGTGCGCGAGGGCCGCACGGCCCGCAGGGAATTGACCGGCGGGTACCGGACCGGGTCGAGCGGGCCCTCGCTGTGACGTCCGCGAGGAGCGTCACACCCTCTGTTCGGCACCGTCGCCCGAGTGGATTGGGCAGAGCTGCGTCGCGCTCGTGTCCAGGGCACGCCCGGCTGCGCTCCGTGTCCGTCGAGAGTGAACACGGTCACGCGCACAGGGCGACTCTCGTAGACTCGATCTCGCCGGGCCGCAGCAAGCCCCGGGCTCCAAAATTCGCCGCTTCGAGCGGCCTCGCGCCGAGAGGCGCTTCTGCGGCCCGGTCTTCACACGTCCGGGGGGCTTCCGCGGCTCGTCGTCCGCCGTCGTGGGCTGGCGCCTTGCCGCGCCCCCGAGTAGATGTCGCACCCGTGTGCTCTGGGGCGCGACGTCCGTACCGGGGCGCGATCCGACTCGGGCGCGGGTGGCAGTCGGTCTGGAGGCGCGCTGCCGGCCCGCCCCGCCGCTCGCTCAGTCCAGGCTGTCGCGACGCCAGAGCGCCGCCGCCTCGGTCAGGTCGGCCGCGAGCTCCGTCAACCGGAGCGCCCGACGGGTCAGCTCGCTCGCGCGCTCCCCCGCCGTCAGGTCGGCGTCGTCCGCGACGGAGGTCGCCCCCGCGGCGGTCAGCCGGCAGAACGCCGCGCCGCGGTCGAGCGCCACCGCGAGGTCGCCCGTGTACAACCCGTGCAGGATGTTGTCCGCCAGGGTCAGGATCTCCGCCGGACCCGTCGGCTGCTCGGCGCCCGCGACGGCCTCGTCGATCGTGCCGATCTGCGCGGTGCCCCGCTCGAAGAAGTACGCGATCTCCTCCGGGTTCTGCCGGATGACGACCCGCACGAGGTAGATCCGCCACAGCGCCCCGGGGAGCGTGTGCGCACCGACGCGTGCCCACAGCTCGGCGATCGCGTCGATGCCGTGCACGTCCGTGTACGTCACGAGCCGCTCGACCACCGCCGGGTCCGGGTCCTGCCGGACGCGGTGGAGCAGCGCGTTCGCCGTCTCGTGCGCCACACGGTTGACCAGGGCCGGGTCGTCACCGCCCTGGATCGCGGCGAACTCCTGGTCGGTGAAGTGGACGGGACGGTGGTGATCGCGAGGCACCCGGCGAGTGTAGGCGCGGCCGCCGACGTGCACGTCCCCCGTTCGCCACGAACGCAACCGGGCGCTCCCGGGTACCGTGCTCCGGCAGGGAGGCACTCCTCCCGGACGTTGAGAAGAGGAGACTCCATGAACGCCCTGCTCGTCATCCTGGCCGTGATCGCGGTCATCCTGCTGTTCGTCGGTGGCTTCACCGCGAGCCTCAAGTTCCTGCTGTGGGTCGGCATCGTGCTGCTCGTCATCGCGGTGATCGTGTGGCTCCTGCGGACGCTCACCGGGCGCCGCAGCTGACCGACAGCGCTGGTACCCGACTGGAGGCCCTCACCCGCTAGCCTTGCGGGTGAGGGCCTCTAGCTCAGTTGGTAGAGCACCGGACTTTTAATCCGAGGGTCGTGGGTTCGAGCCCCACGGGGCCCACTCCCACTTCTCCTCTGAACCTCCGCCGGGGTACAACCCGGACTCAGGATGTTCATGGTGCGTCCTTTGCACAGTTCAGACCCCGTTCAGCGGTTTGCAGGCGCAGCGCCGATAGTGTCGTTCCCGGATCCGATCAGCGGGTCCGGAACCACCGCAGCACCAGAGAACGAACGGGGTACACCGTGACCGAGCCCATCGACGCCACGCAGACCAGCACCACCGGTGACGCGCGCCGCATCGTCGAGCTCGCAGCAGCGACGAACACCACCATGAGCAACCAGCTCCTCCTCGACACCCTGCGCCGCAACGCGCAGGTCACGACCCGGCACATCCGCACCGACTTCGTCGAGGTCGCCACCGCCACCGCCGTCCTCGGGTACGTGTGCCGGCAGGGCAGCGAGTACACGGCCCTGCGCGGTGACGACCCGGCCTGGGCGCAGGAGATCGGCCGCTACGGCACCGAGTCGCTCGCGGTCGAGGCACTGCGCATGCGCCGCGCCTGACGCACACGAGCACGCACGACGAAGGCCGCCCCACACGGGGCGGCCTTCGTCGCGTCCGGGTGGCTCACCCGCGCATCGCCGAGTCTTGCGCTGAGCGACGGATCGCGGGCCCGGGAGCGCGAGGGCCGTCGCTGCGCACGAGACTCGGGCCCCGACCACCCGCCCGCGGTCAGGACCAGACGCGGCGGATGCCCCAGGTGCCCGTCCAGGACTCGTCGGGCTCGAGCCAGCGCAGGCCCTCGCCGGAGTTCAGGGCGTTCGCGGGCGCCGTCATCGGCTCGACCGCCACGGCGAGCCCGGTGCCGTCGCCTCGGGGGAACTCACGGGAGGTGAAGACCTGCACGTAGGGGAACGACTCGTCCTGCCAGAGTTCGACGCCGTCGCCCTCGGGGCCGTGCAGCGTCGTGCGCCGGACACCGTGCTCGTCGGCGGCGATGTCCCGGTACGCGGTGTCGAGGTCGGCGTCACCGGCGCGCTGTCCCGATCGCAGGTCGTAGGGCGTGCCCTCGACGGACACCGTCCCGTCCGGGATCTTGTGCTCGTCGACGGTGAACGCCGTGGCGGCGTCGAGCGTGACGACGAGGTCCTCGGCGGGGGTGTCGCCCGCACGCAGGTACGGGTGGGCCCCGACGGCGAACGGAGCGCGGACGCCGGAGCGGTTCACGATCGTGTGGGTCACCCGGACGCCGTCGTCGACGAGCTCGTGGTGCACGCGGGTCTCCAGCGTGAACGGCCAGCCGTGCTGCGGGTGGATCGTCGCCTGCTGCTCGACCGACGACTCGGTCTGCGACACCACGCGGTACGGCGAGAACCGCAGCAGCCCGTGCGAGGCGTTGCCGTACTTCGGCTCGGAGACGTCCAGCTGCTGCCGCCCGCCGTCCAGCTCCCAGACGGCACCGGCGACGCGGTTCGGCCAGGGCACGAGCACGATGCCGTCGGCGCCGGGCGGCAGCGAGGTCACGGGGAACGGCTCGGTCAGGTCGAACCCGGCGACGCGGAGCTCCCGGATGCCCGCGGCGACCTCGGTGACGACGGCCTCGACGACCCCGTCCGGCCCGGCGTGGCGGAGGTGGTACTGCGCTCCGGTGGGTGCTGCTGCGGTCATGCGTGCGACTTCCTTCCGTCTGGTGCTGTGCCGTCGTCCTCGTCGGCCACGATCACCCGGACCCCTGCCGCCCGGACCGGGTCGACGGCGTCCGCCGTGACCTCGGCGGTGACGACGACGTCGATGTCCTCGAGCGGGCGGACGACGCCGAGGTGGGTCCGGCCGAACTTCGAGCCGTCCGCCACCACGACGGTACGCCGGGCTGCGTCGGCCAACATCCGCTTCGCCTCGGTCTCGGGCAGGTTCACGTTCGTCAGGCCGTGCTCGACGTCGAGTCCGGTGCCGCCGAGGAACACCACGTCCGCAGCGATCATCGGGAGCACGGCGCCGAGGAAGGGCGCGACGAGCGAGTGCTGCAGCGGCCGGAGGGTCCCCCCGGTGACGACCACGGTGAACCGCGGGACCGCCGGTTCGAGCGCGAGCGCCGTCGTCAGCGAGTTGGTGACGACGGTGAGGTCGGTCAGGTCCTCCCGCGCGACGAGCGCCGACGCAACCGCGGCCGGCGTGGTGCCGACGTCGAGCACGACGCACTCGCCGGACCGCACCAGGGCTGCCGCAGCGCGGCCGATGGCGGCCTTGGCGACCTGGTGCTCGACGGCGGTCTCCTCGAAGGGGCGTTCGGGGGAACCGGCGCCGCGGCGGACCGCACCGCCGCGCACCCGCCGGATGCGGGCCTCCTGGTCGAGCAGGGCGAGGTCCTGGCGGACGGTCACCTCGCTGGTTCCCAGCGCCGCTGCCAGGGAGGCGGTCCGGACCAGGCCGGGGGCGCCCTCGACGATGGAGACGATGCGGTCCTGCCGCAGCGGCGCGGGCAGCGACCCGTCGAGGAAGGAGAGGTCATCGCTCACCGGGTGAGTTTCGCGCACTTACGGAGCCTTTCGCAACGCTTCGTCAGCCGAGTAGGCTGCTCCGGTGATCACCAAGCGCGTGACGACGCTCGCCGACGGCCGCGAGCTCATCTACTTCGACGACGCCGACACCCAGCTGCCCGCCGAGCGCAGCATCGACCAGCGCGTCCTCGACCCTCGGCCGGAGACGGCCCGGATGCGGCAGGACGTCCTGACCGGTGAGTGGGTGTCCATCGCCTCGAGCCGGCAGAACCGCGTGTTCCTGCCGCCCGCCGACCAGGACCCGCTCGCGCCGCAGACGGCGGCGAACCCGTCCGAGATCCCGAGCCGCTACGACGTGGCGGTGTTCGAGAACCGGTCCCCGTCGTTCGGCCCCCTGCTCGAGGCGGACGACGCCCCCGAGTCGCTCGAGTCCCTGTCCGAGGTCGGGCTCAACCGCCAGCTCCGGAGCGTCGGCCGCTGCGAGGTCGTGTGCTTCTCCCCCGAGACGAGCGGCTCGTTCGCCTCCATCAGCGAGTCGCGCGCCCGCACCGTGGTCGAGGCGTGGGCGGACCGCACCGCGGCACTGTCGGCGATGCCCGGCGTCCAGCAGGTGTTCCCGTTCGAGAACCGCGGCGAGGCGATCGGCGTCACGCTGCACCACCCGCACGGGCAGATCTACTCGTACCCGTACGTCACCCCCCGCACGCAGCGACTGCTCGCGTCGATCGAGCGCTTCGGTCCCGACCTGTTCGAGCAGCACCTCGCGAACGAGCGGGCCTCCGAGCGCGTCGTGCTGCAGGGCGAGCACTTCACCGCGTTCGTGCCGTTCGCCGCGCGCTGGCCGATCGAGATCCACATGCTGCCGCACCGGCACGTCCCCGACTTCGCCGGCCTGACCGACGCCGAGAAGGACGAGCTCGCGCACATGCACCTGCGGCTCACCCGCGGGCTCGACGCGCTCTACGACACCCCGACGCCGTACATCGCCGCGTGGCACCAGGCGCCGGTGCACACCGCGCGGGACACCGTGCGGCTCATGCTGCAGATCACGTCGCCGCGCCGCGCGGCCGACAAGCTCAAGTTCCTGGCCGGCAGCGAGGCCGCCATGGGCGCCTGGATCGGGGACCTCGTGCCCGAGAAGGCGGCCGAGTTCATCCGAGGAGGGATCGAACGCGCATGACGTTCCAGCAGGTCTACGGGTACGAGCCGGCGGTGCGGTACTCCGCGCCCGGTCGCGTCAACCTGATCGGTGAGCACACCGACTACAACGACGGGTACGTGCTGCCCTTCGCGATCGATCGCCGCACCGTCGCCTCGATCGGGCAGCGGAACGACCGGCTGATCCGGGTCGCGTCGGCGTTCGAGCCCGACGCGGTGCACGAGCTCTCGCTCGACGAGCTCGACCCGTCGCACATGCAGGGGTGGTCGGCCTACGTCTTCGGCATCGCCTGGGCGCTGCGCGAGCAGGCGGGCGCGGACCTGTCCGGCAAGACCGGGTTCGACGTCTTCATCGAGTCGGACGTGCCGGTGGGAGCGGGCCTGTCGTCGAGCGCGGCGATCGAGTGCGGTGTCGCGCTGGCGTTCACCGACCTGTGGGAGCTCGGCCTCTCGCGCAAGCAGTTGGCGCGCGTCGGTCAGTACTCCGAGAACCACGCCGTCGGCGCACCGACCGGCATCATGGACCAGTCCGCCTCGCTGCTCGGCGAGCAGGACGCGGTCGTGTTCCTCGACTGCCGCACGCTCGACACCGCGGTGGTCGACCTGGCGCTCGAGGCCAACGGGCTCGAGGTGCTGGTCATCGACACCCGCGTCGAGCACGCCCACGCCACCGGCGGCTACAAGGCCCGTCGCGACTCGTGTGAGCGCGGCGCTGCAGCCATGGGCGTCGAGGCGCTCCGTGACGTCGCGGTCGAGGACCTGCCCCGCGCGCAGGAACTCCTCGACGACGAGACCTTCCGCCGCGTCCGGCACATCGTCACCGAGGACCAGCGCGTCCTCGACACCGTGCGCACGCTCCGCGAGCAGGGCCCGCGCGCGATCGGCGAGCTGCTCGTCGCCTCGCACGCCTCCATGCGCGACGACTTCGAGATCTCGGTGCCGGAGCTCGACCTGGCGGTCGAGACCGCGATGGCGCACGGCGCGGTGGGCGCACGCATGACGGGTGGCGGCTTCGGCGGTGCGGCGATCGCGCTGGTCGACCGGGAGGCCCGTGGCACCATCGCGGACGCCGTCACGTCCGCCTTCGCGGCCGCCGGGTACCGCGAGCCGACCGTGTTCACGGTGCACGCGGCGCAGGGCGCCCGGCGCGACTGACGCGCGGCGCCTCCGCACAACCGGGAGCGGCTCGCGCCACGGAATCCCGTGGCGCGAGCCGCTCCTCGTTGTGCGGCGTAACGACGGTGCTGCGGCCGCAGCCACACCCGCACGGCGACCGGGCGACCGATCAGCCGAGGTAGTCGGCGTACCGCGTCGTCTCGACGACGTCCCCGAGCACGAACGGGTGCGGCCGACCGTGCTCCACGGCCCACTGCACCCAGGCCATCTGCACGGGCATCAGCAGCCCGACGGCCACGGTGACGCCGAGCACGCCGGCGAGGGTGAGCCCCATCACGGCGTGCTCGTCGAAGCGGCTCGCGCCCCGGCGGGCAACCGCGACGAGGAACCCGCCGACGGCGACCGCCACGGTCAGGAGCGTCGTGCCGAGGGCCGGCGACGAGCGGAAGTCGAACTCCTGGCCGGCGTGGACGAACGTCGTGCCCCACGTCGAGCCGGGTTGTTGGAACAGGATGCAGAGCGCCACGATGACGACCAGCCAGCGAGCGTCCTTCGTGAGCTGGGACGGCGCCGGCCGTGCCCGCAGCACCGGTTCGGTCAGCTCTCCTGCATCCCCCATGACGCGACCGTAGCACCGCGGGAGGCGCGTGGCGGGGGCGATCCGCGCCTCCAGGCCGTCGGTGGGCCCGCCGTCAGTTCCGTGAGAGCGACAGACCACCGCGAACGTTCCACGGTGGTCTGTCGCGTTCGCGGAACTGACGGCAGGAGCGGCACCCGGCAGGACCGGCAGGCAGCCGTCCGGGCGGGCCGCTACCGCAGGTGGCGCTCGGCGGCCTCGACGACGTTCTTCATGAGCATCGCGCGGGTCATCGGTCCGACGCCACCCGGCGTGGGCGACAGGAACCCGGCGACCGACGCCACCGCGGGGTCGACGTCGCCGCGGAGCTTCGCCTTCCCCGTGGTCTCGTCGACGATCCGGCTGATGCCCACGTCGATGACCGCCGCACCCGGCTTGACCCAGTCCGGCTGCACGAGTCCGGCGACGCCGGCCGCAGCGACGATGATGTCGGCGCGGCGGCACTCGGCGGCGACGTCCTCGGTCAGCGAGTGCGTCAGCGTCGCCGTCGCCTCGAGCCGGGTCAGGAGCAGGCCGAGCGGACGACCGACCGTCAGACCCTGCCCGATGATCGTGACGTGCTGCCCGCGGATCGGGACGTCGTACGCCTCGAGCATCGCGACGATGCCGCGCGGGGTGCACGGCAGCGGGGCGTCGATCGTGCCGGCACCACCGGGCACGGCGAGCACGAGCTCACCGAGGTTCGTCGGGTGCAGCCCGTCGGCGTCCTTCGCCGGGTTCATCAGCTCGAGCATCGGGATCGGGTCGATGCCCTGCGGCAGCGGGAGCTGGACGATGAACGCGGTAACCCGGGGGTCGTCGTTCATCTGCAGGATCGCGGCGCGGATGTCCGCAGCCGAAGCGGTCTCCGGGAGGTCGATGCGGACCGAGTCGAGCCCGATCTGCGCCGAGTCCTTGTGCTTGCCGGCGACGTACGACACCGACCCCGGGTTCTGGCCGACCATGATCGTGCCGAGCCCGGGCCGGAACCCGTGGTCGTGCAGGCGGTCGATGCGGACCTTCAGGTCGTCGAGCGTGCGCGCGGCGAGGGCGGTGCCGTCGATGCGGACGGCACTGCCCTCGCCCGCCCAACGCTCACGAGGCATCGGCGCGAGCGAGGACGCGGCGCTCACGCGTAGAGCGGGAACGCGTCGGTCAGGGCCTTCACCCGTGCCGACAGCGCTGCGATGTCGGGGTTCGGCATGAGCGTCAGCGCGATGATGTCGGCCACCTCGGTGAACTCGGCGTCGCCGAAGCCGCGGGTCGCCAGCGCCGGGGTGCCGATGCGGACACCGGAGGTGACCATCGGCGGACGCGGGTCGAACGGCACGGAGTTGCGGTTCACGGTGATGCCGACCTCGTGCAGCAGGTCTTCGGCCTGCTTGCCGTCGACCTCGGACTCACGGAGGTCGACGAGCACCAGGTGCACGTCGGTGCCACCGGTGAGGACGTCGATGCCGGCAGCCTTCGCGTCGGGCTGCGTGAGCCGGTCCGCCAGCAGACGAGCACCGCGCAGCGTGCGCTCCTGGCGGTCCTTGAACTCCGGCTGGCCGGCGAGCAGGAACGCGGTGGCCTTCGCGGCGATCACGTGCATGAGCGGACCGCCCTGCTGGCCCGGGAACACCGCGGAGTTCAGCTTCTTGAAGAGCGACTCCTCGTTGGACAGGATGATGCCCGAGCGGGGACCCGCGAGCGTCTTGTGCACCGTCGACGACACGACGTGGGCGTGCGGCAGCGGCGACGGGTGCAGGCCCGCGGCGACGAGGCCCGCGAAGTGCGCCATGTCCACCCAGAGCGTCGCGCCGACCTCGTCCGCGATCTCGCGGAACTTCGCGAAGTCGAGCTGACGGGGGTACGCCGACCAGCCGGCGATGAGGACCTTCGGCTGGTGCTCGATCGCCTTCGCGCGGATGTCGTCGTAGTCGACCTCGAAGGTCTCCGGGTCGACGCCGTACGACACGGCGTTGTAGATGCGGCCGGAGAAGTTGAGCTTCATGCCGTGGGTCAGGTGACCACCGTGGGCGAGCTCGAGGCCGAGGATCGTGTCACCCGCGGAGGCGATGGCGTGCAGGACCGCGGCGTTCGCGCTGGCACCGGAGTGCGGCTGCACGTTCGCGTAGGCGGCGCCGAACAGGGCCTTGGCCCGGTCGATGGCGAGCTGCTCGGCGACGTCGACGTACTCGCAGCCGCCGTAGTAGCGCTTGCCCGGGTAACCCTCGGCGTACTTGTTCGTCAGGACGGAGCCCTGCGACTCGAGGACGGCACGCGGGACGAAGTTCTCGGACGCGATCATCTCGAGGGTGTCGCGCTGGCGGCCGAGCTCGTTCTGCAGCACGGCGGCGATCTCGGGGTCGACCTCGGCGAGCGGGGCGTTGAACGTGGACTGCGCGGTGGCAGGCGTCAGATCGGTGATGGACACGGGACTCCTCGTTGTCTGAGTCGCCGCGCGGACGCGACGAGGTGGACGGGTGGGCGCGGCCCAGGCGTACGGCCGCGCTCCGTGTCAGGTGTCGCTCCCCGATGGTGACCCATCCAACGCCAGTCGCGACCCCACGATCGTACCGAGCGCGCACGTTCGTGTCACCCTTGGGGACATGCACCCGAGCATCCCCGCCGACGCATGACCGTCGACGCATGACGCTGACCAGCCCCGACGTCGAGGAGCGCACCGACCTCGCCGCCCGGTTCGACGTCCCGTGGGTCACCGTGGTCTGGGACGACCCGGTGAACCTGATGTCGTACGTCACCTACGTCTTCCAGAGCTACTTCGGCTTCTCGCACGCCCGCGCCGAGCGACTCATGCGCCAGGTGCACGACGACGGCCGGGCGATCGTCGCGACGGGCGCCCGCGAGGCGATGGAGCGCCACGTCGAGGCGATGCACGGCTACGGCCTGCAGGCCACCGTCGACCGCGCGGCGGGACCGGACACGTGATCCCGTTCGCCCGACGCCCCGACGGCGTGCACCTCGCCATGTCCGAGGGCGAGCGCGCCGTCCTCGCGTCGCTCACCGAACAGCTGCAGCAGGTGCTCGGTGGCGACCTGTCGTCGGACCCCGTCACGGCCCGGATGTTCCCGGACGCCTACCCGTCGGACACCGAGGCGAGCGACGAGTTCCGCCGCTGGACGCAGGCGGACCTGCTCACGCAGAAGACCGCGAACGCCGACGTCGTGCACGACTGGACCACCGGAGCGCGGGACGGCGCCATGACCCCGCAGGACGAGCAGGCCTGGCTGCGGTGCCTCACCGACCTGCGGCTGACGATCGCGGAACGGCTCGGCATCACCGACGCCGCGTCGGAGGAGGCCTCGTACGCCGGGGACGCCGGCGTCGGCCTGCGCGACGTCTACGACTGGATCGGGTACGTGCAGGAGCACCTGGTCACGACCCTCACCACCACCGGCTGACGACACGGCCGGGAGGCACCGCGCACGTCCGCCGCGTCAGCTCCGGCCCGTCAGCTGCTCGCGGTGGTCGCGTGCCCAGTCCGCCAGGGACCGCGGCGACCGTCCGGTGATCCGGGTCACGTCGTCGCTCATCACGTCGACGCCGTCGAGTCCGCGGCGGAGCACCCGACCGAACTGCTGCCGGAGCCCCTCCGCCTGCCACGCCGGGACACCGCCGGCGCGGACGACGGTCCGGTAGACGCGGCTCGGCAGGTGCAGGGGACGCACCCGGCGCCCGAGGCCCGACGAGAGCCCGGCCGCGATCCCGTGCGCGTCGAGGGCGTCCGGGCCGGTGAGCACGGGTTCGGTGCCGTCATGGCCGTCGTCGGTCAGCACCGCGGCGGCGGTCCGGGCGACGTCGGCGGTGTCGATCCAGCCCGCTCGTCCCCGACCGGTGGTGTGCGGGTACCAGCCGCGTCGGATCGCCGGTGCGGAGGGCAGCAGGTTCGTCATGAACGCCGACGGGTGCAGGATCGTCCACGCCAGGCCGCTCCCCCGCAGGATCCGGTCGGTCCGCCACGCCGCGGCGGCCCAGGGCATCGGCGAGTGCTCCGCCGCGTCCCCGCCGGACAGGTGCACCACCCGGGGGACGCCCGCCCGCTGCGCCGCACGGACACCGGTCTCGCCCTGCTGCGCCTGGCGCTCGCTGACCGGCGTGACGAGGAAGAACCGGTCGACCCCGTCGAGGGCGTGGGTCAGGGCGTCGAGGTCGTCGAGGTCGGCGAGCCGCGCGTCGATGCCCCGTGCCCGGAGCCGCTCGGCCTGGTCGGGTCGACGGACGACGGCTCGCACCGTCGCTCCGGCGTCGTGCAGCAGCTCGAGCGTCTTCCCGCCGAGGTCGCCGGTGACGCCCGTGATCGCGATCGTGTCGGTCACGGGATCCCTCCTTCGGTATCAGTTTCCTGCTACTCGAACGTACGCCGGTAGGATCGGGCCGTGTCCAGCGAACTCTCGGTGCACCACGACGACGTCGACGCGGTCGCCGCCTGGACGGTGATCCGCGCCGCGCGGGAGCTCGCCCGTCGGCTCGCCGAGGAACTCGAACCCCTCGACCTGAGCCCGGTCGAGTTCGGCGCACTGGTGCAGCTCGCCGCCGGCGGCGAGCACAACCAGGCCGAACTCGCGCGCGCCGTGGGGGTGCGCCCGCAGAGCATGGCCGCACTGGTGGGCGGACTCGAGCGGCGGGGACTCGTGGAGCGGGGTGCGGTGCCGGGTCGGGGACGGGCCTCCCGGCTGCACCTGACCCGTGACGGACGGGAGCTGCTCGCGGAGGCCTGGCCCCGCGTGCAGGCGAGCAACGCCTGGTTCGGCGACGACGTGGACGGACTCGTGGCCGCACTGCGGCCGTTCACGACGGACGGCACCATCGGCGCCGCCGACGGCGTCGTCTGATCGGAAGGCAACCTTGCAAGTTGCCCTGCCGAGTCGTACTGTTCCGTCGTGGAACCGATCGACACGCTCGCGGACGACCTGCTGACCCTGCACGGTCGCATCCGCCGCACGCTGCTCGCCGGGAAGGCCGACGAGGTCACCGCGTCCCAGACCGCCGCGCTCGGTCGGCTCCTGCGCCACGGTGAGAGCACCGTCGCCGACCTCGCGCGCGCCGAGGGCGTCCGCCCACAGTCGATGGGCGCGACCGTGCAGGCGCTCGTCGACCTCGGGCTCGTCGAACGCCGTCCGGACCCGGCGGACGGCCGCCGCACCCTCGTCCGGGCCACGGAGACGGGGTCCCGGGCCCGCGCGGACGCGTGGGCCAACCGTTCCCGCCTGCTCACGGACCGTCTGGCGGCCCTGCCCGAGGACGACCGCGCCACGGTCGCCCGTGCCCTCGCGATCCTCCTGCCGCTCACCGACGACTGACCCCGGAAGAAGCCCCACCACGTCCACCTCGACCTCCCCCGTCCCGACCACCGCCGACACCGGCAGGAGCGGCTTCGGCCCGAAGCTCCTCGTCCCCGTCCTGGTCGGGCCGCTCCTCAACCCGATCAACACGACGATGGTGTCGGTGGCTCTCGCGCCGATCTCGCGCGACCTCGGCATCGGGGCCGCGCAGGCGATCTGGCTCGTCGCAGCGCTCTACCTGGCGAGTGCGATCGCACAGCCGACGATGGGCAAGCTCGCGGACCGGTTCGGCCCGAAGAAGGTCTTCACGGCGGGACTCGTCCTGGTCGGGATCGCGGGCGTCGTGCCCGAGGTGCTGACCGGCTTCGGCGGCGCCGTGTTCGCCCGCGTGCTCATCGGCATCGGGACGTCGTCGGCCTACCCGGCGGCCCTGACCACGCTGCGGCAGCACTCGCTGCGGATCGGGAAACCGACGCCGCCGCTCGTGCTCGGGGCGCTGTCGATCACGTCGCTCGTGTCCGCCGCCGCCGGGCCCCCGCTCGGTGGCGCGCTGATCGCCGCGTTCGGCTGGCACGCGATCTTCCTGGTGAACGTGCCGCTCGCCGTGTTCGGGCTGGTCGTCGCGGGACTCTGGCTGCCGTCCGACCGGCTGCGCCCGCGTGCCGACGAGGACGTCCCGGTGCTGACCGCGCTCGACCCGCTCGGCATGGTGCTCATGACTGGCACGGTGTCGGCGCTGCTGGTGTTCCTGCTCGACCTCGGCGCCGGACTCTGGTGGCTGCTCGCGGTCGCCGTCGTGCTGCTCGTGGCGCTCGTGCTGTGGGAGCTGCGCGCGACGAAGCCCTTCGTCGACGTCCGGCTGCTCGTCCGCAACGGCGCCCTGTCCCGCACCTACGCCCGGCTGTTCCTGACCTACCTGCTCGCGTACACGATGACGTACGGGTTCTCGCAGTGGGTGCAGGACGTCGCGGGCTACCCGAGCGACGTCGCCGGGTACCTGCAGCTGCCGGCCGCCGTCGTCGCCGGGGTGGTGTCGTTCCTGGTCGCGCGACGGACCGCCGTCCGCCGGCCGCTCGTCGTCGCGGCCCTCGTCCCACTGGTCGGCTCCGGGCTCCTGCTCCTGCTGCACGCCGGGTCACCGCTCGTGCTCCTGCTCGTCGTACCGGCGCTGTTCGGGGTGCCGCAAGCGCTGGCATCGGTGTCGAACCAGGCGGCGCTGTACAGGGTGGTGCCCTCGGAGTACATCGGCACGGCGGCCGGGCTCTCGCGCACGAGCATCTACATCGGCGCGATCGCGGCGTCCTCGTTGATCGGCGGGGTGTTCGGGCAGGCCCCGACCACGCCGGACCTGCACGTGCTCGCGTGGGTGATGCTCGGCGTCGGCGTGCTGCTCAGTGTGCTGACGCTCGCGGACCGGGCGCTGGCGCGGGCGGACCAGCGCTGACATGGGGAGTCAGTGCTCGGCGCTGATCGCCGCTTCGATCTCGTCGGCCCAGCCGGTCAGCCTCCGCGCGACCCCCGCCAACTCGGCGGGAGTCACGCCGTACTCACGCACACGCCGCGAACCGATCCTCCGCACCTGTCGGAGCGCCTCCGCGAAGAGCTGCCGATCGAAGCCGTCGTCGTGTTCCGACGCACCGTCGAGGAGCTCGGCATCAGAGAACCTCCCGCTCTGCCGGATCGCGTCGACGTCGAGGAAGTCACGCGCTTCCGCGCGCGAGAACAAGGCCGCGACCTTGTTGGACACCGCGTCGTACTCGTCGAGCACCATACCGAGTGCGAGCACGACGGGCTGCCGTGCGCGCCAGTCCGTCCCGAGGTCGACCTCGACCGCCTCGTCTCCGGATGCGACCCGGAGTCGTGCGAAGAGCTCGAAGCGTCTGACGACGTCGACGACGAACCCCTCGCAGCCGAGCTGTGCGACGACGTCGTCGAGGGCACGGTCGAACGCTGCTGCGTCCCGTCGGTCCGTGAAGAGGTCCACGTCAGCAGTAGGACGGCACGTGAACCCGTGCTCACGGATGGCGCCGGAACCAGCGAGCGCGAACCCGGAGTCGTTCGTCGCGGCGAGCGCGATCGACGCCACGCGTCGCTGCATCGCCTCGCCGGCGATCACGAGACGAGTTCCGGGAACCGGCTCTCCCACGTTCGCCTGATCCGGACGGGCAGGAAGAGGCTCGACCACCACCGCCGCAGGACCACCGGACTGACCAGGGCCTGGACGTCGGCCAGTGTGCCCTCACGCAAGGTCGCTTCGTACGCCTTGGCGATGTCGTCCCAGTGGGCCAGGTCGACGACCGGATCTGGCCCCCAGTACACCGAATCCGGCAGGCGGAGCGATCCCTCGGACGGCCCTACGAGATCGTCCAGGCTGCCGGGCACCGCGAAGTCGCGCGTGGACTCGGTCCGGACCCGCACCACTGTCTCGATCGTCATGGCACCCTCCTCCTCGAGGGTACCGAGGCTCCCAGGACCGGACCAGCCCTTGTGGACACGGTCACCGGTGGGGGTCCCGCCGCCCGCCACGCGCAGGCCGCGCGCCGGACGCACCACGGGCCTCCCGACCGAGGCGCCGAAACGCCGGAACGCCGAAGCACCGGAACGGCGGAGCACCGGAAGGCCGGACCGCCGGACCGCCCCGGTACCCTGATCTCCGTGACCGACCCGAACCCCACGCACTGGACCCTCACGCTCGTCTGCGACGACCAGCCCGGGATCGTGCACGCCGTGTCCGGAGCCGTCGTGGCGGCCAACGGCAACATCACCGAGTCGCAGCAGTTCTCGAGCGCCGACACGAACTCGTTCTTCATGCGACTGCAGGTCCTGGCGCCGGTCGACCGCGAGGCCTTCGAGCAGGCCCTCGCGCCCGTCGTCCAGCGCTACGACATGCGTGTCCAGCTCGACGTCGTCGGACGTCCGATGCGCACCCTGGTGCTCGTGTCGAAGGCCGGGCACTGCCTGAACGACCTGCTGTACCGGCAGCGCGGTGGGCAGCTGCCGATCGAGGTCCCGCTCGTCCTGTCGAACCACGCCGACCTGTCCGGCCTCGCGTCGTTCTACTCGGTGCCGTTCGAGCACCGACCGGTCTCCGACCCCGCCTCGAAGCAGGCGATGGAGCAGCGGATCCTCGAGGCCGTCGAGGAGCACGACATCGAACTCGTCGTCCTCGCGCGCTACATGCAGATCCTCTCGCCGGAGCTGTGCGCCGCGCTCGAGGGCCGCGCGGTCAACATCCACCACTCGTTCCTGCCCGGCTTCAAGGGCGCGAACCCGTACCGGCAGGCGCACGCCCGCGGCGTGAAGCTCATCGGTGCGACGGCCCACTTCGTGACGAGCGACCTCGACGAGGGGCCGATCATCGAGCAGAACGTCGTCCGCGTCGACCACACGAAGGAACCCGCCGAGCTGGTCTCGATCGGCCAGGACGAGGAGTCCCGCACCCTGACGCAGGCGGTGCGCTGGATCGCGGAGGACCGCGTCCTGCTCGACGGCGCCCGCACCATCATCTTCAAGTAGGCGCCGCATGACGAACGCACCGCAGAGTCCCGTCGACTGGGGCGAGGTCCCACCGCCCACCGACCCGGCACCCGCACGCCCCCGGGCGTCCGTCTCCGCCTGGGTGGTGCTGCGCGTGCTGGTGTGCGCGTTCGGGCTGCTGTCGCTGGCGTACTGGGGCTACCTCGCGTGGCCGTTCCCGTTCCCCGGCGCGCTGTTCATGGTCGGGGCGCCGCTGTTCGCCGCGGTCGTCTGGTTCCTCTTCCGATCGCCGCGCTCGCCGATCGACACGGACGTGGTGGGCAAGGTGGTCGTCGAGACCGCGCTGGTCATCGCGGCGGGTGGCGCCTGGGTGTCGCTCGGGCACCCGGTGGTCGGGTTGGTCTTCGTGCTGGTCGCGGCACTCTCCGGGGTGGTCGCGTTCCGGCGGGAGACGGCGTGAGCAGCGGGGCTGCGTCGGTGTCCGGCTCCGGTTCCGTTCCTGTCTCCGGCTCCGGTTCCGGCTCCGGTTCCGGCTCCGGCTCCGGCCGGGAGGCGCGGCGCACGCTCGTCCGTTCCGGTCGCCTCGTCGACGTGGCCGGGTCGGTGGACGACGGCTGGGTCCTGCTCGCAGGTGACGTGATCGAGGCGGTCGGCGCCGGAGCCGACCTGCCGACAGCCGCCTCGTCCGCCGAGGTCGTCGACCTCGGCGACGCCGTCCTGACGCCCGGCTTCGTCGACCTGCACGGGCACGGTGGTGGTGGTGCGGCCTACGAGGACGACACCTTCGACGCCGCCCTCGCGGTCCACCGGGCGCACGGCACGACCCGCTCGGTCCTGTCGCTCGTCGCGAACCCGCTGTCGTCGCTCGCCGCGTCGCTCGACCGGATCCGCACCGTCGCCGCAGTCGACCCGCTCGTGCTCGGCGCGCACCTCGAGGGCCCGTTCCTCTCCCCCGACAACAAGGGCGCACACAACGCCGCACACCTGGTCGATCCGTCGCCGACCGCGGTGGACGCCCTGCTCGCCGCAGGTGCCGGGGTTCTGCGGCAGGTCACGATCGCACCCGAGCTGCCGGGAGCACTCGACGCGGTCCGCCGCTTCGTCGACGCCGGGGTCACGGTCGCCGTGGGCCACACCGTCTGCTCGTACGACCAGGCCCGAGCGGCCTTCGACGCCGGAGCCACCGTGCTCACCCACGCGTGCAACGCGATGCCGGGGGTGCACCACCGGGCGCCGGGCCCGATCGCCGCGGCACTCGAGGACGACCGCGTGACCCTCGAACTCATCCTCGACGGCGTGCACGTGCACCCCGCCGTCGCCCGGGTGCTCCTGCGCGCCGCCCCCGGCCGGGTCGCGCTCATCACCGACGCGATGGCCGCAGCGGGTTCGCCCGACGGCTCCTACGCGCTCGGGTCGCTGTCGGTGGACGTCGTGGACGGCGTCGCACGGGTCGCCGGGACGGACACGATCGCGGGCTCGACGCTGACGCAGGACGCAGCGCTGCGGCTCGCCGTGTCGTCCGCCGGGGCCACGCTGCCCGAGGCGGTCGCGGCGCTGACGAGCACACCGGCCGCGGCGCTGGGGCTCGGGGACCGCCTCGGACGGATCGCGCCCGGGTACGCAGCGGACCTCGTGGCACTCTCGCCCGCTCTCGAGGTGCAGCGGGTGTGGGGAGCCGGTCGGGAGCTGGTGCCCGCCGGGTCTTGACCGAGGCGGCGCGCGGCGGGACCATCACTTCGTGAGCCTCTTCGTCTCCTGCCCGGTCGCGAGCGTCGAGCGCGCCACCGCGTTCTACACGTCCCTCGGGTGGACGGTCGACCCGCGGATGTCGCGGGACGACGTCTCGTGCATCGTGTTCGGCCCCGACCAGTACCTGATGCTCAGCAGCCGTGAGGCGTACGCGAGCGTCGGCGGGACCGAGGACCTGGTCGGTGGCCCGGACACCCCGTCGAAGGTCACGCTCTCGTTCGACCTCGACAGCCGTGAGGCCATCGACGAGCTGATCGAGCGGGCCCGTGCTGCCGGTGGCCGGATCGGTGACACCGACGAGTACACGTTCATGTACCAGCGGCAGTTCGACGACCCGGACGGGTACCACTGGTCACCGTTCTGGATGCGCCCCGACACCGCTGGCGCCTGACGACGACCACCCGCTCCCGCCGGGTGGTCACTGGTGCAGGAAGTCCTGGCGGGGCTGTTCCTGCTCCGGCGCGAAGCGGATCCGCAGCACGGGCCCGCTGTGCTCGGTCGTGGAGCCGCTGATCGCCACCTCGAGGGCGTCCGGGGTGCGGTCCCACCGGGTGACCGAGCCGGAGCCGAGCACCGCGACGTCGCTGATGGTGCGGGTGAGCAGCGCGGACGTCGACGCGAGGGCACGAAGCCGTGCGACGCCGTCGTCGGGCTGTGCGAGCAGGACCGCGTAGAGGGCATCCCCCGTGACGTCGTGCCGCACGGTGTACCGGACGTCCTCCGCCGTGTTCGCCGGCGCGGCAGCGTCGACGAACGATCCGGCGGTCACCGCGGTCGGCCCCTCGGACGGCACGGTCCAGGGGCGGGTGCCGTAGATCGCCTCGCCGTGCAGGCCGAGCCAGTGCCCGATGCCCTCGAGCAGGTGCTGCTCCTCGGCCGGGATCGTGCCGTCCGGCTTCGGGCCGACGTTGAGCAGCAGCACCCCGCGCTTCGAGACGACGTCGACGAGCTCGGCGACGAGCTCGCGGACGCTCTTGTACTCGTGGCCCTCGACCCAGCACCAGGACGTCCGCGACACTGACGTGTCGTTCTGCCAGACGGTCGGCTCGACCCCGGCGACGGCACCGCGCTCGATGTCGTAGACCGCGGCGCCGGGCGCGAAGGCTCCCCACTTGTAGTTGATGACGACCTCGCGGCCCCACTCCGCCGCGCGGTTGTAGTAGTACGCGGCGAGGGTCCGGAGCACCGGGGCGAACGCCGGCTGCTCGATCCACCAGTCGAACCAGAGCACCTGCGGCCGGTACTTGTCGATGACCTCGACGGTGCGCAGGAGCCAGTCCTCGAGGAAGCGCTCGTTCGGAGCCGTCTCCTCACGCTGGGCGGGGCCGTAGAAGTCCGACCACCGCGGGTCGAGCACGTCGGAGTCGAACCGGGCGCCGCCGTTCATGAAGAACCAGTGCTCGGCACGGTGCGACGAGGCACCGCGGATCATCCAGGCCTCGTCGACCGCTCGGGAGAGGTCGCCGAAGACGTCGCGCCGCGGGCCCATCCGCGCGGCACTCCACCGGGAGCGGTCCGTGTCGTACATCGCGAAGCCGTCGTGGTGCTCGGCGACGGGGACGACGAACTGCGCGCCGGCGCGACGGAACAGCGCGGCCCACTCGGCCGGGTCGAAGTGCTCCATCGTGAACGACGGGATGAAGTCCTTGTACCCGAAGTCCCGGTGCTCGCCGTGGGTGGCGAGGTGGTGCTCGTACGCGTCGGTGCCCTGCCGGTACATCTCGCGGGAGTACCACTCGTTGCCGAACGCCGGGACGGAGTACACGCCCCAGTGCAGGAAGACGCCGAACTTCGCGTCCTCGTACCAGCGTGGAGGCTCGTAGGCGGCCAAGGACTCCCACGTCGCGTCGAAGGGTCCGGCGGCGACGACCTCGTGCACGGCACGCAGCGCCTCGGAGTCGTCGCTGACGTCGACCGGTTCCGGGAGCGACTCCGGGTCGAGCGGGGTGGGACGGTCCGGCACGGCGCGTTCTGGCAAGAGGCACTCCTTCGTGCGTCGACTGCGGTCTCCCACTCCTACCGGTCGCGCCCGGGAGTCCGGTGCATCGTCGGCGGCTTGCGGTCAGGGCAGTCGGACCACGACCCGTGCCGTCGACGGGCCGCCGCACTGCTCGCTCCCGCCGTGCCGGACCCACGTGAAGCGGACGTCCCGTTCGACGAGCACCCGGTCGTCCGCGCCGATGACCGCGACGCGGCCGCGCTCGTCGGTCCCCGTCGTCGGCACGGACCAGACGTCGCCGTCCGGTGTGGGCGTCGGGAACACCGGGGAGCGAGCCGCGTCGTCCGTCGGCACGGACGCGTCCGAGGACGGGACACCGACCGGTGGTCCGCCGGGTGTGGCGTCCCCGGGAGCGGTCGGGGGCACCGGCGGCGAGGGTTCCCCGGGCGTGCAGTCCGCGCCCTGGCAGACGTCGACGCCCGCGACGCCGGACGCCGGGTCCGCCGAGCCCGGGACCTCGACCGCGACGGTGTTGCTCCAGCCGATCGCCGTGCACGCCGTCGGCCCGACGCCGGAGCACCCGGTCGCCACGAGCACCAGCACGGCCGATGCCGATGCCGTGGCCAGTCCGCTCGTCCCCCGACGCATGCGTCCATGGTCGCCGAACGACCGCGGGTCGGTGGTCACGATCCGGGGACGGTCTCAGCCCGCGAGGACGGACAGCAGCCGGAGCCGGTCGTGGCTCTCGGTCCCCGGGACCGCGGTGTACACGAGCAGCACGTGCGCCTGCTCCGGGTCGAGGAGCACCTGACAGTGCAGCTCGACCCGGCCGACCTCGGGGTGGTCGTAGCGCTTGACGGACCCCGGGACGAGGCCGACCTCGTGCCGGTCCCACAGCGCGCGGAACTCGTCGGAGCGCTGCAGGAGCTCGTCGGCGAGCCGTGCCGCCCGGGAGCCGGCCCCGCGACGCGTCGCGACCTCGCGCAGCGAAGACACGTAGAGCCGCGCGGTCGCGTCCCGGTCCTCCGGTGGGAACAGGTTCCTCGCACGCGGTTCCGTGAACCAGCGCCAGCCGATCGAACGGGCTGACCCCTGCCGCTGGCTCGCGTCGCCGAACAGGGCGGCGGCGAGCGGTGTCTGCAGGAGCGTCTCACCGAGCTCCGTGACGACCTCGGCCGGGGTGTCCACCAGGCGGTCGAAGATGCGCATCATCCCGGGGCCCACGTGGTCCGAGCCCGCGCCGGACTCCGGTGGGCGATGGCCGGCGAGCCGGAAGACGTGGTCGCGTTCCGCCGGGCTCAGGTGGAGTCCCTGGGCGATCGCGGCGACCATCTGCTCGGACGGCTGCGGACCCGTGCCGCGTTCGAGCCGCGCGTAGTAGTCCGCGGACATGTGGCAGAGCGCCGCGACCTCCTCGCGGCGCAGTCCGGACGTCCGGCGCCGCTGCCCCGGCGGGAGGCCGACGTCGGACGGTTGCAGGGCCTCCCGTCGTGTGCGGAGGTACGCGCCGAGCTCCGGTCGATCGATCACGGGTCCATCCTCGCCGGTGCACGTCCTCCGCAGCCACGGTCCGTCAGGTCCTGGTTGCGGGCGGTCGGCCGCCGCAGGCTGGCACCAGCCCGACCACGGGCGACGACGACGAGGAGACCACCGTGCCGAGACGCCCCATCGACACCACCCTGCCGCGACTGGACGGTACCCGCGCCGTCGTCACCGGCGCCAGCGACGGCATCGGCCTGGGCATCGCGACGGCGCTCGCCGGAGCCGGAGCCGCGGTCGTGCTGCCCGTCCGCAACCCGGCGAAGGGCGAGGCGGCGCGAGCCCGGGTGCAGCGCGAGCACCCCGACGCCGTCGTGGAGCTCGGCACGATGGACCTGTCGTCCCTGGCGTCGGTGGACGCGTTCGCGGACTCGATGCTCGCGGAGGGCACGCCGGTCGACCTGCTCGTGGGCAACGCGGGCGTGATGACCCCGCCCGAGCGGCAGACGACCGCCGACGGCTTCGAGCTGCAGCTCGGCACGAACCACCTCGGACACGTCGCACTCGTCCGTGGGCTCCTCCCGCTGCTGCGTGCGGCGCGCGGGCACGTCACCTCGCAGGTCAGCATCGTCGCGCGGAGCGGCTCCGTGCACTGGGAGGACCCGAACTGGGAGCGCAGCTACGACGGGATGCGCGCGTACCGGCAGTCGAAGATCGCGTTCGGCCTGTTCGGGCTCGAGCTCGGTCGACGCAGCGCCGAGCGCGGATGGGGCATCACGAGCAACCTCGCGCACCCGGGCGTCGCACCGACGAGCCTGCTCGCCGCGCGCCCCGAGCTCGGCCGGAGCGGCGACACGCCCCAGGTCCGGGTGATCCGCTGGCTGTCCGCGCGAGGCCTGCTCGTCGGGACCTCGCGCACCGCTGGACTGCCCGCACTCGTCGCAGCCACCGACCCGGCCGTGCGGGACGGCGGCTTCGTCGGGCCGACCGGCCCGGGCGGTGTCGGGGGTGCACCGGGGCGGCTCGAGCTCTGGAAGCCGCTCCGCAGTGCCGAGGACGCCCGACGCGTGTGGGAGCTGTCCGAGGAGCTGCTCGGCACGTCGGTCGCGTGACGTCCGCGACCGCCGCTGTCAGGATGGCCGCATGAGCGTCATGGTGAGCGTGTTCGATGCGCAGCGCACCCGCACGAGCGAGAAGTACACGGCGTACCCGCCCGAGGTCCTGCCGATGTTCGTCGCCGAGATGGACTCCGTCCCCGCCGAGCCGGTGCACGACGCACTCGAGCGCGCGGTCCGGAACGGGGACACCGGGTACGTCGGGCACACTCGGGTGCTCCCCGAGGTCTTCGCCGACTTCGCCGGCCGCCGGTGGGGATGGGACGTCGACCCGGACCTCGTCCGGACCACCACCGACGTGTCGGTCGCGGCGGTCGAGGTGCTCCGCCGGATCATCGACCCCGGCGACCAGGTCGTCCTCATGCCGCCCGTCTACCCGCCGTTCTGGGAGTACGTCCGCGAGGCCGGCGGAGCCGTCACCGAGGTGCCGCTGCTCGCCCCGGACGGCGAGCCGGACCCGTTCGGTACGACGGCCGGCTGGCGGATGGACCTCGCCGGGATCGAGCGCGCCTTCGCCGACGGTGCCCGTACCGTGCTGCTCTGCAACCCGCACAACCCCCTCGGCCTCGTGCACGCCCGCGAGGACCTCGTGGCACTCGCCCGGCTCGCCGCGGCGTGGGACGCCGTCGTCGTCTCCGACGAGATCCACGCGCCGCTCGTGCACGCGGACGCGGTGTTCACGCCGTTCCTCACCTGCGGACCCGAGGCGGTGGAGCACGGCGTCGCCCTGACGAGCGCGAGCAAGGCGTGGAACCTGGCCGGGACGAAGTGCGCGCTGATGGTCGGCGCGTCCGAGCGGGCACGCGCTTGGTTCGACGGACTACCCGTCGAGGTCGTCGAGCGCACCGGGATCCTCGGGTACACCGCGAGCGTCGCCGCCTTCCGGGACGGGGAGCCCTGGCTCGCGTCGCTGCTCGCCGAGCTGGCCGGCAACCGTCGTGTCCTCGCCGAGGAGCTCGGCAGCGCCCTGCCCGGCGCGGGGTACCGGCAGCCGCAGGCGTCCTACCTGGCCTGGCTCGACCTGCGCGCCCTGCCGTGGGGCGAGGACCCGGCCCTGCAGCTGGTCGACCGGGCGAAGGTCGCGCTGACGAACGGCCGCGACTTCGGCCGGCCGGGCATCGGCCACGCCCGGCTCAACTTCGGGTGCTCCGAGGAGACCCTGCGCGAGGGGTTGGCCCGCCTGGCCTCAGCCCGCTGACCCCGTGGGTCACTCGAAGCGCTGCCACTCCGGCTTGTGCGCGTACGTGTACCGGTAGTAGTCGGCCAGGCGCAGCCCGGCGGCCGCCTCCTCGTCCACCACGACGGTCGCGTGCTCGTGCAGTTGCAGCGCCGAGCCGGGCACGAACGACGACAGCGGCCCCTCGACCGCGGCGGCGACGGCGTCGGCCTTGGCGGAGCCCTGCGCGACGAGGACGAGCTCGCGCGCCTCGAGGATCGTGCCGAGACCCTGCGTCATGCAGTGCGTCGGCACGTCGTCGAGGGAGTCGAAGAAGCGGGCGTTGGCCTCGCGCGTGGACGGCGCCAGGGTCTTGATGCGCGTCCGGGACGCGAACGACGACGTCGGCTCGTTGAACCCGATGTGCCCGTTCGCCCCGATGCCGAGGATCTGCACGTCGACACCGCCGGCGGCCCGGATCGCGGCGTCGTACTCCTTGGCCGCGAACGCCAGGTCCGTCGCGCGGCCGTCCGGCACCCGCACGCGCGAGGGGTCGAACCCGAGCGGCTCGACCACGTCGCGGGCGATGACCGACGCGTACGACTCCGGGTGCTCGAGCGGGATGCCGACGTACTCGTCGAGGGCGAACCCACGTGCGGCGGCGAAGGACACCTCGCCCGCCTCGACCCGGCGGCGCAGGTCGGCGTAGATGCCCTGCGGGCTCGACCCGGTGGCGAGGCCCACGACGGCGGACGGCTTCTCGGCGACGACCGAGGCGATCTTGGCGGCGGCGACGCGACCGACCTCGGCCGGCGTCGGCAGGATGATGATCTCCACGCCGTCACCCTACTGGTCATGACCAGTCGGCGACAGGGGCGATCGGTAGCGTGGAGGCATGCCGACCCCTGACTTCGTCCTGTCCCTGCGCGAGAAGGTCGGGAACGACCCGCTCTGGATGACGGGCATCACCGCCGTCGTCACGCGCGGCGAGGGTCCCGACCGCGAGCTGCTCGTCGTCCGGCGCGCGGACAACGGCGCGCTGACGCCGGTGACGGGCATCGTCGACCCGGGCGAGGAGCCCGCGGTCGCCGCCGAGCGCGAGGTGCTCGAGGAGGCCGACGTCGTCGCGGTCGCCGAGCGCCTGAACTGGGTGCACGTCCTGCCGGAGATGACCTACCCGAACGGTGACCGCGCGCAGTACCTCGACCTCGTGTTCGCCTGCCGGTACGTGTCCGGCACGCCGGCGCCCGCCGACGGCGAGAACACCGAGGCGTTCTGGGCCCGGCTCGACGCCCTGCCGGAGATGTCCGCGGACATGATCGCCCGGGTCGAGGCGGGCCTGTCCGACGAGCCGGCCGCGCGCTTCGAGCGCTGACCGTACCGGACGGGAGGCACGGTGCGGGCCCGCCCCGCGCCTCCCGTCCGGAACCGCTCGCGTCCGTGGCCCGGGCCGAGTCTCGGGGTGAACGACGGTTCTCATGCCCTGCGGCCCGCGATCCGTCGCGTAGCCCGAGTCTCGGAGACGCCCGGGCCGCTAGGCGAGCGGGGCGACCGCGACCGGAGCGCCGAGCAGCCGCACGGCCACTGCGTCACCGGCGACGCGACGGTCGCCGACCTCGTGCTGCACCGTCACGACCGTGTCGTCGTCGAGCCGGACCGTCGTGCGGCGGATCGAGCCGAGGAAGCTCGACGCGACGACGGTGCCGGTGACGCCCTCCGCGGCGAAGGCGACGTCCTCGGGGCGGACGTAGGCGAGCACCGGGCCGTCCGCGGTGTCCCCCGCGAGCGCCGGGACGCGGAAGCCGTAGACGAAGACGTCGCCGCCGCGCAGGTCCCCTCGCAGGCGGTTCGACTGCCCGACGAAGTCCGCCGTGAACGCCGAGACCGGGTGGCGGTAGAGCTCCTCGGGGGTGCCTACCTGCTCGATGCCGCCGGCGTTCATCACCGCGATGCGGTCGGAGACGGCGAGCGCTTCCTCCTGGTCGTGGGTGACGAACACGGTCGTGATGCCGAGGTCGCTCTGGATGCGACGGATCTCGTCGCGCAGGGACACCCGCACCTTCGCGTCGAGCGCGGACAGCGGCTCGTCGAGCAGGAGCACGCGCGGCCGGGTCACGAGCGCGCGGGCGAGGGCGACGCGCTGCTGCTGTCCGCCGGAGAGCTGGTGCGGGAACCGGTCGGCGAAGTCGGCGAGGTGCACCATGTCGAGCGCCTCGATGACCCGCTCGCGGCGAGCTGCGGTGGCGACCTTGCGCATCTCGAGGCCGAACGACACGTTCTGCCGCACCGTCATGTGCGGGAACAGCGAGTACTGCTGGAACACCATGCCGATGTCGCGCCGCTCGACCGGCACGGCGGCGACGTCCGCCCCGTCGATGCGGATCGCGCCGGAGTCGATCGCCTCGAGCCCGGCGAGCGCCCGGAGCGCCGTGGTCTTGCCGCAGCCGGACGGCCCGAGCAGCGAGACGAACTCGCCGGGCTCGATGCGGAGCGACAGGCCGGCGAGCGCACGGTGAGGGCCGTAGTGCTTCTCGACGGCGTCGAGCTCGACGGTCGCCCCCTCGGTGGACAGCGACGCCGGGGCGGCAGGGGCGGTGACGGTCATGCGGACTCCTTCGGGGTGCGCCGGCGGCCCGCGCCGAGCCGGCCGATGACGACGAGCAGCACGAAGCCGAACAGCAGTGCGGCGAGCGAGAAGACCGCGGCGACGTACGGGTCGGTCTGCTGCACGAGCACGAGGGCGGTCTGGAACGTGGTGCGCGAGAGGAACGAGGCGAGGGTGTACTCGCCGAGGACGACCGTGATGGTCAGGAAGCACGCGGCCGTGATGCCACGACGGAGGTTCGGCAGCAGGATCCGCCACGTCACGGTCCACCACGAGGCGCCGAGCGAGCGAGCGGCCTCGGACAGCACCGTGACGTCGACCGAGGTCAGCGCCGCGGCGATCGGACGGAACGCGAACGGCAGCGACACGATGCCGATCGCGGGGGCCAGGGTCCACGCGCCCGAACCGAGGACCTGCGCCACCACCTGGTACACGGGGATGAAGCCGACGACGAGCACCACCACGGGCACGGTGATCGGCACCAGGCAGACGAACTCGAGCACACGGCGCAGGCGGGGGTGGCGGAGCGCGGTGACGATCTGGGCGGGCAGCAGCACGAACAGCACGATCGCGACGGTGATGACCGCGATGAGCAGCGACGCCGCGAGGCCGTCGAACACCGGCTGGTACGTCGCGGTGTTCGCGGGGTCGACGATCGCCGCGTAGTGGTCGAGGGTGAGACCGCCGTCGGTGCCCTGTCGGAAGGTGAACTGGGCCAGGGCGACCAGCGGCACGGCGAAGACGAGTCCGACCAGGGTGAGCACGACGACGGCGGTGACCCGCGACGGGGCGACGCCGAAGCGGCCGGGGCGGGTGGAGCCTCCAGGCCGGGGTGCGGTCGCCACGGGGCGGACCGACGACACGGCGGTCACCGCTGCCACCTCGCGGCGCGACGCTGGAGCAGCGAGTAGGCGCCCATCACGACCGCCATGACCACGACCATGCCGAGTGCGAGCACCCCGGCGACGTTCTGCAGTCCGATGATCGTCTCGCTCGTGAGCTGGGCGCGGATCGTCAGCGGGACGATGCCGCCCTGCGAGATGAGTGCTGCGGCGGTCGCGAACGACGAGAACGCGTTCGCGAAGAGCAGGAGCAGCGAGCCCCAGAACGCCGGCGCGAGCACGGGCAGGGCGATGCGCCGCCAGTACGTCGCGCGCGAGGCGCCGAGGGTCGCGGCGGCCTCGCCCCACTGGGAGCGGACCCCCTCGAGGGCGGGCATGAACGTGAGGACCATGAGCGGCACCTGGAAGTAGACGTAGGGGATGACGAGGCCGGGCACGGTGTAGAGGAAGGCGCCGCCGGCGTTGAGGTCGAGGCCGAAGGCCGAGACCAGCCAGGTGGTGACGAGACCCTGCGCGCCGATCGTCGCGATGAACGCGAAGGCGAGCATCACGCCGCCGAACTGGGCGAGCACGCTCGCTGCCGAGTCGATCATCGAGCGCACGAGCCCGTCGGGACGGAGCGCGGAGAGCGCCCAGCACACCAGGGCGCCGACGACCGCGCCGATCACGGCCGAGACCGCGGACAGGCCGAACGAGCCGCCGAAGGCGCGGAGGACCGACGGGTCGCGGAACGCTGCGAGGTTCGCGAGGGTGAACGCCCCGTCGCCGGTCGTGAAGCCGCTCCCCACCGCGATCACGGTGGGGACGGCGAGGAACAGCAGGACGTACGCGGCGAACGGGGTGAGGCCGAGCCAGGCGAGGCCGGGGCGGCGCCGGGATCGGGTCCCAGCGCCACGGGTGGTCGCATCGGCGCCGGTCGGCTCGACGGGGGCCGCCGCCGCGCTGGTGGCGGCGGGGACCGGCACTGCGGTGCCCGCGCTCGTGCCCGTCGTGCCCGTGCCCGTCGTGCCCGTCGTGCCCGTGCCCGTGCTCGTGCTCGCCCCTGTGCTCGCGCCCGTGCTCGCGCCCGGGGCGAACGCGCTGCCGCCCGGCGCCGATGCGGTCGTCACGGCTGTCAGGACCCCATCGTGGCGGACCACTTCGCGGCGAGGACCTTCGCCGCGTCGGTCACCTGCGCGTCGGTCAGCTCGACGTAGTCCTTCGGCATGCCACCGGCAGCCTGGAGCGCGTCCTCGTCGACCTTGCCCGACTGCTCCATCGCCGCGAGGGTCGACGGGAAGGCGCCGGCCTGCAGGTACAGGTTCTGCGCGTCCGGGCTGGCGATGTACTCCTGCCAGAGGCGCGCTGCCGCGGGGTGCGGCGCGTCCTTGTTGATCGCCTGCGAGTAGTACGAGCCGAGCGCCTGCCCCTCGGGGACGACGGTCTTCCAGTTCTGGTTGCCGCTCGAACCGGCGGCCGGACCCCAGGCGAGGTTGTTGTAGGACCACTGGACGACGACCGGGGTCTCACCCGACGCGACGGTCGCCTGCGTGGGCAGCACGTTCTGGAAGTTGCCGGCCTGCTTCAGCTTGCCGAAGTAGTCGACACCCTTGGTGATGTCGTCCGCCGAGCCGCCGTTCTCGAGCGCGGCGAGGTACACCGCCGAGGCGGCCTGGTTCGCCTGCGTCGGGTCGCCCGCGATCGAGACCTTGCCCTTGTACTCGCTGCCGAGCAGGTCGTTCAGGTCCTTCGGGGCGTCCTTGATCTTCGACGAGTCGTACCCGATCGACATGAGGCCCGTGTAGTCACGCGTCCACTTGCCGTCCGCGTCCTTCAGCGTGTCCGGGATGTCCGACCAGTTCGCCACCTTGTAGTCGGTGAGCAGGTCGAGGTTCTGCTGCATCACCGCGTTGCCGAGGTCGAGCACGTCGGGCGCGGTCGACTGGCCCTGCTGCGACTTGACCGCCGCGACCTCGTCGGCACTGGAGCCGTTGGGGTTGGCCGAGTTGATCTTGATGTCGTACTTCTTCTCGAAGCCGTCGATGATCTTGCCGTAGTTCGCCCAGGTCGGCGGGAGGGCGATGACGTTGAGCTGCCCCTCGGCCTTCGCGGCCTTGACGAGGGCGTCCATGCCGCCGGCCGACTCGGCGCTCGTGGCGGTCTTCCAGTCGGTGTCGCTCGACGTCGACGCGCTGCTCGTCGCCGAGCAACCGGCCAGGGTGACGACTGCTGCTGCGGCCAGGGCGATGCCGGCCAGGGTGCGGGTGTGCTGCACGGGGTGTGCCTTCCGGGAGCTGTGGGGGGTTCGGGTGTCCGGGGGTCCGGGTTCGGCACGATCGTGGACGCGCCCGGTTTCGGGGTCGTGCTGCGGCGGTGAACGGTGGCGGAACAGCGGGTGCGGCTGTACGGTTTCGCTGCCGGGGACGGTCCCCGGCAAGGGTCGGTCGCGGCGGGCTCGACGTCCGGTCGCGCGGTGCGCGCTCGACCGGTACGACGCTCGGTCGCGCCGGCGGTACGGGTGCGGTCGCGTCGGCCGCGCCGGTGCGGTCGCGTCGGCCGCGCGGGTGCGGCCACGACCGCGGACAGCCGGGAGGCACTGGTGCAGTTCACGACGACGGTCCTGCAGGCGAGGAAGACGGCCACCGGCCTGCCCGTCCCCGAGGAGGTCATCGACGCCCTCGGCTCCGGGAAGCGCCCCGCCGTGGTCGTCACGATCGACGGCGGTCACACCTACCGGTCCATGGTCGGCGTGATGGGCGGGCAGTTCCTGGTCCCGCTGTCCGAGGCGCATCGCACCGCAGCGGGCATCGCCGCCGGGGACACCGTCGAGGTCACGCTCGAGGTCGACACCCTGCCGCGGACGGTCGAGCTGCCCTCCGACCTGGCGGCGGCGTTCGACGAGGCCGGGGTCCGGGCGGCCTACGAGACCCTGTCGGCCTCACGGCAGCGGGCGCTCGTGGACCCGGTGCTCGCCGCGAAGGCCCCGGAGACGCGGCAGCGCCGGGTCGACAAGGCCGTGTGGTCGTTGCGCGGGTAGGCGGGTGTTGCTGTTCCGCGCGGAGGAGGTCGTTCCGCGCGTAGGAGGTCGTTTCGCGCGTAGGGCGCAGGAACTTCCCGCTTCCCATGCGCGATCGCGCCTTCCAGGTCGGGTGCGATGGGCTCGAACGGCCTCGGGATCAGCGACCGAGTTCGACCAACACCTTCGGGATCTCGGCGAGGAGCTCGCTGGCCAAGTAGCCGAGCGGGCCGACCTGCACCGCGAGCCGGTCGCCCGCGGCCGCGTGCACGTACGACGCCCAGGCGACGGCCTGCGCGGGCTCGGCACCACGGGCGAGCAGTCCGACCACCACGCCGGAGAGCACGTCGCCGCTACCGCTCGTCCCGAGCCCTCCGGAACCGGTGCCCTTGACCCAGACTCGGCCGCCCGGGGCCGCGATGACGTCGGACAGTGCGACCACGGCGCCGTACCGCTCGGCGATCTCCCGGGCGTCGGCGACGTCGTCGTCCCCGCAGTCCCGGCCGAGCAGCCGTTCTGCTTCACCGCTGTTCGGTGTGAGCACGAGCCGTCCTCTGAGCGGTCGGAGCCGGTCCTCGACGTCGGCGGCCACGCCGAGCGCGAAGGCGTCGAGCACGACGAGGGTGTCCGGGCCGACGGCGTCCGCGATGCCCGCGACCAGGTCCCGCGCACCGTCCGGCTCGTCCAGCCCGGGACCGACCAGCACCGCGTCCGCAGAGCCGGCCGTGTCCCGCACGGCGTCGATCGCGCCGACGGCGACGTGCCCGGCGTCGTCCTCGTCGAGCGGCACGACGCCTGACTCGGGGACGGCGACCGCGACGTGGTTCGCCACGCTCGACCCGACCGCCAGCGACAGTCGTCCGGCTCCCACCCGCAGTGCGGCGAGCGCCGACAGCATCGCGGCTCCGGGGGTGTGGGCCGCGCCGCCGACGACGAGGACCTGCCCCCGGCCGTACTTGCCGGCGCCGGGGTCGGGCAGCGCCCACTCGCGCAGGACGTTGGGCGTGATGTGCTGCGGTGCTGCAGGCTCCTGGTCAGTCGACACGGGCGTCGTCCTTCCGGCCGCTGTGCTCGGTGACCTCGTCGTCGTCGAGGTGCCCGACGGCGGAGAACTCCTCGAGGGTCCACGGGGTGCCCGGTCCGTCGCGGTGCAGCCGTGTGAGCGACGCGTTCGCCACCGTGTGGTCCTCGGCGAAGGCCATCAGCGCGTGCTCGTCGAGGTCGAGGCAGACGGCGACGGCGAGCATCACGACCGCGTCGTGTGCAGCGACGAGCAGGCGTTCGGGGCCCTCGAGCCGGTCGACGTCCGTCAGCACGGTGCGGAGGCGGAGCATCACGTCCGCCCAGGACTCGCCGCCGGCGGGGCGGTGGTAGTACTTGCCGAGCCACTGCCGTCGGCGTTCCTCGTCCGGGTAGCGGTTCCGCACGCCGTCGCGGGTGAGCAGGTCGAGGACACCGAGCTCCCGGTCACGGAGCCGCTCGTCGACCCGCTTCGGCGGTTCGGTCAGCCCGCCGGCGTCGAGCGCGATGCCGATCGTCTGCTGCGCCCGACGGTAGGGCGAGACCCACAGCGCCACCGGGACGTCGTCGACGCCGCGGTCGGCGAGCTCCTGCCCGAGCGCTCGGGACTGCTCCTCCCCCAACGGACTCAGCGGGACGTCGGCGTCGCGGTGGTCGACCTCGATGACGTCGGCGCCCGCGGCCTCGGCCCTCGCAGCGGCGACGTTCGCGGTGGACTCCCCGTGGCGGACGAGCCAGATCTCGGTGACAGCCATGAGCGCGACGCTAGCCACGGTGTCCTGAACCGGTTCCCGGCCCCGACGTCCCCGCGGGGGGATGTCCTGATCAGATCGTCAGACCACGCGCGCTGCGGACCGGTCGGGCTCGGCAGGGCAGCCCCGCGGCCCGCAGTCGGAACGAGAGGGCGTCGAGGTCCCACAGGTCACGCCACTCGAGACGGACGATCGCGCGGACGGCCGGGTGTGCACTCAACCGCTCGTGGCGGCGTTTCTCGTCGACGATGACCTGCGCAGCGGTCCTCCCGTTCCGGTACCGCTCTTGCGAGTACTTCACGCGTCCGTCGACCTCCACGATCACGCCTTGCTCCGGGAACCAGAAGTCGACTTCGTGACGGTGCCCGTCCACGTCGAACCGTTGCTGCAGGACAGGAGCTGGCAACCCGAGCTCCCAGAACACTACGCGAGCAAGCGACTCCGCCGGGGATCCTGATCGAGGGTCGGCGAACTCGATCGAGCGAGCGGCGAGAGCTCGCCCTCGGTGGTGGGGCAGCCCGCCCAGGGCGCGGTGGACGTCGTCCTTCCGCAGCCCCTGCCGGAGTGCCGCGTCAGCGAGCACGACAACGGTCCGCACGTCCCCCTGCAGTGCGACGTCGGCGACGGTCCTCGCGACGGACGTGAACTTCAAGCCCGCGTGGCCGATCCCGTCACCGGGTTGCACGGGTCTGGTGTGGAGGACGAGACCCTTCGTCCCGCTGCGGTACTGGGTCTTGGGAACGGTCAGGTGCACGTCCTCCGGCCAGCCGTGGAGCCAGGGCAACCCGTGCACCGCGACAGCGGAGACGTGCGAGCCCACTGCTGCGACGCTCCGACGACCGAGCCTCGCGAAGACCCGTGTCACGTAGCGGCGTCGAGGCCCTGCAGCGTCCCACTCGGCACCGCGCACGAACGCGTTCGGTCCGACGCGCACGAGTCGGTCGGGACCGTCGTCGGCTGCCCGGCGGCGGAGCGTCGCTCCGGAACGTCCGGCGTCGTTCGTGCAGGTGGCGCGGTAGATGGCGAGGGGCACTTCCATGTCTCCCACCGTGGTGAAGGGCGGGACTGCGCAGGCGAGCGTGCTCGCAGAATGTGGACGAGCCTCCCGACCGCTGCGCCTGTGCAGGACGTTCCTTCGAGCCCATCACACGCGCAGTACGAGGCAGGACCGCGCATGAGGAGCGGGAAGGAACGGCTCCCTATGCGCAGTCCGGTTTGCCACGCGCGGATCGGCCTCCTACGCGCGAAAGGTCAGCCCAGCCAGCGCGCGACGCGGCGCCGGGGGAACGCACCCGTGCTCCCCCGGCGCCGCAGCCTCGCCGCCGACCCCGCTGCCCCGGGGCCGGCGTGACCTCAGGCCCGCCGCACCCGCAGCGTGACGATCTCGAACGGGCGCAGCGTGAGCACGACGGGCTCCCCCGCGAGCCACGAACCCGACTCCGGAGCCGACCCCGACCCGAGCGGCCGCTCGAGCAGGTCCACCGCCTCCACCGCGTCGACGTCGAACCCGAACGACACCCCGACGTCCGACGCCCGACCGCCCGACGCCTCGTAGAGCCGCACGACGACGTCACCCGAGCGGTCCTCGGCCAGCTTCACGGCCTCGACGAGCACCTGGGGCGAGGACACGACGACCAGCGGCGACACGTCGGCCGACCCCGACCCCGGCACCGGCACCGGCACCGGCACCGGCACCGGCACCGACCGCACCGGCAGGTTCAGCCGGTACCCGGAGTCCGCCGCGTCGAGCACCGACTCCCCCGTCCGCAGCACCGTCCGGAACACGTGGTGCCCCTGGTCGGCGTGCGGGTCCGGGAACGTGGGTGCGCGCAGCAGGGACTCCCGCACCAACGTCGTCGTCCCGCCGTCCGGACGGGTCGAGCGGGTGATGTCGTGCCCGTACGTCGAGTCGTTCGCGACCGCGACCCCGAACCCGGGCTCCGCGACGTGCACCCACCGGTGCGCGGAGGTCTCGAACCGGGCCATGTCCCACGACGTGTTCTGGTGCGTCGGCCGGTCGATGTGCCCGAACTGGATCTCGCTCGACGCGACGGACGCCCGGACGTCGAGCGGGAACGCGAGCTTGAGGAGCTTCTGCCGCTCGTGCCACTCGACCTCGGTCTCGATGTGCAGCTCGGGCTGCCCCGCGGTCGCCGAGTACCGGGTGGTCACCGACGACGAGCCGAAGGGGCGCGTCACGACGAGCGCATCGCCGACCACCTCGACGGAGGCCGCCGTCAGCACGGTCCCGCTCCGCTGGTAGGCGCGGTCGATGTCCCACGCCTCCCACTGGTTCGGGGTGTCCCGGAACACCGTGTACTGCGCGGCCGCAGCGCCGGGCGCGATCGCGTCGCGTCCGGTCGCGTGGTCGACGAACGACACGACGTGCCCCTCCCCGTCGACGGTCGCGGTGACGACACCGGTGTCGAAGACGAAGTGGTCACCGCTCCGGACGGGAGGCACGGCCTCCTCCGCCGACGCCGCGGAACCACCCAGGGCGGTCACCCCGCCCGCAGCCACCGGCGAGGCGTTGAAACGCACGACGGTCCCGACCTCCGCGCTGCCGCCGGTCCCGACCGGACCCGGGTCCTGCGGAGCGTCGAGCGCGGCCCCGCCGTCCCCGGCGAAGGCGGTCGCGGACGCCCCGACCCCGGCGAGCGCCCGTGCCCCACCGCTCGCGAGTGCGGTGGTCGCCGTGCCGATGAGCTCCTCGAGGACCCCTGCGACCCGGGCGTACTCGGCCTCGGCGTTCTCGTAGACCCACGCGATCGACGACCCCGGCAGGATGTCGTGGAACTGCTGCAGGAGCACGGTGTGCCAGACGGACTCGAGCTCGTCGTACGGGTACTCGGCGCCGAGTCGCACTGCTGCGGTCGCCGCCCAGAGCTCGGCCTCGCGGAGCAGGTGCTCGGAGCGCCGGTTGCCCTGCTTCGTGCGGATCTGCGACGTGTACGTGCCGCGGTGGAACTCGAGGTACATCTCCCCCGACCACACGGCGGGTTCGGGCAGCACGCGCTCGAGCTCGTCGAAGACCTGGGCGGGTGTGCCGAGGTCGACCCGGGGCGAGCCGTCGAGGTCGTGCTGGCGTCGGGCTGCCGCGACCATCTCGCGGGTGGGGCCGCCACCGCCGTCGCCGAAGCCGTACAGGAGCATCGAGGTGTTCGCGACGCCGCGCTCCTTGTTGCCCCGTTCGCCGCGGTGCAGGTCCGCGGCGGAGACGTCCGAGTTGTACGTGTCCGCCGGGGGCAGGTGCGTCAGGACGCGGGAGCCGTCGATGCCCTCCCAGTGGAAGGACGTGTGCGGGATGACGTTCGTCTCGTTCCACGAGGGCTTCTGCGTGACGAACCACCTCGAGCCGGCCGCGCGGACGATCTGCGGCAGGGCGCCGGTGTAGCCGAACGAGTCGGGCAGCCAGGCCTCGGGGGTGTCGATGCCGAACTCCTCGAGGAAGAGCCGCTTGCCGGCGACGAACTGCCGCGCGAGGGCCTCGCCCCCGGGCAGGTTCGTGTCGGACTCGACCCACATGCCGCCGACCGGGATCCACCGCCCCTCGGCGACGCGCTGCTTGATGCGCGCCCAGATCGACGGGTAGCCGTCACGGATCCACGCGTACTGCTGCGCCGACGAGCAGGCGAAGGTGAAGTCGGGGTCCTGGTCCATCAGGTCGAGCACGTTCGAGAACGTGCGCGCGCACTTGCGGATCGTCTCGCGGACGGGCCAGAGCCAGGCGGAGTCGATGTGGGCGTGCCCGACGGCGACGGCGCGCCCGGCGGACCCGGCCGCCCCCACGGCGAGCAGCGGCGCGAGCACCTCACGGGTCGCCGCAGCGCTGCCGGCGACGTCGTCGGGGTCGAGGGCGTCCGCCGCACGCTCGAGGCCGCGCAGGATGTCCGCGCCCCGGGTTCCGTCGGTCGGCAGCTCGGCCATGAGTCCGCGGAGCACCCAGACGTCCTGCTGGAGTTCCCACACGGTGTCGTCCCGCTCGACGAGCTCCAGTGCGCGGAGGCGGTAGATCGGTTCGGTGCCCGCCGTCGAACGCGACCCGAGCGGGGTCGCCCCCTGGAAGTCGTCGCCGCCGATGTCCGGGTTGGACGCGGCCTCGACGTACAGCTCGAACGAGTCGCCGGGGCCGACCTCGACGGGAACGGTGTCGTTCCGCGGCTCGATGCCCTTGATGGTCGAGCCGTCGGTGCGCCAGGCGAGCCCCTCGGCCTGGAACCCGGGCTGGCGCTTCGAGAAGCCGAGGTCGACGCGGAGCTCGACGGTGGTGCCCGGGTCGACCCCGAAGTCCTCCGGCACGGTGCCGCGGACACGGAACCAGGTGGTCCCCCAGGGCCGACCACCCCAGGCCTCGCCGACGGTGAACGGCGTGTACTCGGCGGCGACGGCCTCGGCGAACGGCACCGGTTCGTCCGGCACCTGCCAGGCGTCGACGGTGACCGGGGCCGAGCGACGGTGCACGGCGGGGTCGATGCGGTCGCGGACGAGGCGGGCGATCCGAGCCTCGACGAGGGGTTCGTCGTGGTGCATGGAGGTGGTTCCTTTCCAGCAGGGACGGTCCGTCAGCAGGACGGCCGTCGGCAGGGACGGTCGGGCGCGGGAGGCCCGGAGAGCGTGGGTCGGGGTCAGCCCTTGATGCCTCCGGCGAGGGCGTTGCCCCCACCGAGGCCGCGGGACACGAGCACGTAGAGGGCGATGACCGGCACGGAGTACACGATCGAGAACGCGGCGAGCTGCCCGTACGCGACGGCCCCGTTCTGCCCGAAGAAGTTGAAGATGCTCACCGCGGCGGGCACCTTGTCGGGCGAGAGCAGCAGGACGAACGGGACGAAGAAGTTCCCCCAGGCCTGGATGAACACGAAGATGAACACGACCGCGATGCCGGGGCGCATGAGCGGCACGACGATCCGCGTGAGCGTGGTGAACATCGAGGCGCCGTCGGTCCACGCCGCCTCCTCGAGGGAGATCGGCACCGAGTCCATGAAGTTCTTCGCCATCCAGATCGCCATCGGCAGCGAGGTCGCCGCGAGGAAGAAGATGCACCCCCACACGTTGTCGATGAGGTTGAGCGACACGAACAGCGCGTAGACGGGCACCATCATCGCGGTGATGGGCAGGCCGGTGCCGAACAGGATGCTGTACAGGAACGGCTTGTTCACGCGCATCTTGTATCGGGACAGCGGGTACGCGGCGAGCAGTGCGAACACCACCGTGACGACCGCCGTGCCGCCGGAGAGCAGCAGGCTGTTCGCGAGCGGGATGAACGACAGCTCCGGGGTGAGCACCTGCGTGAAGTTGTCGAGCGTGAACTGCGTCGGGATCTTCACGGACAGCGACGCCTGCGTGTCCACCGAGGCGAGCACGAGCCAGAGCAGCGGCACGGCGAAGCACACGGCGATGACGAGCAGCACGACGTTCGACACCCAGCGCATGGTCCGGCCGCGCGGCGAGGTCATGTGCAGGGCGCCCGGCGCGGTCACGGACCGGGTGACGTCGGACACGGGACGGTCAGCGGTGAGGGCCATGGTCAGTCCACCTCCGGCTTGAGCGCCCGGATGTAGATGATCGAGAACACCGCACCGACGACCAGCAGGATGGTCGCGATCGCGGTCCCGAAGCCGAGCTGCGAGAACTTGAACGCCTCCTGGTAGGCCAGGATCGGCAGGGTCGACGAGTTCGTGCCGGGGCCGCCGCCCGTCATCACGAAGATGAGGGTGAAGACCGACAGCGTCTGCAGCGTCGTGAGCATGAGGTTCGTCGAGATCGACCGGCGGATGACCGGCAGCGTGATGTAGACCAGGCGCTGCCACCCGGTCGCCCCGTCGACCTCGGCGGACTCGGTGATCTCCTCGGGGACCTCCGACACGGCGGCGGAGTACACGAGCATCGAGAACGCGGTCCCGCGCCAGATGTTCGCCAGGATCACGGCGAGCATCGGGTACGTGTAGAGCCAGTTCGCCCCGGTGATCCCGATGGACGCCAGGAACGTGTTGAGCGTGCCGGTGTCGTTGAAGAACGCGTAGGCGGCGAACGAGGCGACGATCTCGGGCAGGACCCAGGCGGCCACGACGAACGTGCCGACGATCGCGCGGACGACCTTGTTCGCGCTGCGCATGAGGAAGGCCAGCCCGAGTCCGAGCACGTTCTGCCCGACGACGGCGGACGCCAGCAGGAACACGATCGTGAGCACCACGGACTTCGGGAAGTCCGGGTCGCGGAACAGCTCGACGTAGTTCGCGAAGCCGACGAACTGCTGGTTCGCGGCGCTCGCGCCGGTCAGGGCCGAGTCGGTGAACGACCCGTAGAACGACGAGATGACGGGGCCGAGCAGGAAGACGACGAGGAGGACCACCGCGGGGAGGAGCGGGACGACCCGCGTCGCGTTCCGCAGCGGTCGCCGCTTGCGCGGCACGGGAGGATCGGTGCGCTTCGGCGCACCGGGCGCCGACAGCGTCGGCGCGAGGGGGGTGCTGGACACGGGGATGCCTTCCGGGTGCGGAGGGGTTCCGAAGGTGGGGAGGGACGGTCTGGAGGCGCGGCGCACGACGTGAGCCGTGCCTCCAGACCGTCAGGTGGTCGCGCCGCTAGCCGGCGTCGACGGTGTTGTCCTTGCCGACGACCTGTTCGACCGACTGGTCGTAGACCTTCGCGGCCTCGGCGGGTGTCTGCTGCCCGGTCATCACCGACTCCATCGCGACCTGGATCGCGTTGGAGACCTGCGAGTAGTCACTCGTCGCCGGACGGAAGTTGGTGTGCTCCACCAGGTCCGAGAAGAACTTGAACGTCGGGTTGGCTCCGGTGTACGCCGGGTCCTCGGCGACGTCCTTGCGGACGGCGATCTGACTGTTCTCGGTGTCGTACTTCAGCGAGCCGTCCTTGTCGAGGAAGGTCGTGATGAAGTCGAACGCCGCCTGCGGGTTCTTCGACTTCGAGCCGACCGCGAGCGTCCAGCCGCCGGACATCGAGTTGTAGCCCGGCTCCTGGCCGTTCTGCGTCGGGAACGCTGCCTGGCCCATGACGTCGTTCCACTCCTTCCACGGAGCGGTGCCGGACTCGAGCCACGTGCCGGACTGCCACGAGCCGTCGAGGTCGATGGCGAGCTTGCCCTCGGGGAGCCACGTCTGCGCGATCGTCGTGCCGACGTTGGTGTCGAGCGCCTGCTGCGGGGTCGGGCCGAGACCGCCCTGGTAGACCTCCTCGACGAACTTGAGCGAGTCCTCGAACTGCTTCGAGCCGACGACCCACTTCTTGTCCTTGTAGAGCGTGTTGCCGTCGCCGTCCGCGCCGTACAGGAGCATCTCGAAGCCCTGCATGGTCGAGGCCTCGCCCTGCGCCTTGCCGGAGTAGATGTTGAACGGGATGACGTTCGGGTCCTTCTCCTTGAGCGTCTTGGCCGCGGCGAGCACGTCGTCCCAGGTCTTCGGCTGCCACGGGACCGGCAGCCCGGCCTTGGCGAAGAGGTCCTTGTTGTACCAGAGCGCACGCGTGTCGGTGCCCATCGAGACGCCGTAGATCTTGCCGTCGTCACCCTGGCCGGCCTGCTTCGCGTTGTCGTAGAACTGGTCCCACTCGTCCCACTTGTCGACGTACTGGTCGAGCGGCAGCAGGTACCCGGCCTCGGCGTCGGACTTGATGAGGAAGGTGTCCTCGTACATGACGTCGGGGGCGGTCGCGGGCGCCTTGTTCATGAGCGCGAGCTTCGTGTAGTAGTCGTTGCCCTGCGCCTGGATCGGGACGAGGGTGACCTTCTTGCCCGGGTTCGCCTTCTCGTACTCGGTCTTGACTTCCTTCATCTGGGCGTCGAGCTGCTGGAAGGCGCCGAACTTCTGGTACGCGATCTTGATCGTGTCGCTCGAGGCGGACGACGAGCTGGAACAACCCGCCAGCCCGACCGCGGCGACTGCCACGGCTGCGAGGCCGGCGATGATTCGGGTGCGGCGTTTCATCGGTGCTCCTTTGCACGGGATGTCCGCGGGCTCCGTCACCCGCGCGCAGGATTAGTACAACGGATGGACTTATTCGTGTCAAGCACTTTTCGTCACGGGTCGGCAACGGTCGCGGGCGCGCGCCTAGGGGGTCGATCCGCGCGTAGGAGGACGATCCGCGCGTGGGAGGACGGGTGGGACGACCCCCTACGCGCGGAAGCGCTTCCCACTGCGCGTGCGATGGGAAGGAACGGGCAGTGAGCCCGGGTCAGGCGATGGGAGTGGCGCCGCCGATCACCGTGATGCCACCGGACTCGGGCACGTCGACGAGCAGCACGCTCGGACGCCCGACGTGTCGACCCTGCCGGATCACCACGCGGCTCCCGGGCGACACCGCTCCGACCGCGCGCAGGTACGCGCCGGTCGAGGCAGCGGCGGAGCCCGTCGCCGGGTCCTCGGTGATGCGGCCGGCGGGGAACAGGTTCCGCGCCTCGAACTCGAGCGGGCCCGTGCGGTGCAGGACCGTGACGGTGCCCTCCCACCCGTACTCCCGCTTCAGTGCGGCGAGCGTGGCAGGGTCGAACCGGAACTGGTGGAAGAGCTCGAGGTCGGCGAGCACGACGACGGGGTGCCGGTTGCCGGCGGAGGACTCGAGCACGGGGAACCCCTCGGCGACGTCGCCGTCGACCAGGCCGAGCACGGCGGCGAGTCGCTCCCACCGCACGGGGTCGATCGGCCGGGTGTCGGGCTCGACGCTCGTCATCGCGACCTGCACACTGCCGTCGGGTGCCGTCGTGGCGTCGACCGCGATGTCCCCGGCCGCGGTGGAGAACACCCGGGAACCGGTTCCTTCGCGCTCGGCGAGCACGACGGCGGTGGCGACGGTGGCGTGACCGCAGAAGGGGACCTCGGCGGCCGGCGAGAAGTAGCGCACCCGAACGCCGTCCGGGGTCCGGGCGACCACGAACGCGGTCTCCGGGTACGCCACCTGCTGGGCGACCGCGAGCATCTCGTCGTCGGTCATCCCCTCGGCGTCGAGCACGATCCCCGCGGGGTTGCCGCCCCCGGGCTCGGCGGCGAATGCGGTGTAGCGGAGGACCTCGGTGCGCATCCACCGACGCTACCGCGGGACGCCGACGCCCCCGCCGACACCGAGGCCCTGCGGGACGCCGACGCCCCCGTCGTCCGGGCGGACGACGGGGGCGTCGGGGTGCGGGCTCCGCGGGTCAGGCCTGCTCGACGGCCGCCCGGCGACGACGCGCCACGAGCACACCGGTACCGGCCGCCAGGAGCAGGAGCGCCGCCGCGATCCCACCGCCCAGCTCGGCACCGGTGACGGCGAGCGCACCCGTCACGGGGTCGACCCGGACGTCCGTCCAGCCGATCAGCGTGCCGTCGAGGGCGGCGACCACGATGCGGTGCTGCCCGGCCGGGACGTCGGCGGGGACGACCACCGTCACCGTGCCGTCCGCGGCGACGACCGGCGTCCCGAGGAGCCGTGGCTCGGAGAACAGCCAGACCGCGACGCGCTGCCCGGCGACCTGCGTCCCGACGGAGATCGTCACCGAGGAACCTGCACGGACCTCCGCCGGTGCCGACACCGAGCCGCGGTTCCCCGCGGTGAGGGTCGAGGCGTCCGGCGCGACCGGCACCGCCGGAGCGACCGGGGCGGAAGGAGACGGGGTCGGGGTCGGCGTGCTGCCACCCGCACCGGGGGGCGGGGCCGGGGTGCTGCCGCCGTCACCCGGAGCAGGCGTCCCGCCGTCACCCGGCGCAGGCGTCCCGCCGCCACCGTCGCCCGGCTCCGTCGTCGCGTCGCACGGGTACGTCCCGGTGCGCAGCGAGGACCCGTTCGTGTCGTTGTCGTCGGCGTAGTAGGTCGCCCGAGCACCGTCCACGCAGCGGCCCGAGATCGCGAAGCCCTCGTTGGCGAGCGTCCGGTCGGCGTTCGCCGGCGCCTCGTACAGCGACGCGAGCGTGAAGGCGCCGTCCTGCACGTCGAACAGCGCCGTGCGCCCGGAGCACGCCTCGTCGCAGACCACCCACAGGGCGTCGAGCGTCGGGTCGAACTGCACCTCGGCCACCAGCGAGAACGGGCTACCGATCGTCGCGACGCGCTGGAACGACCCGTCGGCCATCAGCGCGTAGGCGTAGGCGCTCGCGGTGCCCTCGACCCCGACGACGAAGAGTCCGTCACCGTGCCCGGGGTAGGACGCAGGGGCATAGGCCGCACCGGTGTGCTGGTCGACGAAGCCGCGCGCCGTCAGCCAGGCGTCCGGCACCCAGGTCACACCCTCGAGCCCGGCGTTCGCGCCGAGGCCCGGGAAGTCCGCGGCGAGGTTCCACTCGTCCGTGGCGCGCAGGACCGACTCGGAGCCGTCGGTGGTCGCGAAGCGCAGCACGGCGGGGCGGCTCACCTTCGACACGTCGTTGTCGCGCTCGGTCGACACGTACACCGCGCCGGGGTCGTCGGCCGTGACCGTGACGCCCTCGGCGTCGGGCGTCCCGGTGCCGTCGGCGTACCGGAGGTCGACGCCCGCGGCGTTCGTCGGGGCCCACCCGCCGCGACCGTCCGAGGCCAGGTGGTACAGCAGTCCGTCACCGTTCTGCACCGCCCAGAGCTGCCCGTCGCGCGAGGTCGACGAGGTCGTCCAGTCGAGCCCGCTCAGGTCACCGGTGAAGGTGTCCTCGGCGTCGAGCACCGTCTCGTCCGGTCCGCCCGGCCAGGCCTCGGCGGTCACGACGCCGGCGAAGTGGTTCGCCGCACCCTTCGTCGGTTCGGCGGTCGTGGCGAAGTCGCCGGTGCCGTCCGGGTTCCGGCCGTACGTGGTCGTGGCGTGCGCCGTCCACGAGTACTGGTCGACGAGGAGCCCGCGGGCGTCGGAGAGCCGCACACTGTCGGCCTTCCCGAGCCCGAAGTCGAACCCGGAGCCGGAACCCGTGCCCGTGCCCGTGCCTGCCTGCGCCTCGTCGAGCACCGTGAAGCCGCCGGCCGTGACCGTCGTGCCGGCCGGGATGGTCCAGGCATGGTCGTCCTCGCTGTCCTGCAGCACGTACCCGCCGAGGTCGACCGTGGTCGACCCGACGTTCGTCAGCTCGACCCAGTCGCCGGGGGTACGGTCCTGCGACTCGACCTCGTTGATCCGCACGGGCGAGGAGCAGTCGTTCGGGGCGCCCTTCGTCGACGCGGTGGTGTCGACGAGCGTGCCGGAGCCGTCCGGGCAGCTGCCGTACGTCACGGCGGCGTGCGCCGTCCACGCGTACCGGAGCGTCAGCGTGCCGGAGGGGTCGTAGAGCCGGACGGCGTCGGCACCGCCGAGCCCGAAACCGAAGCCCTGGCGGGTGGTGGTCTCCTCGTCGAGGACGAGGTACCCGCCCGCGGCGACGATCGAGCCGGCGGGCAGCGTGTACGCCGTGTGCTTCGCGTCGGAGTCGAGGAAGCGCCAGCCGCTCAGGTCGACCGGCGCAGACGAGGTGTTGACGCGCTCGAGCCAGTCGTTGTCGTCGCCGTTCGACTCGACCTCGTTGATCGCGAGGCCTGCTGCGGGACCGCTGGTGACGCGGGTCCCGACGGTCGGGTCGTCGTCACCGACCGCGGCGACGGCGGGGGTGGCGGTCAGCACGCCGGCGGCGAGGGCGATGCCCGTCGCGAGGCCGGCGGCGAGGGCGATGCCCGTCGCGAGGCCGGCGCCGAGCCGCAGGGCAGGGGGGCGCATGCAGGGTCCTTCTCGGGGAGGTCAGGGGGGACCTGCACGACTGTTCAGCATCCCGGCGTCCGGGCGGTGGCGACCAGGTGAACGACCGGTGCCGCGTCCTCCCAGCAGGCGTCGGGAGGATGGGACGGACCACGCGAGCGCGTTCGGTCGGAGAGGGAACCGTGACGGACGACACCAGCAAGACCGCACTGCAGTCGATGATCGAGCGGGCCGGACGGCTCACCGCAGAGGAGGCCGAGGCCCTCGACGTCGCCTGGAAGGCCGACGAGCAGATCGTGGTGCCGGTGTCGAGCGCGTCGCTCGCGGTCCAGGGCGGCGCGGACGGCCGGATGGTGACGAACGCCGACCTGCTCGCCGCGTGGCAGCACGCACTCGACGCCGCAGGCACCGCCGGCCGCGTCGACGAGATCGAGGCCGCGCAGGAGGCCGGACGCGCGGTGAAGCACTCCGACGCGCACCTCCGCGACCGCGCGGGGGCCGAGGAAGCCATCCGCTCGGCGGTCCTCGCGACCGGCGTGCGGGACCTCCTGTCGGACGACGAGTACGACACCCTGACGGCGGTCTGGCGGACGGTGCTCGGCGCCGCCTGACGGACGGTGCTGCCGATCAGTCGGCGGGGCGGACGGGAGGCGCGGGGCGCGCCGGCACCGCGCCTCCCGTCAGCGCCGGATCAGCAGCGCGCTCGCACGCGGTGACAGCGCCGCGTCGAGCACCAGGCACGCGGCCCCGACCGCGGCCACGTCGGCACCCCGCCCGCTGTCCACGACCGCGATCGGGTGCTTCGGCACGAGCAGGGGCGATCCCGTGATCGCCTCGCGAGCGGCCGGCAGGGCGACCGGGGCGATCCGTGACCAGAACGGCCCGCCGAAGACCACGCGGTCGATGTCGAGCAGGTTGACGATGACCACCACGGCCCGGCCCATCGCGGTGCCGGCGTCGGCGGCGAGTCCCGTGGCGACCTCGTCGCCGGACGCGATCGCGTCGCCGAGGGCCTCCCAGGCCAGCTGCACCGCGGTGACGTCGTCCGCCGGAGCACCACCGGTCAGGTGCAGCCCGCGGTCGCGTGCGACCTCGACCAGTCGTGCCGGAGCGACCGCTGCGCCGACCTCACCACGGGGACCGGATCCGTCCGGGGTCCCGGCGAGCGCTCCCTGGTCGACCATGATGTGCCCGGCGTCGCCCGCGTTCGACCCGACGCCGCGCACGGGTTCGTGGTCGACGACGAGTCCGACGCCGAAGCCCGTGCCGAAGTAGACGAAGGCGAAGTTCCGCGCCGAGGACTCCCCCGCGAGGAACATCTCGCCGACGACCGCCGCGGTGACGTCCTTCTCGAGCAGCACCGGGAAACCGGTCGCCTCGGCGAGCGCGTCGCGCAGCGGCACGTCCCGCCAGCGGGGAAGGAACGGCGGGTCGAGCACGACACCGGCGTCGACGTCGATCGGTCCGGGGCTCGCGATGCCGACCCCCAGCACGCTGTCCACCGCGACACCGGCGTCCGCCACCAGACCGTCGACGGCGGTCGCGATGGTCCGGACGACTTCGGCCGGGTCGTCGGCGGACGGGGTCGACGTCGTGGTCTCGGCGACGACGCTGCCGGCGAGGTCGAGGAGCACGTACGTCACGACCGCCGGGTCGACGTGCACCCCGACCGCGTACCGGCTCGCGGCCTCGAGCCGCAGGATCGTCCGGGGCTTCCCCCGTCCGGCGACCACCGTGCCGGACTCGACGATCATGCCGGCCTCGATGAGGAACCGTGTGACGTTCGACACCGTCTGCGCGCTGAGGCCCGTGCTCGCGGCGAGCTCCACGCGGCTCAGTCCGTCCGGCGAGCGGCGGACGGCGTCGAGCACGACGGTGCGGTTGAAGCCGCCGATCGACGGCAGGTTCGCCCCACGCCGATGCTCCGCCATGCCGTGACCCTACCGCCGCCCGCGCACCCGGACGGCGCGCACGCAACGGTGCTGCAACGGTCCGGGCGCCCTCCTGGCACCCGGACGGGGTGCACCGCTACCCTGAGCGGCATGACGGACCTCCGCCTCGAAGCCCTCTCCGCGTCGACCGCCGCCGCGGCCAACTCGCTGACGCTCAAGCCCGGGCAGGAGCAGTTCGTGCAGCCGACCACGTACGGCGTCGCCGAGTCCGACGTCAAGCCGAGCTCGGCGTGGACCCGCGTGGTGCTCGACGGGGACCGCGTCGTCGGGATGATCATCGGGACCTTCGACGAGGACAACAGCGAGGAAGAGCTCCGCAGCGCGATCTGGCGCGTGAACGTCGCCGCCGACGCACAGGGCCGTGGCGTCGGACGCTTCGCGGTGCACGGCCTGGCGGACGAGGCGCGGAGCCGCGGTCTCGAGCGGCTGACCGTGGTCTACGAGCCCGGCGGCGACAGCGGGCCCGAGGCGTTCTTCCGTGCCCTCGGGTTCGAGGTCGTGCGCGAGACGCAGTACGGCGACCACTACGCCGTCCTCGCCCTCTGACCCCTGGTGGACGATGCCGACTTCGGGGCCGCCGTCGCCGAGGTGGTCCGGCTGATCCCGGCCGGGCGCGTCATGACGTACGGCGACGTCGCCGCCGCGCTCGGGTCGCGGGCGTCGCGCGCCGTCGGCAAGGTGATGGCCCACGAGGGCGCCGACCTGCCGTGGTGGCGCGTGGTCCGTGCCGGCGGGCTGCCGCCCGTCCGGCACGAGGCCCGGGCGCTCGAGCACTACCGCGCCGAGGGCACGCCACTGGTGGAGCGGTCGTCGGCCGCGTCGGGCACGTCGGCCTGGAGGATCGACATGCGTCGCGCTCGCTGGTCCCCCACCACGGACGCCGACGACCCGTTCTGAGCGCTCAGTCGAAGCGCGCGCCCTTCGGGCTCGACGGCAGCAGGAACAGCACCAGCAGCACGAGCGACCCGATGCCGAACACCACGTGCAGGAACTGCCAGAAGCCGGACAGGTTCGCGTCGTGCAGTCGCCGGGCGCCGAGGGCGAGCGACCCGATCAGCGTCACGAGCCCCCAGAGCACGAACAGGTACGAGCCGACCGGGTTCTCCAGCACCGGGGTCCCGGGGGTGAACACCTGCGGGACGAGCTGCAGCACGAGCCCGACCACGAAGGACGTCAGCCACCACCACCAGAACTCCGAGCGCGAGGCCCGTCCGGTGAACACGGTGTACTTCCGCCAGAACCGTCGGACCGCCTCGGTGAAGGGTGCCCCGTAGAAGGGGTCGCGCAGGGCGACGCCGCCGGGCTGCACGCTGTCGTTGCTCATGGAGTCAGCAAACCACGTGCAGCCCGGTCCGTCAGACGAGCGAGTCCCGCCAGGCCGCGTGCAGCTGGGCGAACCGGCCGGTGCCGGCGATCAGGTCGTCCGGCGTGCCGTCCTCGACGATCCGGCCGTACTCCATCACGAGAACCCGGTGGGCGATCGCGACGGTCGACAGGCGGTGCGCGATGATCACGGCCGTGCGGTCGGCGAGCAGGGTCTCGAGCCCTTCCTGCACGAGCCGCTCGGACGGGATGTCGAGCGACGCCGTGGCCTCGTCGAGGATGAGCACCTTCGGGTCGGCGATGAACGCCCGGGCGAACGACAGCAGCTGCCGCTGTCCCGCGGACACCCGGCCACCGCGCTTGTTCACGTCGGTGTCGTACCCGTCGGGCAGGGCCTCGATGAACGCGTGCGCACCGACCGCCTTCGCCGCGCGGACGATCTCGTCGCGCGTCGCCCCGGGCTTGCCGAGCGCGATGTTGTCCGCGACCGACCCGGAGAACAGGTACGCCTCCTGCGTGACCATGACGATCGCGCGGCGCATGTCCTTCGGGTCGATGTCCCGCAGGTCCACGCCGTCGAGCCGCACGGAGCCCTTCGACGGGTCGTAGAACCGCGCCATGAGCTTGGCGAGCGTCGACTTGCCGGCACCGGTCGACCCGACGAGCGCGATGGTCTGCCCCGCCGGGATGTGCAGCTCGAACTCGGGCAGCACGACCTTGTCGGCGTTGTACGCGAACTCGACGTCGTCGAAGTCCATCGCACCGGTGGCGTCCGGCAGCCGCACGGGCTTCGCGGGGTCCGGCACCGACGGGCGTTCCTCGAGGACGCCGGAGATCTTCTCCATCGCCGCCGAGGCCGACTGGTACCCGTTGTAGAACATCGCGAGCTCCTGCGCCGGGTCGAAGAACCGCTTGGCGTAGAGCGCGACCGCGAGCAGCGCGCCGACCTCGAGCGAGCCGCCGACGATCCGGAAGCCGCCGACGATGACGACCGCCGCGAGCGTGGCGTTGCCGATGAGCACGAGCACCGGGTCGAAGGTCCCGAACAGGTTGAACACCTTCGTGTTCGCCACCCGGTAGTCCTCGACGTAGCGGCCGTACTCGTCGCGGTTGCGGGACTCCTTCCGGAACGCCTGCACCGCCCGGATGCCGGTCATCGTCTCGACGAAGTGCACGATCACCCGGGCCGACGTGACGCGGGTCGCGCGGAACAGCGTCTGCGAGTTCGTCTGGAACCAGCGGATCAGGAACCACAGCGGCACGAGCGACACCGCGAGCACGAGGCCGGAGGTCGGGTCGAGCACCACGAGCGCGATGCCCGTGAACACCATGTACAGCACGCCCTGGATGAGCTGGTTCAGCCCGGAGTCGAGCAGCTCGCGGATCGAGTCGAGGTCGCTCGTCTGGCGGGAGATGATCCGACCCGACGTGTACGTCTCGTGGAACTCGAGCGACAGCCGCTGCGTGTGCAGGAACACCCGCTTCCGCAGGTCGAACAGGATCGCCTGGCTGATCCGCGCCGCGAGCACGGTGTACCAGGCGGTGAGCACCGCGCCGAGCACCGCGACGACGATGTACGTCGCCACGACGCCGAACGCCGGCACCCAGTCGTTCTGGTCCATCACCCGGGGCAGGGCGTTGTCGATGCCCCACGCGATGAGGGCCGGTCCCGCGACGGTGCCCGCGGTGGAGACCACCACGACGACGCCGAGCAGCACCAGACGTGCCTTGAGCGGGGCCGCGAGCGACCCGAGCAGGGCGAGGGAGCGGCGCCGCAGGCGCTTGCTCTCCGCCTTGCTGAAGTCCTCGCGCTCCTCGCCGCGCACGCCGAGCGTGGTGACCGCGGCGGTGACGGGGCCGGCCGCCCTGGTGGCGGAGGTCTCGTCGAGGACGGGATCGGGGCCTCCCGGCCCGGCTGCCGTGTCGACGGGCGGTACCTGGTCCTGCTGGGTCATGCCATCGCCTCCTCTCGGGCGGGTGCGTCGTCCTCGTCGAGCGAGGAGATGACGTAGCGGTAGTGCTCGTTGGTGGCCATCAGCTCCGAGTGGGTGCCGACGGCGGTGATGCGGCCGCCCTCCATGAGCGCCACGCGGTCGGCGAGCGTCACGGTCGAGGGGCGGTGGGCGACGATGAGCGACGTCGTGTCCGCCAGGACGCGGCGGAGGCCCGCCTCCACCCGCGCCTCGGTGTCGACGTCGAGCGCCGACAGCGGGTCGTCGAGCACCAGGACCGACGGTCGGGCGGCGATCGCCCGCGCGAGCGCCAGGCGCTGCCGCTGGCCACCGGAGAGCGACAGGCCCTCCTCGCCGACGCGGGTGTCGACGCCCTCGGGCAGGTCGTCGACGAAGGACGCCTGCGCGATGTCGAGGGCCTCGCGCATGATGCGCTCGGCCTCGTCGCCGGACAGGTCGGGGCGACCGAGCAGCACGTTGTCGCGGACGCTCGTCGAGAACAGGGTGGCGTCCTCGAAGGCGACCCCGACGTGCCGGCGGAGCTCGGCGCGGGTGAGGTCGCGGACGTCGACACCGTCGATCGTGATCGAACCGCCGGTGACGTCGTACAGCCGGGGCACCAGGGACAGCAGCGTCGTCTTGCCGCTGCCGGTCAGGCCGACGAGCGCCATGGTCTCGCCCGGCTGCAGCTGCAGCTCGACACCGTCCACCAGGTCCGGGTACTCGTCCGTCGCGTCCTGGTACCGGAAGTGCACGGCGTTGAACGACAGTGCGCCGTGCGGCTCGTCGATGCGCTTCGGCGACGCCGGGTCCTGGATCGTGTTCTCGGAGTCCATGACCTCGAAGAACCGGTCGACCGCGGTGCGGGTGTCGAACGTCATCGACAGGAAGAACCCGATCGACTCGATCGGGAACCGCAGCACGGTCGCCGTCGCGAAGAACGCGAACAGCTGCCCGACCGTCAGCTCGCCCTGCGACGCCAGCCAGATGCCGGCGAGCAGGCACAGCGCGAACGCAACGTCCGGCACGAGCAGCAGCCACAGCCAGATGCTCGCGATGGCCTTCGCTTTCTCGATCTCCGTGCCGCGCAGCGCCTCGGCCTGCTCGCTGAACTCGTCGAGCTTGAAGCGGCCGCGGCCGAACGCCTTGAGCACGCGGATGCCGTGCACCGACTGCTCGACGCTCGTCGCGAGGTCACCGACCTGGTCCTGGCTGCGGCGCGCGACGACGGAGTACTTCCGCTCGAACAGCAGGCCGTTGATCCACAGCGGGATCGACGCCACCAGGAAGATCAGGCCGAGCAGCCACCCGAAGGTGAACAGCACGACGAAGCCGACGGCGATCGTGACGATGTTCACCACGAGCAGCACCACGCCGAAGGCCAGCCAGCGGCGGATCAGCGACAGGTCGGAGACCGAACGGGAGAGCAGCTGCCCGGACTCCCATCGGTCGTGGAACGCCACCGGCAGGTCCTGCAGCTTGGCGTAGAGCGCGTTGCGCATGCTCGTCTCGATGCGCGTCGACGGGCGCATCACGAGCCGGCGGCGGGACGCGATGAAGAAGGCCTCGAGGGCGCCGAGTGCGAGCACGCCGAGTCCGGCGGGCCAGATGAGCGCGGCGTCGCGCGAGGAGAGCGGCCCGTCGACGAGCCACTGGAGCACGTACGGGATCGCCAGCGCGACGAGCGAGGCGCCCATCGCCGCGGCCATGCCGCCGAACAGTCGCCAGCGGTACGGCTTGACGTAGGGCCAGATGCGCCCGATGGCGCGCAGGGTCGAGGGGCGGTCGGTGGAGGGGGTCGCCTGGTCGGGCGGTGTGGACATGCGGTTGCGTCCTCGTGCGTCGTGCCGCGTCCGCTCGGTCGGGTCGTCCGTCCCGCCGACGGGTCACGTCGGTGGGTGGCGGTCCGGCCGGGAGGCGCGGCGTGGCAGTGCGGTGGTCGTCGGCCGGGCGCGTGGTCGCGCGCCGTCGCCGTCACTCACGTGACGTCGACCGGGCCGGAGGGCACCGGGGACACGGGTCCCCGGGTTCTCAGCAGGTGGTCCGCGCTCGCCGACGGGGTCGTCGGGCGCGAGGCCGTGGGAGGGGCCTGGCTAGACGGCGGCCGCGCCCGGGTACCGGAGCGGCAGGGCCGCTCGGGTCCGGGGGCGCGGAGCGGGAGTGGTCCCCACGAGGGACACGAGACCCGTCCGGGCAGCCGTCGCCACTGTTCCGGTCGTCGCGTCCATCGTCACTCCAGTCGTCGTCTTCGTCACCGTTGTGTCCGCGGGCACGGCCGATCCGGTTGCGATCGTCCGGTGCGGTGCGGAGCCTTACAGACTATTCACAGTCGCTGGTGTCGCGCAATGGTGCCGCCGTTGTTGGACGCCGTCGATCGGAGCGCGGCCGGCGTCCGGGGGCTCAGTCGTTCGTGGGCTCAGTCGTTCGGGGACTCGGTCGTCCGGGGGCTCAGTGGAAGAAGTGGCGCTCGCCCGTGAAGTACATCGTCACGCCGGCCGCCTGCGCTGCCGCGATGACCTCGTCGTCACGGACGCTGCCGCCCGGCTGGGCGACGGCACGGACACCGGCGTCGAGCAGGACCTGCAGGCCGTCGGCGAACGGGAAGAACGCGTCCGACGCCGCGACGCTGCCACGGGCGCGGTCACCGGCGCGGGTCACCGCGAGGTGGCACGAGTCCACCCGGTTGACCTGGCCCATACCGACCCCGACGCTCGCGCCCTGGTCGGCGAGCAGGATGGCGTTCGACTTGACGGCGCGGCTGGCCTTCCACGCGAACGCGAGGTCCGCCAGGGTCGCATCGTCGGCCGGCTCCCCGGACACGAGCGTCCAGGTCGACTGGTCGAAGGCGGTGAAGCGGTCGGCGTCCTGCACGAGGAAGCCGCCGGAGACCTGCTTCAGCTCACGCGTGGCGAGCGCGAAGTCCGCCGGCAGCGTGAGGAGCCGGATGTTCTTCTTCTGCGACAGGACCTCGAGCGCCTCGGGGTCGAACGCCGGGGCGACGACGACCTCGGTGAAGATGTCGCGGACGGTCTCGGCCATCTGCTTCGTGACCGGGCGGTTCGCGGCGATGACCCCGCCGAAGGCCGACAGCGGGTCGCAGGCGTGCGCGGCCGCGTGCGCCGAGGCGATCGGGTCGACGGCGTCGTCCGGGGCGATCGCGATGCCGCAGGGGTTCGCGTGCTTGATGATCGCGACGGCGGGGGTGTCGAAGTCGTACGCGGCCCGGACGGCGGCGTCGGCGTCGACGTAGTTGTTGTACGACATCTCCTTGCCGTGGAGCTGCGTCGCCTGGGCGATGCCCGCCCCACCGGCGGTCGTGTAGAGCGCGGCGGCCTGGTGTGCGTTCTCGCCGTAGCGGAGCGTCGCGGTCAGGCCGGCCTCGATCCGGAGGGTCTCGTCGAACGTGCCCGGCGTCTCGAGGTCGCCGTCGACCGTGGGGGCAGCAGCGTGGTCCGCGACGGCAGCTGCGTGCGGCGCGACGACGTCGGTCGCGAAGTACGACGCGACCGCTGCGTCGTAGGAGGCGGTGTGCGCGAAGGCCTGGGCGGCGAGGCGCTTGCGGAGCTCGAGCGTGGTGCCGCCGGCGCTGACGGCCTCGACGACCTCGGCGTAGGACGACGGCGAGACGACGATCGCGACGTTCGGGTGGTTCTTCGCCGAGGCACGGACCATCGCCGGACCGCCGATGTCGACGTTCTCGACCACGGTGGCGCTGTCGGCGCCCGAGGCGACCGTCTCGACGAACGGGTAGAGGTTCACCACGACGAGCTCGAACGGCGCGATGCCGAGGTCGGCGAGCTGCTGCTCGTGCGACTCCAGCCGCAGGTCGGCCAGGAGCCCCGCGTGCACGGCGGGGTGCAGGGTCTTCACGCGACCGTCGAGCGACTCCGGGAACCCGGTCACGCTCGACACGTCGGTGACGGTGTACCCGGCGTCGCGGATCGTCTGTGCCGTGCTGCCCGTCGACACGAGCTCCACGCCCGCGTCGGCCAGGGCACCGGCGAGTTCGAGCAGGCCGGACTTGTCGCTCACCGAGATGAGCGCGCGCCGCACGGGGACGACGTCGCGGTGGCGGTAGAGGCTGGGGTCGGCGGCGTGCACGCTCATGCGCTCGGGGTGCCCTTCAGGTCGGTGGTGCCGTTGGCGATGTCGAGGATGGTCTGGATGAGCAGGCGGCGCTCGACCGGCTTGATGCGGTCGTGCAGCGTCGACTCGGTGTCGCCCGGCAGCACGGGGACGCGCTCCTGGGCCAGGATCGGGCCGGTGTCCACGCCGTCGTCGACCTGGATCACGCTGGCGCCCGTCTGCTCGACCCCGGCCGCGAGGGCGTCACGGACACCGTGGGCGCCGGGGAACTCGGGCAGGTACGCCGGGTGCGTGTTGATGATCGCGGGGGCGAACTCGGACACGACGGCGTGCGGGAGCAGGCGCATGAGGCCGGAGAGCACGAGCAGGTCGGGCGACCACGGCCGGATCTGGGCGGCGAGCTCGGCGCCCCACTCGTCGCGCGAGGCGAACCGGGAGAACGGCACCGTGAAGGTCGGGACCCCGAACTCCTCGCCCAGACCGAGGCCCTCGGCGTCGCGGTCGGCCCCGATCGCGACCACGCGGGCGGGGTACTCGGCGTCGGTCGTCGCCTCGAGCAGGGCTCGGAGGTTCGAGCCGGTACCGGAGATCAGGACGACCAGTTCGAGCACGGGGACCAGCCTAGCGGCGGTGGGGCGAGCGCTACGCGTCGTGCTTCGGCCGGCGCCACCAGGGCAGCTCGTCCTCGGCGATCTGGTCGGTCTGGTCCCACGGCGACCCGGAGCCCGTGGGGGCCGGTGCGGCGGATCCGGGTGCGGCGCGCTCCCCGCGGGAAGCCTCGGTGTCCGCTGCGTCCCGGACACCGTCGGCGTCGTCGCGCCCGGCGACGAACTCCTCGGTGCTCCACGGGAACGCCGGCTGCTGTTCGGTGCCGGGGGCGTGCGGCAGCGTCTCGTCGCGCTCCGATCGCCCGGACTGCCGGGACTGCTGGGACTGCCCCGAGGGGTCGTGCGACGGGTGGTGGGCCGGGCCGCCGACCCGGTCGCGCAGCTCGCCGGCACGGGCGCGGACGTCACCGGCGGCGCTGCGCAGTCGGTCGCGCAGGCTGCTGGTGCCGCTCCGTGCCGGCTGCGTGCCCGGCGTCGGTGCGGGGGCGACCCGTTCCGCGGCGACGGCGTCCGTCCGGGCCCAGTCGGGCAGGGGGACGTCGTCCGGCTCGGCCGCAGGAGCACGGTCGGGCTCGGCAGCACGGCCGGGCTCGGGAGCACGGCCGGCCACGGGAGCTCGGCCGGGCTCGGGCTCGGAGACCGACGCCGGAGCACGGCTGTCGGTGGACCCGCCGGCGGGCCCGTCGGTCCCACGGGCACGGTCGATCCGTGCAGCCACCGTCGGCGTCGACGCGGGCTCCTCGTCCTCGATCGTCTCGGTCGGCTGGTCGTCCCCGCGGTGCGACCCGGTCGCGGACGCCGGGGTCGCGTGGGTCGCGGAGTCGTGCGCCTCGTGGACCGTGAACCGGTGCGTCGCAGGCACGTGGCCCGCTCCGGCCTCGTCCAGCGCCGCGACGAGCGAGCCCGCACGGGCGTCCTCGGCGGTCGCCTCGGCAGCGGCGTCCTCGGCCTCGACCCAGCGCTCACGACCCAACGACCGCTCGGGCATGCGCACCAGGTCGCTCCCGACGGCCAGTGCGACCGCGGCGGGCAGCCCGACCTCGAGCGCCGCGAAGAGTCCGACGAGCAGTCCGTCCGGCCCGGCCTCGGCGAGCCGACCGGGGCCGAGCGAGCCCGAGGTCAGGCCCGTGGCGACGCCGGTCAGCACCCCTGCCACGACACCGGTGGCGACGCCCGCGAGCGCGCGGCGGAGCGGGGTGTCCTCGTGGCCCAGGGCCCGGACGAGCGCGGGGCGCATGAGGCCGCCGACCACGAACCCGGCGACGACGGGCACGAGCACCCCGAGCAGTCCGAAGGTGTGCCCGGACGCCGGCAGCGCGCCGAACACCGGGACACCGGGGATCGGCCCGAGCGACGTACCGATCGGCGAGACGCTCGACCCGGTGCCGATGGCGAAGCCCGGACCGACCAACCACGCGACCGCCCAGCCCACGAAGTCGGGCAGGAACGCGAGCTGCCCCACGGTGAGCGCGATGCCCCCGACCACGCCGGCGTGGGAGCGCTCGTACAGCGCGATGACCTCGGCGAACGAGGTGACGAGCAGGAACGCGACGACGATGCCCGCGGCGGCGACCACCACGGCGGTCACCGCGGTGCCGGCACGGAGCGCGAAGCCGGCGACGGTGCGCCACAGCGCGGGGATCCGGTCGACCTGGTCGAGCGCCCGTCGTGTGAGCGGGTCGGCCGGCAGTCCACGACGGACCCGGCACACCTCGCTCGTCACCAGGGCGGGGACCGCGAACCAGAGCGCGGGCAGCACGACGGCCTGCCACACCACGGGGTCCGAGGCCGCCGACGTCGACGAGAGCGCGACCGCGAGCCCGAGCAACGCGACGGCGGCGGTGCCGACCAGCAGCCCGGTCGTCCGGTGTTCGGTCTCCGCGAACCGGCGACCGGCGCGCCCGCCGAGCCAGGCGGTCACGACCGCGAAGCCGAGTGCTGCGAGCGTCACGTGGATGGGGTCCGCCGCCCCGTCGACCCCGGAGGCCCCGGCGACGTCGCTGCCGAGCCGGAACGTCACGTCGACGCCGTGGCCGACGAGCCAGACGCTGCCCGCGGCCTTCCAGAAGACGTCCCAGTCGATCTGCAGCCCGTACTCGAAGCCCCAGAGCAGGGTCAGCGGCACGAGGGCGATCCCGACGCCCACGCCGACCGTCACGATCGCCTCGACGGCGGCCAGCAGTGCGGTTCCCAGGCGGTTCATCGTGGTCAGGGTACGTGCCGTCCCACGGTCGCCGAGCGAGCCGCGCGGCACCTGTGGAGACTGACCGACCGTCCACAGCAGGACGGGAGGCACGGTGCCGACCGGCACCGTGCCTCCCGTCCGTCGGGTGGTGCGGACCGCTACGCCGTCGCGGCGGCGACCACCTCGCGCAGCAGCGCGGCCGTCTCGGACGGCGTCTTGCCGACCTTCACGCCCGCGGCCTCGAGCGCCTGCTTCTTCGCCTCGGCGGTCCCGGCCGATCCGGACACGATCGCGCCGGCGTGGCCCATCGTCTTGCCCTCCGGCGCGGTGAAGCCCGCGACGTAGCCGACGACCGGCTTGGTGACGTGCGCCTTGATGTAGTCGGCCGCACGCTCCTCGGCGTCGCCGCCGATCTCGCCGATCATGACGATCGCGGTCGTCTCGGGGTCGGCCTCGAACGCGGCGAGCGCGTCGATGTGCGTGGTGCCGATGACCGGGTCGCCGCCGATGCCGATGGCGGTCGAGAAGCCCAGGTCACGCAGCTCGTACATCATCTGGTAGGTCAGGGTGCCCGACTTCGACACGAGACCGATCGGACCCTTGCCGGTGATCGTCGCCGGGGTGATGCCGACGAGCGACTCCCCGGGGGTGATGATGCCGGGGCAGTTCGGGCCGATGATGCGGGTCTTCCCGCCGAGGGCCTTCGCGTGCGCCCAGAACTCCGCGGAGTCCTGCACCGGGATGCCCTCGGTGATGACGACGACGAGCGGGACCTCGGCGTCGATGGCCTCCATGACCGCGTCCTTCGCGAACGCCGGCGGGACGAAGACGATCGAGACGTCGGCACCGGTGGTGTCGATGGCCTCGCGCACCGAGCCGAACACGGGCAGCTCGACGTCGCCGTGCGTGACGGTGGTGCCGGCCTTGCGGGCGTTCACGCCGCCGACGACCTGCGTGCCGGCCTTGAGCATGAGCGCGGTGTGCTTGGTGCCCTCGCCGCCGGTGATGCCCTGGACGATGACCTTCGAGTCCTTGTTGAGGAAGATCGACATTGCTCTGGTGCTCCTTACGCCGCGGCCGCGGCGAGCTCGGCGGCCTGCTCGGCCGCATCGTCCATGGTCTCGGCGACGGTGACGAGCGGGTGCGCCGCCTCCGCCAGGATCCGGCGACCCTCGTCCACGTTGTTGCCGTCCAGGCGCACGACGAGCGGCTTGGTCGCCGCGTCGCCGAGGATGCCGAGCGCGGCGACGATGCCGTTCGCGACGGCGTCGCAGGCGGTGATGCCGCCGAAGACGTTCACGAAGACGCTCTTCACCTGCGGGTCGCCGAGGATGACGTCGAGGCCGTTCGCCATGACCTCGGCCGAGGCGCCGCCGCCGATGTCGAGGAAGTTCGCGGGCTTCACGCCGCCGTGGCGCTCACCGGCGTAGGCGACGACGTCGAGCGTCGACATGACGAGCCCGGCGCCGTTGCCGATGACGCCGACCTGGCCGTCGAGCTTGACGTAGTTGAGGCCGTGCTGCTTCGCCTTGGCCTCGAGCGGGTCCTCGCTGGCGGTGTCCTCGAGCTGCTTGTGGGCGTCGTGGCGGAAGTCGGCGTTCTCGTCGAGCGAGACCTTGCCGTCGAGGGCCAGGATCTGCCCGTCGCCGGTGCGGACGAGGGGGTTCACCTCGACCAGGGTGGCGTCCTCGCCGGCGAACACGTCGTAGAGCTTCACGAAGACGTCGGCGACCTGGTCCTGGAGCTCGGCGGGGAAGTTCGCCTGCCGGGCGATGTCGAGTGCGGCTTCCTTGTTGATCCCGGTCAGGGGGTTCACCTCGACGCGGGCGAGCGCCTCGGGCTTCTCGACCGCGAGCTGCTCGATCTCCATGCCGCCCTCGACGCTGACGAGCGACAGGTACGAGCGGTTCGCGCGGTCGAGCAGCACGGAGAAGTAGAACTCCTCGGCGATGTCGGCGCCCTGGGCGACCATCACGCGCTGGACGGTGTGGCCCTTGATGTCGAGACCGAGGATCGCCTGCGCGTGCTCGTACGCCTCGTCCGGGGTCTTCGCGACCTTGACGCCGCCGGCCTTGCCACGACCGCCGACCTTCACCTGCGCCTTGACGACGACCACGCCGCCGATCCGCTCGGCGGCCGCCTTCGCCTCCTCAGGGGTGTCGGCGGTGATGCCCTGCAGCACAGGGACGCCGTAGGACTCGAAGAGGTCCCTGGCCTGGTACTCGAAAAGATCCACGCTGTTCTTCTTCCCGCACGGTTCGTGCGATCGGCATCGGTCATCGGGTCGCGCACTCAACGTCGAGGGTCGCTCGATGTCGAGACAACGGCCGCGACCACCCTAGCGCCGCCACATGGACGGCGAGCACGTCCGTCCGGGCGTCGGTCACGAGGACGTCGACACGTCAGCCGGGAGGCACGCCTCACCCCAGTCACGTCCCTCCCGCTCCCGGTGGCCGGGGGACGCAGTCGCCGGATGGTCGGCCAGGCGGCTCGGGGCACGGTCGACGGGTGCAGAAGGAACTCCGTACCCGCGCCGCCGACGTCTTCGGCTGGGACCTCCACCCCGAGCAGGAACAGGTCGTCGACGCCGTCCTCGGCGGTCGCGACGCCCTGGCGCTCATGCCCACCGGCAGTGGGAAGTCCGCGATCTACCAGGTCGCCGCGCTCGCCCTGGAGGGCCCGGTGGTGGTCGTCTCCCCGCTCGTCGCCCTGCAGGAGGACCAGGTCGTCGGCATCGAGGACCACCCGGACGCGCCCCGAGCCGTCACGATCAACGCCACCCGCGGCGCCCGCCAGCTCGAGGAGGCCTGGGACGCCGTCGCCTCGGGCGAGGCACGCTACGTGTTCCTGGCGCCGGAGCAGCTGGCGAAGGACGAGGTCGTCGACCGCCTCCGTGAGGTCGGCGTCGCACTGGTCACCGTCGACGAGGCACACTGCGTGTCGAGCTGGGGCCACGACTTCCGGCCGGACTACCTGGTCCTCGGCGAGGTCATCGAGCGCCTCGGGCGGCCGCCGGTGCTCGCGATGACCGCGACCGGGTCGACGCCGGTCCGCACGGAGATCGTCGAGCGGCTCGGCATGCGGGACCCGTTCGTCGTCGCCACCGGGTTCGACCGGCCGAACCTGCGCTTCGAGGTCGTCCGGCACGCCGACGACGAGTCGAAGCGCGAGGCCGTCGTGGAGCAGGTCGTCGGGCTCGAGGGGGTCGGCATCGTCTACGTCGCCACCCGCGCCGAGACCCTGGTGTACGCGGACGAGCTCGTCGAGAGCGGCCGTCGGGCGAAGGCGTACCACGCGGGGCTCCGCGTCCGGGACCGCGAACGGGTCCACCACGAGTTCCTCGACGGCGAGCTCGACGTCGTCGTCGCCACGAGCGCGTTCGGCATGGGCATCGACAAGCCGGACGTCCGCTTCGTCGTGCACGCCGACGTCCCCGAGTCGGTCGACGCCTACTACCAGGAGGTCGGCCGCGCCGGACGGGACGGCGACGTCGGGCTCGCCACCATGCACTACCGCGCGGAGGACCTCGGGCTCCGTCGCTTCTTCGCGTCCGGTTCGCCGCGACCGGCGACCCTGCGGGCCGTGTTCGACGCCGTCCCGGCCGAGGGCTCGGTCGCCCGTTCCGAGCTCGCCGAGCGCTCCGGGCTCGCCGCACGCACGGCGGGCCGCGCCGCCAACGCCCTGGTCGACGCCGGTGCGCTGGACGACGGCGAGGACGGCCTCCGGCGTCGCGCCGACGGACCGACCGACGCGCAGGCCGCCGCCGACCTCGCCAAGGCGCAGGCGAAGGAGCGCGAGGAGATCGAGGAGTCCCGCATCGCGATGATGCGCCGGTTCGCCGAGACCTCGGGGTGCCGCCGGCAGTTCCTCCTCGGCTACTTCGGCGACGAGCTCGCCGAGCCGTGCGGCAACTGCGACACGTGCACGTCCGGCTCGGCCCTCGACGAGGCAGCACACGGCGCCGACGGCGCGAACGACGACGCCTGGCCGCCGGAGTCGCCCGTCGAGCACGCGCAGTGGGGTCGGGGAACGGTGATGAGCACGGAGGACGACCGGTTGACGGTGTTTTTCGAGTCCGCCGGCTACAAGACCCTCGGACTCGCCGACGTCGAGGAGCGGCACCTGCTCGAGCGCGTCTGACGCGACGGCGTCGGGACTCGGGACGGGGAAGGCGCGGTCGCTCGACCACCCGTCGGCGACCGCGCTCCACTCCCCCGAGCACGGCGAGTGTGACCCGCGATCGTGGCCCGCAGGTGACCTGCAGGTGAACGGGACGCGAAACCGGGCGCGGGGTGCGCAGACCGGACGACCGGTCAGGCGGACGGCGTACACAGGAAGGCCCGACGGCCCCGGTGACCCGCTCCGGAGCCCGACCCTCCACGGAAGGACTGCACCATGAGCGACCCCGGCATCAGCCCCGTCGACGACTTCGACGCCCAGGAGCGCCGCACCGACGACGTGGACCGCGAGCACGTGGGCCCGTACGAGGTCGACGAGTCCGAGGAGTCCCTCGAGACCGTCACGAACGACGCCGTCGCCGGTGAGACCGTCGAGCCCCAGCCGGGCGACGGCTCGGACGACGGCCCGACCGGTGGCGCCCCCCGCGAGGGCTCACCCGACCTGTGGGAGCACGACGACGACACCGAGCGTCCGGACCTCGGCGGCGACCTCGGCACGAAGCCCCTCTGAGCGCTTCCCCCGCACGACCCCCACGGAGCACGGCCCGGTACGATCGGGCCGTGCTCCGTGGCGTCCGCGACCGTGTCCGTGCGACGCCCGCGCTGGCCCGGCTCCTCTCGCTGGCGTCCCTGCTGCTCGTCGCGGCGGCGGCACACTCGGGCGCCCGGACGGGCGGGATCGCCTGGCTCCCGCTGCTCGTCGCCGGTGTCGCGCTCGCCCTGGTCACCGGCGCGACGGCGCACCGCTGGCCCCTGCCGGCGATCTGGCTGGTCGTGACGCTGCTCGCAGCCGCGAGCGGCGCGCTCGTCAGCACGGCGTGGCTCGTCGGCGCGCTGATCGGCGGCGCAGCGGCGCTGGCCCCAGCCCTGTTCGCGGACACCGCAGCGCTGCGGCGGGCCCGGCGGTCCGGGTCACGTCCGTGACGCGACGGCCGGGAGGCCCGACCCACCCCTGCCCCGCCGGCCACGGCGACCGGACGGCGGACGGACGCGGCGCGACGGTCGGGCCACGGGCCTCCCGTCCGGCACACGGTCACGTCGCCGACCGCGACCTGCGTCGGTGGCTGGCGGACAGCACGCCCGTCGCGGCCGGGGGCCGCGCCATCCTGCTCCAGATCGCGGACCCGGTCGTCGCGGCGGGCGTCCGACGGCACTCCGACTTCGCGCGCCGACCGCAGCAGCGGCTGGCCCACACCCTGATGTTCGTCTACGCCGTCGTGATCGGGACCGAGGCCGACGCTGCCGTGGCGACCGCGTTCGTGGACCGGGCGCACCGACCCGTCGCCGGCGCCGACGACGTCGACCGGCAGCGGTGGGTGGCCGCGACGCTGTTCGACTCCGCACGACGGGCGCACGAGCTGTTCGGCGACCCCCTGTCGGCCGGCGACGCCGAACGGGTCCTGGCGGCCTACGCCCCGATCGCGACGTCCCTGCGCGTGCCGGCCGACGGCTGGTTCGACTCGGTGGCCGCGTTCGACGCGTACTGGGAGCGGACCCTGCCGACCCTGCGCGTGACCGACGACGCCCGGGGCATCGTGCGCGACCTCCTGCACCCCCGCTCCGCACCGCTGTGGGTGCGCGCCGCGATGCCGCTCGTCCGGATCGTCACCGTCGGCATGCTGCCGGACGCGCTGCGGACCGCGTACGGCTTCCCCTGGGGGCCGCGCGAGCAACGGCGCTCCCGGCGCGCCGTCGCGCTCGTCCGGCGGGCGCGCAGCCTCGTGCCGGGGTGGGCGCTCCGGCTCCCGGGACCGCTGCTGCTGCGGGCGATGCACCGGATCGCGGCGCGGTACGCCCACTGATCCCGACAAGTTCTTGTCACACCGACAAGAAGAGTGGTACGGTCGGGTCATGGCAGTCGAACTCAGCACCTGGGACGCCCAGGGCACACCGACGACACCGACGTTCTCCACGATGCGGTTCCCCGCGGGCGAGGCACACGTCAAGGTCCGGGACGACGCCGACGCGGGGGCGACCACCGAGATCGCGACCCTGCGCGGCACCGGTGGCGACGACCTGATCCTGCTCGGCATGTGGGCGGACGCCGTCCGACAGCGCGGCGCACGCTCGGTCGCCCTCGTCCCCTACCTGCCCGGAGCGCGGCAAGACCGCGGCCTCCCCTTCGGCGCGAAGGTCTACGCGGACGTCCTGAACGGCTTCGCCATCGACCAGGTGATCGCCTTCGACCCGCACTCGCCCGTGATCGTCGGGCTGGTCGAACGCCTCACAGTGGTGCCGAGCGAGCAGGTCGTGCACGACGCGGTCCTCGCCGGGTCCGAATACAGCGGCATCATCGCTCCCGACGAGGGCGCGGTCGCCCGGGCGTCGCTCGTCGCCGAGGCCGCCGGACTCCCCCTGTTCCGTGCCGAGAAACACCGCAACCCGGACACCGGCAAGCTCGACGGGTTCTCGTGCGAGCCGCTCCCCGAGACCGGTCGGCTGCTCGTCGTCGACGACATCTGCGACGGCGGCGGCACCTTCATGGGTCTCGCCGGCGCGACCGGCCTGCCGAAGGAACGCCTGGGCCTCTGGGTCTCGCACGGCGTCTTCTCCGGCCGGGCCCCGCAGCTCGCCGACCACTACGGCGAGATCGTCACCACCGACTCGTACCCAGCACAGCAGCACATCGACGGTCTGCGCACCGTCGAGCTCAGCCCGTACCTCACGAAGGAGATCCGATGACCACCACCACGGGCCTGGAGCCCCGCACCACCACCGCGAGCCCGATCGCCCCGCTGCTCGCCGTCGACGGCTACAAGCACTCGCACCGGCAGGTCTACCCGGAGGGCACGACCCGGATCCTGATCAACTGGACGAACCGCTCGAACGCCCACATGCCCGAGTCGACGCACGCGGTGGTCTTCGGGCTGCAGGCGTTCGTGCAGCGGTACCTGGTCGAGGCGTGGGAGCCGTTCTTCGCCGCCGACGAGGACGAGGTCGCACGGCTGTTCGAGCAGGCGCTGCAGGGCTACTTCGGCCCGAACCACATCGGCGTCGACCACGTCCGCGCGCTGCACCGCCTCGGCTACCTGCCGCTGGAGATCCGGGCGCTCCCCGAGGGCACCCTCGCCCCGATCGGCGTCGCGACGCTGACGGTCGAGAACACCCTCGACGACTTCTTCTGGCTGCCGAACTACATCGAGACCGCCCTGTCGGCGTCGATCTGGCACCCCTCGACCGTCGCCACGAAGGCACTCGAGTACCGCGACCTCATGGAGGAGTGGGCCGAGCGCACCGGCGCCGACCCGGCGAGCATCGACTTCGCCGCGCACGACTTCTCGTTCCGCGGGCAGACGAGCATCGAGTCCGCGGCCGCCGGCGGCGCGGGCCACCTGCTGTCGTTCCTCGGCACCGACTCGATGCCGTCGCTCGACTTCATCGACCGCTACTACCCGGGCGACAACGGCTGGGTGGCGGCGAGCGTCCCGGCGACCGAGCACAGCGTGATGTGCGTCCGCGGCGCCGACGGCGAGCTCGAGACGTTCGCACAGATCCTCGACGTGTACCCGTCGGGCATCGTCTCGGCGGTGAGCGACGGCTTCGACCTGTTCAAGGTGATCACCGAGACGCTGCCGCAGCTCAAGGACCGCATCACGGCCCGCGACGGCAAGCTCGTCATCCGCCCGGACTCCGGCGACCCGGTGGACATCGTGACCGGCACCGTGCACGGCGTCGACCAGGCGGCGCTGACCGACCCGTCGCGCAGCCACGAGGAGAAGGGCGTCGTCGAGCTCCTCGACGAGCTGTTCGGCCACACGGTCAACGAGCGCGGCATCAAGGTCCTCGACCAGCACATCGGCGTCATCTACGGCGACAGCATCACCCTCGACCGGGCCCGCCGCATCTACGAGCGCCTCGCCGCGAAGGGCTACGCGAGCGACAACGTCGTGCTCGGCATCGGCTCGTACACGTACCAGTACATGACCCGCGACAACCTCGGCAGCGCCGTGAAGGCGACGTGGGCCCTGGTGGACGGCGAACCGGTCGACATCCAGAAGGACCCGAAGACCGGCAGCGGCAAGAAGAGCGCGAAGGGCCGCATCGCCCTGCACCGCGACGAGACCGGCGAGATCCGGCAGACCGACCAGGCGACGCCCGACGACGAGGCGACCAGCCTCCTCCAGCCCGTCTGGGTCGACGGTCGCTTCCGGGTGCACCAGTCCTTCGCCGACGTGCGCGAGACGCTCCGCGCCGAGCGTGCGGCCCGCGCCGCCCGTCGGGCGTCGGCGTGACCGACGTCCCCGCGGCGGCCCGCGACCAGCCGCTCATCGCGATCGACGTCGTCCCGGTGTCGTTCACGGTGGCGGAGGGCCTGCGGGTCGCCACCGCGCGTCGGGCGTACGACCCGTACGCCGGCCGGGAGGCACTGCCCGGCGTCCTCCTGGACGCTGCGGAACGCCTCGCCGACGGTGCACGGCGCGCCCTGCGCACGAAGGCCGGGATCGGTACCGGGGCGGTGCGGCACCTGACGCAGGTCGGGGCGTTCGACGGGCCGTCCCGCGATCCGCGGGAGACCGCGATCAGCATCGCGTTCACGGCCGTCGTGCACCCGGTCCCGACGCCGTTCGCGGCGACGGACCCGGGGGTCGTGTCGGGTCCGGCTGCGGGAGCGGGCGGCGGGTCCGCGGTGTGGCACCCGCTCGGCGGGGGCGACCTGGGCCTCCCGTTCGACCACGACGCGATCGTGGGTGCCGCCCTCGACCAGGTGCGGACCCGCCTGTGGCGGGACGTCCCGATGACGCGCGCGCTGCTCGGTGACGTGTTCCCGACCAGCGCGGCAGCAGCCCTGCACGCGGCGCTCCACGGGACCGCTCCGGACGCCGGCAACCTGAACCGTGCGCTCCGGACGAACCCCGCGCTCGCCCGCACCGACGCCGCGTCGACGGCGACCGGGCGGGGCGGGCGTCCCCCGGCGACCTGGACGTGGACCGCCTGAGCGCGGTTGGGTGGAGGCATGTCCAGTTCGCTCTCCGGTGACGACTCCCTGCACCTGCCCGAGTTCGACGCGCCGCCCGCGTCGCCGTTCGACGTCGCCCGCGCCTGGCTCGACGGCGCATCGGACCGCGAGGTCTCCGAGCCGATGTCGATGACCCTCGCGACCGCCGGCGCCGACGGGCGGGTGTCGGCCCGCACCGTCGACGTGAAGCGGCTCGACGACCACGGGCTCGTGTTCGGCACCTCGACGCTCAGCCCGAAGGGCCGACAGCTCGCCGAGAACCCCCACGCGGCGCTGCAGGTGTACTGGCGCGAGAGCATGCAGCAGCTGCGCTTCGAGGGTCGGGCCGTGCAGCTGTCCGACGAGGAGTCCGACGCGCTGTTCGCCGACCGCTCGCCGAAGTCCCGCGCCGCCACCGCGATCGCCGACCAGTCGGACGTGCTCGAACCGCGCACGCTGCAGGACCTGATCGACGACGCGAACGTGCTGCTCGACGAGAGCGACGACGACGTCCCGCGGCCCGAGGGGTGGGTGGCGTGGCGGCTCGAGCCCGACGTGGTGGAGTTCTGGCAGGGCAGCCGCGACCGGATGCACCGGCGGCTGCAGTACGTCCGCGCCGGCGACGGTTGGGACGTGGCGCGGCTGCAGCCGTAGGGCGGCGCGGCGGCGCGCTCGCGGCTGCGTGCCGTGCCGTGCTGCGGTCACGCGCACAACCGGGAGCACCTCGCGCCACGCGATCCGGTGGCGCGACGTGCTCCGCGCTGTACTGCGGCACGTCGAACCACGGGTTCGACGTCGAACCAGGCGGCCGTGCTGGTTCGACGTCGGCAACGTGGTCCGACGTCGGCAACGTGGTCCGACGCCGGGCGCCGGCCTCGCGGTAGCGTCGCCGGATGGGGACCACGCACGCGCTCACAATCCGACCGGCCGAGGTGCGGGACGCCGACGCCATCGCCGCCGTGCACGTGCAGGCGTGGCGCGAGGCCTACGCCCACCTCCTGCCGGCGGAGTTCCTCGCAGCCCTCGACGTCGACGCCCGCGCAGCACGCTGGCGCGGGATCATCGCCGAGCCCGACGTCGACGCGCTCGTCGCCACCGTCGACGACACGGTGGCCGGGTGGGCCTCGGCGGGGCCCGGACGCGGCGAGCGCCCGCGCGACCGCGAGCTCGAGGGCATCTACGTGCTCGCCGAGCACCACGGGTCGGGCGCCGGCCAGGCGTTGCTCGACGCCGCGATCGGTGCGGCGCCTGCGTTCCTCTGGGTCGCCGACGGCAACCCGCGTGCCGAGGCCTTCTACCGCCGGAACGGCTTCGAGCGGGACGGCACCGTCAAGCACGAACCGATCGGGCCGCACGGGCTCGACGCGGTCCGGATGGTGCGCTGAGCACCGCCGCGCTCGCTGCCGTCAGAGCTTCTCGATCGGGGCGATCTTGATGAGGAGCTTCTTGCGACCCGCGGCATCGAACGCGATCTCGGCGATGCGCTTCGCACCCTGCCCGGTCACCGCCGACACCGTGCCCTCGCCGAAGTCGACGTGCTTGATGCGGTCGCCGGCGACGAGCTCCATGTCGCCGTTGTCGCGGACCTGCCCGGACACCCGGTTCGCCCACTCGGTCTTCGGACGGGTCTTCGCCGCCGCGGCCGCACGGTCGTAGGAGCCGCCGGAGAACCCGCCACCACCGCGGTACCCACCGCCGCCACCGCCGCCGCCGAAGCCACCCGGACCGGCACCGCGGCGGGCGTTCAGCGCGCGGGGCTCGGTGCCGCCGCGGCTGTTCGCCATGCCCGGCGACTGCTTCCAGTCGATCAGGCCCTCGGGGATCTCCTGCAGGAAGCGCGACGGCATCGCCACGTTGACGTCGCCGAACTGTGCACGGGTCATCGCGAGCGACAGGAAGAGCGACTTCTTCGCGCGGGTGATGCCGACGTAGAAGAGCCGGCGTTCCTCGGCCGGGCCGCCCGGCTCGTTCGCGGACATCCGGTGCGGCAGCAGGTCCTCCTCGACACCGGTGAGGAACACCGCGTCGTACTCCAGGCCCTTCGCCGTGTGCAGCGTCATGAGCGACACCGTGCCCGAGGAGTCGTCGAGCTCGTCCGCCGCAGCGACGAGCGAGACCTCGGTCAGGAAGTCGGACAGGGTGCCCTCGGGGTTGTTCTTCTGGAACTCCCGCGTCACCGCGACGAGCTCGTCGATGTTGTCGGCGCGTGCGGCGTCCTGCGCGTCGGGCGACTTCCGCAGGTTCTCGAGCAGCCCCGAGCCGTCGAGCAGCTGCGTCAGGGTGTCGACGACCGGTTGGGTGGCGGCGCGCGACGCGACGTCGTCGAGCAGTCCGGCGAACGAGGTGATGGCGTTCCGCACCTTCGGGCCGAAGCCGAGCTCGTCGGCGTGCCGCAGGGCATCGCGCATCGAGGTCTCGTGCTCGTCGGCGTAGCGCTGCAGGGCGGTCTCCGTGACGGCACCGATGCCACGCTTCGGCACGTTGAGGATGCGACGGAGGGACAGCGGGTCGGCCGGGTTGGCGACGGTGATCAGGTACGCCATGGCGTCCTTGATCTCGGCCCGCTCGTAGAACTTCGTGCCGCCGAGCACCCGGTACGGGATCGCCGAGCGGATGAAGATCTCCTCGAGCGCACGCGTCTGCGAGTTCGTCCGGTAGAACACGGCCATGTCCCGGTACGACGTGCCCTCGTCGTGCAGCCGCTGGATCTCGTCGGCGACGAACTGCGCCTCGTCGTGGCCGGTGTACCCGGTGAAGCCGACGATCTTGTCGCCGGCACCGACGTCGGTGAACAGGTTCTTCGCCTGGCGGTCGAAGTTGTTCGCGATGACGGCGTTCGCGGCGTCGAGGATCGTCTGCGTCGAGCGGTAGTTCTGCTCGAGCAGGATCACCTTCGAGTTCGGGAAGTCCCGCTCGAACTCGACGATGTTGCGGATGTCCGCGCCACGGAAGGCGTAGATCGACTGGTCGGAGTCGCCGACCACCGTGAGCGACGCCGGGGCGATCGACCCGTCGGCCTCACGCATGCGGGCGACGTGCTGCCCGGAGTCCTCGAGCTTGTCGACCTGCTCCACGGGCACCGGGCGGGTGAGTTCGCGGATCAGGGCGTACTGCGCGTGGTTGGTGTCCTGGTACTCGTCGACCAGGACGAACCGGAAGCGACGCTGGTAGAGCGCGGCGACCTCGGGGAAGGCACGGAACAGGAAGACCGTCTGCCCGATCAGGTCGTCGAAGTCGAAGGCGTTCGCACGGCGCAGCTCGTTCGTGTAGCGCCGGAACACCTCGGTGAACATGACCTCCTGCGGGTCGTTCGCGTTGATGTTCCGCGCGTAGGTGTCGACGTCCTGCAGCTCGTTCTTGAGCTTCGAGATCTTCGACGACGCGGCACCGACGGTGAGCCCGAGGGAGTCCGCCTCGAGCTCCTTGATGATCCGCTTGAGGAGCGCACGCGAGTCCGCGGAGTCGTAGATCGTGAACGACTGCGGGAACCCGAAGCGCTCGGCCTCGCGCCGGAGGATCCGCACGCACGCCGAGTGGAACGTCGAGATCCACATGCCCTCGGCGGCCTGGCCGACCAGGGCCTGCACGCGCTCGCGCATCTCGGCGGCGGCCTTGTTCGTGAACGTGATGGCGAGGATCTGCGACGGCCAGGCCTCGCGGTTCGCGAGCAGCAGGGCGATGCGCCGAGTGAGCACGCTCGTCTTGCCCGATCCGGCACCGGCCACGATGAGCAGGGACTCGCCGCGGTACTCGACGGCTTCCTTCTGCTGGGGGTTGAGGCCCGCGGTGAACGGGTCGTCGTACCCGCCGGGGCGGTTGCCCGCGCCCGGCTCGGGGGACTGGTCGAAGGGGTCGAGCACGATCGTCATGACCGGGTCAGTCTAGGCGCGCCCTCCGACAGGCGCAGCGGCTGCGATCCGTGGGCCGCTGGACACACTGTGACCCCCCAGGACCGGGGTCGGGTCGGACGGCGGACAGGCTGTCGGACATGAGGACGTGGACCGCAGGTGACGCCGTGGGGCTCGCGCTCCGGAGCTGGCTCTGGATGGCGTTCGTGACGACGCCGGCCACGACCCTGCTCGGCGCGGCGTGGCTCGCGGCTGCGTCCAGCCCACCGGACGTGGGTTCGGCCGCGCTCACGGTGCTGCTCGTCTCGGTCCCCACCGGGCTCGTGTCGCTCGCCGGAGCGGTCCTCGCGATGCCGTTCACCTTCGTGCTGGGTCGAGTGCTCGTGCACGGTCGGGCCCACCGGCTGACGGCGGTCGTCGCCCACGCGGTGCTCGCCGGCGTACTGGCAGCGCTCGGCATGCAGGTCGTGGTCGCACTGTGGAGCGGCTCGTGGACTCCGCCCCTGAGCTGGCAGTTGTTGGTGTCGGTGCCGGCGGGGCTCGCCGCCGTGATCGGCACGGTGCGGCACACCGCGCCGGTCCGGGTGGCCGCGCCGCAGTCCGCAGTGCCCGACGACAGGGTGATCGGCGGCGACGACCGGACGGTGGTCCCGGTCGACGAGGTCCGGGGCCGAGCGACGTCACCCCCCGACGAGTGACCGCGCCCGCACCGCAAGGTCCGGGTGGTCCGCGAACACCCCGTCGACACCCGTCCGCACGACCGAGGTGAACCACCGCTCCCAGTCGCCGTGCGCCGCCACGTCGCCCCCGCGCCGGAGCGGCGCCGGCAGGAACCGGTTCTCCGGGCGGAGCGTCCACGTGTAGACGGCGAGCCCGGCGGCGTGCGCACGCTCCACGACGACGCTCCGGACCGGCCGCGGGTCGTCGACGGCGACGCTGTCGACCCCGGCCATCAGGGTCTTCAGGTCGACGCTGATGCCGTGGAACTCCTCGGCGAACCCGGCCAGCGCGACGTCCGTGCGCTCCGAGGCCCACGTGGGAGCGGACGATCCGTGGGCGGCGACCTCGTCCGCGGCGCTGCCACGGGCCTCCTGGAGGTACACGAGGCGACCACCCGTGCCGAGCGAGCCGAGCTGCCGGAGCACCGTCTTCTCGAACGACTCGATCGTCAACCGGTCGTCGCCGCGCCACCCGGCGTCCCCGAGCGCGTCGTCGAGCAGCTGCGCCATCGGGAACCCGGCCTGCTCGAAGAAGTGCGCGTGCTTGACCTCGGCGACGAGCCCGACCGGGCGTGGAGCCGCGTCGAGGATGCCGAGCAGGTCCTCGAGCCGCAGCACGCCGTCCTCGCCGTCGTGCGCCGCCGACGCCGGACGCAGCTGGGGCAGCCGCGCCCGGACCCGGAGCGTCCGGAGCTCGTCCCACGTGAAGTCCTCGGTGAACCAGCCCGTGACGCTCTGCCCGTCGACGGTCTTCGTCGTCCGGAGGTGTGCGAACTCGGGGTGGTCGGCGACGTCGGTGGTGCCGGACACCTCGTTCTCGTGCCGCAGCACGAGCACGCCGTCCTTCGTCGGGACGAGGTCGGGCTCGATCGCGTCGGCACCGAGCTCCACGGCGAGTTCGTAGGCGCTCCGGGAGTGCTCGGGACGGTGGCCGGAGGCTCCTCGGTGGGCGATCACACGGGTCATGCGCCGAACCGTAGCCGCTCCGCCCTGCCGGCAGGTGTCCCGCTGGTGTGCCTGTGGACACATCCGTTCAGCCCGAGCCCTCCGTTCCCAGCCGGCCCACGGAGGGTCGCTCCGTGACCGTCCGACACCTGTCCACCGCCGTCGAGGCACGCATCGACCGTGCGGCCCGCCGCCTGCTCGACGCCGGGCACCAGCCACACCGCCCGGTGCGTCTCGCCGTCACCGAGTTCCTGGTGTTCGGGGCGAAGCAGGCGTGGGCGTGCACGTTCGGCGCCCTGCTGCTCGCGACGATGGTGGTGGTGCACCTGACCGTGCTGCCCGGCGCGCGGAACGACGTGCTGACGGTGGCCGCCGCGGCGATCCAGGTCGCCATGCTCGTGTTCGGCCTCGAGACCGTGCGGGAGCTCCGGGTGGTGCTGGTCTTCCACGTGGTCGGCACCGTCATGGAGGTCTTCAAGACCCACGTCGGCTCGTGGCAGTACGGCAGCGACGGCTGGCTCGTGGTCGCCGGCGTCCCGCTCTTCTCGGGGTTCATGTACGGCGCCGTTGGGTCGTACATGGTCCGGGTCGTCCGGCTCTTCGACCTGCACTTCGACCGGTGGCCGCGGCAGTGGCTCCTGGTCGTCGTCGCCGCCGGCATCTACGCGAACTTCTTCGGCCACCACTTCGTGTGGGACGCGCGGTACGTGCTGCTCGCCCTGGTCGTGGTGCTCTTCGCACGGACGACGATGCACGTCCGGGTGCACCGCGCGACGCTGCGGATGCCCGTCCTGCTGGCGATGGCCCTGGTCGCGGTGTTCATCTGGCTCGCGGAGGACGTCGCGACGTGGGCAGGGGCGTGGGCCTACCCGGACCAGGCGGCCGGCTGGGAGCCGGTCGCCCCCACCAAGATCGTGGCCTGGCTGCTCCTCATGGTGATCTCGGTCGCGCTCGTCGCGTGGCTGTACCCGCAGGTGCGGTCGGCTCCTGCCGACCCGGCCTGGAGGCACGACCCACCGCCGCCCCGCCGGCGGCCGTCCGGCGGTCGGCTGGTTCACGACGACCTCGGGGCGCGCACGCAGACCACCCCCATAGTGTTCAGCTGTCGGGCCCGTCGGGCTCGCTTCCGCTCGCCGCGAATCCTCAGCCTTCCGCGACGAAGCGCCCCTAGGCTGAGAGGACTCGAATCTCCAAGGAAGAGGACACCATGGCCTTCAAGCCCGGTTTCGACCAGTCCCCCGCCTTCAACGACCAGGGCCGTGGCGCCTGGGGCGCCGGCGCTGGTCAGCAGCAGGCGGGCTGGGGACGCACCCCACAGCAGGGGCAGTACCCGCAGCAGGGCGGCATGACGCCTGAGCAGCTGCAGTACATGTACGACCGCCCGACGGCGAGCCCGGTCGACACCGACCGCATGTCGTACGAGGACACCATCGTCAAGACGCTCCTCGCGTTCGGCGTGCTCCTCGTCGGCGCCGTCGCCGGGTGGAACCTGCCGCCGATCGTCTGGATCGTCGGCGCGATCGTCGGCTTCGTGCTCGCGCTCGTCAACACCTTCAAGAAGAAGCCGTCGCCGGGTCTCGTGCTGGCGTACGCGTTCTTCGAGGGCCTGTTCGTCGGCGGCATCTCCGCCGCGTTCAACGCTCAGTCCGACGGGATCGTCGCGCAGGCCGTGTTCGGCACGCTCGGCGTCTTCGCCGTGACACTGCTGCTGTTCTCGTCCGGCAAGGTCCGCGCCACTCCCAAGCTGACGCGGTTCTTCCTCATCGCGATGGTCGGCTACCTCGCCTTCTCGCTCGTCAACCTCGTCCTGATGTTCACAGGCGTGACCTCGGGCGCGCAGGGCCTCCGCAGCGAGCCGAGCTTCCTGTTCGGCATCCCGTGGGGCGTCCTGATCGGCGTCTTCGTGGTCCTGATGGCGGCGTACTCGCTGATCCTCGACTTCGACCAGATCAAGACGGGCGTCCAGCGCGGTGCACCCCGCATCTACGCGTGGACCGCGGCCTTCGGTCTCATCCTCACCCTGGTGTGGCTGTACATCGAGATCCTGCGCATCCTCGCCCTGCTCGCGAGCAACCGCGACTAGCTCCCCCACCTGATCGACCCGAAGGGCCCCGGCACATGCCGGGGCCCTTCGTCGTGTCCCCGGGCACTGGGCCCCGCCGGCCCTGCCCGTCGCCCTGAGCGGGCCAGATCCGTCACGCTCGACGCGACTCGCGGCATGTCCTGCACGCTCGAGTAAGGCAGCCGCCCGACCGGACGAGCGGGCCAGATCTGTCACGCTCGACGCGACTCGGCGACGGGAACCGCCCGCTCGACGGACCGCACGCGGCATGTCCTGCACGCTCGAGTGCAGCGTCGGACGGGTCGACGGCGGCACGGACGCGACGAGGGCCCGGCACGCAGTGCGTACCGGGCCCTCGGGCGTCAGGGAGTGACTACTCCCACTCGATCGTCCCCGGCGGCTTGCTCGTGACGTCGAGCACGACGCGGTTCACGTCGGGGACCTCGTTCGTGATGCGGTTCGAGATCTTTGCCAGGGTGTCGTACGGCAGACGCGTCCAGTCGGCCGTCATGGCGTCCTCCGAGGAGACCGGACGGAGCACGATCGGGTGGCCGTAGGTGCGGCCGTCGCCCTGGACGCCCACGGAGCGGACGTCGGCGAGCAGGACGACCGGGCACTGCCAGATCTCCTCGTCGAGGCCCGCCGCGGTGAGTTCCTCGCGTGCGATCTTGTCCGCCGCACGGAGCAGCTCGAGGCGGTCCTTCGTGACCTCACCGACGATGCGGATGCCGAGGCCCGGGCCGGGGAACGGCTGGCGGCCGACGATGACCTCGGGCAGTCCGAGCTCGCGACCGACGGCACGGACCTCGTCCTTGAACAGGGTGCGCAGCGGCTCGACGAGCTCGAACGTCATGTCCTCGGGCAGACCGCCGACGTTGTGGTGCGACTTGATGTTCGCCGTGCCGGAACCACCGCCGGACTCGACGACGTCCGGGTAGAGCGTGCCCTGGACGAGGAACTTGACCTCACCCGCGTCCGAGTCCGAGGCCGCTGCGTCCGCGCGGGCCTCGAGCACGAGGGCCTCGGCCGCCGCCTCGAACGTGCGGATGAACTCGCGCCCGATGATCTTGCGCTTCTGCTCGGGGTCGCTGACGCCGGCGAGGGCGTCGAGGAACTGCTGCTCCGCGTCGACCGTGACCAGGCGGACACCGGTCGAGGCGACATAGTCCTCCTCGACCTGCTTGCGCTCGTCGGCGCGCAGGAGCCCGTGGTCGACGAAGACGCACGTCAGCTGGTCGCCGACGGCCTTGTGCACCAGGGCAGCGGCGACGGCGGAGTCGACACCGCCGGAGAGCCCGGCGATGACCCGTGCGGAGCCCACCTGTGCGCGGATCCGCTCGACCTGCTCCTCGATGACGTTCGCGGAGTTCCAGTCACCGGGGAGCCCCGCGGCGCGGTGCAGGAAGTTCTCGAGCACGGCCTGGCCGTACGCGGAGTGCTTCACCTCGGGGTGCCACTGCACGCCGTAGAGCTTGCGCTCGTCGGAGGCGAACGCCGCGACCGGGGTCGAGGCGCTCGACGCGAGGACCTCGAAGCCCTCGGGAGCCTTCGCCACGGAGTCGCCGTGCGACATCCAGGTGACCTGGGACTCCGGCTGGTCGCCGAGCAGCACGCTGTCGGTGCCGGAGACGGTCACGTCGGTGGCGCCGTACTCGCGGAGACCGGTGTGCGCGACCTCGCCACCGAGCGACTTCGCCATGGCCTGGAAGCCGTAGCAGATGCCGAGCACGGGGACACCGAGGTCGAGGATCTCGCCGTCGAGCGACGGGGCACCGTCCTCGTACACGGACGACGGACCACCGGACAGCACGATCGCCGCCGGGTCCTTCTCGCGGACCTCGTCCGCCGTGATCGAGTGCGGGACGATCTCGCTGTAGACGTTCGCCTCACGCACACGCCGTGCGATCAGCTGGGCGTACTGGGCGCCGAAGTCGACGACCAGGACGGGGCGCTGTTCGGTCTCGCTCACCGAGCGGCCTCCTTCTCGCGCTGCTGGGCAGCGGTCAGCTCGTGGTAGGTGTCCATGGCCTTCTGCTGCATGCGGTGCTCGACCACGAAGGACATGAACGGGATGATGCCGCCGAGGGCGATGAGCAGGAAGCGCGACGGCCTCCAGCGCATGATGCTCCACAGGCGGAAGTCCGTGAACAGGTACAGCACGTAGAGCCAGCCGTGCGCGATGAGGATCGCGATCGACAGGTTGAACGTGCCGGGTGCTTCGCCCGCGGTGCCGTTCGGCACGAAGAACGGGCCGTTGCCGAGCTGCATCTCGAGCTGCAGCGGCGTGTACTTGATGATGACCTCGATCACGAGCGCGAGCAGCAGCACGCCGGTGATGTACGCGGAGACGCGGTACCACTTCACCGCGCCCGGGATCTTCGGGATGTCACGCGTGCGGACGGTCAGGGCCATGCAGTCGATCCTACCGTCGCGCCGGAGCGGGCTCGGCGGGCTCCCCCGTGCCCCCGGCTGCGGCGGTGTCCGTGGCGGCGGCAGCCTCGCGGGCGTCCTCCTGCTCGCGCTCCCAGGCGTCCTTGACGAACCGGTACCAGAGGAACACGGCGAACCCGGCGAAGACGACCCACTCGATCGCGTAGAAGAGGTTCAGCCAGTCGAAGCGGACCTCGCGCGTCGGGGCACGGTCGGCGATGGTGCCGAGGTCGGCGGCCTTCGCCGTGGTGCCGTCGGCGACGACGTACCCGATGTACATCCGGTCGTCGAAGGCCTTCCAGGTGTTCACGAACCGGGCTGGCGCCACCGCCGAGTACTCGCCCTTGCTGTAGGCGTCCTGGTCCGGGGACTCCGCCGGGTAGTAGCGGCCCTGCACCGTGAACTCCTGGCCGTCGGTGAGGCGCTCGCCCCCCGCTTCGGCCTGTCGCCGCTCGTCCGACCAGCCGATGACCACCGGCAGGCTCGCGCCGGTCCCGGTGTCGACGAGGTGCCCGATCGCCTGGTAGGTGCCGCCGCCGGACCGCCCGGTCAGGATCGTCGTGTCACCCGCGACGAACGTGCCGGTCACGGTGATCCGCTGCCCGGCGATGTTCTCGGACGCCGCGCGCCCGGGTTCGGTGACGTCGTCGAGTGCCTTGCGGGTCTCGGTCGTGGCAGGCAGGGGCTTGCCGTTCGCGATGCTCCGCTCGAGCTGCCACTTGCCGAGGCCCGCGAAGACCCCCGCGAGTACGAGCGCCAGCAGGAGCAGTGCGATCCACCTCGGTCGTCGGGCTACGGCCCACATCTGTATCAGTACTCCGGATCGCGCTGGCGGACCGGGCGCTTCGGGCGCTCGGCAGGGACGTCGACCGGCGACGTCACGGGTTCGCTCGTCGTCGGCTCCGGTGACCCATTCTCGCGCTCTTCCCTGCCCGCAGCCTCCACGAGGGCGAACTCCTCGGCGAACTGCCGGTCGCGCTCGGCCCGTCGAGCGGCGGCCGCGGCGTCCTGGTCGGCGACGGCGGCCTCGGCGGCGGTGTCGATCGCCTCGTCGAGGGCCGGTCCGGCCGGGATCCCGGCACCGGCAGCACCAGCAGCACCCGGACGGCCCGGGCGACGACCGAGCCGCGCGCGCAGGCGCTGGCGCAGCCGCGCCACCCGGGCCGGACGCACCACGAGGCGGCCGATCCGGTCCGAGTTCACGGCGAGCAGCGGACCCAGGACGGCCATCACGAGGACGTAGAGGCCCGCGAAGGCGGTGATCCGCGCCTCCAGGCCGGCGGCAGCCGACAGCGTCGCGAGGATGAGCGCGAACTCGCCCCGGTTCACCAGGATGACCGCGGTGTTGATGCCCTGCTGGACGTTGAACCCGTTCATCCGGGCCACGAGCTGCCCCGCGACGGCGTTCAGCACGACCGTCATGCCGATCGCGCCGAGGACGGGCCAGAGCACCTCGCCGAAGGTCGACAGGTCGAGCCCGAGGCCGAAGTTCACGAAGAAGAACGCGGCGAACACGTCACGCATCGGCAGGGCGAGCTGCTCGATGCGGTCCCGGTAGCGGGTCGCACCGCAGAGCAGGCCGATCACGAACGCACCGATCGCATCGGTCACGCCGAGCAGGTCGCCGATGCCGCCGAACATCACGGCGAGGCCGAAGAACAGGACCGTGAACAGCTCGTCGTCGCGGGTCGCGAAGATCTTCGACACCCACTTGCCGGCGAACCGGGCGAGCGTGAACATCACGACGAGGAACCCGAACGCGAGCCCGAGCTTGCCGACCACGGCCCACAGGTTCGTGTCGCCGGAGAGCACGACGGAGACGATCGCCAGGTAGATGGCGATGAAGACGTCCTCGATGACGGTGACACCGAGGATCATCGGTGTCTCGTCGTTCGCCAGACGTCGCAGCTCGATGAGCAGCTTCGTCACGATCGCACTCGACGACGTCGCCGTCATGCCCGCGATGATCAGTGCTTCGCGGGTGCCCCAGCCGAGCGAGAACCCGAAGGCGAAGCCGACCCCCATGTTGATCGCGACGTACGTGCCGCCGGAGACCAGGAGCTTGCCGGCGTTGCCGTAGAACTCCTCCTGGTCGAACTCCAACCCGAGGTTGAAGAGCAGCAGGATGAGTCCGAACGTCGCGATCAGCTCGATCGTGTGCGATTCGACGTTGAGGCCGATCCACGGGGTGTGCGGGCTCGCGATGAGCCCGACCACCATGTAGATGGGGATGGCGGGCAGGCCGATGGTCTTGCCCAGTCGTCCGAGGACGTAGGCGATGATGAACAGGCCGCCGATGGTCAGCAGCTCACCACCCAGGTGCATCCGCTAGCTCCCGGGCGGCGCCTCGGCGGCCGCGGCCGCGAGCTGACCGCTGCGGTAGAAGGAGAACGCCTTCGACACCTTCTCGGGTGCACCGGCGACGACGATGGTGTCACCGGGGAACACGACGAAGTCCGGCGAGGGTGCGGGGTTCGCGCTGTCGCCACGGACGACCGCGACGACCGTCAGGCCGATGAAGCCCGAGTCGTGCAGGTCGCCGAGGGGCTTGCCGGCGATGGCGTCCTCGTAGTCGACGCTGAACCAGTCGATCGACAGGCCGGGGATCTCGTCGAGCTTGTCGAGGCCCTCGGTGATCCGGGTGCCGCCGAGCAGTTCGGCGAGCGTGTGCGCCTCGTCCTCGCTGAGACGCAGCGAGACCTTCTCGGACTTGTCCGCGCCGTCCGAGACGTCCGCGAACGAGATGAGGTCGGAGTGCCCCGACCGGTGCGTGATGACACCGCACTTGCCACCGTCGTCGGTGTAGAAGCTGTGCAGCACGCCGACTCCGGGGAGTTTGACGCGATGGACGTCGACCATGATGGCTCCCTTGGTGAGTACCCCGATGATAACCACCGGGGCGCTCGGGCCATTCCGCACGCTACGGTCGTGCGATGGGGAACACACGGGGGGCCGTCCGCATCGTCGTCGCCGTCGTCGGGGTGGTGGTCGTCGCGGCGTACGCGGCGCTGCTGGCCGTCAACGCGCTCGTGCTCGATCCGCTCGCAGCGGTGCCCGAGGCCACGCTGCCGCAGATCCACGAGCGCATCGAGGCTGCGGGGATGTCCGTCGCCGGCGACGTCCGTGGCGTCGTGGTCGTGGCGTCGATCGGGGTGGCCCTGGCGATCGCCGCGGCGGTCGTCGGACTCGCGGCGCGGCTGCCCGCGACGGTGGTCGCGGTGATGCACCTCGGCGTCCTCGCGGCGGGTGCGCCCGCGACCTTCCAGTCGGGCTTCTGGCTCGGCATGGACGTCGCCGACACGTTCCCGACGGGCGGGGGCGCGCACACGATCTGGGCGGGCGTGCTGTACCTGACGAGCCTCGCGGCGTTCGTCGCGATCCCGGTCGTCCTCGCCGTCACGGCCGTCCGGACCCGCAACACGCAACGTCAGCGACAGCTCGCAGCGGGGTAGCGCTGCGAGGATCCGCCGAGGTTGCGTCTTGCGGGAAGAGCGGGACGTGACGGACGGGAGGCGCGGGGCGGGGCCGCCACGCGCCTCCCGTCCGGTGGCCTACCGCGGTTCGCTCGTCTTCTCGCCCTCGACCTGCTCGTCGGTCGCCTTCGCGCCCTCGGCGCCGCTCGAGCGGCCACCACCGACGACGACGTCGTCCTCGTCGAAGCCGAACGCGATGTCCGGCGCCTCGAGACGCACCCGGTCGGCCGACTCGTCGTCGGGCTGCAGCTGCGACTCGCGTTCGGCGGCGACGCGCTTCAGGTAGTTCGACACCTCGTGCTCGGTCGTCTCCTGGTCCCACCCGAGCACACCCGCCATGAGCTTCGCGGCGACCGGAGCCGCCTCCTCACCGCGGTCCCACGCCTCGATCGAGATGCGGGTGCGGCGCGCGAGGACGTCCTCCAGGTGCAGGGCCCCCTCGTGCGAGGCCGCGTAGACGACCTCGGCGCCGATGTAGTCGTCGGCCTGCGGCAGCGGCTCGGCGAGCGACGGGTCCTGCTCGACGAGCTGCAGCACCTCGGTGGCCTGCGTGCCGTACCGGTTCAGCAGGTGCTCGATCCGCACCTTGTGCACGCCGAACTGCCGCGCGGTGCGGGCCCGACGGTTCCACGCAGCCGGGTAGCCCTCGGCGCCGACCAGCGGGATGTCCTCGGTCGTCGAGGCCGGGATCCTGCCGTCCATCGCGGCGACGGCCTCGTCGATGGCGTCCTTGCCCATCACGCGGTAGGTCGTCCACTTGCCGCCCGCCACCACCACGAGTCCCGGGGCGGTGTGCGCGACGACGTGCTCACGGCTGAGCTGCGACGTCTGGTCGGACTCCCCCGCGAGCAGCGGTCGGAGACCGGCGTAGACGCCCTCGACGTCCTCGCGGGTGAGCGGCACGGCGAGCACCTTGTTGACGTGCTCGAGGATGTAGTCGATGTCCGCAGCGGTCGCCGCCGGGTGCGCCTTGTCGAGGTTCCAGTCGGTGTCCGTCGTGCCGACGAGCCAGTGCCGGCCCCACGGGATGACGAAGAGCACGCTCTTCTCGGTGCGGAGGATCATGCCGGTGTTCGACTGGAAGCGGTCGCGCGGGATGACGAGGTGCACGCCCTTCGACGCCCGCACCTTGAACTGCCCACGGGTGCCGACCATCGCCTGGGTGTCGTCGGTCCAGACGCCGGTCGCGTTCACGACCTGCTTCGCCCGGATGTCGAACTTCTCGCCCGTCTGGATGTCGTGCGCGTGCGCCCCGACGACACGCTCCCCGACCTTGATGAACCCCTCGATGCGGACCCGGCTCGCCGCGTGCGCGCCGTACGACGCGGCGGTGCGGACGAGCGACGCGACGTAGCGGGCGTCGTCGACCTGGGCGTCGTAGTACGTCATGCCGCCGACGAAGGCGTCCTTCTTCAGGCCCGGCATGTTCTTCAGGACCTGCTTGCGGCTGAGGTGCCGGTGGTGCGGGACCCCGGGCGGACGACCGCCGGACCAGCTGAAGACGTCGTACATCGCCATGCCGATGCCGATGTAGAAGCGCTCCCACACGCGGTGGTTGAGCGGGTAGAGGAAGCGCACGGGCTTCACCAGGTGCGGGGCGATCCGCTGCAGCAGCAGCCCGCGTTCGATCAGGGCTTCGCGGACGAGCGCGAAGTTCAGCTGCTCGAGGTAGCGGATGCCACCGTGCACGAGCTTCGACGAGCGGCTCGACGTGCCCGAACCCCAGTCGCGGGCCTCGACGATGCCGACGCTCAGGCCGCGGGTGACTGCGTCGAGCGCACTGCCGCCGCCGACGATGCCGCCGCCGACGACCAGGACGTCGAGCTCCTTGGTCTTCAGCGCCTCGATCGTCGCGGCACGTTCCTCCGGTCCGAGCTTCGCGGACGGGTCGAAGCCGACGCTCGCGCTCGGTACGGCGGCACGCTGGGCGCCCTCGACGGTGCTCTCGGCACCTGCGGTCGTCGCGTCCGTGCTGGTCTGCGTGGTGCTGCTGGCTGGCTTGGCCATCGTCGCCTCCGTGCGGGTTGCGCGCACGGAGCCGGCCTCCGCGCACGGGAGCGCCGAGGCGTCACCCGTGCGGGAGCACGGGTGCCACCGTCACTGCTGGTGGTACGGCGCCACGACCACTTCTACTCGCTGGAACTCCTTGACGTCGGAGTATCCGGTGGTGGCCATCGACCGACGGAGCGCACCGACCAGGTTGGCGCGGCCGTCCCACGACGGGGTCGGGCCGTTCAGCACGTTCTCGAGCGGGGCGATCTGACCGACCTCGACACGACGACCGCGGGGCAGCTCGGAGTGGTGCGCCTCGGCACCCCAGTGGAAGCCACCGCCCGGGGCCTCGGTCGCGCGGGCCAGCGCGGTGCCGAGCATGACCGCGTCGGCGCCGACGGCGATCGCCTTGACGATGTCGCCGGCGGTGTCGAGGCCGCCGTCCGCGATGACGTGCACGTAGCGGCCGCCGGACTCGTCCATGTAGTCACGTCGGGCGCCGGCGACGTCGGCCACCGCGGTCGCCATCGGCGCGTGGATGCCCAGGGCTGCGCGGGTGGTCGAGGCCGCACCGCCACCGAAGCCGACGAGCACGCCCGCCGCACCGGTGCGCATGAGGTGCAGCGCCGACGTGTACGTCGAGGCACCGCCCACGATGACCGGGACGTCGAGCTCGTAGATGAACTTCTTGAGGTTGAGCGGCTCCTGGTTCTGGGAGACGTGCTCCGCCGAGACCGTCGTGCCGCGGATGACGAACAGGTCGACACCGGCGTCGACGACCGTCTGCGAGAACTCCTGCGTGCGCTGCGGGCTGAGCGACCCGGCGACCGGCACCCCGGCGGCGCGGATCTCGGCCAGGCGCGCGGTGATCAGCTCGGCCTTGACCGGCTCGGAGTAGATCTCCTGCATGCGCTTCGTGACGTTGCCGTCCGTGAGGGTCTTGATCTCCTCGTAGTACGGCGTCGGGTCCTCGTACCGGGTCCACAGGCCCTCGAGGTCGAGCACGCCCAGGATCCCGAGCTCGCCCATCTGGATGACCGTCGCCGGCGAGGACACCGAGTCCATCGGCGCCGAGAGGATCGGCGACGCGAAGGTGAACGCGTCGATCGACCACTGCACGCTCACGTCGTGCGGGTCGCGGGTGCGCCGCGAGGGGACCACCGCGATGTCGTCGAACGCGTAGGCCCGACGGCCGCGCTTGCCTGCACCGATCTCGACTTCAGTCACCGGGCAAGCCTAGCGGGCGGGGTCCCGGAGTGGGACGGGTGGACGGTGCAGCCGGTGCGGGGCGCAGCAGCCTCGGTCAGCGTCGGGGCCGTGCCCGTCGCTTCCGCAGCGCCCGCAGGACCAGGCCGAGCAGGAGCGCGAGCACGACGAGGACCGCGAGCAGGGCTGCTGCGACCTTCACGAGCAGTGCGGCGCCGACGAAGAGCACGGCGAAGACGACCCAGACGAGGGCGTCGAGCACGAGGGGGCCGGAGGTGCGCACCTGCGTCACGGTAGCCGACGGGCGGGGAGCCGGGGTGTCGGGACGGGTGCGGCGGGGCGGGGCGGGGTCGTGCCTCCCGGCCGGGTGCGGAGCCGGGGTGCTGGGACACGGGCGGCGGGGCGGGGGTGAGACGCCGGCGTCGACGCGAGACGCACCGGTCGACGCGAGACGCACCCGGATCCGGCGGCGTCCGGCGGCGACCGCGGTGTCTCGACGGCACGCCGGCGTCTCGTGGCGACCACGCATGACGCGAGACGCCGGCGTCGACGTCGGCGTCGACGTCGGCGTCGGCACGAGGACGGGGCCGCGCGGCGCATCAGCAGCCAGCGCGGCCCCGTCGGGGTGCGGGTACCACCCCCACAGCAGTACCCGCGGGTCGACCCCGCTCAGCGAGCGGAGTCGACGTCCTTGGCGAGCGTCCCCAGGTAGAGCTCGATGACCTTCGGGTCGTCGGCGAGCTCACGCCCGGTGCCCGAGTACGCGTTCCTCCCCTGGTCGAGCACGTACCCACGATCGCAGATCTGCAGGCAGCGCCGTGCGTTCTGCTCGACCATGATGATCGACACCCCGGCCTTGTTGATCCGGCGTGTGCGGATGAAGGTCTCGTCCTGGCGCACCGGCGACAGGCCCGCGGAGGGCTCGTCGAGCAGCAGCACCTTCGGGTCCATCATCAGCGCCCGGGCCATCGCGACCGACTGCCGCTCACCGCCGGACAGCGAGCCCGCCCGCTGGGTGCGCCGCTGGCCGAGGACCGGGAACAGGTCGTAGATGACCTCGAGCCGCTCGGCGAACTTCTTCGGGCGCAGGTACAGGCCCATCTGCAGGTTCTCCTCGATCGAGAGCGAGGGGAACACGTTGTTCGTCTGCGGCACGAAGCCGACGCCGGCCTGCACGAGCTTGTTCGCCTTGAGGTTCGTGATGTCCTCGCCCTGCAGGGACACCGAGCCCTCGCGGATGGAGACCAGGCCGAACAGCGCCTTGAGGAGCGTCGACTTGCCCGCGCCGTTCGGGCCGATGATGCCGATCAGCTCGCCCGGGTAGCAGTCGAGGTCGCAGCCGTTGAGGATGTTGACGCCCGGCAGGTAGCCGGCCACGAGGTTCTTCGCGGTCAGGACGGGTTCGACGGTGGCGGTCGTCGCGGGTGCGGCGGTCGCGCTCGTCGCGCCCGTCGCGCCCGTCGCCGGACGGGAGGCGCGGCTCGCGTCCGCTGCGTTCGGTGCGTCGGTCATCGGGTCGCCTCCTGCTCGTCCTGCTTGCGGTCGTCCGCCTTCGGGTGGTCGTCCGCTGCTTCCTCTTCGGCCACTTCTTCGGCCAGCTCCTCGTAGGTCTCCTCGGTGAGGAGCGAGTCGTCGCCCAGGTCGGTGTCGTGGTGCGCACCGAGGTACGCGTCGATGACGGCGCGGTCGTCCATCACCGTGTCGGCCGGCCCCTCGGCGACGACCTTGCCCTCGGCCATCACGACGACCCAGTCCGAGATGTGCCGGACCATGTGCATGTCGTGCTCGACGAAGAGCACGGTCATGCCGTCGTCCCGGAGGGACTGGATGTGCCCGAGCAGCGACTGGGTGAGCGCCGGGTTCACGCCGGCCATCGGCTCGTCGAGCATGATCATCGTCGGGTCGGACATGAGCGCACGGGCCATCTCGAGGAGCTTGCGCTGGCCGCCGGACAGCGACCCGGCGTAGTCGTCCTGCTTCTCGAGGAGCTTGAAGCGGGCGAGCAGGTCCTCGGCCTTCGCCGTGATCTCGCGCTCGCGCTTCCGCCAGAGCGCCGGGACCAGGCCGACGAAGAAGTTCTCGCCCGGCTGGTCGCGGGCACCGAGCAGCATGTTCTGCATCACGGTGAGCCGGCTCAGGGCCTTCGTGAGCTGGAACGTGCGGACCATGCCCTTGTTCGCGATGTGCGTCGCGCTCGTCTTCTGCAGCGTGTCGCCGTTGAAGCGGGTCGTCGCACCGGGGCTCGGCTTGTCGAAGCCGGTGAGCAGGTTGAAGAACGTCGTCTTACCGGCGCCGTTCGGACCGATGAGGGCGGTGATGGTGCCGCGCTGCACCTCGAGGTGGTCGACGTCGACCGCGGTCATGCCGCCGAAGTGCCGGGTGACGCCGTCGACCGTCAGGATCGGGTCGGACTTCGTGTGGGTGTAGGTCTCAGACACTGAACGACAGCTCCTTCTTGTTGCCCAGGAGTCCCTGTGGCCGGAACACGATGAGGAGCATGAGCGCGATGCCGACGAGCACGTAGGAGAACTGCTCCGCCTGCTGCGCGTTCATGATCGAGTCGGGGATGAAGTCCCCGGCGAGGGTGCGGACGAAGAGCCGCACGACGAAGAACAGGATCGCCCCGAGCACCGGGCCGAACACCGTCGCGGCGCCGCCGAGGATCAGCGCGGTCCAGATGAAGAACGTCATCGAGCGGCCCATGGCGTCGGGCTGGACGGAGCTCGGCAGCACGTAGATGACCCCGGCGAGCGCACCGAGCGCGCCACCGAAGACGAGCGCCTGCATCTTGTACGAGTAGACGTTCTTGCCGAGGGAGCGGACGGCGTCCTCGTCCTCGCGGATCGCCTTCACGACGCGACCCCAGGGGCTCCGCATGAGCAGGAAGAGCACGAGGGTGAAGAGCGCCACGAGGCCCCAGGCCGCGATGCGGATCCACCAGCCGTTGACCCCGTTGTTCGAGTAGGTGAACCACAGGATGCTCGTGGTGCCGTCGGGCAGCGGGCTGAGCGCGTTGAACGGGTCGCGGTAGGCCGAGCCGGCGATGCCGTTCGAGCCGCCCGTGGTGTTCGTCAGCAGGCTGGAGCGTCCGACCATGCGGATGATCTCGGCACCGGAGATCGTCACGATCGCCAGGTAGTCCCCGCGCAACCGCAGGGTCGGGATGCCGAGGATGACCGCGAAGACGATCGCGACCGCCAGGGCGACGAGCACCGCCATGACGAAGGGCAGGCCGTTCGTGATCGAGATCGCGAAGCCGTAGGCGCCGAGCAGCAGGAACGCCGCCTGGCCCATGTTGATCAGGCCGGTGAGGCCGAAGTGCACGTTGAGGCCGATCGCGGCCAGGGCGAACGCCGCCGTGGTGGGGGCGAGCGCCTCCTGCGTCAACGAGGACAGCAGGTTCAGGATGTAGTCCATGTCGGTGCTCCCTTAGCCGATGCGCTCGGCGCGACCGAAGATGCCCTGCGGCCGGAACAGCAGGATGAGGATGAGGATCACGAGGGCCGTGGCGTACTTGAAGTCGCCCGGCAGCACGAGGTTCGTGAGCTCGACGACGATGCCGATGATCATCGAGCCGACGAGGGCGCCGTACGCGGTGCCGAGACCGCCGAGCGTGACGGACGCGAACATGAGCAGCAGCAGCTGGAGGCCGGTCTGCCAGTTCACGCCGTTGAGGACCAGGCCGAGCATCACGCCGGACAGGCCCGCGAGGCCGGCGGCGAGCGTCCACACGAAGCGGATGACCCGGTCGACGTCGATGCCGGACGCCGCGGCGAGCGCCGGGTTGTCCGACACCGCGCGGGTGGCCCGACCGAAGCGGGTCTTGGCGAGGAACAGGCCGGTGCCGACGAGCACGACGAGCGCGATGCCCATCGCGACGTAGGACTGCACCGTCAGCGTGAGGCCGGCGAAGGTCACGGTCTCGGGGTTGCCCTGCTGGATGCGGACGGTCGAGGCGCCGAAGAAGTACTGGAACGCGTACTGGGCGGCGATCGACAGGCCGATCGTCACGATCATGAGCTGGGTGAGGCTGATCCTGCGGCGGCGCAGCGGCCTCCAGATCGCGGCGTCCTGCAGGTACCCGGTGGCCGCGCACAACAGCGTGACGACGATGCCGGTGACCCAGATGTTCCACCCGAGCTGGTTCGCGAAGACGTAGGCGAGGAGACCGCCGAGCGTCACCTGCTCACCGTGCGAGAAGCTCGACAGGCCCGTCGTGCCGTAGATGAGCGAGAGGCCGACCGAGGCCAGGGCGATGAGGAGCCCGAGTCGGATGCCCGATGCGAGCTGCTGCCAGGCACGCGCGGCGCTGACGCTGCTCGTGTCGTCGCTGGTGGTGGCGCCCTGCTGGTCGGACAGCTGGAAGATCTGCCCGACGTTGGCGTTCAGCGTCGCGTTCACCTTGCGCTCGGCGTCGGCGGCGTTGGTCAGGTACTGCCCCTTCGGCAGCGAGCCCTGGTCGACGCTGACGGTGTACTGCCCCGCCGTCGTGACCGAGACGGACCAGCGGCCGGAGTCGTCGGTGGTCGCGGTCCGGGCGAACCCGCCGGGTCCCGCGACGTCGACGTCGACCCCGGTCGCGGGCTTCCGCTCGGAGTCGAGGATGGTGCCCCGGATGCAGCCGTTCGTCGGACTGACGGTGCAGGGGCCGTCGGACGTCGACGCGCTGCTGCCGGTGCTCGGGCTGCTGCTGGCGGCGGGACTGCTCGTCGCCGCGTCGGCCGCGGGCGACACTGCCCAGTCGACCGCGAAGGTGGCGAGGAAAGCGAGGAAGAGTACTGCGGCGAGGACCAGACGCTTGCGGCGGTCTGGTGCCCCACGGCGGAGCCGGCGCATGAGCGCTGACCCCGGCGGAGTGATGGAACCCACGGATGAGCCTCTCGTTCGGATAGTCGAGGACCATAGGGATTTTTTGTGTCCCCCGTGTTTCCAGCACGTCTCCTGCACAAATCGTGCTGCATTCGTGACCGACACCCCGTGGATCCGCATGAATCCGCCCGTCCGGCCGGTACAGGACTCTCAGGAACGAGTCCGCGGACCGGTCTCGGCCCGCGCGCGGCGTCTGCCGCGCTCCGGCGACCGGGGGACAGCGGAATGGCGCGAGTACCGCGCGCGTTACCATGGCCCATCGGGAACCCGACGACGCGCCCCGGTGCCACCACTTCACCTCGCCCACGAAGGGGACCCATGGACCAGCCGGATCCGTTCGGATTCATCGGACTCACGTACGACGACGTCATGCTCCTCCCCGGGCACACCGACGTCATCCCGAGCGAGGCGTCCACGACGTCCCGGCTCACCAAGCGCATCGACGTGCACGTCCCGCTGCTGTCGGCGGCGATGGACACCGTGACCGAGGCCCGCATGGCGATCGCGATGGCGCGCCAGGGCGGCATCGGCATCCTGCACCGCAACATGTCGATCGAGGACCAGGCCGCGTACGTCGACAAGGTCAAGCGGTCCGAGTCGGGCATGATCACGAACCCCGTGACCACGAGCCCGGACGCCACCGTGGCCGAGGTCGACGCCGTGTGCGGGCAGTTCCGCGTCTCGGGCCTGCCCGTCGTCGAGTCGGACGGCACGCTCGTCGGCATCATCACGAACCGGGACATGCGCTTCGTCGCCCCGTTCGAGATGGCGACGACCCTCGTCCGCGACGTCATGACGAAGGCGCCGCTCATCACCGCGGCCGAGGGCATCGACCCCGAGGACGCCGTCGCGATCTTCGCGCAGCACAAGATCGAGAAGCTCCCGCTGGTCGACGCCGACGGCAGGCTCCGCGGCCTCATCACCGTCAAGGACTTCGACAAGAGCGAGAAGTACCCGGACGCCACCAAGGACGCCGAGGGCCGCCTGCGCGTCGGCGCTGCGATCGGCTTCTTCGGCGACGCCTGGCAGCGCGCCGAGGCCCTGCGCGACGCGGGCGTCGACGTGCTCGTCGTCGACACCGCCAACGGCGAGAGCGAGGGCGTCCTCGACATGGTCCGCCGCCTCAAGGCCGACCCGTCCTTCGCCGGCATCGACGTCATCGGCGGGAACGTCGCGACCCGACAGGGCGCGCAGGCGCTCATCGACGCCGGTGTGGACGCCGTCAAGGTCGGCGTCGGCCCGGGCTCGATCTGCACCACGCGCGTCGTCGCCGGGGTCGGCGTCCCGCAGGTCACCGCCGTGTACGAGGCGTCGCTCGCCGCGCGTGAGGCCGGCGTGCCGGTCATCGCCGACGGCGGGCTGCAGTACTCGGGCGACATCGCGAAGGCCCTGGTCGCCGGCGCGGACACCGTGATGCTCGGCTCGCTCCTGGCGGGCACCGACGAGAGCCCGGGCGAGCTCGTCTTCGTCGGCGGCAAGCAGTACAAGGCGTACCGCGGGATGGGCTCCCTCGGCGCACTGCAGACCCGCGGCGAGAAGACCTCGTACTCGAAGGACCGCTACTTCCAGGCGGACGTCCCCTCGGACGAGAAGCTCATCCCCGAGGGCATCGAGGGCCAGGTCCCCTACCGCGGCTCGGTCGCGAACGCCGTCTACCAGCTCGTCGGCGGCCTGCGGCAGTCGATGTTCTACGTCGGTGGCCGCACGGTGCCGGAGCTCAAGGCCCGCGGCAAGTTCGTCCGCATCACCGCGGCCGGGCTCAAGGAGTCCCACCCGCACGACATCAAGATGGTCGTCGAGGCCCCGAACTACCGAGGCTGACCCCGGTCCTTCCGCAAGACGCAACGTCGGCGGTTCCTCGCAGCGCTACACCGCTGCGAGGGGCCGTCGATGTTGCGTTTCGCGGGGTGTTTCTCCACAGATCCGGCAGCGGCGCCGTGCACGCGACCCTGCACGGCGATGCTCGTCGCCATGGACGAGCCACCACGACTGATCCTCCTCAGCTCGGACGACCGGGAGTCGCAGCACCGGCTCCGTCGCGGGGAGCTGGTCCGGGTGACCCACGGAGTCGCCGTCGACGGATCGGCCTGGCACGACGCGTCGGTGCGGCAACGCGCTCGCATCGAGCTGGAGGCCGTGGTCACCGCCGTCGGCGAGTGGCGCGTCCTGTCGCACCGTTCGGCCGCGCTGCTGTGGGGACTCCCCGACGTCGACCGGCCGGACCGACGGGTGCACGTCACGGACCCCTTGCTCGGGACGACGCACTCGGGCCGACGCGTGGTCCGGCACGCGGCCGACCTCACGGCAGCGGACACCACCACCATCGACGGTCGGCGGGTCACGTCGCTGCTGCGGACCGTCGTCGACCTCAGCAGGAGCACCTCGTACGAGAACGGGGTCGCCGTCCTCGACCACGTCCTGCGCGAGCAGCTGCTCACCGTCGACGAACTCCGTCGCGCCTTCGCGTCGTGGCCCTCGCCGAGGGGCATGACACGGGCGAGACGGGCACTCCGGTTCGCGGACCCACGCTCCGAGTCGCCCGGCGAGTCGGTCAGCAGGGTCCGGATCGAGGACGACGGCTTCCCGCCCCCGGTCCTGCAGCAGGTGTTCGGCCCGTACCGCGTCGACTTCTGGTGGCCGCGCGCCGGGATCGTCGGCGAGTTCGACGGTCTCGAGAAGTACGACGATCCGGATGCCGTCCGACGCGAGAAGGCCCGGGAGCAGACCCTGCTGCTGCGACCGGAGGTGCGTCGCGTCGTGCGGTGGGGGTGGACGGACGTCCGCACCCCGGGACGCTTGCAGACCGTGTTGCGCACCGCGGGCCTCCCGACCGGCGCATGACGGTGAACCCGCGGAACGCAACCTCCACGGCTGCTCGCAGCGGTACAGCGCTGCGAGGAACCGCCGAGGTTGCGTTTTGCGGGGGAGGTCCCGCCGCCTTAGGCGCTGCGCCAGTCGTCGGACGTGATGTGGCTGCCGCCGTGCGGGCCCATCTGCAGCATGCCGCCGTCGACGGGCAGGGACACCCCGGTGATGTACGACGACGCCGGCGACGCCAGGAACGCCACGGCGGCAGCGATCTCCCACGCGTTCCCCGGCCGTCCGAGGGGGACACCGGGACGATCGATGGTGTGCGGGTCCTCGTTCTCCGCACCCGTCATCCGGGTCGCGATCTCCCCCGGTGCGACGGCGTTCGCGGTGATGCCGTGCTCGGCGAGCTCGATCGCGATGGTCTTGAGGAGCCCGCCGAGGCCGTGCTTCGCCGCGTCGTACGCGCTCGACCCGTAGCGGGGCTGGTGCTCGTGGACGCTCGTGATGCCGATGATCCGCCCGCCGGTGCCCTGTCGCACCATGTGCCGCGCAGCTGCCTGGATCGTGACGAACGCCCCGTCGAGGTCGGTCGCGACCGTGTGCCGCCACTGCTCGAGCGTGATGTCGAGGAACGGCGCGTTGTCACCCGTCCCGGCATCCGCCACCACGACGTCGACGCCACCGAGTTGTGCCACGAGCCGATCGATCACGGCACCTGCCTGGTCGAGCTGCGTCACGTCGATCTGCTCGACGAAGGCCTGTCGCCCGGCCTGCCGGATCTCGGCGGCGGTCTCCTCGGCACGCTCGGGCTCGGACAGGTACGTGATCCCGACGTCCATGCCGGCTGCGGCGAGCGCCACCGCGGTGGCCTTCCCGATGCCGGACTCGGCACCGGTGACGATCGCACGCACGGGACGGAAGGTGGTCGTGGAAGCTGCATCGCTCATGGGCCGGACCGTACGCGCGACCGCCGCTGCGACCTCCCGGAACCGCGCCTCGTGCACAGGACACCGTCCGGACGGACTCCTCATCAGGGGTTCCCGTGCGCCTCCTCAGTTTCGTCACGGGTGTGTAACGAAACGTCCAGGTGATGATCTCGGACACACACGCGAAACACTTCGGCCCTAGTTTTCTCGGCAACCCACGTGGAGGAGACCGCGCTCGACCCGATGCGGTTGGGCCTCCGCGCAGAGAAAGGGCTCCACGGATGACCAGAACCACCCGTGCCACCACGGCACTGGCAGTGGCGGGAGCGGCAGCGCTCCTCCTCGCCGCGTGTTCCACCAGCGGCAGCGCCGAATCCACCTCCTCCGCCTCTGCCGGCGGCGCGAAGAAGGACCCGGCGGCGAGCTGCAAGGCCCCCGACACCCCGGGTACCGATGCGCTGAAGATCGGCACGATCCTCCCGCTGACGGGCACCCTGTCGTACCTCAACCCGCCCGCCGAGTCCGGCGTCGGCCTCGCGGTCGAGGACATCAACTCGGCCGGTGGCGTGCTCGACAAGGACGTCAGCATCGACCCCGCCACCGACTCGGGCGACAGCAACGACATGACCGTGTCGAGCTCGGCCGCGACGAAGCTCGTCAACGCGAAGGTGCCGGTCGTCATCGGTGCCGAGTCGTCCAGCGTCACGCTGAACGTCATCGACCAGCTGACGAGCAACTGCATCGTGCAGATCTCGCCGGCGAACACGGCGACCGACCTGTCCGGCTACTCGTCGCACTACTTCCGCACCGCTCCGCCGGACTCGGTGCAGGGCTCGGCCCTGGGCCAGCTCGTCACGGGTGACGGCAACGCCAAGGTCGCGTTCCTGGTCTTCAACGACACCTACGGCACGGGTCTCCGCGACACCGTGCAGAAGGCGATCGAGGACTCGGGCGGCCAGGTCGTCTACGGCGGCAAGGGCAAGGGCCAGGAGTTCCCGCCCGGACAGACGACGTTCTCGTCCGAGGTGACGGCCGCCCTCGCGGCGAAGCCGGACGCCATCGTGGTGCTCGCCTTCGACGAGACGAAGTCGATCATCCCGGAGCTCAAGTCGCAGAACGCCGACATGGCGAAGATCTACATGTCCGACGGCAACACCGCGGACTACTCGAAGGACTTCGACCCGGGCACCCTCGAGGGTGCGCAGGGCACCATCCCGGGTGCCAGCCCGAAGGACGAGCTCAAGCAGCGCCTGTCCGACTTCTACAAGCAGTCCTCGGGCAAGGAGCTCGCCGACTACTCGTACGCCGCTGAGTCGTACGACGCCACGACCCTCGCCGCGCTGGCCGCGGTGAAGGGCAAGGGCACCGACTCGGGCACCATCCAGGCCAACATGGCTGCGGTGTCCGGCGCCGACGGCGGCACCAAGTGCGAGACGTTCAAGGCCTGCAAGGACCTGCTCGACAAGGGTGAGGACATCCAGTACACCGGCCCGTCCGGCATCGGTCCGTTCGACAGCAAGAACGACCCGTCGAGCGCCTACATCGGCATCTACAAGTTCGACGGCGACAACAAGCCCGTGTACCAGAGCGCCATCCAGGGCTCGGTCTCGAAGTAACACCCAGCACGGCCGACTGGGCCCGAGTCTCGCCTCCGCGGAGCCGAGACTCGGGCCCAGCGTCGTTCCTCGGGGTCGGGAGCGCGAGACGTGTCGCGCAACGCGAGACTCGGGTCGGCCCCGTCCGACCTGCGGCAGCCGGACGGGAGGCGCGGATCGCGCCCGTCAGACCGAGCCGGCCGCCGCGGGTGCGAGCGTCCGGCGCCGCGCTGCCCGGGCCGCCACGAAGCTGTCGACCGTCAGGACCACGAGCGCGACCCACACGATGCCGAAGCCGATCCACCGCGCGGGCGGCATGGCCTCGTGCTGCACGACCACCCCGACCAGCAGCTGCATCACGGGCGCGAGGTACTGCGTCAGCCCGAGCGTCGACAGCGACACCCGCCGCGCGGACGACGCGAAGAGCAGCAGCGGCACCGCGGTCGCCGGGCCGGTCAGCACCGTGACGAGCGCGTGCGGCCACCCCTCGCTCGTGAAGGTCACCCCGCCGCCGAGACCCGTGACCCCGAGCACCACGAGCGCCCCGACCGCGATCGGCAGCAGCCACACGGTCTCGAGCGTCAGCCCGCTCAGCGCATCGACGGTGCCGCCCACCCGCTTCTTCACCAGGCCGTAGAGGCCGAACGAGAACGCCAGGGCGAGCGAGATCCACGGCACCTGCCCGTAACCGACCGCGATGACGACGACCGCGACGACGCTGATGCCGACCGCCGCCCACTGCGCCGCACGCAAGCGCTCGCGGAGGACGACGACCCCGAGGGCGATCGTGACGAGCGGGTTGATGAAGTAGCCGAGCGCGGCCTCGACCGTGTGGCCCGTCGTCGTCGCGGCGACGTACACGGTCCAGTTCACCAGGATGAGGACGGCCGCGAGCCCCATCACGAGCATCACCCGACGCTGGGCGAGCAGGGAGCGTGTCCGGAGCCACGACCGGGTGACGGCGATCGCCACCGCGCAGAACACCAGGCCGAAGACGATCCGCCAGGCGACGATCTCGAACGCGCCCGCGGGAGCCATCGCGGCGAAGAGCAGGGGCATGAGCCCCCAGAGCCCGTACGCGACGATCGCCTGGACGACGCCGACGGATGCCTCGCTGCGTGCCGGACGTGCCGGAGTCGCTTCACTCACGGAACCATCCTAGGAAGCTGGTCGGACGCTGCGGAGCGGCACCGCGCCTCCCGGCCGCCGGACGCACGAACGCCCCGCCGGCTGCGAGCCGGACGGGGCGTTCGTGGCGAGAGCTGCTGGTCTCAGTGCTCGATGACCGCGAGGACGTCGCGCGCCGAGAGGACGAGCAGGTCCTCACCGGAGTACTTGACCTCGGTGCCGCCGTACTTCGAGTAGATGACCTTGTCGCCGACGGCGACGTCGAGCGGCACGCGGTTGCCGTTGTCGTCGATGCGACCCGGGCCCACGGCGACGACCTCGCCCTCCTGGGGCTTCTCCTTCGCGGTGTCCGGGATGACGAGACCGGAAGCGGTGGTCTGCTCCGCCTCGACCTGGCGGATGACGATGCGATCCTCGAGCGGCTTGATGGTGACGGCCACGGTGACCTCTTCTTTCTCGGTACTGACTCGGTACAGATGGGAACCGGTTGGCACTACGCACAGGAGAGTGCCAACGACAACTCTAGGGACAGTCTGGCACTCGGTCAATCCGAGTGCCAGCACGTGTCGGGCGTCCCGGCGACCTGGGAGGATCGTCGGGTGGAAGCCGCCGACCTCGCCCAGCTGTTGACCCCCGAGGGGATGGCCCTGCTCGACCGTACCCCCGGTGTCTCGGACGGGGGCGAGATCGTCCGCGTGGTCTCCCGGCTGCGTGGCGAGGGGCACGATCCCGGCCTCGTCGCCGCGGTGCTGACCCAGGCGAAGCTCCGGCAGAAGGCCCGCGCCAAGTTCGGGGACTTCGCCGGGCGGATGCTCTTCACCGAGGCCGGGCTCGAGCAGGCCACGCGGCTGCAGGTCGCCGCGCAGCACGCCGGCCGGTTCGCCGCTGCGGGGCTCACCCGGGTCGCCGACCTCGGGTGCGGCATCGGCGGCGATGCCATGGCGATGGCGGCGCTCGACCTCGACGTCACCGCGGTCGACCGTGACGAGGTGACCGCCGCGGTCGCGACGCACAACCTCGCGCTCTGGCCGAACGCGCGGGTCGAGCTCGGCGACGCGGCATCCTTCGACCTGTCCCGGGTCGACGGCGTGTGGATGGACCCCGCCCGACGGACTGCCGGGCACGCGAACACGAGACGCCTGGCCGACCCGGACGACTGGTCGCCGTCCCTCGACACCGTGTTCGCCGCGGCGACGACGACCCCGACCGGGGTGAAGCTCGGGCCCGGCATCGACCGCGACCTGATCCCGGACACGCTCGAGGCGCAGTGGGTGTCCGTCGACCGCGAGGTCGTCGAGCTCGTCCTGTGGTCCGGCCCCCTCGCCCGCGACGGTGTCCGCCGTGCGGCGACCGTCATCGGCGCGCACGGGATCGCCGAACTCACCGGTCCGGCCGACGCCGAGGACGTCGAGATCGGTCCCGTCGGTGCCTACCTGTACGAGCCGGACGGGGCCGTGATCCGCGCGCGCCTGATCGGGGACCTGGCGCGCTCGATCGACGGGCGCATGCTGTCCGAGGGCATCGCGTACGTCACGTCGGACCGCGCGGTGACGACGCCGTTCGCACAGGGGTTCCGGGTGCTCGACACGATGCCGCTCGACGTGAAGCAGCTCGCGGCACGCCTGGCGGCGGACGACGTCGGCACGGTGGAGATCAAGAAGCGCGGCGTCGACGTGGATCCCGCACAGTTCCGGAAGCGGCTGCGGCTGCGGGGGCGGCGGTCGGTCACGCTCGTGCTCACCCGCCTGGAGGGACGGCACACCGCGCTCCTGTGCGAGCGGCTCACCGACGCGGCCGGCTAGCCCGCGGGGCGGGGCGGTGCGACCCGCCGGGCTGCACGGGCGCCCGCGCGTTCGGCGTGCATCGCCGTCGCGATCAGGTCCGCGGAAGCGACAGACCCCCGCCGGACATCGGCGGGGGTCTGTCGCTCTCGCGGAACTCAACGTGCAGTGCAGCACGGCGCGGGTCAGCGGATGAAGGCACCCGAGTCGTAGTCGTACGGGTCGGAGTACCCGCCGCCGGAGTTGGCGAGCACCACGAAGAACACGATGACGCCGATCAGGGCGATGCCCGTCGCGATCCACCCGACGATGATGCCGGCGAGCGCCAGGCCGCGCCCGGACTCCCCCGTCGTCTTCGTCTTGCCGAGTGCCACGTGCCCGAGGATCGCACCGGCGGGGCCCGCGAGCACCGCGAAGAACGCGAAGACGAAGGTCAGCAGGGACAGGCCGGCGACACCGCTGAACACGATCGACAGGATCGCGAGGGTGTTCGTCTTCGGGCGCTGGGCGTACGGCTGGTACCCGGTCGTGGCGTACGGAGACGCGTAGGGGTTGTTGCCCTGCTGCGGCGCGTAGGGGTTGTGCTGGGGACCCGAGGAAGCGTAGGGGTTGCCCTGCTGCGGCTGCTGCTGCTGCCCGTAGGGGTTCCCCGGCTGCGCGTACGGGTTCTGCTGCTGCGGCTGCTGGCCGTACGGGCTGCCCGGCTGCGAGGACTGCGCGTACGGGTTCTGCTGCGACTGCTGGGGCTGCGCGAACGGGTTCGTGGGCTGGTGCGCCTGGGCCGAGGGCGCGCCCGGCGCCGGCTGCGCGTAGGGGTTGCCCTGCGACGGCTGACCGTACGGGGTGCCCGGCTGCTGGCCGGTCGACTGCGACGCGCCCGACTGCTGCGATGCACCCGACTGCTGCGACGCACCCGACTGCTGGCCGTCGTGCTGCGGCCGGCCGTCGTCGCTCGCGTTCGACTCGCCCGGCTTCGGCCACTGGTTCTGATCGGACACCGTCCACCCCTCCTGGCACCCGGTCGGTCGGTGCCTGCTGAGCATCCTCCCACACGGGCCGGAAGCGGGTTCAGCAGTCGCTCGCCGCCCGGGAGCGCGTCTCAGACCTGGACGGTCGTCACCGGCAGCGTGGAGTCCGCCGCGATGCCGAGGTCGCTCGGGGCGTGACCCTCGGCCACCAGGCGTGCCCCGACCGCAGCGATCATGGCGCCGTTGTCGGTGCAGAGGTCGAACGGCGGGATCCGCAGCGCGACGCCGGCGGCCGCGCAGCGTTCCTCGGCCACGGCTCGCAGCCGAGCGTTGGCGACGACCCCACCGCCGAGCAGCAGTCGGTCGACACCGGTGTCCCGGCACGCGGCGAGCGCCTTCGTGAGGAGCACGTCGACGACGGCCTCGCGGAACGATGCCGCGACGTCGGCGACCGGGACCTCCCGGCCCTCGTCGCGGCACTTCTCGACCCACCGTGCGACCGCGGTCTTCAGCCCGGAGAACGAGAAGTCGTACCGGTGCTGCGCCATGTCCTTCGGCAGCGTCAGGCCCCGCGGGAACCGGATCGCGGTCGGGTCGCCGTCCGCCGCGGCCCGGTCGATCTGCGGCCCGCCCGGGTACGGCAGACCAAGCAGGCGTGCGACCTTGTCGAACGCCTCGCCCGCCGCGTCGTCGATCGTCTCGCCGAGCAGTTCGACGTCGCCGACCAGGTCCCGCACGAGCAGCAGCGACGTGTGCCCGCCGGAGACGAGCAGTGCCACGGTCGGCAGCTCGATCGCGCTGCCGTCCGCACGCAGCACGTCCGCGCCGACGTGCCCGACCAGGTGGTTCACCCCGTAGAGCGGCTTGCCCGTCGCGACCGCCAGGGCCTTGGCCGCCCCCACACCGACCATCAGGGCACCGGCGAGCCCCGGGCCGGCGGTGACGGCGACGGCGTCGAGCTCGTCGAGGGTCACGCCGGCACGCTCGAGGGCCTCGTGCAGGGTCGGGGTCATGGCCTCGAGGTGCGCCCGCGCAGCGACCTCGGGCACGACGCCGCCGTACCGGGCGTGCTCGTCCATGCTCGACGCGATGACGTTGGCCAGCAGCGTGGTCCCGCGGACGATGCCCACGCCCGTCTCGTCGCAGCTCGTCTCGATGCCGAGCACCAGGGGTTCAGTCGCGCTCACCGAGGGTCTCCTGTCCGATCGGTCCGACGCCGCCCGACGCACCGGGCGTGACGGGGAGCTCCGCCCGCATCACCCACGCGTCGACACCGTCGGGCTGGTAGTAGCGGGGACGCACGGCGATCCGCTCGAAGCCGGCCGCGGTGTACATCGCCTGCGCCACGGGGTTGTCCGCACGCACCTCGAGGAACACCTCGTGCACGTCGCGGCGTCGGGCCTCGTCGAGGAGCTCCGTGAAGAGCACCTTCCCGATGCCCCTCCCCCGCTGTTCCGCGCTGACCGCGATCGTCTGGACGTCGGCGACGGGGTTGCCCGCGAGCGAGGACAGTCCCGCGTAGCCGACGACCGTCGGCGCCCCGTCCTCCGTCGTCTCCACGACGACGTAGTACCCGTGCGGCGACCACAGCTCCCCCGCCATCTGCGATGACGACCACGCATCGGTGGGGAAGGACGCGTGCTCCAGGAACATGACGTCGTCGAGGTCCTGCGGAACCGCGCGGCGCAGCCGCAGCCCCTCGGGGAGCGCGGGCAGTCCGGTCACCGGACGACCCGCTTCGGGGCTCCCGGGACGGTGACGTCGGGGTCACGCAGGTAGAGGGGGGTGTCATCGGCGAAGCGCGCGCCGGAGGCGAGCCGGTCTGTGGCCAGCGCCCCGAGCCTCCCGGCCGGGACGGTCGCGACGGTCACGCGGGGCCGGTCGACGGCATCCGGACGGGAGGCACGGATCGCCTCGTCCAGCTCGGCCGGCTTCGCGAGCCCCGGACCGGCGACGCGCGTGCCGGCCTCGTCGTACGCGCTCCAGTAGACCTCACGGCGTCGCGCGTCCGTCAGGACGACGAACGGTCCGTCCTGGTCCTGGTCGGCCGCGATGGCGTCGTGGCTGACGAGCGGCAAGAACGGGACGCCGCGTGCGGCGGCGAAGGTGCGGGCGGCGGCGATGCCGACGCGCAGACCGGTGAAGGGGCCGGGGCCCATGCCGGCGACGACCCCGGTGACGCCGGAGCCGGTGATCCCGGCCTCGGCGAGGACGTCGGCGAGGAACGGGCCGACCACCTCCGCGTGCCGGCGGGAGTCGTCGGTGCTGCGCTCGGCGACGGCGCGGCCGGTGGCCGGGTCGACGACGGCGACGGAGGTACCGGCGGACGTGTCGATGGCGAGGAGCACCCGTCCATCGTAGGCGCGACGCAACCTTCAGCGTCCCACCCGGACGGACCTCGCACCTCTGGGCGACTCGAGCAGGAAGCGGATCGTCGCGAGGGCTCTGTGGTGCTGGAGTTCGTCCGACCTCGACAAGCAGGATTCGAGCATCGCGAGGTCCACAGGATTCGGATCGAGACCCTCCCGATGAGCCGAGTCGATCCGCTGGACGACGGCACGTAGATCGGCGATCGCGTCGTCTCGCCCCGAAAGGGCGTACGAACGCACCAGTTCGACCACGGCGAGCACCGGCAGCACCAGCGGGAGCCACATCACGGACAAGCCCAGGAACAGCCGGAGCACGGCCACGTCCCAGAGGTACCAGGAGCTCCCTTCGTCGACGCCCCACATCGCCTGCTTCGCATGCATCCCGACGGCCAACAGGAGCGGGATCGCGGCGAGCGCGATCACCCAGAGGAGGGGAACCAGCGAGCGCTCGACGCTGACGAGGACCCCGAGGCTGATCGTCGCGAGCACGGCCAGGCCGCTGTTGCCGCCCGGCCGCGCGAGCACCGTGACCGCGGCGGCGGCGAAGATCGCCAGGACGGCGGGTAGCCACTGCCGTTCGCCGCTGCCGAGCCACTCGGGCAGATCGACCATCCAGCCGGGTGCGGAGAGGCCGAAGGCACCCGCCATCGATGCGAACCAGCCGATCGGATCGCGCGAACCGGTCGCGAACAAACCGCAGTACAGCCACAACGCCGCGCAGCCAGTGGTCAACCACGACAGCATGACTCGCCAGTCACCATCGAGGAAGCCCTCGATCCATTGCGCGATCTCCGGTCTGGCTCTGGAAAGTCCTTCGGTCCCCATGCGCGAACACTACGAAGGGGCACCGACACTGATGTATTCGTACAGGCACCGGCCGGCTTCACCGAAGAGCTCGATGCCATGAGCACACGCCGAGAGACCGTGGAACGTCGAAGAGGGATACTCTCCGGTGATGTTCCGCCGTACACGTGGGAAGGAGAGGCAGCATGCCCTGGACGCCCCGATCGGCAGCGCACCGCGACCCCGAGCAGTGGCGCCGCCGAGGCCTGCTGCCACCCGCGGAGCTCGACGCACTCGTGCACGCCCGACTCGGGTGGCTGCCCGTCGACGACCCGACCTACGCCGACTTCTTCGTCGAGCCGCCGGCCTGACCGCCGCGAAGGTGGCCGAGACCCCGGTCAGAGGGTGACGTCGGCCCAGCGGCCGCCGGTGCCGGTGACGACCACCCGTCGGGGCTCGTCCGGCACGTCGTCGGGATCGAGCTCGTCGGCTCCGGAGTCGGTCGCACCGGCTCCGGTCGCGCGGACGATCTCGATGTCGAGCACGTCGTCCGAGATGCCGTCCACGAACCCGCGCCCCCACTCGACGACCACGATCGAGGTGTCCCAGTCGAGGTCGAGGTCGTCGAGCTCCACCGGGTCGCTCAGCCGGTAGGCGTCGACGTGCACCAGGTCCGGTCCGGCCGCGGTCGGGTGCGTCCGGGCCAGGACGAACGTCGGGCTCGACACCTGTCCCCGTGCGCCGAGCGCTGCGCCGAGCCCGCGCGTCAGGGTGGTCTTGCCGGCGCCGAGCGGGCCGGTCAGCACGACGAGGTCCCCGGCGCGCAGGACCGCGGCGAGTCGGGCGCCGAGCGCCCCCATCTCGTCGGTCGTCGACACCGTCCTGTCGAGCAGCACGCGGGCGTCGGTCACGGCTGTTCCCGCAGGTAGTCGCCGACGCGACCCTCGACCTGGTGCCCGACGACCTCGCGCGGGACCCGGGCGCCGATCCGGCACGTCACCTCTTCACCGATGGTGCCGAGCGCCTCGCCCCACTCGAGCACCGTCATCTCGCCGTGCTCCCCCGTGCCGAACAGGACGACCTGGTCACCGACGCGAACGTCGTCGTCGCCCACGTCGACCAGGAACTGGTCCATCGCGACACGACCGGCGATCGGGTACCGCTTGCCGCCGATGGTCACCTCGACGCGGCCCTGTGCACGGCGCGGGACCCCGTCCGCGTACCCGACGGGCACGAGCGCGAGGGTCGTCTCCGACGCGGTGCGGTACGTGTAGTCGTAGGAGACGCCGGTGTCGATGGGCACACGCTTCGTCTTCGCGACCGAGGCGGTGAGCGTCATCACCGGCTCGAGGCCGAGGTCGGCGGCGGACACACCGTCGGCACCCGGGATGCCGAACAGGTTCGCGCCCATGCGGACCATGTCCTTGCGGAACTCCTTGCGCTCCAGGCCCGCGAGGGACGCGGCGACGTGCTCCGTCGGCAGGTCGAGCCCGAGGTCCTCCGCGGTCTCGACGGCCCGGTCGAAGGCGGCGACGGCGGCGCTGTCGTCGTCGTCGGAGGACTCGGCGAGGTGCGTGTAGGCCGCGACGACCTCGATGCGTCCGGCGCGCTGGGCGTCGACCGCGAGCGACACCAGCTCGGGCCACACGTCGGGAGTGGCGCCGTCGCGGTGCAGCCCCGAGTCCACCCCGAGGTGCACGCGTGCGGGACGCTGGTCGACGGCGTCGACGACGCGCTGCAGCTCGGCGACGTTCGAGACGCCGAGGTCGATCGCGGAGTCGATCGCGTCGCGGAAGTCGAGCGCCGGGTCGTGCTGCCAGGTGAACAGGTGGACGTCCTCGCCGACGCCGATCGCCCGGAGGCGCAGCGCGGCGGGCACGGTCAGCACACCGATCCAGCGGACCCCCGCGTCGACGGCGGCGAGCGCGATCGGCTCGAGGCCGTGCCCGTAGGCGTCGGCCTTCATGATCGCCATGACCTCGACGGGGTGCATCCACTCCCGAACGAGGTCGAGGTTCGACCGGTAGGCGTCGAGGTCGATCCGGGCCCGGCGCAGCGGCGCGTTCACGTCGTCCTCCGTTCCACGCTGCGGCCGACCCTGGCGACCACCTCGTAGTTGATGGTGTCGATCGCCGCCGCCCAGTCCTCGACCGCGGGGTCGCCGTCCGCCGGGTCGCCCCAGAGCACGACCTCGTCACCGACCCGGACGTCGGCGTCGCCGATGTCGATGTGCATCGCGTTCATCGCGACGCGGCCGACGACGGAGAACATCCGGTCGCCGATGCGCACCGACACCCGGTTGCCGAGGTCGCGGTCGAAGCCGTCCGCGTACCCGAGTCCGATCACCGCGAGCCGCGTGTCCGTCGCCGCGCGCCAGGTGTAGCCGTAGCTGACACCCTCGCCCGCCGCGACCGGCACGGTCCGGAGCACCGCGGTGGTCACCCGCATCGCCGGGCGCAGACCGAGGTCGGCCGCAGTGCGGTCGGCGAAGGGGCTGAGGCCGTAGAGCGCGAGACCGACCCGCGCGGCGTCGTGCCGGGTCTCCGGGACGGCGATGCTGCCGGCGCTCGCGGCGAGGTGCACCACGTCGGGCACGATCCCGTTCGCCGCCAGGCCGTCGAGCGCCCGCTGGAGTGCCGCGTCCTGGTCGAGGTCGTCCGCGCGGGACGCGTTCGACAGGTGCGACATGAGCCCCTCGACCCGGGTCCGACCGCCGGAGCGCGCGATCCGACCGGCGGTCGCGAAGAGTTCGGCCCACTCGGACTCGACGGCGCCGTTCCGGCTCAGCCCGGTGTCGACGCAGACGTGCACCGCGGGCACCTCGGAGTCGGCGGCGGCGGCGAGCTGCGAGACGCTCGACACCGCCGGGGTGATGGCGTACTGCGCGGCGCGGCGGAAGTCCTCGTCGGGGGCGTGCAGCCACGCGAGGATCCGGACGCCCTCGTCGATGCCGGCGCGGCGGAGCGCGATGCCCTCGTCGACGTCGGCGACCCCGAGCCACTCGGCGCCGGCGTCGACGAACGCCCGTGCGGCGTCGACTGCCCCGTGGCCGTACGCGTTCGCCTTGACGACCGCGATGACACCGGCCGGTGCCACGCGCTCGGACACCGTCGCGTAGTTCGCGATGAGGGCCTCGCGGTTGACCGTGATCCCCGTGAACGCACTCATGCGCCCCCTCCTTCGATGACGACGAACGCCGTCGCGATGCCGCCGTCGTGCGACAGCGACAGGTGGACGTTCGTGACACCGCGGTCGGCAGCCACCCGTCGAGCCCCTTCGTGCAGGGTGAGCGACGGGTTCCGCTGGTCGTCCGCGACGACCTCGAGCTCCTGCCAGCTCAGCCCGGCGCTCGAGCCGAACGCCTTGATGAGCGCTTCCTTCGCAGCGAACCGGGCCGCGAGCGACGTCACCGGCCGGGGTTCACCGTCGCGCAGCTGCTCGCCCGGGGTGAACAGCCTCGTCCGGAGCGCCGGGGTGCGCTCGAGCACACCCCGGAACCGCTCCGTGTCGACGACGTCGACCCCGATGCCGATGATCACGTCGGGTGCTACTCGACGGTGACCGACTTCGCCAGGTTGCGCGGCTGGTCGACGTCGAGGCCCTTGGCGGCGGCGAGCTCCATGCCGAACATGTGCAGCGGCGCGACGGCCAGCAGCGGCTCGAACAGCGGCGTCGCGAGCGGGATCCGCAGGACCTCGTCCGCGAAGGGCAGCACGGCGGCGTCGCCCTCCTCCGCGATGGCGATCACCCGGGCACCGCGCGCGCGGATCTCCTGGATGTTCGAGACGACCTTCGGGTGCAGCGACCGGGCGTCACGCGGCGACGGCACGATGACGAAGACGATCTGCCCCGGCTCGATGAGCGCGATCGGGCCGTGCTTGAGCTCACCGGCGGCGAAGCCCTCGGCGTGGATGTACGCGAGCTCCTTGAGCTTGAGGGCACCCTCGAGCGCGATCGGGTACCCGACGTGGCGACCGAGGAACAGCACGCTCCGGGTGTCGGCCATCCAGCGTGCGAGCTCGGCGACGCCGGACGCGTCGTCGATGGTCTGCTGCAGCTTCGGCGCGAGGCCCTCGAGCTCGGCGACCTGCTCGGCGATCTGCTCGGCGGTCAGCGTGCCCTTGAGCGTCGCCAGGTGGAGCCCGAGCAGGTACAGCGCGACGCCCTGGGCGATGAACGCCTTCGTGGACGCCACCGCGACCTCGGGACCGGCGTGCGTGTAGATCACCGCGTCGGACTCACGGGGGATCGTCGCGCCCTGGGTGTTGCAGATGGAGAGCACCTGGGCACCCTGCTCGTGGGCGTACTTGACGGCCATGAGCGTGTCCATGGTCTCGCCGGACTGGCTGATCGAGACGACCAGCGTCCGGTCGTTCAGCACCGGGTCCCGGTAGCGGAACTCGTGGGCGAGCTCGACCTCGACGGGGACGCGTGCCCACTGCTCGATGGCGTACTTCCCGAGGATGCCGGCGTAGGCCGCGGTGCCGCAGGCGATGACGATGACGCGGTCGACCTGCTGCAGGCGCTCGGCGATCGGGTCGAGGTCGGTCAGGGTGACGGCGCCGTCGTGCACGCGGCCGAGGATGGTCTTGGCGACGGCCTCGGGCTCCTCGGAGATCTCCTTCGCCATGAAGGAGCTCCAACCGCCCTTGTCGGCGGCGGAGGCGTCCCAGCTGACCTCGAACTCCTCCGGGGTCGCCGGGGAGCCGTCGAAGTGGACGACCTCGACACCGTCGGGACGGATCGTGGCGATCTCGTCCTGGCCGATCGCGAGGGCGCGCTGCGTGTACGCGACGAACGCGGCGACGTCGGAGCCCATGAAGTTCTCGCCGTCGCCGAGGCCGACCACGAGCGGGGAGTTGCGACGGGCACCGACGACGACGCCCGGCTGGTCGGCGTGCACGACGAGGAGCGTGAACGCCCCTTCGAGCCGCTGCACGACCTGCTGCATGGCGGCGGTGAGGTCGCCGGTCGCACGGAACGCACGACCGACCATGTGCGCGGCGACCTCGGAGTCGGTCTCGCTGGCGAACTCGACGCCCTCGGCGAGGAGCTCCTGCTTGAGCTCGGAGAAGTTCTCGATGATGCCGTTGTGGATGAGCGCGAGCTTGCCGCCGTCCGCCAGGTGCGGGTGGGCGTTGCCGTCGGTCGGGCCGCCGTGGGTCGCCCAACGGGTGTGTCCGATGCCGGTGCCGCCGTCCGCGATCGGGTGCGACTCGAGCTCCTCGATCAGGGCCTGCAGCTTGCCCGCCTTCTTCGCCGAGACGAGGTCACCCGGCCGGTCGACGACCGCGACGCCCGCCGAGTCGTAGCCGCGGTACTCGAGACGACGGAGCCCACCGAGGAGGACCTCCTGGCTGCTCTTGCTGCCGACGTAGCCCACGATTCCACACATGCGTTCGATCCTACGGCCTGGCCGACCACCAGCCCTGCAAGGCGATCGGTTCGCGGTGCGTCGTCCTCTGCTGATCTCTCCGGTAGTCTGATGTCCAGTACAGACACTGGGAGACTCCTCGAGATGCACGCAGAGCTCAACCCCTACGCGCCCGGCGCCGGTCTGCGCCCGCCGGTCCTCGTCGGCCGCTCGGCCGAGGTCGATGCGTTCGACCTCCTCGTCGCGCGGTCACGCCGCGCCATGGCCTCCCGGAGCATCGTCCTGCACGGGCTGCGCGGTGTCGGCAAGACGGTGCTCCTGAACCAGTTCCGATCGCAGGCCGACGCGGCCGGCTGGCTCGTCGTCGACGTCGAGGGACAGCTCTCGGACGCCGGACAGCTCGTGACCCGCCGACGCCTCGCACGGGAGCTCGCACTCGCAGCACGGCGCCTCCTCCGAGGTCGGACGGTGAGCGAGGCGGTCCGCCGGGCGCTCGGGACGGTCAGGTCCTTCGGCGCGCAGTTCGGAGGTGTCGGCCTCAGCGTCGAGATCGAGCCTGTGGCGGGGAGGGCGGACTCCGGTGTGGTGGAGATCGACCTCGAAGAACTGGTCGAGGACCTCGCTCCGGCGCTGCGGGAGCAACAACGCACCCTCGCGCTCTTCGTCGACGAGCTCCAGGACGTCGAGCCCGGACTGCTCGCAGCGCTGCTCTCGGTGCAGCACCGGGCCGGCCAGCGGAACTGGCCGTTCCTGCTGATCGGTGCCGGTCTGCCGAACGTGCCCGCGACCCTCACCGCGGCGAAGTCGTACGCCGAGCGACTCTTCGACTACCGGGAGATCGGATCCCTGCCGACCGCTGCGGCTGCCGAGGCCCTCGTCGTCCCCGCCGAGCGAGCAGGCGTTTCCTGGGACCCGTCGGCGCTCGACCTCGTGGTCGACACGTCGAGCGGGTACCCCTACTTCCTCCAGACGTACGGCGCCGCCGCCTGGGACCTCGCGGAGGATCGCCGCATCACCGAGGCCGACGCGGTCGCGGGGCTCGAGCGTGGCAACGCCGAACTCGACGCCGGGTTCTTCCCGGGGCGGTGGGCCACAGCAACTCCTGCCGAGCGTCAGTACCTCGTCGCGATGTCGGACGACATCGAACCGGACTCCTCGACGAGCACCGTTGCCGAGCGGCTCGGTGTCGCGCCGAAGGCCACGAGCCAGGCGCGTCACAACCTCATCCGGAAGGGCATCGTCTACGCCCCGCAGCGTGGCCGCATCGCGTTCACGGTGCCGCACATGCGGGACTTCGTCCGACGTCAGGCCGAGCTCGACCTCGTGGACTAGCGTCGCCGCCATGGGACGCTTCGACGACATCGAGATCACCACGCTGCACGGGGAGCACACCACCTTCGGGCAGTACGCCGACAAGGCCGTCCTCGTCGTGAACGTTGCGTCGCGCTGCGGGCTCGCGCCCCAGTACGAGCAGCTCGAGGCACTGCAGAAGGCCTACGGCGACCGCGGGTTCACGGTCCTCGGGTTCCCGAGCAACCAGTTCCTGCAGGAGCTCGGCTCCTCCGAGGCCATCGACGAGTACTGCTCCACCACGTGGGGCGTCACGTTCCCGATGTCCGAGAAGGTCAAGGTGAACGGCAAGGGCGCCCACCCGCTCTACCAGGCCCTCAAGGAGACGCCGGACGCGTCCGGCAAGGCCGGTCGCGTCAGCTGGAACTTCGAGAAGTTCCTCGTCGCCCCCGACGGCACCGTCACGCGCTTCCGTCCGACCACGAAGCCGGACGCCCCCGAGGTCGTCGCCGCCATCGAGGCGGCCCTGCCCGCCTGACCGGCGGAGCGGCCCGGCTGACCGGCGGAGCGGCCCGCCTGACCGGCGGAGTCGCGGCCCGGCGGTCGCGTCGCGCGGACGGGCACCGGGCTCCGGACGGGAGGCACGGTGCCGGTGGGCCGGTCTGCCCACGTCCGCCGCGCCTCCCGTCTGTACGCTCGTGCCCATGCCGATCACGGAAGCCGCCGTCGCGCACCCGACCCCGTTCGTGGAGATCCCGCGCGACGAGTGGTCCCAGCTCGCGCCGAAGGAGCACCTGTCGCTCACCGAGACCGAGATCGTGCAGCTGCGCGGTCTCGGCGACCGGCTCGACATGCAGGAGGTGCAGGAGGTCTACCTGCCCCTCTCCCGCCTGCTGACGCTGTACGCGGCCGGCGCCAGGGACCTGCACGCCGAGACGAGCCGGTTCCTCGGCGAGCGGGCCGGCCGGACGCCCTTCGTGATCGGTGTCGCCGGGTCGGTGGCGGTCGGCAAGTCGACCGTCGCGCGCCTGCTGCGGGAGCTGACGAAGCGCTGGCCGGACACCCCGCGGGTGGAGCTCGTGACGACCGACGGGTTCCTGTACCCGAACGCGGAGCTCGAGCGCCGCGGGATCATGGACCGCAAGGGCTTCCCGGAGTCGTACGACCGACGCGCGCTGCTGCGGTTCGTCAGCCAGGTGAAGAGCGGGGCGGCCGAGGTCCGCGCTCCGTACTACTCGCACCTGGTCTACGACATCGTCCCGGACGCCGAGATCGTAGTGCGGCAGCCGGACGTCCTCATCGTCGAGGGCCTCAACGTGCTCGCGCCGCCGGTGCACGGGCGGCTCGCGCTGTCCGACCTGTTCGACTTCACGATCTACGTCGACGCGAAGACGAAGGACATCGAGTCCTGGTACGTCGACCGCTTCCTGGCCCTGCAGGAGGAGGCCTTCTCGAGCCCGGACTCGTTCTTCCACCGGTTCGCGTCGCTGTCCCGGGAGGACGCGGTCCGCACCGCGACGGACGTGTGGCGGGCGATCAACGAGCCGAACCTGCTCGAGAACGTGCTGCCGACGCGCTCCCGGGCGACGCTCGTGCTCAAGAAGGGCGCGAACCACAAGGTGAACTCGGTGCTGCTCCGCAAGATCTGACGCGAGCGGCGCGGGTCTCGACCGGACAGCCCGCGAAACGCAACGAGGGCGGTTCCTCGCAGCGGTACTCCGCTGCGAGGAACCGCCCTCGTTGCGTCTTGCGGGGCCTGGAGTGCCCTACGCGGCGGCGTCGATCGCCAGCCGGTCGCGCACGACGTCGGCGAGCTCCTCGGCGACGCGCTGGGCGTCCTCCTGCGAGGCGGCCTCGACCATGACACGGACGACCGGCTCGGTGCCCGACGGACGCAGCAGCACGCGGCCGGAGTCGCCCAGCGCCTCGGTCGCCGCGGCGATCGCGTCCTGGACGCCCTGGTCGGACAGCCCGTGCCGGTCGACACCGCGCACGTTGAGGAGCACCTGCGGGAAGACGGTCATGCACGACGCGAGCTCCTGCAGGGTCTTGCCCGTGCGCGCCATCTCGGCCACCAGGTGGAGGCCCGTCAGGACCCCGTCGCCCGTGGTCGCGTAGTCGTTGAAGATGATGTGGCCGGACTGCTCGCCACCGAGCGAGAACCCGCCCTCGTTCATCTTCTCGAGCACGTAGCGGTCGCCCACGCCGGTCTCGAGCACGGTGATGCCCGCGTCCGCCATGGCACGCTTCAGGCCGAGGTTCGACATGACGGTGGCCACCAGGGTGTCGGAGGCCAGCTGCCCGCGTTCCTGCAGCGACAGCGCGAGGATCGCCATGATCTGGTCGCCGTCGATCGCGTTGCCCGCGGCGTCCACCGCGAGGCAGCGGTCCGCGTCGCCGTCGTGCGCGATGCCGACGTCGGCACCGTGTTCGAGGACGGCACGGGCCAGGTTGTCGATGTGCGTCGAGCCCACCCCGTCGTTGATGTTCATGCCGTCCGGGTCGGCACCGATCAGGGTGACCTTCGCCCCGGCGTTGACGAACACCTCGGGCGAGACACCGGCGGCGGCACCGTTCGCGCAGTCGAGCACGACGTGCAGGCCGTCGAGCCGGTGCGGCAACGTGCCGAGCAGGTGCACGACGTAGCGGTCCTCGGCGTCGGCGAAGCGCGTGATGCGGCCGACGTCACCGCCGGTCGGCGTCGGCGCGGACTGGTCGTGCATGGCCGCTTCGATGCGGTCCTCGACCTCGTCGGGGAGCTTGCGACCACCGGTGGCGAAGAACTTGATCCCGTTGTCGGGCGCCGGGTTGTGCGACGCGGAGATCATCACGCCGAAGTCGGCGTCGATGTCCGCGACGAGGAACGCCGCAGCGGGGGTGGGGATGACCCCGGCGTCGAGCACGTCGACGCCGGCGGAGGCGAGCCCGGCCGCGACCGCGGCACCCAGGAACTCACCGGATACGCGCGGGTCGCGCGCCAGGACCGCGCGGGGGCGCGGTCGACCGGACGCCCGGCGGGCGTCCGCATGGTGTCCGTGCGTGAGCACGGCCGCGCTGGCCTGGGCGAGACCCAGTGCCAGCGCGGCCGTCAGCTCGCCGTTGGCGAGTCCACGAACACCGTCGGTACCGAACAGACGCGGCATTGCGATCGGGTTCGTCGAGCGACTAGCGCTTCGAGAACTGCGACGCCTTGCGGGCCTTCTTGAGACCGGCCTTCTTGCGCTCGATGACGCGGGCGTCACGGGTGAGGAAGCCGGCCTTCTTGAGGGTGGCGCGGTTGTTCTCGCGGTCGATCTCGTTCAGCGCACGGGCGATCGCGAGGCGGAGCGCACCGGCCTGACCCGAGGGGCCACCGCCCGTGATGCGGGCGACGACGTCGTAGGCGCCGAGGAGCTCGAGCACCTTGAACGGGTCGTTGATCAGCTGCTGGTGCAGCTTGTTCGGGAAGTAGTCCTCGAGCGTGCGGCCGTTGACCGTGAACGCGCCGCCACCGGGGACGAGGCGCACGCGGGCGATGGCCTCCTTGCGGCGCCCGACGGCACCGCCCGAGACGTTGAGGATCTGGCGGGGAGCGGCCTCCGAGGACGCCGGGGCGCTCTCGGTGGTGAAGCTCTCCGGGGTCTGGTCGAGGGAGTCAGCGATCTGAGCCATGAGTGTTATCAGTCCTTGAAGTCGTCGTGGCCGTCGTTACTGCGCGACCTGGTCGAAGGTGTACGCCTTGGGCTGCTGCGCGGCGTGCGGGTGCTCCGCGCCGGCGTAGACCTTCAGCTTCTTGAGCTGCTCACGGCCGAGGGTGTTCTTCGGCAGCATGCCGCGGATCGCCTTCTCGACGGCGCGGGTCGGGTGCTTCTCGAGCATCTCCGGGTAGGAGGTCGCCGTGAGGCCGCCCGGGTAGCCCGAGTGACGGTAGTAGACCTTCTTGGCGAGCTTGGAGCCGGTGAGGGCGACCTTGTCCGCGTTGATGATGATGACGTAGTCACCCATGTCCATGTGCTGGGCGAAGGTGGCCTTGTGCTTGCCGCGCAGGAGCGCCGCGGCGTGGGTGGCGAGACGGCCGAGGACGACGTCGGTCGCGTCGATGACGATCCAGTCGTGCTGGACGTCTGCCGGCTTCGGGGAGAACGTACGAGTCACAGGAGTGCTGCTTTCGTGTCGAGGTGAGGAGTCCGTGAATCCCGCTCCGGTGGGTGTTCCGCGGGCGATGCTCGTGGAACTGCCCGGTGGAGGGCTCATCTGACTGTCCGGCGCACGGGGCGCACAGACCAAGGTGAGAGCCTACCCGACGCGGCGCACCTTGTCGAACGCGGGCCGTGCCGGACGGGAGGCGCGGGGCGGCACCGCCACGTGCCTCCCGTCCGTCCGTGGTCCGGATCGCCGCGCGGGACGCGACATCGCACCCGTCGGTCGACGGGTGCGATGTCGCAGATCGGGAGTCGGCGCGGTCAGTCCGTGCGCGCCGCCCGGCGACGACGTGCCACGACCAGGCCGGTACCGGCCGTGAGCAGGAGCAGCGCCGCGACGAGGCCGCCGGTCAGCTCGGCGCCGGTGAACGCGAGCTCGCCGGTCGCCGGGTCGATCCGGATGTCGGTCCACCCGACGAGCGATCCGTCGGCAGCCGTGACGGCGAGGCGGTGCTGACCCGTCGTCGTGCTCGGCGGGATCGTCACGCGCACGGTGCCGTCCGCGGCGACGACCGCGGTGCCGAGGAGCACCGGGTCGGAGTACAGCCACACCGAGACCCGCTGCCCGGCGAGCGCCGAGCCGACGCCGACGGTGATGGTCTCGCCCGCTCGCGCCGAGGCGGGCGCCGTGACGCCGCCGCGGTTCGCCCCCGTCAGCGAGGACGCCGAGGGTGCCGCGGGTGCCTGGCCCACGCCGGTGCCGGGGGCCGGCGTGGTGCCGGTGCCGGTGCCGGGGGCCGGCATCTCGCCGTCACCGGGGGTCGGGGTCTCGTCGGCCGCCAGGTCGAAGCCGACCAGGATCGGGTCGTGGTCGCTCGCCCGGTACACGTCGTCGCGGTACAGGTCGGACACGTTCACGTTGTGGCGGCTGTACTCCAGGCCCACCGACTCGGTCGAGTTGATGTTCCAGATGTCCACGCCCGTGACGGCGGCGAGCGCAGCCGGGGACGCGAGCACGTGGTCGAGGGAGCCGCTCAGGCCGCTGAAGACGTAGGAGTACTCCGAGGAGTCCTCGGCCGGCGCCAGGTCGGTGTACCCGGCGTCGCGCAGGACGACCATCGGGTCCTCCTCGCTGTAGGCGTTGAAGTCGCCGATCAGGAACACGCGGTCGGTGCCGTACTGCTGCTGCATCGACGTCGAGAACGTCGCGAGTGCCGTCGCCTGACGGACGCGGTCGGCGTTCGATGCTCCCTGCCCGTCTCCCTGGTCGGCGTTCTCGCCGATGCCCGAGCCCTTGGACTTGAAGTGGTTGGCGATCACGAGGAAGTCGTCGGCGGCGGTCCCGCCGACCGGGCGGAAGGCGTCGGCGACGGGCTGCCGCTGGAAGACGTCGGAGTCCGTCAGGATCGTGGACTCGCCGGTGGGCGCGACCCGGTCCTTCTTGTAGATGAGCGCGAGGCGGATGACGTCCTCGTTCGCGGCGAGCTTCGCCGGGGACTTCGCGTAGGCCCAGGTGTCCTGCCCGGTGGCCCGGTTGAGCGCCGCCACGAGGGTCGCCACGGCCGCGTCGCGGTCCTGGCCGAAGGCGGCGGAGTTCTCGATCTCCTCGAGCGAGACGACGTCGGCGCCGAGGGCGTTGATCGCCTTGACGATCTTCACCTGCTGCCGCTCGAGGTCGTCGGCATTCGCGGCACCGCGGGCGTTGCAGCCGGAGTTGACCGTGAGCGGGTTGCCCGCGCGGTCCACGTAGTACTTGCACCCCGTGAGCTGGTCGCCCGTGGTCGGGAAGTAGTTCAGCACGTTGAAGCCGGCGAGCCGGAGGCCGCCACCGACGTCCTCCGGCGCCGCGGTGCGGACGTCCGAGAACGACGCGGGCAGGTCGGCCGCCGGGGTCGCGCCGGTGATCGGCGTGGTCGGCTGGAACTTCCACGTGTCGTTCCGGTAGTCGAGGACGACCGGCTGCGTGAAGGTCGCCGCGGCGCCGACCGTGACCGGACCCTGGGTGAGCCAGGACACCGGGATCGACTGGTTCGCGGCGCTCAGGAAGTTGGTGCTCGCACCGTCGTCGAGGACGACCTTGCGCGCAGCGTTGTCGGCGGCGACCTCGGCTGCCTCGGCGCTCCCCGGACGGGCGACCTCGGTCGGCTGGACCAGGCGCTCCGTCCCCGCGGCGAGCGCGATCTCGCCGTACTGGTTCGTCGTGTAGTTGTCGGCGACCGTGTAGTCGCCCTGCGGTGCGACGAGCATGCTCTCGAGCGACTCACGCTGGGCGTCCGTGCGCGGCAGCGTCAGCGTCGCCGGGACCGGCTGCACGACGCCCGCGCCGGGGAGCTTCTCGACGTCCGCGGTCGAGGCGACCTCGAGCTCGGTGAGGCCGTCGTACTCGGCGACCGTGCCCGTGAGGCGCACGGCGTCGCCGATGGCGACGCTGCCCGCGGTCGCGGCGGAGAACACGAACACGGCGTCCGACGCGGTGTGGGTGGCGAGGTCGACCGCGCCGCCGGTGCCGGCGGTCTGGACCGTGTAGCCGTTCAGGCCACCCGTGGCGTAGACGGCGGTCACGACGCCGTCGGTGACGACGCGCGTGCCGACGTACGGCGAGGCGGAACCCGTGCCCTGCAGCTGGGCGATGGTGACCGCCTCGGCGGGACCGGCCGGTGTGCCGGGGTCGGTGGGCTCGGGATCTGCCGGGGTGGCGCCACCGGTCTCGCCCGCGGCGTTCGTCGGGGTCAGGGCCTCCGTGACGGAGAAGTCGGTGCCGTTGACGTCGGTGTCCGTCGTCCCGGTCCGGGTCAGGCCGTTCGGCACGTTGTTCGCACCCGGCACGGTCCGGACGGTGCCCTCGAAGGTGTTCGACGCACCGTAGCCGAGCAGGTCCACGACGCCGGGCGTCCCGTTCGCCACGGGGCCTGCGGGGAGCGCGAGCGCGCGGGTGCCGTCCGAGAGCGCGAGCGTCCCGGTGGTGCCCGACGGGTTGATCGAGGCGGTGTCGTCCGCGGCCGGCAGCGCGGCTCCGACGGCGGTCGCACCACCGTTGCCGGCCATCGACACGAGGAACGTGCCGTTCGCGGGCACGGTGCCCTCGAGAGCGCTCACCGAGAAGTTCCCGGTGGCGGTCGCGGACCGGTACTGGAGCGACCAGCCCGCGAGCGACACCGGCGTTGCGGTGGGGTTCGCGATCTCGACGAACTTCTCCTTGTAGAAGGCGTTCGCGCTGCCGCCCTTCAGGTAGGCCTCGGAGATGACGAGGCCGGTACCCGCGGGGTTCGCGACGGCGGTGGTGACGGAGACGAGTGGGGCGGCGACGATCGTCGCTGCGACCGTGGCGCACAGCACGGTGCGCCGCAGGAGGTTGGGCATGCTGACCTTCGGCAGGAGGAGGGGGACTGCACCACGCTAGACACCTGATCGGTCGCTCAGGTTTCGGGCAGATGAACGATCCGGTCCACCCCAGAGGTGGGGTCACTCAGTCGGCGACCGGCACCCACCCGCTGCCGACGCGGTGCACGGCGGGCCCGTGCCCGGGGAGCACGATCTCCGGGATCGGCAGCGCCCGAGCCGACTCGAGCGCCGTCGTCTGGTCCGCGGTGAAGAACGACGTGATCATGCGCGGCCGCGGCTGCCACGACCCGGGGAGCGTGTCGTGGTGCGACACCACCGCGTCGCCGGTGACGATCGCGTTCGCCGCCGGCAGCAGGTAGGCCGTCGACCCCGCCGTGTGCCCGACGGCGGGGAACGGTGTCATCGCGTGCCCCTCGAAGTCGTGCGCGGTGAAGGCCCGGGCGGCCGGGACGGTCACCGGTCGCAGGGCGTCGGAGCCGAGCGCCCGGGCCAGCCAGCGGAGGGTCCGCGGTGCGGCCAGGCGCCCGCCGATCTCCGCCGGTCGGACCTGCTGCCGGTCCGGTCCGCGCACGTTGTCGAGCTCGTCGGCGTGGGCCAGGACCTGCACGTGCGGGTACCGCTCGAGGATCGCGGGGATACCGCCGACGTGGTCGACGTGCCCGTGCGTGACGTAGACGCGGCGCAGGTCCTCCGGGTCGTGGCCGGCCCAGCGCACGGTGTCGAGGACGAGGTCGCTGTCCGCCGGGTAGCCGGCGTCGATCAGCGCGACGCCGTCCTCCTCGGCGAGCACGACCCAGTTCGACACCGGTCCCTCGACGAACACCACCCCGGGTGCGACGGAGACGACGGACCGGGGCCTGCGGGAGCTCATCCCCCGACGGTACCGGCGTCCGGCTCGTCGTCCGTCCGGCGCGCACGGGTCTGCGCCGCCCGGGCCGCGAGCTCGTCGTCCCCCGGGTAGCCGACCTCGGTGAGCGTCAGACCGGCCGCGGGTGCGACCTTGAACGCGCTCGTGCGCTGCTGCGCGACCCGCAGCTCCTCGAGGCGGTCCGGGCCGAAGCGGCCCTCGCCGACGGCGATGGTCGCCCCGACCATCGCCCGCACCATGGAGTGGCAGAACGCGTCGGCCTGGAGGCGCGCCACCAGCACGCCGTCCGGCTCGCGGTCCCAGCGGAACTCCTGCAGCGTCCGGATCGTGGTCGCGCCCTCGCGCGGCTTGCAGAAGGTCGCGAAGTCGTGCAGCCCGAGCAACGTCAGCGCACCGCGCTCCATCGCCGCCGGGTCCAGGCGCGTCGGGTGCCAGAGCGTGTGCCCACGACGACGCGGGTCGCGCGGGGCGTCGGCGTCCGCCACCCGGTACTCGTACCGCCGCCAGAGCGGGGAGAACCGGGCGTCGAACCCGTCCGGCGCGACCGACGCCCGCGTGACGACGACGTCACCCGTCGCCCCGGCGAGCCCGTTCACGCGCTTGACGAGTCCGTCGAGCGAGGTCCGAGGCGGTCCGTCCGGCGACGACCGCCGCGGCCGGGTGAGCGCACCCCACTGCTCCGCGGTCAGGTCGAGGTGGGCGACCTGACCGGTGGCGTGCACCCCGGCGTCGGTCCGGCCGGCGACCGTCAGCTGCGGCGGCTCGCCCCACCGGGTGAAGACCGTGGCGAGCGCGGACTCGAGCGCACCCTGCACCGTCCGCAGCCCGGGCTGCCGGGCCCAGCCGGAGAACGCGGCGCCGTCGTACGCGACGTCCAACCGCAGGCGCACGGCAGCGGCGCCGGTGTCCGAGTCGTCCGTCCCTGCCACGGGAGCGAGCGTACCGGGGCCGGGGCGGGCCTCCCGTCCGACCGCGCTGACGGCGAGCACCCACTCGTGTCAGCGCCACGTCAGTGCCGCGTGAGCGGCCGGCGACACGATCGTCCCGACATCGACGAAAGGACCTGTGCGATGACCACCACACCACTCGCCGTCGAGGCGACCGGCCTCGTGAAGACGTTCGGCAGCAACCGCGCCGTGGACGGTGTCGACCTCCGCGTCGAGGCCGGCACGGTCTACGGCGTGCTCGGCCCGAACGGCGCCGGCAAGACGACCACCATCTCGATGCTCGCGACCCTGCTCCGGCCGGACGGCGGCGAGGCCCGCGTCTTCGGGCACGACGTCCGCCGCGAGCCGCAGACCGTCCGCTCCCTGATCGGGGTGACCGGGCAGTACGCGAGCGTCGACGAGACCCTGAGCGCCACCGAGAACCTCGTCATCTTCGCGCGACTGCTCGGGCTGTCCCGCGGCGACGCGAAGCGCAAGGCACACGAGCTGCTCGAGCGCTTCGGGCTCACCGAGGCCGCGTCGCGCCCGCTCAAGGCGTTCTCCGGCGGCATGCGGCGCCGACTGGACCTGGCGGCGAGCCTCATCGCGCAGCCGCCGCTGATCTTCCTCGACGAACCGACCACGGGGCTCGACCCGCGGACCCGCGCGCAGATGTGGGACACGATCCGCGAGCTCGTCGCGACCGGTTCGACCGTCCTGCTCACGACGCAGTACCTCGACGAGGCCGACCAGCTCGCCGACCGCATCGCCGTCATCGACCACGGGCGGGTGGTCGCCGAGGGCACCGCCGACGACCTGAAGTCCTCGGTGGGCACCGCCTCGCTGCAGCTCCGCCTGGCGGACGCGGAGCCGGACGCCCTCGCGACCGCGGCCGCGCTCGTCGAACGCGTGCTCGGCACCCCGGCGGTCGTCAGCCCGGAGGGCGCTCGGCTGACCGCCCCGATGACCGCCCCCGACCGCGTCACCGACCTGCTCGTCTCGTTCCGCGACGCGGGGGTCTCGCTCGCCGAGATGAGCGTGCAGAAGCCGACCCTCGACGAGGTCTTCCTCACCATCACCGGCGCACCGGCCGACGCCGACACCACCACGACCGACCGCGCGCTCGAAGGGAGCCTCGCATGACCGCCACCACCCTCACCCCGACCACCACGCCGTCCTCGGCGCCGCGCGTCACCCCACGCCCCGGGGTCGGCGGCTCCGGCCTCGCCGCCACCGTCCGCCAGTCGTTCACGATGGCGTACCGCGGGCTCGTGAAGATCCGCAGGACGCCGGAGCAACTGTTCGACGTGACGCTCATGCCGATCGTCTTCACGGTGATGTTCACGTACATCTTCGGCGGCGCGATCTCCGGCGACGTCGGGAGCTACCTGCCGGTGATCATCCCCGGCATCCTCGTGCAGACGGCGATCACGTCGTCGGTCGTCACCGGGGTGCAGCTCCGCGAGGACATGGACAAGGGCGTGTTCGACCGCTTCCGGTCGCTCCCGATCGCGCGGATCGCCCCGCTCGCCGGCGCGCTGCTCGCCGACACCGTCCGGTACGCCATCGCGACGACGATCACGTTCGTCGTGGGCATCATCATGGGGCTGCGTCCCGCCGGTGGCCTCGGTGCCGTGCTGCTCGCGGCGCTGCTCGTCATCGTGGTGGCGTGGGCGATCAGCTGGGTCTTCGCCTACTTCGGGGTGATCGCCCGGACCGCGTCGAGCGTGTCCGGCATCGCGAACCTCGTGCTGTTCCCGCTGACGTTCCTGTCGAACGCGTTCGTCCCGACCGACACCCTGCCCGCCTGGCTGCGCTGGTTCACCGAGGTCAACCCGGTCTCGCACCTCATCACCGCCGTCCGCGACCTCGTGAACCACGGCGTCGTCGGCGGTGACCTCTGGCTCAGCCTGCTCGGCGCGGCCGTCGTCGTCGTGGTGTTCGCCCCGCTGACGGTCCGCGCGTACATGCGGAAGGCCTGACGGGGGCTCGGACCTCGGACGGCCCGGCGCTCCGCTCGGCGTCCGGGTCAGCCGGGCAGGCGGGCGTCCTCGAGCACACCGCGCACCCACGAGACGGCCTCGGCCCGGTCCCTCCCGGCCGCGGCCGTCTCGGCGTCGGCGAGCGCCTGCTCCCCCACGGCCTCGGCGAGCACCGGTCGGAGCCGGGCGTGGGCCAGGACCGCGAAGTCCTGGCGCGACCCGATCCTGGTGAGCGTGCCCCAGCACGCGGCAGCCGCCTCCGGACGTCCGGTGCGGACGTAGGCGATCGCGAGGCCGGCGAGCGCCGTGCCGATCACGGGCACGTCCCGGCGGACCTGCCGCAGCCGCAGCTGCACGAGCGCGCCGGTCCGGATCCGACGCGCGACGGCCAGCTCCGCGGGCGGCAGCGACACGGACGGCAGCGATGCGGGCGGCTGCGATGCCGACGGCTGCGGTCCGCTGGCCGGTCCCGCCCGTCCCGCCCGGGCTGCCGTCGCCTCGTCGACCGCGGCGATCCGAGCAGCACCCGCCATGAGCGCCCACTGCGCGGCGGGACCGCGGGCCGGCTGGACGACGTCCCACGCCTCGGTGTACCCGGCCGCCGCCGCGTCGAGGTTCCCCTCGTGACGGTCGCACTCCGCCGTGATCGCGACCGCGAGCACCGCGATGAGCCCACGGTCCTCGAAGCCCCCGCGGCCGCCCGTAGGCCGGTGCCGCAGGTCCGCGGCGATCGACCGGGCACGCTCGACGTCCCCGGTCGCGGCGGACGCGAGGCCCACGGTCCAGCCGATCTCGTACAGGTCGTCGTCGGCACCGAAGCGTTCCAGGTGCTCGCGGGCGCTGATCGCCTCGGCCAGGGACTCCGCGTAGCGGCCGGACTGGGCGAGCAGCTGGGTGAGCGTGACCGCCACCGTGCCGGTGGTCCAGGCCTCGCCCGTCGCCACCGCCAGCTCCTTCGCCCGACGTGCGTACCGCAGGGCCCCGACGGGGTCACCGGCGTTCTCGGCCAGCGGCGCGCTCAGCATCGTGCCGAGGCACGCCACGGCGGGGTCCGGGTCGGCACGCAGACGTGTCAGTTCGGCGAAGCCCTGCTCGGGACGCCCGATCGAGAGCAGCAGCGTCGCGAGCGCGTCGACGACCGGGTCCTCGGCACGACCGGTCGCGTGCAGGGTCCGCAGGCCCGAGATCGCCCGCGCCGTGGTGCGGAGGTCGGTGAACGCCGACGTGGCTCCGCAGAGCACGAGCCCGACGATCGCGGCGGTCCGGTCCGCGGGGCCCGGGACGCAGGAGCGCAGGGCGGCGACGACGTCCGGCGCCGTCCCGACCAGCTCGCGGTGCAGCCCGCGCAGGGTCCAGTACCCGCCGAGCGCAGCGAACACGTGCGTGACCGTCGGGACGTCGTCGGCCCGGAGCGCCCAGCGGAGCAGGGTGACGAGGGTGTCGGCCTCGCGGCGGACCTCGGTGAAGGCGACGAGCTGCGCCGGCCCCCGCAGCGCGAACAGGTTCCGCGCAGCCGACAGGTCCCGGCCCCATGCGGTCATCGCCGCGCGGACGTCCTCGGTCGTACCCCGCTCCGTCAGGCGTGCGGCACCGAACTCCCTGACGGTCTCGAGCAGGCGGTAGCGGACCGGTTCCCCCTCGGTCTCCACGAGCTGCACGAGCGACTGCTCGACGAGGTCGGCGAGGTCGTCGAGCGCGTCCTGGCGCCGTCCGGGCTCGGCCACCGCCTCGACGGCGTCGACCGCGACCCCGTCGGGGAACAGCGCCAGCCGGGTCAGCAGGTCCTGGGCGCCCTCGTCGAGGAGCCGCCAGCTCCACTCGATGACGGCGAGCAGCGTGCGGTGCCGTTCCGGGGCGCTGCGGTCACCACCCCGCAGGAGGGCGAAACGGTCGTCGAGTCGTCGTTCGACCTCGTCGACGGACATGCCGCGGATCCGGGCGGCGGCGAGCTCGATGGCGAGCGGCGACCCGTCGAGCCTGGTGCAGATCCGGCGGACGGCGTCGACCGGCAGGACCGCTCCGGGCCGGGCGGCACGGGCTCGTTCGGTGAACAGCCGGACGGCGGCCCCGTCCGCCTCGACCGGCAGCGGACCGAGGGGCGCGACGACCTCGCCGGCGATCGCGAGGGGAGCCCGGGACGTCGTGAGCACCCGCAGCCCGGGCACGGCGGCGAGCAGGTCGGCCGTGCAGCGGGCCACGGCCTGCAGCAGGTGCTCGCAGTTGTCGAGCACGAGCACGGTCGGGCCGTCGTCGAGGGCCCGGACCACCCGTGCCCACAGGTCGGTGACCACCGCGTCCTGCAGCATGCGGGCCGTCCGGACCTCGGCGATCCCGAGCAGGGCGCCGAGCGCGGGGAGCAGGTCCTCGGCGTCGCCGATCGGCGCGAGCTCGCAGACGACGACGCCGGTGGTCGGGGGCAGCTCGGTGGCGACGGCCTGCGCGAGCCGGGTCTTGCCGAGCCCGCCCGGTCCGAGCACCGTGACCAGGCGGTGCTCGCCGAGCAGTGCGGCGACGTGGGCGACGTCGTCCCCTCGTCCGACGAGCTCGTTGGGCGCGGCGCGGAGTCCGATGCGCCGGACGGGGTGGTCCTCCACGGCCGTCGATCGCCTGAGGAGTTCCGTGTTCAGCCGGACGAGCTCCGCGGACGGATCGGCCCCGAGTCCGTCCGCCAACCGTTCCCGGTACGCGGCGAACACCGCCAGTGCCTCGGAGGTGCGCCCGTCGGCGTCGAGGGCGCGCATCGCTCCACCGGCGGCCGCGTCGTCGTAGGGCGCGGCGTCGACCTCGGCGAGCCAGGCGGCGGCCGACGCGGCCGGGTCGCCGTCGGCGAACAGCAGGGCCGCGAGGCGTCGACGCAGCGCGTGCTCGGCAGCAGCGGCCCGGTCGGCCAGCGCGACGCCGAGGTCCCCGTCGACGTCGACACCCGGGGCGCCGCGCCACCGGTCGAGGGCGGCGCGGACGGTGCCGGTGTCGGCGGCCGGGTCGAGCGCCGTCCGCTCCGCCGCCACCAGGTCGACGTCGGACGGGTCGCCACCGAGTGCGTACCCGGTGCTGGTCGACACGACGACTCCCTCGGCCGTCGTCCGGCGCAGGCGGGACACGAGCGTCTGCAGGGCTGCACGAGCGCCCTTCGACCGGTCCTCGCCCCAGAGCTCGTCGATGAGCGTCGCGGTGCCGAGCGTGTGGCCGGGTGCGAGCACCAGGGCGGTCAGGAACGACCTGGCCAGGGCCCCCGGGACCACGAGCGGAGCGCCGTCCGGGCCGGCGACCGACACCGGTCCGAGGACGGCGACACGGGGCGCGACGGGCACCCTCGGATCCTACCGACGACCCGCACCGGACCGCGACGACGGCACGGGGTCAGCCGCGCCTGCCCGACGGACCGGTCTCGGTGTCGACGTCGGAGGTCGCGCGCTTCTCCGACTCGAGCACGCCGCGCAGCGCGACGATCGCGCTCGAGGTCACCGTGACCTGCGACGGGTCCGCGTCGCTGGCGTCGAGCGCCCGTTCGAGGTCGGCGATGGACTCGTCGGCACCGTCCTCCGGGCAGTCGCCCCGGACCACGCAGGCGACCTTCCGGAGCGCGGCCGCGAACGGCTCCGCGAACGCCGGGTCCGGCCGGCCGAGGTTCTCCGCGACGGGGCCCGACCGCGCGACCAGTTCCGTGAGGTCGGTCGTGTACCAGGCGACGCGCTCGAGCGCCCGGAAGCGCGCCCCGTCGGTCTGCAGTCGTGCCCTCGGTCCGCGCAGCACGCTCCGCGGGTTCATCCGGCGGGCCTCCTGCGCCGTCGACACACGGTCCCGCACGTCCGCGATCGCCTTGTCCAGCCGCTCCTGCTGGCGGTCCCACGCCCCGGTGTCGGGCTCCCCCTCGTCGAGCACGTCCGCCAGGTCGTCGAGCTGCTGCGCGAGCACGCCGTTCACCTGGTCGATGCGCCGCTCGGCGTCCCAGAAGTGCAGCGGCGGCACCACCGCGAAGTTCACCGCAAGCCCGATCGCGATGCCGATCGCCATCTGCACGACGTAGGCGAACGAGTAGCCCTCGGCGTTGCCGCCGCCGATGAGCAGCACGAAGAGCGCCGCCATCGGCACCCACGAGTACCCCTCGCCGAGGATCCGGAACCCGGACACCAGGACGCCCAGCCCGACGACGAGCGCGACCGCGACGACGCCGGGGGCGTCGACGAGCATGGTGAACCCGGCGATGAGGATGCCGAGGGTGATGCCGACGAGCGTCTGGACACCGGCGCGGATCCCCGCGAAGACCGTGGTGCGCATCGCGACGATCGCGCCGAGCGGCGCGTAGTACGGGTACTCGGCGGCGATGCCCGGCGCGTACTTCGCGAGGGTCCACGCGATCGTGGCGGCGAGTGCCGCCTTGCCGGCGAGCAGCAACCGCGGTTGGGTGCCGGAGTCCCGACTCCACCGCCACAGTCGGCGCCCTGCGCCGGTGATCCGTTCCGCTCTCGCCATGTCGCGATCACCGTACGGCGGTGACGCTGGGAGGGCACGCGGGTGCGCTCCGGACGGGAGGCCCGTGGCGGCGCCGTCCCGACCCTCCCGTCCGACGGCGGTGCCCCGCAGGGACGACGGAACCCCCGCGACGTGCGTCGCGGGGGTTCCGTGTGGTGGCGCTGGACCTACTTGGCGTCGTCCGACTTGGCCTCGGCGTCGGCCTCGACCTCGGCGGCAGCCGGGGTCTCGGTCTCGGCCTCGACCGGAGCGGACTCCTCGGTCGTCTCCGTGGACTCGACCGGGGCCTGCTCGGCCGGGGTCTCCTCGGCCGGAGCGGCAGCAGCCGGAGCCGAATCGCGCTTGACCGGGGCCGGCGTGCTGGACACCGGCTCGAGGACGAGCTCGATCGAGGCGAGCGGCGCGTTGTCACCCTTGCGGAAGCCGAGCTTCGTGATGCGGGTGTAGCCGCCCTGACGGTCCTCGACCTGCGGGGCGATCTCGGTGAACAGCGTGTGCACGACGGACTTGTCGCGCAGCTGAGCGATCACACGACGACGCGCGTGCAGGTCGCCACGCTTCGCGAACGTGATGAGACGCTCGGCGACGGGACGCAGGCGCTTGGCCTTCGTCTCGGTGGTCGTGATGCGACCGTGCGTGAAGAGGGCGTTGGCGAGGTTGCTCAGGAGCAGGCGCTCGTGGGCGGGGCCGCCACCGAGGCGGGGGCCCTTGGTGGGCTTCGGCATGTCAGTTCTCCAGTGGTGATGGTGGTGCGCACCGACTCATCGGCGCGCGTGCGCGTGAGCGCGAGGTCAGTTGTTGGACTCGTCCTCGTCGTACCCGCTGTAGAAGTGGGCGCCGTCGAATCCGGGGACGGTGTCCTTGAGGGACAGGCCGAGCTCGGTGAGCTTGTCCTTGACCTCGTCCACCGACTTCTGACCGAAGTTGCGGATGTTCATGAGCTGCGTCTCCGACAGGGCGACGAGCTCGGACACCGTGTTGATGCCCTCCCGCTTGAGGCAGTTGTAGCTGCGGACCGACAGGTCGAGGTCCTCGATCGGGGTCTGCAGCTCGTTCGAGAGCACCGCGTCGACCGGCGCGGGGCCGATCTCGATGCCCTCGGCCGCCGTGTTCAGCTCGCGGGCGAGACCGAACAGCTCGACCAGCGTGCGGCCGGCCGAGGCGATGGCGTCGCGCGGCGAGATCGCCGGCTTCGACTCGACGTCGACGACCAGGCGGTCGAAGTCCGTGCGCTCACCGGCACGCGTCGCCTCGACGCGGTAGGTGACCTTGAGGACCGGCGAGTAGATCGAGTCGATCGGGATCTGACCGGCCTCGCTGAACTCGGAGCGGTTCTGCGTCGCCGAGACGTAGCCGCGGCCACGCTCGATCGTCAGCTCGAGCTCGAACCGCGCGGTGTCGTTCAGGGTCGCGATGACGAGGTCCGGGTTGTGGATCTCGACGCCGGCCGGGGCGGAGATGTCCGCCGCGGTGACCTGACCGGCACCCTGCTTGCGCAGGTACGCGGTGATCGGCTCGTCGTGCTCGCTGGAGACGACGAGGCTCTTGATGTTGAGGATGATCTCGGTGACGTCTTCCTTGACACCGGGGACGGTGCTGAACTCGTGGAGGACGCCGTCGATGCGGATGCTGGTGACAGCCGCGCCGGGGATCGAGGAGAGGAGCGTGCGGCGCAGCGAGTTGCCGAGGGTGTAACCGAAGCCCGGCTCGAGCGGCTCGATGACGAAGCGCGAGCGGTACTCGGAGATCGACTCCTCGGTCAGGGTGGGGCGCTGTGCAATGAGCACTGTGGGATTCCTTTCGGCGGAGTGTCCGCTATATGACACTCGGCGGTACGACGGGGCCGACCGGGCCCCGACGGGTCTGTTGAGTTGTGATCACGCGCAGCGCGGGGCCGGGAGGGCCCGACGTGCGCGATCGAACGACCAGGAATGGCCGGCCCCGCTCGCCCCGGTCAGGGGACGAGCGGGGAACGGCCGGTTGCTCCTCGCGTCAGACGCGGCGACGCTTCGGCGGGCGGCAGCCGTTGTGCGCCTGCGGGGTGACGTCGTTGATCGAGCCGACCTCGAGGCCAGCGGCCTGGAGCGAACGGATCGCGGTCTCGCGACCCGAGCCCGGGCCCTTGACGAAGACGTCGACCTTCTTGACGCCGTGCTCCTGCGCCTGACGCGCAGCGGACTCGGCGGCGAGCTGCGCCGCGAACGGCGTCGACTTGCGCGAACCCTTGAAGCCCACGGCACCCGAGGACGCCCAGCTGAGGACGGCACCCGACGGGTCGGTGATGCTGACGATGGTGTTGTTGAACGTGCTCTTGATGTGGGCCTGGCCCACGGCGACGTTCTTCTTCTCCTTGCGACGCGGCTTGCGCGCGGCAGTCTTGGGGGTAGCCATGATGATCTCCTATCGGGCCTTCTTCTTGCCTGCCACGGTGCGCTTCGGTCCCTTGCGGGTACGCGCGTTGGTCTTGGTGCGCTGACCACGCACCGGGAGACCACGACGGTGGCGGAGACCCTCGTAGCTACCGATCTCGACCTTGCGGCGGATGTCGGCGGCGACCTCGCGGCGGAGGTCACCCTCCACCTTGAAGTTGCCCTCGATGAAGTCACGGAGGGCGACGAGCTGGTCGTCGGTCAGGTCCTTGACGCGGATGTCACCGGAGATACCGGTCTCGGCGAGTGCCTGGACCGCGCGGGTACGGCCGACGCCGTAGATGTACGTGAGTGCGATCTCCACGCGCTTCTCGCGCGGGATGTCGACGCCTGCTAGACGTGCCATGTGCTGGCTGCTCCTGTTTTCGGTGGAGGTGTGGCGCAGTACCGGTGCCCGGGCCTCCGCCCCGAGGTGTCCCCCCGCCGACGACCGAGGTCGGGGCGGGGTTCTGGTACTGCGTGTGCAGTGTTGAGTTGTGGGTCCTGCTGGGAGCTCAGCCCTGGCGCTGCTTGTGGCGCGGGTTGCTCTTGCAGATCACCATGACGCGGCCCTTGCGGCGGATGACACGGCAGTGCTCGCAGATGGGCTTGACGCTGGGGTTGACCTTCATGATTGCTTCCTGTTGCTCGCTGGCTTCGTGCCCGGCGGGTTCGCCGAGCCGTTCCTTTCCAGCTCGCGGATCACTTGTAGCGGTAGACGATCCGGCCGCGGGTCAGGTCGTACGGGCTCAGCTCCACGATCACGCGGTCCTCGGGGAGGATGCGGATGTAGTGCTGGCGCATCTTCCCGGAGATGTGCGCGAGGACCTTGTGTCCGTTGGTCAGCTCAACGCGGAACATCGCGTTGGGCAGAGCTTCGAGCACCGAGCCCTCGATCTCGATGACGCCGTCTTTCTTGGCCATAGCCTCACTGTCGCTTGGTTGGATTACCGGTGTGATCCCCGAGCCGGTCTGCGGGTCGGGCGCCACGCCGAAGGGCATGACACACCAAAGATCAATCGTATGGGATCGAGCGCAGATTGCCAAGTGCCGGCGGGTTCCGGGCCGCGCCGGGTCCCTCCGTCTGGGGCTGTCGGGCCCCGGGCTGAACGGTCCAGAGTGGATCCTCGGTCGCTTCCCGGTTGCGGACCGGGCCCACCGCCGTAGCCTGGCGATCGCTGACCGTCCGGCACCTGCGCCGGAGAACCGATCGGAGACCACGTGCCCGAAGCACCCCGCCGCCCCCTCGCCCGCCACGGCCGGCTGCCGCGCCGTCGCGGATGGGGCACGCTGCTGGGGTTCGTCGCCGCCGCCGTCGCCGTCGTCCTGGTCAGCGGCACGAGCGTCGCGGCCATCGCCGGCGCGCAGCTCGCCGCCGCACCGCACACCGTCGAGCTCAGCAAGGACGACCAGAACACCGCGAAGACCGCCGACATCACCGCGATGCAGGGCGGGGCGAACATCCTGCTCCTCGGCAGCGACACCCGCGTCGGGCAGTTCGACTCCGACGAGGACGTCGAGGGCGCCCGCAACGACGTCACGATCCTCGTCCACATCTCGCAGGACCACCAGCAGCTCACGGCGGTCAGCTTCCCCCGCGACCTCAAGGTGCCGATCCCGGCGTGCACGAACCCCGAGACGGGCACCTCGTACCCGGCCGTCGACCGGGAGCTCATCAACGAGTCGCTCGGGCGCGGCGGGATCTCCTGCGCCGTGGACACGGTCGAGAACCTCACCGGGCTCACCATCCCGTACGCCGGCCTCATCACGTTCGACGGTGTGATCGAGATGTCGAACGCCCTGGGCGGCGTCGACGTCTGCGTGGCGAAGCCGATCGACGACTCGTACACGGGCCTGCACCTCGCGGCCGGACAGCACACGCTCGAGGGCCAGGACGCGCTGGCGTTCCTGCGCAGCCGACACGGCGTCGGCGACGGCAGCGACCTCGCCCGCATCAGCTCGCAGCAGGTGTTCCTGTCGGCCCTGCTCCGCAAGGTGGCCTCGGACGGCACCCTGTCGAACCCGGTGACCCTGTACAAGCTGGCCGGTGCGGCACTGTCGAACATGACGCTGTCGGACGGTCTGGCGCAGACCCGGACGCTCGTCGGCCTCGCCTCGACGCTCCGCGGCATGAGCACGTCCGACATGCTGTTCGTGCAGTACCCGGTCGTGGACGACCCGTCCGACACCGCGCACGTGCTCGTCGACGAGGCGGCTGCGCACGAGCTCAACGTCGTGCTGCAGCAGGACCGCAAGACCTCGCTCAGCGACTCCAGCACCGGCCGGGCGTCCGAGGAGTCACCGACCGCGGGCAGCACGCCGGGCACGGACACGGCGCCGAGCGAGGCGTCGGCCGGCAGCGGAGACGCCTCGGGCGGTGCGCCGTCCGGTGCTGCATCCGGTGCTGCGCCGGCTGCCGGCACGCCGACGGCGACGCCGCTGCCCTCGAACATCTCCGGGCAGTCCGCCTCCGAGCAGACCTGCTCCGTCGGGAACTGAGCCCGTCGGGAACCGGCACCGGCGCGGTCACCCGGACCGGAGCCGGTAGCGGCCAGCGTCGGTGACGGGAGACGACCCGCGGCGTCGGGACGAGCCTCCCGGCCGGGCGTGCGGAAGGACCCGCCGCGGCGGAGTGCCGGCGGTCGGCCCTACGGGACGGGGACCGGCGTGACGCCGAGCGGTACGAGACCGGAGGCGCCGCCGTCGGAGGCGGTGAGCACCCAGATGCCCTCCGCGTGCACGGCGACGGAGTGCTCCCAGTGCGCCGCGTCGGAGCCGTCGAGCGTCCTGATCGTCCACTCGTCGTCGTCCGTCGAGCTGTCGATCGTCCCGGCCGTCACCATCGGTTCGATCGCGACGACCAGCCCGGGTCGGACGGCCGGGCCGGCACCGCGGACACGGTAGTTGAAGACGGGCGGGTCCTCGTGCATCGAGCGGCCGATCCCGTGCCCCGTGAAGTCCTCCACGATGCCCCAGGTCCCCGTCTCGTCGACGGCGTCCTCGATGACGCCGCCGACCTCGTTGAGGTTCCGCGCGTGCGCGAGCGCGGCGATGCCGTGCCAGAGGGCGCGCTCCGTCGTGTCGCAGAGCGTCTGCCGAGCCGTGGTGGACGTGGCGTCCCCGCCGGGCAGCACGGTCGTGAAGGCGCTGTCACCGTTCCACCCGTCGACCTCGGCGCCGGCGTCGACCGAGACGATGTCGCCCGGTGCGAGGACGCGGTCCCCGGGGATCCCGTGGACGATCTCGTCGTTCACCGACACGCACAGGGTGTGCCGGTAGCCCGGGACGAGCTGGAAGTTCGGCACACCGCCACCGTCACGGATCGTGCGCTCGGCGATCGCGTCGAGCTCGCCCGTGGTGATGCCGGGACGCATCGCGGCACGGACCGCACCGAGGGCGGCCTCGGTGAGCAGCCCGGGGCGGACCATCGCCCGGAGTTCCTCCGGCGACTTGTAGATCGAGGGCTTCCGACGCCGCACGACGGGAGTCAGACGCCCGCGGTGAGGCCGCGCGACGTCAGCGCCGCCTGGATGCGGTCACCGACCTCGTCGATCCCGCCGAGCCCGTCGACGTCGACCACGAGACCGCGCTCGGCGTAGGCCGCCACGATCGGGGCCGTCTGCTCCGTGTAGACCTCCTGGCGACGACGGATCGTCTCCTCGTTGTCGTCGCTGCGGCCCTGCTCCTCGGCACGCTTCAGGAGTCGCGCCACGAGCGCGTCCTGGTCGGCGACGAGCTGCACGACGGCGTCGATCCCGGTGCCCTGCTCGGCGAGCAGCGCGTCGAGGTACTCGACCTGCCCCACGGTGCGCGGGTAGCCGTCGAGCAGGAAGCCCTGCTCCGCGTCCGGCTCGCTCAGCCGCGACTTGACGAGTTCGTTCGTCAGCTCGTCGGGCACGTAGTTACCCGCGTCCATGATCGCCTTCGCCTGCACGCCCAGCGGGGTGCCCTCGGAGACGTTCTTGCGGAAGATGTCACCCGTGGAGATCGCGGGGACGCCGAAGCCCTCGGCGATCCGACCGGCCTGGGTGCCCTTCCCGGCTCCGGGAGGTCCGACGATGATGAGACGTGCGCTCAACGGAGAAGCCCTTCGTAGTGACGTTGCTGCAGCTGCGAGTCGATCTGCTTCACGGTCTCGAGACCGACACCCACGATGATGAGGATGCTCGCGCCGCCGAACGGGAAGTTCTGGTTCGCGCCGAACAGCGCCAGTGCTGCCAGCGGGATGAGCGCGATGAGACCGAGGTAGAGCGAGCCGGGCAACGTCACCCGGGTCAGGACGTAGTCGAGGTACTCGGCCGTCGGACGACCGGCCCGGATGCCCGGGATGAAGCCGCCGTACTTCTTCATGTTGTCGGCGACCTCTTCGGGGTTGAAGGTGATCGCGACGTAGAAGTACGTGAACCCGACGATGAGCAGGAAGTACAGGACCATGTAGAACCAGTTGTCACCCGAGGTCAGGTTGTTCTGGATCCAGGTCACCCACGCGGCCGGCTCGGAGCCGTCCGAGGGCTGGTTGAACTGCGCGACCAGGGCCGGCAGGTACAGCAGCGACGAGGCGAAGATGACGGGCACGACGCCGGCCATGTTCACCTTGATCGGGATGTAGGTGTTGTTGCCGCCGTAGGTGCGGCGACCGACCATGCGCTTGGCGTACTGCACCGGGATGCGCCGCTGCGACTGCTCGACGAAGACGACGGCCATCATGATGACCAGGCCGACCAGGATGACGAACAGGAAGAGCTCGAAGGACTGCGACTGCTCGATCGCCCAGAGCGCGGACGGGAACTGCGCGGCGATGGACGTGAAGATCAGCAGCGACATGCCGTTGCCGATGCCGCGCTCGGTGACGAGCTCGCCCATCCACATGATCAGGCCCGTGCCGGCGGTCAGCGTCACGACCATGAGCATGATCGCGTACCAGCTGTCGTTCGAGATGATCGACGAGCAAGAGGCGGAGGCGTTCGTGCCGAACAGGGCACCGGAGCGCGCGACCGTGATGAGGGTGGTCGACTGCAGGACACCGAGCGCGATGGTGAGGTAGCGCGTGTACTGCGTCAGCTTCGCCTGGCCGGACTGGCCCTCCTTGTAGAGGGCGTCGAAGTGCGGGATGACCACGCGCAGCAGCTGCACGATGATCGACGACGTGATGTACGGCATGATCCCGAGCGCGAAGACCGAGAGCTTGAGCAGCGCGCCGCCGGAGAAGAGGTTGATCAGATCGTAGAGGCCGCCGGAGGACGACGCGCTGGCGAGACAGCTCTGCACGGCGGCGTAGTCGACGAACGGCGCGGGGATGTACGACCCGAGACGGAACAGCGCGATGATCGCGAGGGTGAAGCCGATCTTCTTCCGAAGATCTGGGGTGCGCATGATGCGCGCGACCGCTCTGAACACGAGGACTCCGAACTTCTGGGACCGGCGACCCGATCGGGGTCATCACGGTGTCGATCGGCAGCGCCGACCTGGCCGACGGACGCCGGCCACTGTCAAGGAAACCGTAACGGCGGCCCGTGCGCAAACGCACGGGCCGCCGACGGGGGTTACTGGGAGACGGTTCCGCCAGCAGCCGCGATCTTCTCGGCGGCGGACGCCGAGACCTTGTCGACCGAGACCGTGAGCTTCACGCTGATGTCACCCTGACCGAGAACCTTGACCTTCTCGTTCTTGCGGACGGCGCCCTTGGCGACCAGGTCCGCAACGGTGACGTCGCCACCGTTCGGGTAGAGCTCCGCGATCTTGTCCAGGTTCACGACCTGGTACTCGACGCGGAACGGGTTCTTGAACCCGCGGAGCTTCGGAGTGCGCATGTGCAGCGGCATCTGCCCACCCTCGAAGCCGACCTTGACCTGGTAGCGAGCCTTCTGGCCCTTGGTACCACGGCCGGCGGTCTTGCCCTTCGAGCCCTCACCACGGCCGACACGGGTGCGGTCCTTCTTGGAACCGGCAGCCGGGCGGAGGTGGTGCAGCTTCAGCACCTGGACCCGCTCGTTCTTCTCGTCGCTCATGCGTCGACCTCCTCGACCTTCACGAGGTGCGCCACCGTCGCGATGTACCCGCGGTTCTGGGCGTTGTCCTCACGCAGGACCGTACGGCCGATGCGCTTGAGGCCCAGGCTGCGCAGGGTGTCGCGCTGGTACTGCTTCTCGCTGATAACGGACTTCGTCTGCGTGATCTTCAGCATCGCCATCACGCACCTGCCTTCTCGGTCGCGGCACGCAGCGCCGCAGCCTCGGCGTGGAGCAGACGGGCCGGGACGACCCGGTCGACGTCGAGGCCACGACGGCTCGCGACGGCGCGGGGCTCCTCGAGCTGCTGCAGCGCCTCGACGGTCGCGTGCACGATGTTGATGGTGTTCGACGAACCGAGCGACTTGCTCAGGACGTCGTGGATGCCGGCGCACTCGAGCACGGCGCGGACCGGACCACCGGCGATGACACCGGTACCGGCAGCGGCCGGACGCAGCAGGACGACGCCCGCAGCGGCCTCACCCTGCACCGGGTGCGGGATGGTGTTGCCGACGCGCGGGACGCGGAAGAAGTTCTTCTTCGCCTCCTCGACGCCCTTCGAGATCGCGGTCGGGACTTCCTTCGCCTTGCCGTAGCCGACACCGACGAGGCCGTTGCCGTCACCGACGACGACGAGCGCCGTGAAGCTGAAGCGACGACCACCCTTGACGACCTTCGAGACGCGGTTGATGGTCACCACGCGCTCGAGGAACTGGCTGTCGCCACCGCGGTTGTTGCGGTCACGACCCTGCTGACGGTCACGTCCACCGCCACGACGGCCGCGCTGGTCGGCGTTGTCGCGGTTGTTCGACGCGGAACCAGCGGCGGTCTCGACCGGACGCTCGGCGACGGCAGGGGCTTCCGCTTCCTTGCCGGCCGCGGCCTTGGCGACGGTCTCCGTCGCAGCAGCGGTCTCGGTCTCGGCCGCTTCGTTGTTGTTCGCGATGTCGCTCACAGGTTCAGCCCTCCTTCACGGGCACCATCGGCGATCGCGGCGACGCGACCGGCGTACTTGCTCCCACCGCGGTCGAAGACCACGGCCTCGACGCCAGCGGCCTTCGCGCGCTCGGCGACGAGCTCGCCGATGCGACGGGCCTTGGCCGTCTTGTCGCCGTCGAACGAACGGAGGTCGGCCTCCATCGTCGACGCGCTGGCCAGGGTGTGGCCCTTCGCGTCGTCGATGACCTGGACGAACACGTGACGCGACGAACGGGTGACGGCGAGACGCGGACGCGCCTCGGTGCCGGTGATCTTCTTGCGGAGACGGTTGTGACGGCGCGCCTTGGCGGCCGACTTGCTCTTTCCTCGGATACCGAGAGCCATGATCACTTACCTGACTTTCCGGCCTTGCGGCGCACGATCTCGCCCGCGTAGCGGACACCCTTGCCCTTGTAGGGCTCGGGCTTGCGCAGCTTGCGGATGTTGGCAGCCACCTCGCCGACGGCCTGCTTGTCGATGCCCGACACGGTGAGCTTGTTGTTGCCCTCGACGGCGAAGCTGATGCCCGCCGGCGGCTCGACCGTGATGGGGTGGGAGTAGCCGAGCGCGAACTCGACGTTGCTGCCCTTCGCCGCGACGCGGTAACCGGTACCGACGACCTCGAGGCCCTTGGAGTAGCCCTGGGTCACGCCGACGATGTTGTTCGCGATGAGGGTGCGGGTCAGGCCGTGCAGCGCACGCGAGCTGCGCTCGTCGTCCGGACGGGTGACGAGGACCTGGTTCTCCTCGACCTTGGCCTGGATGGGCTCCGCGACGGTGAGCGCGAGCTCGCCCTTCGGGCCCTTGACCGCGACGGTCTGGCCGTCGATGGCGACGGTCACACCCGCGGGGATGTCAATGGGAAGACGTCCGATTCGAGACATTGTCGATCACCACACGTAGGCGAGGACTTCCCCACCCACGCCCTTCTGCTCGGCTTCACGGTCGGTGAGCAGTCCCGACGAGGTCGAGAGGATCGCCACGCCGAGGCCACCGAGGACCTGGGGGAGCTCCGTCGACTTCGCGTAGACCCGGAGACCGGGCTTCGAGACGCGCTTGATCCCGGCGATCGAACGCTCGCGCTCGGGGCCGTACTTCAGGTCGATCGTGAGGGTCTGCCCGACGCGGGCGTCCTCGATCTTCCACTCGCTGATGTAACCCTCGCGCTTGAGGATCTCGGCGATGTTCTTCTTCAGCTTGGAGCTGGGGAGCGAGACGGCGTCGTGGTGCGCCGAGTTCGCGTTCCGCAATCTGGTCAGCATGTCTGCGACCGGATCGGTCATCGTCATGATGGTCGTCCATTCTTCGCCTGGTTTCGACACCCGTTCCACGAATGCCGACCTGAGCGATCGGGTGGTCTCCGAGCGGATCCCGGAGACCTGGGGGCCGGCGGCTGTCGCCGTCGGCCGGTGTTCGTGCGTGCGGGCCGGAGGACGTGAATCCTCCGGCCCGCAGCGCCCGGACTATCTTAGACCGTCTGGTCGGCCGAACGGAACGGGAAGCCGAGCTGGCGGAGCAGCGCGCGGCCCTCGTCGTCCGTCTTCGCGGTGGTCACGACGGTGATGTCGAAGCCACGCACGCGGTCGATGCGGTCCTGGTCGATCTCGTGGAACATCGACTGCTCCGTGAGACCGAACGTGTAGTTGCCGTTGCCGTCGAACTGCTTGTCGCTGAGACCGCGGAAGTCGCGGATGCGGGGCAGGGCGAGGGTGACGAGGCGGTCGATGAACTCCCACGCGCGGTCGCCACGGAGGGTGACGTGCGCACCGATGGCCTGGCCCTCACGCAGCTTGAACTGCGCGATGGACTTGCGGGCCTTCGTCACGACCGGCTTCTGACCGGTGATCGCGGTGAGGTCCTTGACGGCCCCGTCGATCACCTTGGAGTCACGAGCGGCCTCACCGACACCGGTGTTCACGACGACCTTGACCAGGCCGGGGACCTGGTTGACGTTCGCGTACCCGAACTGCTCGGTGAGAGCGGTCTTGATCTCGTTCTTGTACTTCTGCTTGAGGCGCGGCTCGACCTTGGTCTCCGGCGCGGCAGTCGTGTCGGTCATCAGAGCTTCTCACCCGACTTCTTGGCGTAGCGGACGCGGACGGTCTTCTTCACGCCGTCCTTCTCCACCTCTTCGGTACGGAAACCGACGCGGGTCGGCTTCTTGGTCTTCGGGTCGACGATGGCGACGTTCGACACGTGGATCGGAGCCTCGTGCTGCTCGATGCCACCGGTCTTCGACCCGCGCTGCGTCTGGCCGACTCGGACGTGCTTCGTGACGAAGTTCACGCCCTCGACGACGACGCGGTTCTTGTCCTTGAGGACCTCGATGACCTTGCCCTGCTTGCCACGGTCGCCGCCACGCTCCTGCTTGGCGCCCGTGATGACCTGGACGAGGTCACCCTTCTTGATGTTCGCCATGGCTTACAGCACCTCCGGCGCGAGCGAGATGATCTTCATGAACTTCTTGTCACGGAGCTCGCGACCGACCGGACCGAAGATGCGCGTACCGCGCGGGTCGCCGTCGGCCTTGAGGATCACTGCCGCGTTCTCGTCGAACTTGATGTAGGAGCCGTCCTGACGACGGGTCTCCTTCTTGGTGCGAACGATGACCGCCTTGACGACGTCACCCTTCTTCACGTTGCCGCCGGGGATGGCGTCCTTCACCGTGGCGACGATGACGTCACCGAGACCGGCGTAGCGACGACCCGAGCCACCGAGCACGCGGATGGTCAAGATCTCCTTGGCACCCGTGTTGTCGGCGACCTTCAGGCGGGATTCCTGCTGAATCACTGCTGTCTCCTATTCCGAAGCAGGCCGGGGCCTACTTGGCCTTCTCGAGGATCTCGACCAGGCGCCAGCGCTTGGAGGCGCTGAGGGGACGGGTCTCGCTGATCACGACGAGGTCGCCGACACCAGCGGTGCCGAGCTCGTCGTGGGCCTTCACCTTGGACGTGCGGCGGATGATCTTGCCGTAGAGCGCGTGCTTCACGCGGTCCTCGACCTCGACCACGATGGTCTTGTCCATCTTGTCGCTCGTCACGTAGCCGCGACGCGTCTTGCGGTAGCCGCGGGTCGAGGCGGCGGAGTTGTTCTCTTCGTTCGCCATCAGTTCTCCTCGGCGGTAGCGGCCTCGGTCGACTCGGCCGGCTTGTCAGCCTTCTTCGTCTTCTTGGCCTTGGTGGCGGTCTCGACGGGCGCGGGGGTGGCACGGATGCCGAGCTCGCGCTCGCGGAGGACGGTGTAGATGCGTGCGATGTCGCGCTTGACGGCACGGAGACGACCGTGGCTCTCCAGCTGGCCGGTGGCCGACTGGAAGCGGAGGTTGAAGAGTTCCTCCTTGGCCTTCTTCAGCTCGTCAGCGAGACGCTCGTTCTCGAACGTGTCGAGCTCCGTGGGACGGAGCTCCTTGGAACCGATCGCCATTACGCGTCGCCCTCCTCGCGCTTGATGATGCGTGCCTTGAGGGGCAGCTTGTGGATTGCACGGGTCAGCGCCTCGCGGGCGATGTCCTCGTTGACGCCGGAGAGCTCGAAGAGCACACGACCCGGCTTGACGTTGGCGACCCACCACTCGGGCGAGCCCTTACCGGAACCCATGCGGGTCTCAGCCGGCTTCTTGGTCAGCGGACGGTCCGGGTAGATGTTGATCCACACCTTGCCGCCACGCTTGATGTGACGCGTCATCGCGATACGAGCGGACTCGATCTGACGGTTGGTCACGTAGGCCGGGGTGAGGGCCTGGATACCGTAGTCGCCGAAGCTGACCTTGGTACCGCCGGTGGCCTGACCCGAGCGCTTCGGGTGGTGCTGCTTGCGGTGCTTGACTCGACGGGGAATAAGCATGGTTACGCCTCAACTCCTGCGCCGGCCGGCGCGTCCTGCGGGGCCTGCTGCTGACGGCCGCCACGGTCGCCGCCACGACGGTCGCCGCGCTCGCCACGGGGGCCGCCACGACGCTCCGGGCGCGACGAACGCTGGTTCGCCTGCTCGCGAGCGAGCTCCTTGTTCGTGATGTCGCCCTTGTAGATCCAGACCTTCACGCCGATGCGACCGAAGGTGGTGCGCGCCTCGTAGAAGCCGTAGTCGATGTTGGCGCGGAGCGTGTGCAGGGGCACGCGGCCCTCGCGGTAGAACTCCGAGCGCGACATCTCGGCACCGCCGAGACGACCCGACACCTGGATGCGGACACCCTTGGCGCCGGCGCGCTGTGCACCCTGCAGGCCCTTGCGCATGGCGCGACGGAACGCGACACGAGCGGAGAGCTGCTCGGCGATGCCCTGCGCGACGAGCTGGGCCTCGGTCTCGGGGTTCTTGACCTCGAGGATGTTGAGCTGGATCTGCTTCTTGGTGAGCTTCTCCAGCTCGCCACGGACGCGCTCCGCCTCGGCGCCACGGCGACCGATGACGATGCCCGGACGCGCGGTGTGGATGTCCACGCGGACGCGGTCACGGGTGCGCTCGAGCTCGATGCGGGCGACACCGGCGCGGTCGAGGGTCTTCTTCAGGTACTCGCGCACCTTGATGTCCTCGGCCACGTAGTCGGCGTAGCGCTGACCGGCCTTCGTGCTGTCGGTGAACCAGTGCGAGACGTGGTCCGTCGTGATCCCGAGACGGAAGCCGTACGGGTTGACCTTCTGGCCCATTACTTGCTCGCCTTCTTGCTCGTCGCGGCGACCTCGGCCTCGTCCGGCGTCGCGAGGACGACCGTGATGTGGCTGGTGCGCTTGTTGATGCGGAAGGCCCGGCCCTGGGCACGCGGCTGGAACCGCTTCAGGGTCGTGCCCTCGTCGACGAAGACGCGGCTCACGTAGAGGTCGCGCTCGTCGAGGAAGCTGTTCGTCGAGTCCGCCTTGACACGTGCGTTGGCGATCGCCGAGGCGACCAGCTTGTACACGGGCTCCGAAGCGCCCTGGGGGGCGAACTTCAGGATGGCGAGGGCCTCGTGAGCCTGCTTGCCGCGGATCAGCTCGATGACGCGACGGGCCTTCTGAGGCGTGACGCGGATGTGTCGCACGCGTGCGATCGACTCCACCATTTCGTTCCTCCTCTTCGTCCCCGCCTTAGCGGCGACGGCCCTTCTTGTCGTCCTTCACGTGACCACGGAAGGTGCGGGTCGGCGCGAACTCGCCGAGCTTGTGACCGACCATCGACTCGGTGACGAACACCGGGATGTGCTTGCGGCCGTCGTGCACGGCGATCGTGTGCCCGAGCATGTTCGGGACGATCATCGAGCGACGCGACCAGGTACGGATCACGTTCTTGGTGTTGGCCTCGTTCTGCGTGACGACCTTGCGGAGCAGGTGCTCGTCGACGAAGGGGCCCTTCTTCAGACTGCGTGGCATCTTCTGAACTCCTACTTGCGCTTCTTGCCGGCGTTACGGCGACGGACGATGAGCTTGTCGCTCGGCTTGTTCGGCTTGCGCGTACGACCCTCGGCCTGGCCCCAGGGGCTGACCGGGTGACGACCACCGGACGTCTTGCCCTCACCACCACCGTGCGGGTGGTCGACCGGGTTCATCGCGACACCACGCACGGTCGGGCGGACGCCCTTCCAGCGCATGCGGCCGGCCTTGCCCCAGTTGATGTTGGACTGCTCGGCGTTGCCGACCTCGCCGATGGTGGCGCGGCAGCGGGCGTCGACGTTGCGGACCTCGCCCGACGGCAGACGGAGCTGCGCGTAGGGGCCGTCCTTGGCGACGAGGCGGACCGAGGCACCGGCCGAACGCGCCATCTTCGCGCCGCCACCGGGGCGGAGCTCGATGGCGTGGATGACCGTACCCACGGGGATGTTGCGCAGCGGCAGGTTGTTGCCGGGCTTGATGTCGGCGCCGGGGCCCTGCTCGATGACGTCGCCCTGCTTGAGCTTGTTCGGCGCGATGATGTACCGCTTCGTGCCGTCGACGTAGTGCAGGAGCGCGATGCGCGCGGTGCGGTTCGGGTCGTACTCGATGTGTGCGACCTTGGCGTCCACGCCGTCCTTGTCGTGACGACGGAAGTCGATCACGCGGTACTGGCGCTTGTGGCCACCACCGATGTGGCGGGTGGTGATGCGGCCCGAGCTGTTGCGGCCACCGGTCTTCGGCAGCGGACGAAGCAGCGACTTCTCCGGCGTCGAACGGGTGATCTCAGCGAAGTCGGCGACCGACGAGCCGCGACGACCGGGGGTCGTCGGCTTGTAGTTACGAATAGCCATGATTTATCCCTCTGGTCCTCAGCCGACAGCCGTGAAGATGTCGATCGAACCGGACTTGAGCGTCACGATGGCGCGCTTGGTGTCCTTGCGCTTGCCCAGGCCGAACTTCGTGCGACGGGTCTTGCCCGGACGGTTCAGCGTGTTGATGCTCGCGACCTTGACGTCGAAGATCTTCTCGATGGCGAGCTTGATCTCGGTCTTGTTCGAGCGGGGGTCCACGATGAACGTGTACTTGCCCTGGTCGATCAGACCGTAGCTCTTCTCCGAGACGACCGGCGAGATGATGATGTCGCGCGGGTCCTTGTTGAAGCCGCTCATGCGGAGATCTCCTTCGCGGTCTTCGACGCGATGAAGGCGTCGAGTGCGCTCTTGCTGAAGACGAGGGCATCGGCCTTGAGCACGTCGTAGGCGTTGAGCTGGCCGTACGAGAGCGCGTGGACGTTCGGCAGGTTGCGGACCGACTTGAGCGTGAGCTCGTCGGCCGACTCGAGCACGACGAGCACGTTCTTGACGGGCGCGACCTTCTCGATGAGCGTGCGAGCGGTCTTCGTCGAGGGCAGTTCAGCCGGGACGAAGGACTCGACAGCGGCGATGCGGCCACCGCGGGCGCGGTCCGAGAGCGAGCCGAGCAGAGCAGCGGCGATCATCTTCTTCGGGGTGCGCTGCGAGTAGTCGCGCGGGGTCGGTCCGTGGACGACGCCACCGCCGGTGTGCTCCGGAGCGCGGACCGAACCCTGACGGGAGCGGCCGGTGCCCTTCTGCTTGAACGGCTTGCGACCAGCACCGCGGACCTCGCCGCGGTTCTTGGTCTTGTGGGTGCCCTGACGCGCGGCGGCGAGCTGCGCGGTGACGACCTGGTGGATCAGCGGGACGTTCGTCTCGACGTCGAAGAGCTCGGCGGGCAGCTCGATGCTGCCGGCGACGGCTCCGGTCGCGTCGAGGACGTCGATCGTGGTTGCGGTCTCGGTGGCCATGATCACTTACCCTTCACGGCGGTGCGGACGAAGACGGAGCGACCGCGAGCACCGGGGACGGCGCCCTTGACGAGCAGCAGACCCTTCTCGGCGTCGACGGCGTGCACCGTGAGGTTGAGGACGGTCACGCGCTCGCCACCCATGCGGCCGGCCATGCGCATGCCCTTGAAGACACGCGACGGGGTCGACGAAGCACCGATCGAACCGGGCTTGCGGTGGTTGCGGTGAGCACCGTGCGAAGCGGACACACCGGCGAAGCCGTGGCGCTTCATGACACCGGCGAAGCCCTTGCCCTTCGACGTCCCGACGACGTCGACCTTCTGGCCGGCCTCGAAGGTGTCGACGGTGAGCTCCTGGCCGAGCGTGTACTCGGCGGAGTCGTTGGTGCGGATCTCGGTGAGGGTGCGACGCGGGGTCACACCAGCAGCCTCGAAGTGGCCGGCGGCCGGCTTGTTCACCTTGCGCGGGTCGATCGCGCCGGCGGCGATCTGGATCGCCTCGTAGCCGTCGCGCTCGACGTTGCGGATCTGGGTGACCACGTTCGGGCCGACCTCGATCACGGTGACGGGGATGAACTTGTTGTTCTCGTCCCACACCTGGGTCATCCCGAGCTTCTTGCCGAGGAGGCCCTTGACGGTCTTGGTTGAGTTCGCCATCAGTCAGTCCCCCTTACAGCTTGATCTCGATGTTGACGTCGGCCGGGAGGTCGAGTCGCATGAGCGAGTCGACGGCCTTCGGCGTCGGGTCGACGATGTCGATGACCCGCTTGTGCGTGCGCTTCTCGAAGTGCTCGCGCGAGTCCTTGTACTTGTGGGGAGAACGGATCACGGTGACCACGTTCTTCTCGGTGGGGAGCGGCACCGGGCCGACCACGGTCGCACCGGCACGGGTCACCGTGTCGACGATCTTCCGGGCCGACGTGTCGATGACCTCGTGGTCGTACGACTTGAGCCGGATGCGGATCTTCTGTCCCGCCATGTGTCTCTCTGTCCTCTCTGCGCCGCGCACCCTCGGGCCGCCTGACGCCGCCGTCACCGTGCATTCCTGCAGGGCTTGGCTGTTTTCCTGAACCAACCGGCCGCATCCTCGGGGGATGACCGCTGTTCTCCTGTCAACCGCGCAGGGCGACCGTGGCCGTCCAGCGTGGGCATGTCGCTTCCCCGCACTCCGGGCACAGCTGCACCCGAGGTGGTGGTGGGGACTCGATCGTGTTCTGCTGCCTGCGGCCCAACCCAGCTCCGCTGGACGGAGGGATTGTGCACTGCCAGAGCAGTGATCCTGCGCGCGCGAACGCCCGCGGAATTCGGAACCGGACAAGTCTCGCATAGGCACGGCATCCGTGCAACCCGGGCGTGTCGTCGGGTTCTGGGGGGTTCGCGACGGCGCGCTCGCCCGGAACGGCGCGGTTCTGCCCGGCCTGGAGGCGCGGCGCACCCCGGGCGCGTCGCGCACCTTCACGAGGTGCTCGGTCCGCCCTCGGCACCCTCCTCGACCCGACAGGCCGGGGCCCGCTGCGTCGGGCCCGGCGTCGGTCCGCGAGCGGGCAGGACACGCCGCGCGCCGAGCACCGCGCGGGTGGGATCGGTCGGGTCCGGGTGCTGAGCGTGACGGATGTCGCCCGCTCGGCACGGCCAGACGGGACCCGACACCTTCCGTCGAGTGACTCCGCCGAGGGCGGCGGAACGGATCGTGCCCGCTCGGCGAGGCCGAGCGGGCACGATGGCAGGGAGGTCGTCCGACCGGGTCAGAACTCCTCGGGCACCGGCGGGACGAACCACGGCGGGAAGACCGCGACCCGGGGACCGGTCACGCGGTGCTCGGCGAGCAGCGTCTTGACCTGCTGCCGGACGCGGTCGTTCGGCACCCCGATGACGGCGATCGACGAGAACGGCACGCGGGGCCCCGCGAGCAGCTCGAGGCCGTGCATCTCCGGGTCGGTGAAGTCCGTCCGGCGGATCAGGTTCGTCGCTGCCTCCGGTCCGACCGCGAAGCGCACGTCGTCGGCCTCGGCGTCCTGGTCGGCGACGATCACGGAGGCGCCGAACGCGGACACCGGCACGACGAGCACGACGTACTCGGTCGCACGCGTGCGTCGGGCGGCGTCGGACCAGCGGTCACCCTCGGCGCCGCGGCGGAGCTCGTCCCAGCGAGTGGCGTCCGGCGAGAGCGTGAACGGGACGTGGCCCGACACGGAGCCACCGTCGGGAGCGGTCGCCTCGGCGCGCGCGGCACGCGTCTCGGCGGAGCTGACGTCGACGGCCGGAGTGGCCGCGTCGGCGGCGAGGATCGCACCCTCGCCGACGATCGACGCCAGGTTCTCGACGTGGGTGGCGTGGTGCGCCCGGAGCGACGCGAACACGCGCGGCTCCGGCAGTTCGGGAGCTGCCGGCGACCGGAGCGACGAGGAGCCGCGCGCGGGGGCCGGGGTGGAACGGAGGTCGGTGGTGATGCGGGTCCGACGGGGTGTCGGCGTGGAGGGGACTGCAGGCACCTCGGCCTGTCGGGGGGAGCAGATGTCGCAGAGTTCGGTGGGGAAACCGTGGATGCACTCGTCGGTCACGACTGGGAGGGGTCCTTCCGTGCCCGGGTGGGGGAGGTCGGGCACGGTGTCCAACCGTACGTCATGATCCGCCCCCTCAGGTCACTGTCGGTAGAGCAGGGCACGCACCTCGGACTCGGCGGCGTGGAGGCGTTCGGGGTCGATGGTCTCGCCGTGCTGGTACGCGTCGAGCAGGCGCGGGTCGATGTAGCTCTGCCGGCACACCGTCGGGGTATTGCCCAACTCCTCGCTCGCGGCCTTCACGGCGTGCGAGACGGCCTTCTTGCGCTTCGCCTCACTCGACTGCGGGCCGGTACGCGCCAGGTCCACCGCGGCCGCGACGGTTCCGTGCAGGGTGCGGAAGTCCTTCGCGGTGAACTCGTCGCCGGCTCGCTCCTTCACGTACTCGTTGATGTCCTCGGCGGCGAGCGGCTCCCATTCGGCACCGCGCTCGGCACGGAAGGACAGCAGGCGCGCGTTCGGTCCGCGACGCTTCATCCCGGCGATCACCCGCGCGAGGTCGTGGTCGTGGATCGTGGACGACCACTCCTGCCCGCTCTTGCCCGGGAAGTCGAGCTCGATGTCGTCGCCCGACACGTGGGCGTGCGCGCACAGCAGCGTCGACAAGCCGCGGCTGCCGTGTTCGGTGGCGTAGCGCTCGGAGCCGACGCGGAGCGAACCCTGGTCGAGCATCCGGAACGCCGCGGCGAGAGCACGCCGCCGGTCGGGCTCGGGTCGCCGCAGGTCCTGCGTGACCATCCGTCGCGCGGACGGCAGCGACTCCGCGAGAGCGAGTGCCCGGTCGTACTTGATCCGGTCCATCCGCTCGCGCCACCCGGGGTGGTACATGTACTGACGCCGGCCGACGCCGTCCTTGCCGGTCGCGAGGATGTGCCCGTTCTCGTACGGCGAGATCCACACGTCGTCCCAGGCCGGAGGGATCACGAGGTCGTCGAGGCGCTGTCGGACGACGGCGTCCGTGACGGTCTTCCCGTCCGGGTCGCGGTACGAGAACCCCGTGCCGCTGCGGACACGGTGGTAGCCACGACCGTTGGTCGCGGAGCGGCGGAGACGGGTCACTCCGACGATGTTGCCCGTCGACGCCTGGGACCCGTCACCGGGAACGCCCCCGGACTGACCGGACGTCCGCCAGGGACGACGAAGCGGGGCCGGACCCGAAGGCCCGACCCCGCTGGCGCAGTGTCTTCCGGAGAACCGGGAGTTACTTGACGATCTCCTCGACCGTACCGGCGCCGACCGTGCGGCCACCCTCACGGATGGCGAAGCGGAGGCCGGCCTCCATCGCGATCGGCTGGATCAGCTCGACCGACATGGCGACGGTGTCGCCGGGCATGACCATCTCGGTGCCCTCGGGCAGCGTGATGACGCCGGTGACGTCCGTGGTGCGGAAGTAGAACTGCGGACGGTAGTTCGCGTAGAACGGGTTGTGACGACCGCCCTCTTCCTTGGTCAGGATGTACGCGTTCGCCTTGAACTCGGTGTGCGGCGTGACCGAACCCGGCTTCACGACGACCTGGCCGCGCTCGACGTCCTCGCGCTTGAGGCCACGGATGAGGAGACCGGTGTTGTCGCCCGCCTCAGCCTTGTCCAGCAGCTTGCGGAACATCTCGATGCCCGTGACCGTGGTCTTCTGCGTCGGGCGGATGCCGACGATCTCGACCTCGGAGTTGAGGTCCAGCGTGCCACGCTCGACACGACCGGTGACGACGGTGCCACGACCGGTGATCGTGAAGACATCCTCGATCGGCATGAGGAACGGCTGGTCGGTGGCGCGCACCGGGTCCGGGACGTTCTCGTCGACGGCGGACATCAGGTCCTGGACGGACTTGACCCACTTCTCGTCGCCCTCGAGCGCCTTGAGCGCCGAGACCTGCACGACGGGGGCGTCCTCGTCGAACTCCTGCGAGCCGAGGAGCTCACGGACCTCGAGCTCGACGAGCTCCAGGATCTCCTCGTCGTCCACCATGTCGGACTTGTTCAGCGCGACGACGATGTACGGGACGCCGACCTGGCGGGCGAGCAGGACGTGCTCACGCGTCTGGGGCATCGGGCCGTCGGTGGCGGCGACCACGAGGATCGCGCCGTCCATCTGGGCCGCACCGGTGATCATGTTCTTCACGTAGTCGGCGTGACCAGGAGCGTCGACGTGCGCGTAGTGGCGCTTGTCGGTCTGGTACTCGACGTGGGAGATGTTGATCGTGATGCCGCGGTCGCGCTCCTCGGGAGCGCTGTCGATCTGAGCGAAGTCACGGGCCTCGTTGAGGTCCGGGTACTGGTCGTGCAGAACCTTGGTGATCGCCGCCGTGAGCGTGGTCTTGCCGTGGTCGACGTGACCGATGGTTCCGATGTTGACGTGCGGCTTGGTCCGCTCGAACTTGGCCTTGGCCACTGTGGGTCCTCCTCAGGACTCGGAGAGCATGCCCCCGGTTCCGTGAACCGTTGGCGTGCAGGGTGTGTGTCTAACTGTACTTGGTGACGAGGGGCCCGTCGCCGGGCACCCTCGCCTGTGGAGAGAACGCCGGAGCGTTACTCTCCGCTGTTCTTCGCGATGATCTCCTCGGCGACCTTGGCCGGGACCTGGCTGTAGGTCTCGAAGGTCATCGAGTAGACCGCACGACCAGAGGTCTTGGACCGGAGGTCCCCGACGTAGCCGAACATCTCGGACAGCGGCACGCTCGCGCGGACCACCTTGACGCCCGAGGCGTCCTCCATCGAGGCGATCTGGCCACGACGGGAGTTCAGGTCACCGATCACGTCGCCCATGTACTCCTCGGGAGTACGCACCTCGACGGCCATGATCGGCTCGAGGATGGCGGGACCGGCCTTGCGGGCGGCCTCCTTGTAGGCGATCGAACCGGCGATCTTGAACGCCATCTCGGACGAGTCGACGTCGTGCGCCGCGCCGTCCTTGAGGATGGCCTTCACGCCGACGGTCGGGTACCCGGCGAGGATGCCGACCTGCATGGCGTCCTGGATACCGGCGTCGACCGACGGGATGTACTCACGCGGGACGCGACCACCGGTGACGGCGTTCTCGAACTCGTAGACCTTCTCGGCCGTGACTTCCATCGGCTCGAGGGCGATCTGCACCTTCGCGAACTGGCCGGAACCACCGGTCTGCTTCTTGTGCGTGTAGTCGTAGCGCTCGACGACCTTGGTCAGGGTCTCGCGGTAGGCCACCTGCGGCTTGCCGACCGACGCCTCGACCTTGAACTCGCGCTTCATGCGGTCGACGAGGATGTCGAGGTGGAGCTCGCCCATGCCCTTGATCGTCGTCTGACCGGTCTCGGCGTTGAGCTCGACGCGGAACGTCGGGTCCTCTTCCGCGAGCTTCTGGATGGCCGTGGAGAGCTTCTCCTGGTCGGCCTTCGTGTTCGGCTCGATGGCGACCTCGATCACCGGCTCCGGGAACGTCATCGACTCGAGGACGACCTGGTCGGTCGGGTCGCAGAGCGTGTCACCGGTGGTGGTGTCCTTGAGGCCGATCACCGCGTAGATGTGGCCCGCGGTCACGTTGTCGACCGGGTTCTCCTTGTTGGAGTGCATCTGGAAGATCTTGCCGATGCGCTCCTTCTTGCCCTTGGTCGAGTTGATGACCTGGGCACCGGACTCGATCGAGCCGGAGTACACGCGGACGTAGGTCAGACGACCGAAGAAGGGGTGCACCGCGACCTTGAACGCCAGGGCCGAGAACGGCTCGGTGGCGTCGGGCTTGCGGATGATCTCCTTCTCCTCGTCCTTGACGTCGTGGCCGATCATCGGCGGCACGTCGAGCGGGGACGGGAGGTAGTCGATGACCGCGTCGAGCATCGGCTGGACGCCGCGGTTCTTGAAGGCCGAGCCGCAGAGGACCGGGTAGACCTCGGAAGCGATCGTGAGCTTGCGGATCGCGCCCTTGATCTCGTCCTTGGTCAGCTCCTCGCCGCCGAAGAACTTCTCGAGCAGGGCGTCGTCGGTCTCGGCGACGCGCTCGATCAGCTTCGCGCGGTACTCCTCAGCGCGGTCCTTGAGGTCCGCGGGGATCTCCTGGACCTCGTACTGGGCGCCCATGGTCACGTCACCCTTGGCGTCGCCGGGCCAGACCTTGGCGTGCATCTCGATGAGGTCGATGACGCCGACGAAGTCGTTCTCGGCACCGATCGGGAGCTGGAGCACGAGCGGCTCCGCACCGAGGCGGTTGATGATCGTGTCGACGGTGAAGTAGAAGTCCGCGCCGAGCTTGTCCATCTTGTTGACGAAGCAGATGCGGGGGACGTCGTACTTGTCCGCCTGACGCCACACGGTCTCGGACTGGGGCTCGACGCCCTCCTTGCCGTCGAAGACGGCGACGGCACCGTCGAGGACGCGGAGCGAGCGCTCCACCTCGACCGTGAAGTCCACGTGACCGGGGGTGTCGATGATGTTGATCTGGTTGTTGTCCCAGAAGCAGGTCGTCGCGGCCGACGTGATCGTGATGCCGCGCTCCTGCTCCTGCGCCATCCAGTCCATCGTGGCAGCGCCGTCGTGGACCTCACCGATCTTGTGCGTGATGCCCGTGTAGAACAGGATGCGCTCGGTCGTCGTGGTCTTGCCGGCATCGATGTGCGCCATGATGCCGATGTTGCGGACCTTGTTCAGGTCGGTGAGCACGTCCTGTGCCACAGGTTCCTCCGGAAGAGTTGTAGGAGAGGGTGGCGCCCGGGCGGGCGTCGGTGGTGCGTGACCACCGACGCCCGATCGGAGCCGGGACTACCGGGCCGGGATTACCAGCGGTAGTGGGCGAAGGCCTTGTTCGACTCGGCCATCTTGTGGGTGTCCTCACGGCGCTTGACCGCGGCACCGAGACCGTTCGACGCGTCGAGGATCTCGTTCATGAGACGCTCGGTCATCGTCTTCTCGCGACGGGCCTTGGCGTACGAGGTGAGCCAGCGGAGCGCGAGGGTGTTCGCGCGGTGCGGCTTGACCTCGACCGGGACCTGGTAGGTCGAGCCACCGACGCGGCGGCTGCGGACCTCGAGGGTCGGACGGACGTTGTCGAGCGCCTTCTTCAGCGTCGCGACGGCGTCCTGCTGGTTCTTGGCGGAGACGCCCTCGAGTGCATCGTAGACGATGCGCTCGGCGAGGCCCTTCTTGCCGTCCAGGAGGATCTTGTTGACGAGCTGCGAGACGATCGGCGCGCCGTACACCGGGTCGGCGACGACGGGACGCTTCGGGGCGGGACCCTTACGAGGCATCTAACTCAACCCTTCTTCGCGCCGTAGCGGCTGCGGGCCTGCTTACGGTTCTTGACGGCCTGGGTGTCCAGGGCGCCGCGGATGATCTTGTACCGCACGCCGGGGAGGTCCTTCACACGACCGCCGCGGACGAGCACCATCGAGTGCTCCTGCAGGTTGTGGCCCTCACCGGGGATGTAGGCCGTGACCTCGGTGCCGTTCGAGAGCTTGACACGAGCGACCTTGCGCAGGGCCGAGTTCGGCTTCTTGGGGGTGGTGGTGTAGACGCGGGTGCAGACACCACGCTGCTGGGGGTTCGCCTTCAGTGCCGGCGCCTTGGTCTTGACGACCTTGGGCGTACGACCCTTGCGAACGAGCTGCTGGATGGTAGGCAACTGTTCTCCTGGTTCTTCGCTCGTGCTCTGGCCGACGCATTCCGTCGGCTTCCTCATCCCACGCTGATCACCGCCTGACGGCGGAGGGAGGTCGTGGGATGGATGACCCGGCACGGTCTCGTCGAGGTCGACGAGGGTGACCCGGGATTTCGGGCGCGCCCGAGGGCGCACACCCGGTAGAGACTACCCGCGTCACACGGCGAAATCAATCCGGGCGCGTCGCGCCCGGAGCGCGCCGACGCTGGCGTGGCGAGACGAGCCTCCGGGTCGTCGACCGCGCGTCCGGACCCGTCCGCGGTGGTGGGGCGGGCCTCCAGGCCGACGACCGCCGGTCCGGACCCGTCCGCGGTGGTGGGGCGGGCCTCCAGGCCGACGAGCGGCGGACCGGACCCGTCCCGTCAGGAACCCGCGTCGGACGAACCGTTGCCGATGGCGGACTCGAACGTCGCGCCGTCGTCGGAGAAGCCCGACACGTACCCGCTCGCGTTCACGTTCATCGGACCCGCCGATGCCGTACCGACACCGTCGGGCCCGGAGATGTCCGCGGTGAAGGTGGCCCGACCGAAGGTCGAGGTCGAGACCGTCCACCCACGCGACAGCCATCCGCCGACCGTGACCTGCGGGCGCTGCTCGAGCGTCCACTTCTGGTTCGTGTAGGTGTAGGCCGGGTCCTCGCCGTAGGCGTAGAAGCTGCAGCCAGCGGGTGCCGGGTCCGTGGAGGCGATGCACCCGTCGACCCAGCGGTCGACCGCCTGTTGGGCGGCCTGCTTCCCGTCGTCGGTGAGCTCCGTGGTCATGGACACCGGCACCGAGCCGGTCGTGCTGAAGCCGGGGACGCGCGCGGTCGCACCCGCTGCCGTGAACCACTTCCCGCCGTCGACCGCCACGGCGTACGAGCCCGGCAGGGCGGTCAGGTCCGCGATGCCGTCATCGGACGTCCGGACGCGCTGCCCGGCGACCTCGACCGTGGTCCCGCCGGGGCCGCGGACCGAGACCTGGACCCGTCCGAGGTCCGGCGCCTGGAGCTCCCACACCGGGAAGACCCCCCAGTCGGTCCCCGTGCGGTCGAGCGTGAAGGTGGACGCGACGTCCCGGCCGCCCTGTCGCAGGTACGCGCGCACGGTGGCGGTGTCACCGTCGGTGCGGGTCGCTGCGATGCGGTACCCGGTGACACGGTCCGTCGCCTTCGCGTAGGCGGCGTCGGTGAGCAGCACGTCCGCGTCGTCGTGGTCGACACCCGCCAGGCGCAGCGCGTCGTCCACGTGCCCAGCGGTCAGGTCGTCGAGGAAGGCCCGCACCGGCCGGTCGGCCGAGTGCGAGGAGGACTGGGTCGTGTACCCGACGACGCCCGTCACGAGCAGCAGGACCACGGCTGCACCGCCGGCGATGATCCCGACCAGTGCGCCGCGCCGCATCCGGCGACGCGGGCGAGGTGCGGTCGGGGTGGTGACGGGCACCGGCGGCTCCTGCGTGCCCCGGAGCGTGTCGACGTGCGGGACCTGTGCCCACCCGCCCGGCTGGTTGTCGGTCATGCGTCCCCCGTCGTGCCTCGTGCGTGCTCCGGGATCCTACCGCCGCGCGGTCCCCCGCGACCGGGCCTGGTACCGGGCGGCGGAGACACCGCCGAGGACGCAGAGCAGGGCGACGACCACCGAGCCGACGACGAACGGGCTCAGCGCGGAACCCGCGGGGAACACGAGGAGCTCGGTTCCGTCCCCCCGCGTCACCGAGTAGCCCACCGCTCCCGTCGCGAGCATCGCCAGGTAGGTGCCCGCAGCGGCGACGAGTGCGGTGACGCCGGGGTTGCCCTCGCGGATCCCCGCCGCCGTGGCGAGGAACACGACCGCGGCCGCCGCGACCACCATCGCCGGACCGAGGTACGGGCCGGCGTCCGGCTGCGGGATCGCCTCGACGTCGGCGAGCAGGGCCTCGAAGCCCGTCACCGCGACGACGAGGGCGATGAAGAGGATCGACGTCATCGTCGCGATCAGCCACCGGGACATGGCTTGATCGTACTGCCGGGCATCCTGGGTGGCGGGTCCCGATGCCGTCGCGTCACCGCGCGGCGCGCTCCTGCGCGTGCTCGCGGTCCTGCTCGGCGTCGCGCTCTGGCACGGGAGCCTGGCCTTGGCCCTGGCCCTGGGGGTGCTCCTGGCCCCGGGGGTGTTCCTGGCTCGCCTGGTGCTGTGCCGCCGCGACGAGCGCGAGCGCGATGGTCGCGGTGATGACCGGGACGGACTCGGTCATGGGGGCGACGGGGGCCGCGGTGCCGTCCTGGAGGCGCGGCTCGGCACGGTCGTGCTGCGCGGGCTCCGCCGCGTGGTCGCGTTCCGCCGGGGCCTCGTCGTGGTCGAGCAGGGTCGACTCCGCCTCGTGGCCCCGCAGGGTCGACTCCGCCTCGTGGTCCCGCAGCGCAGGCCCGACGACCGGCAGGACCGCCGTCGTCGTCGGCGGCTCGACGTGCAGGACGGTGACCGCGGGTGTCTCCGGGACCCCGCGTCGGGCAGCCCGACGGGCGCGGCCCATCCGCACCAGGACCACCACGGCGATGACCGCCCAGACGCCGTTCACGATCGTCGACGGGACCGCGTGGTGCGCGGCGACATTGATGGCGACGGAGAGCCCGCCGACCAGGTTGAGGGACTGGTAGAGCGGCCCGTTCGGGATCTTGCCCAGTGAGAACAGCAGGTAACCTGCGAGGACGGTTACGGCTCCGAACCAGCCGAGGAACTCCACGATTCCGACCAACACGCGCGACTCCGGGCACGACGAGGAACGGCCGTCCTGAGGCGACCGTCCGAGAGGGGTGTGAGCAGCCGCGAGTGCGGCGTCGGGAGCATCGTAGGCACAGCGACGGGTGTCGCGGAAGTGGGTGCGGCGTGGCGTGTCGCACCCACTTCGCGGGGGGCTCTGAGGAGGGGTGTCAGCCGTTCGTCGAGGCGCTCGACGAGGACGCTGCTGCGGCCTGTTCGGCCTGCGTCGAGGCGGCGTCCTGCAGGACGTAGATGAAGCCGCTGAGCGTCCAGGTCGTGGGGCCGGCTTCGTTGCTCGCGTCCGAACCGCTCGCGGAGGACGACGAGACGATCGACGAGACGAGGAACAGCCGCTTGCCGTTCTGCACGGCCTTCATGTAGGCGGTCGCCTGCTCGAAGGACCCCTGGACCCCGACGGTCACCGGCACCGCGGAGAAGTTCGTGCTGGTGATGACCGGGCTCGTGGTCACGGCGGGCGCCGCGGCTGCTCCGGGGGTGCCGGAGGCGCTGGGAGTCGGGGTCGGGGTCGCCCCGGCCGAAGCGGTGCCGGACGCCTCGGTGGTCGTTCCCGGACCCTGCGGCGGAGCGTACGACTGCGCATCGGACGTGGTGAGCGACGAGATGGTCACCCCACCCGCGTCCGCGAGGTCCGAGAGCTCCCGGTAGAACGCTGCCTGGTCGAGTGACGAGGGGATGGATCCCTCGAGGACCGCGAGCTCTGCCTTCTGCGCCGGCAAGGTCTGGCTCTCGGCGCGCAGCTTCGCGATGCGCCCCTCCGCCGTCGCGTTGCTCTGTTCGGCCGAGGCCTGCTGGTCGGCGCTGGCGTCCGCCCGTGCGAGCTGCGGTTGCACGCCGAGGAAGAAGCCGCCGACGGCGACCACGACGCTCGCCATCACCGCGACGAGGAGCATGAGTCGGTTGCGGGACACGTCACTCCCCCTTCTCGGCGGCGTACTTGCCGTCGTAGGCACCGGTGTCGAGGTGGATGGTGAGGTTCGCCGTGTACCCGCCGGAGTCGTCCGTGCCGAGCGTGACCGAGTTGGCGTTTGCGTCGACGTAGCCCGGGATCAGCTCGAGTGCGGTGATCCAGTCCGAGACGGACGGGAGCACTGCGGTGGTCGCGGTGACCGTGACCGTCGCCACCCGGGGACCCTGCAACGGAGCCGTCGACTGGGAGAACGCCTGCAGGGGCGTCGCGCTGTCGACCTGGACGCCGGTGATCGCGACCCCTGACGGCAGCGATGCCTGGATTCCCTCGAGCGTCGTACCCCAGTCGATCTCCGTCGAGCCGCCGACCTGCTGCGCCGACGTGATGAGCGCCGACTGCGCCTGGACGGTCTTCACCTCGGCGAATCCCTGCTCCTGCTTGAGCAGCGACACGGTGTGGTCCTGGGCGATGGTGAGGTCCGATTCGGCGTTCGCCGCGGTCGCGTACGCCCCACCGGTGCCGAGCAGGACGACGGCGGCGACGAGTGCCACGACCAACCATGCTCGTCTGACGCCTGCTCGCTGCCGACGTTCGATCAGGACCTCGGCCGGCAGCAGGTGCACCCGGGGCTCGTACCCGACGGTGACGGCGGTACGCCTGCCCCGCCGGTCCGGTTCGTCCGGCCGGGCGCGCGGCGCGGGCCTTCTCTGTGACGGTACCGACGGTGTGCGTCGGAACAGGGGCCGCCGGCCTCCCGCGGACCGGGCGTCCGCTCCTGCGCTGGTCATGCTGCTCTCCCTCCGACCGCGAGGCCGTAGGCGACCGCGACGGACGATCCGCGGGTCTCCAGGTCGTGGTCCCGGACAGACCGGGCGCGCGCCACACCGTCGAACGCGGACGCTACCCGGACCGGCACCCCGACACGTTCGCCGAACCCGTCGGCGAAGCCACCCAGGGCAGCACCGCCGCCGGCGAGCACCACCTCGCGGACCGGTTGGTCCGGGTGCGTGTTCACGAAGTAGTTCACGGTGTTCCTCAAGCTCGAGTAGAGCTCCTCGACGGACTCACGGACGACGCCGGCGGCCCGGTGGTCGTCCGGCGTCCGGGCGGCCGCACCGAGGCCGAGGTGCCGCTTCACCATCTCGGCCTCGTCCCACGAGATGGACATCCGCGCAGCGAGTGCCTTCGTCACGTCGGCCCCTCCGGTCGGGATGATCCGGACGAACTGCGGTACACCGTCGGTCAGGATCACGACCGACGTGGTCTGCGCACCGAGGTCGATGACGGTGACCGTGCCGGGGACGGACCGCCGGGTCGCGAGCACCCTGCTCAGCGCGAACGGGATGAGGTCGACCCCGACCGGGTTGAGGCCGGCGAGCTGCACCGCGCGCACGTTGTTCAGGACCGCGTCCTTGACCGCAGCGATGAGCAACCCCTCGAGCACGGGCGCTCCGTCCTGCACGCCCTCGCTCGTCGGGTAGAAGTCGAGGATCGCGTCGCCGACGGGGACGGGCAGCATGTCCTGCACCTGGAAGGGCAGCGACTCCCGGACCTGCGCCAGTGGCGCCCGCGGTACCGTCAGCGGACGCGCGAGGACGCGTTGGTTCCCCATGCCGAGCACCACGTCCCGAGAACGGAACCGGCCCAGGGACCAGAGTTGCTTGACCGCCCCGGCCACGGTGTTCGGCTCGAGCACCTCGCCCCGTGTCACGGAGTCCTCGGGGGTCGGGACCTCCGCGATGCGGACGACGGTCGGGTTCGCCTTGTCCGCGTCGGCGACCTCGACCGCACGGATGGACTGCGCGGAGATGTCGAGCCCGACGATGTTCTTTCCCATGGTGGTCTTTCCGTCCGGTCTTCAGCCGATGCCGAGGAGTGCGAGGTAGGCGTTCCAGAAGTCAGCGCCGGAGAAGACACCGACCCAGGCGCCGCACACCATCCAGGGCCCGAAGGGGATCCCGCCGCGCCGACCGACGCGCCTCGTGGCGACGAGGACGAGGGCGAACGTACCGCCGAGCAGGAACGCTGCGAAAGAGCCCACTGCGAGGGGTCCCCAACCGAGGTACGCGAGCGCGAGCCCCAGGACACCGGCGAGCTTGACGTCACCGAAACCCATACCGCCCGGGACGAGTACGGCGAGCAGCAGGTACCCCGCGGCGAGTGCACCCATGCCGACCAGGCCGCGAAGGAGCGCACCCCAGTCACCGCTCAGAGCGCTTGCGATCGCGAACAGCACGAGCAGTACCGGGTACGCGGGCAGCACGATGCGATCTGGGAGGCGGTGCACGTCGAGGTCGATCATCGTCAGCGCCACGCTGATCGCCATGAGGTACAGGAACGCGAGGACGACGGGCAGCGTGGCCGCCGTCGCGAAGGAGGCCGACGAGGCCGACGCGACGGCCCACACGACGACGACGGCGAACAGGACGCCCGTGGCGAGCTCGACCACCGGGTACCGCGCGGAGATCGCCGTCCTGCAGTGCCGACAACGGCCCCGGAGGACCACCCAGGACAGCACAGGCACGTTGTCACGTGGCCGGATGGCGGTGTGACACGTCGGACAGGCGCTCGCCGGACGCACCACGGACAGGCCGGCGGGAACGCGGTGGATGACGACGTTGAGGAAGGAGCCGATGAGGAGGCCGACACCGCCGCTGAGGACAGCGAGCAGCACGACCGGGGGTACGCCGATCACGATGCCGCGCTCCCGTCGGTCCGGAATGCTGCCTTGACCTCGCCCACCGTCGTGATGCCGTAGGAGGTGGTGACCGGGCTGAGGAACCGGGGCGGAGCGGTGTACTTGAGTCGCGCGTCGTACTGGTAGTCCTTCACGTACCCGTTGCTGCCCGAGGAGACGATGCCGCGGAACCGCTGGGCGATCGCTCCCTTGACGGTGAGCTTGCCGCGAGCACCCCCTCGGTCGTAGTTCTGCACCTGGAAGGTGTGCGCGGCCGAGATGATCGCAGCGTCGATCTCGCGCCCGTCGTCGTCGAGCATCGCCCCGTTCCTGCTCCATGACAGGGCCCCGTAGGGGTTCCACACCCACACCGCGTTCGTCGCGGTGAGGCCGAGGATGTCCGCGCTCGAGTCGACGTAGTCCAGGTCGCCTGTGACGTACAGGTAGTTCTGGGCCGCGACGGTCAGCTGCCCGTGGAAGTCGCCCTTCACGAAGGCGTCCCCGTTGCGGGAGCCGTAGGCACAAGGCGCCGTCCCGAGGCCCGGCGTGGACTCTCCTGCGAGCGGGTACCCCACGCCGTTGTTGCTGCAGGTCGCGACGGTCGAGGAGGCGTTCTTGTTCGATGCGTCCGACGGGATGTTCTGCACGTAGACGATGTTGTTCTCCGGTACCGGGATCGTGGCGCCCGCAGCGGAGCCGAGCTGCCCCGAGGACGTGCCCGGCTGCCCGCACTGCGCCGGGTTCGACCCACCCGTGGCACCGTCGCCCGTCGTGTTCGTGAACTTCGTGCCGGGCGACTTCACGGTCATCGTCCCGCCCGCGTTGAAGACGATGTCGGTCGGTCCGGTGTACAGGCACCCGGGGCGGGGCACGGTGGCGCCGAGGTCGGAGCGCGTCTCCTGGAGCTGCTGCGAATTCGTGGACGGCATGCCGATCGACGAGGCGAACGACGGCTGGTTGACGCCAGCCGGGAACTGCTGCCCGGCGCACGCCTGGTTCAGGGAGTTCTTCGCCGTGTACCGCAGGGCGGTGCCGGCCGGCTGGTAGGACGTCGAGGGGGTCTCGGTGAACTTCGCCTCGCAGATGCGCATGGTGTCGTTCGAGTGCGCAGGTCCGGCGATGACGTCACCGCTGCCGAAGGCGATCTCGTTGCAGCCGGTCGTCGGCCGCCCCTGGTAGGCGTACCGGACGCAGTTCGTGGTACTGGCACCGGAGATCTGAGGGTCCTGGATCTCGAGGTCGGTGAAGTACAGGAAGTCGATGAAGCCCTGCTGCCGGATGGACGCGACGACCGAGCGCACGGCGTTGCCCACCATCCCCGTCGACCGGACCTTGATCGTCCCGCTCGTGCCGTACTGCGCGGTGTTGACCTCGTACCGGTAGTACGACGTCGGCGTGTCCGGTGCCGTCACCGGGACCTTCGCCCACGACGCTCCGGCGCCCACCCCGAACGCTGGGTTGGCCTTGCCCGCCGGCGGCATCGTCACCGAGCTACCTCGGCTGTAGGTGGATGCGGGGTTGCCGTACTGGAAGTACGTGTTGTCGTTCGACAGTCGCGCCTGGTAGTCCGCGATGCCGGCGTACGCCGCGCTCAACGCCGCGTTGAAGTTCTGGTCGGCGTTCGCCTTGACCCTCCCGGACGTCGCGATCGACAGCGACGTCGCGACGAAGGCGACGATGACCATGCCGAAGATGAGCGCGATGACCATCGCCAACCCCTGGTCGTCGCGCGCGCGGGTCAGGTCGATGCGCTGTCGGAGTCCGTTCACGGTCCGACCCTTCCGGTCGAGAGGAGGTTGGGGAGGCTCACCTGGTTGCTGAGGGTCACGCTGTTGTCGGCGACCGAACCGTTGTTCGACAGACGGAGGGTCACGCCGACCGAGACGACCGACTGCATCTGCGCGGCACTCAACGCGCCCGTCGCATCCGGGACGAGCGCGGTGTTGGTCGCGTCGAAGTAGACGAACAAGGCCTGCTGGCCGCTCGGGGTCGCCGAAACCGGCGGTGCGAGGGTCCGTGTCGTCGGTGTGCCCGTGAAGCGGTAGTAGCTCGACCCGGACACGACCGGCTGTCCGGGGGTGACGGTCTCGACCAGGCGTCGCGAGGAGTCGAGCGCGAGCACCACCTGCTGCGGACGGGGGTCGGGACCCGCGTTCGCGACCGGGGCCGCGCCCGACAGGTCCACGGCGGTCGTGAAGGTCATGGACTCGGTCCGAGCGACGGCGAACGCCGGGGCGTCGGCCGCGTTCTGCTGGGGGTTCCGCATCGCGGCGTGCAGGAGTCGGGTGACCTCGTTCATCGCCGTCGACGCCGAGCGGGCGTTCGTGTCGGTCGCGTTGGCGTACGTCGTCGCCCGCAGCATGGTGACGAACGTCCCGGAGACCACGGCGAGCACGATCGCGAAGATCATGATGGTGACGAGCAACTCGGGCAGGCTCAGCCCGCGGTCGTCGCGCCGGATCCGGTCCGCGACCCGCAGCAGGGCCCCGCTCACCCCGCGGTCCTCGGGTCGAGCGTCACGACGTTCGCGGTGCCGGGGACGACGATGCCGAGCAGGCCACCGATGATGTTGCCGAGCGAGATGGGGTTGAAGTTGATCGCGTCCGAACTCTCGGTCACGGCCCACGTGCCCCACGGCAGGGCGATGGTCGCCGTACCGTCGCTCCTCGTCGCCGTGCGGGTGAACGTGTAGGTCATCCCCGCAGCGCACCCCGGGTCGCCGTTGGCCGCGGTCGTCGTCGTGGCCCGGATGGTCGTCGTCCGGGCCTTCACGTTGATCGTCGCCGCTCCCATGGCGACGGTCGGCGACGCGATCGAGCTCCCCGTCGCGGGCGCGACCTGTGCCGGAGCCTTCCCGGTCCGACCATCTGCACTCGTCGGCCATGCGGTCGGGTCGGTCGACAGGCAGGAGCCGCCCGGAGTGCCGGTCGGAGCGTACTTCCCGGCGTAGACGGAGTAGCCCGACGCTATCGGGCTGAGGTACTGGTCGCTGACCGGGGCCGCGGTCTGGTAGACGCCGAGGGTGCTGACGTACGAGGTCGTCAGGTTCGTCGGCAGCGACGCGCTCACCCCGGACGTGTACCGGTTCTGGAAGTCCCACGCCGGGTCGTACGTGAACGCTGCGCCTCCCGAGTCCCCAGCGGCGACCGTGACCGACTTCACCGGGTTCGCGGCCTGCTCCTGGTCGCGGTACTGGCCGGACGGCGGGCTGAGAGTCACGGTGTAGGTCCCGGGTGCCACCTTGTTCGCGATGGTGCACCCGTCCGCGTTGGTGACGTCGGGCTGCGCGCTGCCGTCGAGCATGCGCGCGGTGTTGCCGGGGACGGTGCGGTCGGGTGCCAGGGTCGCGGTCACGTTGCTCGTCCCGCCGCCGTTGATCGAGGTCACCGAGATGAGGACCGTGCCGAGCGCGGGGTCGTTGATCTTGCTGGTCGGCGCGAGGACCGTGTCAGCCGCGATCTTCTGCGTGGTGGATGACTGACCAGTCCAGGACACGCGGATGTTCACGCGACGGAAGAGGAGGGATCCGTTGCCCGAGAGGCCAGCGACCGTGCAACCGGTGTCGACGTTGTTCGTGTTGATCCAGGACACGGTCCGCGTGACGGTGTACTCGACGCCGTCCACCGCGATGGCGGGGTAGGTCTTGTTCGCCAGGCCGTTCAGGTCGTTCTGGCCGTCGATGCGCGCGACGTCGATGTACTGCTGGGCGAGGTTGGCGGCCTCGACCCGACCGCGGTTGTCCGCGGTCATGCGGAGGACCAGGGTGGTGGACGCGAGGGCGCCCATCACGATCACCGTGAAGATGAGGAGGGCGATGACGACCTCGACGAGGGACAGCCCCTCGTCGGACCGGCGCACGCGCTGGAGCGCGCGGCGGATGGCGATCATCGTTCCTCCTCTCGTCGTCCTCGAGCTGAGGGGGAGCGAGCCGACAGGATGTCGGCTCGCTCCCCCTCTCTTCACATTGCTCAGCTGCAGCCGGCGGGTGCGGTAGCAGTCGGGCCCTGTACCGAGCTGGAATCGGTGACCCAGAACTTCTTCGCCGTGTCACTCGGCGCGTCGGCCTTCAAGCAGAACGCCCCGGACGCGTAGGCCTTCGCGAAGGTGATCGTCTGAGTCGTGTTCGAGGGGAAGCCGTACTTGCCGAGCGGGTCCGTCGCGAGTGCGGGGGCAGCAGAGGGGTTCGGGTTGTCCGTGTAGTACGCGATGACCGCGGTCTTCGCGTTCGTCAGGTCGGACTTCACGCCCGCGTCCTTCGAGCTCGACTGGATGCCGAGGTACACCGGGATCGCGATGGCCGCGAGGATGCCGATGATGATGACGACCACCAGGAGTTCGATCAGGGTGAAGCCCTTGTCGTTCTGCTCCAGCAGTCCCTTGCGGCGAGCTTCGAGCTTGCCCATGAGAGCGAAGTACATTGTTGTTCCGTTCCTTCGGAAATGGGGTGGGATTGCGTTCGGGAGCAGTGCCCTGCCGCCTGCTCAACTGTATGCAGGGCGGATTCTCGGCATAATCCCGAGAACGGGGGTGATCGGCGCAGCAAAATGCCCCCAGTACCGGGGGCAGAATGCACACGGTCTCCCCTCGGACGAGGGGCGCGCGATCAACCGGACTGCTGGATGACGGACGAGATCTGGAAGATCGGCATGTACAACGCGATGATCATGCCGCCCACGACGACGCCGAGGAAGGCGATGAGCAGCGGCTCGATGAGCGACGTCAGCGCCTCGGTGGTGGCGGTGACCTCCTCATCGTAGAAGTCCGCGATCTTCTCGAGCATGATCTCCATGGACCCCGCATCCTCACCCACGGCGACCATCTGCGACACCATCGACGGGAAGACCGTCTCCGCGGACAACGGATCAGCGATGGAACTGCCTTTCCGAACCGATTCTGCAACGCGTTCCAGTGCACGTTGCACGACGATGTTGCCGGAGACTTCTCCGGTTATCTGCAATGCCTGGAGAATGGGTACGCCGGCGCCGATCATGTTCGAGAAGTTCCGCGAGAACCGCGCGATCACGATCTTCTTGTTGAGCTTGCCGAACACCGGCAGCCGCAGTTTCAGCGGGTCGAAGAACGACCGGACCGCGTCCGTGTTCTTCCTCGCACGCCACCAGAGGACGAACGCGATGATCGCGACGGCGAGGACAGGTCCGATGTAGACCATCGAGGCCGACAGGCTGACGAGGATCTGTGTCGGCAGCGGAAGTTCACCACCGAGCCCCTCGAACATCTTCTGGAAGATCGGGACGATGAAGACCAGCATGATGACCACGCTGAGCAGCGACATGACGAGCACGACCACCGGGTAGGTCATCGCCGACTTGATGGTCGTCTTGAGCTTCTGCTCCTTCTCGAAGTTCGTCGCGATCGACGCCATCGCCTGGTCGAGGAAGCCGCCGGTCTCCCCCGCCCGGATCATGTTGATCATGATCGGCGGGAAGTCGACCGGGTACTTCGCGACGGCGTCGGAGAGCGCCACACCGCGTTCGACGTCGTCGCGGACCTTCTCGAGGATGCCGCGCAGCTTGGTCGACTGCGTCTGCTCGGCCAGGATGCTCAGCGTCCGGAGCAGTGAGAGCCCCGAGCTCAGCATCGTGGCGGCCTGCCGCGCCGTGATCGCGAGGTCCTTGAGCCCGACGCCCTTCTCGAACCCCGGGATCTTGATCTCGGTCTGCAGCCCGGTGCCGGGCTTCGCCTCGGTGATCGCGATCGGCGAGACACCCATCGTGCGGAGCCGCTGCACGACCGCCCCCTCGGACGCAGCGTCGAGCCGACCCTTGACGAGCTTGCCGGCGCCGTCACGGCCCCGGTAGTCGAACGCGAGTGACATCAGTGCCCTCCGGAGTACTTGTCGCCGAAGTCGATCTCCGACGCGGCGATCGCCGCTGCGGACGAGTCGGACGGCGACTCGACGCGCTGCACGAGCCGGTCGAAGCCGTCCTCGTCGTGCACCTTCTCCATCGCGGCGGCGCGGGTGACGGTGCCGACGTTGACGAGCTCGGCGAGGTCCTGGTCCATCGTGTGCATCCCGGCGTCACGGCCGGCCTGCATCGCCGAGGTGATCTGGTAGGTCTTGCCCTCGCGCACCAGGTTCGCGATCGCGGGCGTCGTCTTCATGATCTCGGTGGCGACGACACGGCCCGACCCGTTCGCCTTCGGCACGAGGGTCTGGCAGACGACCCCCTCGAGCGTCGCCGCGAGCTGGGTGCGGATCTGCCCCTGCTGGTGCGGCGGGAACACGTCGATCACACGGTCGATGGTGCCGGGAGCGCTCTGCGTGTGCAGCGTCGCGAAGACGAGGTGGCCGGTCTCGGCGGCGGTCAGTGCGACGGAGATGGTCTCGAGGTCGCGGAGCTCGCCGATCAGGATGACGTCGGGGTCCTGTCGCAGCACGTGCTTCAGCGCGGCGGCGAACGAGTGCGTGTCCGCACCGACCTCGCGCTGGTTGATGATCGCCTTCTTGTGGTCGTGCATGAACTCGATCGGGTCCTCGACCGTCACGATGTGGTCGGCACGGGTCTCGTTGACCAGGTCGATGAGCGCGGCGAGGGTGGTCGACTTGCCGGATCCGGTCGGTCCGGTGACGAGGACGAGCCCGCGGGGCAGCTTCGCGAACTCCCCCACGTGCTGCGGGATGCCGAGCTGCTTGAGCGTCTTGATCTTCGTCGGGATGATGCGGAACGCCGCGCCCCAGTTGCCGCGCTGCTGGTAGTAGTTCACGCGGAAGCGGAACTCCGGCGACAGCGAGTACGCGAAGTCGAGCTCCTGCTCGTGGTCGAACTGGCCGGCCTGCTCGGGGGTGAGCAGCGTCTTCAGTGCGGCGATCACCTTGTTGCGTGCCCACGGACCCCCCGGGACCGCGGGACGCAGCGAGCCGTCGACCCGCACGGTCGGCGGCGCGTCGGCGGTGACGTGGAGGTCCGAGGCGCCCTGGTACACGACCTGCGAGAGCGCCGTGATGAGGTCGGCGTCGGCGACCTCGCGAGCGTGGCGGGTGAAGCCGATCTCGGGGTGCGACGCGGGGTCGACCGCGTGACCGGTCGTCGCCGGGACGGCCTGGAGGCTCGTGGTCGCCACCGCGGGTACCACCGGCAGGTGCTCGGTCACCGATCCCGCGTACCCGTACGCCGCGGTCGACGGTGGGACGGCGGCCGGGGGCGTGGCCGGCGCGGCCTGCGGCTGCGCGACCGGGACGGCGACGGGGTCGCCGGCGGGCGGTGGCCACGACCCCGCACCGGCCGCCACACCGGTGCTCGCCGGAACCGACCCCGCCGTGGCCGGCGGTGCCGGGCTCCACGCCGTCGGAGCACCCCAGTCGGGCTCGGCCGACAGGTCGTAGACGGCGTTGCTCGACGTCGGCACGCTCGGCCGGTCGTCGGCCGACGTGCCCGACGGCGCCGAGGAGGCCGACGCCGCCGCAGCCGCAGCAGCAGCCGCGAGCCGTGCAGCCCGACGACCGCCGACCTCGTTGCCCGGGGTCCCCGGGTGCCATCCGGCGACGGGGTCGTCGCCGGCCTCGATGTCGTACACCGATTCGTTCATCGTCCTCGTGCTCCCGGGACTACGCGACCACGCGCAGGATCTCGTCGACGCTGGTCATGCCGAGCTTGACCTTCTCCCACCCGTCCTGTCGGAGCGTCAGCATGCCCTGCTGCTGGGCGACGCGGCTGATCTCGGCGCTCGAGGCCCGTGCGACGGCGAGCCGCTCGATCTCCTCGGTGACGGTCATGACCTCGTGCAGGGCGATGCGGCCGCGGTACCCGGTGTTCGAGCAGACGGCGCAGCCGATCGGCGCGAAGAACTCCGGCACGGCCGCGTCCGCACGGTCGAGGAACCCGAGCGCGTGCAGCTGCTCGGCCTCGTACACCGCGGGGGCCTTGCACCGGTCGCAGAGCCGGCGGGCCAGACGCTGGGCGACCACCGAGTCGAGTGCGGACCCGACCAGGAACGGCTCGATGTCCATCTCGGTCAGGCGGGTGACGGCCGACGGCGCGTCGTTCGTGTGCAGGGTCGAGAGCACCAGGTGACCGGTGAGCGAGGCCTCGATCGCGATCTGCGCCGTCTCGTGGTCGCGGATCTCGCCGAGGAGCACCACGTCGGGGTCGGAGCGCAGGATCGAGCGCAGCGCGGACGCGAAGGTCAGGCCGGCCTTCGGGTTCACCTGCACCTGGTTGATGCCGGCCATCCGGTACTCGACCGGATCCTCGACGGTGATGACGTTGATCTCGGGCTTCGCGACCGCGTTGAGCGTCGTGTACAGCGTGGTGGACTTGCCCGAACCGGTGGGGCCGGTGACCAGGATCATGCCGTACGGCTTCGAGTAGGACCGCTGGTACGCCTGGAAGTTCTGCTCGAGCAGGTTGAGGTCCTTGAGCGTCAGCGACGTGTTCGTGTTGTCGAGGATGCGCATGACGACCTTCTCGCCCCACACCGTGGGCAGCGTCGCCACGCGCAGGTCGATCTGCCGGCCACCGTGGCGCACCGACATCCGGCCGTCCTGCGGCTTCCGACGCTCGGCGATGTCGATGTCGCTCATGATCTTGAGCCGGCTGATCACGCCGTTCTGGATGTTCTTCGGCGCCGGGGCCATCTCGTGCAGCACGCCGTCGATGCGGTATCGCACCCGGACCTCGTGCTCGCCCGGCTCGATGTGGATGTCGGACGCGTGGTCCTGGATCGCCTGCGACACGAGCAGGTTGACGAAGCGGACGATCGGGACGTCGTCGAGTGCACCGTCGGTCAGGTCCACCTGCTGCTGCGTCTGTGCAGCCGACTGGTCCTCGAGCGACGACGTCAGGTCGTTCATCTCGTCGTCGGCCCGCAGGTACCGGTCGAGGGCGCTGACGAGGTCGCGCTCCTCGACCTGGAGCGGCTTGATCGCGCGACCGGAGGCGGTGCGGGCGTCGTCGATCGCGAGCACGTTCGACGGGTTCACCATCGCGAGCACGAGCGTCTCGCCCTCGAACCCGATGCCGAGCACCCCGTGCCGGCGGCAGAGCGCCGCGGGCAGCATCGACACGGCGGTGCCGTCGACCGGGTAGTCGGTCAGCGGGACGGTGTGCGAGTTGTTCGACGCCGCACGCGCCGTGATGTACTGCGCCTCGCTCACGACGCCCTGGTCCACCAGGGACCGGATCGCGCGCTCGTCGATCGTCTCGTCGCCGGTCATGGAGTCGAGGTGTTCGATCGGCAGTGCGCCGTTGAGGATGAGGATCTCGGACAGGGTGGCCATGTGTCCCGGGGCCTCCTTCGGGTCGAGACCGGGTCGTGGTTGTGTGCTCCGCAGCGGCGCGGCGCCCGTCCACGCTACGGCCGCCCGGCACGACCCCCGCAGTCCCACAACGAGGGGGCGACGGGGTGGCGGGTGTCCCCAGTGCTGGGGTACCGACGGGTACCGAGTGGTCCGGCTGGTGGTCGTCATGCGTCGATGCTCCGTGATCACGACGACGGCGCGCGGCTCGGGATGACGACCGGTGGACGACGAGGCGACGGCGAAGGCCTGTGCAGGAACGTGCGGGACACGACGGGTCGGCGGCCGGTGCACGACGAACCCCTCGACGTGCGGGACCGCTCCGAGCCATGATGAGACATGGACATCACGAGCGTGACCGTGGGGCTCCCCGTCTCCGACATCGAGGCGTCCTGCCTCTGGTACGGCGCCGTGTTCCAGCGGGCGGACCCCGACCTCGAGCCCGAGGACGGCGTGGTCGAGTACGAGATCGGCGGCATCTGGCTGCAGCTCTTCCTCGCCGCGGACGCCGAGCAGCGCCCCGCCGCCGTCCGCTTCGGCGTCGACGACGTCCGGTCGCAGCACGCCCGCATCGGCTCGCTCGGCATCGACGTCGGCCCGGTCGAGTGCGTCGACGGCGCCGTCGACTGGTTCGACGTCCGCGACCCCGACGGCAACGTCCTCAGCCTGTACTCGCTGGTCGACGAGAAGGGCCGCACCGCCTGAGACCGTGCCACACGGCGGACGGGAGGCCCGTGGCGGGCCCGCCACGGGCCTCCCGTCCGCCGTCCCGGCCGGTGGGACGAGGAAGGCCCCCGCATCCGAGGATGCGGGGGCCTTCCGGGTTCAGCTCAGGCTCAGTTGTAGGTCCCGGGCGTGAAGTCGTCCGACGAGAAGCTGTCGAAGTCGACGAAGCTCAGGTCGGCGTCCGAGAACGAGGAGTCATCGGCGAAGATGCGGTTGGGGTACCGCTCCGCCTTGGCTTCCTCGGTCGCGGCGACGTCCACGTCACGGTACCGGCTGAGGCCCGTCCCGGCGGGGATGAGCTTACCGATGATGACGTTCTCCTTGAGGCCGACGAGGTGGTCCTGCTTGCCCTCCATGGCCGCCTGCGTGAGGACGCGGGTGGTCTCCTGGAAGGACGCGGCGGACAGCCACGACTCGGTCGCGAGGGACGCCTTCGTGATGCCCATGACCTCCTGGCGAGCCGAGGCGGTCTTGCGACCCTCCTGCAGCGCCGCACGGTTCAGCGCGTTGTAGCGCGACCGGTCGACGAGCTCACCCGGCAGCAGGTCGGTGTCGCCGTGGTCGACGACGGTGACCTTGCGGAGCATCTGGCGGACGATGACCTCGATGTGCTTGTCGTGGATCGGCACACCCTGCGAGCCGTACACGTCCTGCACACCGTTGACGAGGTGCTTCTGGACCTCGCGCACACCCTTGACCCGGAGGACCTCCTTCGGGTCCACCGTGCCGGCGATGAACTGCTCGCCGAGCTCGACGTGCTGGCCGTCCTCGATGAGGAGGGTCGCACGCTTGAGCACCGGGTAGATGAACGGCTCGTCGCCGTTGTCCGGCGTGAGGATGATCCGACGCCCCTTGTCCGTGTCCTCGATCGTGACGCGGCCGGGGGCCTCGGCGATCGGGGACGCGCCCTTCGGGGTGCGGGCCTCGAAGAGCTCGGTCACACGGGGCAGACCCTGCGTGATGTCGTCGGCCGAGGCCGAACCACCCGTGTGGAAGGTACGCATCGTCAGCTGGGTACCGGGCTCACCGATGGACTGGGCGGCGATGATGCCGACCGCCTCGCCGATGTCGACGAGGTTGCCCGTGGCGAGCGAACGGCCGTAGCACTTCGCGCAGACACCGACGGCGGACTCGCAGGTCAGGACCGAGCGCACCTTGATGCTCTCGACACCCGCCTCGAGCAGCGTGTCCAGCAGGACGTCACCGACGTCCGAACCGGCCTCGGCGACCACGGTGCCGTTCGCGTCCACGGCCTCGACGGCCAGGGTGCGCGAGTACACCGTGTTCTCGACGCGCGGGTCGCGGACGAGCTTGCCGTCCTCGCCCTTGGTCGCGATCGGCAGCTCGAGGCCACGGGTCGTCCCGCAGTCGTCCTCACGGATGATGACGTCCTGCGACACGTCCACGAGACGACGGGTCAGGTAGCCCGAGTCAGCGGTACGGAGAGCCGTGTCCGCCAGACCCTTGCGGGCACCGTGCGTGGCGATGAAGTACTCCGCCACGGTCAGGCCCTCGCGGTACGAGTTGATGATCGGGCGGGCGATGATCTCACCCTTCGGGTTGTTCACCAGACCACGCATACCGGCGATGTTGCGCACCTGCAGCCAGTTACCACGAGCACCCGACGAGACCATGCGGTTGATGGTGTTGTCGACCGGGAAGTTGTCGCGCATCTCCTGCGCGATCTCGTTCGTGGCCTCGGTCCAGATCTTGATCAGGTCGGCGCGGCGCTCCGCGTCGGTGATCAGACCCTTGTCGAACTCGCCCTGGACCTTGGCGGCCTGGACCTCGTAGCCCGCGATGATCTCCTTCTTGCGAGGAGGCGTCACGACGTCCGACAGCGCCACGGTCACACCGGAGCGCGTGCCCCAGTAGAAGCCCGCGTCCTTGATCCGGTCCAGCGCGGCGGCCGTCTCGGTCTTGGAGTAGCGCTCGGCGAGGTCGTTGACGATCGCGGAGAGGGTGCCCTTGTCGGTGACGCGCTGGACGAACGGGTAGTCCGCCGGCAGCGTCTCGTTGAAGAGCGCACGGCCCAGGGTGGTCTCGAGGAGGATCGGCTGACCGACCTCGTAGCCCTCCGGTGCCTCGCCCTCGGCGAAGTGGACACCCGACATGCGGATCTTCACCATCGCGTTGAGGTGCAGCGTGTTCTGGTCCTTGGCCAGGATCGCCTCGGCGACCGACGAGAACGCACGGCCCTCGCCGAGCGCGCCCTCGCGGACGGTCGTCAGGTGGTGCAGACCGATGATCATGTCCTGTGCGGGCAGGGTCACCGGACGGCCGTCCGACGGCTTGAGGATGTTGTTCGAGGCGAGCATCAGGATGCGGGCCTCGGCCTGGGCCTCGACCGACAGCGGCAGGTGCACGGCCATCTGGTCACCGTCGAAGTCCGCGTTGAACGCAGCACAGACGAGCGGGTGGAGCTGGATGGCCTTGCCCTCGACGAGCTGCGGCTCGAACGCCTGGATGCCCAGACGGTGCAGCGTCGGGGCACGGTTCAGCAGGACGGGGCGCTCGCGGATGATCTCCTCGAGCACGTCCCACACCTGCGGACGCGAACGCTCGACCATGCGCTTGGCCGACTTGATGTTCTGCGCGTGCGACAGGTCGATGAGGCGCTTGATGACGAACGGCTTGAACAGCTCGAGCGCCATCTGCTTCGGCAGACCGCACTGGTGCAGCTTGAGCTGCGGGCCGACGATGATGACCGAACGACCCGAGTAGTCGACGCGCTTGCCGAGCAGGTTCTGGCGGAAACGACCCTGCTTTCCCTTGAGCATGTCGCTCAGGGACTTCAGGGCGCGGTTGCCGGTACCCGTGACCGGGCGGCCACGACGACCGTTGTCGAACAGCGCGTCGACCGCTTCCTGCAGCATGCGCTTCTCGTTGTTCACGATGATCTCGGGGGCACCGAGGTCGAGCAGGCGGCGGAGACGGTTGTTGCGGTTGATCACACGACGGTAGAGGTCGTTGAGGTCCGACGTGGCGAAGCGGCCACCGTCGAGCTGCACCATCGGGCGGAGCTCCGGCGGGATGACCGGCACGACGTCGAGCACCATCGCGGCCGGCGAGTTGCCGGTGGCGAGGAAGGAGCTGACGACGCGCAGACGCTTGATCGCGCGGATCTTCTTCTGACCCTTGCCCTCGGCGATCTGCAGGCGCAGCGACTCGGCCTCGGCGGCCAGGTCGAAGGCCTCGAGCCGCAGCTTGATCGCCTCGGCGCCCATGTAGGCGTCGAAGTAGATCCCGAAGCGGTCCTGCAGCTCGTGGAACACGGCGTCCTCGGGCTTGAGGTCACCGACCTTGAGGTTGCGGAAGTCCTCCCACACGCGCTCGAGGCGGGTGATGTCCTCGTCGAAGGACTTGCGGACCTGGGACATCTCCTTCTCGGCGGTGTCCTTGGTCCGGCGCTTCACGTCGGCCTTGGCGCCCTCTTCCTCGAGCGCTGCGAGGTCGTCCTCGAGCTTCTTGAGGCGGTCGGCGATGATCGAGTCGCGCTGACCCTCGAGGTTCTTGATCTCGAGGCGCATCTCGTTCTCGAGACCGGGCATGTCGGCGTGACGGCCCTCTTCATCGATGTCGATGATCATGTACGCCGCGAAGTAGATGACCTTCTCGAGGTCCTTCGGCGCCATGTCGAGGAGGTACCCGAGGCGCGACGGGACGCCCTTGAAGTACCAGATGTGCGTGACGGGTGCGGCGAGCTCGATGTGGCCCATGCGCTCACGACGGACCGAGGACTTGGTGACCTCGACGCCGCAGCGCTCGCAGACGATGCCCTTGAAGCGGACACGCTTGTACTTGCCGCAGGCGCACTCCCAGTCGCGGGACGGACCGAAGATCTGCTCGCCGAACAGACCGTCCTTCTCGGGCTTCAGGGTGCGGTAGTTGATGGTCTCCGGCTTCTTGACCTCGCCGTACGACCACTGACGGATGTCCTCGGCGGTCGCGAGGCCGATCCGGATGGCGTCAAATGACGTTGCTTCGAGCAATGTTCTTCTCTCTTGCTGAGTTCGAAACGTGTTCGGTACGGGCCGGCTCAGATGTCGTCGACGGACGACGACTCGAACCGCGAGGAGATGTTGATGCCGAGCTCTTCAGCGGCACGGAAGACCTCGTCGTCCGTGTCGCGGAGGCTGACCGCCTGGCCGTCCGCCGAGAGGACCTCGACGTTCAGGCAGAGCGACTGCATCTCCTTCATGAGGACCTTGAACGACTCGGGGATGCCGGGCTCCTGGATGTTCTCGCCCTTGACGATCGCCTCGTAGACCTTCACGCGGCCGAGGATGTCGTCGGACTTGATCGTCAGGAGCTCCTGGAGGGCGTAGGCGGCGCCGTACGCTTCGAGCGCCCACACCTCCATCTCACCGAACCGCTGTCCACCGAACTGCGCCTTACCACCCAGCGGCTGCTGCGTGATCATCGAGTACGGACCGGTCGAACGAGCGTGGATCTTGTCGTCGACCAGGTGGTGCAGCTTGAGGATGTACATGTAGCCGACCGAGACGGGCTCCGGGAACGGCTCGCCGGAGCGGCCGTCGAAGAGCTGCGCCTTGCCGGACGAACCGATCAGGCGCTCGCCGTCGCGGTTCGGGAGCGTGCTGTCGAGGAGGCCCTCGATCTCGCGCTCGTACGCACCGTCGAACACCGGGGTGGCGACCTTGGTGCCGGGCGCCGCGCTGTGCGCTGCCTCCGGCAGGGCCGAGGCCCACTCCTGGATGCCCTCGACGTTCCAGCCCTGCTTCGCGAGCCACCCGAGGTGGATCTCGAGGACCTGGCCGAAGTTCATGCGGCCGGGGACGCCGAGCGGGTTGAGCACGATGTCGACCGGGGTGCCGTCCGCGAGGAACGGCATGTCCTCGACCGGCAGGATCGTCGAGATGACGCCCTTGTTGCCGTGACGACCGGCGAGCTTGTCACCCGCGGTGATCTTGCGCTTCTGGGCGATGTAGACGACCACGCGCTGGTTGACGCCCGAGCCGAGCTCGTCGTCGCCGTCCTGCGCGTCGAAGACCTTGACGCCGATGATCGTGCCCTCTTCACCGTGGGGCACCTTCAGCGAGGTGTCGCGCACCTCGCGCGACTTCTCGTTGAAGATCGCGCGGAGCAGGCGCTCCTCGGCGGAGAGCTCGGTCTCGCCCTTCGGCGTGACCTTGCCGACCAGGATGTCGCCGGGGCGGACCTCGGCACCGATGCGGATGATGCCGCGCTCGTCGAGGTCGGCCAGGAGGTCCGGGCTGACGTTCGGGAGGTCGCGGGTGATCTCCTCCTTGCCGAGCTTCGTGTCGCGGGCGTCGACCTCGTACTCCTCGATGTGGATCGAGGAGAGCGTGTCGTCCTTCACGAGGTTCTGCGACAGGATCATCGCGTCCTCGTAGTTGTAGCCCTCCCACGGCATGAACGCGACGAGGAGGTTCTTGCCGAGCGCGAGCTCGCCGTTCTCCGTCGCGGGGCCGTCGGCGATGACCTCGCCCTGCTCCACGCGCTCGCCTGCGGAGACGATGACGCGGTGGTTGTAGCTCGTGCCCTGGTTCGAGCGGTCGAACTTGCGCAGGTAGTAGGTCTGCGTGCCGCCCTCGTCGAGCTGCAGGGTCACGGCGTCGGCCGAGACCTCGGAGACCACACCGGCCTTGTCGGCGGTGACGACGTCACCGGCGTCGATGGCGGTGTAGCCCTCCATGCCGGTGCCGACGAGCGGCGACTCGGAACGGAGCAGCGGGACGGCCTGACGCTGCATGTTCGCACCCATGAGGGCGCGGTTCGCGTCGTCGTGCTCGAGGAACGGGATGAGCGAGGTCGCGACCGACACCATCTGGCGCGGCGAGACGTCCATGTAGTCGACCTCGTCCTTGCCGACGAGCTCGACCTCGCCGCCCTTCTTCCGGACGAGCACCTTGTCGTCCTGGAAGTGGAAGTCGTCGGTCAGCGGCGCGTTGGCCTGGGCGACGACGAAGTCGTCCTCCTCCGACGCCGTGAGGTAGTCGATGGTCGTGGTGACCTGACCGTTCACGACACGGCGGTACGGCGTCTCGATGAAGCCGAACGAGTTGATCCGACCGAACGACGCGAGCGAACCGATCAGGCCGATGTTCGGGCCTTCCGGGGTCTCGATCGGGCACATGCGGCCGTAGTGCGACGGGTGGACGTCGCGGACCTCGACGCCGGCACGCTCACGGGAGAGACCACCCGGGCCGAGGGCCGACAGGCGACGCTTGTGCGTCAGACCCGCGAGCGGGTTGTTCTGGTCCATGAACTGCGACAGCTGCGAGGTGCCGAAGAACTCCTTGATCGCGGCGACGACGGGTCGCACGTTGATCAGGGTCTGCGGGGTGATCGCCTCGATGTCCTGCGTGGTCATGCGCTCGCGGACGACGCGCTCCATGCGGGACAGACCCGTGCGGACCTGGTTCTGGATGAGCTCGCCGACGGCGCGGATGCGACGGTTGCCGAAGTGGTCGATGTCGTCCACGTCGAGGCGCAGCTGGACGGGCTCGCCGTCGCGGACACCGTCGAGCGTGGTCTTCTCGGCGTGCAGCGAGACGAGGTACTTGATGGTGCGGACGATGTCCTGCACGGTCAGCACCGAGTCCGAGAGCTGCGCGTCGATGCCGAGCTTGCGGTTCAGCTTGTACCGACCCACCTTGGCGAGGTCGTAGCGCTTCGAGTTGAAGTAGAAGTTGTCGAGGAGCGCACGCGCGGCCTCGGCGGCGACCTGCTCGCCCGGACGCAGCTTGCGGTAGATGTCCTTGAGCGCCTCTTCCTTCGTGAGGACGGCGTCCTTCTCGAGGGTCGACTCGATCGAGGCGAAGCCCTGGAACTCCTCCATGATCTCCTCGCTCGTCAGGCCGAGGGCCTTGAGGAAGACGGTCACGGACTGCTTGCGCTTGCGGTCGATGCGCACGCCCACCTGGTCGCGCTTGTCGATCTCGAACTCGAGCCACGCACCACGCGACGGGATCACGCGTGCGGAGTAGATGTCCTTGTCGGAGGTCTTCTCCTGCTGGCGCTCGAAGTACACGCCCGGCGAGCGGACGAGCTGCGAGACGACGACGCGCTCGGTGCCGTTGATGATGAACGTGCCGCGCTCGGTCATGAGCGGGAAGTCGCCCATGAAGACGGTCTGCGTCTTGATCTCACCGGTCATGTGGTTCATGAACTCGGCGTTGACGTACAGCGGCGCGGCGTAGGTCTTGCCACGTTCCTTGCACTCGTCGATGGAGTACTTCGGGTCCTCGAGCTCCGGGGACGTGAACGAGAGCTGCATGGTCTCGCCGAGGTCCTCGATCGGGGAGATCTCCTCGAAGATCTCCTCGAGGCCGGAGTGCAGCGCGAGGTCGGTGCGACCCTGCTCCTGCCCTTCGGCGAGGCGGGCCTTCCAGACGTCGTTGCCGACGAGCCAGTCGAAGCTCTCCGTCTGGAGGGCGAGCAGATCCGGCACCGTCAGGGTGTCCGTGATCTTGGCGAACGAGAGTCGCGAGTGGTTGCGACCGTTCTTGGGGTTGGTGGATGCGTTGGGCGCAGCAGCCAAGGGTGTGACCTCCGGTAGGCCCCGTCGGGCCGGTACTGACGAGCAGCACGTAGGTGAGTGGGTTGATCGCTCGGCGCGACCCCGGGACCACCGACACGGAACGCACGACGGCAACGACCGTCGGGGACCTGTGGGATGATCGGTGAGCGGGTCCCGCCGCCATATACGGGACCGGCTGCACCAGGGCGCGTGTTCGACCGCAATATGACGACACACGAATGCCAGGGAGCGCGAACTGTCATCATAGGTCGCCCTGGCGCGCGCTGTCCAGTCCTGGCTTGACCGGATTCGGCGATGGCGTGTATAAGCACGGCCACCCGCCGAGCATTCCCCTCGGTGTCAGCCGCGGCCGGCTCAGTCCTCGAGTGCCTGCAGCAATTCCTCCGGGTGCTCGGCACGCACGAAGGTCACCCGACCCCGGTCGTCCGTGATCCGCACGCCCCGCCCCGGGGTGAGCAGGAGCGCCCGCACGCCCCGGCCCAGGCGCAGCCCCACCCCGCCGAAGGTTCGGGCATCCGCCTCGACGACCGCGACGTCTGCGATCCGGCGTCGGACGATGCGGCGCGCCGGCAGCGGGCGGAAGTGCAGCACCACGTCGGTGTCGGTCACCGCGATGCCGGTCCGCGCGAGCAACAGCAGGGCTCCGGCGACGAGGGCGACCACGCCCGGCAGCAGCAGGGCGACCTCCGGCGCGTCCCCCGGCCAGCCGAGGACGGCCGCCGTCAGCGCGCCACCGCCGAGCAGCAGCACGGCACCGACCGCGCGCATCCACCGGGGAGCGCGCTCACCGTCCGCGACCACCGGTCTGGAGGCAGGGTGCGGCCGGGTGGACGGGTGCACCCCCGGCAGGGCGCGGCCGGGTCGCGGAGCACGGCCGGGTCGCAGGGCACGGCCGGGTCGCAGGGCACGGCCGGGTCGCAAGCTGGGGACGCTGAGGGTGTCGGTCATCGCGGGTCTCCTGGGGGGATCGGGTCCTGCCGCGTGCCGCTCGGATCCGGGATCGGCGCACGCGTGGTGTGGTGCGCCGTCGCACGCCGGAGGGCGGCGCACCTCGGGGCACGCCGACGACGTGCGGGGCACCCGGGCGCGGTGGGGGTCGCGCGGGGTCGTGCCGACCACGTCGTGGTCACCCGGACCGGCGGAACGCCACGCCCTCGGGGCGCGGTGCTCGACACCTGTCGGGTGACGACGTGGAGAACGGTACGTCCTGTCCCTTGACGTCGGCTGGTGGTGACGTCGGCTGGTGGTGACGTCGGCTGGTGGTGACGTCGGCCGGCCGTGCGGGGACGACGCTGCGTCAGCGCAGGACGCGGGCGACGGCCTCGGCGCGGGTGCGGACCCCGAGCTTCGCGAAGACCTGGTTCACGTAGGACTTCACGGTCGGCACCGTCAGGAAGAGCTCGGCGGCGATCTCCGGGTTCGTCCGACCGGCGGCGATCCGCTCGAGCACGTCGGCCTCCCGCGGCGTGAGCGCGGGGAAGCGGTCACGGAGCCCACCCCCGGGAGCGTCACCCCGGACACCGACGTCGACACCGGCGGCTCCCGCACCGCCGGCGGCGCCGGGGCCCGCGCCGAGCTGCGCGACGAGCCGCGCACCGACCCCGGCGTCGAACGTGGCCTGTCCCGAGGCCACGGCGCGCACCGCGGTGGCCAGTTCCCTTCGGCCCGCGTCCTTCGTCAGGTACCCGCGCGCCCCGGCCCGCAGCGCGCCGACGATCGAGGCGTCGTCGGCGTAGGTCGTGAGCACCAGCACGGCGACCTCGGGGTGTGCGGCCGTGATCGCCGCGGTGGCGGTCGGGCCGTCGGTGCCCGGCATCCGCAGGTCCATCAGCACGACGTCCGGCGGGTCGTCGTCCACCATCGTGATCGCCGCAGCGCCGTCAGCGGCCTCGCCGACGACCTCGACGTCGGGCTCGAGCGACAGCACCGTCACCAGGCCGTCCCGCACGATCGCCTGGTCGTCCACCACGAGCACCCGGATCGTCATGCCCGCTCCCCTGCACCGCCGGTCGTCGCCGGCACGCGCATCGCCACGACGAAGGACCCGTCGACCACGCCGGCCGTGACGGTCGAGTCGTCGCCGAGCTCCGCGATCCGCTCCCGCATCCCGACGAGACCGAGCCCGCCGCCGGCCCCCGAACCCGAGCCCGCGCCCGAGCCCGCGCCCGAGCCCGCGGGGTCGAGCGCGTTCACCACCGTCACCTCGACCGCCGGGCCGGCCGCACGCACGGACAGCTCAACGGGTCGACCGGCGGCGTGACGGCGGGCGTTGCTCAGCGCCTCCCGGGTGGCCGCGACCACGACCGCGCGGTGCGGCGCGTCGACCGACACCAGCCCCAGGTCGCCGCGCGTGGTGAGCGCCCCGCCGAAGGCGCGATGGGCGTCGGCCAGCCCCGCGAGGTCCACGGGCTGCGTCACGGGCCCCGTCGTGTCGTCCCGCAGCGCGTGCACCGCACGTCGGGCTTCGGCGAGCCCGGATGCCGCGAGGGCCCGCGCCGCGCCGGCGCGCCGGGTGGCCTCCTCGACGCGGCCGGCCTCGAGCAGCGCCTCGACCGCGTCGAGCTGCAGGACGAGCCCGCCGAGCGAGTGCGCGAGGACGTCGTGGACCTCGCGGGCCGCCCGCGACCGGTCCGCCAGCAGTCCGGCACGCTGCTGCTCGACCTCGGCCTGCCGGGTGCGTTCCTCGACGAGGCGGGCCTGGCGGCGGCTGAACCCGACGACGGCGGCCAGGAGCAGTCCGCCGCCGGAACCGAGCACCACGGCGACCGGTGTCCCGGCCGGCACGGCGGTGCCCGCGACCTCGACCAGCGCCACGGTCGCGGCGACCGGTCCCGCCCACCCCGGCTGCCGTGCGCTCGCCCCGAGGACGACGACGCCCACGAGCGGGACGGCGACCGCCACCGCCCCCGTGGGGACGACGACCGCGGCCCCGGCGACGACCATGACCCAGGCCGTGGCGAGCAGCAGGCGCTCCCGTCGCGCGGCGACACGGAGCACCCACGCGGCGAGCGCCACCGACCCGACCACCCACACCCAGGCGGGGTGCCCGGTGGCCGTCCCGGTGCGCACGAACCAGTACGTGACCACCAGCACGCCGAGCAGGTTCAGGGCGCGGGTGAGCACGGAGCCGCTCCGGTCGCGCACGGGCTCGGTCCACGCGGCGGTGGCGCTCCCCGGGTCCGGACTGCTGGTCACCGGACCATCATGCCGCTGGCCGCACGCGGGACGCGCTGGTCGACGACCAGGGCCCGTGCCGCCCGGTTCAGCGCCAGGACGAGCAGGATCGCGCCCGTCGACGTGAGCAGGTGCGCGCCGAGGTGTCCGCCGACGACGTCGAGTCCGATGCGGACGGCGACCAGGAGCAGCCACAGCCCGGCCCCCGCCCAGCCGGTGCGCGACTCCAGCGTCCGGCCGTGGTCGTCGGGGGTCGTGGTCACGCGGAACCGGGTCATCGACCCCATCGCGAGGCCGACCGCGACCGCGAGCAGGGCCTCGATGCCGAGGAAGAGCACGTCGAGCGCCGTCACGGTGGCGGCCGCCTGCGCGAGCACCACGACCCCGACGAGGCCGAGGACGAGCGGGCCGCGCCAGACGCGCGCCGGGTCGAGCGTCCGCCAGGTCGCCTGCCGGTACGCCAGGAAGCCGACGAGGACGAGGCCGATGACGGCGTTCGCGATGAGCTGGGTGGACACGGTGGGCCTTCCGACGAGGTGTCCGGCGGGGGTCCCCGACCGGTGGTCCCAGCCTCGTGAGCCGGCGGTCGGCGGCACACCACCCACGGGTGGTGGTCCGGGTGGGGATCACGGTGGTGTTCCATTGGGGGCATGGCTGATGCGTTCGACGGGTTCCGGATCGGTGCGGGCTGGGCGTCGGTCGAGCCGGACCGGCACCGCCCCGGGTCCTTCACGCTCGTGGTCGACGGCACGCCGCAGTCGCACGTCGACCTCGAGGACCCGACGCACCTGGCGTTCGAGTACATCCGGCGGATCGGGCACGCGATCGACCTGCTGCCGGAGGGCCCGATCACGGCGCTGCACCTCGGCGCGGGTGCGCTGACCCTGCCGCGGTACGTCGCCGTCACCCGCCCGGGCTCGCGGCAGCAGGTCGTGGAGCTGGAGCGCGACCTCGTCGAACACGTGCGCGAGGTGCTCCCCTTCCCGCGTGGCGCGTCGATCCGCGTCCGGTACGGGGACGCCCGCGAGGTCCTCGGCAAGCTGCCGGCCGGGCTCCGCGGGACGGTGGACCTGGCGGTCGTGGACGTGTTCGGCGGCTCGCAGATCCCGGCACACGTGACGAGCGTCGAATTCTACCGGACGGTCGCCGAGTTCCTCTCCCCCACCGGGATCGTCGCCGTCAACGTGGCGGACGGCGCCGGGCTCGCCTTCGCACGGGGGCAGGCCTCGACGCTGCAGGCCGTCCTGCCGTCGGTCGCCGCGGTCGCCGACACCGGGATGCTCAAGGGTCGGCGGTTCGGCAACATCGTGCTGCTCGGGTCGAGGACCGACCTGCCCGTGGCGGACATGCCCCGGCGGTACTCGTCCGACCCGATGCCGGCGAAGGTGGTGCACGGTCAGGAGCTCCGCGCCTTCACGGCGGGGGCCCCCATCGTCACCGACGCGACCGCGGTCGCGTCCCCCGAGCCGAACCGCAGCGTCTTCGGCGGCTGAGCCCGCGGTCGCGGCGCGACCACCCACCGCGACGGGAGGCCCGGTGCCGGTCCGCCACCGAGCCTCCAGGCCGTGGGACGGGTACAGGAGCACCGTGTCGCCCTGAACACGTCGGGCATCCGGCTGTCAGGATGGGGGACAACGACCGCGCAACCGCGCGACCGACCGAGGGAGTCCCCAGATGACGAACGACGACCGGAGCAACGAGGACCGGACGGGCGACGGCAACGCGCCGGGCAACGCCGACGCGCCGGTCTGGGGCAGCGCGCCGCAGCACGACCGGCAGGACGCACCCCGCTACGGCGAGCGCGTCGACCCGGCGCCGGGGTCGGCACCGCAGTACGGCGAGCAGCAGGGCCGGCCGCAGTACGGCGAGCAGGACCACGGCCAGCCGCAGTACGGGCAGCAGCAGTACGGCGACCGCGACCAGCACGGGCAGCACGGGCAGCCGCCGCAGTACGGCCAGCCTGCGCAGTACGGCGAGCACGACCAGCACGGTCGGCGCGACCAGCACGACGGCCGCCACGAGTCCCCGACGTGGGGCGAGCACCAGGGTTCCCACCAGCCGTACGCAGCGTCCTCGGCACCGGCGAGCGCGGGCAGCCCGGCGTGGCAGTCGTACGAGGAGCCGAAGCGCAAGAAGAAGACCGTCGGCCTCGTCGCGTTCGCGCTCGGGGTCCTGTCGCTCGTGCTCGGCGTCGTCGGTGGTGCCCTGATGGGTGCGGCCTTCGCGGGCAACCGCGCACTCGCCGACATCGCGCAGAACGGCGGCAGCTCCGTCGAGCAGCAGCAGCAGATGCAGCAGCAGCTGATGAACGACCCGTCGGCCCTGACCCAGCTCAGCGGCGGGCTGATCGTGGTCGGCATCGCAGCCGTCCTCGGGCTGTGGGCCCTCGTGCAGGGCATCGTCGCGGCCGTCTCGGGCCGGGGTCGTGTCTGGGGTGTCCTCGCGATCATCCTCGCCGTCGTCGCCACCTTCGCGACGTTCATCGCGATCAGCATCGCCGCGGCCGCCGCGGTCACCGGCACCAACTGACCCACGCGTCGCACCGACGGCCCGTCCCGCTGCAGCGGGGCGGGCCGTTCCGCATCCCGGGGGCGTCCCGCGTTCTCGGACCCCCCGTGCGCGTGGCACCGCCCGCTCACGGGAGGCCGCGGTTACCCTCGAACCGATGTCCCTCCCGCCCGACGACAGCCAGCAGCCCGACCGCGCCGACCGCGCCCGGGAACCCCGTCATGCCGCACCGGGCGACTCCGCCCCGGTCACCGCGGGTGTGAGCCCGGGGAGCACCTTCGCGCCGATCAGCCTCCGGCCGGCGGTGGACGCCGACGTCGTGCAGCAACGGCTGCGCGACCTCGGGCAGAGCCGCAGCACCGAGGCCCTGGCCGAGCGGGCCGAGCTCCTCCGGCTGCTCGGTCGGCTGGACGAGTCACTCGTCGTGGCGGAGGAGGTCTTCCGCCTGACGATGTTCACCGGCGAACGGTCGGACAAGGTCGCCGCCCGCATCCGTCGCGCGCACGTGCTGCACGACCTCGGTCGCCACGAGCGTGCCGCGACCGAGGCCGCCATGGCACGGGACACCGCCCGGACCGAGGAGTGGCCGGAGCTCGAGGGCGCCGCCGCCGAGCTCGAGGGCTGGTCGCTGTTCGAGCTGTCCCGGTTCGACGAGGCCCGCTCGGCGCTCTCGCGTGCCTACCAGGCCTTCCGCCAGGCGGGTGCACCGTCCGAACGCACCGAGGCGCTCCGCACCGCGGTGGAGGCCGCGCTCCGGGCATCGGTCGCGCAGCCGAAGGCCGTCGCGGACAAGCCCCGCACCGCACGCGAGGTCGCCGCCCGCCGTGCCGAGGACGACGAGCCGCAGACGACGCGCGTCGCCGAACCGGTGAAGCAGGTCCCGCCGGTCCGCCGTCGTGTGCTCGGTGCCCCCGACGCCGCACGCACCGACGCCGACGACATCTGGGGCCGGATCGCAGCCAAGGCGGCGCAGAAGGGGCAGGCGCCGCGCGACGAGCCGACCGACGACCTGCCGGGCACCGACCGCCGGTGACGGCACAGCCCTCGGCGGTCGTGCTGGAACGCGTCCGTGCGCGGGCGGAGCAGCTGCTCACCGCCCACCTCGGCCCGGGTGGATGGACGTTCGCGTTCGACCACGCCAAGACCCGGGCGGGGCAGTGCGACTTCGGCCGTCGACGCATCACGGTGAGTCGGCACATCGTCAGCAGGGTGTCCGACGACGACGTCGACCAGGTCCTGCTGCACGAGGTCGCCCACGCCCTCGCCGGGCCCCGCGCCGGGCACGGCCCGGTGTGGCGTCGCACGGCGGCCGGCATCGGGTACACCGGGTCCCGCCTGTACGACGGACCCGTGGCGTCCGAGCTCGCGCCCTGGATCGGGACGTGTCCGGCGGGCCACGAGCACTTCCGCTACCGCACGCCGACCAGGCCGCTGGCGTGCGCCCGGTGCTCGCGGCGCTTCGACGGCCGCAACCTCATCGCCTGGGAGCGGCGCGCGGCTACCGCATGATCGATGCGGCACGTGGAGGCGCGCCGGGGAGCCGTTAGCCTGGTCGGATGCACACGGGGCAGCACATCCGGACGGACAGCGGGTCGTCGTGGTTCTTCGACGCCGGCCGGATCGCCCTGGACTTCGCCCACACCGGCGGCTTCGCGGACGACCCCGACGGGCGTCGCCCCCGCGCACGGCTCGGCGAACTCCTCGTGACGCCGGCCGACCTGGACGAGTGGCTGGGCGACCACACCGAACCGATCGACGTCGGCGCCACGGCGCGGGAACTGCAGGACGCCCGGGCACTCCGCGCCGCGATCGGACGCCTGGCCGTCGCCGCCGCCCCCGCCCCCGTCGGCTCGTCCGACCCGGCGGCCCGGACCGCGGTCGCCGCGGGGCTCCGCGCCGGCACCGGACGCACCCGGCCGGCGCCGGACGACATCGACACGGTGAACCTGTTCGCGGCGCTGCCGGACGTCCCCCCGAGCCTGCCCGGGGGCCGACGTCGAGCGGGCGCGAACCGGGTCCGCCTGGCCCAAGCGCTGTCGAGCGTGGCGCGCGACGCCGTGGCGCTCTTCACCGAGGTCGGGTTCGACGACGTCGCCGCCGACGGACAACCGACCCGTCTGAGCCGCTGCTCGGCCGACGACTGCGGGCTCGTGTTCTACGACTCCTCACGGGGCGGGACCCGTCGGTGGTGTTCGATGCAGCGCTGCGGCAACCGCGCGAAGGTGCGGGCGCACCGCGCTCGTCGCGCCGCGGCCTGAGCAACCGATTAGACCTGCCGAATCTGTGGATTCGGCACACCGAAACCTGGCAGGCTGTCGGCATGACCGACACCGCCGCTCGCCGCGCCCACCCCGGGCGGTCCGGGCGCCCTGCCGGCACCGGTTCGCCCGGCCCCGAGCGGCCGCGCCGCCGCGCCGCGGGTCTCACCCTGCTCGGGCCCGCGTTCGTCGCCGCCATCGCCTACGTGGACCCGGGCAACGTCGCCGCGAACCTGACCGCCGGCGCGCAGTACGGGTACCTGCTGCTCTGGGTGCTCGTCGCCGCGAACGCCAGCGCCGTCGTGGTCCAGTACCTGTCGGCGAAGCTCGGGGTCGTCACCGGGAGGTCGCTGCCCGAGCACCTCGGCCTCCGCATGCGCCGCACACCCCGGCTGCTGTTCTGGGTGCAGGCCGAGGTCGTCGCCGCCGCCACCGACGTCGCCGAGGTCATCGGCGGCGCGCTCGCACTCCACCTGCTGTTCGGCCTGCCGCTCGTCGTCGGCGGCGTGCTGACCGGCGTGGTGTCGATGGCGATCCTGCTCCTGCACAGCCGCCGGGGCACCCGCACGTTCGAGGCCGTCGTGACGACCATGCTCGCGATCCTGACCGTCGGGTTCTGCGCGGGGCTGCTGTTCGCGCAGGTCTCCCCCGGCGAACTCGTCGGCGGGCTCGTCCCCCGGTTCGAGGGCGCGCAGTCGGTGCTCCTCGCCGCCTCGATGCTCGGTGCGACCGTGATGCCGCACGCGGTCTACCTGCACTCCGCCCTGGCACGGGACCGGCACGGCGACGTCCCCGCCGGGCCCGAGCGCCGCCGGGTGCTCGTCGCGACGCGGTGGGACGTCGCCCTGGCCCTCGTCGTCGCGGGCGGCGTCAACGTCTGCATGCTCGTGCTCGCGGCGGCCACGCTCCCCGGGGTCCCCGGCACCGACACGATCCCCGGCGCCCAGGGCGCGATCGCGACGAACGTCGGCCCGGTCGTCGGCGTGCTCTTCGCGGTCGGCCTGCTCGCGTCCGGACTGGCCTCGACCTCGGTCGGCTGCATGGCCGGCGCCGAGATCATGCACGGCCTGCTGCACGTCCGCGTCCCGCTCGTGGTGCGCCGACTCGTCACGCTGGTGCCCGCCGTCGTGCTCCTGGCCGTGGGCGCGGACCCGACGATGCTCCTCGTGCTCAGTCAGGTGGTGCTGAGCTTCGGCATCGCCTTCGCGATCGTGCCGCTGGTGGTCTACACCTCGCGGCGGAGCGTCATGGGCGCAGACGTCAACGCGATGACCACCCGCGTGGTCGCGGGGGTCATCGCGCTGGTGATCGTCGCCCTGAACGTGGCGCTCGTGGTGCTGACCCTGACCGGAGCCGGCTGAGCGGCTCGCGTCGGGCGTCGGGCGTCAGGCGTCAGGCGTCAGGCGTCAGGCGTCAGTCGTCGGTCGTCAGTCGACGACGCGGACGTCCTTCCAGAAGGCGTAGTAGCCCGAGTAGTCCTTGCCGACCCGGTCGAACGACGACGGGATCGGCGTCGGGTAGGTCCAGGCACGGTCCGGCAGCTCCTGGCCGTCGACCGTGACGGTGTAGTACTGCGTGTCGCCCTTCCACGGGCAGTGGTACTGGGTGTCGCTCTCCGAGAAGAACTCCGGCTTCACGCTCGACGGCGGGAAGTACCAGTTGCCCTCGATCTGGATGAGGTCCTCCTGCGGAGCCTCCGCGATCACGGTGTCGCCGACGACTGCCTTCATGACGTGCTCCTTGCGATCAGCGGCGTCCTCGCGACGCCTGGTGCGATCCGGAACGCTACGCCCGCACCCCGGATTCCCGCAGGACGACCAACTCGGGTCCCACGGCGAGCGCCGCGTGCACCGTCTCGCGGTCCAGGTCCGTCGCACCCTCGGCGGCGGTCACGAGGTGCTTCACCGCGCGACGGAGCCCCGTGTACGCGGCGCAGGCGGCAGCGGCTTCCGGCGACGTGTGGTCGATCCCGACCGTGACGAGCGCATCGACGACCGCTCCGGCAGCGAGCAGGTCCTCGACCGCCGCCTCGGGCGTCTCGGCGACGTCCGACGGCTCCCCCGCCGCGTCCGCGACGGTCGCGGCGCCGTCGGCGGTGCGGCCTGCCGCGACGACCGCGACGACGCACCGGTCCCCACGCTCGGCCTGGAGGCTCGTCACCCGCTCCGCGACCGCCGCCGCGTTGCCGAGGTGGCCGAGCACGACCTCCGGACCGTCGGGCAGCAGGGCTGCCGCGGCCCGCGCACGGGCCGCGTGGTCGGCCCCCTGCGTGGACGGTTCCGGCAGCACGTCCACCCACACCACGAGGTGCGTGCCGTGCGCGATCCGGTCGGCACCGGCGTTCCCCCACGCGAACCGGACCTGGTACTTCTCCTGCGTGCGTGCTGCCACCACTCCACGGTACCGGCGGTCCGCACCTGTCCGTCTCCACAGGACCGCGCTGCGGCTGCGCATCCGCCGGGCCCCGCTGTCGGACCGGCGACCGTAGGATCGGTGACCATGGAGATCGCCACCGTCCCCACGCTGACCGGCGACCGCGTCACCCTCGAGCCCCTCGCGGCCGAGCACGCGGACGACCTGCGGGCGGCGGTGGCGGACGGCGACCTCTGGCGCACCTGGTACACCTCGGTGCCGGCCCCCGACCGGGTCGAGTCCGAGATCGACCGGCGACTCGGCGAGCACGCCGCGGGTCGGATGGTGCCCTTCGCGATCCGTGACCGCCCGACCGGTCGGGTCGTCGGGGCCACGACGTTCGCGAACATCGACACGGTCAACCGTCGCGTCGAGATCGGGTACACGTTCCTGGCGCGTGCGGCGCAGCGCAGCGGGATCAACACCGAGGCGAAGCTGCTCCTGCTCTCGCACGCGTTCGACACCTGGGACTGCATCGCGGTCGAGTTCCGCACGCACTGGCACAACCAGCAGTCGCGGGCGGCGATCGCGTCGCTCGGGGCGAAGCAGGACGGTGTGCTCCGCAGTCACTCGATCGGCCGCGACGGCATGCTGCGCGACACCGTGGTCTTCTCGATCACCGCTGCCGAGTGGCCGACCGTGCGCCTGTCGCTCACCGAGCGGCTGCGCACCCGGGACCGCGCCGAGGGCGCCCGCCGCCGGGCCGCCCGGCACGCCTGACCCCGCACGCACCGTCCCCCGCCCCGACGTCACCTGTCCAGAGCCGCGGCGTAGCGTCCGCTGCATGCACGTCGGTCTCCGCATCGTCCTCGACGCACCCGTCGACGCCGTCCGCGACGCCCTGCTGTCGCCGTCGGTGATGGTCGCCGTCACGAAGCCGTTCCTGGTCTACCGGTCGCGGTCGCCGGAAGGGTTGCCGGACCGCTGGACCCCCGGCGTCCCGCACCCCATCGCCGCCGACGCGTTCGGGGCGGTGCCGAGCGGTGACACGCACGTCGACATCGACCTCTACGAGGTGGACGGCGTCCCCGTGCAGCGTGACAACGGCGGTGGCGTCTCGGGTCTGTTCGGCCGGATGACGATGCGGCACCGGATGGCCACCGTCGACCTCGGGGACGGCCGGACGCTGCTGCTCGACCGGCTGACCTACCGGATGCGTCCCGCGGTCCTCGGCGCCGCGCTCTGGCCGGGCATGTGGGTGATCTGGCAGTGGCGTGCGCTCCGGATGCGGCAGCTCGCGCCGTCCTGGCGCTAGGCCTCGCTCGCGGTCCTGCTGCCCGGAGGTGTCACCGCGGTGACGGGACCGGTCGTCCGGGCCGCACCGGGCTCCCCGTGGACGTCCGCCGACCGGGTCCTCCGCGGGTGAGCGGCACGAGCGGGTGCCACGTCCCTAGGCTGCACCCATGACGACCGTTCCCCCGCACCGCCCCGCTGCCGAGGTCGAGCAGGCGCTCCTCGCCCTGAACGACGGTTCCCACCCCTTCGAGGTCCGCAAGGACGACGACCGGATCGTCGCGGTGTGGCGCCACCGACTCCAGGGCGCCCAGCTGGCCTGGGGCAGGGCCGAGTGGCGCTACCGCGTCACGCTCCTCGACGACAGCGGCGAGTACACGACGAGCGTGGTGCAGAAGAACTGGGACGGGGAGAACACCGCCTTCTCGTTCCGGTCGAGCGACGTGACCGGACCGGTGGACGACGTCCTCGCCCGCGCCGGTTGGACGAAGCGACGGAGCGCGGTGGGACGGATGGTCGGCAGACTCCTCGGCCGCGACTGATGCCGCTGCCACGACGAGCGCTCCTCGGCTAGGGTGGCGAGGTGCTCCGGGGGGCGGCTCGGAGTGCGATCGGAACGATCAGAGGGGGATCACCGTGGACCAGTACGCGATCGACCCGGGCGGGGTGCTGTCCGTGCTCGTGGGTGTCGACGGGCGGCTCGAGCAACTCCGCGAGGCCGACGCAGCAGTCGTCGCGGCCGTCGAGGCAGCGCTGACCGCGGTGGGTTCCTCGAGCGCGCGAGGGGGTCTCGAGCGTCTGGCGGAGGACTTCCGGTCCGTCGTCCCGAACCTGCACGAGCACATCGCTGCGGCCAGGACCGCGGCGACCACGGCGACGCAGGCCTACGACGCCGCTGACGCCGAGATGGCCGGACGGACCCCGCGGGTCCGACGTCCCGAGGACGAGCGGTGAGCGGCGCACTCGTCGACGGATCGGCGTTCCCAGCCATCGACGCCGACGCGGAGGGACTGCGCACCGCCGCGTCCGACATGCGGTCGGCGACGAAGACCGTCTCCACGGTCACCGCTGAGGTCGACGACCGGTGGAGCGGACTCGGCCTGGTGTACGTCGCGCAGGAGAGCGCGGCGCTGATCGACGCCACCCTCGCTCCGAAGTGGGCTGCCGAGGCGCTCGCCAGCGCCTTCGACCGAGCGGCCACCGCCCTGGAGACGTTCGCGGACGCGGTCGACACGGCGAAGGGGTCCCTCGCGTCCGCGGCGACCGCGGCCTCGGAGCTCCGTGGCGAGGTCAGGCGGGCGTCGGACGACCCCACCTACGACTGGCACGACGACGACGACGTGACCAGCCGCAACGCTGCGGTCGAGACGAGCGTGCTGCAGGCGGTCGAGGCGTACGAGACCGCCGCTGCCGAGTGTGCGGCCGCGCTCGACGCCATCGGTCGTGAGACTGCTCCGACGCACGCGAGCGGGTCGTCGTCGGCGCACGGCTGGGAGGCCGACACCGGCGCCTCCGCGTCCGCGACGGCGTCCGACCAGCAGGCTTCCGCGCACGCGAAGGCCGGCGTCGGCGCATCAGCCGAGGGTTCGGCGTCGGTGGACGGTGTCGGATCGGTCCGAGGAGACGCCGACACCTTCGCCGGGGTGGGGTCCGAGGCGAAGTCCGAGGCCCACGAGGACGAGGACGGGTTCTCCGGCTCCGCGTCGGCCGAGGCGTTCGCCGGTGGCAAGGCAGACGCGCACGGACACTACGAGGGACTCGGCGGATCGCTCGACGGCGCGGCCGAGGCGTTCGGCGGTGCGAGCGTCGCCGCCGCTGCGTCCGCGAAGGCCGACCGCGTGAACGGCGTCTCGGCCGGTGGCTCCGTCGACGCCTTCGCCGGCGCACGGGCGAAGGGCTCGGTGGACTACCAGAACGGGTTCGTGGGCGCGAAGGCCTCCGGGCACGCCGACGCCGGTGCCGGAGCATCCGCGAACGGCAAGGTCGAGGCCGGCCCCAAGGGTGTGAGCGCCGAGGCCGGCGCGAGTGCCTTCGCCGGTGCGAAGACCGGCGTCGACTACAGCACCTCCTTCATGGGCGTCTCGATCGGCAGCGGTGTCGACGTCCGGGCGGGGGCCGGCGGCGAGGTCAAGGCCGCAGCCGAGGTCTCGGCGGACGAGATCGACCTCGAGGCGAGGCTTGCGGGAGCACTCGGCGTCGGAGCCGGTGGCAACGTGCACGTCAACATCGACCCGAAGGAGTTCGTCGACGACGTCAGCTCCCTCTTCGGGTTCTGACCCACCGGACCGACGAGCAAGAGGACAGCATGCCCACCACGAGATCCGACACCGCCCCGTTCGCACCGTTCCCCGTCGTCGCGGTCGAGCACCCGGCCGACTGGGGACCACTGCTCGTGCCGGACGCAGCGCTCGCCGTCGCGGAGCGCGAGCAGCGGGGGGTCTTCCGGGCGAACGTCGCCGTGACCGTCCGACGGGTGGCGACGGCCAGCGGCGAGGACGCTCCTGCCCTCGCGACGGCGATCGCGGAGAACACCGCGGCACTCGAGGGTGCCGAGCGGTGGGCCGAGCTCGGGAGCGAGTACCGGACGGTGCTCGGGCTCGACGGCTACCGCATCGAAGGTGCGTTCGTGCTCCCGGGGACGGGCACGGTCTTCCAGGCGGTCCAGCTCACGGCGGTCCAGCACGACGGCTTCGCCGACGTCGTGGGCATCACCGGGACGTGCGGCGCCGACGAGGGCGAGCGGCTCGTCCCCGTGCTCCGCGCGATCATCGAGTCGGCGCGGCTCGTCTGAGGGACGCTCGGGCCGGCCGGTCCTCGGCGCGTCGGTCCTCGGGCCCGTCAGTCCTCGGGCCCGTCAGTCCTCGAGACCATCGGTCCTCGAGACCGTCGGTCCTCGGGCCCGTCACTCCTCGGGGGTGTCGGCGACCTGCACGTCCACGGAGTACTTGCTGCCGTCGACGTCGCCGATCTCGACGGTCGCGTCGTACTTCGTGTCGAAGCCCGCGGTGTTGACGTCGCAGTGCACGACGTTCCCGTCCTGCAGGTCGATGGAGTCGTCGCCGCAGTCGACCTCGGGGCGCTGACCGACGCTCTTCTCGAGCGAGTCCGCGACGACGCGGGCCAACCCCTCAGGAGACGTCGTCCGGTTCGCGGACACCGCGCACCCGCTCAGGACGACCACCAGTGCCGCCACGGTCGTCCCGACCAGTGCGCTCTTCCGGGCACTTCGCATGATCCACGTCCCCCTCGTGTTCTCCGACATCGGGCCCATCCTGCCACGGCACGTCGCCCCGCGGCCCCGGCTCACCCGACCCGCTGACGCCCGCTGGCCGGTCAGGAGCGCACGGGCGTACGCTCGTCCCCGTGAGCCAGACGCAGGAGCCGAGGGCCCAGGACCGCGTGCACAGCACGCTCGCCACCGTGGACTGGCGGCGGATGACGTTCGACCTGTACCGACGGGTGCGGGCGACGGCCGACCCCGAGACCGCGCACGCGATGTGGCGCGAGACCCGCGACGCGATGTTCGCCGAGCACCCGGCCAGTCCGCTGCTCGACGAGGACGCCCGCGACTTCGAGGCGCTGCCCGTCCCCGACTACGACCCCGAGTGGCGGTTCCGGGCACGGATCGAGACCGCTGAACCCCTGGCGATGGACGTCGAGACGGGCACCGACGGCACCGTGCACTTCGACCGGCTCGGCGTCGTCCGGCTCCCCGGCATCGGCACGCTCGACGTGTGGTCGCACGGCGGCTACGCGGGCGGGGTGTTCGTCCCCGTGAAGGACGCCAGCGCCGGCCGGGCCCGCGGCACGTACGGCGGTGGCCGCTACCTGCTCGACACGATCAAGGGCGCGGACCTCGGCGGGGACGACGGCGAGCTCGTCCTCGACTTCAACTTCGCGTACAACCCCTCGTGCGCGTACGACCCGGCCTGGGCGTGCCCCCTCGCTCCCCCGGGCAACACCGTCGCCGTGCCGATCCCGGTCGGCGAGCAGTACGACTTCTGACGCCGCGCAGGCACGAGCACACGGACAGGACGCAAGGGTGGATCGCATGACGGGACTCGTGGCACTCGACGCGGGCGGCCGGGTGCCGCCCTTCGAGCAGGTCCGTTCGCAGATCGCGGCGCAGATCGCCGCCGGCTACCTGGTGGACGGGGAGCGCCTGCCGAGCGTGCGGGCCCTCGCCGAGGAGCTCTCGCTCGCCCCGGGGACGGTCGCGAAGGCCTACCAGCTGCTCGAGGAGGCCGGTCTCGTGCACACCGCGCGGGGCGCCGGCACGCGGGTGGTGCGGCCGGCCGAGGTCCCCGACGCCGTCGCCACGGCAGCGCACGCGCTGGCGGCCGCCGCGCGCGAGGCCGGACTGTCCGCCGACCAGGCGGCGGCGGCCCTGCGCGACGCCTGGCCCGCCTGACCCGGCCACCCGCGTTCCGCAGCTCGCGGGACGGACGTGATCCGCGCCTCCCGGCCGTCCCCGTCCCCGCGCCTTCCGCAACACGCAACGTCGGCGGGGCCGCGCAACGCCGTGCCGCTGCGCACTGCCGCCGAGGTTGCGTCTCGCGGAACCGGGAACCGCGACGTCAGCAGTGCTCGAAGACGTACTCGTCCGAGGCCGGGGTGACCAGGTCGCGGTCCCGCAGGATCGTCATGGCCGGACGGTCGCGCAGCCGGCACACCGACGCCCACGACCGGTCGAGGGTGTCCGCGTACTCGACGTCGATCACGCGCCCTCCGTACGCCTCCGTGTAGGCCGAGCACTCGTCGTACTGCACGCACTCCTCGGCGACGACGAAGTCGAAGCCCGTCGACTGCCGACCGGCCTTGCCGAGCTGCGGGGTGTTCTTCTGCCCGACGGCCAGGCCGTGCTCGTGCCCGAGCCGGACGAGCGCCGTCGCGAGCGCGAGGTTCCCGGACCGGGTCAGGCGCTTCCCGGAGCGCGTCCACGAGTCGAGGTTGTCGAACTCCACGGCGTCGAACCCGCGGTCTGCGCACCGGGCGACCGACGTCGTCAGCTCCGCCGTGATCGCGGCGCGCCCCGCGGCGGTCCGGGTGTCGAGGAGCACCTCGTCCGGCCAGCCCGGGTCGGCGACGAGTTCCCCGGCGTCGTCGCGCAGCAGTGCCGATGGAGCGCGGCGCTCCCACTCGGCGAGCGTTCCCGGCTGCGTCTGGAAGCCGTTGACGTAGCAGATCGAGTACCTGCCGGCGGCCGGACGGTCGGTGCTGTCGCGTTCGACGATCGTCACGCCCGAGGGCGGGGTGTAGCCGCCGCCGAGCTGGTAGTCCGGGCGCCCCGAGGTCGGCAGGTCCCGGTGCGAGGACGCCGACGACGCGGCGGGCGCGGCAGGCGCGGCGTGCGCGGCAGGCGCGGCGGGGGCGGCAGGCGCGACAGCCTCGGCGCAGCCCGCGCTGCCGAGGACGGCGACCAGCGCGATCGCGGTGGTCAGGAGGACGGATCGCGTGCGCACGAGGGGATCATCGCACGCCGGGCGCGAACGGCCTCGGCTCGTTCGACGGGTACCCGCTATGCTGGTGGTACTCGAGGCGCCGATCGCCTCGTGCGTCGTACGGACGCCCCCGACTCCCGACCCTCATCCGGTCGATGATCGCGCACCGTCACCCGGTGCCAGGCTCTCTGCTGCGGCGACCGCGTCAGCCTCTGCTGACGCGGGGATCCCGCCCGCGCGCCGAAACCGAGCGCGCCCACGGCCGGCACGAGCCGGCTCGAAAGGTCACGATGACCGCCACTCCTTCCGACATCCGTTTCTCCGACCTCGGCGTCCCCGCGCCGATGGTCCAGTCCCTCGCCCAGCAGGGCAAGGAGACCGCGTTCCCGATCCAGGCCGACACGCTGCCCGACTCCCTGCAGGGCAAGGACGTGCTCGGCCGCGGGCGCACCGGCTCCGGCAAGACGATCGCCTTCGCGATCCCGCTGGCCGCGCGGCTCGCCGCGAGCCGTCGGCCGCGTCGCGCCGGTCGCCCCCGAGCGCTCGTGCTCGCCCCGACCCGTGAGCTCGCGACCCAGATCGACGCGACGCTCGCGCCGCTCGCGAAGTCGATGGGCCTGAACACCACGACGATCTTCGGCGGCGTCGGCCAGGGCCGTCAGGTCGACGCGCTCCGCGCCGGTGTCGACGTGGTCGTCGCCTGCCCGGGTCGCCTCGCCGACCTGATGCAGCAGGGGCACGTGAACCTCGGCGACATCGAGGTCACCGTGCTCGACGAGGCCGACCACATGGCCGACATGGGCTTCCTGCCCGGCGTGACGAAGATCATGCAGGCGACGCCCGAGCAGGGGCAGCGCCTGCTGTTCTCGGCCACGCTCGACAACGGCGTGGACAAGCTCGTCAAGAAGTTCCTGCACAGCCCGGTGATGCACTCGGTCGACGACGAGACCAGCCCGGTCGAGGCGATGACCCACCACCTGTTCGAGGTCGCCGACGCCGACGCGAAGAAGGACCTCGTCCGCGCACTCGCCTCGGGCACCGGTCGTCGCATCCTCTTCATGCGCACGAAGCACCACGCGAAGCGCCTCGCGAAGCAGCTCAGCTCGCAGGGCATCCCCGCGGTCGACCTGCAGGGCAACCTGTCGCAGGGCGCCCGGGAGCGCAACCTCGCCAAGTTCTCGTCCGGCGAGGCCCTCGTGCTCGTCGCCACCGACGTCGCCGCCCGTGGCGTGCACGTCGACCACGTCGAGCTCGTCGTGCACGTCGACCCGCCGACCGAGCACAAGGCCTACCTGCACCGCTCGGGTCGCACCGCGCGTGCCGGTTCCTCGGGCGACGTCGTCACCGTGACGCTGCCGACCGAGCGCCGCGACGTCGCGCAGATGATGCGCGCAGCGGCGATCAAGGTCACCCCGCAGCAGGTCACCGCGACCTCGCCGGCCGTCACCGAGCTCGTGGGCGAGGTCGCGCCGATCCGTCACGTCGAGGAGGCCCCGGTCCAGCAGCAGCGTCAGCGACAGCCGCGCGCGGCCGAGAGCGGGCACACCGATTCGGCCGGCGGCGGTCGTCGTCGTGGTCGCGGCGGACGGTCGGGAGGCTCGACGCAGGCTCCCGAGGCCGCCTCGGCCGGTCGCGGCTCGGGTCGCGCCGCCGGTGGTCGCGGTGGTCGTCCGGCCGCCGCGGGTGCCTCGGCCTCCGCGGGTGCTGCCGGTCGTGCCGGCGGTGCCGGTCGCGGCAACGGCTCGGGTGCTGCGGCGTCGGGCGGTGCGACCGGTGGTCAGCGCCGTTCGGGCGGCAGCCGCCGGGCGTCGAGCGACGTCGTCCGTGGCGGGTCCGCTCCGGTGTGGTCGTCCGAGGGCGGCTACGCAGCGGGTCGGTCCGGTGCGGGTGAGTCCGCCGGCGGTCGTCGCCGCGGGGCTTCGCGTCGGGCGTCGCGTCCGGCCGGGGCTGCCGACCGCCACTGAGCGTCGGCGGGCTGGGGCCTGAGTGGTCCGCGAGAGCGACAGGACGCCGCCGTTGTCCGGCGGCGTCCTGTCGCTTCGGCGTCGGCGTCCGGAACCTGGACGTCCGGTGGGAGCAGCAGCAGTGCTCCCGCGTACGTTCTCCTTCACCGAAGGCTGCGTGAGTGGCCGACGGGGAATCGTCCGTCGTTGGAAGGAGACCGTATGGCTGGCAGCGAAGAGAACCACACCGGCGAGAAGCTCGTCGGCAAGGTCAAGGAGGGCGTTGGCAACCTGACCGGCAACGACAAGCTGAAGGCCGAGGGTCAGACCGACCAGGCCAAGGCGTCGGCCAAGCAGGGTGTCGACGACGTGAAGGACGCGGCGCACGGCGTCGCGGACTCCCTCCGCGACGAGAAGCACTGAAGCCGGTCCACGACCGCGCTGCGAAGCCCCCGGAACCATGCGGTTCCGGGGGCTTCGTCGTGTCCGGGTGTCGGTCGGACCGTCAGTGCAGGGCACCGACCGAGGCGAGACCGGCGCGCAGGAGTGCTCCGCGACCGCCCTCCATCTCCTCGGCCACGGCGTCCGAGGCTGCCTCCATCGGGCTCATCCACGTGAGCTCGAGGGCGTCCTGCCGCGGCTCGCAGGTGCCGGTCACGGGCACCACGTACGCGAGGGAGATCGCGTGCTGCCGCTCGTCGGTGAACACCGAGGCACCGGGGAGCGGGAAGTACTCGGCCACGGTGAACGGCGTGGGGCTCGCGGGGAGCTGCGGGAAGGCCATCGGCCCGAGGTCCTTCTCGAGGTGCCGGAAGAGCGCGGTCCGGATGGACTCACCGAACATCACGCGACCGGAGACGAGCGTGCGGGCGATCGAGCCGCTCGGTGCGACGCGCAGCAGCACGCCGACCTCGGTCACGACGCCGAGTCCGTCGGTCCGGACGGGCAGTGCCTCGACGTAGCAGATGGGCAGCCGACGACGGACGTTCGCGAGTTCCTCGTCGGACAGCCAGCCGGAGTCGGGGTCGGGGGTGCGCAGCGAGGCCATGCACCGTGTCTACCAGTCGCCCCGGCGAGTTCGGCGGAAGGCGCGGTCGCTGTGGACGGCTAGCGTTGTCCACGTGATCGATGCGGACATCGTGCAGTGGACCCGTCCGACCGGGGAACGCGCGGGCACACCCCTGCTCGTCGCCATGCACGGGGTGGGCTCGCACGAGCGCGACCTGCTCGGTCTGGCGCCCGCGCTGCCGTCCGCGTGGACGATCGCGTCGCTCCGCGCGCCGATGCCGTGGGGTCCCGGGTTCTCCTGGTACCCGCTCGGCACGCCGGGGTCGCCCGCGCTCGAGCCGGTCGACGCCGCCGTCGAGGGCGTCCTCGACTGGATCGACTCCGTGTCCGCCGACCACCCGCGCATCGGGTTGCTCGGGTTCTCGCAGGGCGGCTCGATGGCGCTGCAGCTGCTGCGCGCCCGACCTGCGGCCTTCGCCTTCGCGGTGTCGCTCTCCGGCTTCGTGGTGCCCGGGGTGACGGACGCACGGGACGCGGCCGTCGCAGCCGTCCGTCCGCGGGTCTTCCTCGGGCACGGCGACCTCGACCCGGTGATCCCGGCCGAGGCCACCGCCCGCACGCAGGCGTGGGCCGCGGCGAACACCGACGTGACCGACCGGACGTACGCCGGCCTGCCGCACGCGGTGTCCGCCGAGGAGCTCGCCGACGTGGCCGCGTTCGTCGACGCCTCCTGACGACCGCTCCCCCGACCGGTACGCGGAGGCGACAGGGTGACCGGCTGACGGACGGGAGGCGCGTGGCGGGCCCGCCACGCGCCTCCCGTCCGGCACGGCGCTACTCGGCGAGGATCTGCAGCAGGTCCTTGCGGAGCTGGTCGACCTTCGCCGTCGCGGCCTTGGTCTGCTCGTCGGAGGCACTGGTGCGGTACACGTGCAGCACCCCCATGGCCTTGCGGAGGGCCTCGACGAACTCGCGCTGCGTGTCGGGCATGCCCGGTGCGGCGTCGAACGCGGCGGCGATCTCGTCCGCCTTCGCCTCGGCCTCCGCGCGGCCGGCGTCGGTGAGCTCGAAGAGCGTCTTGCGGCCGTCGCCGGTCGAGACGACGAGGTCCTCGTCGACGAGCTGCTGGAACGTCGGGTAGACGGAGCCGGGGCTCGGCTTCCAGGCGCCGCCGGTGCGCTCGGCGATGGTCTTGATCACGGCGTAGCCGTTCTGCGGACCCTCGGCCAGCAGGCCGAGGATCGCGAGGCGCACATCGCCGCGGCGGCGGCGTTCGCGGCCGAAGCCGGGGCCGCCGCCGAACCCGGGGCCGAAGCCCGGGCCGAAGCCGCGTCCGCCGAAGCCGGGGCCGAAGCCGCCGCGTCCGCCGTGGTCGTGGTCGCCACGGTCACGGCCGGGGAAGCCGTGGCCGTGGTGCTGCCGCGCGCCGCCGAAGCGGGGGCCGCGCGGACCGGTGCCGCGGGCGCCGCGGCGGGGCGTGGTGCTGTCGAGGTCATCGTGCGAGGGGCGCATGACGACTCCTTCCTGTCGGTGGTGAAGTGAGCTCGCGATCGGTTCTGTTCCTGTCGCGATGGCTCAACGATAGATCGCTACGTATCGCTGTGTCAAGGATCTCCTCCACCCGGCCCGCTGTCGGTGGCGGCGTGCAGGATGGGACGGACCATGACGGACGTCCTCGAGCGCTTCTCCCCCGCGACCGCGGAGTGGTTCCGCGGCGCGTTCCCCGGCCCGACCGCGGCACAGGCCGGCGCGTGGGACGCGATCTCCACCGGGCAGCACGCGCTCGTGGTCGCGCCGACCGGCTCCGGCAAGACGCTGGCCTCGTTCCTGTGGTCGATCGACCGGCTCATCAGCGCGACGGACCGCCCGCCGGCGAAGCAGCGCACCCGCGTGCTGTACGTCTCCCCGCTCAAGGCGCTGGGCGTCGACGTCGAGCGGAACCTCCGCAGCCCGCTCGTCGGCATCACGCAGACCGCGCGTCGGCTCGGGACCGAACCGCCCGAGGTCACGGTGGGCGTCCGGAGCGGTGACACCCCGTCGTCCGACCGACAACGGCTCCTGCGACAGCCGCCGGACATCCTCATCACCACGCCCGAGTCGCTCTACCTGATGCTGACCTCGCAGGCACGCGAGACCCTGGTGAACGTCGACACCGTCATCGTGGACGAGGTGCACGCGGTCGCGTCCACCAAGCGTGGCGCCCACCTGGCGGTCTCGCTCGAACGACTCGACGACCTGCTCGAGAAGCCCGTGCAGCGCATCGGTCTGTCCGCCACCGTGCGCCCGGCGGAGGAGGTCGCACGGTTCCTCGGCGGACGCGCCCCCGTGTCGATCATCGCCCCGCCCGCGCAGAAGACCTTCGACCTGCGCGTCGTCGTGCCGGTCGACGACATGACCGAGCTCGGCGCCCCGCCCGTCGGCGCGGACGCGACCGAGTCGCCGACGAACGGCTCGATCTGGCCCCACGTCGAGGAACGCGTCGTCGACCTCATCGAGGAGCACCGGTCGACGATCGTGTTCGCGAACTCACGCCGGCTCGCGGAGCGCCTGACGGCGCGGCTGAACGAGATCCACGAGGAGCGCGTGCTCGCGGCCGTCGACACGGCGGCGGTCGTCGCCCCGGAGGCCGTGGGCGCGGTGGCCGGATCGGCTCCCGTCACGCAGTCCCCCGGTCGTGCGTCGGCACACGCGCCCGTCGCGCAGCCGAAGCGTCCGCCCGCCCAGGTGATCGGGCAGTCCGGGCAGACCGAGGGCGGCGGCTCCGACCCGGCGGTCCCGGTGCTCGCCAGGGCACACCACGGGTCCGTGTCGAAGGACCAGCGCGCGATCATCGAGGACGACCTGAAGTCCGGACGCCTGCGCTGCGTCGTCGCGACCAGCTCGCTCGAGCTCGGCATCGACATGGGCGAGGTCGACCTCGTGGTCCAGGTCGAGGCACCGCCGTCGGTCGCCAGCGGCCTGCAGCGCGTCGGTCGCGCCGGACACCAGGTCGGCGAGATCTCCCGCGGTGTCCTGTTCCCCAAGCACCGCGCCGACCTCGTGAACAGCGCGGTCACCGTCGAGCGCATGGTCTCCGGGCAGATCGAGTCGATCTCGGTGCCCGCGAACCCGCTCGACGTCCTCGCGCAGCACACCGTCGCAGCCGGGTCGATCGACACCGTCGAGGTCGAGCACTGGTTCGAGCTCGTCCGCCGCAGTGCGCCGTTCAGCTCGCTGCCGCGCTCGGCGTTCGAGGCGACGCTCGACCTGGTGACCGGTCGCTACCCGAGCGACGAGTTCGCCGAGCTCCGGCCGCGCCTGGTGTGGGACCGCGTGCACGGCACCCTCACCGGGCGTCCCGGCGCCCAGCGGCTCGCGGTCACGAGCGGCGGCACGATCCCCGACCGCGGGATGTTCGGCGTCTTCATGGTCGGCGAGAAGGCGTCCCGCGTCGGCGAGCTCGACGAGGAGATGGTCTACGAGTCCCGCGTCGGCGACGTCTTCGCCCTGGGCGCGACGAGCTGGCGGATCGAGGAGATCACCCACGACCGGGTGATCGTCAGCCCCGCGTTCGGGCAGCCCGGACGGGTGCCGTTCTGGAAGGGCGACGGCATCGGGCGTCCGGCCGAGCTCGGCCGCGCGACGGGTGCGTTCGTGCGCGAGGTCGACGCCGCGTCCGACGAGGACGCCCGCGCCCGCGTCGCTGCCGGCGGGCTCGACGAGCGCGCCGTGACGAACCTGCTGACGTTCCTGCGCGACCAGCGGGCGGCGACCGGACACGTGCCGAACGACACCACGCTCGTGGTCGAGCGGTTCCGCGACGAGCTCGGCGACTGGCGGCTCATCCTGCACTCGCCGTACGGCATGCAGGTGCACGCGCCGTGGGCCCTGGCGGTCGGTGCTCGCCTGCGCGAACGGCACGGCATCGACGGCGACGCCATGGCGGCCGACGACGGCATCGTCGTGCGCATCCCGGAGACCGATGCCGAACCGCCGGGGGCCGACCTGTTCGTGTTCGAGCGGGACGACCTCGAGGCACTCGTCACCGACGAGGTCGGCGGCTCGGCGCTCTTCGCCGCCCGGTTCCGCGAGTGTGCGGCGCGGGCGCTGCTCCTGCCCCGTCGGAACCCCGGCCAGCGGTCCCCACTGTGGCAGCAGCGTCAACGGGCGTCGCAGCTGCTCGAGGTCGCCCGGAAGTACCCGACGTTCCCGATCGTGCTCGAGACCGTGCGCGAGGTCCTGCAGGACGTCTACGACGTGCCGGCACTGCTCGGCATCTCGGACCAGATCGCCGAGCGACGCATCCGCCTGGTCGAGCGCGAGACCGAGCAGCCGTCGCCGTTCGCCCGGTCGATCCTGTTCGGGTACGTCGCGGCGTTCATGTACGAGGGCGACTCGCCCCTGGCAGAGCGTCGGGCGGCGGCGCTGTCGCTCGACTCCACCCTGCTGGGCGAGCTGCTCGGACGGGCCGAGCTGCGCGAGCTCCTCGACCCCGCGGTCATCGCGTCGGTCGAGCGCGACCTGCAGCGGCTCTCCCCGGACCGTCGCGCGCGCGACACCGAGGGGCTCGTCGACGTGCTGCGGCTCGTCGGTGCCCTCGAGCTGGACGAGCTCGTCGCCCGCAGCTGGGTGGCCGACAGCGCGGACGCCGACAGTGCGGACGCTGACACCGGCACCGGCACCCGCACCGACACCGCCGGCTCCGACCCCGCGCGCGCGACGGTCCGGTCGGCGCTCGAGACGCTCGAGCGTGACCGCCGCGTGCTGTCGTTCTCGCAGGGCGGGGCGACGCGCTGGTCCGTGATCGAGGACGCCTCCCGCCTGCGCGACGCCCTCGGCGTCCCGCTGCCGATCGGCGTGCCGACCGCCTTCGTCGAACCCGTCGCCGATCCCCTCGGCGACCTGGTCGGCCGGTACGCCCGGTCGCACGGGCCGTTCTCCGCGCAGGAGGCCGCGACCCGGCTCGGACTCGGCATCGCCGTCGTGCAGGACACCCTGCGCCGACTGGTCGCCGACCGCCGCGTGGTCGAGGGCGAGTTCCGCCCGGACCGCCAGGGCGCCGAGTGGTGCGACGCCGAGGTCCTCCGTCGCATCCGCACGAAGTCGCTCGCGGCGCTCCGGCACGAGGTCGAGCCGGTCTCGCCGGACACCCTCGCCCGGTTCCTGCCCGCGTGGCAGCACGTGCAGGCACCGGGTACCCGCGGCGGTCTCCGCGGTGTGGACGGCGTGCTGCAGGTCATCGACCAGCTGGCCGGGGTCGCCCTGCCCGCGAGCGCGTGGGAGACGCTGGTGCTGCCGTCCCGCGTCACCGACTACTCCACGAGCATGCTCGACGAGCTGACGGCCACCGGCGAGGTCCTCTGGTCCGGCGGCGGCACCCTGCCCGGGAACGACGGCTGGGTGCGCCTGCACCTCGCCGAGACCGCGTCGACCACCCTGGCGGAGCCCGACGGCGGCGAGACCACCGAGCTGCAGCGCGACGTCCTCGGCGCCCTGGCCGGCGGCGGCGCCTACTTCTTCCGGCAGCTCGGCCAGGCCGTCGGCAGCACGGACGACCAGGCCCTGACGACCGCGCTGTGGGACCTGGTCTGGGCGGGCCAGGTCACGAACGACACGTTCGCACCGCTCCGGGCGATGCTCGGCGGCAAGGCCCGGTCGACGAGTGCGCCGCGGGCCCGGGCGTACCGCGGGCGTCGCCGGCCGACGCTGCCGTCGCAGTCCGGCCCGCCGTCCGTCGGCGGTCGGTGGTCGATCCTGCCGCTCGCCGAGTCCGACTCGACGCTGCGCGCGGCCGCGACCGCGGAGCAGCTGCTCGAGCGGTACGGGGTCGTGACCCGCGGCGCCGTGCAGGTCGAGGGCGTCCGCGGCGGGTTCGCCGGCGTCTACCGGGTGCTCAGCCGGTTCGAGGAGTCGGGTCGTGCACGCCGGGGCTACTTCGTCGAGGGACTCGGGGCGGCGCAGTTCGCGACGAGCCCCACGGTCGACCGGCTCCGGACGTACGCGCGGGACCTCGACGACGACGAGCGTGCCGACCCGGACCGCGAGCGTCAGGCGCTCACCCTCGCCGCGACGGACCCGGCCAACCCGTACGGCGCCGCACTGCCGTGGCCGTCGGAGGACGCCCCCGCCGACCCCGACGCGGACTCCGCCGCTGCCGACGCCGTCGCCCCGACCGGCGCCCGCGGGGCAGCAGCACCGGCCACGTCCGCCACTGCCGCCGCCGCACCGACCCGGTCGACGACCACGGGTGGGCGCGGGCACCGCCCGGGGCGGAAGGCCGGAGCGCTCGTGACCACCGTCGACGGGCGCCTCGCGGTGTACGTCGAGCGCGGGGGCAAGTCCGTCCTGACCTTCACCGACGACCCGACGGACCTCGCGGTCGCGGCACGCTCCATCGCGGCGACCGTGCGGAGCGGCCTGCGGAAGCTCTCGGTCGAACGGGTGGACGGCGACTTCGTGTTGGAGACGCCGCTCGGGTCGGCGCTGCGCGAGGCGGGGTTCACGGCGACCCCGCAGGGACTGCGGCTGCGTGTCTGAGGCGACCAGGGCCTCCCGGCCGCGAACCGGAGCGGGAACGGAGGTGCACCGTGCCCGAGGGTGACACCGTCTTCCGCGCCGCCCGGCGCCTGCACACCGCGCTCGCGGGCAAGGTCCTGACCCGCTCGGACTTCCGCGTCCCCGCGTTCGCGACCCTCGACCTGGTCGGCCGCACGGTCGACGAGGTCGTGCCGCGCGGCAAGCACCTGCTGCACCGCATCGGCGACCTGACCGTGCACTCGCACCTGAAGATGGAGGGCCGCTGGGACGTCTACGCCCCCGGTGAGCGGTGGCGGCGACCGGCGCACCAGGCTCGCGTGGTGCTCGACGCCGCGGACGTCTCGACCGTCGGGTTCACCCTCGGGGTGCTCGAGGTCGTCCCGCGCGACCAGGAGTCCGAGGTGGTCGGGCACCTCGGCCCCGACCTGCTCGGCCCCGACTGGGACGCCGACCGGGCGCTCGAGAACCTGACGGCCGACCCGGAGCGGCCCATCGGACTCGCGCTGCTCGACCAGCGGGTGCTGGCCGGCCTCGGGAACGTGTACCGGAACGAGCTCTGCTTCCTGCGCGGGGTGCTGCCGACGCGACCCGTGGGACAGGTGCCGGACCCGGCGCGGGCGATCGCGCTGTCGCACCGGCTCATCACGATGAACCGTGACCGCAGCAACCGCGTCACGACCGGGGTCGACCGGCCCGGGCGTCGGTTCTGGGTCTACGGCCGCGCCGGCAAGCCCTGCCTGCGGTGCGGGACGCCCGTGCGGCGGGGGGAGCTCGGCGACTCGGAGCTCACGCTGCGGGACACCTACTGGTGCCCGCGCTGCCAGACCTGACGCGGGCGCGACTCAGCGGTCGGCGGCCTCGACGGCGCAGCTCTCCGCGCGCTTGGCGGCGTCGGAGTCCGCGCTGAAGGAGCTCGGCGCCGGTGACGCCGACTGCGACTCGTCCGAGGTGGCGTCCTTCGCGGTCTGGTTGACGGCGTAGATCGTGCCGTCCCAGTCCTGGGCCGTCGGGTCGGTCTCCGTCGCCCAGATGGTCAGCTCGTCGTCGTTCGCGTCCTTGCTGTCCGACGGCACGATCGACGCGGCGAGGTACCAGCCGCCGTCGCCCTTCGCGACGTCGGCGAAGTCCGTGGTGTCGTGCGGGCCGACGGCGGTGCCGATGGCGTCCACGGCGTTGCTCGACGCGACGGCGCACTCGGCCGACTGCGACTTCTGCTCGTCACCCGGGACCTTGCCGACCGGGTCGATGTTCTGGGCGCCGCCCGGGTCGCACGCCGTCAGGAGTAGGGCGAGGGTGGCAGCGCCGAGCAGCGCGGTGGCGGTCTTGGCTCGCGTGGTCATGGCGTGGACGGTAGGCCGCGGTCCCCGTGCAGGACCCCAGGGCGTCCGGGAAGCGAACGATGACGGGCGGCACCGCGGTCCTGGAGACCGCCGTGCCGCCCGTCGAGGGGGTGCGAGGACCGGCTGCTACGACCGGTCCCGCGTCATGATCCAGGCGAGCAGGTACGACCGCGTGTTCGCCGAGTCGATGACCGCGTCCGGCAGCTGCTCGGCGTCGCGCAGTGCCGCCGCCGCCTCGGCCTTCCCGCCGAGGGCCCGGTACATGAGCAGGTAGTCGCCGAACTGCACGCCGTAGCGGCCGTCCGGCACGGCCTCGTCGAGCACCCGCTGGATCTGCTGCCGTCCGCCCGCGTCGACGTACTCGCCCGCCATCGCCGGCATCGGGATGAGTTCGATCCCGGCCGGTGCAGCGGCCGCCGCACTGAACCACGTGGCGTGGTCGCGCTTCCCGCCCCACGTCAGCGAGACGACCCGGTGCGTGAAGCCCGGGAACGCCGACAGGTCGGGATCGAGCACGTCACGCTGCGCCGAGGCGGCCTCGTTCGACAGCAGCCAGGTGCCGGTCGACTCGAGCGTCGACGACCCGGACACGGCACCCCAGCGGGCGAGGCCGTTCCACGCGGACACCGCCTCGGACGACGACTCCTGGTTGTTGCCGTCGGCGAAGGGCGAGTAGCCGGACGCCCAGGAGTGCTGCGCGTACGGGTCGTAGACACGGAGCGCGGGGAACGACGCGGTCGCGGTCGGCGAGGCGATGTCCGCCGCGACGAGGTCCGCGACGGTGCGCCACTTCCGGACGAGGGACGCGTCGCCGTCGGCCACCATCGCGGCGGCGGACAGCACGTACCCGTAGTGGAAGTGGTGGTCGTTGAACTCGTCGGACCCGAACGACGCCTGCTGCCCGACGAGTCCGTGGACCTCCGGGTCGTGGGCGAAGCACCGGGCGGTCCTGCCACCGCACCCGGCGGGGTCGAACCACTGGTCGAGCTCGGCGACGACGGACGTCTTCAGCGCTGCAGCCTGGTCGTCGAGCCCGAGTGCGACGGCGAGTCGGTACAGCGTCGCCACGCGGTACAGGTCCTTGCCGCCGCCGTACGAGTCCGCGGCGTACGACGATGCGTCCACCTCGGCTGCGTCCTGCCGCACCTGGGCCGCGAGGGTGTCCCGCTGGCCGTCGGTGAGCCTCGACAGGTCGAGCCGGTCGGACGGCTCGACGGTGTCGACGCCGAAGCGCAGCGCCGTGCCGGTGCAGACGGGCGCCGGACCCATCAGGGTCGCGACGCGCAGGTCGGTGCACGTCAGCCCCCGGGTGCCCTGACCGGGCTGCGGGACGAGCACGCCGGCACCGCCGTCGAAGTCGTACGACAGCGTGGTGCGCTGGGACCCGCCGGTCGCGCTGCGCTCCAGCGAGGTGCCGGAGAGCGGCCGTGCGGCCTCGACGAGCCGGCTGACCTCGGACGACGATGCACCGTCGGGCGTCGGCAGGAGCACCACCGAGCCGCCGCTGCGCAGGGTCACGCCGGACCGGGAGACCGAGCCGTCGCGCACGACGACCTGCCAGGTCCGGCCACCGCCGGACATCGTCGCCGTGCCGTCACCGGTCGGGTCGAGCGACGACGTGCCGGTCAGGGTCTGGTCGCGGTCCGCGGTGTAGGTCACGAGGGGCGAGCCCTCGGCGACGACCGAGTGCCCGAGCACGGTGTCGCCGTCGCGGTGCTCGACGGTCACCGAGACCGCGTCGTACGCCGACACGAGCGTGCTCGTCGCCCCGAGGTCGAAGCCGACCTGCGGCACGGCTCCACCGGCGATCGTCTTCTCCGTCGCGGTCACGTCCGGCAGCCCGGCCGCGAAGCCGTGGTCCGTGACCTGCCACGAGATCGGCGTCGGGAACACTGGTTGCGGAGCGTCGCCGAACACCAGGCCGGAGAACCACCGGTTCGTCGGCGGGGTGAGTCCCTCCGCCAGGCGCATCGTGCCGACCGTGGACGACGCGACGTCGCCCAGGGCGGCGACCGCGCGAGCCTGGGCCGCCGAGTCGGTCGCGGTGGCCGACGGGGTCGTGTGGGCCGCGCCTCCCGTCCCGGTGCACGCGCTCAGCAGCAGGGCGACGGACGTCACCAGGGGGACGGCCAGGAGCAGCGGTCGGGAGGCCCGGCGTGCGCCCGCAGGGCGGCCGTCGGTGCGCAGGTGGTGCCGCACCGGCTACAGCCCGATCTGCCGCGAGAAGTCGCGGACGGCGTCGGTGACGCCCGCCAGCGTGCCGTCGTCGCGCAGGTGCAGGGTCGCGTCGACCGGCGTCCCGGGGCTCGTGATGCCCGACGACGGCGAGGCCGACAGCTCGGGGCTCTCGACGTCGACGGTGGTCTTCGCCTTGCCGGCGTCGTTCGTCTCCACGCTCACGTTCTTCACGGTGCCGGTGATCGTGCGGTCGTCGGGCAATCGGAGCTCGACCTCGGCGCCGTTCTGGATCCGGCCGTAGTCGCGCGGGGTGACCGTGAACTCCGACGTGACGAACAGGCTGTCCTGCTTGTGGATGGTGCCGAGCTCGGAACCCGCCTGCACGTACCCGCCGGTCTTCACGTCGACCTTCGCGACGGTGCCGGAGACCTCGGCCGTGAACGTGATGAACCCGTCCTCGCCGATGTCGTACGCGCTCGTCTGCGTGTCCGCGCCGACGACGCCCTTCCGGATGTCCTGGGCGAGCTGCAGGCTCTGCACCTGCAGGAGCTTCTCGCCCTTGGTGACGGAGTCGCCCTCCTGGACGTACTCCTCGGTGACCGTGCCGCCGTAGTCGGTGCCCACGGCGTACTCCTGCGCGGCGATCGCGGCCGAGGTGCTGGCCACGGCGCTCTGCCGCTGGTTGAAGACGAGCGTGCACGCGGCGACGATCACCAGGACGACCACGAGGCCGCCGAACAGTCGGAGTCGGTTGGTCCAGGTCATGCGCGGGGTCCGTCCTGCATCTGCATCGCGACGCCGGCGATCGCGGCGCGCTGGGGTTCGAGGGTGTCGGGTCGGACGACGGTCGTCCGGACCGGGCTGGCCGGCGCCTGGGCCAGCAGTGCCGCCGGACGGGCCGGCTCGCCGCGGTCGCGCGCACGGTCGGCCACGCGGTTCCGGGCCTGCTCGCGGAACGCCGCGACGATGAAGGCGAGGAAGACCAGGGTGTTCGTGATGTTCCAGGCGGTCGCGAGCGTGAACTGGCCGTTGCCGGTGTCGCGCCAGACCGCCACGACGCTCGTCAGGGCGAGGAACACGAAGACGAGCACCTGCGGGACGATGAAGTTGAACGGCGACGGTGTCCGGCCGCGGTCCGCACCCGTGACGTGCCAGGCCTGCTCCTTGCCGCACAGGACGTTCCAGAGCGCGCTCGCGTAGATCGGGAACGACACGGCGGCGAGCAGGAGCGTCTCGTAGCGGAACGAGCCGAGCGCGTAGAAGGCCAGGACGACCTGCATGAGGTAGAAGCCGAGGTAGAACAGCACCCACTCACCGGCACCGATCGACAGGTTCATCGGGCGCAGGTCGAAGAAGATCTCGAGCGGCGGCACCAGGAGCAGCAGGCCCGGGACGATGCCCGTCAGGTAGAAGCTCGCGGTGACCAGGTACTGCAGTCGCTGGTCCATGGTCAGGCGGTGCTTCGGGTTGAACGGGAAGTGCGTGAGCAGGATCTCGAACCCGCCGGTCGCCCAGCGCAGCTGCTGCTTCGTGAAGCCCTCGATCGTCTCGGGAGCGTCGCCGACGGCCAGGGTCATCGGGATGAACACCGACTTCCAGCCGCGTTCGTGCAGCATCAGGCTGGTCCAGACGTCCTCGGACTTCGAGTCGGTGTGCATGCCGCCGATGTCGTCGATCGCGCTGCGGCGGAAGATGACGTTGGTGCCGACGCAGAAGGCCGCGTTGAAGCGGTTCCGGCCGGGCTGGATGAACTTGTAGAACACCGTCTGCATGTAGCCGGCGCCGCGGGACACCAGGTTGTGCAGGTTGCCGTAGGTCTGCGGTGTCTGCACGAAGGCGATGGTGTCGTCCGCGAAGAACGGCACGGTCTCGAACAGGAACTCCGGCTCGGGGACGAAGTCGGCGTCGAACACGGCGTAGTAGTCGCCCTTGGCCAGGGTCAGGGCGTGGTTGATGTTGCCGGCCTTGGCGCCGTGCGACGACAGGCGGCGGACGTACCGCGCGCCGAGCTGCGCGGCGAGTGCCTGCACGTCGTCGCTCCGACCGTCGTCGAGCACCCAGGTCCGGTGCTCGCCGCGCATCGCGACCGCTGCCCGGACGGTGGCCGCGATCTTCGACAGCTCCTCGCCGTAGACCGTGATGAACACGTCGACCTCGACCCGGCGGCCGCGCACGTGCATCGGCCAGCGGTGCGGCTGGTCGGTGAGCCCGTCGCGCTCGATCGTGTCCCGGTCGAACAGGGTGTCCTGCGTGTGGTGGAACGCGAAGTCCCGGGGGTCGGCGCCGCCGGACAGGATCGTCCACATCGACAGCAGCGCCTGGCCGACCAACACGCTCTCCGCGATGATCACCAGGCCGTACGGCAGGAGGTCGCCGCGGTTCGCCGGGTCGAGGAGGAACACCGCGTAGGCCATCACGCCCAGGGTCGCGACGAGCACGATGAGCACCATGACGGGGCTGTGCGCGCGGCTCTCCGACCGGGGTCGCACGTGCTGGACCTGCTCGGTCAGCCGGCCTCGGCGCGCAGGCTCCGGGTCGCGGGGGGTGAGCTGCGGCGGGAGCAGCTGCGGCTGCGGTCGCTGCTGCTGGACGGGCCGGGCCACGTCGGGGGACTGCGGTGGCGCGCTCCGGCGGTGCTGCGGAGGACTGGCGTCCGGGCGCGAGCGACGGACGTCCGTGGGTGCGGACATGAGGATCTCCTGTCGGGTCGGGAGAGACTCACGGCCCACAGGCAGGGACGCCGACGGGTCGCGAGACGGGCGTCGGCGACTGTGGCGACATGGGCCGGACCGTTCGGGGGTCCGGCTCGGCGGGGGGACCAGGGATCCTGCGCCGGGGAGGTCGCGACCGAGGGTGCGGTCGCGGAGTTCGGTGTGTCGAGAGCGGTCGTGCGACGACGGCCCGTGCCGTCGGTCGTCAGCGACACTACGACCCGCTCGACGCGCTCGTGTGTCCGTCCGGTGAATCCCGCAGGACCCCGCCGCTTCTTGCGGTTTCCCGCATCTCGGCGGTGCGGGGCTGGGGTGACGCCGGCTCCCCGGCCCGTTCCCCCCTCCCGCCCTACCGCTCCCGCGAAACGCAACGAAGGCGGTTGCTCGCAGCGGTACAGCGCTGCGAGCAACCGCCGGGGTTGCGTTCTGCGAGAGGGGGTCGGGGGATCAGGCGGCGGAGCGCTCGGCGGCCGGACGACGGCGGAGCTCGGGTCGCAGGAGCGCGGGCGGCTGGTACTGCTGGTCGAGCCGCGTGACGTCGGTGCCCGGCGGGACGATCGCGTCGATGCGGTCGAGCACCTCGTCGGAGAGCGCGACGTCCGCCGCCGCCAGCAGGTCGTCGAGCTGCTCGACCGACCGCGGCCCGATCAGCGCGCTGGTGACGCCGGGGTGCGCGATCGCGAAGGCGAGGGCGAGGTGGGTCGTGGGGATGCCGGTCTCCTCGGCCAGGGCGACGACCTGCTCCACGGCGTCGATCCGCCGGTCGTCCTGGTCGTGGCGGAACATGCCCGCCCGCGACAGGTCGTTCTGCTGTCCCCGACGGAAGCGCCCGGTCAGCATGCCGCCGGCGAGCGGGCTCCACACCAGCGTTCCCATGCCGTGGCGCTGGGCGACCGGCAGGACCTCGCGCTCGATGCCGCGGCTGAGGATCGAGTAGGTCGGCTGCTCGGACCGGAAGCGCTCGAGGCCGCGCCGCTCGGAGGTCCACTGCGCCTCGACCTGCATCGATGCGGGGAAGTCCGACGAGCCGATGGCACGCACCTTGCCGCTCCGGACGAGGTCGGTCAGGGCGGACAGGGTCTCCTCGAGGTCCACGCTGTCGTCGGGGCGGTGCGCCTGGTACAGGTCGATGTGGTCGGTCTGCAGGCGGCGGAGCGAGTCCTCCACCGCGCGCATGATCCACCGGCGGGAGTTGCCGCGGCGGTTCGGGTCCTCCCCCATCGGTCCGTTGAACTTCGTGGCGAGGACGACGTCGTCGCGCCGGCCCTTGATCGCCTTGCCGACGAGGACCTCGGACCCGCCCTGCGAGTAGCGGTCCGCGGTGTCGATGATGTTGATGCCGGCGTCGAGCGCGCGGTGGACGATGCGGATCGAGTCCTGCTCGTCGCCGTTGCCGATGCGACCGTCGGTGCCGAGCATCATCGCTCCGAGCGCGAAGGGGCTGACCTGGATGCCGGTGCGGCCGAGGGTGCGGTACTGCATGATGGTGCCTCCTGTCGGTGGCGTCCCGAGGCCGGTCGTCGTAGGCTGGCGCGAAGCGGAACGCTCTTCCGCAACGATACGGAACGCCGTTCCGTTTCCGCAAGCCCTCACCGCGATCCTGTTCGGAGGAACCGTGCGCGCCGATGCCCGCCGCAATCTCGACGCCCTGGTCGACGCTGCCCGCCAGGTGTTCGCCGACCAGGGCGTCGACGCTCCCGCCAAGGTGATCGCCGACCTCGCCGGCGTCGGTGTCGGCACGCTCTACCGCCACTTCCCCCAGCGCTCCGACCTGGTGGTCGCGGTGTTCCAGCAGGCCGTCGAGGAGTGCGCCGACGCCGCCGCGGACCTCGCCGACCACCACGAGCCGGACGAGGCCCTCGCGCTCTGGCTCCAGCGGTTCACCGGGTTCGTCGCGACGAAGCGCGGGCTCGCTGCGGCGCTCCAGTCCGGTGACCCGGCGTTCGAGGGACTCCACCCCTGGTTCATCGGCCGACTCGGCGGGGCGCTGACCGGACTGCTCGACGCAGCCTCGGCAGCGGGGACCATCCGCACCGACATCGACGCCACGCAGCTGCTCCGCGCGGTCGCCGACCTCTGCCACGGGGCACCGACGACCGAGCAGAGCCAGCAGCTGGTCGGGCTGCTCGTCGACGGGCTGCGCTGGCGGGCGACCGTCTGACCGGGCACCCCCGGCGGGGTCCGCGGCCCGCCGGGAGGCGCGGGGAGCGTCCGCGGTCAGCCCGGCTGGTGCAACCGCTCGCGCGCGGTGGCCCGCACGGCCTCGGTCACCCGTTCGAGCAGCGGTGACGCCAGGTTCCACCGCTGCCACCACAGCGCCACGTCGGCCCGGCGCCCGGGCGTCAGCTCGACGAGCGCACCGCTGCGCAGGCCGTCGAGGCACTGGGCCTCGGGCAGCATCCCCCACCCGAAGCCGAGCGACACCGCGCGCGCGAAGTCCGCCGAGGTCGGGACGAAGTGTCGCGGCCCACGAGGGGCGTGCCCGAGGACCCGGCGGAGGTACCCCTGCTGCAGGTCGTCGTCGCGGTCGTAGTCGACGAGCGGGACGGCGTCCAACCGCACGGTCATCTGCCGCTCCGACGCCGCTCCGGCCAGGTACCGGTCGACGAAGGCGGGCGAGGCGACGGCTCGGTAGCGGTCGATGCCGAGCGGCACGGACGAGCAGCCCTGCACGGGGTCGGCCTCGGCGGTGACCGCGGCCATCACCGTGCCGGCGCGCAGGAGTTCAGCGGTGCGGTCCTGGTCCTCGCGGTGCAGGTCGAACACGACCTCGGTGTCCGCCCGGACGAGCGCGAGGGCGTCGAGGAACCACGTGCCGAGCGTGTCCGCGTTCACCGCGAGCGGGATCGACGGCACGACGGGGGCGTCGGCGTCCCCGCCCGCGCCGAGCGCCCGGGCGGTCTCGTCCTCGAGGAGCCTGGCCTGCCGCGCGTGCCGGAGCACCACCGCGCCGTCGGCTGTCGGCGCGACGGGTGTCGTGCGCTGGAGCAGGACCCGTCCGAGCTGCTGCTCCATCGCCTTGATCCGTTGCGACACTGCGGACGGCGTGATCGCGAGCGCCCGGGCCGCTGCGTCGAGGGTGCCGTGGTCGACCGCGGCGAGGAGCGTCTCGAGGTGGTCCCGTTGCAGACGGAGCATGCAGCAGAGCTTACGGTGCTGCAGGAACGTGAGCTGGACTGAACCACGTGCGACTCCTAGCGTCGGGACCGTGACCGCGCTCCTCCCCCTGCTCTCCGGCCTCGGCACCGGCCTCGCCCTGATCGTCGCCATCGGTGTGCAGAACGCCTACCTGCTCCGCCTCGCCGTCAGCGCGCCGGTGCGGGTCGTCGCCGCCGCGGTCGCCGTCTGTGCCGTGTCGGACGCGGTGCTCATCGTCGCCGGGGTGTTCGGCGTCGGGGTGGTCGTCGAACGGTTCCCCGTCGCGCTCGTGGTGGTGCGGTTCGTCGGCTCGGCGTTCCTCGTCGTGTACGGGGTGCTCGCGGCCCGACGGGCGTTCCGTCCCAGCGGGGAGGCCATGGCCGTCGAGCAGGACGCGGCGGACGACGGTGTGGTGGCCCCGGCGACGGCCGCACCGGCGGGACGGGCGGAGGAGGAGCCTCCCGGCCGGAGCTCGACGCCCGCGGTCGCGACCCGGACCGCCACCGCGGCACGCGCGGTCCCGACCCTCGGCGCGGCAGTCGCGACGATGCTCGTGTTCACGTGGGCGAACCCGCACGTGTACCTCGACACGCTCGTGTTCCTCGGCTCGGTGGCGAACCAGCAGGGCGTCGACGACCGCTGGTGGTGGACCGTCGGCGCGGTCGCCGCGAGCTGCCTCTGGTTCGGCGCGCTCGGGTTCGGGGGACGGCTGCTCCGCCCGCTGTTCGCGAAGCCGCTCACGTGGCGGGTCTTCGACGGGCTCGTCGCCGTCGTGATGCTGTCCTTCGGTGTCACACTCGCCGTCGGGGCCTAGGGGCGCGGCCGGCGGCGGGCGCGCCGCGGACGCGGGGCACGCGGCCCCCGGCACGGCGGGCCGCGGCGCGAGCTGCTCCGGCACAACCAGAAGCACCTCGCGCCACGGCGATCCGTGGCGCGAGGTGCTTCCCGTTGTGCGCGCGGCGAGGCCGCGGATGGGCCCGCCCGCTACTGCAGGCCCTTGCCCACCCGGCTGTTGCGTCGGCTGTACCCGAAGTAGATTGCGAACCCGATCGCCAGCCACACGATGAAGCGCAGCCAGGTCTCGACCTCGAGGTTGAGCATCAGCCAGAAGCAGAGCACCGCCGAGAGGATCGGCAGCACCGGCACCCACGGCACCCGGAAGGCACGGGGCGCGTCCGGGCGGGTCTTGCGCAGCACCACGATGCCGATCGACACGAGCACGAACGCCGAGAGCGTGCCGATGTTGATCATGCCCTCGAGGCGCTCCACCGCGGTGAAGCCGGCGATGAACGCCACGACGACACCGGCGACGACCTGCACCCGCACGGGCGTCTGCGTCTTCGGGTTCGTCTTCGAGAACCAGCGCGGCAGCAGTCCGTCGCGGCTCATCGAGAACACGATGCGCGACAGGCCGAGCAGCAGGACCATGACGACCGTCGTCAGGCCGATCAGCGACCCGATGGCGATGATGCCGGCCGCCCACGGCAGCCCGACGATGTCGAACGCCGACGCGAGGGACGGTGCTTCCTCGTCGGCGAGACGCTGGTACGACACCATGCCCGTGATGACGATGCTGACGCCGATGTAGAGCAGCGTGACGATGCCGAGTCCGATGAAGATGCCACGGGGCAGAGTCTTCTGCGGGTTCTCGGTCTCCTCGGCGCTCGTCGCGACGACGTCGAAGCCGATGAACGCGAAGAACACGAGCGAGGCCGCGGCGAGCAGGCCGAAGACGCCGTACTGGGCCGGTGCCTGACCGGTGACGAACGACACGAGCGACTGGGTCAGGACGCCGCCCTCGGCACCCTTGGACGGCTCCGCCGGCGGGACGAACGGCGCGAAGTTCGCAGCCTTGACGAAGAACGCACCGGCGACGATGACGAAGACGACGATCGCGACCTTGATGACCGTGATGACGGCCGAGACCCGCGACGACAGACGCGTCCCGAACGCGAGCAGCAGCGTGAAGACGCCGACGATGAGGACCGGGCCCCACGTGAAGCCGATCGGGCCGAGCTGGATCGTGTCGGGGAGGTCGATGCCGAAGACCCCGAACGCGGTGCTCAGGTAGATGCCCCAGTACTTCGCGATGACGGCGCTCGCGGTCAGGGTCTCGAGGATGAGGTCCCATCCGACGATCCACGCGAGCAGCTCGCCCATCGTGGCGTAGGTGAAGGTGTACGCGGAGCCGGCGACCGGGATGGTCGAGGCGAACTCGGCGTAGCACATGATGGCGAGGCCGCACGTGACGGCGGCGAGCAGGAACGAGATGATGACGCTCGGCCCGGCGAAGTTCGCAGCGGCGTTCGCGCCGACCGAGAAGATGCCGGCGCCGACGGCGACCGCGATGCCCATCGCGGCGATGTCGAACGTCTTGAGGGACCGCTTGAGCGAGCGGCCCTTCTCCTCGGAGTCGGCGAGGGAGGCCTCGATCGACTTGATGCGGAGCGGTGATGCCATGGGGGTTCCCGTCAAACGACTGGCGGTGGACCCCGTGAGGGTACTGGTGTACCACCCCGGCTCGCAAACGGCGCCGCCCCGTCGTGCGTCCCAGTGGCACCAGCCGTCCGGACGGGAGGCACGGTGTCCGTCCGCCCCGGTCGTCGCCCGCGCAGCGGTGCGGGTCAGGCCCCGTGGCGCCAGTCGTGCAGGAAGCGCGCGCCCGCCTCGTCGTGGATGATCCCGTCGGGAGCGGTGAGCACCGGGTACGGCGTCACCGGCACCCCGTCCGAAGGTCGGACGTCCACGTGCGCGACGTCGTGCCCGTTGGCGTGCAGCCAGTCAGCCATCGCGTAGTCGCTCCGGGAGTCGCCGACGGTCCGCCAGGTCACCGGGAGCTCCCCGTCCTGCGCGAGCAGCTCGAGGGCACGCTCGGCACCCATGTCCTTCCCGGACCGGTCCGACTCGACGTCGGTGGAGATGATCGTCGGGTCGACCCGCCACTGCACGGCACCGTCGGCGTCCGGCCGGACGTCGTCGAGTCGGCGGACACCGAGCCCGCGCCGCTCGAGCGCCGCCATCGCCTTCGCGTCGAACTCGGCCTGGCGGGCGAGGTACGCGGCGTTCGACACCTCCACGCGCTGCTCGATCGAGACCATCGCGTGCTTCGTCTCGTCGAAGAACACCAGGTCGGCGTACTCGTCGCGGACGAGGTCGCGCATCTCGTCGGCGAAGTCCCGCGGGAGCGCGAGGTCCTCGGCGATCACCAGGTCGCTCATCCCGCCCTCGTACTGCGGGCCGATCGAGCACCAGACGGCACCCTTCTCGCACACCGCGTGGACACGGCCGCCCTCGGCGAGCCCTCCGGCGACGAGCGGACCGACGACCTGCTCGCGGATGAACGCGTCGCTGCGGCCGGTGTTGAAGACGATCGGGACGCCCTCGGCGGCGAGCGCGACGAGGTCGGCCACGATCGAGGGGATCGCGATCGTGCGGGTCACCGGGCTGGCGATGGGTCCGTCGACGTCGAGCAGCAGGCCGAGGCGGGGAGCAGTCACGTCCCCATCCTCTCGCATGCACGATGCACGCCAGTCCGCTCGGGAATCGGGGCTCGGGACTCGGGCGGTCGGGTCACTCGGGCGCCGGGAGCCCGACGAACCGGTCGACCAGGTGACGGAGCACGCTCGGCTCCGGTACGTGCCCCTGACCCGGGACGACGAGGTGCCGCGCACCGGGCACCGCCTCGGCGAGTGCGACCGAGGCCTGCCGCATCCACTCCGCTCCGCGGTCGCCGGAGGCCACGAGCACCGGCACGCCGACCGATGCGGCCACCCGCTCGGGCACGGAGAGGCCGTTGAGCACCCGGACGTCCCGGGCGAGCACGTGGGCGTCGGCCAGGAGCGACCGCCAGAGGCCGGGCTTGAGACGGGCCGCCGTGATGTGCGGGATCGGGACGCCGAGCACCCGCGACAGGAACGCCCGCACCGCCTGGGCGCGGCGTCCGGCTGCGACGTGCCCGTCGAGGAAGTCCGCGAAGAGCACGTCGTCGCCCTGCGGGTCGACCGAGGCGCGGTACGGCGGCTCCCAGAGCACCGCGCGACCGAACGGCACGCCGGTCGCGAGGCCACGCAGGACCACGCCGGCACCGACGCACCACCCCACGGCGTCGACCGGGCCACCCACCGATGCCGCGACCGCGGCCAGGTCCTCGACCTCGCGCTGGACCGACCACGGTGCCGTGTCCCCGCTCGCACCCCGACCACGTCGGTCGTACGTGACGACCCGGTAGCGGTCGTGGAGCGCGGCGACGATCCGGTCGGTCGTCGGGCTGCCGTGGTGGTCCCACGCGCCGCCGACCAGCACCAGGGCGGGCCCGGAACCGCTCTCGGCGACCGCGAGCACCGTGCCGTCGGCGGACACGACCGTGCGGTCGACGTGCCCGAGATCGTGCCCGGGGTCGCGCCCGGAGTCGCGCCCGGGACCTCCGGGTGGACGCTCGGGTGACCGCCGGGGCGGCTGTCCGGGCGGGGCGTGCTGGTCGGCGGGCATGGGTCCTTCCGAGGTGCGCGACGGCGCTGCGTCGGGTCCTGCGGACGGACCGTGCGGGTCGGTACCCAGAGCATGACAGTCCGGGCCGTGAGCGTCACCACCCGCAACCAGGGGGAGCGCTCCACGTTCCCTGTGCAACCTGCTCGACAGCCCGGCTCGGTGCGGGGTGCCGGACCGCCTCAGACCAGTGCGGTCACGCCGACCGACTCACGCTCCAGCAGGGATCGCTTGACGTCGAGGCCCCACGCGAAGCCGCCGAGCGTCCCGTCGGACCGCAGCACCCGGTGACAGGGCACGAACAGCGCCGGGGCGTTCCGGGCGCAGACGCTCGCTGCCGCACGGACGGCGTCCGGTCGTCCCATGGCCGCCGCGAGCTCGGTGTACGTCAGGACGGAGCCGGCCGGGATCGCGCGGAGCTGCCGCCAGCCCTCCGTGAAGAGTTCGGTGCCGTGCTGGCGGACCGGGACCCGCATCGCCGCCTCGACGTCGCCCGCGTAGAAGGCCTCGACCGCCTCGGCAGCGCGCACCCGGCCGTCGGTCAACCGACGGGGGCGGTGCCGATCGGCCAGCCGCGCGAGCAGCCGGGCGGAGTCGTCGGTCCACCCCGACGCGAGCACGTGACCCTCGGCGTCCTCGAGCACGGTGAACGGGCCGTCGGGGGTGTCGAGCGTCTGGATGGTCGCCGCGGGCTCGGGCAGCCCGGGTCCGGACACTCCGGGCGCGGTCGCGGTCGCGGTCGTGGTCGCGTCGGATGCGACCACGTCGGGTCCGGTCGTCGTGGGGTCGGTCATGGGGTCTCCTCCTGGTGGTCCGTCGCGGCGGCCGCCTCCGCCGCCGCGCTCGCGCGGTCGACGATCGGACGCCAGCAGTGCATCGTCAGGTAGCTCCGCCACGGCGCCACCTGCTCCGACCGTAGGGACAGCTCGCGGGCGGCACCGGGCAGTCCGAGTTCCTGTGCACCGTTCCGCACGGCGAGGTCGCTGTGCAGGAACACGTCCGGGTGGTGTCGGACCCGGAGGGCCACGTAGTCGGCCGTCCAGGGTCCGATGCCCCTCACCGCCAGGAGCCCGGCGCGCAGCTCCGCGATGGACTGGCCCGCGTCGACGACGAGCGACCCCTCGGCGAGCGCCACGGCGACGCGCAGGATGGTGTCCACCCGCGCCGCAGGTCCCCGCAGGACCTCGTGCCCGCGGGCCGCGATCGACGCGGCGGTCGGGAACAGCAGCCCGTCCTCGGCCAGGCCGGGGTCGACGGGCTCCCCCAGTGCCGCCACGAGCCGGGTCTGCGCGGTGCGCGCAGCGGCCACGGAGACCTGCTGCCCGATCAGGGTGCGGACGACGATCTCGTGCGCGTCCACGGCACCGGGCATGCGGATGCCCGGGACCCGTGCCACCGCCGGGGCGAGCACCGGGTCCGCCGCGAGGACCGCGTCGACCGCCTCGGGATCGGCGTCGAGGTCGAACAGGGCCCGCACCCGCGCCACGAGGGTCGGCAGGTCGGAGAGCGTCGTGAGCCGGACCCGCAGGGCGACCCCGACGCGCCCCGCGCCCCGGCCGGTCCGGTCGGCGGCGGGGGCCGATGCGGTGAAGCGGGCCGGGCCTCCCGGCAGGGTGACGAGGCGACCGTAGGCCGTGACGCGGCCCGAGGCGTCCCGCTCGACGTGCTCCAGCCCCGGCAGCGCGTGGAGCGCGTGCCAGTCGAGCAGGCCCTGCAGGTCGAACGGCGGACGGGCCGGGAGGTGCACGTGCAGCCAGCCGTCGTCGGCCGTCGCCGGGCCGTCCGCCCGCCGGGCGCGGAGCTCGGAGGGGGTGAGGGCGAAGACCTCGCGGACGGTGTCGTTGAACTGCCGCACGCTCGAGAACCCGGACGCGAACGCCACGTCGGCCACCGGCAGGTCCGACGAGGTCAGCAGCGTCCGCGCGGTCTGCGCACGGTGCGCCCGGCTGAGGGCCTTCGGTCCGGCCCCGAGCTCCTCGGTCAGGATGCGGTTCAGCTGCCGCTCGGAGTAGCCGACGCGGCCGGCGAGGCCGGGCACGCCCTCGCGTTCGACGACGCCGTCGAGGACGAGGCGCACGGCGCGGCCGGCGACGTCCTCGCGGAGGTCCCACTCCGGGCTGCCCGGCGTCGCCTCGGGCAGACAGCGCTTGCAGGCGCGGAAGCCGGCGAGGTGCGCGGCGGCGCTGGTGCGGTAGAAGGTGACGCCCTCGGCGCGCGGGGTCCGGGCGGGGCAGCTCGGGCGGCAGTAGATGCCGGTGGAGTGCACGGCGGTGACGAACTGGCCGTCGAACCGGGCGTCGCGGGAGGCGACGGCGCGGTGACGCTCGGCGTGCAGCTCTGCGGGCTGCGCGTCGGGCTGCGGCTCCGTGTGCGGTGCGGGGATCGTCACGCCGTCAGCCTGGCACGCACCCCCGACGGTCACTGGCGGGAATCGGACACGGCAGTGGGGCGGCGGGGCCGGCCGGGAGGCCGTGCCGCGTCGAGACGGCGGCGTCACGTCGAGACGCACCGTCCGTGTCGAGACGCCGCGGGATCCGGCGGCGTCTCGCGGCCCGCGGGGCGTCTCGCGCGCACGCCCGCGTCTCGCGTCCGCTCCGATCGCTCGGGGCGGCCGGGAGGCACGACTACCGTGGGCGCCGTGACCTCCGTCGACCCCGTGGCCGGCCCCGGCGACCTGCCCTTCCGCACCGACGTCGAGGTCGCGATGCTGCTCGTCTCACCGCGCCACCGGTACGAGGGGCGCCCGGCGGACGGTGCGCTGCCCGCCGAGGGTCCGGAGCTGCGCGACCGGATCGACCTCCGGGCGGGGCTCGGCATCGTGGGGGACCGCTACTTCGCCGCGCGGGCCCACGTCCACGCCACCGTGACCGTGATCGGGCTCGAGGGGCTCGACGCCGTGGGCGAGGCGGTGGGCGCTGCGGTCGACCCCGCGGCGACCCGGCGGAACGTGTACCTGCGCGGCGCCGACGTCGAGGCGCTCCGGGGCGAGCCGTTCTCGCTCGAGAGCCCGGGGGCCGGCGGCCCGGTGCGCTTCCGGGGGTACCGGCCGGCGAACCCGTGCGCGTGGATGGACCACGAGGTGGCACCGGGTGCCTTCCGGGCGATGCGGGGACGCGGCGGGGTGCGCTGTGACCCGGAGTCCGACGGTGTGCTGACGCTCGGCCCCGCGGTGCTCCGCACGGCACGGCCGGTCGCGCTCTGACGGCGTCGGCCCCGTCCCGCCCGGTCCGCCCGGTCCGCCCGTTCCGCCCGTTCCGCGAAACGCAACGTGGGCGGCACCTCGCAGCGCTGTAGCCCTGCGAGGTGTCGCCCACGTTGCGTGGTGCGAGCGGGGTCAGGCGGTGAGTGCCTGCTCGATCGCGTCGACGAAGGCGGGCAGGTCGTCGGGGTTGCGCGACGTGATCAGGCCGCCGTCGACCTGGACCTCCTGGTCGACCCACTCGGCGCCGGCGTTGCGCACGTCGGTCTGCAGCGAGGGGAACGAGGTGATGGTCTTGCCCTGCAGCACACCGGCCTCGATGAGGGTCCACGGGCCGTGGCAGATCGCGGCGACGGGCTTGCCCGCATCGGCGAAGGCCTTCACGAGTGCGACCGCGTCCGAGTCCTGGCGGATGGTGTCGGCGTTGATGGTGCCACCGGGGACGACCAGTGCATCGTAGTCGCCTGCACCGCTGACACTGCCGATGGTGGTGTCGACGGACACCGACTTGCCCGGGTCCTTGTCGCCGACGAGGGTCTCGATCGAACCGGACTCCTGCGCCGCCACCGTCACGTCGGCACCGCGCTCGCGGAGCTGGTCGGTGGGGACGACGATCTCGTCCTGCTCCACACCGTAGTTCGTCGCGATGACGAGGATCTTCTTGCCGTCGAGGGCTGCCATGGTCGCTCCTTCCGCTGCCGGGTGTCTCCCGGCGCGAGGACCACGGTCGTCCGCTCGCCCTGGGGACGTTCGCAGTCCGGAGCCGACGTTCAGCCCCGGATGCGGAAAGCGGACCCTTCGCGGACGACCTCGATGCCGTCGTACCCCGCGATGCGCGGCAGGCCCTCGGTGACCGGTCCCTCGAGCGTCCCGACGACGACGGTCGTCGCCCCGGAGGCGACGGCCGCCTCGACCCCGGCGGGAGCGTCCTCGAACGCCATGCAGCGCTCGGCCGGCACCCCCAGCAGGGCTGCGCCACGCAGGTAGCCCTCGGGGTGCGGCTTGCTCCGTTCGGCGTCCTCGGACGGCACGAGCGCCTCGGGCACGGCGACCCCCGCGGCAGTCATCCGCTCCACCGCGAGCGCCCGCGGAGCACTCGTGACGAGGGCGACGGGCACGCCGGTGTCGAGCAGGCGGCGCACGAACGCCGCCGCTCCCGGCACCTCGACGATGCCCTCGGTGTACCCGATCTCGGCGGCGATCATCGTCTCGACGATCGCCCGCTGCTCGTCCGGGGCCAGGTGCGGCAGGAAGCGCTGCACGGTGTCGATCGTCTGGCGGCCGTGCGAGAAGCCGAGGATCTCGGCGGGGTCGATGCCGTGCTCCGCCCCGAAGCGGCTCCATGCGTCCTCGACCACGGCGGTCGAGTCGACGAGCGTCCCGTCCATGTCGAACAGCACCCCGGACACCACGACGTCGATCACGTGTCCGACCCTAGCCCCTACCGGTCACCCGACCGCCGGTTCCGGATGATCACCACACCCGCAGCGACGATCAGCGCCAGGGTCGTGATCCACACCACCGCTGAGACCTCTCGGAGCGCGGGGACCATGCGGCCGCTCACCATGACGACCGCAGCGCAACCACAGAGCACGGCAGCGGCGATCGAGCCGCGCCGGGTCGATCGGCGACTCACCCTCGGCTCGCCTTCCCGGCGCAGAAGGAGATCGTCCCGCTGGTCGCCGCCCCGGCGGCAGTGATGCAGGCGATGCACCCGATACCCGCCGTGACCAGGCACGCCGCAGAACACGCGATGGTGAGGGCTGTGATGGCCCACGCTGCGACCCCGGCACTGTTCAGGCAGGACGAGAACCGGCTCCACCAGGTCGAGCGCGCCGCCGGTCCGGCTGTGACGTCACGGTCGAGACCGGCGATACCGTTGATCCAGGTCTGCAAGCGACCCGAGTCGGCCGACTTCGGAGTCAGGACCAGCTCGCTCCAGGTCCTGACGCGCCCGCCGTCGAGGACCGCAGTGACGCTGGACTCGGCCAACACTCCGGCGCCGGCGGCGAACGGCACCCGGAGGACCGTCCCGTCGACCGTCCCGAAGGTCTGCGCCCGTGCGAGGTCGAGGGGGAGTCCGCTCGAGGACGTCCTTCCCGAACCGGACCAGACCGCCACCGCCGCCGTGGTCTCGCTGTCGGAGAGCGCTTCCCAGGACTGCGCCTGCTCGACGAGGTCCCGGATGCCCCGCTCGGTCGAGGTCGTCGAGGCCCCCGGGGCAGCGGCCGCTGGGTCGGGCACAGTCACGAGGCCGCTGACGAGGGCGACGAGGACGGCTCCCGTTGCGACGAGTGGCCGGGTGGTCAAGAGCGTGGGGAAGGATATCGCATCCATGCCACGAGCCTACTGGCATGTCACGTTTCAGTACGGGTGCCCGTCACCGTTCGTCACGGGCACGCACCCACCGCGTCAACAGCACACCGCCGTCGCCGAGCAGCACGTGCGCGGGCCGCATGCGCCGCAGCTCCGGCGAGGACCCGGTCGCGATCCGAGGGCCCTCCCCGCCCTCGAGCGTCGGGTCGACCGTCAGCGTCAGCTCGTCCACCGCGTCGCCCGCCACGAGCGCCCCGAGGAACGACGGACCTCCCTCGCAGTGGATGCGGTCGAGCCCACGCGACGCGAGTGCCGAGCGCACCGCGCCGACGTCGACAGCAGCGGAGCCGCACTCCACCACGTCCGCCACGGACGCCAGGGCCCGCCCCGACGAGGACGACGCCCCGGACCCGGACGTCAGCACGATCGGCCGCACCGGTGCCTCGGTGAACACCCGCGACCCCGCGTCCATCGACCCGGAGTTCGTGACGATCGCGAACACCGGGTGGTCGGACATCCCGTGCTCCCGGCGCCACGCCACGTCCTCGTCGTGCAGCACCATCGGCCCGTACTCCTCGTCGCGCACGGTGCCCGCGGCGACGAGCACCACGTCGGCGACCCGTCGGAGCAGGTCGAAGACCCGCAGGTCGTCGTCCCCGCCGAGCGAGGCGGTGCGACCCGACGCGGATGCCGAGCCGTCGAGCGTCGCGACGAAGTTCACCCGCAGCCAGGGCCCCTCGGGCACGTCCGCGGTGTACAGGTCGAGCAGGTCGTCGTCGGACAGGTCCGCGATGGACGTCGGCAGGGAGGGGCCGTTCACGTGTTGTGCCTCGCTTCCACGGGTTCGCGCCAGCCGAGGACCGCCTCGACCATGCGCATGGCGTCGACGCTCTCGACGACGTCGTGCATGCGGACGATCCGGGCGCCGAGCATCGCGCTGACCGTGGCCGCGGCGAGCGATCCCGACAAGCGAGCACCACGGGGACGTCCGAGGGACTCCCCCACGAAGTCCTTGTTCGACACCGCTGCGAGCACCGGGAACCCGAGCGCGACGACCTCGGGCAGACGCCGGGTCAGCTCGAGCGTGTGCACGGTGTTCTTGTTGAGGTCGTGCCCCGGGTCGACGATGATCCGCGACTCGGGGATGCCCGCGGCGAGCGCCCGGTCGACCCGTCCGCGCAGGAAGTCCACGACCGAGACGGTCACGTCGTCGTACGTCGGTGGCTTCGGCAGCTCCTGGCGCGGCGGCGCGGTCGAGTGCGTGATGACGATGGTCGCCTCGGAGTCCGCGACCACGGAGGCCATCCGCGGGTCGGACAGCCCGGTGGTGTCGTTGACGACGCTGGCACCGGCGGCGATCGTCGCCGCTGCGACCTCGGGCCGGAAGGTGTCGACCGAGATGACGACGTCGGACTGCTCGGCGAGCTGGGCCACGACCGGCAGCACCCGGTCGATCTCGTCGTCGGCGGACAGCTCCGGCCCCGGCGCGAACTTCACCCCGCCGATGTCGACCCAGTCGGCGCCCTGGTCGGCAGCGCGGACGGCGGCCTCGACGGCCCGGTCGAGCGCGAAGGTCGCGCCCTTGTCGTGGAACGAGTCGGGCGTGCGGTTCACGATCGCCATCACGGCGATGCGGCGGTCGAAGTCGAAGGTGCGACGCCCGATCGTGCGGACCGGGTCGCGCAGGTCCGGCACGACCCAGCCGGGTGCGGGTGACACGGCCTGGAGGCCCGTGGTCGGCTGCTCGCTCGTCATGCGTCCGCCCCGTGGTCGGCACCGGTACCGCCACCGATGAGCGCGATCGCCTCGGCCCGCCCCGCCGCGTCGGCCAGGGAGCCGGTCGCCGCGACGGTGACCGTCGACGAGCCCGACTGCCGTTCGCCGCGCGCGGTGACGCACTGGTGGGTGGCGTCGAGCACGACGAGCACGCCGTCGGCGTCGAGCCCCTCGGTGACGGCTGCGGCGACCTGCTCGCCGAGCCGCTCCTGCAGCTGCGGCCGCGAGGCCACGGCGTCGAGCACACGGGACAGGGTCCCGAGCCCGATGAGCTGCTCCCCGGGCGCGTAGGCCAGGTGGGCGACCCCGATGAACGGCAGCAGGTGGTGCTCGCACATCGAGCGGAAGCGGACGTCCCGCACGACCACGAGCTGCCCGCGCTCACCGTCCTCGGAGTGCACGGCGCCGGAGCGTGCGATCGCGGTGGCGTCGACCCCCATGCCGGCGAAGAACTCGGCGTACGAGTCCGCGACGCGTGCCGGGGTCCGTTCGAGCTCGGGGCGGTCGGGGTCGTCGCCGACGGCGAGGAGGAGCTCACGCACGGCGGCTTCGACCCGCGCGCGGTCCAGACGTTCGTTCACGCACTCATCCAACACCGTCGGATGGCCGCAGAACGCGGCCGCCTGCCGGACGCGTCGTACCCCGCGGCGGTGGGTCGCGCCTCCCGTCCGTCAGCACGATCGAGCCAGGGCGACGCGCCGCGCTCCCAGCGTTCTGTAAACTCGTTCGGTGAGCGCCCAGCAGACCGACACCCCGCCCCGGAACCGCTTCGCATCCGGCCTCGACCGCTTCTTCTCGATCACGCAACGCGGATCGAGCATCCCCCGAGAGATCCGTGGTGGTCTCGTCTCCTTCGTGACGATGGCGTACATCGTCATCCTCAACCCGCTGATCCTCGGTGGGTTCAGCCAGGACCAGGCCCCGCAGGACGTCCTCGGTGGCTGGCTGCAGAACGCGCAGGTCGCCGCCGCGACCGGCCTCGTCGCCGGTGTGATGACGATCGCGATGGGCCTCGTCGCGAACCTGCCGTTCGGCATCGCCGCGGGCCTCGGGATCAACTCGTTCCTCGCCGTGAGCGTCGTGCACCAGGTCACCTGGGCCGAGGCGATGGGCCTCGTCGTCATCAACGGCGTGGTGATCGTGATCCTGGCGCTGACCGGCATCCGGACGATGATCTTCACGGCCGTGCCCGCGCAGCTCAAGGCCGCGATCACCGTCGGCATCGGTCTGTTCATCGCGTTCATCGGTCTGGTCGACTCCGGGTTCGTCCGCACCACGAAGAACGCCTCGCCGCCGCTGCAGCTCGGTGAGGACGGCTCCGTCGCGGCCCTGCCGACGATCGTGTTCCTGATCGGCCTGGTCGTCATCGGGACGCTCATGGCCCGCAGGGTCAAGGGCGCGCTGCTCATCGGCATCGTCGGCACGACGATCGTCGCGATCATCCTGCAGGCGATCTTCAAGGTCCCGACCTCGGTCGACTCCCTCACCGGCTGGAACCTCAACGCACCCGGCCTGCCGAACGCCCTCTTCGCCCTGCCGGACCTGTCGCTCGTCGGGCACGCCGACGTCTTCGGTGCCTTCACCCGCATCGGCCCGGTCGCCGCGTCGATGCTCGTCTTCACCCTGGTCTTCACGAACTTCTTCGACGCGATGGGCACGATGACCGGACTCGCGAAGGCCGCCGGTGTCGCGAAGCCCGACGGCACCTTCCCCCGCCTGAAGTCGGCGCTCGTCGTCGAGGGTGTCGGTGCCGTCGCCGGTGGCGGCGCCTCGGTGTCGTCGAACACGGTGTTCATCGACTCCGCGTCGGGCATCGGCGAGGGTGCCCGTACGGGCATGGCCTCGGTCGTGACCGGTCTGCTGTTCCTGGCGTCGATGTTCCTCACGCCGCTCACCCAGGTCGTCCCGCTCGAGGTCGCTGCCGCCGGACTCGTCGTCGTCGGTGCCCTCATGGTCGCGCAGGTCGCGGACATCTCCTGGACGGACTTCGGCTCGGCGCTGCCGGCGTTCCTGACGATCGTCGTGATGCCGCTGACCTACTCGATCGCGAACGGCATCGGCGCCGGCTTCATCAGCTGGGTGCTCATCAAGCTGCTGTCCGGCCGCGGCCGCGAGGTCTCGTGGCTCCTCTACGTCGTCGCCGCGGGCTTCCTGCTGTACTTCGCGCGCGGGCCGCTCGAGGCGCTGCTCGGCGTCGGGTAGCGCGCCCCGCCGTTCCCCCTCGCGGAACGCAACGAAGGCGACTCCTCGCAGCGGTACATCGCTGCGGGCAGTCGCCTTCATTGCGTCTTGCGGGGTCGGCTCCGGCCGGGAGGCGCTGGGTCAGTCCCGCAGGTCGGCCGGCTTGGCCTCGTGGCGGCGTCGGCCCGGGGTGCGCCGGTCCTCCTTCATGCTCGCCTCGTACAGGTGGCGCTTGCCCCCGACGAGCTGGTCGCGAGCGGTCTGCTCGAGCTCCTTGGCGAGGGCGTAGTAGTTGTCGTCGTAGTCCTCGACGATCTGGAACGTCCAGCGCCCGTCGATGACGTTGCGGCCGACCAGCTCGGTGTCGATCCGCTCGGCGAGCTCGGTGTGCCCGGCCTTCCGGAGCTGCTCGACGGCCTCGCCGAGGTTGAGGTCAGCGGTCCCGGTGAGTCGGTGGAACCCGTACAGCAGGCCACGCGCGTGCTCGAGCACCTCGAGTGCGGCCGACAGCGTGCCGAGCGCCTCGACCGTCGCCTCGGACACCCCCTCGGGCACCACGTGTGCGTCGTCCGGTCCCTGTCCGTCGGCTGCCTGGCCGTCTGCGTTGCGCTCGTCCGTCATGCTCCTCGTCTACCGGAGCGTTGCTCGGGTCGCTCTGAGCAAGTGCGGGACGGACTACTTCGTGGCGTTCGGGTGGTGCGTGTGCACAGCGATCACGCCGACGGTGCGCTGGGACTCGTCGACCGTGAACCAGATCCTTGCCCCGCGCTTCAGCTCGATCTGCCGCCGTGTCCACTGCCGGCCGGAGTGCACGACGATCCCCAGTTCACCGCGGAGTGCGTGACACGCCAGGTCCTCCGTGAGTGGGTCCGTCGTCAGACGGTCCCATGCGTCCGCCACGGCGTTCCGCTGCGTCGCCACGAGGTCGCGCCAGCCCACCTCCGCTGCCCGGGTCAGGAACACGAGGGAGTACTCCGTGGTGCGCACCGGCCGTGGCACCGTCGTCCGTCGGCCCACGGCTCGGTCAGGGGCGCTCGACGGCGATCGGCTCGTCGAGCAGCTGCGGTTCCGAACCGTCCCACCCGGCAGCGATCGCCTCGGCAGAGTTGCGCCACGCCTGCATCTCGAGCAGGAGCGTCCGCGGTTGGCGCAGCGAGAAGGAGCCGCGCGCGATCTCGGTGATCTCCTTGGCGAATCGCACCTGGTCGTCAGCACTGAGGAGCTTCAACCACGGGTAGGGGATCGCAAGCCGGTCCTGCAGCGGGAGTTCGACGTTGACGGTCATGGCGGCGATCAGCTGCGCCGCGATGTCGAGGACCGCCTCATCGTCGTCAGAGCGCTCCTTGGTCGTGAGGACGAGCGGTTTGCCGTCACGACGTGTCACCTCGAGCGGCTCGACCTCCGCCGCCGCGAACACGTCCTTCGCATGGCGGGACAGATCGGACGACTGGACCGAGCGTCGTCGACGAGTGGGAGCTACGAGGGTCATGCAACGAGGTTATTCAGAACGCGTTCTGAACACAAGGGCTCAGTGCGAGACAGCGGAACGCTCAGCGAGCTCCGCCCCGGACGCATCGGCGGCAGCCGCCCGCCGCTCCATGAGCCGCCACGATCCGCCGAGCAACGGCGACAGCGTGACGACCGTGTAGACCACCGCCACGATCCCGAACGTCCCCGTCACCCCGATGCCGTCCGCCGCGATGCCGCCGAAGAGTCCGCCGAGCGGGATGCCCGCCCACGACCCCGCCGACAGGAGCCCGAACACCCGGGCCCGCATGTGCGACGGGATGCGCTCGAGCTCGACGGCTCCGAGGATCGGGTTGAGCGCGCCCGCCGCGAAGCCGGACAGCACGCACGCGCCGAGCACCCACGGCAGCCCGAGCCCGAGCGCCGGCACCACGAGCGACGGTCCCCCGGCCAGCACGAAGCACACCACGAACGTGATCCGCCGGGGTACCCGGTGCGCCACGTAGCCGAACGCGAGCGACCCGAGGAACGCCGCGCCGCCGAAGGTCCCGCTGACGATCCCGAGCGACTGCGCGCCGTCGAGCACCCGGTCGGCGTAGAGCGGGAGCAGCGCCGTCGAGCGGGCCGCGTCGAGCAGGTTCGTCACGAGGACGAGCGCGATGACGAGCCGGAAGAGCGGGTCGCGCACGCAGAAGCGCAGACCGGCGCCGAGGTCGCGCCAGTACCCGGCCGACGCCTCGGCCGGCACTGCGTCCGGTTCCGGGTGCACCGTCACACCCCGCAGCGTGAGCGCAGCGAGCACCGCTGCCGCCCCGAACACGGCGGCGGTCACGGCCAGTGCGGGCAGCGGCCCGACGGCACCCACGAGCAGTCCCGCCGCGGGGGCGCCGAGCAGCACCGAGAAGCGCACCGACGCCTCGAAGTGTCCGACGGCGCGTTCGAGCGGGATCCCCGCCGCCGTCGCGAGTCCCGGCAGGAGCACCCGCCGGCCGGACTCCCCCGGGGTGTCGAACAGACCGCCGAGGAACACGAGCACGAGCAGCGCCCAGGCCGGCAGCCCGACGGTCCACGCCAGGAGCGGGATCGCGACGAGCGTCGCGGCGCTGACCAGGTCGGACGCCACGCTCGACCGGACGAAGCCGAACCGCTCGACGAGCACGCCGCCGAAGGCTCCGCCGAGCACGATCGGGACCGTCGCCGCGAAGGCCGCGATGCCGACGTCCGTCGCCGACCCGCCGCGCGAGAGCACCACGAACGGCACCGCGATCGTCGTCGCGACGTTGCCCGTCCGCGAGACGACCTGCACCGCGAGCAGGGACCGCAGCCGCCAGTGCGCGTTCACGGGCGCGCCGACCGGTAGCTCTGGACGACCGCGGTGACCCGCTCGGAACCGTCGCCGGGTCCGTGCTCGGCGCTCCGCGCCTCCCACCGGTCGAGGACGCCCTGCAGCTCCGACCCGAGGGCACGGAGCTCGTCGACCGTCAGCCGGAGGGTCCGGTCGCCGCTGTTCGACGCCGCGACCCACGCGCGCCCGAAGGCCGGGACGTGGTCGAGGAACGCCGTGTACTCGTCGGCGTACGCCTGCGCGACGGTCCGGTCGAGCGCGGTGCCGGCGACCATCCGGTCGGGGTCGTCGAAGCCGTCGGCGAGGTTCCACGACGTGTGCTGCGCGACCGCCCGCCACCAGCGCTCACGTCGGTCGGTGCCGACCTCGGGTGCCGGCTCGATGAAGCCGGCGTCGGCCAGGCGCCTGCAGTGGTAGCTGATCGTCCCCGGTGCCTCGTCGACCTGGTCGCCGAGCATCGTCGCGGTCTGCGGGCCACCGGTCCGCAGCAGCCCGACGAGCCGCAGCCGGGTGGGGTGGGCGAGCGCACGCATCTGCGCCGCGTCGTCGAGTCGCTGCACGTCCATGGCTCGACCATAGATGCACAAGACTTCTTGCGCAACGGCTCTTGCGCAACGGTCGCCGCGGATCGGCCGGGAGGCTCGCCCCACCACCGCCGCGCAGGCTACGGTTCCGACATGGCCAGGTGGGTCGCGCTGCTGCGCGGGGTGAACGTCAACGGGATCACGATCCGCAACGCCGACCTCGCGGTGCTGTTCGGGGACCTCAGGTACACCGACGTGCGGACGGTCCTCGCCTCGGGCAACGTCGTGTTCACCGCGCCGGACGACACGTCGGACGTGCAGACCAGGATCGAGCAGGGCCTGCGGGACCGGTTCGGGTACGACGCCTGGATCGTCCTCGTGCCGCACGACCACCTCGCCGCGGTCGTCGACGCCTTCCCCTTCGACTCCGCTCCGGATCGTCACGACTACGTCGTCTTCGGTTCCGACGACACCGCACTCGCCGACCTGGTCGCCGACCTCGACGCGGACGACGCCGTCGAGCGCGTGACCCGAGGGGACGGCGTCGTCTACTGGTCCTGCCCGAAGGGGTCGAGCACCGGCACCACGTTCGCGAAGCGGGCCGCCGCCGCACGCTTCAAGCGCTCGACGACGACCCGCAACACGAACACCCTGCGCAAGCTGCTCTGAGCTGCGCGAGGGGCGTCAGGACTGCGCCGGCTGCCCGTTGCTCGCGGTCGTCCCACCGTCGACCGGCAGCACCGCACCCGTGATGTAGGACGCAGCGTCGCTGGCCAGGAACAGCACCGCGGCGGCGACCTCCTCCGAACGGCCACCGCGACCGAGCGAGACGCGCTCCGCGAACTCGTGCTGGAGCTCCTCGTCCTCGGCCTGCTGCTGGGTCATGTCCGTCCAGATGAGCCCGGGCGCGACGGCGTTCACGCGGACGCCGAACTGCCCGTTGTCGAGCGCGGCGGCCTTCGTGAAGTTCGAGACCCCGCCCTTCGCAGCGTTGTACGGGCTCATCCGCCAGTCCGCGTCCATGCCCGACACGGACGACGTGTTCACGATCGACCCCGTCGTCTCCCGCAGGAACGGCAGCGCTGCCCGCGTGCCGTAGAACACGCTCGACAGGTCCGTCTCGATGACCCGGTGCCACTCGTCCGGCTCGATGTCGGCGATGTCACCCGAGGTGAACGTGCCGGCGTTGTTCACGAGCACGTCGATGCGGTCCCACCGGTCCACCGCGCCGGACACGATCGTCTCCCACGCTGCCGGGTCGGCCACGTCCGCCTGCAGCGCGACCGCACGACCGGTCGGCAGGCTGTCGGCGACGGCACGGACCTTGTCCTCGACGCTGTCGACGAGCAGCACGTCCGCGCCCTCGTCGACGAACGCCCGCGCGGTCGCCTCACCGATGCCGGACCCGGCTCCGGTGACGATCGCGACCTTGCCCTCGAACCGCTTGCCCATGTGTGTCTCCTCTCGATGCACTGCTCGTGCCGCAGGAGACGCCGTCGGCCCGGGGGCACGGACGACCACGCTGCCCGCCTCCGGCTGGACGCGTGTGCAGGCGGAACAGGAGGAGGCGCGGCACGGGGCGGACCCGCACCGCGCCTCCAGGCCGGGGCGTCAGGCGGTGGTCTCGTCCACGTCCAGGCCGCGGTCGAGCGAGATCATCGGGATCGACGCGGTGATGACGGACCCGTCCGCCCGGAGCGTCCCCTGGATGTCGCTCGTGGTCGGCGCGTGCCCGCTCATCCGCGGACCGTGGTGGGCCAGCGGCACGACCGTCGGCGCCCCCGCGGTGACGTCCCACTGCTGGTTGTGCACCCACGCGGTGAAGCCGTCGCCGGTCTCCACCGTGAAGGTCATCGTGTCCTCTTCGAGGTCGATCCGGACGCGCGAGCCGTGCACCTGGATGCGGTAGGTCAGGCGCTCCCAGTCCTTCGGCAGCCGCGGGTTGAAGGTCATCCGACCGCCGTGGTCGCGCATCCCGCCGAAGCCGTTCACGAGCGCGCCCCAGATGCCACCCGTCGATGCGATGTGCACGCCGTCCGCGGTGTTGCCGTGCAGGTCGGCGAGGTCGACGTAGAGCGCCGTCAGGAAGTACTGCGCCGCCAGGTCGTGGTACCCGACCTCGGCCGCCATGATCGACTGCACCACGGCGGACAGCGTCGAGTCGCCGGTCGTCAGGGCGTCGTAGTAGTCGAAGTCGCGACGCTTCTCGGCCGCCGTGAACTCGTGGCCCTGCAGGAACAGCGCGAGTACCACGTCGGCCTGCTTGAGCACCTGGAACCGGTAGATCACCAGCGGGTGGTAGTGCAGCAGCAGCGGCCGCTTCGACTCGGGGGTGTTCTCGAGGTCCCACAGTTCCTTGTCGAGGAACTGGGCGTCCTGCGGGTGGATGCCACGGTGCGGGTCGAAGGGGATCTCCATCGACTCGGCGGCGTGCTCCCACTCGGTGACCTCGTCCTCGACCAGCCCGGTGCGGCGGATCATGCGGCCGTACTCCTCTGGGTCGTCGGTCGCGAGCTGCCGGCAGGCGTTCACCGCGAACCACAGGTTCGCCCGTGCCATCACGTTCGTGTAGAGGTTGTCGTCGACGACCGTCGTGTACTCGTCGGGCCCGGTGACGCCGTCGATGTGGAACTTCTTGTCGCCGTTCGAGCGCCAGAAACCCAGGTCGGACCACAGGCGGGCGGTCTCGACCAGGATGTCGATCGCCCCGCGCTTCAGGAAGTCGGTGTCACCGGAGGCCCGCACGTACTGCATGAGCGCATGCGCGATGTCCGCGTCGATGTGGTACTGCGCGGTACCGGCCGCGTAGTACGCGCTCGACTCCTCGCCGTTGATCGTCCGCCACGGGAACAGCGCCCCGCGCTGATTCAGCTCGCGCGCCCGCGACCGGGCGGCGTCGAGCATGTTGTAGCGGAAGCGCAGCGCGTTCCGCGCGACGATCGGCGCCGTGTACGACAGGAACGGCAGGACGTAGATCTCCATGTCCCAGAAGTAGTGACCGCCGTACCCGGAGCCCGTGACGCCCTTCGCCGCGATGCCGTGCCCGTCGGTGCGGGCGGTGGCCTGGGCGAGCATGAACAGGTTCCACCGGACCGCCTGCTGGATCGCCGGCTGCCCCGGGATCTCGACGTCGCTGCGCGTCCAGTAGTCGTCCATCCACGCGTGCTGCTTGGCGAAGGTCTCCTCGACCGTCTCGGCGCGAGCACGGTCGAGCGTCCGCTCGCAGCGGTCGGCGAGTTCCCGCGCCGGCACCCCGCGGGACGTGTGGTAGACCATGTGCTTCACGAGCCGGATCGGCACGCCGGCACGGGCCTGCACGCGGTAGACGTGCTTCGCGAGGTCGTCCTCGATCGACGACGCCTCGTCCCAGGAGTTCTCGGTCTCCAGGTGGTGCTCGACCCCGACGCAGATCGTCATGCCCGAGCTCGACGCCTGGTAGCCGAGCAGCGACCGGCCGCCCGTGCTGCGCTTGAGCTTCGGCTCGAGCACCCGCTCGGTGAACGCCTCGGCCTTGCGGGGATCGAAGGCGTTCGCCGCGGCGCGCATGCCCGCGTGGTACTCGTCCTGCACGTCCTGCCGGTTGAGGATCTGGCTCGACAGCAGGATCGAGGCGTCCCCGTCCAGCACGGTGACCTCGTAGTCGATGACGGCGAGGTGCCGGTCGGTGAACGAGACCAGCCGGCGGGCCCGGATGAGCACCCGCTTGCCGGACGGCGTCGACCACTCGGTCTCGCGGTACAGGTACCCGCCGCGGAACTCGAGCCGTCGGGTGTGCCGGAGGATGTCGGCCTCGGCCAGCACCAGCGGCTCGTCGTCGACGTACAGCCGGATGACCTTGGCGTCGGGCGCGTTGATGATCGTCTGCCCGGTCTTGGCGAAGCCGAAGGCGTCCTCGGCGTGCCGGATCGGCCAGGTCTCGTGGAAGCCGTTGACGTACGTGCCGTACTGCACGCCGCCGCGGCCCTCGTCGAGGTTGCCGCGCAGGCCGAGGTAGCCGTTGCCGACCGCGAAGTTCGTCTCCGCGACGCCCTGCTCGTCCGGCGCGTACTCGGTCTCGACGAGTGCCCACTCGTCGACCGGGTAGCGGACGCGGTCGAGGGGGTCGGAGGTGATGGGGTTCATGGCGTGTGCTCCGTGGGATGGAGGAGTCGTGCGGTGGTCGGACGGTCTGGCCACGCCGTCGGGGCCGTTCCGGGTGGGGGACTAGCTGGTGCGCGGGGCCGGGAGCTGGTCGACGAGTTCGGCGAGGTCGCGCACGACCACGTCGGCCCCGTGCTCGCGCAGCGCGTCGGCACCGGCACCGCGGTCGACGCCGACGACGAGCCCGAAGGCGCCGTTCCGGCCGGCCTCGACCCCGCTCGTGGCGTCCTCGACGACGACGCACTCGGCCGGGGCGAGCCCGAAGCGTCCGGCGGCGTCGAGGTAGGTGTCCGGCGCGGGCTTGCCGGCCAGGCCGTCCTGGCGCGCGACCAGCCCGTCGACGACCACCGGGAAGTGGTCGACGATGCCCGCCGTGCGCAGCACCTGCGTCGCGTTCGCCGAGCTCGACACGACGGCGACCTGCATGCCGGCGGCGATCGCGGCGACGAGGAACCGGAGCGAACCCGGGTACGGCTCGACGCCGTGCTCGGTCAGCTCGGCCGTGAACTCGGCGTTCTTCCGGTTGCCGAGCGCGCACACGGTGTCGCTGCCCGGGCCGTCGTCCGGCGAGCCCTGCGGGAGCTCGATGCCCCGGGACTCGAGCAGCGACCGCACGCCGTCGTAGCGCGGCTTGCCGTCGATGTGGTCGAAGTAGTCCTGCTCGCGGTACGGCGCGACACCGCGGTCCGCCAGGAACGGCGTGAACAGGCGGCTCCACGCGCGCATGTGCACGTCGGCTGTGGGTGTCAGCACACCGTCCAGGTCGAACAGGAGTGCCCGCGTGTCGGCGAGTCGTGCGGGCGTGCGCCGGTCCGGCATCGTCATCGGGGTTCCTCTGGTCTCGGTGGTCGGTTCGGCTCCGATCGAGTCTAGGACCGCCCCGGCCCGGACGCTCAGGCTCGGGAGGAACCCGTGGAGGACCGAGCACCCGGGCACCGACCGCGCCGAACGGACCTTCCGGGAGCGCTCGGACCGCGACCCGTCGAGGTTGGGCGTGACGGAAGGCACCACATGAGCACCACCACGACGGACCAGGACGGATCGGGCTCGAAGCTCCAGCAGGCGATCACCGGCCCGCTCCTGTTCCTCTTCATCCTCGGCGACGTGCTCGGCGCCGGCATCTACGCGCTCATGGGCACCCTGTCGAAGGACGTCGGCGGCGCGCTCTGGGCACCGCTGGTCCTCGCGCTGCTCCTGGCCCTGCTGACCGCGGGCTCGTACGCCGAGCTGGTGACGAAGTACCCGAAGGCCGGCGGCGCCGCGGTGTTCGCCGAGCGGGCGTACAAGACGCCCATCGTGTCGTTCCTCGTGGGCTTCAGCATGCTCGCTGCCGGTGTCACGAGCGCCGCCGGGCTCTCGCTGGCGTTCGCGGGCGACTACCTGGGCACGTTCGTGGACCTGCCGCCGGTGCCGACGGCGATCGTGTTCCTCGCGCTCATCGCCTGCCTGAACGCCCGCGGCATCTCGGACTCGCTGAAGAGCAACGTCGTCATGACGATCATCGAGGTCTCCGGCCTGGTCATCGTCATCGTCGTGGTCGCGGTCATGCTCGGCGGCGGAGGCGGCGACGTCTCGCGCGTCGGTGCCTTCCCCGCCGAGGCGAACCCGGCACTCGCGACCCTGAGCGCCGCGATCGTCGCCTACTACTCGTTCGTCGGCTTCGAGACCTCGGCGAACATCGCGGAGGAGGTCCGCGAGCCCCGCCGCGTCTACCCCCGCGCCCTCTTCGGCGCCCTGGCCACAGCCGGCGTCGTCTACGTACTCGTCGCGCTCGCGAGCTCGATCGCCCTGCCCGCCTCGGAGCTGTCCGACTCGAGCGGCCCGCTGCTGGCCGTCGTCTCGGCGACCGGCGTCCCGATCCCCGACTGGGTGTTCAGCATCATCGCCCTCGTCGCCGTCGCGAACGGTGCCCTCCTCACGATGATCATGGCGAGCCGCGTCACGTACGGCATGGCGGAGCAGCGGCTCCTGCCCGCCCTGCTCGCGAAGGTCCTGCCGAACCGGGGGACCCCGTGGGTCGCCATCGTCGCCACGACGGTCGTCGCGATGGCCCTCACGCTGGTCGGCGACGTCGGCACGCTCGCCGAGACCGTCGTGCTCCTGCTGCTCTTCGTGTTCATCAGCACGAACGTCGCCGTGCTGGTGCTGCGGAAGGACGAGGTCGAACACGACCACTTCCGGGTGTGGACGTGGGTGCCGGTGCTCGGGGTGGTGTCCTGCATCCTGCTGCTGACGCAGCAGAGCGGCCAGGTCTGGCTCTACGCCGCCCTGCTGCTGGCCGTCGGCGTGGTGCTGTACTTCGTCGCCCGTGCAACGGGCCGCCGGACCGGACGCGACCACGAGGCGGGTCGCATCCACTGACCGCTCCCCCGACCAGCTGACGGCCTGGAGGCTCGGTGCCGGCCGGCACCGGGCCTCCGGTCCGTCGTGTGGTCGCGTCAGCCCAGGGTGCGCACCCAGTCCTGGACGGCCGCGCTGATCTGCGCCCGCGCGTCCTCGCGCGAGATCGTCGCCGAGCGGTCGCCGGGCTGGTCGCCGTAGGCGCCGAAGTCGGCGTGGTTCGCCCCCTCGATCTCGACCGTCCGCGCCGTGGAGGGGAGCTCGTCGCGGGCGGCCGCGACCTTCTCCGGCGTCGAGAGGCCGTCACGGGAGCCGGAGACGCTGAGGACCTGGACGGACGAGCGGGCGACGTCGTTCGCGCAGTAGCTGCCGAGCAGCAGCAGCCCGTCCGCGTCCTGCGCGAGCTGGCACGCACGGACCCCGCCGAGCGAGTGGCCGCCGACCGCCCAGGTGCGGACCCCGGGGGCGTGCGCCTCGAAGGTCGACAGCGGGCGGGTGTCGAAGAACGCCAGGTTGAGCGTCGGCTTCGTGATGACGACCGTGGTGCCCGAGGCGACGACCTGTCGGAAGGTCGCCAGGTACGCGTACGGGTCGACCTTCGCGCCCGGGATGAAGACGATCCCCCTGCCGTCGTCGCTGCCGGTCGGGGTCATCACGACACTGTCGCCGGCGTCGCGCACGGCCACACGGTCGTCGCGCCAGACCTGCAGTGCAGCGCTCCGGGTGCCCTGCATGACGATGTTCGCGTACACGAGGAACACCACCGCGAGCAGCACCACCACGGTGACGACCCAGGCGGTCCAACGGAGTGCACGGTTCACGGTCGGTCCCCCTCTCGCCGACGGGCCGTCACGGTCAGCCAGCGCTCCTCGGCACCGGGGCGGGTGGTCTCCCGCACGTCGACGGCCACCCACCCGGCGCTCGTGACGGCCTCGGCGAGGGCGTCCTCGTCCCAGTAGGTGAACCAGCGGGGGTCGTCGAGCTTCCGGTCGCTCCAGCCGTCGCCCCGGCCGTCGCCGTCGCCGCGCTTCACCGTCGCCGCGAGCACCCCGCCGGGGCGGACCGCGCGTCGGGCACGCTCGAGCACCGTGCCGGTGTCCGCCCGTGCGACGTGCAGCAGGACGGCGTTCGCGAAGACGGCGTCGTACGGGCCGCCCCAGCCGTCACGGCGGACGTCGAGCACCCGGGCGTCGTGGCCGGCTGCGCGGAGGCGGTCGACGAACGCGACGCTGCCGTCGGTGCGGTCGACACGCAGCCCCGCCGACTCGAGGGCGTCTGCGTCCCGACCCGGGCCCGAACCGAGTTCCAGGACGTGCGCGCGGTCTGGCACGAGGGCGAGCAGGTCGTCGACGAGCCCCGCGCGGTGGTCGTCGGTCCGCTCCGTGTAGCGGTCCGCACCGCGCTCGTAGGCGAGGAGCGTGCGCTCGGGGGTGAGGTCGCGGCGCATCACGGTCTCGTACCGCCCGTCCGGCAGCCGGTCGCCGGGGGTGGCCGTCGCGGTGAAGCCGATCCGCTCGTACGCCCGGCGGGCGCGGTCGTTGTCGGGCATGACCGAGAGCTCGAGGTGCGCCACCCCCTGCGCGACGAGCACGCGGGCGACCTCGTCGACCAGGAGCGCGACGTGCCCCCGACCACGGGCGTCCGGCGCGACCCACATCGAGATCAGTTCGGCCAGCGCGGGGTCGTCCGGGTCGGGGACCCCGCTCGCCATCCCCACGACGACGTCGTCCTCGACCGCGAGCAGGTCGACCGCTCCCGGCAGCGACAACCGTGCCCGCCACCGGTGTTCCGGGGCGTCCTGCCAGTCCTCGAGGCGGGAGCCGAACGCCTGGGGCGCATCGGCCAGGGCGGCCAGGCGGACGGGGCGCCAGACGGCCCAGTCGTCCGCGGTCACCCGGCGCAGTGCGATCGTCACGGGTCGACGGTACCGCCCGGTCCTGTCCTGGGGACGCGGGCGGCACCGGCGCTGTCCGTGGTCAGGACGCCGGCGTGAGGTCGTACATCGTCACGCCGTCGACCGTCGTCGCCTCGTGGTGCGCGGCGACCCACTCGGCGATCTCGGCCGCGGCGTCGCTCCCACTGCCGCTGGTGCTCGTGCTGCCGCCGATGAACCAGTGCACCTCCCCCGCGGCGACGAGGGCCTGGAACTCGGCGAGCGTCGGAGCCGGGTCCGTGCCGTTGTAGCCGCCGATCGCCATCACGGGGTCGCCCGTCGCGAGCTGGTACGCGGCGGCGCGGTTCGACCCGACGGTCGCCGCGGCCCAGGTGTACTCGTCGGCGTCCGCGGACAGCGCGGCGACGAGTTCGTCGGACACCTCGGTCGAACCGCCGAGCAGGTTCGTGCCGCCGCCCGGGGCGTTCGTGCCCCCGTCGGTGCCGCCCGCGGATCCCGGGCCGTTCGCGTTCTGGCCGTTCGCGTTCTGGCCGGTCCCGTTCTGCCCGCTCGCGTTCTGGCCGGTCCCGGCCCGGCCGGTCTGGCCGCCCGGTGCTCCGCCGGGACCGCCCTGACCACCGGGAGCGCCCTGTCCACCGGGACCGCCCTGAGCACCGGGCATGCCGCCGCGACCCCCGCCGAACCCGCTCGTCGTGACGCTCGGTCCGGCCGACGGGAGCGCACCCGTGTGCCCGACCGTGGTGGTCTGCACCGAGAACGCCGTCGGCCCGAGCAACGCTGCGACGAGCACGGTCGCCACCGTCGCCCCGGCGAGGCCCCGACCACGCGGCGGGAGCAGCACGAGAACGGTCCCGACGACCGCCCCGACGAGGACCACCCACCGGATCCACGGCTGCCACGACGACGCCTGGGACAGCAGCACGAACGCCCACCCACCGGAGAGCGCGACGACCCCGGCGGTGACGATGCGCCACGCGAGCACGGCCCGGCACTGCCACAGGAGCCCGGCGCCGATCCCGACCAACCCGGCGATGTACGGCGCGAGTGCGACCGTGTAGTACGGGTGGAAGATCCCACCCATGAAGCTGAAGACCAGCCCGGTGACGAGCAACGAGCCGCCGAGCACCAGGACGGTCGCGAGCCGCGGGTCACGGCGGCGACGGGCCCCGATCACGACGAGGGACACGACGAGCAGCACGAGCGCGGTCGGCAGCAGCCAGGTCACCTGCGTGCCGAACTCCGAGCCGAACAACCGGGTCAGGCCGGTCGAGCCCCACGACCCCGCCCCGGTCGTCCCGCCGGGCACAACGCTCCCCGTCTCGTCGCCCGTGACCCGGCCGAGGCCGTTGTAGCCGAAGGTCAGCTCGAGGAAGCTGTTCGTCTGGGACCCGCCGACGTACGGCCGCGCCGAGGCCGGCACGAGTTCGACGATCGCGACCCACCACCCTGCGGAGACCACCACGGCGAGCGCTGCTGCGGACAGGTGCCCGATCCGCCGGAGCACCGGGCGGGGCGACGCGAGGAGGTACACCCCGACCAGGGGCGGCAGCACGAGGAACGCCTGCAGCTGCTTCGTCAGGAAACCGAACCCGACGAGCACACCGGCCCAGACGACCCACCGCATCCGCCCGGACTCGATGCCGCGCAGTGTCAGGGCGATCGCTCCGACAGTGAGCAGCACGAGCAGGGCGTCCGGGTTGTCGTAGCGGAACATGAGGGTCGCGACCGGGGTCGTGGCCAGGACCGCACCGGCGGTCAGGGCGGCACCGGCCGAGAACCGACGCCGGACGATCCGGTACAGGACCGCCACCGACGCGACGCCCATCAACGCCTGCGGCACCAGGATCGACCACGAGTTCAGCCCGAACAGCCGGACGGAGATGCCGATCACCCAGAGGAACGCCGGCGGCTTGTCGACCGTGATCGCGTTCGCGGCGTCGGAGGAGCCGTAGAAGAACGCCTCCCAGCTCTGGCTCCCCGCCTGCACGGCCGCCGAGTAGAACGCGTTCGCCCAGCCGTTCACGCCGAGGTTCACGACGTACAGCACGCCGGTGACCAGCAGCAGCCCGAGGAACGCGGGGCGCTCCCACCTCGCGGTGTGCGCACGGCCGCGGACGAGACCGACCAGGCGGTCGCGGACGCCGTGCGGACGGGTGGGTGGCGGCAGGAGGCGCGGGCGCTCGGCGGGGATCGTCTCGGTCATGCGTCGAGCGTGCGACGCCCACGTGCGCGGATCGTCGGCGAAGCCTTGGACGCCCCTAAGGGACCGGCACCGGCGGGACCAGCGGACGGCTCCAGGCGGCCTCGCGCCCGAGCTGCCCGGTCGCGCGGAACAGCTCGACCTGCGTCGTGCCGGCGAGCACGGTCGCGAGCTCCGCGCGATCGGCCGGCGCGAAGCCGAGGCCCTGCCAGAACGGTCCGGACCGCCGACTGAACAACCACGCCCGTCGTGCCCCGCCCGCCGTCGCCTCTGCCATCGCGAACCGAGCGAGCGCCGCCCCGCGCCCAGAGCCGCGCAGCGCCGGTCCGACGGCGACGCTGCGGAGGAGGGCGTGCCTCCCGTCCGGCCCGGTCTCGTACCCGGTGGTGCCGACGACGGCGCCGCCCTGACCCCGGAGTGCCCAGAGCCGGACGCCCGGGTCCGACAGCCCCGCGACCGTCAGGTCGCACGCCGACAGGAAGGCGTGCACCTCGTCCACGTCGTCCGGCTCGACGCGGACCGGCGTCGGCTCAGCGAGCGGCACGGACCGGCACGTCGGTCGCCGACGACAGCGGCCAGCGCCGGTCGAGCCAGGGGCCGAGCACGGTGTCGAGCAGGAACCGTCCGGCCAGCCGCCCGACCGCCCAGTACGCCCCGACGAGCAGGAACACCAGCGGGGACCACACGTGCAGGACGAGGAGCACGACCGTGACGATCCCGAAGGCGACCCCGACCGCGGAGTACAGCGACCAGAACCCGCCGACGAACCGGTCACGCGCGGCCTGCTCCGACGCCGCTGCAGCCGCTGCGGCCTCGGTCCGCTCGTCGAGCCCGCGCACGCCCGGCTCCAGCTCCGCGGGGTCGTCCTGCGCGAAGAGCTCCCGCACCGGCACCTCGAGCGCCCGGGCGATCGCGGACAGGGTCTCGAGGCTCGCGTCACTCCCGCCCTCGAGTCGTTGCACGGTCCGCACGGCCACGCCGCTCGTCTCGGCCAGGCGTTCCTGGGTCCAGCCACGCTCGCGTCGGAGGGTGGCGATCCGCATCTCGTTCATGGTGCCGAGCCTAGGAACGACGGGGGCGACAGCACCACGACACGGACACGACAGCCTCCCGCCACCCGCCCGACACGGCCCGTCAAGCCCCGCTCGGGTCGAACCGGTACCCCATGCCCGACTCCGTCACCAGGTACCGGGGGTGCGACGGCTCGGGCTCGAGCTTCCGCCGCAGCTGCGCCATGTAGAGCCGCAGGTAGCCGGAGTCGTTGCCGTGCGTCGGACCCCAGACCTCGGTCAGGAGCATCTCGCGGGTCATCAGTCGGCCGGGGTTCGTGACGAGGACCTCGAGCAGGCGCCACTCGGTCGGGGTGAGCCGGATCGCCGGTCCGGTCGGCGGCGTGACCTGCTTGGCGACGAGGTCCACCACGAGGTCGCCGATCGTCACCGTCGGCGTCACGCCCGCGCTCGCCGCCGCCGTCGCCTGCCGCCGACCGAGCGCGCGGAGCCGGGCGAGCAGCTCGTCCATCTGGAACGGCTTCGTCACGTAGTCGTCGGCTCCGGCGTCGAGCGCGTCGACCTTGTCCGACGAGTCGGTCCGGCCGGAGAGCACGAGCACGGGCACCTGCGACCAGGCACGGATGCCCTCGAGCACCCCGATGCCGTCGAGCCGGGGCATGCCGAGGTCGAGCATCACGATGTCCGGGCGCTCGGTGATCACCGCGTCGATCGCGGCCCGGCCGTCCCGGGCGGTGACGACGTCGTACCCGCGGGCGGCGAGCGTGACGGACAGGGCCCGGACGAGCTGCGCGTCGTCGTCGGCGATGAGGACCTTCGTGCTCACTTGACATCCACTCCCAGGTGTCCGGCGATCGGCAGCCGCACGACGACGGTGAGCCCGCCGCCGGGGGTGTCGTCGACCTCGATCGTGCCGCCCATGCCCTCGGTGAACCCACGGGCGAGCGCCAGTCCGAGGCCGAGACCGGTCTCGTTGTCGGTGTCGCCGAGCCGCTGGAAGGGCTGGAAGACCTGGTCGCGTCGGTCCTCGGGGATGCCGGGGCCGTGGTCGGCGACGCGGAGCTCGACCCCGCCGCCGAAGGCGCTCGCCGCGATGCGGACGCGCGTACCATCCGGCGCGTAGCGGCTGGCGTTGGCGAGCAGGTTCACCACGACGCGCTGCAGCAGTCCGGGGTCGGCGAGGACGGGCGGCAGGTCGGCGGGCAGGTCGAGGTCGACGTCGTCCGGGCCGAGCTCGAGCTCGTCGAGTGCGGGGGCGACCACCGTCTCGAGCGCGGTGGAAAGCGGGGTGACGGCGAGGACCCCGGCCTGCACGCGGCTGACGTCGAGCAGGTCTGCCAGCAGGACCGCCAGCTGACGGAGGCTCTCGTCGGCGGTGGTGAGCAGCGCCTCCCGGTCGGACGGCGAGAGCTGGATGTCGGAGGCGTGCAGGGTCTGCACGGCGGCGGAGGCTGCCGCGATCGGTCGGCGCACGTCGTGCCCGACGGCAGCGAGGATGGCGCTCCGGACGCGGTCGGCGGCGGCGATCCGCTCCGCGTCGACCGCGGTGCGGGTGAGCCGCCGGTGCTCGACCGCGGCGTCGAGCTGCTGCTCGACGACGCGCAGCAGTCGGCGCTGGGTCGGGTCGTCGGGTGCGCCTGCGAACTCGAGGACGGCTCCGGACGGGAGGCTCGTGGTCGCGTCCGGCCCGTCGGCGAACGTCCCGGACGTGGCCGGGACCTCGTCGCCCTGCCGGATGCGCACGCCGGTGAAGCCGAAGGCCTCGCGGGTGCGGTCGAGCAGTGCCTGCAGGGCGTCGTCGCCGCGGAGCACGCTGCCCGCGATCCCGACCAGGAGCCCCGACTCGGCCGCTGCCCGACGTGCCGCACGGCTGCGACGGGCGGACCGGTCGACCACGAAGCTGACCAGCACGGCACTGATCACGTACATCACGAGTGCCACCAGGTGCCACGGCTGCTGCACGGTGACCATGTAGAGGGGTTGCACGAAGAAGTAGTCGAGGCTCAGCCCGGACAGCACCGCGGTGAAGACCGCCGGCCACATGCCCCCGGTCAGCGCGACGACGAGCACGAGCAGCTGGTACGACAGCACGTCGACCGTGATCGAGTCGGGGTCGCTGCCGAGCGACAGCAGCCAGGTCAGCAGCGGTCCGAGCAGCAGCGAGACCGCGAACGCGGCGGCGATCCGCCCGCGGGACAGGCTGCCACCGAGCTTCGGCAGGGCGAACCCGCCGCCGGCGCGCTCGTGCGTGACCACGTGCACGTCGATGTCGCCCGACTCGCGGACCACCGTGTTGCCGATGCCCGGACCGGTGAGCGCTGCGGCGAGCCTGCTCCGTCGACTGACACCGATCACGATCTGCGTGGCGTCGACCGACTTCGCGAACCGCACGAGGGTGGACGGGACGTCGTCCCCGACGACCTGGTGGTACGTCCCGCCGAGCTGCTCGAGCAGGGTGCGCTGCTTGCCGAGCGCGCCGGGGTGCCGTTCGCGCAGGCCGTCGTTCGTCGTGACGTGGACCGCGGCGAGCTCCCCGCCGGCGCTGCGGGCGGCGATGCGGGCGCCGCGACGCAGCAGGGTCTCGCCCTCGGGCCCGCCGGTGAGCGCGACGAGCACGCGCTCCCGGGTCTCCCACCGGTGGTCGATGCCGTGCTCGGCGCGGTAGGCCTTGAGCGCGTCGTCGACCTCGTCGGCGAGCCAGAGCAGGGCGATCTCACGGAGTGCGGTGAGGTTGCCCAGGCGGAAGTAGTTCGAGAGTGCGGCGTCGATGCGGGCGGCCGGGTAGACCAGCCCGTCCGAGAGCCGCTCGCGCAGGGACGCCGGGGACAGGTCGACGACCTCGATCTGGTCGGCGGCGCGGACCACGGCGTCGGGGACGGTCTCGCGCTGCACGGTCCCGGTGATCTCCCGCACGACGTCGCCCAGGGACTGCATGTGCTGGATGTTCACCGTCGAGATGACGCTGATGCCGGCGGCGAGGAGCACCTCGACGTCCTGCCAGCGCTTCTCGTTCGGGCTGCCCGGGGCGTTCGTGTGGGCGAGTTCGTCGACGAGGGCGACGTCGGGGGCCCGCGCCACGACCGCGTCGAGGTCCATGTCGTCGAGCGCGACGCCGCGGTGCTCGACGACCCGGCGGGGCACGAGCTCGAGGCCGTCCACCAGGGCTGCGGTGGCGGCACGCTCGTGGGTCTCGACGACGGCGACCACGACGTCCCGGCCCTCGGCGCGGAGGCGGTGGCCCTCCTCGAGCATCGTGTAGGTCTTGCCGACACCCGGAGCGGCGCCGAGCAGCACCCGGAGTTTCCCGCGCTTCACGTGTTCATCCTCTCGCTGTTCGGTGTGGTGTGGTGCCTGGTGCGTGGTGCGACGTGCTGCCGCACAACCGGAAGCACGTCGCACCACGGGGTTCCGCGGCGCGAGGTGCTTCCGGTTGTGCCGCATGCTCCGCCCTCGGCCTGGACAGGACCGGGCCGGGCCGGACCGGGCCGGGCCGGGCCGGCGTCAGCGGGCGGCGGCCAGGGCCAGGTTCAGCTCGAGGACGTTCACGACCGGCTCGCCGAGGAACCCGGCCTGCCGGGACTCGGTGTGCTGCTCGACGAGCTTCCGGACGGCGTCGGCGGACAGTCCGCGGGCCTCGGCCACCCGGGCCACCTGCTGGGACGCGTACTCCGGGCTGATGTCCGGGTCGAGGCCGGAGCCCGAGGCGGTGACCGCGTCAGCGGGCACCTCGGCAGCGCTGACCCCGTCGGCCTGCGCCACGGCGGCCCGGCGCTCCTCGATGCTCTTCAGCAGGTCGGGGTTGTTCGGCCCGAGGTTCGAGCCGGACGAGGCGTTCGCGTCGTAGCCGTCCTCGCCCGCGGCACTCGGACGCGACTGGAACCAGCGGTCGGCGTCCTTCCCGGAGAAGGACTGCCCGATCAGGGACGAGCCGACGACCTTCCCGGACGAGTCGGTGACCATCGAGCCGTTCGCCTGGTCGTGGAAGGCCGCCTGGCCGACGCCCCACACCGCGAGCGGGTAGGCGACGCCGAGCACGACGGTGGCGAGCAGGGTGAGGCGCACGGCCACCCCGGTGGAGCGGAAGAAGAAACGTGATGAGGAAGCCATGGTCTAGAACCCCGGGATGAGACCGACCACGAGGTCGATCGCCTTGATGCCGATGAAGGGGACGATGACGCCGCCGAGCCCGTACACGAGCAGGTTGCGTCCGAGGACGGACGACGCCGAGGCCGCGCGGTACTTGACGCCGCGCAGCGACAGCGGGATGAGCGCCACGATGACGAGCGCGTTGAACACGACGGCCGACAGGATCGCCGACGACGGGCTGTGCAGCCCCATGATGTTCAGCGCCGCCAGGCCGGGGAACGCCGCCTGGAACATCGCCGGGATGATCGCGAAGTACTTCGCGACGTCGTTGGCGATCGAGAACGTGGTGAGCGCCCCGCGGGTGATGAGCAGCTGCTTGCCGATCCGGACGACGTCGATGAGCTTCGTCGGGTCGGAGTCGAGGTCGACCATGTTGCCGGCCTCCTTCGCAGCGGTGGTGCCGGTGTTCATCGCGACGCCGACGTCGGCCTGCGCCAGCGCGGGGGCGTCGTTCGTGCCGTCACCCGTCATCGCGACGAGGTTCCCGCCCTCCTGCTCCTTGCGGATGTAGGCGAGCTTGTCCTCGGGCGTGGCCTCGGCGAGGAAGTCGTCGACGCCGGCCTCGGCGGCGATCGCGGCTGCCGTGCGCGGGTTGTCGCCGGTGATCATCACCGTACGGATGCCCATCGACCGCAGCTCCGCGAAGCGCTCGGCCATGCCGTCCTTCACGACGTCCTTCAGGTGCACGACGCCGAGCAGGGCGACCGTTCCCGAAGCCGAGCGCTGCCCGACGACGAGCGGTGTGCCGCCCTGATCGGAGATCTCGGCGACCGCGGTGTCGATCGCGGCGACGACGGCGGCATCGGTCGACCCCGCCCAGGCGAGCACGGCGGCCGCCGCACCCTTGCGGATCTGCGACCCGTCGGCCAGGTCGAGCCCGGACATGCGGGTCTGCGCCGTGAAGGGCACCTCGACCGCACCCGTCGGGGTGCCCGGCGTGATGCCGTCCTGCTCGGCGAGCGTGACGATCGAGCGCCCCTCGGGGGTGCTGTCCGCGGCGCTGGACAGGGCCGCGGCCTCCATCAGCGTCGCGACGGTGATGCCCGGGACGGGCACCACCCGCGAGGCCTGGCGGTTGCCGTACGTGATCGTGCCGGTCTTGTCGAGCAGCAGCGTCGTGATGTCCCCGGCGGCCTCGACCGCACGGCCGGACATCGCCAGGACGTTGTGCTGCACGAGCCGGTCCATGCCGGCGATGCCGATCGCGGAGAGCAGCGCGCCGATGGTGGTCGGGATGAGGCAGACGAGCAGCGCGATGAGCACCGGCACGCTGACGGTCGCCCCGACGAGCCCCGCGATCGGCTGCATCGTCAGGCAGACGATCACGAACACGATCGACAGCGACGCGAGCAGGATGTTCAGCGCGATCTCGTTCGGCGTCTTCTGTCGTGCGGCGCCCTCGACCAGACGGATCATCCGGTCGATGAAGGTCTCCCCCGGCGTCGAGGTGATGCGCACGACGATCCGGTCGGACAGCACCCTGGTGCCGCCGGTGACGGCGCTCCGGTCGCCGCCGGACTCGCGGATGACGGGTGCCGACTCGCCGGTGACCGCCGACTCGTCGACGCTGGCGATGCCCTCGACGACGTCGCCGTCACCGGGGATCACCTCGCTCGCCACGACCACCACGACGTCACCCTTCGCGAGGTCGACCGAGGCGACCTCCTCGGTGTCGTTCGCCAGGGCGGCAGCGTCGGACGCGTCCCACCGGAGTACCCGGCGGGCGCTGGTCGTGGAGCGGGTCTTCCGCAGGGTGTCGGCCTGCGCCTTGCCGCGGCCCTCGGCGACGGCCTCGGCCAGGTTGGCGAAGACGACGGTGAGCCAGAGCCACACCGCGATCGCGGCGGTGAACACCGACGGCTCGACGAACGCGGTCACGGTGGTGAGCGCGGCGCCGACCTCGACGATGAACATGACGGGGTTGCGCCACATCAGGCGCGGATCGAGCTTGCGGAGCGCGCCGGGGAGGCCCGCTGCCAGCTGTCGGGGTCCGAAGGCGGACGATCGGGTGACCGGCCGGGAGGCGCTGGTCGCCTCCGCCTCGGCGGTCGCGGTGGTCGTGGTGTCGTGTGTCATCGATGCGGCTTTCATCGTGCGAGCGCTTCGGCGAGGGGGCCCAGGGCGAGGACCGGGAAGTAGGTGAGGGCGGTGACGATCACGGCGACGGCGCCGAGCAGGCCGACGAACAGCGGCCGGTGCGTCGGCAGGGTCCCGACGGTCGCGGGCACCTTGTCCTGTGCGGCGAGGGACCCGGCGAGCGCCAGGACGAGCGCGATCGGGATGAACCGACCGAGCAGCATCACGACGCCGAGCGCGGAGTTCATCCACGTCGTGTTCGCGGTGAGTCCACCGAAGGCGGAGCCGTTGTTGTTCGCGCCCGAGGTGAAGGCGTAGAGCAGTTCGGACAGCCCGTGGTTGCCCGGGTTGAAGATGCTCGTGCCGAGGACCTGCTCGCGGACGCCCGGGATCACCAGGGACAGTCCGGTGCCGAGCAGCACCAGCGTCGGCGTGACGAGGATGTACAGCGCGGCGAAGGTCATCTCGCGGGCGCGGATCTTCTTGCCGAGGTACTCCGGGGTCCGGCCGACGAGCAGTCCACCGATGAACACCGTGATCACGGCGAGCACGAGCATGCCGTACAGGCCGGAGCCGACGCCGCCGGGGCTGATCTCGCCGAGCATCATGTTGAGGAGCGCCATCATGCCGCCGATCGGCGTGAAGCTGTCGAACATGCCGTTCACGGCGCCGGTCGACGTCGCGGTCGAGGTCGTGCCGAAGAGCGTCGTGCCGAGGATCCCGAAGCGCATCTCCTTGCCCTCCAACGCCGCACCGGCCGCCTGCGTGGCGCTGCCGCCGCCGGCGAGCTCCGCGATGGACATCACCGAGAGCGACACGAGGAAGATCGCGCCCATGACCGCGAGGATCGCGTACCCCTGGCGGTCGTCGCCGACGAGCCGCCCGAACGTGCGGGGCAGCGAGAACGGGATGACGAGCATGAGGAAGACCTCGACGAGGTTCGTCCACGCCTGCGGGTTCTCGAACGGGTGCGCCGAGTTCGCGTTGAAGTACCCGCCGCCGTTCGTGCCGAGCTCCTTGATCGCCTCCTGAGACGCGACGAAGCCGTCGGGGATGTGCTGGGTGCCACCCGCGAGCGTGGTGATGTCCGCGCCGCTGCCCCACGACTGCACGACGCCGCCGGCGACCAGGACGATCGCGAAGACGAAGGCGCCGGGGAGCAGCAGCCGGCCGGTGCCGCGGACGACGTCGACCCACACGTTGCCGAGCGTGCCGCTCTTCCGACGTGCGAACCCACGCACCAGCGCCACGGCGACCGCCAGCCCGACCGCGGCGGACAGGAAGTTCTGCACCGCCAGGCCCGCCATCTGCACGGAGTAGCCGACGGTCGCCTCGGGCGAGTACGACTGCCAGTTCGTGTTGGCGACGAAGGACGCGGCGGTGTCGAACGCGAGCGACGGACCGACGTTCGGCAGCCCGAGGTCCCCGGGCAGCACGACCTGGATGCGCTGCAGCAGGTAGACGAGCAGCACGCCGACGGCGCTGAAGAGCAGCACGCCGCGCAGGTACGCCGGCCAGGACTGCTCGGCGTCGGGGTCGACACCGATCACGCGGTAGACGCCGCGCTCGACGCGGGCGTGCTTCGTGGGCGTGTAGACACGCGCCATCCAGTCACCGACCGGGCGGTACGCGACCACCAGGAGCAGGACGAGGGTGGCGACCTGGGCGATCCCGGCCCAGGTGTCGGCAGCGCTCATCAGAACCGCTCCGGGTGCACGAGCGCCCACACGAGGTAGACGACCGAGGCGATGCCGAGGACGGCGGCGGCGATGGTGACGACGATCACAGCCGCTCCACCCCCTTGGCGATGAGTGCCACGACACCGAACACGGCGAGGACACCGGCGACGACGAAGACGTCGAACACGAAGGACTCCGTTGGTTGCTGCGGGTCCGACGCCGGGCGGCGCGGACCGCACCACGTGTGGTGCGGTACCGATGCTGGATCGGGCCGTGTGCCTCCAGGCCGGTCCTAACGCAATCCTGACGGCGTCCTGACGGACGCGTGCACCGCCCTAACGCAGCGCTGCTGTCCCGAGGCGCTCCGCCGCTCGCTGGACAGCAGCACGCAGTTCGTCCGGCCCCTCGACCACGAACGGCACCGTCAGTCCGGCGACCGCGCCGGCGAGCCCGTCCCACGACCAGGACCCGAGCGTCAGCGGCCGTCGCCCGTTCTCCGTCGGGCCGAGCACGGCGTCCTCGGGCAGGAACGGGACGATCCGCGCGGCGTCGGCAGCGCTGAGTGAGACGGTGCCCCTGCACGGCCACGCGTCGTCGTGGTCGGAGCCCTTGAACCGGGCCGACACGAACGCCGCCGCGTCCTCGCCGGGTACGGGTCGCGGCGCGAACGGCAGCCGGGTGCGCATCCGCGGGGCGATCCGGTCGACGCGGTACGTGCGCCAGTCCTCGCGCTCGGGGTCCCAGGCCAGCAGGTACCACCGGCCGTACCGGGCGACGACCGCGTGCGGCTCGACCCGGTGCGGGGTGTCCCGCTCGCCGTACCCGAAGCGCAGGACCTCGCGCCGGTGCACCGCCTCGCTGACGGCCACCAGCACGTCGGGGTCGACGCGCGGGCCGGACGACCCGACGACGGCGTCCACCAGGTCGACGCGTTGCCGGAGCCGGTCGGGCATCACCTGCCGGACCGTCGCCAGCGCGCGGACGGCGGACTCGGCGATGTCGGCACCGGAGGCCGGCGCGACCGCGAGCGCCAGGGCGATCGCCACGGCCTGGTCGTCGTCGAACAGCAGCGGCGGCAGGTCCGAACCGGCGGCGAGGCGGTAGCCGCCGGCCGGTCCGCGGACCGAGTCGATGCGGTAGCCGAGCTCCCGGAGCCGATCGACGTCACGACGGAGCGTCCGGGGGCTGACGGTCAGCCGGCCGGCGAGCTCGTCGCCCGTCCACTCACGGTGCACCTGCAGCAGCGAGAGCAGGGCGAGCATGCGCGAGGAGGGGCCGGCCATGCCACTCATCCTCGTTCGAGAAGCGGTCACGATCTGACCGCAACGCCCGTGACACTCGGCCCATGAGCATCGAGACCACGACCCACATCAACTTCGACGGACAGGCGCGCGAGGCCCTGGACTTCTGGGCGTCCGCGTTCGGCGGCACCGTCACCGCCGCGACGTACGGCCAGATGGGCGCGTCCCAGGACCCCGCCTGGGCGGACCGCATCGTGTTCGGCCAGGTCACGACCGACGCCGGCTTCCGCGTCATGGCGTTCGACGTCTGGCCGGACCAGCCGTACGACCAGGGCGCGAACGCCTTCTACGTGTTCGTGCACGGCGACGACGCCGACGAGGTCACCCGCTACTGGGAGGCGCTGTCCGACGGCGCCGAGGTGCGACAGCCCCTCGCTCCGTCGCCGTGGGCCCCGCTCGCCGGACAGCTCCGCGACCGGTTCGGCGTCGTGTGGCAGCTCGACGTGGCCGCGCCGCAGGACTGAGCCGTCAGCGCGTGGGCGGTCCGGCGACCGCCCACGTGCTGACCGTCACGGCGGCCGTCACGGTCGTCGGGGCGAACACCCGGGCCGGGTCGACGTGGTGGTGGCTCGGGCCCATGTGCACGACGTCGTGCACGTCCTCCGCGGACAGGTCCATCGTCCAGGTCAGGTCCTCGGACGACCGCTGCGCGAAGGTCGGCTCGAGCGAGTCCCGCAGCCGCCGCTCCTTCTGCGGGTCGACGGCGATGGTCGCCTCGGCCAGCTCCGCGAGGTGCCCGGTCCGCGGCGTCACCACGGCGAGCACGCCCGCCGGGTGCAGCACCCGGGCGTACTCGCGCTGGTTGCGCGGCGCGAAGACGTCCAGCACGACGGCCGCCGCGTCGTCGACGACCGGGAGGCGCTCGGTGACGTCCCCGACGACCGCTCCCGCCCGCGGGTGGACGCGTGCCGCCCGTCGGATCGCGACCGCGGACAGGTCCAGCGCGACCCCGAGGCGGGCAGCGACGGACCCTGACGGGGCCGAGCCGGGCCTCCCGTCCGGCGCGGTCGCGTCCGATGCGGTCTCGTCCGACACGGTCTCGTCCGGTCGGTCCGAGTCCAGCACGTGCGCCAGGTACGTGCCCGGGCCGGAGCCGACGTCGAGCACGACGCCCGGCACCGCCGTCGCCGCGACCACCGCGGCGAGCGCCCGCTCGACCGGTGCGTAGTGCCCGCGACCGAGGAACCGGATCCGCGCGTCGACCATCTCCGGGGTGTCCGCGGTCAGGGCGCGACGCTTCGCGGGCAGGAGCGTGAGGTGGCCCTGCTTCGCCTCGTCGAACCGGTGTCCGGTGGCGCAGCCGACCTGCCCGCCGTCGACACGGGCGAGGGGCTCGGCGCAGACGGGGCAGGCGAGCACGGGGAGCAGGTCGTCGCGCACCGACCCAGCGTACGGGCGTCGACGCGGCGGGCCGACGGTGGAAGCCGAGGTGTGCTCGGTAGCGTCGGTGCATGGCCGTCATCCACCGCGCAGAACTCCGACCGTCCAAGGCCGAGGCCCTCGCCGCCTGGCTGCCCGCGCAGCCGTGGAGCGGACTCACCGCCGGTGCCGCCGTCGAGGTAGTCACCCGCTTCCGGTTCGACGACCCCGAGGGCGAGGTCGGCGTCGAGGAGATCATCGTGCGGACGCCCGAGGGACGGCTCCTGCACACGCCGCTGACCTACCGCGGCGCTCCGCTCGACGACGCCCGGGGCGCCCTGGTGTGCGAGATGCACCACTCCGTGCTCGGGCAGCGCTGGGTGTACGACGCCGTCGCGGACCCGGTGTACGCCGACGTCCTGCGTCGCGCGATCGCCACCGGCGGGCACGAGGCGGAGCTCGAGCGCGCCGACGGCTCCGGACGGTTCGACAAGGAGGGCACGGCGGTCGGCAGCGGATCGGCGCCGGACTCCCCCACGGTGACGTCGGTCGCGGCCAGCACCGACGGGACCGAGACGACGGTGCGCACCGGTCACGGCGACCTCGTCGTGCTGCGGGTGATCGGTCTCCCCGTGCCGGACGGCGAGACACTGACCGCGACCTGGGGCGACCGCTCGGCCGTCGTCGCGGTGCTGCCCGCCTGACGGACGCGTCCTCGGCCCTCGAGGACGTGCCCCGTCCGGGGGACTCGGAGCTTCCGGGCGTCTGATTGCAATGTGCAACTTCGAGGCGGGACCGAATGGGTGGGGCTCCTCCCCGCCTCGGTGGTCGCCGCTGCCGTCGACCACGACCTGAGCGGCCCGCTCGCCGACGACGAACGCGCGGCGATCGCCCGTGCCGTCCCGTCGCGGCGTGCCGAGTTCCGCACCGGCCGCCTGCTCGCCCGCCTTGCCCTGACGGCGATCGGCACCCCGGTGACGGCACTGCCCGTGGCCCGGAGCGGGGCTCCCCGCTGGCCCGACGGCGTGGTCGGCACGATCACCCACTGCCCCGGCGTGCGCGCCTGCGCCGTCGCCCGGCACGACGAGCACGCCGGCATCGGCATCGATGCCACACCGGCACGTCCCCTGCCGCCGGGAGTGCTCCGACGCGTCGCCGACCTCGCGGACGACCGCGTCGCACGAGGTCTCGCCGTACTCCGGCGAACCGGTGTTGAGAGTCCGGACAGCGTCCTGCTCGCCGCGACCGAGGCCGTCGCCAAGGCCCGCTCGACCGCGCACGACGGCTGGTTCGGCATCGACGGCGCCCACGTCGAGCTGCGCCCGGACGGGACCTTCGCGGCGAGCGCGCGTCGCGGCCCGAGGTTCGCGGCGACGGGACGGTGGGCAGTCGACCGGGGGACGGCGCGAGCGGGCATCGTGCTCGCCGCGCGCTGAGACGCCGCGCGCGGGGGCGCGTCGGACGAACGAGGAAGGGAACCACCATGGTGCAGCAGGACGAGGACACCTCCGTCGAGGCGGTGTTCGACCGGTACGCCGACCGGACGGCGCTCCGACAGCGGGACGGCGAGGACGTCACCGACACGAGCTTCCGGGAGCTCCGGGACCGTGCGCGTGCCCTCGCGGCGGTGCTCGGCGAGACCGTGGCCCCGGGTGACCGGATCGCGGTGCTCGGTCCCCCGAGCGCCGACGTCGTGACCCTCGAGCTCGCGTGCTCGGTGCTCGGCGCGGTGAGCGTGCCGCTGCAGACCAGCGCGCCCGTCGAGCAGCTCCGTGCGATCGTCGACGAGACGACGCCGGTGTGGCTGGGCGTCACCGCCGACCAGGCAGCGACGGCCCGGGCGGTCATCGACGCGGCAGCAGCCGAGGTCCGCACCGTCCTGCTCGACACGACGGGTGCGGGCGGCGGCGCGACCGGTGCCGAGGGCACCGACGACGCGGCAGCGCTGCCGACGCTCGCCGACCTCGTGGCGCGGGGCCGCGACCTGCCGCAGCCGACCCCGTGGCGTCCGGCACCCGACGAGGACCCCCTCGCCCTGCTGCTGTACACCTCGGGCAGCACCGGGACCCCGAAGGGCGCGATGTACACGCGGTCCATGGTCGAGCGGCTCTGGCACGCACTGCCGCCGGACCACCCGGACGCGGTGACCGTCGGCTACGCCTACCTGCCGCTGAGCCACCTGACCGGTCGCGCCGCGCTGCTCGCCACGCTCGGTCGCGGCGGCACCGTGGCGCTCGCGACCTCGACCGACCTGTCGGCCCTGTTCGAGGACCTCCGGGTCTACGCACCGACCGAGCTCGTCCTCGTCCCGCGGATCGCCGAGATGGTCCGCCAGGAGGGCGCCCGCGAGGAGCAGCGACGACTCACCGCCGGCGCGACCGACGCCGCAGCCGTTCGTGCACAGGTGCAGGACGACCTCCGGACGCGCGCCTTCGGCGGTCGCGTCGGGCAGGCCGTGTGCGCCAGCGCCCCGCTCACGCCCGAGCTCCGCGCGTACCTCGAGGCATGCCTCGGCGTCCCGCTGCACGACCTGTACGGCTCCACCGAGGCGGGCAGCATCCTGCGCGACGGCGTGGTGCAGCAGCCGCCGGTCACCGAGCACAAGCTCGTCGACGTCCCCGAGCTCGGCTACCGCACCACCGACCGACCGCACCCGCGCGGCGAGCTGCTCGTGCGGAGCACCGCGGTGATCCCCGGGTACTTCCGCCGCCCGGACGTCACCGCCGCGGTGTTCGACGAGGACGGGTTCTACCGGACCGGCGACGTGATGGCGCAGACCGGTCCGGACACGTACGAGTACCTCGACCGTCGGAACAACGTCATCAAGCTCTCCCAGGGCGAGTTCGTCGCGGTCTCCGCACTCGAGGCGACCTACGGTGGGACGCCGGAGGTCCGGCAGATCGCCCTGCACGGGGACAGCAGGCACGCGTTCCTCGTCGCGGTCGTCGTGCCCGTCGACCCGGAGGCCACGGAGGGCGACCTGCTCGCCGGCCTGCAGCGCACCGCCCGCGCGCACGGGCTCGCCCCGTACGAGGTGCCCCGAGCGATCGTCGTCGAACCGGACCCCTTCACGGTCGACAACGGCATGCTCTCCGATGCCCGCAAGCTCCTCCGTCCCCGGGTCACCGCCCGCTACGGGGACCGGTTCGCCGCGCTCTACGACGCGGCCGCCGAGCAGCAGAGCGGCACCCTCGTCGCGACGCTGCGCGAGCACGTCGGCGACGAACCGACCGTCGACACCGTCGTCCGTGCCGCCCGTGACCTGCTCGGCGCGGAGGTCAGCACGGCAACCGCGTCGGCCGCCCGGTTCTCGGACCTCGGCGGTGACTCGCTGTCGGCCCTGACGTTCTCCGGGGTCCTCGAGGACGTCTTCGAGACCGAGGTGCCCGTCGGTGTCATCACCGACCCGACGAACGACCTCGCCGCGGTGGCCGCGTACGTCGAGCGCTCGGCCACCGACGACCGCCCGACCGTCGCCCGCGTGCACGGCGCGGACCCGGCGGTGCTGCGGGCGTCGGACCTGCGGGTGGACCGCCTGCTCGGCGCCGTCCCCGAGCCGGTCGCACGCGCGCCCCGCACCACCGCGGACGGGCCCCGCACCGTCCTGCTCACCGGCGCGAACGGCTACCTCGGCCGCTTCACCGCGATGGACTGGCTCGAACGGCTCGCACCGGTGGGCGGCACGCTGGTCTGCGTCGTGCGCGGCTCGGACGACGCCGCTGCCCGTCGTCGACTGGACGCCGCGTTCGCGGCCGATCCCGCGTTCGCCGACCGGTTCGCCGAGCTCTCGGGGGCGCTCGAGGTGGTCGCGGGCGACGTCAGCGAGCACCTGCTCGGCCTCGAGGAACCGCGGTGGCAGGACCTCGCCGCGCGGGTGGACCTCGTCGCGCACGCCGCCGCCCTGGTGAACCACGTCCTGCCGTACTCCGCGCTGTTCGGGCCCAACGTCGTCGGCACCGCCGAGGTCGTCCGGCTCGCGATCGCCGCCGGGAGCATCCCCGTCACCTTCGTGTCGAGCGTCGCGGTCGCCGGCGGAGCCCGCCCGAGCGCGTCCGAGGACGTCGCCCCCGACGCCCCCGCGGCACTCGACGAACGGGCCGACATCCGGTCGACGATCCCCGAGTGGACGGTCGCCGACGAGTACGCGAACGGCTACGGCGCGAGCAAGTGGGCGAGCGAGGTGCTGCTGCGCGAGGCGCACGAGCAGCACGGGGTCCCGGTCGCGGTGTTCCGCTCCGACATGGTCCTGGCGCACCCGCGCTGGCGCGGCCAGGTGAACCTGCCCGACGTGTTCACCCGCCTGGTCTGGAGCGTGCTCGCGACCGGGCTGGCACCCGGGTCCTTCGTGCAGCGGACCCCGGACGGCCGGGTGCAGCGGTCGCACTACGACGGCCTGCCCGCCGACTTCACGGCCGCGGCGATCAACGCCGTCGGCGCGTCCGTGGTCGACGGCCACCGGACGTTCAACGTCGTCAACCCGCACGACGACGGTGTCTCGCTCGACACCTTCGTCGACTGGCTGGTCGAGGACGGGCACGCGATCGAACGCATCGAGGACCACGCCGAGTGGGTCGACCGGTTCCGGTCGGCGCTCGAGGCGCTGCCGGACGAGGACCGCGCGCGCTCCGTGCTCCCGCTGCTGCACGCCTTCGCGGTGCCGGAGGCTCCGCACGCCGGGTCCGCGATCCCCGCCGACGCGTTCACGGCGGCCGTGCGGGCGGTGCGCCCGCTCGGGTCGCCGGACGTCCCGTCGCTCGACCACGCGCTCATCACCAAGGTGGCGGACGACCTGACGTTCCTCGGCCTGCTCGGCCCGGTCGCGTCGCCCACGCGCTGAGCACCGGACGGGAGGCGCGGTGCCGGTCCGGCACCGCGCCTCCCGTCCGTCACCCGCTCACGCCGGACGCCCCTGCCGGGCCCGCCCCGACGGGCACCGGCAGGGCCTGTCTGCGCACGACGAGCTGCTGGCAGGATCGAGCACGTGAAGACACTGGAGTTGCCACAGACCGACCTCACCGCGTCCGACGTCGTCGTCGGCCTCATGCGGATCAACGACATGAGCGACGAGGACATCCGCGAGCTGTACACCGCCTCGCGCGACGCGGGCGTCACGATGTTCGACCACGCCGCCGTGTACGGGGTCTGGCACGGGTGCGAGCAGCGCTTCGGGTCGGCCGTCACCCTGTCGCCGTCCGAGCGTGCCGCGATCCAACTGCAGACCAAGGTCGGCATCCGCCCGACGCCGAACGGCGCGTACTTCGACTTCTCGTACGAGCACATCATCGAGTCCGTGCACGAATCGCTCGAGGCACTGCGCACCGACTACGTCGACGTGCTGCTCCTGCACCGTCCCGACGCGCTCGTGGAGCCCGAGGAGGTCGCCCGCGCGTTCGACGAGCTGCACGCCGCCGGCAAGGTGCACCACTTCGGGGTCTCGAACCACACGCCGGGCCAGGTCGAGCTGCTCAAGCGGTCCGTGCGGCAGCCGCTCGCGTTCAACCAGGTGCAGCTGAGCATCACGCACGCCAACGTCATCACCCAGGGACTGACGGCGAACATGGCCGGTCTCGACCAGTCGATCGACCGCGACAACGACATCCTCAACCACGCGCGGCTGAACGACGTGACGCTGCAGGCGTGGTCGCCGTTCCAGAAGGGCTTCTTCGACGGCGTCTTCCTCGGCGACCGCGAGCAGTACGCCGAGCTGAACGACGTGCTCGAGGAGCTCGCGTCGGCGCACGGCGTGACCCCGACCGGCATCGCGGTGGCGTGGATCACCCGGCACCCCGCGCACTTCCAGGTCGTCCTCGGCACGACGAACCCGCAGCGCGTGCGGGACTCGGCCGCGGGCTCGGACGTCGAGCTCTCGCGCGAGGAGTGGTACCGCGTCCTGACGGCGGCGGGGCACACCGTCCCCTGACCGGGGGCGGGGCCAGGGGCGGCCGTCCCGAACTCCGCACAACGGGGAGCACGTCGCACCACGGGGATCCGTGGTGTCGGGTGCTCCCCGTTGCGCTCGAACACGTCGCGCCCCGAGCTGCACCGGGCCGACCCGGTCCGACCCGACCGACCGCCGAGGGTCAGTCGTCGGCGGTCGGGGCGCTCGGCACGCGGACGTCGACGGGTGACACCCGGGTCGGGTCGGCCGACGCGCCGCCCACGACGTCGAAGGAGATGCCGAGCTCGGCGGCCGTGTCCTCGTCGAGCTCGAGCCCGTCCTCGATGGCCTGGTCCTCTGGGATGGCGCGACCCTTCGACGGGTCCCACGCGTTCGCGAACGACATGCGGACGAGCTTGCCGCCCGCGGCTGGCAGCGAGGTGTCAGGCCTCGACGGAGTCCGTCAGAGGTCGTCGGCGTGCAGCCGGTCGCCCGCCTCGGGTCGGCGGAAGACCGGGCCGCCACCGGCCTCGTCCTCGTCCTCGTGCGGGGCAGGCGAGACCGACGGGTCGACCGAGTCGGGGCCGACATCGGCGCCGCGATCCTCCTCGACCTCGATCTCGGTCTGGTCGCTCCCGTCCACGGGGAGGTCAGCGCCGGGCTGCTGCGGATCGAACGGTGTGCTCATCGACATGACCCGAGCGTGCTCCCGGTCGGTGGAGGCGCGGTGGACGCTGTCCGCCCACCGCGTCCCGCGCTGGACTCGGGTACCCGGCCGCGAACGGGTCAGCCCCGGCCGGGGCCCTTCGCAGGCCCCTCGGTGAGCGACCCGACCGTGGTGTCGACCGTCGTGTCCGCCGCGCCGGCCCCCTTGCCCTTGCCGCTGTTGCTCGCGGGACCGTTGCCGTTGCCGTTGCCGTTGCCGCTGTTGCCCTGGGGTGCCTCGACGGGGTTCGACGCCGGTCCGCCCGGCTGGGGACCGACGGTCGGGTCGTCCCCGGGCTGGCTCGGCTGCTGCTCCTGGCTGGGCTGCTCCTCGGGCTGGCTGGGCTGCTGCTCGGGCTCGCTCGGTTCCTGCTCGGGCTCGCTCGGCTGCTGCTCGGCCTGGCTGGGTTGCTGGTCCGGCTCGCTCGTCTGCTGTTCCGTCGGCGACGAGGACCCGGTCGGCGCCGGAGCGGGGTCGTCCCTGCCGCCCAGGGCGAAGAGCGCGACGCCGATGCCGGCCAGCACGAGGAGCCCGACGACCACCGCGACGATGATCCCCGTCCGCCGCCGCTTCGGTTCGTCCGTGTCGACACCACCGCGCCCGGGGCCACCCACCGCACCACCGGCTCCCCGCGCCGCGGCACCGCCGGCCACCGCTCCACCGCCCGCAGCAGCGGCGGCGCCCGCTCCCCCGGCGCCGCGCTGGGCGCCGAGGACCGTGGTCGCGACGTCGTCCTGCGCCGCGGGTCGGTCGTACGCGCGGGTCGCGGCGTCGGCTCCGCCCGCGGTCGGCATCGCCCGGGTCGCCTGGTCGGCGTCCGCAGCTCCCGGCATCGCCTGGGTGGCCTGGTCGGCACGGGCCGCGTCCGGACCACCGGCGCCGAGCGCGGCACCCGCGAGACCGGCCCCTGCGCCCGCCGCACCGCCGGCTGCACGGGTCAGGGTGCCGGGGCCGCCGGGGAGCAGCTGCGTCGCCGGTGCCGACCCGTCGCGTTCGAGGGCCCGGAGGCGTCGGGCCGCCTCGGCCGCGGTCGGCCGCTCGGACGGGTCCTGCGCGGTCATCACGTGCAGCAGCGTCCGCCACGCGGTGGGCAGGTGCTGGTCGATCTCGGGACCCCGTGTCAGCCGCGCGGTGGCGGACTCGACCGCCGTGCCGGGGAAGGGCCGTTCGCCGGTCAGGCACTGCAGCAGGAGGAGACCGAGGGCGTAGACGTCGGCCTGGCCGGTGACCTCGCGGCCCAGGACCTGCTCCGGGGAGATGTACGCGGCGGTGCCGATCACGGTCCCCGTCCCCGTCACGCGGGCGGCGTCGCGGAGCAGGGCGATGCCGAAGTCGGCGAGCTTGACGTGCTCCCCGTCGCTCTCGAGCAGCACGTTCGCGGGCTTCACGTCCCGGTGCACGATGCCCTGCGCGTGCACGGCGGCGAGCCCCTCGGCGACCTGGGCACCCATCCGGGCGGTCGTCGTGGTGTCGAGGGGTCCCTCGCGCAGCCGGGTGTCGAGGTCGCTGCCGGGGACGAGCTCCATCACGAGGTACGAGTCGCCGTCCTCGTCGTCGAGTGCGGCGTCGTAGAGCGTGACGAGCGACGGGCTGCGGAGCGCGGCGAGGGTGTGCATCTCCGCCTCGGCCCGGGCACGTTCGCCGTGGTCGACGGCACCGATCCGGAAGACCTTGACGGCGACCTCGCGGCCGAGCTGCTCGTCGACGGCGCGGTAGACGGAGGCCATGCCGCCGTGCCCGAGCGTGCCGGTGACGCGGTACCTGCCGCCGAAGACCCGTTCTTCCATGCGGGTGAACCTACCGTGGCGACCTGACCGGGCGTGCCGGTCCACCGCCGCGACGGACGGGTTCCGCGCCCCGGTGCAGGGCCGTCAGGTAGAGCCGGTGCGCCGTGATCACGAGCGCCGACCACGCCAGCCCGAGCGCCCACGCGGCGAGGACGTCCGTCGTCCAGTGGTGCCCGAGGAACACCCGCGAGACGCCGATCGACAGCACGAAGAGCGTGCCGACCACGATCGTCCACACACGGGTCACCGTCCGCGACTGCCGGAGGATGAGCAGGTACACGATCGTGCCGACGACGACCGTAGCGTTGAGCGTGTGACCGGACGGGAACGACGGCGAGTGCTCGTACGGCGGCACCGCGTCGGACAGCGGCGGACGGGCACGGCCGATCAGGTCCTTGCCCGCGATCGTCATGAGGAGCGAGCCGCCGCTCGCCGCCACGAGCAGCACCAGCGGGGTCCAGGCGCGGCGCTGCACCGTGAAGCCGATCAGGAAGCACACCGCGACGATCGGCATCCCGATCGTCCCGGCGATGTCGGTCCACCACGTGACCGCGCGGTCGGCGAACGGGGAGCGCAGGGTGAGCATCCAGTCGAGCACCGGACGGTCGAGCACGGCGACGTCGTCGGACTCGCGGACCGCGTCGTACACCTCCGACGCCGCCCAGGTCGCGGTCACCGCGATGCCGATGCCGATCAGGAGCGTCAGCACGAGCAGCGGGAGCGCGCCGTACCGGCGGCCGAGCGCGGCCCAGGCCTCGGCGACCGCGTGACCGGCGCGCGAGCGCCACGACGTCAGGTCGACGGTGCCCAGGTGCCGGTCCGCCTCGACGGCGGATCGCTCGTCGCGGTCGGCCCGCCCGGCGGCCGCCGCGAGTGGGTCCGTCGGGTCCTCGTGGTCGGCGCGCTGCATCGTCCCACCCTGCCCGTCGGACGCTGCGAGCGCCCGGACCGGACCACGCTGTGAGCATCCGGACCGGACCACGCGGCGGGCGCCCGGACCGGACCACGCTGCGGGCCGCCGGGACCGTGCGGCGGAGCTCAGGCCTTCGCCGCCCCGTAGTCGCGCACCGTCGACACCGTCAGGGGGAACACCACCGGGAAGTCCCGGAAGAGCAGGCGTCCGGCGTCGACCGCCGCGGCGCGGACCTGCTCGGCCACGAACTCGGCGTGCTCGACGGGCGTGTGCACCACGAGCTCGTCGTGCACGAAGAACACCAGGTGCGGGCCGGCCGTCAGCGGGCCCGGGAACCGCGTCGCGAGCCGAGTGCGGAGCGACCCCATCCACGCCAGTGCCCACTCGGCCGCCGTGCCCTGCACCACGAAGTTCCGCGTGAAGCGCCCCCAGCTGCGCGCACGTCCCTCGACCGCCCGCTGCTGCGCCGGGGTGCCGTCCACCGACCACGCGCGGTTCCGTGCGGCGAACCAGGCCTCGTCGGGGACGGGTGACGTCCGGCCGAGCAGCGTCGTGACGGGCTCGCCCCGCTCCCCGGCGCGGGCAGCGCGGTCGACGAGGCCGAGCGCCGCGGGGAACGCCCTGGCCAGCCGCGGCACGAGCCGTCCGGCGTCGCCCTGGGTCGCGCCGTACATCGCGCCGAGCATCGCACCCTTGGCCTGCTGCCGGGTCTCCACGGCACCGGAGGCCACCACGCCGTCGTACAGGTCCCGCCCGTCCCCGGCGGTGGCCATGGCCCGGTCGCCGGCCATCGCCGCGAGCACCCGCGGTTCGAGCTGCGCCGCGTCCGCCACGACGAAGGCCCACCCGTCGTCGGCGACCACCGCGCTGCGGACGGTCCTCGGCAGCTGCATCGCGCCGCCGCCGTCCGCCGCCCAGCGGCCGGTGACGACCCCGCCGACGACGTACTTCGGGTGGAACCGCCCGTCCTGCACCCACTCGTCGAGCCAGGCCCACCCGTTCGCGGTGAGCAGCCGGGAGCGCTGCTTGTACTCGAGCAGCGGTGCGATGACGGGGTGCTCGAGCTCCTGCAGCTCCCACTTGCGGGTCGACGAGACCATCAGTCCGGCTGCTCGGAGCGACCGCAGGACGTCGGCGGGCGAGTCGGGGTTGAGGCCGGGGTCGCCGAGGTGCGCCCGGATCTCCACGGCGAGCTCCTCGAGCCGACGCGGTCGCACCCCCGCGGGCACACGGGGTCCGAGCTCCTGCTCGAGCAGGCGCTCGTGCACGTCGGCGCGCCAGGGCAGCCCGGCGTGCAGGATCTCGGCCGCGACGAGCGCCCCGGCCGACTCCGCGGTCGCCAGCAGGCGCAGCGCTCCCGGGGTCGTCGACGTGGCGATCGCATCGAGCTGCAGCCGGAACTCGGCGACCGGGTCGGCCGGGTCGTCGGCCGGCACGACGGCGAAGAGCGCGTCGTCGAAGAGCCGGGCCTGCGTCGGGCGGGCGGAGCGGGCCTCCTGGCCGGCGGCGTCCCACGTGTCGACCGGGGCCGCGGCGAGGGCGGTGTCCCGTGCGGCGAGCGCGCCGCGCAGGATGCGCCGGCAGAGCCGGAGGTCGGTGCAGCGGCCCACGCGTCCGCCGGATGCGAGGACGGCCGGGTACCAGCGGGCGGTGTCGTCCCAGACCCAGCGCACGTCGGGAGCGTCGTGCGCGGCGACGAAGGCCGGGAGGCCCGGCTCGTCCAGGCGCGTCGGCGCACCGGCCGACTCCCCCGCGTCGGTCAGGGGCGTCGCGGTGACGCCGCCGTCGACGCGGCGGAGGACGAGGTGCACCCGACGATCATCCTCCCTTCCGCGAGACGCAACGTCAGCGGTTGCTCGCAGCGGTACATCGCTGCGCGGTGTCGCCGAGGTTGCGTCGTGCGGAGGCGGGACGCGGAGGGCTCAGTCGGCGTGGTGAGGGTCCTGCGCCGCGTCGGTACGGGGATCGGTACCGGCGGCGTCGCCCGGCCGGACGGCGGCGGAGTCGGCGACGTCGATGCGGACGTCCCCGTCCTCGGCGCGGGAGACTTCGACGCGCGGGTCGGCGTCGTGCTCGTCCGACCCGGACATCCGTCGGAGGGTGTCCTGGCGGCGCTCCTCGAAGGACATGTCGACGCCGTCGCCGAGGTGGTCGTGGTCCGTGTCGCTCATGGGTCCGACCGTACCCGCGGCCACCGCGCCGACTCTCGGCACCGTACTTGAGCGACCGTCGGCGATTTGGTGCGCGAATCGGACAGACGCCATGGTGGAGCGATGGAGACGGAACGCGCACGAGCACCGCGGTGGCGACCGGTCCCCGCGGACGACGTCCCGATCCACGCGGTCGTCCGGTACCGAGACCGGGGGCGGCTCGTCGCCGGCACGGCGGTCGACGTCCTCGACACACCGGGGCGTCCTGCCCTCATCGTCCGCGCGGACGACGGGCAGCACCACGTCGCGCCGCGTGCCGTCCCGCTGGAGATGCGGGTCGCCTGACCGCCCGGTCGCGCCCGTTCAGCAGAGCGGGACGTTGACCGCCAGACCGCCCATCGCGGTCTCCTTGTACTTCGTGGACATGTCGGCGCCGGTCTGGCGCATCGTCTCGACGACCTGGTCGAGCGACACGTGGTGCACACCGTCGCCGCGGAGGGCCATCCGGGCCGCGTTGATCGCCTTGTTCGCGGCGATCGCGTTGCGCTCGATGCACGGGATCTGCACGAGACCACCGATCGGGTCGCAGGTCAGCCCGAGGTTGTGCTCCATCGCGATCTCGGCGGCGTTCTCGACCTGCTCGGGCGTCCCGCCGAGCACCTCGGCCAGCCCGGCTGCGGCCATCGACGCCGCGGAGCCGACCTCGCCCTGGCAGCCGACCTCGGCGCCGGAGATCGACGCCCGCTCCTTGTAGATCGAGCCGATCGCCCCGGCGGTGAGCAGGAACCGGACCACGGCGTCGTCGCGGTCCTCCGGCGCGACCTCGGAGACGTACGTCAGCGCGTAGTACAGCACCGCGGGGATGATGCCGGCGGCGCCGTTCGTCGGGGCGGTGACGACCCGGCCGCCCGTGGCGTTCTCCTCGTTGACCGCCATCGCGGTGAGGTTGACCCACTCCATCGCGAAGAGCGGGTCGTGGTGCGGGTCGTCGCGGGTGAGCTGCTCGTGCCAGTTCGCCGCGCGACGTCGGACCGTCAGCCCCCCGGGCAGCGTGCCGGTGCGGCGGATGCTGCGGTCGACGCTCTCGCGCATGACGTCGTGCACGTGCAGGAGTCCGGCGCGGACCTCGGTCTCGCTCCGGGTGGCGGTCTCGTTCGCCATCGCGATGCCGCTGACGGGCAGGCCGGTCGCGGCGCAGGCGGCGAGGAGCTCGGCGCCGCTCGAGAAGGGGTGCGGGACCGCGTCGTCGACGGGGATGGCGGCCTCGGCCACGGCACCCTCGGTGTCGGTCGTGACGAACCCGCCGCCGATCGAGTAGTAGGTCTCCTCGGCCAGGACCGTGCCCGCCGCGTCGGTCGCCCGGAGCCGCATCGCGTTCGGGTGCCGGGGCAGCATGGTGAGCGGGTGCAGCACGATGTCGGCCTGGCGGAACGGCACGGTCGCGCCTCCCGCGAGCCGCAGCGCGCCGGTCTGCTCGAGCTCGTCGAGCGCGGCCGCCATCACGTCGGGGTCGACGGTCTCGGGGTCGGACCCCATCAGGCCGGCGAGCACCGCCCCGAGCGTGCCGTGCCCCTGGCCGGTCGAGGCGAGCGAGCCGTACAGGTGGACGTCGAGGCCGGCCACGGGGGCGTCGGCGAGCCCGGCTGCGAAGGCCGCTCCGGCTCGCATCGGCCCGACGGTGTGGGAACTCGACGGGCCGATCCCGACGCTGAACAGATCGAAGACGGAGACCGGCACCCCGCCACACTAACCCGTCCGGACGGCGCGGCTCCCGAGCAGCGGAGGTGGACCGCTCCATCGGCACGTGCGTGGGAGACTCGTGCCATGCCCATCCTCCACAAGGACATGCAGGTCTGCATCTCGCTCGCTGCCCGTCCGAGCAACATCGGCACGCGCTTCCACAACTTCCTCTACGACGAGCTCGGGCTGGACTTCGTCTACAAGGCGTTCACGACGACCGACCTGCCCGGTGCCGTCACCGGCATCCGCGCGCTCGGCATCCGCGGCTGCTCGGTGTCGATGCCCTTCAAGGAGGCGATCATCCCCCTCGTCGACGTGGTCGAGGAGTCCGCGGCCGCCATCCAGTCGATCAACACCGTGGTGAACGACGGCGGCGTGCTCACCGCGTCGAACACCGACTACGAGGCCGTCGCGTCGCTGCTCCGCACGCACGAGGTCGACCCGTCGGCCCGCGTGGTCCTCCGCGGGTCCGGCGGCATGGCCAAGGCGGTCACGGCGGCGTTCCGCGGCGCGGGCTTCGAGCAGCTGACCGTCGTCGCGCGCAACGCGGAGACCGGTTCCGCCCTCGCCGAGCAGTACGGCTTCGACTGGGTCGCGACCGAGCAGGAAGCACCGGAGGCCGACGTCCTGGTCAACGTCACCCCGCTCGGCATGCGCGGTGCGGACGAGGACGCACTCGCCTTCGCGCAGGACCGGGTCGAGGCCGCGACCACCGTCTTCGACGTGGTCGCGTTCCCCTCCGAGACCCCGCTGGTCCGGGCCGGTCGCGCCGCCGGTGCGCGCGTGATCACCGGCGCCGAGGTCATCGCGCTGCAGGCAGCGCGCCAGTTCGAGCGGTACACGGGCGTCGCCCTGACGGACGACCAGGTGCGTCGAGCGAGCGAGTTCAGTCGCGCAGAGTGACCGGATGACGGTCTGGAGGCTCGTGGCGGCGCCGCCACGAGCCTCCAGACCGTCTAGTGGACGCCCGCGCGACCCTCCGCGACCCAGCGGAGGCGCCGGATGCTCTCGTTGTTGCGGATCCAGATGCCGGGCTGCGCGATGAACCCCGGGACGAGCGACCCCGGGCCCCGCACGGGGTTCTCACGGAGGGTCACGCGGCTCCCCCGCGGATGCGGTTCCACCTCGACCTCGACGCGGGCCTCACCGACCGGCCAGCCCTTCGCCTGGATCACCAGGCGACGCGGCTCGTCGACCTCGAGCACGATCGTCGTGTCGTTGATCAGGAACGGCCAGATGCCGAACGAGTGGTGCAGCTCCGTGCCGACGGCGGGCCACCCCGGGTCCTGGCCGCGCATGCGCGAGGCGCCGACCACCCAGGTCGGGTAGAGCCAGCCGTCGCGGAGCACGTCGAAGACGGCCTCCGGGCTGCAGTGCACGATGCGGACGTTCTTCGCCATGGTTCAGTCCTCCGGTGCGAGGTCGACGTGCTCGGACAGTCCGAAGGTGTGGCGCAGCGCACTGCGGGCCGCGTGCCAACCCGCCATGCCGTGCACACCCGGACCGGGCGCGGACGCCTCCGAGCACAGGTACATGCCGCCGCCCATCCGCCACGGGTCCGACGACAGGACGGGCCGCTTGACGAGCTGCCAGAAGCTCGCGGCCCCGGCGGCGATGTCGCCGCCGACGTAGTTCGGGTTGTACTCCCCCATCTGCACGGCCGTGCGGCTGCTCGACTGCAGGATCGTGTCGCGGAACCCCGGCGCGAAGCGCTCGACCTGCCGCACGATCGCGTCGGTCGGGTCGACGTCGGAACCCGCCGGCACGTGCGCGTACGCCCAGAAGACGTGCTTGCCGCGGGGTGCGCGACCCGGGTCGACCACGGTCGGCTCCGAGCCGAGCACGTAGGGGCGTTCCGCGTGCCGACCCTGCGCCACCGCCCGCTCCGCCTCGGCGATCTCCGCGCGGGTGCCGCCGATGTGGACCGTGCCCGCCTTCCGCAGCTCGGTGTTCGTCCACGGCACCGGGTCGGACAGCGCGAAGTCGACCTTGGCCGCCGCGTTGCCGAACCGGAAGCGGCGCAGTGCCCCGCGCTTCGGGGTGGGGATCTGCTTCCCGGCGATGTGGAGCATGCCGGGAACGCTCGTGTCGAAGAGGACCGCCTTCGCCGGGGTGAGGTCGGCGAGCGAGCGCACCTCGCGGCCGGTCTCGATCGTGCCGCCGTGCGCGACGAGGTCGGCGGCGAGCGCGTCCACGATCGCCTGGCTGCCGCCGATCGGCACCGGCCACCCGCGGGCGTGCGCGTACGACCCGAGCGACAGTGCGGCCGCGGCGGTCGACAGGGACGGCATGTGCTGGATCGAGTGTGCGGCGACGCCCGACACCATCGCGGGCGCCACCTCGTCGCGGAAGCGGACGTTCCACGCGGCGCTCCCCTGCTCGAGGGCGCGGAGGCCGAACCGCAGGACCGTGAGCGGGTGCCGCGGGACGTGCAGCAGCGCGTCCGTGGCGAAGTCGGCGACCTGGTCGGCGTTGCCGGACAGGGGCGCCATGAGGTTCCGGAACGCCCGGCCGTCGATCCCGAGGCCCTCCGCGGTGCGCTCGAGGTCCCGGTAGGCGATGCCGGCGCGGCCGCGGTCGAGGGGGTGTCCGTACTGCACCTCGGGCAGCCGGAGCTCGATGCGGTCCTCCATGCGGAAGAGCCGGAAGAACTCGGACTGCAGCGCCATCGGGTGCACCGCGGAGCAGACGTCGTGGTGGAACCCGGGCAGCGTCAACTGTGCCGTGCGGGCGCCGCCGCCGATCGTGTCGTTCCGCTCGACGACCTCGACCGACAGACCGGCCCGCGCGAGCGTCACCGCCGCCGCGAGTCCGTTCGGTCCGGCACCGACGACCACCGCATCAACCATGTGTCCGAGCCTAGGGTCCGGTGCCCCCGCGGGCGGTCAGGGGCGGGCGGTGTCCGCGTCGGCGGGGTCCGTGCCGTCCTCGGGGCCGTCACCCTCGTCGGGTTCGTCCGCGTCGACCGGCGTCGCGACCGGTGCCTCGGCGCCCGCGGGGTGCTCGGCGAGCAGCGCCGCGAAGTCCTCGTCGAGCATCTGCTGCACGCGTTCGTCGCGGCCGATCTCGTAGTCCTCGGTCGGTCGTTGCGCCCATCCGAGGCGCCCGACGACGGTCGTGCCGATGTCGTCCCAAGCCCGGGCACGGGCCTGCAGCACGATGCGGTCGACGAAGCCCTGGTCGTCGCGCCGCCGGTCGAGCATCTCGGCGAGCTGCTCGTAGGTGGCCTCGCGCGTGCGGAGCTTCAGGTCGTCGCCGCGCTTGTAGTCGTGCTGGTGCTGCGAGCGCCCCCGCTTGTTGCTCGACGTCGACCGGATCTCCCGCATGCGGGCGGCGTCACCGCGCTGCTCCTCGGCCATGCGGTGCAGTTCCTCGCGGGTGGCCTCGGCGATGACGGCGTGGTCGAAGTACCCCTGGTCGCGGAGGGCGTTCGTGATGATGCGGTTCGCCACGGCGACGGTGACCGCGGCCTTGGCGATGAGGAAACCCTCGTCCACGGCACGCTTCAGCTCGACCTGGCTCACGGGTCGGTCGCGAACGTCGTTCCTGGTGCGTCGTCCGAACAGGGCCATGCTCCGACGATACCGGCGTGCGGCCGTCCGTCCGCAGGAGGACCCGCGATCACACCCCGGAGGGACGCGCCGCCACGTCGGTGACCCGTAGCGTCGATGCCATGACCACCGTGCAGCACACCCCCCGGACCGGCCTCGGCACCGCGAGCCTCGTGCTCGGGATCTGCTCGCTCCTCGCCGGCTGGACCTTCTTCGCCCCCGTCGTCGGCCTCTGCCTCGGCATCGCGTCCCGCAGCCGGGAACCGATGGCGCGCGGTCGGGCGGGGTGGGGGATCCTGCTCAACCTCGTCGCCCTGGCGGTGTGGATCCTGGTGGGCGTGCTGCTCGTGCTCGGTGGCACCTTCGCCGTGTGGTCGGGTGCGACCCAGGGTCGCTGACGGCCGTCAGGTCACCAGCCCGTACACCGCCACGTCGACCCGTCGGGGTCCGAGCGGCAGGGCGCTGCGCAGCGTCCCCTCGTGCACGAACCCGAGCCGCTCCGCCAGCGCCCGACTCCGGACGTTGTCGACGCCGGTGCGGACCTCCACCCGGGCGCTCCCCCGCTCGCGGGCGACGTCCACCAGTGCGGAGGCGGCCCGGTGGACGATGCCCCGGCCCTCGTACCGCTCGTCGATCCAGTAGCCGAGCGACGCCTGGCCCAGGTAGGGGTCGAGGGCGAGCGACGCCGACCCGACGATGCGTCCGTCCACGCGGATGACGCACGGCACCGCGCGGTCCATCGCGTACTGCCCGAGGAGCTGCTCGGTGTGCAGCACGAGGGAGTCCCGCGAGACCGACGCCCACGCCCAGGGCTCCGCCGCCCGCAGCCGCACGAGGTTGGCCTGCACGAGGTCGTGGACGGCGTCGACGGTGCTCAGGTCGCGCAACGACAGCGCGCACCCGTCGCCGAGGTCCCGTCCCGAAGCCGCCACGCGTCCGACACTATGCACGCGGACCCGGCACGTCCGGAGACGGGAGGTCCGGCACGGACGCAGGACGCGACGCGACGCGACGCGATGCGACGCGACCGCGGTACCGCCGAGGCGACCAGGCGGACGACGGGAGGCGCGGCACCCACCGGCACCGCGCCTCCCGTCCGAGGGTCCGACCGTCCGACCGTCCGACCGTCCGACCGTCCGACCGTCGGTCAGGGTGCGGTGATGAAGCCCTTGTCCACCATCCAGTCGAACGCGACGTCCGCCGGCTCGCGCCCCTCGACGTCGACCTGCCGGTTCAGCTCCTGCAGGGCCTCGTCGGTGAGCTCGGGCGAGATCTGGTCGTACACGTCGCGGAGCTGCGGGTACTCCTCCAGCGTCTCGGAGTCGATCACGGGCGCGACGTTGTACGCCGGGAAGAACCCGCGGTCGTCCTCGAGCACCGTCAGGCCGAGCGACTTGATGCGGCCGTCGGTGGTGAAGACCTCGCCGAAGTTGCACTTGCCCCGGTCGGTCGCGGTGTACACGGTGCCGGTGTCGAGGATGCTGACGTTCGACGTCGGCACGCCGTTCTCGCCGGACCCGCCGAGCTCCAGCCCGTACTTCTCGAGCATCGGCTTGAAGCCGTCCGCACGGGAGTTGAACTCCGACTCGACGCAGAACGTGCGCTGGTCGACCGGCAGCTTCGTGATGTCCGAGAGGGTCTTCACGTCGTCGAGCTCGGACACGGCCTCGTCACGCACCGCGAACGCGTAGGTGTTGTTCATCGGCGCGGGTTCGAGCCAGGTCAGCCCGTTGCCGGCGTCCTCGTCCTTGACCGCCTGCCACTGCTCGGTCTTGTCCGGGATCCCCTGCTCGTGCGCCATGAAGGTCAGCCAGGCGGTCCCCGTGTACTCGTAGGTGAAGTCCGCGCCGTGCGAGGTCATCAGCTCGCGCACCGCGACCGACCCCGGCACGTTCGTCTCGTCGGTGACGTCGAACCCGGCCGCCTTCGCGGCGAGGACGGCGATCTTGCCGAGGACGAGCTGCTCGGTGAAGTTCTTCGACGTGACGGTCAGCTTCGCGTCGTCCGGCAGGTCGTCGATGCGCTGGATCGACCCCGGGGCGGCGCCCGGCACGAAGGACGCGGCGGGCTGCAGGCCGCAGCCGGTGAGGACGAGGGCGCTCGCCCCCGCCACGGCGGCGGCGGTCACCCAGCGGCGACCGGCGGACGGACGGGAGGCGCGGCTCGCGTCGCGCGGGCCGGCGTGCGTCGAGGCGCCGTGCGTCGAGACGGTGTGCGTCGAGACGGTGTGCGTCGAGTCGTCGGGCATCATCGGAGTCCCTTCGGTCGTGCGACCGTCTCGACCACGCGGCCGATCCAGTCGATGGTCAGGGCGAGGAGCGCCACCAGGAGCGCCCCGGAGACGAGCACCTTCGGCAGGAACAGGTTCACGCCCGTGGTGATGAGGAGGCCGAGGCCGCCCGCGCCGACGAAGGTCGCCAGGCTCGCGGTGCCGACGAGCAGCACCAGCGCCGTCCGGATGCCGGAGAGCATGACCGGGACCGCCAGCGGCAGTTCGACCTTGAGCAGCACGCTGAGGGCGCTCATGCCCATGCCCCGGCCGGCCTCGACGAGCCGGTCGTCGACGCTCTGCACACCGAGCATGGTGTTCCGGAGGACCGGCAGGATCGCGTAGAGCACGAGGGCGACGACCGCCGACCAGCTGTTCAGTCCGAGCCAGGCCGCGAGCAGCACGATGAGCCCGACCGCGGGGGCCGCCTGGCCGAAGTTCGCGACGGCGATGACGGTGGTGCTCGCCCGACGGAAGGGCCCGCGGGTGAGCAGGACCCCGAGCGGGATGCCGATCACGAGCACGAGCACGGTGGCCTGGAGCGTCAGGACGAGGTGCTGGCCGGTGAGCTCGAGGATGCCCGACGGGTTCAGGGTCGAGCGCTCGGTCGCACTGAGGTCCGCCGTGTTCAGCCAGACGACCCAGGCGGCGAGGACCACCAGGATCGCGATCGGCTGGACGAGCAGCCCCTTCCACGGGGTGCGCTGCGCGGTGCCCGGGCCGGCTGCGGCGGGGGCGTCGGTCGCGACGGTGGTCACAGGTCCTCCCCGGACGTCGCGACCGTCGGGGCCACGGGCGAGGACGGCAGGGTCTCGATCGGGTTCGTGTTCGTGCCGACGGGCGTGTACGCCTGCTCGTCCGCCGCGGCCGCACGGGACCGGGTGATGGCCTCCATGACGGTCTCGACGGTGATGACACCGCGGAAGGCGTCGCGGCGACCGGTGACGAGCGCGGCACCGGCGCTCGACACGAGCATGGTGTCGAGCGCGTCGTTGAGCGTCGCGGCCTCGCCGACGACGGGCAGGGCCGGGTCGATGCCCTCGGGGATGCGGTCGAGGCGCTCGAGCTGCCGACGCGACGGCCAGCCGATCGGGCGCTGGCGGCGGTCGACCACGACGGCGTGCCCGTGCCGTCCGGCCTCGTCCATGCGCTGCAGGACGGCCTTCGCGTCCTCGCCCGGCGAGCAGGTGACGGCGTCGACGACGTCGACGTCCCGCACGCGGTTCAGCGTCAGCTGCTTCAGGCCGGCGCCGGAGCCGATGAAGTTCTCCACGAACTCGTTCGCCGGCTCGGCCAGGATGCGCTCCGGGGTGTCGTACTGCACGATGTGCGCCCCCTCGGTGAAGATCACGATCCAGTCGCCGAGCTTCACGGCCTCGTCGAAGTCGTGCGTGACGATGACGATCGTCTTGTGCAGTTCCTCCTGGATGCGCAGGAGCTCGTCCTGCAGGCGCTGCCGTGTGATCGGGTCGACGGCACCGAACGGCTCGTCCATGAGCAGGACGGGCGGGTCGGCGGCGAGCGCCCGGGCCACGCCGACGCGCTGCTGCTGGCCGCCGGAGAGCTCCCGCGGGAAGCGGTCGCGGTAGGTGTCGGGGTCGAGCGAGACGAGGTCGAGGAGCTCGTCGACGCGGGCGGCGATCTTCTCCTTCGACCAGCCGAGCATCTTCGGCACGATCGCGATGTTCGCCGCGACCGTCATGTGCGGGAAGAGCCCGCCGGCCTGGATCACGTAGCCCATGCGGCGGCGGAGCTCGTCACCGTCGATGCTGGTGACGTCCTCGTCGCCGACGACGATGCGCCCCTCGGTGGGCTCGATGAGCCGGTTGATCATCTTGAGCGTGGTGGTCTTGCCGCAGCCGGACGGGCCGACCAGCATGACGACCTTGCCGGCCGGGATCTCGAGCGTGATGCCGTCGACGGCGGGCTTCTGCTGCCCCGGGTACCGCTTGGTGACCTCGTCGAGCAGGATGCTTCGACCGGTCACGTCCCCCTCGGGCGCGGTGCCGGATGCGTGGTCGGTGGTGGCGTGGTCAGTGCTGGACACGGATACCTCTCGGTGTGGTCAGGCGGCCGAGGCCGATGAGGAGCAGGTCGAGGACGAGGGCGAGCAGGACGACCCCGACCACCCCGACGACGACGGAGTTCAGGGCGTTGGCGCCGCCGAGCCGGGAGAGCCCGGAGAAGATGAAGCCGCCGAGCCCGGGGCCGAGCGCGTAGGCGGCGATGGCGGCGATGCCCATCACCATCTGTGCGGACACCCGCACGCCGCTCAGGATGATCGGCCACGCCATCGGCAGCTCGACCTGCAGCAGGGTGCGCATCCGGCTCATGCCGATCCCCCGCGCGGACTCGACGACGGTCGGCGGGATCTCGGCGAGGCCGACCACCGCGTTCCGCAGGATCGGCAGCGTGGCGAAGAAGACGACGGTGACGACGGACGGCACGACGCCGAACCCGAGCGGCACGATGAGCAGACCGATCACGGCGAACGACGGCAGGGTGAGCCCGACGGCGGACACCCCGTTCGCGATCGACGTCAGTTGCGGACTGCGGTAGACGAGTGCTGCGAGCACCACTGCGATGAGCGTGGCGAGCACGGTGCACTGGACGACCAGTGAGAAGTGCTGCCACGACGAGAACCAGATCTGGTCCCATCGCTCCACGACGTACTGGAACACGGTGTGTGCACCCCTCCCTGGTCGGCCGAACGGCCCACAGACCGGGGCACGAACCTGACCGACCGTACGCAGGCGAGGGGGTACTTGACCAACGGCAAGCAACCGACCCGTGCAGATGCTGCAATTCCACGCAGGGAGAAAGCCCCGGTCAGGGGCAGGTGCCGGCCCCTCACCTGGGAGAACGGTAACGATGTCGAGCGGCGGTCGGCTACCCGGGCGTCCTGCGTCGGAACGGGGACGGCCCGTCGTACGGGGTACGACGGGCCGTCCGAGGGCCAGGGAGCGCCGGGGGCACCCCTCACCCGGACACGGGCACGGGCACGGGCACGGGCACGCGACGAGCGGCGACCCGATCGGCCTCGTGCACGGCGACGCGTTCCGCGGTGAGGAGCAGTGACGCGACCTCCGCGCCGGTGCGCCCGGGGCGGTCGTTCCAGGTGGTCAGGTCGCGGACCCGGGCCATCCGGACGTCCGGCGCCGGACACCAGACGACCGGTCGGCCCTCGTCGGCGGCCAGGGCGTGCCACACGAGGTCGAGGGCGCGCTGCACCTGCTGCGAGTGCACGACGTGCGGTCCGCCCGCCGCCGAGACGACCGCGCCGACCAGGCAGGCTGCGACGAGCGGTCGGCCCTGTGCGGCGAGCGCCGCGGCACTCGACGCCTTGCGCAGCCGCCCGTGCTCGTCGAGGTAGGCGAACCACGAGTGCTGGATCCACCCGCGTTCGACCACGCCGCGCGCGCCGGTCAGCAGGCGTTGCAGGTCGTCGAGCTCGTGCAGGTGGGCGACCGCACGACGATCGCGGGCGACCGCGCGACGGACGGCCAGGCGGTCGAGCAGGCCGCGCAGACCGGTGCAGCGGGTGGCGGCTCGGGCGGTGTCGGCTCGGGCGGACGGGGCGGGAGAGGCGTCGGTGTCGACGTCGTGCGGGACGTGGAACTCGAGGGTCATCAGGCCCCTCCGATCTCCAGTGCACGGACAGGTGAGGGAACGGTAACCCCTGCCGGCTCAGCCGTCCAGCACCGCGTCGATCGCACGGGCCGCGACCGTCCGGAAGGCGTCGTCGTCCGTCACGGCGAGCGCCGACGCGATCGACACCGCCCATCCGCGCGCCCGGGTCCAGGTGTCGGGGTCCGCGTCGACGAGCGTCGCGAACGTCCGCGCGCCGGCGTCGTCGAGCGTCAGCCACCGGGTGGCGAGGTCGACCGCCGGGTCCCCCGCGGTCAGGTCGCCGAAGTCCACCACCGCCGACAGGCGTCGGTCGCCGGGGGGCGTCGGCTCGACGAGCAGGTTGAACGGGTGCAGGTCCCCGTGCACCCAGACGGGAGGCCCGGCGTGCGTCGGCGCACCGGCCGCGGTCCGCCAGAGCGCAGCCAGCTCCACGGCACGGGGCACGTCGCCCTCCGCCAGTCGCGTCAGGACGGCGTCGCTCCGCGTCGCGAGCGGGACGGCGCGGACCGGGTTGACGGGGGCGTCCGGCGGGGCGGGCACGTGCAGGCGGATCGCCACGGCGGCGAGGTCGCGGGCGACCCGGACCCCCTGGGCCCGCTCCCCCGCGGGGCGACCGGGCAGCCACGGCACGACGCTCCACGCCCAGGGGTAGCCGAGCGCCGGGCGGCCGGTGCGGACGGGCTCCGGGAGCGGCGCCGCGTCGCCGACCAACGCGGCGATCGTCGGCAGCCAGCGCTGCTCGTGCTCGACCAGGGTGGCGGCGGCTGCGCGGCGGGGCAGGCGCACGGCCAGGGTCTCCCCGGCACGGACCACGACGTTGTCCCACCCGCTCGCGACGACCCGCAGGGGCAGGTCGGCGAGGTCCGGGTGCTGGTCGCGGAGCAGTGCGGCGACGAGCGCGACGTCGACGTGGAACTCGGCGGCCGGGGTGCCCATCACGCCAGGGTAGGGCGGCGGTGCGATCCCCGCGAACGTGGGGCTGCTGCGGAAACGTACTCCTTGGTATCCTCCAAGGGAAGTGACGTGGGTGTCCCTGGGGGGACCCGCGTCGCTCAGACCTCCCCAGGGCCCGGGTCAGCCGCTTGCGGGCCGTCGGTCCTCGGCATCGCCCGGGCGGATGATCGCCACGAGGCGCGGCACCTCCGGCCGGGTCCGTTCGCTGGCGATCGCCGTCAGCAGCACCGTCCACAGCTCACGGAGCCGCTCGAACAGGTCGGCGCGGTCGTGCAGCATGTCCGAGAACATCTGGACGCCCGCCACCGCCGGGCTCACCACGTGACCGATCACCCGTGGGTCCCACGACGGGTCGACCTCGCCCGCGTCGATCGCACGTCGGATGAGGTCGGCGGTGTGCTCGACCCAGTACTCGTGAGGGCGATCACGTGGGATCGCCCGGGCGTTCGGGTCGGTGGCGAGCCGGAGTCCCGCACGGACCACGACCTCCTCCACCATCTGGGTGGCGACGCCCTGCGACATCCACATCAGGGACTCGAGCGGCGAGGTCGAACGGGTGGCCGCGACCTCGGCGTAGCGCCGGGAGATCTCGTCCTGCCCGGCGATCACCGCGCCGGCGATGTCGACCTTCGAGCGGAAGTGGAAGTACAGCGCACCCTTCGTCATGCCGGCCCGCTCGGCGACGCCGTCCATCGACGCCCCCACGAACCCGCGCTCGTCGAACTCGGCCGCCGCCGCCTCGATGAGGGCCGCACGGGTCGCGACCGCCCGCTCCTGCCTGACCCGGCCGTCCTGCGCCATGCCGTCGATGCTAGCCAGCCGGTGCTGCGGGAAGGAGGCCCTCAGGGGACCCCCCGAGCGCTGCCGTACGGTGACCGGCATGGACGGATGGCGGGACCCGCGGCGCTGGGTACGGGCGGGACGGTGGCTGCTGCTGCCGATCACCGTGCTCGACTGGGTGGCGCTCGCTCCGCAGCCCGTCGTCGTCATCGCGTTCCTGATCGCCGTGCTCGGCATGGCCGGGATGGCCGCCGCGCTCGTCGTCCGGATGCTGCACCGCTCCCGCGGCGCGATGGCAGGACTCGGGGTGCTGCTGTTCCTCGGCGGGCTCGTCGTCCTCGGGCTCGACCCGTTCCCCGGCACCGTGCCGTTCCTCGACCCGTGGTGGCCGGACGCGATCACCCAGCCGCAGGTCGTCGGCAGCGCCTACTGGAAGACCGCCGGCCTCGGCGTCGAACTCGCCGGCTTCGCGCTCCTGGCCACGCTGCTCGTCACCGCCGCGACCGGTCGCCCGGCTCCGCGGGGCCGCTGAACCGCCCGGTCGACCGGGGCCGCTGGTCCGCCTGCTCCCCCGAGCTCCGTGCGGTCAGGTGCGCGTGAGCACCACGAGGGCGACGCCCGCGCCGCTGCCGCCGATCGGCACGAGCGACCGGACGTGCGCGACGAGGTCCCCGGGGTGGGCCACCGCCGACGCCGCGAGGGCCTGCACGTCGCCGGTCCCGTCGAGTGCCAGGGTGCCGTCGGTGACGAGCACCAGGCGGTCCCCCGGCGCGAGGTCGAGCGCTCCGACGGTCCGGGGCACGGATCCGGGCTGCAGGCCGATCGGCAGGTCCGTGGACCGGAGCGCCGTCGCGGTCCCGTCGGCCCGCACGTGCAGCGCCGGACCGTGTCCGGCACCGACCCACTCCGCGTGACCCGTCGTCGGGTCGAGGCGCGCGTGCAGGAGCGACCCGACGGCGCCGCCGGCCGACAGGTCGGGGGCGAGCTGCGCCTCCAGGCCGGTGAGGGCGTCACGGAGCGGCAGGCCGCTGCGCGCGACGACCGCGGCCCGCACCGAGGCGGCGAGGAGCGCCGAGGCCCGACCCGCAGCGGAGACCGTCCCGACCGTGACCTGGACCGCCCCGTCAGCAGCGGCGCGCCAGTCGACCAGGTCGCCGCCGTGCTCGTCCGGCTCGAGGAACCCGTCCACCGAGGCACCCGGCACCGTGACCGGGTCGGGCACCAGCCCGGTGAGGACGCGCCGCACCCGGCCCCGCTCGATCGAGTGGCCGAGCTCGCGCTCCGCCCACCGAGCGAGGTCCCCGAGGAGCGCGAGGTCCTCGTCGGAGAAGACCCGGGGCTGCGCGTCCATCACGCACAGCGTCCCCACGCGCGTGCCGTCCGGCATCGTCAGCGGCGCACCGGCGTAGAAGCGCACCCCGTACTCGGTCACTGCGGGCGTGTCGGCGAACCGGACGTCGAGGAGCGTGTCCGGGATCACCATCGGTCCTGGCGTCAGCACGGTCGTCGCGCAGAACTGCCCGGTGGCCGGCACGCTCGTACCCTGCTGGAACCCGTACGTCGACTGCGTGGTGACGAGGTCGGCGTGGACGAGGTTGAGGAACGTCAGCGGGACGCCGAACGCCTCGTGGGTCATGCGGGTGATGCGGTCGAAGCGCTCCTCCGGGCCGGAGCCCAGGACGGCGAGCGCCTCGATCACCGCGGTGCGCCTGTCCGCACCGTCGAGCTGGTTGGTCACCCCTCCTGTGTACCCGCACCCGCGTCGAGGAACCAGTCCCGCGGGTGGGGGTCGGCGGTCAGCTCGCGCCGCTCGGACACCGGAGCGGCCCAGGCCGCCGCGTTCGCGAGCACCCGCTGGACGTCCGGGTGGTGGTAGACGGGGTACTCCTGGTCGCCCGGCGAGAAGTAGAACACCCGGCCGAGACCGCGGCGGTATGCGACACCGGAGCGGAAGACCTCGCCGCCGGCGAAGGTCGACAGGAAGACCTCCTCGTCGGGGCGCGGGATGTCGAAGTACTCGCCGTACATCTCCTGGCGGTCGATGACGATCGGGTGCGGGACGCCGGCGGCGATCGGGTGCTCGGGCGCGATCGTCCAGACGAGCTCGCGCTCCCCGTCGTTCCGCCACTTCAGCGAGCACGTGGTGCCCATCAGCCGGGTGAACGGCTTCGAGTAGTGCCCGGAGTGCAGCACCACCAGGCCCATGCCGGCCTGCACGGCCTCGACGACGCGGGTGACGACCTCGTCCGAGACGTCCTGGTGCGCGACGTGTCCCCACCAGAACAGCACGTCGGTCTGCGCCAGGCGCTCCGCGGCGAGACCGTGCTCCGGCTCCTGGAGCGTGGCGGTGCGCACCGAGGCCTCGGGGTGGTGCTCGCGGAGTGCGGCGGCGATGACGGTGTGCATGCCGTCGGGGTAGTGCCCGAGCACGGTCGCGTCACCGCGGCTCTCGTGCACGTTCTCGTTCCAGACGACGATGTTCAGGGGACGGCTCTCGGTCGGCGCTGACATGTCCCCGACGCTACCCGCTCCTTCGGTCGAATCGATACGAGCGGCGGTGTGTCCGGGATGTGGCGGGGGCGTGTCGGGGCTTCTCCCGGACGGGTGCGCGACCATGTGGGGCATGACCCCTCGCTCCCTGTTCCGCGCCGCCGCGGTGGCCGAACTCGTGACCTGGACCCTCCTGATCGCCGGGATGGTGCTGAAGTACGGGCTGGACGTCGGCGACTGGGGCGTGCGGATCGGCGGGAGCATCCACGGCTTCGTGTTCCTGGCGTACCTCGTGGTCACCACGGTCGTCGCGGTGAACCAGCGGTGGTCGGTCGGGGCACTCGTGCTCGGGTGGGTCAGCGCCATCGTGCCGTACGCCACCGTGCCGTTCGAGGTCGCCGTCGCCCGGCGCGGCATGCTCGAGGGCCCCTGGCGACGCTCCCCGGACGACCGGTCGGGCACCTGGGACCGGCTGCTCTTCTTCGTGGTGCGGCGCCCGGCGGTGGCGGCCGGCATCGGTGTCGTGGCCGTCGCGCTCGTGTTCTCCGCCCTGCTGGTCGTCGGTCCCCCGGTCCCGAAGGGCTGACGCGGCGCCGCGGCGGCCGTCCCCCCGTCGGTGCGGCGGTGCGGCGGTGCGGCGGCGCGGCGGTGCGGCGAGCGGGCGAGACACGCCGCTCACGTCCGCCGAGCGGGTGCGTTCCGTCGCGTCCGGGTGCCGAGCGAGACAGATCTGGCCCGCTCGGGCACCCGAGCGGGCCGGTCGGGCACCCGAGCGGGCCGGTCCGGACGCGCCCCACGACGAACGGGAGGCGCGGTGCCAGCCGGCACCGCGCCTCCCGTTGCGTCGGGTCGTCGCCTACAGGGCGGCCAGCGCCTCGTTGAGGGTGGCGGACGGCCGCATCACGGCGTTCGTCTTCGCCGTGTCGGGGCGGTAGTACCCGCCGATGTCGGCCGGCCGACCCTGCACCGCGTTGAGCTCGTCGACGATCTGCGACTCGTGCTCGTCGAGCTGCGTCGACAGGCCCCGGAACGCGGCCGCCAGCTCCGTGTCCTCGGTCTGCCGGGCGAGCTCGTCGGCCCAGTACTTCGCCAGGTAGAAGTGGCTGCCGCGGTTGTCGATCGTGCCGATCTTCCGGCCCGGCGACTTGTTCTCGTCGAGGAACGTGCCCGTGGCGCGGTCGAGCGTGTCCGCGAGGACCTTCGCCCGCGCGTTGCCGGTCACACCCGCGAGGTGCTCGAACGACACCGCGAGCGCGAGGAACTCACCCAGGGAGTCCCAGCGCAGGTAGTCCTGCTCGACGAGCTGCTGGACGTGCTTCGGGGCCGACCCGCCGGCGCCGGTCTCGAACAGGCCGCCACCACCGAGCAGCGGGACGACGGAGAGCATCTTCGCCGAGGTGCCGAGCTCCATGATCGGGAACAGGTCGGTGAGGTAGTCACGGAGCACGTTGCCCGTGACCGAGATGGTGTCCTCGCCGCGGCGGATGCGCTCGAGTGAGAAGCGCATGGCGTCCTCGGGTGCCATGACCTCGATCTGCAGGCCGTCGGTGTCGTGGTCGCCGAGGTACGTGCGGACGAGTCCGATCAGGTTCGCGTCGTGGGCACGCGTCTCGTCCAGCCAGAACACGGCGGGCGTCGCCGAGGCACGGGCGCGGGTCACGGCGAGCTTCACCCAGTCGCGGATCGCGACGTCCTTCGTCTGGCAGGCGCGCCAGATGTCGCCCTGCTCGACGTCGTGCTCGATGACCGTCTCACCGGAGCTCGTGACGACGCGGACCTTGCCGTCGCCCGGCAGCTCGAAGGTCTTGTCGTGCGAGCCGTACTCCTCGGCCTTCTGCGCCATGAGTCCGACGTTCGGCACGGACCCCATGGTCGACGGGTCGAAGGCACCGTTCGCGCGGCAGTCCTCGATGACGGCCTGGTAGATGCCGGCGTAGCTCGAGTCCGGGATGACCGCGAGGGTGTCGTGCTCCTCGCCGTCCGGGCCCCACATGTGGCCGGAGGTGCGGATCATCGCGGGCATCGAGGCGTCGACGATGACGTCGCTCGGGACGTGCAGGTTGGTGATGCCCTTGTCGGAGTCGACCATCGCGAGCTCGGGACCGGCGTCGATCCCGTCGGCGAACGCCTGCGCGATCTCCGCGCCGTTCGGCACGCTGTCGAGCCCGGCGAGGATCGAGCCGAGGCCGTCGTTCGGGTTCAGCCCGGCGGCGGCCAGGTCGACCCCGAAGCGCTCGAACACGGTCGGGAAGAACGCGCGGATGACGTGACCGAAGATGATCGGGTCGGAGACCTTCATCATCGTGGCCTTGAGGTGCACGGAGAACAGCACGCCCTGCTCCTGCGCGGCGGCGATCTGGTCGCGCAGGAACGCCTCGAGCGCGCGGACGTGCAGGACGGTGCCGTCGACGACCTCGCCCGCGAGGACGGGGATCGACTGCTTGAGCACCGTGGTGTCGCCGTCGGCGGCCACGAACTCGATCGTCAGGGTGTCGTCGGACGGTGCGATCCACGACTGCTCGTTCGAGCGGAAGTCGTCCTTGCCCATCGTCACGACGTTCGTCCCGGAGTCGTGGCTCCAGGCACCCATGCGGTGCGGGTGCTTCTTCGCGTAGTTCTTCACCGACAGCGGCGCGCGGCGGTCGGAGTTGCCCTCGCGCAGGACCGGGTTGACGGCGCTGCCCTTGACGCGGTCGTAGCGGGCGCGGACGTCGCGCTCCTCGTCCGTGGTGGGCTCGTCCGGGTAGGCGGGCAGGTCGTACCCCTGCGCCTGCAGTTCCTTGACCGCGGCCTTGAGCTGCGGGATCGACGCCGAGATGTTCGGCAGCTTGATGATGTTCGCCTCGGGGGTCTTCGCCAGGTCCCCGAGCTCGGCCAGGGCGTCGTCCAGGCGCTGCTCGTCGGTGAGCCGCTCCGGGAACTGCGCGATGATCCGGCCGGAGAGCGAGATGTCGCGGGTCTCGACGTCGACCCCCGCGGTGCGCGCGAACGCCTCGACGACGGGCAGGAACGAGTGGGTGGCGAGGAACGGTGCCTCGTCCGTGAGCGTGTAGATGATCTTGGCCATGCTGGCGGGTACTCCCTTGTTCGACCGTGCCGGACCTCGGTCCGTCCACGGTACTCGCGGCGCGGATTCTCTCGACGTCAAGATACCGGGTCCGGACCCCGCGGTGGGGTGGGGTCAGATCGTGATCCGGAACACCCGGACGCCGGCGGCACGCAGCCCCGCGGTACCGAGGCGGGTCCGCATGCTCCGGAAGGGTCGCGTGAAGCCCGATCGGGCCGAGGCCACGCCGATCTGGTGGAGGACCTCGGACGTCAGCGTGCGCTCGACCTTCGGCGCGAGCCTGGTCACGCCCGAGACCGTGATGACGATGCGGACGGCGTTCGGCGCGAGCAGCGGCGCGATGAGCTCGGCGGCCTCCTGCGCCCGGTGGAACGCGGGGTCGTCGCCCGGACGTCGGATCGCGATGACGGCCAGGTCGGCCTCGGCGTGGTCGTGGGGGTCGGGCAGGTCGTCCACGCCGACGACCCGCATCCTGGCTGCGTCGACCCCCGCGCGGACGGCGGAGGTCCGGAGCACGGGGAGCAGCTCCTGCGTGCCCGCGAGCACGACCTCGGCGGTCGCGAGGTCGATGGGTTCGTGGCGTTCGCGCGGCGTTCGGGCCATGGCGCAGGTCCTTCCGGTCGCTGGACTCGGACACTACCGATGCCCTGCCCAGCAGGCACGCATCGCCGGTGACACGTCAGCGGACTGCCAGCCGTTCGGTAACGAGGAGATCACGACAGGCCCTGTACAAAGCGACAGACTCGTGCAGAATGGTCTGCGGCCATGACGACGACACACGACACCGACCAGCAGCAGCCGGAGACCCCGGTCGTGCACCTGTCCCGTCGCGCCGCCCTCGAGGCCGAGCGCGCAGCAGCCGGGAAGTCGGCTCGCCGCCCCCGGAACCCCCGTCCCGCTCGCCCGGACGTCGCCCCCGCGACCGCAGCCGTCGACCCCGCGTCCGCGGCCGACTCCCCCGCTCCGGCGGTCGCACCGACGCCCGCAGCGGCATCGCCGGCACCCGCTCCGGCGCCGCACACCGTCGCCGTCGCCGCGCACTCGGGTCGCCGCGCGACCGAGGCCCGCGCCACGACCGAGCACGTCGACGCCCGGATCACCCGCGTCGTCCGCCGCAGCGCGCCGAAGCCGGCGGCAGCAGGTCCCGCCCGTCCGAGCCGCACGCGCCGTGCCAGCCGGATCACGCTCACCAGCGCCGCAGCCGCCCTCGCGATGTTCGCCGCGTCCGCGATGCCCGCCCACGCCAGCGCCGGGACGTCGGTCGCGACCTCGACGCTGGCGCCACAGGTCCGGACGCAGGACTACGCCGTCACCCAGGCGGTCACGGCGAGCAACCTCGACCGCGACGACTTCACGGTCGGCGGCGGTCAGCAGGTCGTCGTCGCTGGCGACGGCAGTGCCGCGGGTGCGGTGTCGTACGGCGGCGAGGTCCGTTCGCCGTTCCCCGGCCCGGTGCGCATGAGCTCGGGCTTCGGCTACCGCTCCGCCCCGTGCGCCGCGTGCTCCTCGCTGCACCAGGGGCTCGACTTCAACCCGGGCATGGGCGCGCCGATCGGTGCCGTCGCCGCGGGCAAGGTCCGGGTCTCGGGCACCTACTTCTCGTACGGCACCGCGGTGATCATCGACCACGTGATCGACGGCCGTCGCGTCTCGACGCTGTACGGGCACATGATCCCCGGCTCCTCGCCGCTGCGTGCCGGTGACACGGTCGCCGCGGGGCAGTTCATCGGCAGTGTCGGCTCCTCCGGCGTCTCGACGGGCGCGCACCTGCACCTCGAGGTCCTCATGGACGGCGTCACCCCGATCGACCCCGAGGCGTGGCTCGAAGCGCGCATCGGACGTTCGCTCACCACCTGACCCGGACCCGGACCCGGACCCGGACCCACAGCACTCGCGCAGCACGGGTGCGGCGACGTCCCAGCGGACCTGTGCAGGATCACAGCATGGACGATCACCACAGACCGCCCGCCCGTCGCCGACCCTCGGCGGTGTCCCGCTGATGGACGCCGACACCTGGATCGCCTTCGGGCTCGTCATCCTCTTCGTGCTCGTCGGCGGTGTCTTCGCCGCCGCGGAGATCGCCCTCGTCTCGCTCCGAGAGTCCCAGCTGCAGCAGCTCGAGCGACGCGGGTCCCGCGGGGCCCGGGTGGCCGCCCTCGGCCGCGACCCGAACCGCTTCCTGTCGGCCGTGCAGATCGGCGTGACCGTCGCCGGGTTCTTCTCGGCCGCGTACGGTGCGTCGTCGATCGCCCCGGACGTCGCTCCGCTGCTGTTCGGCCTCGGACTCGACCAGGGCGCTGCGGAGGCCCTCGCGCTGGTCCTGATGACGCTGGTCATCGCCTACCTGTCGCTCGTGTTCGGCGAGCTCGTGCCGAAGCGCCTCGCCCTGCAGCGCGCCGAGGGCTTCTCGATGGCCGTTGCGCCGACGCTCGACCGCTTCGCGACCCTGATGCGCCCGGTGATCTGGGTGCTGTCGAAGACCACGAACGGCGTGGTCCGGCTGCTCGGCGGCGACCCGGACGCCCGCAGCGAGTCGATGAGCACCGAGGAGCTCCGCGGCCTGGTCGAGGACCACGACGCGATCGACGCGCAGGGCCGCCGCATCGCCCGGAGCGCCCTCGACGCCGGCGACCGGATCCTCCGCGAGTCGATGCGCCCCTGGTACGACGTCTCGACGATCGACGCCTCGCTCAGCATCGCCGACGCCACCGACCACGCCATCGGGGTCGGCCACACCCGCTACCTGGTCACCGAGGGCTCCCGCGACGACGTCACGGGCTTCGTGCACCTCCGCGACCTGCTCCGACCGACCGACCCGACGGCACCCGTCTCGACGCTCGTGCGTCCGGTGCTCGCGCTGCCGGAGACGAAGTCGCTGTCGAGTGCGATCGCGGACATGCGCACCGAGGGACACCAGATCGCGCTCGTGGTGGACGAGTACGGCGGCAGCGCGGGCATGGTGACGCTCGAGGCGCTGCTCGAGGACCTCGTCGGCCGCATCCGCGATGAGTACGATCCGCCGGCAGCCGAGTCCGACGGCATCGACGGTGCGACCGTGCTCGAGGACCTCGCGGCCGACGGCGGCCCCCAGCTGCCGGACGGCGACTACGAGACCGTCGGTGGACTCGTGCAGGTGCACCTCGACCGGGTCCCGCAGGTCGGCGACGTCGTCGACGCCGGCGAGCACCGCCTCGAGGTCACCGAGATGGACGGGCACCGCGTGGCGCGCGTGCGGGTCACGTCGCGTGCCGCCGACGCCGCCGAGGCGGCGCCGACGACCGCCGAGCCGGTGCACGCGGTCCCGCCCGTCGCCTAGCCGAGCCGCCACCGGACGGGAGGCGCGGTGCCGACGCGCACCGCGCCTCCCGTCCGTCACGGGTACCGCCGGTGCCTGTCGTCGCGACGGTGCCGCCACGTACGCTCGTCACATGGGTATCGACGTGCGCAACGAGATCCGTGACTTCCTGTCCTCGCGACGGGCGCGGCTCACTCCCGACGAGGTCGGGATGCCGTCGTTCGGCGGCGGCGTCCGACGGGTGCCGGGCCTGCGTCGGCACGAGGTCGCGATGCTCGCCGGGGTGAGCGTCGACTACTACACGCGACTCGAACGCGGTTCGCTCAAGGGGGTCTCGGACAGCGTGCTCGAGGGCCTCGCCGGCGCGCTGCAGCTCGACGAGGACGAGCGGGTGCACCTGTTCGACCTCGCCCGCCTGGCCAACGCCGGCGTCAAGGTCATGCACCGGAACGTACCGACGCGCGTCCGACCGGGCGTGCAGCGCCTGCTCGACGCGATCACCGGCGCGCCCGCCTGGGTGCGGAACGAACGCGGCGACGTCGTCGCGACGAACGAGCTCGGCCGCGCGCTGTACGCACCGATGTTCGCGGGGCCGGGCCGTCCCGTGAACACGGCGCGGTTCACGTTCCTCGACCCCGCTGCACGCGACTTCTTCCCGGACTGGGCTGCGACCGCGCGCGAGGCCGTCGCGGTCCTCCGTGCCGCCGCCGTCGCGAACCCGTGCGAGCCCGGTCTCGTGACGCTCGTCGGCGAGCTCTCCACGCGCAGCGAGGAGTTCCGCGGCTGGTGGGCCGCGCACGACGTCCGGGTGCACCGACGGGGCGGCAAGCGCATCGCGCACCCGATCGTCGGCGAGCTGCAGCTGGACTTCGAGGCGCTCGAGCTCGTCGCCGACCCGGGGCTGACGATGTTCACGTACTCGGCGGAGCCGGGCAGCGAGTCGGAGCGGTCGCTCGCGCTGCTGGGCACCTGGGCCGCGACGGAGCGGTCCGAGCGGCTCGCCGCAGTGCGCGCGGGCGACGCCGAGCAGGACGACTGACCGGCTGACCGGACGACAGCCGTCGTCAGCGGTCGGGCGCCGCGCGGTCGGGCGTCACGGGGTCGGGTGTCACGGAGCGGGCGGTCCTGCGGGTCCGTCCGTGCGAGGGCTGCCGTCGGTCGGGTCGTCGCTGTCGAGCGTCTCCACGAGCGCATCGACCCGGAGCCGGTCGATGCGCAGCTCCTTCTCGGTCGCCGTCAGCCGCAGCACGCGGACGGCGGCGAACACGAGCACGATGAGCGCGATGACGAGCACGAGCAGCAGCAGCACGACCGCCAGGTAGACGATGCTGACGACGGCGAATCCCCCGGAGACCATGCGACGACGCTAGCAGGGTGCGTTCGTAGGGTGGGGCGATGACGAGGATGCCGGTGGACGACGACACTGCGGCGCTGCTGCGGCGACACCGCCGCCCGGAGCCCTCGTTCGTCCGCGCGGTCGCGACGGCCCTCGGCGGTGCCCGCACCGTGCGCGAGGTCCGACCGGGACCGGTCTCGTACGTCCCCGCGGACCGCGATGCCGTCGCCGGGGACGCCGACGCCACGCTGCTGACCTTCCCGACCGTGGACGCACTCACTGCGCTCGCGCTCCCCGCCGGTGGTCGTGTCGTCGTGCTCGCGCGCGACCCGGACCGCCTCCGCGCCGGATGGCTCGCCGAGTACGCGTCCGCGGTGGTCGCCGCCGAGGCGGACACGCTGCCGACGATCGACCGACTGGCGACGCTCGTCGGGCCGTCCGTCGAGGTCGCGCGCCTGCCGGTGCCGTTCACCTGCGTGGACGGCTTCGGCGAGAGCTACTACGCGCGACCCGAACGGCTCCTCGACGCCGACGTCCGCGCCGCCGACCCGGCGTGGGGCCTGGTCGACGACCTCACCGCACGTCGATCGGTCGCCGCCCTGCGGAACGCGCTCGCGTCGGGCGAGTGGGACACCCGGTACGGGGCGCTCCGCCGTCGGCCGACGCTCGACGGGTCGGTCGTCCTGCTGCAGCCGCTCCGTGACCGGGCCGTCGGCCCGACACGCCCGGCTTGACACACCGTCGTAGGCTGGGACCGTGAGTCAGCAGGAGGTGGTCGGCGCGCAGAGCGCCGGCATCAGGGCGTGACGCCCCCGGCTGTGCCGCTCGGCACGGCCGCGTCCGTCGAACCCTGACCACCCCTCTGCCCGTGCGGCGCGCATCCGCGCCCGGGCCCGTCGAGAGCGACCACACCGTGCTGCCCATCAGCGAGAAGACCATCCGTTCGTCCTTCGTCAACGCCTCCCGCAAGGAGGTCACCGACCTGACCCTGCCGACCGACCTCGAGACGCGGGACTGGGAGTCGCTCGACTTCCTCGGCTGGCGCGACCCGAAGACCGCGCGCCGTGCGTACGCCGTCGTCCCCACGCTCGAGGGCGACCTCGTCGGCATCCTGTTCCGGCAGGCCGAGGCGTCGCCGCGTGCACGGGCGCAGTGCTCGTGGTGCCAGGACGTCAAGCTGCCCAACGACGTCGTGTTCTACGCCGCGAAGCGCTCCGGGAAGGCCGGTCGGAACGGCAACACCGTCGGCACCCTCGTGTGCCAGGACTTCCAGTGCTCGCGGAACGTCCGACGCCCGGTGCCCCCGGCGTACGAGGGACACGACGTCGAGGCCGCCAGGGTCCGTCGGATCGAGGACCTGCAGCTGCGCGTGGCCTCGTTCGCCGCCGAGCTCTGAGATCGACGAGCCTCGACCCCACCGAGCCCGCGGAACGCAACCACGGCGGGTGCCCGCAGCGCTCTCCCGCTGCGAGCACCCGCCGACGTTGCGCTCTGCGGAGGAGCTTCGGGGAAACGCCGGCGTAACGCGGGGTCCCTAGGGTGTGGCGGGTGGACCTCCGCGACTTCGACTCCGCCCCCGCCGACGACGCCCGACGGACCGCCCTGCACTGGGCGGCGGTGCCCGGCTGGGCCGACACCCTGGTGGCCTCTCGGCCGTTCCGCACCGTGCCGGCCCTGATCGCCGCGGCGACCCAGGCGGCGGCAGCGTGGACCGCGGCGGACCTCGACGCCGCCCTCGCCGAGCACCCCCGCATCGGTGAGCGCACCACCGAGGCGTCGTCGGCCAGGGAGCAGGGCGCGATGGCGACGGCAGCGGACGACGTCGCAGCGGCGGTCGCCCGCGGGAACGCCGCGTACGAGGACCGGTTCGGCCGGGTGTTCCTCGTGCGTGCCGCCGGTCGGACGCCCGAGGAACTCCTCGCCGAGCTCGAGCGACGGCTCGCCGGTGACCCGGACACCGAGGTCGTCGAGGCGACCGCTGCCCTGGCCGACATCGCCGTGCACCGGATCCGTGCGACCTTCGGCGTCCCGCACCTGACCACGCACGTGCTCGACGCCCGCACCGGCACACCGGCCTCGGGCGTCGCGCTGACGCTGCGCACCCCCGAGGGCGAGGTCCTGGCCACCGGGGCGACCGACGCGGACGGTCGCGCCGGACTCGGGCCGGACGTGCTGCCGCGGGGCGATCTGGAGCTGCGGTTCGACACCGGCGCACACCACCGCGCCGCCGGGGTCCCGTCGTTCCACCCGTACGTCGTCGTGGCGTTCACGGTGACCGGGACCGAGCACCTGCACGTGCCGCTGCTGCTGAGCCCCTTCGCCCACAGCACCTACCGCGGCAGCTGACCGCGCGGCGCGTCAGGCGTGGCCGTCGCCGACCGTCGCGACCGGCGCCGTCGAGCGCACCGCGTCGTAGGACCCCGCCACGGGGTCGTCGCCGTACCGCTCCCGCAGCCCGTGCGACCCGAGCAGCAGGTTGAGCAGGATCGCCGCGACCGCCCCGGCCGAGATGCCCGAGTCGAACACGAGCGTGAACCAGGTGGGGAACGCGCCGTAGATCTCCGGCGCGACGGTCGGCAGCAGCGCGATCGCGAGCGGCAGCGCCACGACGAGCACGTTCCGGTTGTCGAACCGCACCTTCGACAGCGTCCGGATACCGCTCGCCGCGACCATGCCGAACAGGGCGACCCCGGCGCCGCCGAGCACCGCGTGCGGCACCGCTTCGACGACGGCCGCGACCTTCGGCACGAGCCCGAGGACGACGAGGATGCCGCCCGCCGCCGTCGCCACGTACCGGGAGCGCACGCCGGTCAGCGCGACCAGCCCGACGTTCTGCGCGAACGCCGTGTACGGGAACGTGTTGAAGACCCCGCCGAGCACCGTGCCGAGGCCGTCCGCCCGCAGTCCGTCCCCCAGCGTGCGGCGCGACACCGGACGGTCGACGACCTCGCCGACGGCCACCATGTCGCCCGTGGTCTCCGTCATGATGACGAGCCCGACGACGAGCATCGACACGATCGAGGCGAGGTCGAACGTCGGCAGGCCGAAGTGGAACGGCGTGACGACGGCGAACCAGGCGGCGTCGCCGATGCCGGATCCGTCGACCATGCCGGGGACGAACAGCGCCGCCACGGTGCCGAGGACGAGCCCGAGCAGCACCGAGACCCGGGCCAGCCCGCGCGGCGCGAAGCGCTCGACGAGCACGACGGCCAGCAGCACCCCGGCCGCGAAGGCGACGTCGAGCGGATCCGCTGCGCCGTCCTTCCCGCCCTCGGTGATCCACCCGGCGGCGACGCTCGTGAGCGAGACGCCGATGATCAGGATCACGGTGCCGGTGACGATCGGCGGGAACAGCCGCACGAGCTGCGAGAACCACGGCGCGACGAGCACCATGAAGAGCCCGCAGGCGATCGTCGCCCCGTAGACCGCCGTGATGCCGTGCGCGCTGCCGATCGCGATCATCGGGCCGACGGCAGCGAAGGTCACGCCCTGCACGAGCGGCAGGCGGACCCCGAAGCGCCAGAAGCCGACGGACTGCACGATCGTCGCCAGCCCGGCGACGAACAGGTCTGCGCTGATCAGGAAGGCGAGGTCCGCCCGGTCGAACCCGAGCGCCCCGCCGACGATGAGCGGGACGGCGACCGCCCCGGCGTACATCGCGAGGACGTGCTGCAGACCGAGCGGCAGCAGTCGTGCGAACGGCGGGACCGTGTCCACCCCGTCCGGTGCGGTGGTCGTGCCTGGTGTCCTCGTGCTGGTCATGGGTGCCCCCGTCGCGTCGCCGGTCACGTGTCACCTCGACGCTAGGGAACCCCTGTTTCCACGCCGTGACGAGCACGGGTCGCGCGCATCACGAGACCCGGCCCCGGAACGCGCGTTCCGGCTGTGCACCGGCGACGACACCGACGGGAGGCCCGTGGCGGGGTCGCCACGGGCCTCCCGTCCGTCTCCTGGGCGCGTCAGCGACCGATGGACGACATGTCCGGGTACCGGTCACCGGTCGGGACGGGCAGCGCCGACAGGCGGTCGAGCTGGTCGGCGGACAGCGTCACGTCGGCGGCGCCCACGTTCTCCTCGAGCCGGGACACCCGCTTCGTACCGGGGATCGGGACGACGTCGTCGCCCTGCGCGAGCAGCCAGGCGAGGGCGACCTGGCCCGGCTTCGCGCCGACCTCGTCGGCGATCTCCTGCACGGCGTCGACGATCCGCATGTTCTCGGCGAAGGCCTGCTCCGCGAAGCGCGGGTTCTGCCGGCGGAAGTCGTCCTCGTCCAGGTCCGACGGCTTCGTGATCGCGCCGGTCAGGAACCCGCGGCCGAGCGGCGAGTACGGCACCAGGCCGATGCCGAGCTCGCGGAGGGTGTCGAGCACCTCGCCCTCCGGGTCGCGCGTCCAGAGCGAGTACTCGCTCTGGAGCGCGGTGACCGGGTGCACCGCGTGGGCCTTGCGGATGGTGGCGGCGCTCGCCTCGGAGAGCCCGATGTGGCGGATCTTGCCCTCCTGCACGAAGCCGGCAAGCTGGCCGATCACGTCCTCGATCGGGACGGCCGGGTCGACGCGGTGCTGGTAGTAGAGGTCGATGTGGTCGGTGCCGAGGCGGCGGAGCGAGCCCTCGAGGGCCTCGCGCACGGACTCGGGAGCGCTGGAGATGCCGCGCTGCTGGGTCGGGGTCTGCTCGCCGGACTCGTGTCGGTACAGCCCGAACTTGGTGGCGATGACGACCTGGTCGCGGCGGTCTCCGAGGGCACGGCGGAGGAGTTCCTCGTTCGTGTACGGGCCGTAGGCCTCGGCGGTGTCGAAGAGGGTGACGCCGAGGTCGATCGCGCGGTGGATCGTGCGGATCGACTCGTCGTCGTCGGTGCCGGCGCCCGTGTAGAAGGCGCTCATGCCCATGGTGCCGAGGCCGATCGGGCCGACCTCGAGGTCTGCGAGCTTGCGTGTCTGCATGCATGCAGGTCTACTCCCGACCGCCCCTCGTCAGGGAGGTACCGGCGCGGCTACGCTGAGGGGACGGACAGTGTCCGCGACGGGAGGGGAACGTCATGACCGTGGTCTGGATCGTCATCGGGGTCGTGGTGGTCATCGCCGCCCTGCTCGTCGTGCTCGAGGTGCAGAACGTGCGCCGCCGCAGGGCCCTGGCGCACCTGGAACCCGTCGACCCGCGCGTCGGCGAGCGCGCGATGTCCGAGGCGTCGGCAGCGCACGCGGTCATCGAGGGCCAGGCGAAGTCGGCGCACCCGGGCATCAGCGGCGCCGGGGGCGGTCCGCTCGCCTGAACGAGCCCGACCGGGCGGTTGCAGGTTCCGCTGCACGGTGTTGCACTCGACACCGGACGCGCTCGTGCGGTTCCTCCAACGGGATCGGAGGCACAGCCCGGCACTGGTGTGATCGATCCGTGAACCTGTACCTCCGGCTCTTCCTGCTCGGTCTCCGCCTGCGGCTGACCGCCCTGCGACCGGGCCCGCGGCCCTCGCTGTGGACCGAGGCCCGGACGCCCTTCCGGGTCCTGCCGACGGACCTGGACACGTTGATGCACGTCAACAACGGCCGGTACCTGACGCTGATGGACCTCGGCCGGTACCACCTGTTGCACGGGTCCGGCTTCTGGCAGGAGTCCGCCCGCCGCGGCTGGTACGCCGTCGTGGCCGCGCAGACCATCACGTACAAGCGCTCCCTGACGCTCGGAGAACGCTTCACCCTGCACACCCGGGTGCTCGGCGTCGACGAGCGTGCCGTGTACATGGAGCAGACCTTCGTCCGGCAGGGTGCGGTCGTCGCGCGGGCGGTCGTGCAGGCGCGGTTCCTCCGGCGCGAGGGCGGCCAGGTGACGCCCGACGAGGTGGTGGCCGCGGCGGGCGGCGCGGCGCGGGACCTCGCGCTGCCCGACTGGGTGCACGAGTGGGCCGACGCCGTGCGGATCAGCAGCGGCGACAGCGTGCGCTGATCCCGGTGCCTGCCGGTGCCGGCGTCCGTCCTACGATGACCACGTGGACGACGACGACCTGGTGCTCCCCGACGCCGCCGCCTGGCGTGCCTGGCTCGACGCGCACGAGGACGATCCCGACGGCGTCTGGCTCGTGCTCGCCAAGAAGGGCACCACGGAACCGACCTCGCTGACCTACGACCAAGCACTCGACGAGGCCCTGTGCTCCGGGTGGATCGACGGACAGAAGCGCGGACGGGACACGGCGACGTTCCGACAGCGGTTCACCCCGCGCCGCCGGGCGTCGCTCTGGTCACAGCGCAACATCGGGCTGGTCGCCGTGCTCGAGGACGCCGGTCGCATGGGGGCGCGCGGTCGCGCCGAGGTCGACCGGGCGAAGGGCGACGGCCGGTGGGACCGCGCCTACGCCGGTGCCGCCACCGTGACGGTGCCCGACGACCTGCGGGCCGCGCTCGACGCCGCACCCGCCGCGGCCGCGCTGTTCGCCGAGCTCGACGCGACGAACCGGTACGCCGTCCTGCACCGGGTCGTCACGGCACCGAGCGACGCCGCGCGGGCGAACCGGATCGCGAAGCTCGTGAGCGGGCTCTCGGTCGGTGAGACGCCCTACCCACGCCCGGGTCGCTGACCGCCGCGCGCGCTGGCTACGTGAGCGCCAGGGGGACACCGACCCAGCAACGGGTCACGCCACGGGCGTAGACCGGGGTCATGACCACTGGTACCGACACCACGAACCGTCCTGCCGCCGCCTCGGGCACGTTCCGCATCGGCGGCGACCTCGAGGTCCACCGCCTCGGCTACGGCACCATGCAGCTCACCGGCCCGGGCGTCTGGGGTCCGCCGAAGGACCACGACGAGGCTGTCCGCGTGCTCAAGCGCGCCGTCGAGCTCGGCGTGGACTTCTTCGACACCGCCGACTCCTACGGCCCCTACGTCGCCGAGGACCTGCTCCGCGAGGCCCTGCACCCGTACGGCGACGACATCGTCATCGCCACCAAGGCCGGCCTGACCCGCACGGGGCCGAACGAGTGGCCGCCGGTCGGCCGTCCGGAGTACCTCCGCCAGGAGGCCGAGATGAGCCTCCGCCGCCTCGGCCTCGAGCGCATCGACCTCTTCCAGCTGCACCGCATCGACCCGAAGGTCCCCCTCGAGGACCAGGTCGGCGAGCTGAAGAAGCTGCAGGACGAGGGCAAGATCCGCCACATCGGCCTGTCCGAGGTGTCGGTCGACGACGTCAAGGCCGCGCAGCAGCACGCCGAGATCGTCACCGTGCAGAACCTCTACAACCTGCAGAAGCGCGACGCCGAGGAACTCCTCGACTGGTCCGAGGAGCAGGGCATCGGCTTCATCCCGTGGTTCCCGCTGGCGACCGGCGGCCTGACCGGCGAGGACTCGCCGCTCACCGAGATCGCCCAGCGCAAGGGTGCGACGCCGGCGCAGCTGGCGCTCGCCTGGCTGCTGAAGCGCTCGCCCGTGATGCTGCCGATCCCGGGCACCTCGAGCGTCGACCACCTCGAGGACAACCTGCAGGGCGCGACGATCGAGCTGTCCGACGAGGAGTTCCAGGAGCTGTCGAAGCTGGGGGAGTGAGTCCACCCGACACCGGACGGGAGGCCCGTGGCGACGCTGCCACGGGCCTCCCGTCGTCCCGTGACCACTTCGTGACCCGTCTCGGCTTGTCCAGGCCTACCGCGTATGTGCATACTCGGTATGTCCGAAGCGGACGGAGACGGGGGAGTCACGATGAGCGTCAAGATGGGCGTACTCGCGCTGCTGGTGGGAGGACCCGGGTACGGGTACCAGCTCAGGGGGGAGTTCGAGCACCGGACCGGTGGGAGCTGGCCCCTCAACATCGGCCAGGTCTACACGACGCTCGACCGCCTCGAACGCGACGGCCTCGTGGCCCGCGGGGACGCCGACGACGACGGTCACGTCGTGTACACGGCGACCGACGCCGGCCGCGAGGAGGTCGCGCGCTGGTTCAGCGAGCCGGTGCCCGCGAAGCGCGGGCGCGACGAGCTCGCGATCAAGTTCGCCCTCGCCGTCACCGTGCCCGGCGTCGACGTCCCACGACTCGTGCAGGTGCAGCGCGCGTCGGCGATGCGCGCACTGCAGGACCTGACCCGGCTCAAGCGGACAGCCGATCCGTCCGAGGACCTGGCGTGGTCCCTGGTCCTCGAGTCGATGGTCTTCCAGGCCGAGGCCGAGGCGCGCTGGCTCGACCACGTCGAGAGCTCGGTCGCGCGACACATGCCGCCCGAGGTACGCGATCCCGACCCTCGGGGCGGATCCATCGCCGCTGCGGCACGTGCGGCCGTCCGATGAGCGCGTCCGGGACGACTCCGCTGCTCGCCCTCGACGCGGTGAGCGTCCAGTACGGCACCGGTGAGCGATCAGTGACTGCCCTGGCTGGTGTTGATCTGGCGATCGCACGCGGGGAGATGGTCGCCGTCATGGGGACCTCCGGGTCCGGTAAGTCGACCCTCCTGGCCTGCGCCGGCACCCTGCTGCCACCGACCAGCGGCGAGGTCCGCATCGACGGCGAGTGGGTCTCCGACCGTCCGGCCCGCGAGCTCGCGGCGCTCCGGCGACGCCTGGTCGGCTTCGTGTTCCAGGACTTCAACCTCATCCCGTCCCTGACCGCGGTCGAGAACGTCGCACTGCCGCTCGAACTCGACGGCTGGAAGGCGAGCAGGGCCCGTCGCGCAGCCGAACTCGCGCTCGAGAACGTCGAGCTCGGGGACCGCGCCGACGCCTTCCCCGACGACCTGTCCGGCGGGCAGCAGCAGCGCGTCGCCATCGCCCGCGGCGTCGTCGGCGAACGGCGCCTCGTGCTGGCCGACGAGCCGACCGGCGCGCTGGACTCGCAGACCGGCGAGGTCGTGCTCCGGATGCTCCGTCGGCACGTCGACAACGGCGCGGGTGCACTGCTCGTCACGCACGACGCACGGCACGCGGCCTGGGCGGACCGGGTGGTCTTCCTGCGCGACGGGCGGGTCGTCGACGAGACGGTCTACGCCGGCGTCGAGACCCTCGTCGGTCGAGCAGCCTCGTGAGGATCGGGCCGGCGCTCCGACTCGGACGCCGCCTGGCCTTCGCGAAGATGGGCCGTGCCGCCCTGATCGTCTCGCTGATCGGCATCCCGACGACGGGGTTCGCCGCGGCCGCCGTGGTCGTGCAGTCGACGCAGGCGACCACCGAGGAGTCCCTGCGCTACGACCTCGGGCACGCAGCCGCGCAGATGCGACTGGTCGGACCGGACGTCGCCGGCCTGCGCCAGGACCCGGTGCAGTGGCAGTACACCGACTCCGCTCCGCACAGCCCGGCGGCCGACGCCACCGAGGACACCCCCTGGGCCGACCTGCTCGACCAGGTGCCGGACGGGGCCGAGGCGATCTCGGTGTCGACCACGCAGGTCGTCGTCGCCGGACCGGGGGCGCCGGTGGCCGTCCCCACCGTCGAGGGTGCGACCTGGTCGCCCGTGCTCGACGGGCACTGGCACGTGCTGAGCGGCAGCGCGCCGACGTCGGACGACCAGCTGATGGCCACCCCGGCGACGCTCGAGCGGCTGCGCGTGGCCGTCGGCGACACCGTGACCGTCACCGACCCGGTGCGGAAGCGCTTCACCGTCACGGGGACGATGCGCGACGCCGCGGAGGACCCCGACGGTGAGGGCCTGTTCGTCCCGTCGGGCTCCCTGCCCGCGAGCGACGGTGGTGCATCGTCGTCCCGAGGCAGCGCGGACCTGACGGTGTTCCTGCCGACCGACGCCCCGACGTGGTCGGAGATCCGCGCCCTGAACGCCCACGGCGTCGTGGTGCAGTCACGGCCGGTCGTGCTCGACCCGCCGGACGACCGACTGAGCGGCGGGGGGATCGGCAACGCTGCGACCGCCTACTACGGTGCCCTGGCGCTGCTCGGGGTGTTCGCCGCGTTCGAGGTGGCCCTGCTCGCGGGAGCCGCGTTCCTCGTCGGCACCCGGGCGGACACCAGGACGCACGCGATCGTCACCAGCCTCGGCGGTGAGCGCGGCTTCGTGCGGGCGGTCGTCGCCGGGTCCGGGTTGGTGCTCGGGCTCGTCGGTTCCGTGCTCGGGACGGCGCTGGGCACCGGGATCGGCGTGCTGACGTTCCGGCTGCTCGACGACGGCAGCGTCACGAGGTGGCCGGGGCTGCACGTGCCGGTGCTCGTCCTGGTGACCGTCGCCGCGGTCGGTGTGGTGGCCGGTCTCGTCTCCTCGCTCGTCGCCGCCCGGGCAGCCACCCGGATCGACGTGCTCGCGGCCCTGCGGGGGTCCCTGCGCCCTGCCGCTCCCCGACCCCGCACCGAGCGGCGCCGTCGGGCGTGGGTCCCGGTGCTCGTCGTCACGGGCACGGTGATGACGCTGGCGTGCGGGGCCGGCGTGCTCCTGCTCGACGACCGGCCCGTGCAACAGGACCGGTGGGCGTGGGTCGTCGGCGTCGGGGTCGCGCTCGGCCCCTGCCTGGTGCAGCTCGGCGTGGCCCTGGCCTCGCCGTGGATCCTGGCCGCGGTCGCCCGTGCCGCGTCACGACTCGGGCTCGCGGCCCGGATCGCCGCGCGGGACGCCCGCCGCAACCCGGTCCGGACCGTCCCGGTGCTCGCGAGCGTCATGAGCGTGGTCTTCGTCGCCTCGGTCGTCATCACGTGGAGCGCGTCCGAGCACGCCCGGTACGTCCGCCAGTACGAGTACGCCACCGCGGTCGGGGTCGCCACCGTCGACGTCGGGGCCTCGGATGCGGAGGGCTACCCCGCCGGCTACGACGCCATGCTCACCGCGAAGGCGGCCCGCGTGGTCGCCGGCGCACTCGGCAGCGCCGACGTGCACGTCCTCGCCGTGAACCGCGAGAGCGCCGGGAAGAACCCGACGACCGTCACCGTGCTGCACGACTTCGCCCGGCGGGAGTGCCCGACGACGAACACCACGACCTGCGCGAGCTTCCTGCAGTCCGTCGGGTCGGGCACGCCGCACGTCACCGCGGGGACCCTCGACGACTACGCCCTGCTCACCGGACACCGGCCCTCCGCGGCGGTCCGGCAGGCGCTCGAGGACGGACGGGCGGTGTCGCTCTGGCCGGAGTACGTCCACGACGGCGCCGTCCGGATCGACACCTGGCGCGACCGCACTGCCGACGACGTCGACCCGCTCGAGCGCAGTCGTCCGGACGCGACGACGACGATCCCCGCGATCGCCGACGTGCAGACGCCGCGGATCCAGGTCGGGGTCTTCATGACCCGGGAGACCGCTGCCGCGCACGGGGTCCCGCTGGTCGACGGCGTGCTCGCGGTCGACCTTCCCGAGGGCCTCGGCACGCGTGGGTACGACGACCTGTACGCGGCGTGGCAGGCCGGCGGCGGCGCGGACCGCGAACGGTGGGGTGGTCCGACGCCGATGGTCGAACTCGGCCCGGTCGACGGCCAGGCGACCGTGCAGGCGCTCGTCCTCGCGCTGGCCGCCGCCGTCACCATCGGCGCCACCGCCGTCGCGGTCGGGCTCGCCCGCTCCGACGGACGCCGTGACGACGAGGTGCTCGACGCGGTCGGGGCCGCTCCGGTCGTGCGGCGCCGGGTGTCCGCGTGGCAGGCGGCGATCCTCACCACGATCGGCGCCGTCGTCGGCACCCTGCTCGGGCTGCTCCCGATCCGCGCCGTCACCCTCCGGTTCGGCGACGGTCCGCTCGGAGCGACCCACATGCCCTTCGTGCCCGACTGGCCCCTGCTCGCCCTGCTCGCCCTCGGCCTGCCGCTGGTGGTGACGGTGGGCACCTGGCTGACCGCGGGGCGCGGGTCCCGTCCGGCGGTGCGCCGTGCGCACTGACCGCGGGAGCGTCACCGGCCGCGAACCTGTGAACGGCCACGAGGACCCTCAGTCAGAGCGTCTGTTCCCCAGGTCGGGGGACTGGTTCCGGCGGGCGATCCGGAGGATACCTGTACCCGTGTCCCGCACCACCCGTCTCGCCCTCGTCGCGAGCATCGTCTCCGCCGCCTGCCTCGTCGGAGCCGGCGTCTTCGTCGTCGCCGCTCCCCACACGGCGAGCGCCGAGGACCGCCCCGTCGCCACTGCACCGCCGTCCCGGGTCGAGCGGGACGCCGACCTGCCGCGTCCGAGCACACCGAACCAGGTCGTCTCGGGGGCACTGGACACCCCGGCGCTGCCGGACGCCGTGCCGTTCGCGTACGCCGGCGACTCGATCACCGCGCGACCCGACTCGTGGCTGCACCAGCTCGAGTCCGACGACCGGCTGCACGCCGTCGGCGGGTACGCGCACAGCGGGTACCGCGCCGACCAGGTGCTCGCCGAGATCGGCCCGGTCCCGCAGGCCCGCGTGCTCGTGGTCGAGGTCGGGACGAACGACGTCAACCAGGCCGTCCCGCTCGACCGCACCATCGCGGACGTCGGCGCGATCGTCCGCAAGGTCGGGGCGTCGCGGGTGCTCGTCGTCGCGGGTCCGCCGTCCGACTGGACGTGGAGCCGGTGGGGTGCAGACCGCCGCTCGGGTCAGATCGTCCTGACCGACGCACTGCACGCCGACGCCGACTCCCACGGCTGGGCGTTCGTCGACCCGTTCCGGTCGCTCCGCGCGGCCGACGGCGCGTACCTGCCCGGGACGACGCCCGACGGCATCCACCCGACCGCCGAGGCGAACCGCTCGGTCGCCGCGGCGATGGCCGACGCGATCGAGCGGACCGCGCGCTGAGACGGACGGGAGGCCCGTGGCGATGCCGCCACGGGCCCTCCGTCCGTCGCCGCTCACTCCGGCAGCGGCTCGGCGTACGTCCGGAACTCGCCGCGCTCGGAGTGGATCGTCCAGAGCCGCTCGGCGACCGCGGCCGACGAGTGGTCGTCCTGCCCGTCGTCGATGCCGAACGGGATGATCAGCTGGCCGACGTGCACGTGCTCCTCGGCGACGGCGTCGTGCAGGAGCTGCGCGTAGGCACTCTCGCCCGCGAACGCGACCGAGGTGCCGGTGACCCGCGCGCCGGGACGGACGGCGCTGCCCCCGTTGACGAAGAGGATCGTGCCCGTGCCGATCGCGCGCATGCCCGGGAGCACCTGGCGCACGGCGTTCACCGAGCCGTAGACCGAGAACTCGACCGGACCGACGAGGTCCTCTGCCGTGGTCTCGAGCACCGGTCGCATGTGCTCCTTGGCGGGCAGCGGGCTGTACTGCAGCACCTCGATCGGGCCGAGCTGCTCGGTGGCAGCCTCGAGCGCAGCGCGGAGCGAGTCCCCGTCGCGGACGTTCGCGGCGAAGCCCTGCGCGCGGTACCCGGACGACCGGAGCTCGGCGGCGAGCGCGTCGAGTCGGTCCTGGTTGCGGGAGATGAGGGCGATGTCGAAGCCCTCGCGGCCGAAGCGGTCCGCGACGGCGAGCCCGAGGCCCTTGCCTGCGCCGACGATGGCGATGGTGGTCATGCGGTGGTCCTTCCGTGGGTGTGGGGCCGACGGTAGGCCGCGCTGCGCAGCGGTGAGGGGTTCCGCCGGGAACCCCCAGCCGTTTCCCGACGGGGCCGTGTGGACTCGGCACACGACCCGGGAGGAACACCGTGGACACCACCCGCACACGCCGCAGCCGACGCACCTGGTCCGCCCTCGGACTGGCCGCCGTGGCCACTCTCGGTCTGACCGCCTGCTCCGACGACCGAGCGGCGACCGGGCCGGACGACCCCGCCGGGCAGCGCAGCACCGCGAGCCCGCCGGCCGACCTCGCCGCGGGGCAGCTCGCACCGGACGGCCGGACCACGGACGTCGTCTCCGGCCTCGAGGCACCGTGGTCGGTGGTCCCGGTCGGCGACGACGGGGATGCGTTGGTCAGCGAACGGGACTCCGCACGCGTGCTCGAACTCCGGGCGGACGGGTCGACCCGCGAGGTCGGCACGGTCGAGGGTGTCCGGCACGGCGGCGAGGGCGGACTCCTCGGCCTCGCGCTGCACGACGACGACCTGTTCGTGTACTCGACCGCCGACGACGGCAACCGGATCGAGCGGTACGACCTGACCGGGGACACCGGCTCGTACCGGCTCGGCGGGGCGACGACGGTGATCGACGGGCTGCCCGCGAACACCTTCCACGACGGCGGGCGCATCGCGTTCGGCCCGGACGGCATGCTCTACGCGAGCGTCGGCGACGCGGGGCAGCGCTCCGAGGCGCAGGACCGCGACTCCTTCGCGGGCAAGATCCTGCGCGTGACCCCGGACGGCGGCGTACCGGACGACAACCCGTTCGCGGGTTCGCCCGTCTGGTCGCTCGGGCACCGGAACGTGCAGGGCATGGGCTGGGCCGCGGACGGCACGATGTTCGCGGCGGAGTTCGGCGAGGACCGCTGGGACGAGCTCAACGTGATCGAGCCAGGGGGGAACCACGGATGGCCCGAGGTCGAGGGCACCGGTGGCGAGGACCGCGGGTTCGTCGACCCGGTGCAGCAGTGGCCGACCGACGACGCGTCGCCGAGCGGCCTGACCGTGATCGGCGACACCGTCTTCGTCGCCAACCTGAAGGGGGAGTCCGTCAGGGCCGTCCCGGTGTCCGACCCGTCGAGCTCGACCGTGTACTTCCGGGGCGAGCACGGGCGCATCCGCACGGTGCTCCCCGGCCCGGACGACACGCTCTGGTTCGTGACGAACAACACCGACGGCCGCGGCGACCCCCGCGACGGCGACGACCGAATCCTGTCCGTGCCCCTGACCGCCGGACGCTGACGGGGGTTCCGGCAGCACCTCGTTGCGGACCCCGCACGGCCGTACCGTGGGGCGCATGGACCACCGTGACGAAGCCCGCGACTTCCTGTCCAGCCGTCGCGCACGCATCAGCCCGGAGCAGGTCGGCCTCCCGACCTCCGGCACCCGTCGGCGCGTCCCCGGCCTGCGGCGCGAGGAGGTCTCCCGCCTGGCCGGCGTGAGCATCGACTACTACACGCGGCTGGAGCGCGGGAACCTGCAGGGCGTCTCCGACAGCGTGCTGGACGCCGTCGCCACGGCGCTGCAGCTCGACGCCGCCGAGCACGAGCACCTGCGCGACCTCGCCCGGCACCAGAACACGAGCCCCCGCCGGGCGGGCCGGTCCGTCCCGGTCGCCGCCGTGCGCCCGGAGCTGCAGTACCTGCTCGACGTCGTGACCGACGCGCCCGCGATGATCGTGAACAACCGGCAGGACATCGTCGCCGCGAACACGCTCGGGTGGGCGTTGCACGCCGAGATCGTCACGGGCGACCGACCGATGAACTTCGCGCGGTACATCTTCCTCGACTCCAGGGCGCGGGACTTCTACCGCGACTGGGACCGCGCGGCGCACACGAACGTCGCGATCCTCCGGCGTGAGGCCGGTCGGGCCCCGGGTGACCGGGAGCTCGCGGCGCTCATCGGTGAGCTGGCGGTGCGCAGCGAGGACTTCCGGGAGCTCTGGGCGTCCCACGACGTGCGGCGGCACTACGCCGGCGTGAAGTCCTTCGACCACGGCGTGGTCGGACCGATCGAGCTGCACTTCCAGTCGTTGGAACTCACCGAGGACCCCGGCCTGTCGCTGACGATCTACCCGGCGACCCCGGGCAGCGCGACCGCCGACGCACTGCGGGTGCTCGCGTCGTGGGCCGCGACGGAGCGGATCGCCGAGCGTGCCACGGGCCGGACGACGGCCGACGCGACGGAACAGGAGCTCGCGTGACCGACACCTCCGCCGTCGCCACACCGCTGTCCCAGCGACCGGGACCGTGGGCACGCCTGCGCTTCCGGTGGCAGGCCGAGCAGGAGGTCCACGAGCTCACCCGCGACCGGGAACACGAGCGACGGGTCCTCGCCGAGGCGGCCGTCCGCCTGCAGCCCGGCCCGTGGGCCATCGGCCTGCTCCTCCGCCGTGACCCGGACACCGACCAGGGCGTGACCCGGTGAGCGGGGAGCAGGCTCCGGCGACCATGACCCGCGGCCGCACGCTGCTCTTCGCCGTCGCGGGCGGTGCGGCGGTGGGCAACCTGTACTGGGCGCAACCGCTGCTCGACGACGTCGCCGCCGACCTCGGCACCTCGCCCGCGTCCGCGGGGCTCCTCGTCACGCTGACGCAGGTCGGGTACGCCCTCGGGATCCTGCTGCTCGTCCCGCTCGGCGACGTGGTCGACCGTCGTCGGCTGGTGCCGGGCGTGCTCGCGGCCTCCGCCGTGGCCCTGCTCGCGGCCGCACTCGCCCCGGGGTTCAGCGCCCTCCTCGTCGCACTCGCGCTGGTCGGCGCCACGACGGTCGCCGGGCAGCTCCTCATCCCGCTCGCGGGCGACCTGGCCGACCCGGCGTCACGCGGTCGGGTGGTCGGGACGATCGCGTCCGGCGTGCTCACCGGCATCCTGCTGTCCCGGACCGTCAGCGGCGTGATCGCGGAGGTCGCCGGGTGGCGGAGCGTGTACGTCCTCGCCGCGGTGGTCGCGGTCGTGCTTGCGTTCCTGCTCGCGCGGGCGGTCCCGCGCCTGCCACGGCGCGAGCGGGTGCGGTACCCGCAGCTCATCGCGTCGGTGGTCGGCGTGGTCCGGGCACACCGGGCGGTCCGCGTGACGCTGGTCGTCAGCGCGTCGGTGTTCGCCGTGTTCACGATGTTCTGGACGGCGCTGACGTTCCTGCTCAGCAGCGCACCCTTCGGGTACTCGACCACCGCGATCGGCGCCGTCGGTCTGGTCGGGCTCGCCGGGGCGGTGGCGGCGCAGCGCGTCGGGCGGCTGCACGACCGCGGCTGGTCGGTCCCGGTCACCGGTGCCGCGATCGTGCTGGTGCTCGTCTCGCTGGTGGTCGCCGGGCTGGGGGCGCGGTCGATCGTGGTCGTGCTCGTCGCGGTGCTGCTGCTCGACGTCGGGGTGCAGGCCGCGAACGTGCTGAACCAGACACGGCTGTTCGCGATCGACCCCGCGGCTCGAAGCCGGTTGAACACGGCGTTCGTCACCGGGAACTTCGCCGGTGGCGCGGTCGGGTCGGCGGTCGCCGGCGTGCTCTGGAACGCGGGTGGGTGGACCGCAGTGACGGTCGGCGCCGCCGTGCTCGTCGGCTTCGCGACGACGGTCTGGGCGGTGCACCGACGCGGGGCACTCGCGCTCCCGGAGCGCACCGCGTCGAGCTGACGGTCGGGGTCAGGGCCGGAACGTCTCCGGCACGTCGAGGGCGCCGTGTTCGACCTGCCAGCGCAGTGCGTCGCGGACCGTCTCCGACGCCGTGTACGCCGGTGCGTAGCCGAGCACCCGCTGCGGCTCCTCGGTGCTGAACACCTGGCTGCGGGACAGGTGCTCCCAGCTGGCGTCGGCGTGCTCGGGGGCCGTGGTCTCGCGGAACCGGTCCCAGCTGACGGACTCGAGCCGTGCCTCCCGACCGGCCCACGACGCGACCAGGTGGGCGTACCCGCGCACGGTCAGCGCGGTCGACGCCGTCGCGAAGAAGGCCCGTCCGGCCGCGGCGTCCCGCTGTTCGACCGCGAGCTGGAACAGCTGCGCGACGTCGTCGGCGTGCACGTGGGCCATCGACTCCGCGCCGAGGCCGGGCACCTCGACGACCTCGCCCGCCGCCAGCCGTTCGACGACCGCGGGGTCGAGGTTGCCGAGCGGACCGATCGGCACCCAGCCCGGACCGCTGATGTGCCCGGGGTGGATCGACGTCGTGGTGACACCCCCGTCGGCGGTCTCCTGCTCGAGCATCCGGGCGATGGCGTCCTTCTGCGTGCCGTACTCGCCGAACGGCGGTGTGGCGGTGTCCTCCGTGATCGGGAGGACGTGCGAGACACCCGCGCGCCAGATCGAGCCGCAGTGCACCAGGTGGGTCCGACTGCCGCGGAGTGCCCGGACGAGCTGCTCGGCCGACCCGAGGGTGAAGCAGACGAGGTCGACGACGGCGTCCGCGCCGAGTGCGGCGATGCGGGCGCCGAACGTGCCGTCGCGGTCCTCCTGCTCGCGGTCGGCGGTGATCCGCTCGACCTGGTCCCACTCGGGGGAGTCCGCGTAGGGGCTGCTGGTACCGCGCGTCACGACGGTGACGCGGTGGCCGGCCCGGACGAGGCGGGGGACCAGGAAGGTGCCGATGTGTCCGGTGGCTCCGATGACGACGATGTCCATGCGGGCCACGCTAGGCGCGCGCACCCGTGCGCGGCAGGCACTGGTGGTGCTCCCCGTCGGTCGGGACGGCGTACGGAACGGCGACGGACCGGACGACGGACGGACGGGAGGCCCGTGGCGGGTCCGCCACGAGCCTCCCGTCCGGTGTCCGTCCGGTCAGGACCCGCTGACCGCCTTGACGGAACCGGCGATGACCGCCGCGTCCTCGGCGAGCGCGCCGACCGGGTCGGGCAGGCCCGAGCTGCTGAGGAGCTTGCGGGCAGCCCACCCGGCGAAGCTGCCGACGATCGCGCCGACACCGCCGAGGATCGCGCCCTCGATGCGGAGGTCACGGCTGCCCGTCGTGCCGAGCGCCGCCCCGGCGAACGCGCCGGCACCGATGCGGCCGATCAGCCCCATCGGGGAGATGCGGGCGGGGGCCTTCGGGGACTTGTCGCCGATGAGCTCGCCGATGGCCGACGCGACGAGCAGGCCGCGGCCGAGCGGCGTGCTGAAGGCCTTCCACTGCTGCCAGTCACCCTTCAGGGCCTTGTTGTCGTGGTTCAGGGCGAGGACGGCCAGCGGGGTGCCGCTCCGACCGCCGCTGAGGACCCCGAGTGCCAGGGTGCGGACCAGGGTGTGCTGCTCGTCGTGCTTGCTCATGGTTCTCCCGTCGTGTCGCCCCGGACGGTACTCGCCGGGCGCTGGGGGACGGACCGCTCCCGCCCCTTCCGAGCCGTGCCGCGTACCGTCCGGCCCATGAGCAACGTCATCCTGTTCGGCGGCCACGGCAAGGTCGCACTCCTCGCCACCCGCATCCTCACCGAGCGCGGCCACCGCGTCACGTCCGTCATCCGGAACCCCGACCAGCAGGACGAGGTGCGCGCGCACGGCGGCGAGCCCCGGGTGGCCGACGTGCAGGAGCAGTCGCTCACCGACTTCGCCGAGCTGGTCCGCGGGCACGACGCCGTCGTCTGGTCGGCCGGTGCCGGAGGCGGTTCCGCGGACCGCACCTGGGCGATCGACCGCGACGCCGCCGTGCTGTCCGTGCAGGGTGCCGCACAGGCCGGGGTCGACCGGTACGTGATGGTCTCGTGGTCCGGGTCGAAGCTCGACCACGGCATCCCGCAGGACCAGGACTTCTTCGCCTACGCGCAGTCGAAGATGATCGCCGACGCCGTCCTCCGGGACTCCGGGCTGCAGTGGACCGTCGTCGCGCCGAGCACCCTGACCGACGACGAGCCGACCGGCTCGGTGGACTGGGACGGTTCGGCGTCGCAGGTCCCGCGCGGCGACGTGGCCCACGTGGTCGCCGACGTCGTCGAGGACCCGTCGACCGCCGGCCGCACGATCCGCTTCAACGGCGGCGGAACGGCGGTCGCCGACTTCCTGCAGCAGCGGTAGCGGCACGCTCGCGGCGGCGGACGGACGACCCTCCGCCGTCGCGGGCCCGTCCGGCATCCTGAGCAACCGCACAGGAGGTCGGGCACCATGGACGGATGGCCACGACGAGACCACCCGAACCCGCCGCCGACCAGCTCCGCCCGGGCGAGCCCGTCCGGACCACCCCGGGGCTGTCCCGCTGGGTCTTCTGGCCCGCCGCCGTCATCGTGCTCGCGTTCGTCGCGTGGACGCTCGTCGCGCCGGCGTCCGCCGAGGCGGTGTTCACCACGCTGCAGGCCGGCATCGTCCGGAACTTCAGCTGGTACTACGTGCTGGCGGCAGCGTTCTTCGTCGCCTTCGCCCTGTTCGTGGGCTTCAGCCGGTTCGGCGACATCAAGCTCGGCAAGGACCAGGACGAGCCGGAGTTCAGCACGCGCTCCTGGTTCTCGTTGCTCTTCGCCGCCGGCATGGGCATCGGGCTCGTCTTCTACGGCGTCTCCGAACCCCTGAGCCACTTCGCCGACCCGCGTCCCGGTGTCTCCGGGTCGGAGCAGCACCTGGCGCAGGAGGCCATGACCCAGACCTTCCTGCACTGGGGTCTCCATGCCTGGGCGATCTACGTCGTCCTCGGCATGGCCCTGGCGTACGCGATCCACCGCCGCGGCCGCCCGGTGTCGATCCGGTGGGCACTCGAACCCCTGCTCGGCAACCGCGTCCGCGGCGGCTGGGGCAACGTCATCGACGTCGTGGCCCTCATCGGCACGCTGTTCGGCGTCGCGACGTCACTCGGCCTCGGTGTGCTGCAGATCGGCGCGGGCCTCGAGAGCGCCGGCATCGCCGAGAGCAGCACCGTCAGCCAGATCGCGATCATCGCCGTGATCACCGCGCTCACCATCGTGTCGCTCGTCACCGGTGTGGCGAAGGGCATGAAGATCCTGTCGAACGTGAACCTGCTGCTCGCCGCGGCGCTGCTCGTGTTCGTCCTGGTCGTCGGACCGACCCAGTACCTGCTCCGCGACTTCGTGCAGTCGATCGGCGCGTACCTGCAGAACGTCGTCGGGCTCTCGTTCAACGTCACCGCCCAGCAGGGTTCGGCCGGCGAGGAGTGGCAGGGTGCCTGGACCACGTTCTACTGGGGCTGGTGGATGTCGTGGGCGCCGTTCGTCGGTATCTTCATCGCCCGGGTGTCGAAGGGCCGAACCGTACGCGAGTTCGTGTTCGGCGTGCTGCTCGTCCCCACCCTGCTCACGTTCCTGTGGTTCTCGGTGCTGGGTGGTGCGGCGATCAACCGCGAGGTCTCCGGCCGGGGCGGTCTGGTCGGTTCCGACGGCACCGTCGACGTCGAGGGCGCGCTGTTCGGTCTGCTCCAGGACCTGCCCGCCGGTGTCGTGCTGACCTTCGGCGCGATCATCCTCATCGGCATCTTCTTCGTGACCTCGTCCGACTCGGGGTCCCTCGTGATGGCGATGATCGCCTCGGGCGGTGACCTCGAGCCGAAGAACTGGCTCCGGGTGTTCTTCGCGCTCGTGACCGCCCTGCTCGCGATCGCCCTCCTGCTGACCGGCGGACTCGACGCGCTGAAGACCGCGGCGATCACGACGGCGCTGCCCTTCAGCGTGGTGCTGCTCCTCACCTGCTGGTCGATGGTGATCGCGTTCCGACGGGAGCGCCGTGCCTACGACCGGGCCGAGCGCGAGGTGCTGCTCGAGCACGTGGGCGCGTACTACGGCCTCGAGGTCGAGGCCCCCGCGCAACGGACCGGGGGCGGAGGACCGCTCCGCGCGCTGCGTCGCCGGCTGCGCGGCCGACCGGAGTCGGAGTCCACCGGGGGCGGCACGGTGACCTCGGACACCCCCGTCGACCACGCCGAAACGGTGGCGGCGGACCCCGGTGTCGATGCGACCCTCGATCCGGCACCGGGGGAGACGTCCGTCGGCTGGTCGGACGAGCGCTCCGGGTCCTGACACGACGGGGTGACGGACTGGAGGCGCGGTGTCGGCTGGCACCGCGCCTCCCGTCCGTCTGCGGTCGCCCTCGGCGAACACGGTGGACGACACCGCGGACACTGCCTAGGTTCAGGGCATGACCGGTGCTCCCGTCCTCGTCTTCGTCCACGGCGCCCTCGTGCGCGACGGCGCCTGGTGGTGGCGACCCACCGGTGACCTGCTCCGTGAGCGCACCGGCGTGGACAGCATCGCGGTCGCCCTGCCCTCGTGCGGAGAGACCGATGCTGCCCGGGGAGACCTGCAGGCGGACGCGGCAGCGCTCCGTGCCGTGCTCGACCAGCACGACGACGTCGTGCTGGTGGGGCACTCGTACGGCGGCACGGTGATCGCCGAGGCCGGCACCCACCCCTCGGTCCGACACCTGGTGCTCGTCTCGAGCTACACCCCGCCGGTCGGAGCGTCGCAGGGATCGATCATGTCCGAGGAGCCGGACCCGGTCGCCGTGCGGGTCGACGACGGCCGGGTCGCACTCGACGGGTACGACCCGGCGTCCTTCGGCGCACGTTTCCTGCAGGACGGGGACGACCCGACCCAGCGCGCGGCCTTCGACCGGACGACGAGCCAGGCCGCGGAGGCGTTCGGCTCCCCGACCACACGGAGCGGGTGGGCCGACGCCGAGTCCACCGCGCTGGTCTGCCTCGACGACCGCAGCACCACGGTGGCCCTGCAGCGCGACCACGCGTCCAGGGCGACGCGGACCGTCGAGCTGCCGACCGGCCACCACCCGTTCGTCACACGCCCTGACCTGGTGGTCGACGCGCTGGAGCCGCTCGTCGACCGTCGCCCTCCGGCTCAGGCGAACTGCGCGTAGAACGACTCCGGCCGTCCCTGCAGCGACGCCTTCACCCCGCGGCTCCACTCGTCCACGAGGACCTCGGCGACCCCCTGCTCCACCCCGTCGAGCGAGGCCCGGGCGACGTCGGCGGGATCGACCATCGACCCCTCGTACCCGGCCATGATGTCGGTGTCTGCTGCGCCGAGGTGCAGCCCCTGCACGGTGATCCCCGATCCGGCGAGCTCGAGTCGCACGGCGTTGGTCAGGTTCCACTCCGCTGCCTTCGCCGCCGCGTACGCGCCGGACCCCGGGTACACGAACCACGACAGCGCCGACAGCACGTTCACGACCGCGCCGCCACCGTTGCGCTCGATGACCGGCGTGAACGCCCGCAGCACCGAGAGCGTGCCCCAGTAGTGCGTGTCCATCTCCCGACGGGCGTCGGTCAGGTCGTCGCGGAGCAGTGACCCGGTGGTCGCGATCCCGGCGTTGTTGACGAGCAGCGTGACGTCCTGCGCGGCGGCTGCCGCGGCGGCGACGGACGCCTCGTCGGTGATGTCGAGCGGCAGCACCTCGACGCCCTCGACGTCGACGAGCTCGGGGCGGCGTGCGGTCGCGTAGACCTTCGACGCGCCACGCTCGAGCAGCTGCGTGACGAAGCGGCGGCCGATGCCCCGGTTCGACCCGGTGACGAGTGCGACGGATCCGGCGATGTCCATGGTGTCCTCCTGCCGGGCGGGCACTTCCCGCGGCGGCTCGGCTACGGTAGGACCTCACATCGGTGTCAGGTGCAAGTGCAGATCGGAGACGACGTGCGGATCGGTGACCTCGCGGCAGCGACCGGGGCGAGCGTGCGCTCGCTGCGGTACTACGAGGAGCAGGGACTGCTCACGGCGGAGCGGACCGCGGGCGGCCAGCGGACCTACGCCGCGGTGTCCGTCGAACGGGTGCGGCTCGTGCAGCAGCTCTTCGCCGCCGGACTCCCGAGCCGCACCATCGTGCAGCTGCTGCCGTGCGTCGACGCCGGGGTGGCGACGCCCGGGTCGTTCGCGCTGCTCGTGGCCGAGCGCGACCGGATCACCGCGCAGCTCGCGGAGCTCGAGGCCGCCCGGGACCGGCTCGACGAGGTCATCGCGATCACCGAGCACCCGACGCCCGAGCACTGCCCGGCGCTCCGGGAGCACGCCGCAGCGGCCTGACGGGCACCGGGACACGGGGCAGCACCGCTGTCGGTGGCCCCGCCTAGCGTTGGGCCATGCCCGAGGGTGACTCCGTCCACCGCCTGGCAGTCCGACTCCGTGCGGTCGACGGCGCGCTGGTCGCCCGTGGCGAGCTCCGCGGCGGCGCCGACGCCGGTACCCCGCTCGGCGGTCGACGCATCGTCGAGCACGCCACGCACGGCAAGCACCTGCTCACCCGGTTCAACGACGGCACGACGCTCCACACCCACATGCGGATGACCGGCTCGTGGACCACGACGGGCGCGGGGAAGCGGCTGCCGACACGCGCCGCGCAGGACGCCCGGGTGCGCATGGCCCTCGACGACGGTCGCACGGTGTGGGGGATCGCCCTGCCCGTGGTCGAACTGCTCGCCACCCGCGACGAGCACCTGGCGATCGGGCACCTCGGGCCCGACCTGCTGCACGAGGACTTCGACCGTGACGAGGCCGTCCGCCGCTGCACGGCCGATCCGGACCTGCCCGTGCGCACCGTCCTGCTCGACCAGCGGCGCGTGGCAGGGCTCGGCAACCTCTGGGCGAACGAGCTCGGCTTCCTGCGCGGGCTGCACCCGGACCGGCCGATCGGCACGGTCGACGTGGCCGCGCTGCTCGACGCCGCGCAGCGGATGCTCCGCCACTCCGCGACCACGCCCGACGCGTACCAGGTGACGACCGGGGTGCTCCGTCGCGGCGAGCGCCACTGGGTCGTCGGCCGCGCCGGTCGGCCGTGCCTGCGCTGCGGCACGCGGGTGCGCGCCCGCGACGACGTCGAGGTGGTCGGCTCCGCGCCCCGACGTGTCTGGTGGTGCCCCCGCTGTCAGCCCGCGGCCAGCTGACCCTTCGGCACCACGGGACGGACGGGAGGCACGGTGCCGGCCCGCCACGGGCTCCCGTCCGTCGCGCGGCCCGGTCGTCGGCCGTCCCGTCCGTCCACCTCGGTGCGGCAGGATGAGCGCACCCTTCCCGACCGACCACCGGAGTCACCGTGCCCGACCAGAAGCCCGCCGTCCTGTTCGTCTGCGTCCACAACGCCGGCCGCTCCCAGATGGCAGCCGGGTGGCTGCGGCACCTGGCCGGCGACCGCGTCGACGTGTTCTCCGCCGGGTCCGAACCCGCCGACCGGATCAACGCGGTCGCGGTGCAGGCGATGGCCGAGGAGGGCATCGACATCGCGGGCGAGCAGCCCGCCGTCCTGACCACCGACGCGGTCCGCCAGGCCGACGTCGTCGTCACGATGGGGTGCGGCGATGCCTGCCCGGTGTTCCCGGGCAAGCGCTACGAGGACTGGGCGCTCACCGACCCGGCCGGCCTGCCGATCGAGCAGGTCCGTCCGGTGCGCGACGAGGTCCGGCGGCGGGTCGAGACGCTGCTCGCCGACCTCGTCTAGACCAGCGCGGCGATCCCGAGCGCGACCAGCGCCAGGAGCGGCAGTGCGCCCTGGGTGCTCGCGGCCCGGCGCTTCGTCGCGTCGCTCGTGAACAGCACCAGTGCGGCGGCGAGCATGCTCCCGGTCCCCGCGACGACGAGGGTCAGGCCGACCGCGGTACCACCGGACGTGACGACGACGATGCCGACCAGCACGAGCACGGCGAGGAACAGGTTGTAGAAGCCCTGGTTGAACGCGAGCGAGCGGGTGGCGGCGGCCTCCTGCTCCGAGGTGCCGAAGGTGTTCCGCGCTCGCGGGGTGGTCCAGAGGACGGACTCGAGCACGAAGATGTACACGTGCAGGAGCGCGGCGAGAGCGGCGAACACGAGGGCGACGACGGTCATGCCCCGACCCTACGACGTCCGGTCAGCGTCCGGACGGCAGGGGCAGCTCGTGCGAGGCGTCCCACGGCTCCGTCCAACCGAGCCGGTCGAAGAGCGCGTCGAGGAGCATCGCGGTGAACCCCCAGAGCGTGTGCACGCCCTGGTCGGACCTGACCGTGAAGGCCGACCCGCGCCACTCCTGACCGCCTCGGCGCAGCACGGTGACCCCGCGGTTCGCCGGGTCGAGGAGGTCGGCGACGGGTGTCCGGAAGACCGCGGCGGACTCCCCCTCGTCGACGACCCGCACGGGTGTCGGTTCCTTCCACCACCCGAGCACCGGCCGCACCAGGTGGTTCGAGTGCGCGAGCGGCACGGCGGGCAGGGTCCCGAGGACCTCGACGCCGGCGGGGTCGAGCCCGGTCTCCTCGCGGGCCTCGCGCAGGGCTGCTGCGGGCGCGTCGGCGTCGCCGGGGTCGATGCGCCCGCCGGGGAACGCGATCTCGCCCGGGTGCGAGCGGAGGGTCGACGCTCGTGCGAGCAGCAGGACGTCGAGGTCGCGGTGCACGGCGTCGGCCGCCGCTGCGCGCTCGGCGGGCACCCGGTCGAGGACGCCGAAGAGCATGAGCACGGCAGCCGCCCGAGGGTCCGAGGTGCTCGGCATCGCGGGCACGAGCGGAACGGCGCCGGGACCGGCGACGGCGGCGAGCGCCGCGCGGGCAGCCGCAGCCGCAGCCGCAGCCGACGGGCTCTGCCCCACCCGGGTCACCGGCGCGTGCCGTCCTCGGTGGTGCTGTCGGCAGCCGGGCCGTCCGCAGCCGTGCCGTCAGCGGGGACGCCGTTCCGACGAGCCAGCAGCGCGCGGACGCCGACGACGCCGGCGAACCCGACGACGACGAGCGCGACGATCAGCAGCAGGATCGTGTGGTGTCGGTGATCGACCGGGGCGGCCGCCGCCTGGGTCGCCGACACCTCGTCGGAGGTCCCGGACGCGGCGTCCGCCGTCGCGGTCACGGTCGGTGCTGCGGAGGACGCTGCAGCGGTCGGGGCCGGTGTCTCCGCGACGCCGGAGGTCGAGGGGTCGAGCGCTGCCGGGCCGCTCGACGCGAACCGGTACTCGCCGGAGATCGGGTGCCCGTCGACGGACACGCTCCGCCACCGCACCAGGTAGGACCCCGTCTCGGAGACGTCGAGGTCCTTGCCGATGGTGTTGCCCTCGACGGTCACGTCACCGGACGTGTGCTCGGCGTCCTGCGCGTCGGTGACGCTGATCACGATGCCGGTCTGCAGGCCGCTGAGCGGCGGTTCGGACAGGGTCAGGGTGATGCGGTCCAGGTCTCCCGCGACCGTCGCGTCGGCCGCCGGGTCGGACGAGACCAGCACGTCGTGGGCGGACGCCGGTCCGGCGACGAGCAGGACGGGCGCGAGCGCTCCGACGACGACGGTGGCGAGGAGGGCTCGGAGACGCACGGGTGCCTTTCGACGAGGGCGGACCCGGCTGGTACCGGACGCCCCGAGCGTACCCGGGGCGTCCGGTGCGGCGGCGGGGTCAGCCCTTGCTGACGAACTGCACGTCCGACGAGCCGAGCTGCAGCTGCTCCTCGATGCCCTGCTGGTCGGTGGACCCCCAGCGCTCGGCGATCTTCCCGTCGACGAACTTGGACACCTGGATGCCGCGGACGGTGAACGACCGCCCGGTCGGCTCGTGTCCCTGGAACGGACCGGTGTGCGTGCCGTGGATGGTGAAGACCGCGGTGACGAAGTCGTCGGTGACGACCAGCGGGTCGGCCTCGAGCGTGACGTCGGGGAACGCCGTGGTGAACTCGGTCCAGAAGTCGACGATGCCGGCGAGTCCGGGCGCCTGACCGGGCGCGGGGTCGTGGTCGACGACGTCCTCGTGCCAGGCCTCGTGCATGCGGCTCCAGTCGCGGGCCTCGAGGATCCCGCCGAGCTTCTCCTGCGTGGCGGCGTTCGCGTCCTTGGTCATGTGGGTTCCTCCCGTGGTCGGACGGTGAGGGTCCTGGGTACGCCGGATCCCCGGGAGCGACCAGGGTGACCGAGGGACACGCTGTCCGGTCGGCGCACGTGCTCGGGACAGTGCCGGAGCCGGACGGGAGGCGCATGGCGGCCCCGCCACGCGCCTCCCGTCCGTCCGTCGTCCCGTCAGCGACCCGGCCCGCGCTCGATCTCGATGTCGCCCGCGACCGCCGTGAACCGGTACCGCTGCGCGGCAGCCGGGTCGGTGCCGAGTTCGTTCTCGACGTCGCCGACGGTCGCCTCGGCGGTGATCGCGTACCGGCCGTCCGGCAGGCGGACCTCCTGGTCGCCGGAGGTGGTGTCGACCGTGACGCTCCGCGGCGCCGCGCCGAGTGCGAGGTCCACGTCCCCCGAGGTCGCCTCGACCGTCAGGGTGTCCGCGCGACCGTCGAACGCGACGTCACCGGCGGTGCTCGTCAGGGCGACGTCGCCCCAGGTGCCGGCGAGCAGCACGTCGCCGGAGGTGGCGCCGACCTCGATCGGGACGTCCGCGGCGTCCGACGGCACCCGCACCGTCAGGTCCGCACCCTGACGGACCCCGACGGACAGGTCGACGATGCTCCACGCCGGACCGGCGACGGTCAGGTCCAGCACGCCGTCGCGGACCGCGTGCCGCTCACGCAGCCGGGTGTCCCCGGCGACGAAGACGATCTCCGTGCGGTCCACGTCAGCCCGCTCGATGCGGATGTCGGTCGAACCGGTGTCGATCCGGATGCGGTCGAAGGACTCGTCGACGGCACTCGTCCGGGAGTGGTCCTGGCGGTCGGAAGCGGCGACGGACTGCACGACGACGAGGGCGAGCAGCGCGACGAGCAGGACGGAGCCGACCACGAGCAGGACGGTCCGCAGGGTGCGGGGACGCCGGGGAGCCGGCGGGGGCGTGGTGCTGGTGGGCGGGGCGGTCGTCGTCACGGGGAACTCGTTCCTTCGGGTGGTGGTGCGGGATGGGATGGCGGGGCAGGTGCGCGGTCAGCGTCCCGGGCCGGCGGCCTCGGACAGGTAGCGGAGGACGGCGAGCACGCGGCGGTTGCCGGTGCCCTCCGCCGGGACGCCGAGCTTGGTGAACACGGCGGACACGTGCTTCTCGACGGAGCTCTCGGTGATGTGCAGCTCGGCACCGACGGCGCTGTTCGACCGTCCCTCGGCCATGAGCTGCAGGACCTGGAGCTCCCGAGGGGACAGGGTGTCGATGCCGTCCGTGCGGCGGGAGCGGGCGAGGATCTGCGCGACCACCTCGGGGTCGAACACGGTGCCGCCCGAGCCGACCCGGGCGACGTCACCGAGGAACTCGTCGACCTCGACCACGCGGTCCTTGAGCAGGTACCCGAGCCCCGCGGTGTCGCTCGTGATGAGGTCGGCGGCGTAGCGCTCCTCGACGTACTGGGAGAGCACGAGCACCGCGACCCCGGGGTGCTGCGCCCGGATGAGGACACCGGCACGGACCCCCTCGTCGGTGAAGGTCGGGGGCATCCGGACGTCGACGATCGCCAGGTCGGGGCGGTCGGCGGCGACGGCGTCGAGCAGGGCCGGAGCGGTGTCGACGGCGGCCGTCACCTGGTGTCCGGCGTCGGTGAGCAGGCGGACGAGTCCGGCACGGAGGAGGACGGCGTCCTCGGCGATCACGATGCGCACGGGACCTCCACGGTCACTCGGGTCGGGCCGCCGACGGGGCTCTCGGTCAGCAGGGTCCCGCCGGCCGCACGGACGCGGTCCCGCATCCCGCTGAGGCCTCCGCCGGGGTGTCCGTCGGTGCCTGCGCCGCCGACGCCGTCGTCCCACACCACGGTGCGGAGGCCGCCGGGTACCTGGTCGACGGTGACCGAACACCGCGTGGCGCCGGAGTGCTTCGCGACGTTCGTGAGCGCCTCGGCGACGGCGAAGTACAGGACCGCCTCGACCTCGGGCCGCGGGCGGGCGGTGAGCGCCACGTCGACGGCCGTGGGGACGGCGTTGCGCGCGGCGACGGCGGACAGTGCGGCGTCGAGCCCGCGGTCGGTGAGGATCGCCGGGTGGATGCCCCGGGCGAGCTGCCGGAGCTCGGTGATCGAGTCCTTCGCGTCGCGGTGCGCCTGGTCGAGGAGCTCCCGGGTGGCCGCGGGGTCGCTGTCGAACCGCGACCGCGCCATCCCGAGGGTCATCGCCAGTGCCACCAGCCGCGGCTGCACGCCGTCGTGCAGGTCGCGCTCGATGCGGAGTCGTTCGGTCGTCGCGGCGTCGACCGCTCCCTGCCGGGCGTCCGTGAGGCGGTCGATGCGGTCCTGCAGCGCAGCGGTCCGGCTCGAACCGAGGAGCAGCGGCGCGAGCGCCCGGTCGAGACTGCCGGCGCCCCACACGTACAGCACGGTCACCACGAGGAGCACCACGCCGGCGAGGACACCGCCGGCCGTGCCGCCGGGCAGGAATCCCAGCAGGGGACCGCTCCGGGCCGTCGTCACGACGAACGGCGCGAGCGTCACGAGTCCGAGGAAGCCCCAGCCGAGCACGGTGGACACCAGGTGGTGCGCCAGGACCCGCCAGGTCACCGGGTCGGCGAGGTCGACGAACGCCTGCACCACGGGGCGCCAGGGTCCGGTGACGCGGGTCGCCCTGCGGACCGGACGGGGGATCTCGACGTCGTGGAGGGCCGCTGCGCGGCGGCGCTCGACCTCGGCGACCCACCGAGCCGTCAGGGTGGTGGCCACCAGGAGCAGCACCCCCAGACCTGCCGCGGGGATGCTGCCGATCGAGGTGGCGAGGAGCGTGACGACGAGGATGAACCAGACGAACCCGAGGAACGCGTCGAGGAGGAGGTCCACTGCGGAGCTCCAGAGGGCGGTCGCTTTCTGCACGGCTTCACAGTAGGGGCGGACGCGAGCAGCCCTCGACGGTGGTGGCCGCACGATCGGGTGGGGGTTTCCCCCACCCGCTCACGGACGGACGGGAGGCCCGTGGCGGCCCCGCCACGGGCCTCCCGTCCGGCTCGTGGCCGCGTCAGCGACCGGCCGCGGCGTGGTTCGCGACCTGCGTCGCGGTCAGTTCCGTCGAGTACACGGCGGCGTAGCGCATCTGGCCGGTGAAGAAGAAGTTGCCCGGGGCACCCGGCCAGCCGCTGATGGTGTCGTACCCGATGCGGAAGTACCCGGTGTAGTTCTCGGGTGCCTTGAACGCGCTGTTCGACGCGACGAGCGTGCCGTCGAGGTACAGGCGCATGCCGTTCGTCGGCGACATGGTCGACACGACGTGGTGCCACGCGCCGTCGGTGACGGCCTTCGGCGAGGTGATCACCTGCGTCGCGCCGTTGTACGCGCCGAACACGAGCTGCCCGGCGGTGTTGACGTAGATCTGCCGGTCGTGCTGCCCCGAGGTGGTGACCTGGTTGCTGCCGAAGCCGATGAGCAGCCCGCCGGCGACGGTCGTGCGGAACCAGACCTCCTCGCTGAAGGTCGTCGGGTTCGCGTACGAGCGCGGCGTCGAGACGAAGCTCGTCGACCCGTTGAGCGTGTAGGCGGTGCCGCCGTCTCGGGTGCAGGCCCCGGGGTTCGCGGTCGTGGCCAAGGAACCCTGGTACGTGCCCGCGGCGTTCTTGCCGGAGGAGTCGGCGGCGGTGCGCGACCCGGCGGCCTCGTCGAGGTCGTACGCGAACAGCGCACCGGACGCGTCGGCCAGCGCTGCGGCGCCGCAGGTGAAGTACGGCGCGGTGGCCGCGGAGTTGGTCGAGTTCGTCACCGTCGCGCTGTACGCGGAGCGGGTCGGGGCGAACTGGTTCAGCAGCACGACCACGGCGAGGGCGACGACGAGCAGGACGGCGACGACCCGGCCGTCGCGCAGGGAGCGCAGGGGGCGGCCGGTCACGATGCACGCACCGGTTCGACACGACCGACGGCCAGGCACAGCACGAGCGGCACGAGGCACACCAGGACGAGCGCGGCCCAGCCCACCGGGTCGAGGTCGATGTTCGAGGTCAACTGGTAGTGCCCGTTCTTCGTGAGTTCCTCGATCACGACGCGTCCGACCTGGCCGTCCACCAGGTGGACCGAGTTGCCGCCGTGGGCGTCGACACGGACCGGGAAGATGCCGGAGGAGACGATCGTCGCTTCGACGCCGTGCGGGCTCGAGGTGTTCGTGATGGTCGTGACGTTGACGAACGGCTTCAGGACGAACGCCGCGTACGAGGCCGTGAGGGCGCCGCCGGCGATGCGGAGGCAGGTGCGCGTCACGCGGTCGGTGAAGGCGCTCGTGAGGGTCCAGATCAGCAGGGTGCCGACGAGCAGGATCGGGGCGGCCCGGAACAGCCAGCCGAGGTGGGGGACGAGGAGCACCGGCGCGCCGATGACGTCGTGCTGCGTGAGCGTCCACGGGTCGGTGGCGCCGTTGATGTCGCCGCGGGTGTGCAGGCCCTCGGCGTCGATGCCGATGATGCGGTGCGTGTAGACGACACCGGGGTTCGCGTCGGTCGCGAAGGAGACGACGTCACCGACCGCGAGCGTGTCCACGTCGACGGGCAGGTCGAGCACGAGCGTGCCGACCGGGGCGGCCTCGCCCATCGAGGGCGTCTCGACGACGAACCAGCGACCGCCGGCGGACAGGAACAGGACGGCGGCGGTGAGCAGGACGGCGGCGACCACTGCGACGGTCCAGGCGAGGACGGTCTCGGAGCGGCTGACGGCACGGCCGCGCAGGACCGGACGGTCGAGCGTGCCGCTGAGCGGGATCGCTGCGGTCTGGCTCATCTGCTGCTCCGGTGGGGTCGGCCGCCCCGTCAGGCGGGGACGGCGGGTGGTGCGGGTGGGGGACTGCGTGGGAGGGGGTGGCGGGGGGGGGGGGGGCCGGCGGGCGGGGGGGGGGGGGGGCCGGGGGGGGGCGCCCCCCCCCCCGGGGGGGCGGGCCCGGCGCGCGGTGTGCTCGAGAGGAAGGGAGGC
>NZ_JBIUZP010000004.1:0-1664 GCF_044745105.1 Curtobacterium sp. NPDC087080 | reverse complement strand
CGGCGCTCGGACGCGGGGGACGTCCGAGCGCCGCCGGGGTGGGCGCGTCCGACCGGACGGGGGGACGACGGTCGGACTGCGCCGGGGATGACGTCACCCGGCCGGAAGGGGGGAGGCCGGTCGGGGGGCGTCGGTCTGAGGGGTCGATCCGGGGAGGCGGGTGCGGGAGCCGGGAGGTGCCGGCGGGGCGGGATCAGGTCGTCACGCCGGCGCGCTCCCTGCGGGTCAGGCGGTGAACGTCCAGGTCATCGGGACGGACGCTGCGAGGCCCTGGTACGTGTTGCCGGCCGACGGGTCGAGGGTCACGGCGAAGTTGAACGGGACGGTCGCGCCGGCGGCGGGTGCCTGGGGCATCGTGAAGGACGAGGCCGGCGCACCCTTGAAGCTCGCCAGGGTGCCGGTGAAGACGGTGGTCGAACCCGAGGTGATGACGAGGTTCATCTTCGCGCACAGGTCGGTGGCGGTGCCGTTCTGGGTGCCGTTGGCCGACTGCGTGCAGGTCGCACCGGGGGTGAGCGTGAAGGTCGCGGCGTTCGCGGTGCCGGTGTTCTTGATCGAGATCGCGGTGTTCACGGTGTTGCCCGGCGTCATCGTCGTGCTGCCACCGAACTTGTTGATCGTCGAGCAGGTCGCCGCGTTCGTCGAGACCGAGCCGCCGTCGGTGCTGAGGCAGGTGACGGTCGCGCCGGCGTTCTGCTCCTGCATGACCAGGGTGCCGGTGGCGGCGGTGTTGCTCGAGTTGGTGATGCTCGCCGCGAACCCGGACAGGGTGCCCGTGAGGGAGAGCGAGAGCAGGACGGCCGCGAAGATGCCGGCCAGGAGCGCCACGGGGGCGAAACGGATCCGCTTCAGCGCGGAGGTGCGGAGCTTGGTGGACACGGTGGACCTCTTCGTTCGGTGGTGGTTCGGGCTTGTCGGAGGATCGGGAGCAAGTGGTTCGGGCTCACTTGCTTCAATCATCAAGATAGTCACTGATTCACCAAGTTGACCACTCTTATACTTACCCCAGAGCGGGGGACGTCCCGTGTCCCCCTCCGACGGAAGCAGGTCCCGTGGCCCCCACCAGCGACGACGACGCCGACCTCATGGCGGCCTTCGCCGCGGTCGTCCGCGCGAACACGAGCCTGGTCGGGCAGTTGAGCGCGCGAGCCGGCATCCACGAGAACGCCCTGCGCGCACTCGTGCTCGTCAGCGACACGGGCTACTCCACCCCCACCGAGGTCGCGGGGTACCTCGGCCTGACCTCGGGCGCGGTGACGAACATGATCGACCGCATGACGGCCGCCGGCCTGCTCGAGCGTGCGCCCAACCCCGCCGACCGCCGCGGGTCGCTGCTGCGCCTGCTCCCGGCCGGCGACGCCGTGGTCGAGGACTACCGCGCCCGCTACGGGGCGATGCTGCGCGCCGTCGACGGCGCGCACGGCGGCGAGCTGCACGAGGTGCTCAACTCACTGGCGACCAGCCTGTACGAGCAGGCGGCCGACGCGGTCGGCGACCGCGGGGACTGAGCCGGGAACACGGCGGACGGGAGGGGGGGGGGGGGGGCCCCCCCCCCCCCCCCCCCCCCAGCCCCCCCCACGGGGCGGGCCCCCCCCCCCCCCCCGGCGCCCGCCGCCGGCGGCAAAAACGCCCCATGCCCGACAACCGGCGGACCACGGCAAAAA
>NZ_JBIUZP010000003.1:390790-675576 GCF_044745105.1 Curtobacterium sp. NPDC087080 | reverse complement strand
GAGGGCGGTGTCGGCGACGGTCTGCGGGTCCGCCAGCAGCGGGCCCTGTCCGATGGCCTTGAGGACCGCTTCGGTGCCGATCCACGCCGCGACCAGTGCGACGACGACCAGGGTGATCGCGAGGGCGGTGGACCGGGACCGGTGGATGCTGCGACGACGCAGCCGCTTCTCGAGCTGTTCGGTGCTCATGCTTGCCTCCTCCTACCGGACCCGGCCCTCGTGCGCACGCACGATCCCGGTCAGTTCGATGTGGGTCCGACCCACCCGTCGACCGGAGAGGTCCCCGACGCGGGAACGGATCGTGTCCGCAGCCGCCGACGCCGCGGAGACGACGTCTCCGCCAGCGGCGATCGGGCCGGTGACCTCGAGCGCGAGCGCGCCGTCGTGGTCCTCCACCCCGACCCGGAGCCGCTTCGCGGGAGCGCCGAGACGCTCCGCTGCGACGGCCCGGGCCAGCGCCGTCAGCGCCCGGGCAGTGATCTCGACCCGGCCCGGGACCGCGCTCACCGGGAGGCTCCCCGGGCCGGCGCTCACCGGGAGCTCCGGCGTCCGGTCAGCACGTCGGTCAGGGCACCACGGTCGATCTTGCCCGTCGCGATCGCGGCCACGAGGGCACCGATCAGACCGAACACGACCACCAGGACGAAGCCCCAGAACCCGAACTGCAGTGCCACGACGGCGAGGATGGCGCCGATCAGCGCGCCGACGAGTGTGTTACTCAACGCGGGACTCCTTCTTCTCGTCGCTGTCGTCGTCATCCCCCGGGATGAAGACGTCCTGGACGGTCACGTTGACCTCGGCGACCTCCATGCCGACGATCTGCTCCAGCGCGCGAGCGACCGACGAACGGACACCGTCCGCGACCTGCTGCAGCGACACCGGGTACTCCGCGACGATCACGACGTCCGCGGCGACCTGCTTCTCGCCGACCTCGACCTTGACGCCCTGACCGTGGTCACGCTGACCGATCGCGTCGCGGATCGCGCCGATCGCACGAGCGGCGCCGCCGCCCAGCGAGTGCACGCCGTTGACCTCACGCGCGGCGATGCCGGCGACCTTCGACACGACGGTGTCGTCGATCGTGGTCTTGCCCGCAGTGCCCGAACCGTTCTGGACGGCCGAGCGCGACGCCGCCGAAGCGGTCGCCGGAGTGGTCGAGGTGGTGGTGGTGTCAGCCATTGGAGGCTCCCTTCGAGTGCCCGCCGGGACTCGTTCCCAGCGGATGCTGTTCACGGATGAGACGGGCTGACACCGAGGTTCGTCACGCGGCTGTCCCGGGTTCCAGCGGTCTTCCAGGAGAAGCGCCAGAACGCCGGTTCTCCGTGTACCCCGACGGAGGAGTCGTCAGTCGGTGCCGCCGATACCGGCCCCGGTGTTGCGCGACGCAGCGTCGCGCACGGAGCGCACGTACGCCATCGGGGACAGCCCGCACTCCTGCTGGAAGAGCTGCTGCAGCCGGCGCGGACGCACCCCCGCCGCGTCCGCGATGTCGTCGACGGTCAGGTCGCTCCCGGCGTGCTCGACGATGTGCGCCACGGCTCGTCGGACCCGCCAGGAGGTCCGTCCGGACTCGGGTCGTGCGGCGCGCGACCCCCGGAGCGTCGCGGCCGGGTCCTCCCCGAAGCGCTCCCGGTACGCCGCCGCGAAGCGACCGGGGTTGGTGAAGCCCCACCGTCGGGCGACCGGCGTCACGCCCTCGTCACCGGCTGCACGGAGCAGCTCGCGACGCACGCAGTCGAGCCGGTGGTCGCGCATGAAGCGGTTGGGTGTGGTGCCGAGCGTCCGTGCGAAGACGTCCTGCAGCCCGCGCTGGCTCAGTCCGCAGGCGGCGGCGATGTCGGGCACCGAGGGGCGGTCGTGCGCGTGCGCCTCGATGTGACGGATCGCGTCGCGCAGTCGGTTCGCGACGGGGACGTCCTGACCCCGGTTGCGGATCGGGAAGGTGTCCAGCACGACCACCGCGAGCCGCCGGTTCAGTGCTGTCCGCATCGGACCGACCACACGGTCGTCGAGCAGCGCGGGTGCGAGGTCCTGCACCAGGCGACGGAGCGGCTCGCGCCGGGCGATCGTCTCGTCCTGCTGGTCGAACAGCAGCGGACCGTCCGGCAGGCGGTAGCCGAGTCCTGCGCCGACCGACCGGAGGAACGGGTCCGACACGTGCAGTCCGTTGTAGACGGTGTCGGCCGACTCGAAGCGGTACGCCTCGGACGCGGATGCGATGTAGGGGCTTCCCGGCTCGATCACGCGCGTGCGGTCCGCGAAGTGCATCTCGAGGCGTCCGTGGGTGAGCCAGAACACGACGTGGTCGTTGCGCGGGCCGATCACGCCGCCGCGACGACCGCCCTCGGCGCGCATGGTGCGGAGCGTGACGTCGTCGTCGCCCACGATCGTGTACTCGTACCGGGTGCCCTCGGCGACGTAGGTCTCGGTGCCGAGGTCGCGGCCGTTGTACTCGGCCGAGAAGATCCGGCCGTAGTCGGTGCCGTCGCTCTCGGTGAACCGCAGGCGGCGGAAACCGTTCGTCGACGAGGTGCTCACCCGCGCATCATGCCAGCACTGTCCGGGATGCGCGCTTCCTACGTCGGTCGCGACGGGTGCCGGACGGGAGGCGCGCGGCCGTGCCCGCCACGCGCCTCCCGTCCGGTGCACCGCCTCGATCCGCATGCTGACGATGATCCGCCGGGCCGCGCAGACCGTCTCCCGTGCGGACGAGGGACGCCAGCGCTCAGTGACAGATTCTCAGGGAAGTCTCCGCGTCGGCGTGCTCCGCTGCGATCGAAATACCCCAGGGGGGTACCGTGTTCGGAGAGGTGGAGGTCAGGATGCCAGCAGCACCACACGCGCACGTCGGGTACATCGAGGACAAGGACGACCTGCTCAAGCGGTTGCGCCGCGCGGAGGGGCAGGTGCGCGGGATCGCCCGCATGGTGGAGGACGAGACGTACTGCATCGACGTGCTGACCCAGATCTCGGCGGCGAACCGCGCGCTCGAGCGGGTCGCCCTGTCGCTGCTCGAGGACCACCTGCGCCACTGCGTCGCCGAGGCCGTGGCCGAGGGCGGCGACACCGCCGACGCGAAGCTCCGCGAGGCGAGCGACGCGATTGCCCGATTCGTCCGTTCCTGACCACACCACCACCACCACACACCGAGGAGGACCCATGACCACCGAGACCGTCGCCGTGACCGGGATGACCTGCGAGCACTGCGTGGCGAGCGTGACCGAGGAGGTCTCCGAGCTCGCCGGCGTGACCGACGTCGCCGTCGACCTGGTGCCGGGCGGATCGTCGTCCGTCACCGTCACGTCGGACCACCCGATCGACGACCACGCCCTGCGCGGCGCGATCGCGGAGGCGGGGTACGAGGTCGTGGCCCGGTGAGCGAGGGCGTCGTCGAGCTCGACATCACGGGGATGACCTGCGCCTCGTGCGCGAACCGTGTCGAGCGGAAGCTGGGCAAGCTGCCGGGTGTCACCGCCACCGTGAACTACGCGACCGAGCAGGCGCAGGTGTCGGTGACCGACCCGGACGCGGTCGACACCGCGGCGCTCGTCGCGGCGGTCGAGGCCGCCGGGTACGGCGCGACCGAGCACGTGCGGCGGCCGGCGCCCGGAGCCGACGACGACGCAGCCGACGCCGAGACCCGTGACGACGCGACCGCGCCCCTGCGGCAGCGGCTCGTCGTCTCCACCGTGCTCGCCGTGCCCGTGGTGCTGCTCTCGATGGTGCCGGTCCTGCAGTTCCCGAACTGGCAGTGGGCGGCCCTGGCGCTGGCGGCGCCGGTCGCGGTGTGGGGCGCGCTGCCCTTCCACCGTGCCGCGTGGGTGAACGCCCGGCACGGCGCCGCGACCATGGACACCCTGGTCAGCCTCGGCGTCCTCGCCGCGTTCGGGTGGTCGCTGGTCGCGCTCTTCATCGGCGACGCCGGTCGGCCGGGCATGCACATGACCTTCTCGTGGTTCGCCACGGACCCCGAGGCGAGCGACCTCTACCTCGAGGTGGCGGCTGCCGTCACGGTGTTCATCCTGGCCGGCCGCTACATGGAGGCCCGGGCGAAGCAGCGGTCCGGAGCGGCCCTGCGTGCGCTGCTCGAACTCGGCGCGAAGGACGCCTCGGTGCTCCGCGACGGGCCGTCCGGGCCCGTCGAGACCCGTGTGCCCGCCGCGTCGCTCGTCGTCGGGGACGTCGTCGTCGTCCGGCCGGGGGAACGGATCCCGAGCGACGGCGTCGTGCGCGAGGGCTCCTCCGCCGTCGACCTCAGCATGCTCACCGGAGAGAGCGTGCCGGTCGAGGTCCGTCCGGGCGACCGTGTGACCGGGGCCACCATCGACGTCGGGGGGCGGCTCGTGATCGAGGTCACCGCCGTCGGCGCCGACACCGAGCTCGCCCGGATGGGCCGCCTCGTGGAGGAGGCGCAGACCGGCAAGGCCGCCGTGCAGCGGCTGGCCGACCGCGTCTCGGCGGTGTTCGTGCCCGTCGTCATCGGCCTCGCGGTCGTCGCGTTCGTCGGCTGGCTCGTCGCCGGTGGCTCCCTGACCGCGGCGTTCACCGCTGCCGTCGCGACACTGATCATCGCCTGCCCGTGCGCCCTCGGGCTCGCGACCCCGACCGCCCTGCTCGTCGGTACGGGCCGCGGCTCGCAGCTCGGCATCCTGATCGGTGGACCGCAGGCCCTCGAACGGACGCGTGCCGTCGACACGATCGTGCTCGACAAGACCGGGACCGTGACGACCGGGGAGATGCGCCTGTCGGCGGTCCTGCCGGTCGACGGCGCACCGGACGCCGACGCGGCCCTGCTCGCCGTGGCCGCTGCGGTCGAGGACGGCTCCGAGCACCCCGTCGCGCGGGCGATCGTCCGGTCGGCACGGTCGCGTGACGTCGTCGTACCGACGGCGGAGCAGTTCACCGCGACGCCCGGTGCCGGAGCGCAGGCGTTCGTCGACGGCGAGGTCGTCGTCGTCGGCACCGCTCGGTGGCTCGCCGAGGCGTGGGCCGTGCCAGTGCCGAACGCGCTGGCCGGACGGGTCGACGCGGCCGAGGCTGACGGTGGGACCGCGGTCCTCGTCGCACGGGGTGGCAGCGTGATCGGCGCGGTCGTCGTCGGCGACACCGTGAAGCCCGAGGCGCCGGAGGCCGTTCGGCGCTTCGTCGCGCTGGGTCTGCGTCCCGTGCTGCTCACCGGCGACAACGAGGGCGCTGCCCGCGCCGTCGCGGTCCGGCTCGGCATCGACGAGGTGCACGCCCGGGCGACCCCCGCCTCGAAGCTCGAGACCGTCCGACGGCTGCAGGCCGAGGGGCGGACGGTCGCCATGGTCGGCGACGGGGTGAACGATGCCGCGGCACTCGCGGCCGCGGACCTCGGCATCGCCATGGGAGCCGGCACCGACGCGGCGATCGCGGCGAGCGACATCACCGTCGTGAGCGGGCGGCTCACCGTCGTGGCGGACGCGGTCCGGCTGTCGCGGGCGACGCTCCGCACGATCCGCAGCAACCTGTTCTGGGCGTTCGCGTACAACGTCGCGGCGATCCCGCTGGCGATGGCGGGACTGCTGAACCCGGTGCTGGCGGGTGCGGCGATGGCGTTCTCGTCCGTCTTCGTGGTGACGAACAGCCTGCGCCTGCGGCGCTTCCGGGCCACGGCCGAGGAACCGGCGGCGTCGACGGCGTGACCGGCGGGGCGGACGTGCACCGTGCCTCCCGGGCGACTGTGCACGTCACCTGCCGGAGCGCACTACGCTCGGACGTGGTCCGCGACGCAGCGCTGCGGTGACCCGCGGTCCAGTACGTCTTGAAGGTACCCAGGAGGACCGAAGTGACCGAATCCGCTCCCGTCGACCCCACATCGACCGACGGCTGGAAGAAGCTCGCCGGCATCGCCGACGGCTTCACCCCGGACCTGCGCGGCTGGTTCGACAGCGACCCCGGTCGTGCCGAGCGCTACACGTTCCAGGCCGCCGACCTGACCGTCGACCTGTCGAAGGGCCTCGTCGACGACGAGATCCTCGGCGCCCTGCTCCAGGTCGCGAAGGACACCGGCGTCGCCGAGCGCTTCCGGGCGATGCTCGCCGGCGAGCACATCAACGTGACCGAGGACCGTGCCGTCCTGCACACCGCGCTCCGTCGTCCGGAGGGCATCGAGCCGGCGCTGGTCGTCGACGGGCAGGACGTGGACGCCGACGTGCACGCCACCCTCGACAAGGTCTACGCCTTCGCGGAGCAGGTGCGTGACGGCTCGTGGACCGGTGTCACCGGCAAGCGCATCGAGACGGTCGTGAACATCGGCATCGGTGGATCGGACCTCGGCCCGGTCATGGTCTACGAGGCGCTCAAGCCGTACGTGCAGGACGGGCTCGAGGCGCGCTTCGTCTCGAACATCGACCCCGCCGACATCTACGAGAAGACCGCGGACCTCGACCCGGAGACCACGCTCTTCATCGTCGCGTCGAAGACGTTCGGCACGCTCGAGACCCTGACGAACGCCCGCCTGGCCCGCCAGTGGCTGTGGGAGCGCCTGGGCCTGACCGACGCGTCGGACGACGAGAAGTCGAACGCCGTCGCCAAGCACTTCGTCGCCGTCTCGACCGCGCTCGACAAGGTCGCCGCGTTCGGCATCGATCCCGAGAACGCCTTCGGCTTCTGGGACTGGGTGGGCGGCCGCTACTCGGTCGACTCCGCCATCGGCACCTCGGTCGTCATCGCGATCGGCAAGGAGAACTGGCAGCAGTTCCTCGCCGGCTTCCACGCGGTCGACGAGCACGTCCGCACCACGCCGCTCGAGCAGAACGTCCCCGTCCTGATGGGCCTGCTCAACGTCTGGTACACGAACTTCCTCGGCGCGCAGAGCCACGCGGTCCTGCCGTACACGCAGTACCTGCACCGCTTCGCCGCGTACCTGCAGCAGCTCACGATGGAGTCGAACGGCAAGCGTGTCCGCTGGGACGGCTCGCCCGTCACGACGGACACCGGCGAGGTCTTCTGGGGCGAGCCGGGCACGAACGGCCAGCACGCGTTCTACCAGCTCATCCACCAGGGCACCCGCCTGATCCCCGCGGACTTCATCACGGTCGCAAAGCCGGCCCGTCCGCTCAAGGACGAGTCCGGCGACGGCGGGGCCGTGCAGCCGGGCCAGGACGTCCACGCGCTGTTCCTCGCGAACTTCTTCGCCCAGACGAAGGCGCTCGCGTTCGGCAAGACCGCCGACGAGGTCCGCGCGGAGGGCACGACCGACGAGGGGATCGTCGCCGCCCGCACCTTCACGGGCAACAAGCCGTCCACGTCGATCCTCGCGCCGGAGCTCACCCCGAGCGTGCTCGGTCAGCTCATCGCGCTGTACGAGCACATCGTGTTCACCGAGGGCACCATCTGGGGCATCGACTCGTTCGACCAGTGGGGCGTCGAGCTCGGCAAGCAGCTCGCGCTGCAGATCGCACCGGCCGTCGACGGCGACCAGGACGCGCTCGCGTCGCAGGACTCCTCGACGAAGGCGCTCATCGCGAAGTACCTGGAGCTGCGCGGCGAGTAGGGCGCGCACCTGACGGACGGGAGGCGCGGTGCCGGCTGGCACCGCGCCTCCCGTCCGTCGCGTGCGCGCGTGCCGCGTGCCGCGGGGCGCCCGGGGCGCCCGGGGCGCCCGGGGCGAGACTCGCGGTGGGCGACACTTCTCGGCCCGCTCGCCGCGAGGAGTGTCGCGCAGGCCGAGACTCGGCAAGCGCGCAGCGCGCGTCAGCGGGCGAGCGGGTCGAGGTTGAGCGTCGTGCCCTCGTAGAGGTACTGGTCGTCGCCGAACACCTGCACGTCGGCGTTCAGCCAGACGAGTGCCTTCACGCTGATGCCGAAGCGTGCGGCCACGTCGCCGATCAGGTCGTCCGGAGCGACCGTGTAGGACCGGGGCGCTCCCGAGGTAGACGTCGCCGTGACCGGACCGGCGGCGTTCGCCCGAGCGCCGCCGTCGACCGGGTGCACGTTCGTCTGCCGCTCGGGCACCGACCACCGCACGGGCGCGACCGCGAGCACCTTGCCGCCGGCGATCTCGATCGGCAGGTCCGTCTGCGCGGCACCGGCCGCCGACGACACCACGAGCGTCACGAGCCCCGACGGGTCGACGCCCGAGCCGTCGAGCGGCACGTCCGCTCCCACGGGCGCCGGGGTCGGACCGCCGAGCACGGCGTCGCCCACGCCGGGGTACGTCAGGCCGTCGCCCACCTGCCGGTCACGCTCGAAGAAGCCGACGCCGATCGGCACCGGGAGGGACGAGGTCACACCGGTGTACTGCGCCGTGAAGGTGTCGTCCCCGTCCGCGACGACCCGGTAGTGGAAGTGGATGCTGCCCTTCGGTGACGCGACGTCGCCCTCGGCCAGGACCGTGCCGGCCGGGACGGGCGTGAGCACGGGGTCGGGGACGGCCGCCTCGCTCGCGACCGGGGTGGGTGCGCGCGGCGTCGCCGAGGCCTCGAGCCGTGCGGCGTCCGGGTCCTCGGTCGCGGTGGCGGTCGGTGCGGGCGTCCTGCTCGCCGTCGGTGGGACCGAGGGCGCCGGGAGCGCTCCGTCGGTCCCGCCGAGCAGCGAGCAACCGGACAGCGCGACGGCGACGACCAGGGCGGTGACGCCGGTCGCGACGGTTCGGTTCATGATTCCCCCTCGGGTCCCGATGCTACTGCCGGACCCGGGGCGGGGAGGAGCGGGGACGAGCGGATGTGTCCGGGGGCACAGGTGTCGGTACGAGCGGCTACCGTCGAGGCATGGACCGCCACGACATCCTCGCTGCCGCAGCCGCCGCCCACGCCGCTCGCATCGCCGAGGCCGGCGGCGACGACACCGAGGCCCGGCAGCGTGCCGCCGCGGTCGAGGGTCGCGAGCACGGCACGGACGACGCCTCGGTCGACGCCGCGCGTGCCGTCCAGCGCCGGCGCGCGGGCGAGGTCGAACGAGCCGCCGAGCGCACCGAGGGAGCACTGTCGGACTGGCACCGGATGGGCACCCGCCGCGGGGTCACGCCCGACGAGCAGCTCCGCAGCGCCTGGACCGTCACCGGCGTCCCGGAGCCCGGGGCGGCGCGTGCGTTGGCGAACGTCCTGCTGTCGACCGCCGGCCACGCGGGCCGCGTCGCCGACGCCGCTCGGCGGAACCCGACGCTCGGCGGGGCCGCGAGCGCCGCGGCCCGCCGCACGGTCCGCCGGTACACCGACCACGGGGCGGGGATGGCCTCGCTCGGCGACGTGCTCGGCGACGGTCCGACCGACCCCGCCTGAGTCGCACCGGCGTCCGACGACCGCTCGGCCGTCGGTGCCTCGTCGAGCCGTCGGCCAGAATGGTTCCGGACCGGGACACATTGGACCGCTCCCTCGCTCATCAGGCGTTTCTTGGATCGGTCCAAACGTCAGGTCGACAGAATGTCCAATTGACAGGACATGGAATCGGGATACGATCGCTGCACGCAACGCCGCGCAGTCACCCGACGAAGGAGTCATCGAATGGTCGACATCAAGCCGACAGCACCGAACGTCGCACTTCCACCGGTGGGAGAGGGGCCCCACCGTCGCCGTCTCGGCGTCCTGGCCCTCGTCGCGACCTTCGGTGGTCTGCTCTTCGGCTACGACACCGGTGTGATCAACGGCGCGCTGCTCCCCATGAAGGAGGAGCTCGGCCTGACGAACCTGACCGAGGGCGTCGTCACGAGCTCGCTGCTCTTCGGTGCAGCCGTCGGCGCGATGCTCGGCGGGCGGATCGCGGACGGCTGGGGGCGTCGGAAGACGATCATCCTGCTCGCCGTGACGTTCTTCGTCGGCACGCTCACCTGCGTCTTCGCTCCGGCCTTCGGGGTCATGGTCGTCGGCCGGGTCCTGCTCGGCCTGGCGGTCGGCGGCGCGTCGACGGTCGTGCCCGTCTTCCTCGCCGAGCTCGCGCCCTACGAGATCCGCGGATCGCTGTCCGGGCGGAACGAACTCATGATCGTGATCGGGCAGCTCGCCGCGTTCGTGGTCAACGCGGTCATCGGCAACCTGTGGGGCGAGGGCAACGGCGTCTGGCGCGTCATGCTCGCCGTCTGCGCCCTGCCTGCCGTCGCGCTCTTCATCGGCATGCTCCGGGTTCCGGAGTCGCCGCGCTGGCTCGCGTCGAAGGGCCGCTACGGCGAGGCGCTGTCGGTGCTGGGCGAGATCCGGTCGGAGGAGCGTGCCAAGGCCGAGCTCGACGACATCAGGCGGACCAACGACCTCGAGGCGAAGGTCCAGCGCGTCAGTGGCTGGCGGACGCTGCTCGGCAACAAGTGGCTGATCCGGATCGTGCTCATCGGCGCGGGCATCGGTGTCGCGCAGCAGCTCACCGGCATCAACTCGATCATGTACTACGGCCAGACCGTCCTGATCGAGTCCGGGTTCCAGCAGTCCGCGGCTCTCATCGCGAACATCGCCCCGGGTGTCATCGCGGTCGTCGGTGGCGTGATCGCCCTCGCCAACATGGAGCGCATCAACCGTCGCACGACGCTCATCCTCGGCTACTCGCTGACGACGGTGTGCCACTTCCTCATCGGCATCGCGTCGATGACCCTGGTGGAGGGCAACCCCGCTCGTCCGTGGGTGATCCTCTTCCTGGTCGTCGCGTTCGTCGGCTCGATGCAGACGTTCCTCAACATCGCGACGTGGGTGATCCTGTCGGAGATCTTCCCGACGCAGATCCGCGCGCTGGGCATGGGCATCGCGGTGTTCTGCCTCTGGATCGCGAACGCGTTCCTCGGGCTGTACTTCCCGACGATCGTGGCCGCGACCGGCATCACCGGCACCTTCTTCGGCTTCGCCGTGGTCGGCGTGCTCGCCCTGGTCTTCATCTGGAAGTTCGTGCCGGAGAGCCGCGGCCGCACCCTCGAGGAGGTCGAGGAGGGCGTCACCACCGGCAACATCTTCACGGTCCCCGCGAAGCAGGCGCGGCGGTAGGCCCAGCGACACGACGGGAGGCCCGTGGCGACACCGCCACGGGCCTCCCGTCGTGTCGTCCGGTCGCCGGGGGACGCGAGCCCGACAGGTGGAGCTGACCAGGTGTGTACGGTGCGTCGTTGTCACGGGACAACGATCACCGGGAGGCGCACGCGATGACGGAACTGCAGCTGGAGGATCTGCCGCCGGCATTGACGCTCGTCTGCGCGGGGCTGCTGGCCGTCGCGATCGCGTGCGCGGTGTTCGTCGCGGTCGACGTCGTCCGGCACCCGCCGCAGATGCGGGTGATGGCGCTCGTCTGGCCGCTGACGATGCTGTTCGGCAGCGTGGTCTGGCTCGTGTTCTACCTGCGTCGGGGCCGCGCGACGGTGGACGGCCACGGACGGTGGGCAGGCACCGCGATCGACACGAGCCACTGCGGCGCCGGGTGCGCGCTCGGTGACCTCGTCGGTGAGTTCGGGCTCGTCGCGTTCCCAGCGCTCGGCACGCTCGTCGGGCTCGGCACGCTCTACCAGGACCGCATCTTCGCCGGGTGGACCATCGACTTCGTCATCGCGTTCGTCGTCGGCATCGCGTTCCAGTACGCGGCGATCGCGCCGATGCGCGGGCTCGGCTGGCGGGACGGGCTCGTCGCCGCGCTGAAGGCCGACACCCTCAGCATCACCGCGTGGCAGGTCGGCATGTACGGCGCGATGGCGATGCTGCAGTTCGCGCTGCTGCCGGCAGTGCTCGGTGGCCGGGTCGGCGTGCTCACGCCCGAGTTCTGGGTCGCGATGCAGGTCGCGATGGTCGCCGGCTTCGTCTGCTCGTACCCGATGAACGCGCTGCTGGTGCGGAGGGGGCTGAAGGAAGCGATGTGACCGTCGACGGATCCCGTGACGGACGGGAGGCGCGGTGCCAGCCGGCACCGCGCCTCCCGTCCGTACCGGGGACCGCTACGGGCGCAGGAGCACCTTGCCGACGCGGCCGGCGGTGTCGCTGGCGCGAGCGGCGTCACGGGCGTCCTCGAAGACGAAGGTCTCCGAGACGGGGAGCGTGAGCGAACCGTCGAGCACGCGCGTGATCAGCTCGCCGAACAGCTGGCCCTTGAGCTCACCGGGCATCGTCTTGCTGACGACCGCGCCCCAGAAGCCCTTGACCGTCAGCTGGCCGAAGATGACCTTGCCCGACGGGATCTCGAGCGTGGGCGACGCCATGGCGCCGAACACGACGAGGGTTCCGTTCTCGCCCATCACCGAGGCGATGTCGCCGGCGGCCTTGCCACCGACGGACTCGACACCGGCGATGATCGGCGCGCCGCCCGTGATCGCGGCGACCTGGTCCTTCCAGTCGTCCGCGTCCGTGGCGACGATGCGGTCGATGCCCTGCTCGCGCAGTTCCTCGACGCCCTCGGCGCGACGGACCAGGCCGATCACGTTGATGCCGCGTGCCTTGCCGAGCTGCGCGACCATGCGGCCGACGGCGCCGTTCGCGGCGTTCTGGATGATCCAGTCGCCCTCGTGCAGGTCGAGCGAGTGCAGCAGGCTGATCGCGCTGAACGGCATCGACACGAGCTGCGCGGCGGCCTCGTCGGGCATCGCGTCGGGGACGGGGACGAGCCCGGCCGCGTCGGCGACGTAGTACTCGGCCCAGACGCCGAAGGTCCCGCCGGCGACGCGCTGGCCGACCTGCAGGCGGTCGACGCCCTCGCCCAGTGCCTCGACGACGCCGAGCGCCTCGGTGCCGCTGGCGGCGGGGAGCTCGGGCTTGAAGCCGTAGGTGCCGCGGATCGTCCACAGGTCGTGGTTGTGGATCGGGGAGAGCACCGTCCGGACGAGCACCTGGCCGGGGCCGGGCTGCGGGACGGGGCGCTCGGCGACGGTCAGGACGTCGGCCGGCTCACCGAAGGTCCCGTGGACGACGGCGCGCATGGTGGTGGGGGTGGTGTCGGTCATGGGTCAGTCCTCCGAGACGACGATGGTGACGTCGATGTTGCCGCGGGTGGCGTTCGAGTACGGGCAGACCTGGTGCGCGGCGTCCGCGAGGGCCTGGGCCTGGTCGTGCTCCACGCCGGGGATGACGACCTCGAGCATGACAGCGAGCTGGTAGCCGCCCTGGCCGTTCGGGCCGATCGAGACGCGGCCGCCGACGGTGGAGTCGGTGATCTTCACCTTCTGCGCGCGGGCGACGCCCTGCAGTGCGGAGTGGAAGCAGGCCGCGTACCCGGCGGCGAACAGCTGCTCGGGGTTCGCGCCGTTGCCGGAGCCGCCCATCTCCTTCGGGATGGCGAGATCGTGCTCGACGCGGCCGTCGCTGGTGGCGACGTGGCCGTTGCGGCCCTCGCCGGTGGCGAGCGCCTCGGCGGTGTAGAGGACGTCCATGGGGGTCCTTCCTTCCTTCGTGGGGTCAGTCGTCCGACGCGGTGGGGGCGTCGGGGGTCGTGGTGCCGGCGTCGTCGACCGCGGCGTGCATGGTCGCGGTCAGGCGCTGGAGTGTCGCGATGAGCTCGAGTGCGGCGTGCTCGTCGGACAGGCCCATCCCGGCTGCGATGCGGGCCGGGACGTGCGCGAGCTCCGGACGGATCGACCGGCCGCGGTCGCCGAGGGTGACCGTCACGACGCGCTCGTCGCTGCTGCGGCGCTCACGGCGGACCAGGTCGGTCTGCTCCATGCGGCGCAGGAGCGGCGACAGGGTGCCGGAGTCGAGCTGCAGGTGGTCGCCGAGCGTCGAGACGGTCTGGTCGCCCTCGATCCACAGGGTCACGAGGACGAGGTACTGGGGGTAGGTGAGACCCCAGGGCTCGAGCAGTGCGCGGTACGCCTGGGTGGTGGCCCGGGACGCCGCGTACAGCGAGAAGCACACCATCTCGTCGGTCACCGGCATGCGACCAGTGTTGCACGCAACCCAGTTGTGCACAATCAGGTTGTTCGCAGCTCGGAGACGGACGTCCGGGTGCCTGGCCGGTTAGGCTGACCTGAGCCACGATGACCAACCACGACACCGACAGCACCGCGACCCCGAGCGCAGGGATCCCCCTCCGCACCGGCACCGCGTCGTCCCACGGCAAGACGATCCTGATCGGCGAGCACGCCGTGGTCTACGGCGTACCCGCACTCGTGCTCCCCGTGCTCGACGTCCGCGTGACGGCGACGGTCACGCCGGTGGCGTCCGACGACGGCAGCCGACTCGAGTCGACCGTGCACACCGGGCCGCTCGACACCGCCCCCGCCGCGGTGTTGCCGACGGTGACCGCCGTCACGGCGACGCTGCGGCACCTCGGCGCCGAGGACCAGCACGTGCACGTGCGGGTCGACAGCGCCGTGCCGACGGCGCGAGGCATGGGGTCGAGCGCCGCGGTCGCCGCCGCCGTCACCGCTGCCTTGGCCGACGCCTTCGGCCGGACCCTCGACCCCGAGGAGCACCACGAGCTCGTGCAGGAGTGCGAGCGCGTCGCGCACGGTCGGCCGTCCGGGCTCGACGCGCGAGGGGTCGTCGCCGAGGTCCCCGTCTGGTTCGAGGGCGGTGTCGTCGAGCCCGTCCCGCTCGGCGCGGTCTTCACCTTCGTCGTCGCGGACACCGGCGTCCCCGGACACACGCGCGAGGCAGTGGCCGCCGTCCGGGAACGCCACGACGCCGACCCCGCCTCGGTGGGCGCCGTCGTGGAGGCCATCGGTGACCTCGCGCGACGCGCGCGGGGGACACTCGAGGACGGCGATGCCCAGGCCCTCGGTGCCACGATGGACGCCGCGCACGAACTGCTCACCGAACTCGACGTGTCGAGCGCGGACCTCGACCGGCTCGTCGTCGCCGCACGCCGTGCGGACGCCCTCGGCGCGAAGCTCACCGGCGGTGGGCGCGGCGGATGCGTCCTCGCGCTCGTCGCGGACGGGGAGCACGCCGACCGCGTGTCCGCCGCACTCCGTGCCGCGGGTGCGACGGAGACCTGGACCACCACGATCGGAGCCCGCGCCTGATGACCGCCACCGCCGTCGCGCACCCCAACATCGCGCTCGTCAAGTACTGGGGCAAGGCCGACGCGCAGCTCGCCCTGCCCGCCACCGGCAGCGTGTCGATGGGCCTCGACGTCTTCCCGACCACGACGACCGTCACCCTCGACGGCGCGGCGGAGACCGACTCGCTCGTGCTCAACGGCAGCGCTGCTCCCGAGGGCGCACTGCTCCGCGTGCAGCAGTTCCTCGACCTCGTGCGCGAGCTCGCCGGGTCCTCCGACCGGGCGGCCGTCGTCTCCGCGAACACCGTGCCGACCGGTGCGGGCCTGGCGTCGAGTGCGTCCGGCTTCGCGGCGCTCGCGACCGCGGCTGCCGCGGCGTACGGGCTCGACCTGTCCGAGCGGGACCTGTCCCGGCTCGCCCGACGCGGTTCGGGGTCGGCCACGCGGTCGATCCCCGGCGGTGTCGCGGTCTGGCACGCGGGCGACGACCAGGGCTCGTACGCCGAGCGCGTGCCCGCCCCGCCGATGGCGATGGTCGTGGTGACGATCTCGGCCGGCGAGAAGGCGATCGGCTCGCGCGAGGCGATGCGTCGCACGATCGCGACCTCGCCGTTCTACCCGGCCTGGGTGACGTCGACGACCGAGACCGTGGGCGAGGTGCTCGACGCCTGTGCCGCCGGGGACTTCACCCGCATCGGCGAGCTCACCGAGAGCAACGCGCTCCGCATGCACGCCACGATCGAGGGCGCCTTCCCGCCGATCCGGTACCTGAACGCCCGCAGCGTCGCCGTGTTCGACGCCGTCGCGGAGCTCCGCGCCGCCGGCACCGAGGCCTACGCCACCGCCGACGCCGGACCGAACGTGGTGGTGCTCACGAAGCCCGAGGACCGCGGGACGGTCGCGTCCGCGCTCGCCGGCCTGGGAGACGTCATCGAGTCCGGCACCGGACCAGGCGCACGGGTCGTCCGCTCCGAAGGAACGGAGGCGCCCGGAGTGGGTGTCGTCCGACCGGAGGAGTCCGCCGAGTGATCGAGTTCCGCGCCCACGGCAAGCTGTTCGTCGCGGGCGAGTACGCCGTCGTCGAGCCCGGGCAGCCGTCCGTGCTCATCGCCCTCGACCGGGCCATCACCGCCCGGGTGCGCGAGGGGCACGGTGCCGGCAGCGTGCACTCCGAGGAGTACGGGCACCTGCCACTGACGTGGACCCGCGACGAGGACGGCCTGGCGCTCGACCGCGAGCACCACCCCTACGACTACGTCATGGCGACGATCGACCTCGTCGAGAAGCTCCGCGCCGAGCGCGGCATCGCGCCGAGGTTCCACGACCTGCGCATCGAGAGCCAGCTCGACGACGCCAGCGGTCGGAAGTTCGGGCTCGGGTCCTCGGCCGCGGTCACCGTGGCCACGGTCGGCGCACTCGACCGGTTCTACGGCATCGGGCTCTCCCAGCGCGACCGCTTCCGGGTCGCCCTGCTCGCGACCGTCCGGGTCAACCCCCGGGCGTCCGGCGGCGACCTCGCCGCGAGCACCTTCGGCGGCTGGCTCCGGTACAGCGCACCGGACCGCGAGCGCCTGGTGGCCATGCTCGACCGCAGCTCCGTGACCGCGATCCTCGACGACACCGACGCCTGGAGCGGCTTCGACGTGCAGCGTCTGCCCGCACCGAAGGACCTCGAACTCCTGGTCGGCTGGACGGGCTCGCCGGCGTCGACGACGAAGCTCGTCAGCGTGGTCCGGAAGCACCGCAACGGCGGGTACCAGGCGTTCCTCGACGACAGCCGCGCCTGCGTCGACGACCTGACCACGGGCCTCCGGACCGGCGACGCGGCGACCACGCTCGACGCCCTCCGCCGCGCCCGCGTGCTCATGCAGCGCCTCGGCGCGTCCGTGGGCTCGCAGATCGAGACCGAGCGGCTCGCGACCCTGTGCGACGTGGTCGAGTCGGCCGGCGGGGCGGCGAAGCCGTCCGGCGCCGGCGGCGGCGACTGCGGCATCGCGCTCGTCCCGGCGGACACCGACCTCGCCGGCATCCACCGCGCCTGGGAGGCGCACGACATCAGACACCTCAGCGTCGCGGTGCAAGCGCCCGAAGGGAGCGTCGAATGACCGACCTGCTGACCCCGATCCCCACGAAGTGGGTGGGGCCGATCCGTGTGAGCGGCAACGCCGTCGAGGGCGAGCACGAGGTGCCCCTCGCCACGTACGAGTCGCCGCTGTGGCCGTCCGTCGGTCGCGGGGCCCGCGTCTCGCGCATGGTCGAGGGCGGCATCGTCGCGACCGTCGTCGACGAGCGCATGACCCGCTCGGTCGTCGTGAAGGCCGACAGTGCGGCCGCCGCGCACATCGCCGCCGGGCGGATCCTGGCGCGCCAGGACGAGCTCGAGCAGATCGTCGCCGGGCAGAGCCGGTTCGCCAAGCTCATCGAGGTGCACCCCGAGATCGTCGGCGACCTGCTGTTCCTGCGCTTCGCGTTCACCACCGGCGACGCCTCCGGCCACAACATGGTGACGCAGGCGGCGGACAAGCTGCTGCCCGCGATCCTCGCGTGGGAGCCGGGCCTGCGGTACGTCAGCGTCTCGGGCAACTTCTGCACCGACAAGAAGGCCACCGCGGTGAACGGCATCCGTGGCCGTGGCCGGAACACGATCGCCGAGATCGTCATCCCGGGCGAGATCGTCGAGAAGCGGCTGCGCTCGAGTGCGGAGCGCATCGCCGAGCTCAACGTCGCGAAGAACCTGGTGGGCTCGACGATCGCCGGGGCCCTGCGCTCCGCGAACGCGCACTACGCGAACATGCTCCTCGGCTTCTACCTGGCCACCGGGCAGGACGCCGCGAACATCGTCGAGGGCTCCCAGGGCATCACCTACGCCGAGGCCCGCGGCGACGACCTGTACTTCTCCACCGCGCTGCCGCACCTCATCGTCGGCACGGTCGGCAACGGCAAGGGCGGGGACCTGCCCGTCGTCGAGGACGCCCTGGTGCGCCTCGGCTGCCGCGAGGACCGCGAGCCCGGGGCGAACGCCCGCCGCCTGGCCGCCCTGTGCGCCGCGACCGTGCTCTGCGGTGAGCTGTCGCTGCTCGCCGCGCAGACCAACCCGGGGGAGCTGATGGCGGCGCACGTTGCCATGGAACGTCGCGGGTCGAAGCCCGCAGGAGGTGCAGCATGACCGATCAGCAGCAGCCCGCACCGCAGCAGACCCTGCGCGTCGGCATCCACGACATCGCGATCGCGACCGGCCACCACGTGCTCGAGCTCGACGACCTGGCGGAACGGCTCGGCGTCGACCCGGCGAAGTACCACGTCGGCATCGGCCAGGACGCCTTCAGCGTGCCCGCCCCCGACGAGGACATCGTCACCATGGGCGCCGCCGCAGCGAAGGAGGTCATCGACCGCCACGGCGTCGAGGGCATCCGCACGGTGCTGTTCGCGACCGAGTCCGGCGTCGACCAGTCCAAGGCCGCCGGCGTCTACGTGCACGGGCTGCTCGGCCTGCCGCAGAACGTCCGCGTGGTCGAGCTCAAGCAGGCCTGCTACGGCGGGACCGCCGCCGTGCAGCTCGCCCTCGGCATCATCGCGCGCGCCCCGCACGAGCGGGTGCTCGTCATCGCCGCCGACGTGGCGCGGTACGACGTCGACACCGCCGCCGAGCCCACGCAGGGCGCCGGTGCCGCCGCGATCCTGGTGTCCGCTGACCCCGACCTGGTCGAGATCGAGCCCGCCGCCGGCGTCTTCACCGCCGACGTCGACGACTTCTGGCGACCGAACGACCGCTCGACCGCGCTCGTCGACGGTCGGCTGTCGGTCAGCGCCTACGTCGACGCGTTCGTCGGGGCGTGGGACGACCTGGCGTCGCAGGGTGGCCCGGCGTACGAGGACATCGTGCGCTTCGTCCACCACCAGCCGTTCACGAAGATGGCGCTCAAGGCACACCGGAAGCTCACGCAGCACGTCGGCGTGCCCTTCGACGAGTCCGAGCTCGCGATCGGCTTCACCTACAACAAGCAGACCGGCAACACCTACACGGCGTCGCTCTGGATCGGGCTCGCAGCGCTGCTCGACCTCGACGACGACCTGGCCGGGGAGCGGATCGCCCTGTTCAGCTACGGCTCGGGCAGCGTCGGTGAGCTGATCACCGGCATCGTCCGACCCGACTACCGCTCCCACCGCCGGGAGGGCCGGGTCCGTGCGCTGCTCGAGGCACGCGTCCCGCTGACGGTCGACGCCTACCGGGAGCTGCACGCCGCCGGCGCCGCGACGAGCGAGGACGTCGAGCGTCCGCGCGTCACGGCCGCGCCGTACCGCTTCGCGGGCGTGCGCGGTGGTGCCCGCCACTACGAGCCGACCGCGCAGGACTGACGCGACCCCACGACGGACGGGAGGCGCGGCGCCGGCTGGCACCGCGCCTCCCGTCCGTTCCTGCTCCCGTCCCTCGCCCGCGCGCCCGCCCGAGCGATCCCTCCCATCGCACGCGGCCTGGGTTGCCGATCCGCTCGTAGGGGGCCGGAAGGAACGGCCTCCTACGAGCGGGAACGCCTCCTACGAGCGGGAACGCCTCCTACGCGCGGGACAGCCTCCTACGCGCGGGACAGCCTCCTGCGCGCGGGACAGCCTCCTGCGCGCGGGAACGCCGCCGACGCGCGGCTCAGTACACGTCGCGGACGTAGCGCTTCGCGCGCCGCAGGTCCGCCAGGTACGCCTGCGCGTCGTCGTCCCCACGGCCCCGACCGGTCGCGATGACCTCCAGCAGGGCCTGCTCGACGTCCTTCGCCATCCGCGACGCGTCCCCGCAGACGTACACGTGCGCCCCGTCCTCGAGCCACCGGTACAGCTCCGCTGCCTGCTGCCGCATCCGCGTCTGCACGTAGACCTTCTCGGCCTGGTCGCGCGAGAACGCCAGGTCGAGCCGGGTCAGCACGCCGCGCTCCTGCAGGTCCGTCAGCTCGTCCTCGTACACGAAGTCGGTGTCGCGGTGCTGGTCGCCGAAGAACAACCAGTTGTGCCCGGTCGCCCCGGCAGCGGCCCGCTCGTGCAGGAACCCGCGGAACGGGGCGATGCCGGTGCCCGGCCCGATCATCACCATCGGGGCGTCGCCGTCGGCGGGAACACCGAACGCCGCGTTCGGCTGCAGGTACACGTCGACCTCGCCGTCGGCCAGCACCCGGTCCGCCAGGTAGGTCGAGGCGACGCCGCCGTGCGTGCGGCGCGCATCGCCGTAGCGGACGGACGCGACGGTCAGGTGGATGCGGTCCGGGTGCGCGAGCGGGCTCGACGAGATCGAGTACTGCCGCGCCTGCAGCCCCCGGAGGTTCGGGAGCAGCTCGTCCATCGTGGGCGCGGCACTCCCGGCGTCACGGAGCAGGTCGAGGACGTCGCGGCCCCAGAGCCACCGGTCGAGCTCGTGCTTGTCCCCGTGCGACACGACCGCCGCGAGCTCCGACGCCGGCGCACGCTGCACGAGGTCGGCCACGAGGTCCTTCGACGGCGTCCGGATCTCGCGGTCGGTGCGGAGGACCTCGGCGAGCGGGCGCCCGTCGAGCTCCGCCGAGCCGTCGGCCCCGAGGTGTGCGAGCAGCTGGTCGACGAGCGCCGGGTCGTTGTGCGGCACCACCGCGAGCGCGTCGCCGGCGGCGTACTCGATGCCCGAGCTGCCGAGGTCGAACTCGACGTGCCGGATCTCCTTCGCGCTGCGCGGCGAGGAGAGCAACCGGTTCACGACGAGGGGTGCCCGGTACGGGTTGCGCTTGTTCCACTGCGACCCCGGCCGGGAGGCACGGCTCGCCCCCGCCCCGCCGGACAGGGCCGACGAGGTGGCCGACCCGGCGGCGGGGCCGGCAGCGCCCGGCTTCGCGCCGGCCTCGGCGGCGAGACGGTCCAGGACCGCGGCGCTCCAGAGCGCGGCGGGGTCCTCGAAGTCGACGTCGCAGTCGACACGGTCGTGGATGCGCGTTGCGCCGAGCTGCTCGAACCGGGTGTCGAGGAGCTTGCCGGCCTGGCAGAACTCGTCGTAGCTCGTGTCGCCGAGCCCGAGGACGGCGTACTGCAGTCCCTCGAGCCGCGGGACCGTCGAGGCCTGGACCGCGTCCCAGAACAGACCGGCGTTGTCGGGCATCTCGCCCTCGCCGTACGTCGAGGTGACGAGGAGCACGTGCGACATGCCGGCGAGCTGCTCCGGCGTCACGGCGTCGAGCGGGGTCGCCCGGCCGCCGAGCCCGCGTGCCCTCGCCCCGGCGACGAGCTCGTCGGCGAGGAACTCCGCGTTGCCCGTCTGCGTGCCGAAGAGCACGTCGACGGTCGTCGTCGGGGCCTCGCCGGCGACCCGCTTGCCCGCGGCCGCGATGCCGGCGATGAACCCGGCGAGCCAGGACTCCTGCGCCGCCGAGAACGGGGCGTCGACCGGGATCAGCTGCCCGGTGGGCGGGAGCGTGCTCATGCCGACACCGCCTCGACCGGGGCCTGCGGAGCGCGGGCGGCGATGTCCTCGAGCGCCGCGGTCGCGAGCAGCTCGTCGAAGCGGGCCGCGCGGACCCGGCCGGCGTTCTTGGCGTTCTGGTGCATGATCCACCCCGTGGTGCCCGGCATGTCCGCACTGCGGTTGTTCCGCTGCGCGAGCGCACGCTTCGAGTCGTCGAGCCGCTTGACGGCGATGAGGGTCGCGAGCTCGTCGTCGGCGAACCGGTCGAACGTGCTGCGGAGGTACTTCACGACGCGCTGCTTCACCTGGAAGTCCTCGGTCAGGACGAGGTTCCGCACCGCCTCGGTCACGCGGGGGTCGTTCGGCGCGGCGCCCGGCACCCGCTCCTGCGCGACGTCCTGCGCCACCCCGAGCACCGTGTACGACGAGAGCAGCGAGAACGTGTCCTCGCCCTGGTCGCCGAGCGCGGGAGCACGGCCGTCGAGCACGGTCCGCTGGTCGCGGTAGTCGACCTTGAACGCGCGGAGCTTGTCCGTCGCGACCGAGGTCGCGAGCTCGTCGAGGAGCTCGGCGCGGGTGGCTGAGGCGAGGATCTCGTCGGCGTCCTGGCTGAGCAGGAGCGCGCGCGGCATCCCGACGAACACGTGCCCGCGGGTGGTCGCCCAGTCCGCGAGCAGCTGCTCGGCGAGGGCGGACCCGGTGGCCTCGAGGTGCCACTCGAGCAGGAGCTTCGCCGCGGCCTCGTGGAACGCACCGCGCTCGGTCTCGGTCACGGGGAAGACGAGGAGCGAGTCGGTGCTCGCGCGCTCGGTGACCGTGCCCGACGGGTCGTACTGGTACAGGAAGCCGCCGGACATGCCGTTGCCGAGCCCCTTGCCGAAGCCACCGAGGTTGAACACCGCACCACCGGTCATGTACTCGCAGCCGAAGTCGCCGAGGCCCTCGACCACGGCGGTCGCACCGGAGTTCCGGACGGCGAACCGGTCACCGGCCTCGCCCTCGACGAAGGTGCGGCCACCGGTCGCGCCGAACAGGGCGAAGTTGCCGACGAGGACGTTGCCGCCCCGCTCGACGCTCCCACCGCCCGGGGCACGCACGACGATCCGGCCGCCCGACTGGCTCTTGCCGACACCGTCGTTCGCGGTGCCGGTGTGGTCGAGCGTGGTCCCGTCGTTCGTGAACACGCCGTACGACTGCCCGGCCGAACCGCTCGTGCGGATGGTCACGGCACCGTCGACCAGGCGACGACGGCCACGGTCGTCCTCGGTGACCGCCGGGTGTGCGGACAGGTCGACGCCGCGCAGCTCGTGGTTGAGGACGCGCTCGACGTCGATGCCGAACTGCCCACCGACGGACTTGTCGGCGTTGCCGAGGGCGATGCCGTCGACGGTCAGGGCGTGCTGGTGCCCGTCGACGAGTGCCGCGCGCACCTGCTCGATCAGGGCGTCGTCGGTCCGGAAGTCCTTCTCGAGGTACTCCGGGTCGGTGACGACCTTCTCGGGCACCTGCGCGAGCAGGTTCCGCACGTCGAGCCGACCCACGGAGGCCGGGTGGTCGAGCAGCTGGAGCAGGTCGGTCCGGCCCCGGGCCTCGCGGAGCGAGTGCAGGCCGAGGCGGGCGAGGATCTGCCGGACGTCGTGGGCGATGTTGAGCAGGTACTGCGCGAGCGCGCGGGGGTCGCCCTCGAAGGCCTCGGCGTTCGTGGTCAGGCCCGCCGGGCACTTCACGTTGCAGTTCTTCGCCATGACGCAGCCGAGCATCATGAGCGCGGTCGTGCCGAACTCGAACGAGTCCCCGCCGAGCAGCGCGCTCGTGACGACGTCCGAACCGGTCTGGTGCGCACCGGAGCAGCGGAGCGTGACCTTCTGGCGCAGCCCGTTCGCGACGAGGGCCTGGTGCACCTCGGCCACGCCGATCTCCGCCGAGCGTCCGGCGTACTTCAGGCTCGTGACGGCCGCGGCGCCGGTGCCGCCGGTGTTGCCCGCGACGTTGATGACGTCCGCGCCGGCCTTCGCGACGCCGACCGCGATCGTGCCGATGCCCTCGGAGGACACCAGCTTCACGACCACCCGGACCCGGGCGGCCTTGCAGTCGTGGATGAGCTGCGCGAGGTCCTCGATCGAGTACGTGTCGTGGTGCGGCGGCGGCGAGATGAGCTCGACGCCGGGGGTGCCACCGCGGGCCGCGGCGATGTCCACCGTGACCTTCGGAGCCGGCAGCTGACCGCCCTCGCCGGGCTTCGCGCCCTGGCCGATCTTGATCTCGAGCTCCTCGAGCATCGGGTCGGCGAGGTAGCCCGCCCAGATGCCGAACCGGCCCGAGGCGAACTGCTTGATGCGCGAGCCGCGGATCGTGCCGTAGCGGGAGTGGTGCTCGCCGCCCTCGCCCGAGTTCGACATGCCGCCGACCATGTTCGTGCCGTGCGCGACGGCCTCGTGCGCGGTGGCGACGAGGGCGCCGTGGCTCATCGCTCCGGACGCCAGGGTCCGGGTGATCTCGTGCGCGGGCTGGACCTCGGCCACGTCGACGCTCGCGGGAGCCTGCTGCAGCAGGCGGAGCAGCTCGGCGGCCGCACCGGTGGCGCGGAGCGTCACCCGGTCGTCGGCGACGACGTCGACGTCGACCAGGCCGGGGTGCAGCAGCGCGAGCCCGTCCGCGAGGGCCCGGTGGCGCAGCGCACCCGTGGGTCCGGTCGAGGTGAGCTGCAGGGTGAAGCGGGTCGTGCCTCCCGGCAGGGCGTCCTCCGACGACGGCCGCGAGCCGGACAGTCCGCGCACCGTGATGCTCGCGTTCCCGGTGGTCGAGAAGCGGCCGAGCTCGCGCGCGAAGTCCGGGGCCTCGTCGATACCGGTGACGTCGGCCGGCAGGGCGAGCACGTCGCGGAGGGCCGCGGGGCGACGGGAGCGCTCGTCGTGCGTCGTCTGCAGGAACGTGACGTAGCCCGGGGTGATCCGGTGCGCGTCGATCTCGGCGTCGCTCAGGCGGTCGTAGCCCGTGTTGCGGTACGCGGTGTCCGAGATGCCGAAGGAGTCGTCGAGCTGTCGGAGCGTGAGCAGCCGCAGCGCGTCGGAGTCGCCCGAGCGCTCGAAGGCCGGGCGCTCCTCGGTCATCCCGCCGAACCCGCGCACGCTCGCGACGCCGAACGAGTGCCCGGCGCCGTCCGACCGCTCCTTGAAGAGCCCGAGCAGCGGCACCTGGCCGTCGGTCGCGACGGAGCGGGCACGCTCGTGCCAGTCCGTGGCGGCCTGTGCGATCCGGGCGAAGCCGACACCGCCGACCGGGGCGTCCATGTGCGGGAAGACCCGGGCGAACAGGTCGTCGCGGGTGTCGAGGTAGTTCGGCTCGAAGAACTCGCCGCCGATGTAGCTCTCGGCGGTGCACAGGCCGACCCGGCCCATCGTCTTCGCCAGGGCCTTCTCGGTCGCCTTGCGGAAGCGCTTGAGCGCGGCGTCGGTCGCGGTCAGCTCGCCCGCGGGTGCCGGGGCGGCGGGGTACTGCTCCTCCGCACGGAGCCGGGCCGACAGGCTGTACACGGCCGAGGCGCCGAAGCCCAGGGCGGTCGCGACGTGGTGGGACGACGGCAGCTGACCGGACTCCGCGACGACGGACACGCGCAGGCGCAAGCCGGTCTCGATGAGCCGCTGGTTGACCGCGGCGACGGCGAGGATCACGGGGAGGGGCGCGTGCGTCGACGACACCGAGCGGTCGGTCAGGACCGCGATCCCGCCCTGGCGCTCGGCGAAGACCGCGACGGCCTCGGCGAGCTGCTCGGTGGCGGTGCGGACGGCGTCGGCGTTCGCCTGCTCGTCGTCGACGACCGGAACGTAGAGCATGTCGAACCGCTCGAGCGGCACGATCGTCTGGTCGCGGAGGCGGACCATGTCGAGGTGCCCGAGGACGGGGGAGTCCACGACGATCTGCCGGCTGGGCGTGGCGGTGGCGGTGCCGCTGCCCGTCCCGTCGGGCTTGGCGCCGAGGGCGACGCGCATGCTCATGCCGTCGGCCTCGCGGATCGAGTCGAGCGGCGGGTTCGTCACCTGGGCGAAGCGCTGCGAGAAGTACTTCGCCATCCCGCCCTCGGTGTCGCTCAGCGCGTTGATGGCGGTGCCGTAGCCCATCGCCGAGATGCGCTCCGAGCCGTTCGCGAGCATCGGGTCGAGCATGAACCGGAAGCTCTCCTGGTTCAGCGAGTACGCCACGTAGCGGCCCGCGAGCGACAGGTCGCCGTCGTAGCCGAGCGTGTTGGTGCCCCGGTCGTAGTCCGGCGCGGGCAGGTCGTCGAGGTGCACGCGTGCAGCGCCGAGCAGCGTCCCGTAGTCGCGGCGCGCGGCGAGCATCCGGAGGACCTCGTCGGTGCGCATGACGGACCCGGTGCGGTGGTCGACGACGAGCATGCCGCCGGCCTCGATGCGGCCGCGGTGCACGACGTCGCCGGCCGGGAACGTCACCTGCCCGGACTCGGACGCCACCATGAGGTACTCGTCCGTCTGCACGGTGCGCAGCGGGCGGAGACCCAGCCGGTCGAGCCGTGCGCCGACGACGTCGCCGTCGCTGAAGATCACCGCGGCGGGGCCGTCGTTCTTCTCCTCGTACAGCGAGAAGTACTCGAGCATGTCCCGGACGTCCGGGGTCAGCGTGCGGTCGTTCTCCCACGCCGGCGGCATGAGGGTGACGACGGCCTCGACGATCTCGAGCCCGTCGTCGAACACGCGGCTCTGCAGGGTCTGGTCGAGGCGGCTCGAGTCGGACTGCCCGGGCGGCCGGACGATGCTGCGCGTGCGAGCGGCGGCGAGGGCCTCGTCCGACAGGCGGTTCTTCCGGTCGGTGTTCAGCTCGCCGTTGTGCGCCATGAGCCGGAACGGCTGCGCCATGGTCGGGTGCGGCTCGGTGTTCGTCGAGAACCGCGTGTGGAAGTAGAGCGTGCGCACCGAGTGCCGCGGGTCCGCCAGGTCGCGGAAGTACGAGATGACCTCGCCGGAGTTCAGGCGGCCCTTGAGGATCTGCGTCCGGGCACTGAGCGACAGCGGGTAGAGGGCGGCGTGCGGGGCGTGTGCCTCGGCAGCCTGCGTGTACGAGACGCGCTCGACGGCGAGCAGGGCGCGGTTCGCCGCGGCGTCGACGTCCGTGCGGGACCACCCCTCGGGCGCGCGGAAGACCCACTGCACGATCGGCAGCTGGTACTGCTCGGCCTCGGGACGGGCCACCGAGTGGTCGACCGGCACGTCGCGGACGAGCAGCAGGTCGAAGCCCTCGTGCTCGATCGCTCCGGTCACGGTCTGCTCGGCGGCGGAGCGCTCGGCGGGGTCGGACGGCACGAAGCAGTTCGCGACACCGAAGTGCCCGGCGACGAGCTCCTCGCCGGTGATCGCGCTGAAGAACTCCACCGACAGGTCGATGCTCACGCCGGCACCGTCACCGACGCCCTCGGCGGACTTGCCACCGCGGTGCGGGATCGAGCAGAGCGCTTCGTCGCCCTTGCGGAGGACGTCGTGGCTCGGGGTGCCGTCGAGGCGGGTGATGAAGCCGACGCCGCAGTCGCTCGACTCGCGGGCAGGGTCGTACAGACCGAAGGGGGAGGGGTTCACGTGCGGGTCCAGTGGGGCTCAGCCGGCAGCGGACGGCCAGGGCTGCATCGGTGGAGCGCTCGCCGCGGGCGGACCGGTGGTGGCGGTCGTGGCCCTGTGTGGGGGTGGTGCGGTGAGCCGATGCTACGGCTTGGTATACCGCGGGTGCAACAGACCGGCCGGACGGGAGGCGCGTGGCGGCCCGGCCACGCGCCTCCCGTCCGGTGCGCTGCCGGTCCCGGTTCCGGCGCCGGTGATCGTGCCGGTGTGGTGCCGCGGTTCTGTCTGCTCGCGCACAACCGGAAGCACGTCGCGCCACGGGATCCCGTGGCGCGACGTGCTCCCGGTTGTGCCGCGCCGCGGCCGCGCCGCGGCCGCGCCGCGCCGCGCAGCGTGCGCTGAGGCGGCTCAGGCCGCTGGCTCGTCGACCCGCCGGGACGCCGCGGCGGCGGTCGCCGGCGTCGCGATCGGGCCGGCACTGTCGGCGACGGCTGCGGGGGAGGTCTCGGGGCGGACGAGTACGGGACGCCGCCTCGTGCGGAACACCCACGCCTTGAAGAGGACGAAGCGCACCAGGGTGGCGACGAGGTTCGCACCGGTGAGCACCAGGACCTCGGCGCCGTGGGACGCCCCGGGCACGGTCGTGTGCAGCAGGACGAGCGACCCGGCGGTGATCGCCCAGGCGATGCCGAACACGACGAGTCCCTGCACGTGGTGGACGCCGGCCCCCGCCCGCCCTCGGACACCGAAGGTGAAGCGGCGGTTCAGCGCGGTGTTGCCGATCGCCGTGATGAGCAGCGCGAGGAAGTCCGCCGTCTGCGCACCGATCGCGGGACGGAACAGCGCGTAGAGCAGTGCGAAGGCGACCGTGGACAGCACGCCGATGGTCCCGAACCGCAGGAGTTGTCCGACGATCCCCACATGCGAGGTCGTGAAGGGCTGCCTGCCGATGGCGTCGTACACCGGGTCGATCGGGATGCGTCCGGTCGCGAGCCCGCGGGAGACGCGCCACATGCCCTTGAGGTCCTCGGCTGCGGTCGACGCGATGTGCACGGAGGAGTCCACGTCGTCGACCCAGTCGACCGGGACCTCGTGGACGCGCAGCCCCGCGTGTTCGGCGAGCACCAGGAGCTCGGTGTCGAAGAACCAGGCGTCGTCCTCGCACAGCGGCAGCAGGTGCTCCGCCGCCTGCCGGGTGATCGCCTTGAACCCGCACTGGGCGTCGGAGAACGACACGCCCATCGTGCTGCGGAGCAGCAGGTTGTAGGAGCGGGAGATGAACTCGCGCTTGCCGCCCCGCACCACCCGGGAGGACCCGGCGAGCCGCGTGCCGATCGCCATGTCCGAGTGGCCCGAGAGCAGCGGTGCGACGAGCGGTTCGAGCGCCGCGAGGTCGGTCGACAGGTCCTCGTCCACGTAGACGAGCACGGCGGCCGGAGACGCCGCCCAGACCGCCTTGAGCGCGCGTCCGCGGCCCTTCAGCGGCAGGTGCACGGCGTGTACCTCGGGCAGCATCGCGGCGAGGTCGTCGGCGATGCGCGCGGTGTCGTCGGTCGAGGCGTTGTCGGCGATCGTGATGCGCCAGGTGTGCTGCAACGACGTCCGGCAGAAGTGGTGCAGACGCCGGACGTGGGCGGCGAGCGTGCCCTGCTCGTCGTGGCAGGGCACGACGATGTCGATGTCGAGCGTCGTGCTGTTGCCGAGCGGGGTGCTGCTGTCGTGGGGGGTGGCTGCTTCCGTCATGCCGCCCAGGCTCGGCAGCGCGTCGATGCGGACCGCAGCAGCACCCTGTGGTGCCCCTAAGAAGCGGTCGGACGGCTCAGCCGGTGACGCCGAGCACGATCTGCACGATCGCGACGACGGCGAGCGCCGCTATCGGCACGCCCGCGATCCAGAGCCCGGCGCGCGTCTGCGTCCGCCGGATCGTCGGCATCGCGTGCGAGGTCTGCGCGAACCGGGTCGCGGCGACGAGCTCGGGGGCGGCGGCTGGTGGCTCGGGCTCGGGCTGGGGCCGGTCGTCCTCGAACGCGGGGACCTCGACGACCAGGTCCTCGGGTCGGGCGCGTTCCGGGAGGCGGGCGAACCGCTGGCCCGTCGCTCGCGGATCGCCGTCCCGCACGCCGCCGTCTCGCCCGTCGCCGTGTCGCTCGTCCATCGCGTTCCCCTTCCGCCGGTGCCCGCAGCGTACTCGTCGGACACCAGCCATCGGGAGCGCGCGTGACGATCCTGGCCCGCAGGTCGCGAGGATCGTGCACCGGGATCGTCAGGTGCCGGGTCGGGTGTCGGTCTCCGGCAGGTCGATGGTGAACGCGGTCCGTCCCGGCTCCGACACGACCCGGACGCTGCCGCCGTGTGCGGTCACGACCGCGCGGACGATCGCCAGCCCGAGGCCGCTCGTGCCGTGCTCCCGTGAGCGGGACGACGAGCCACGGGTGAACCGGTCGAACAGGACCGGCAGCACCTCGGCCTCGATCGGCGGCCCGTCGTTCGCCACGACCAGTCGTGCGAGCGCACCGGCACCGGCCTCGCCCTCGCCGCTGCGCGGGACCCGTTGCAGCGACGCCACGACGGTCGTCCCGGCCGGGGTGTGCGTCCGAGCGTTCGCGAGCAGGTTCGTGACGGCACGCCGCAGCTGGCCCGGGTCGCCGGCCACCGTCAGGGGGTCGTCCTCGGCGAGCTGCAGCGTCCACCGGTGGTCGGGTGCGGTGGCTCGAGCATCCATCACGGCCTCGACCACCGTGGCGGTGAGGTCGACCTCCTCGTGGACCTTACCGGGCCGGGCGGCGAGGGCCGCGGCGTCGGGCGTCGCGGCGTCGGGCGGCGCGGCGTCGGGCGTCGCGCCGTCGAGTGTCGCCGCGTCGAGTCGGGCGAGCAGCAGGAGCTCCTCGACGAGGTCGCCCATCCGCACCGCCTCGCGGCCGATCCGCTCGGCGTTCCGCTGCAGCGCTGCGACGTCCTGCGTCCCGGTGGACAGCTCGGCGTAGGCGCGGACGGTCGCGATCGGCGTGCGCAGCTCGTGCGAGGCGTCGGCGACGAACGTCCGCATCCCCCGTTCGGCATCGCGGCGGACGGTCAGCGCACGGCCGACGTGGCCGAGCAGCCGATTGAGCGCGGTGCCGACCTGTCCGACCTCGCGGCTGACCACGAGGTCCGAGGAGGGCACCCGGGCGGCGATGTCGGCGTCGCCGCGTTCGAGGTCGAGCGCGGTGACGCTCGACGCGACGGAGGCGACCCGCTCGAGCGGACGCAGCGACCGTCGGACCGCCAAGGTCAGCGCCCACGCCGCGACGAGGAGCGCGAGCAGCGTGGTGCTCCCGATGACGACGACGAGTCGGACGACCGACGCGCGCAGGTCCCCGAGGGGCAGCGCCGTCACGAACACGTCGCCGCCGCGGGTGACCGCTTGCGCCCGGTACGCCCCGAGCGACCCCAGCGAGACCGTCGTGGGGGTCGCGTCCGGTGCGACGTCCGCGAGCACGGTCTCCTGTGCTCGGCTGAGGCGGTGCTGCTCACCGGCACCGTCCGTGTACCCGGCGAGCACGGCGTCGCCGTCGCGGAGGATCGCCACGACGGTGTCGGCGGCCTGCCCCGGCGCCCCGATGAACCGGTTGTCCGGGTCCTGCTGACCGCCGGACGACTCCGGGGGCGGTCCGGACGGTGGCTGCCCTCCCGGGGTCCGGCCCGCCGCCGTCGCGAGCTCCGCGTCGAGCCGTCCGACCAGGTACTCGCGGTACGCGATCACGGTCACCGCGCCGACGACGACGTTCGTCGCGACGAGCAGGAGCGCCACGGCTCCGACGATCCGCCACCGCAGCGACGGGGCGCGCTCCGGACGGGAGGCCCGGCCCGCCCGGTCAGGACGGCTCACGTCGTCGGCCGCAGCACGTAGCCGGCACCCCGGACCGTCTGCAGCATCGGCTCGCGTCCGGCGTCGAGCTTCCGCCGCAGGTACGAGACGTACATGTCGACGAGGTTCGACGACGTGCCGAAGTCCATGCCCCACACGCTCGCCAGGATCTGCTCGCGGGACAGCACCCGGTTCGCGTTGCGGGCGAGGTGGCGGAGGAGCTCGTACTCGGTCGGCGTGAGTTCGATCGGCTCGCCGTCGCGCAGCACCGAGCGGTCCTCCTCGTCGAGCCGGAGGTCCCCGACGACGACCGCGGACGTCCCCGGTGCCGCGACCACCTGCGGTGCGGTCCGGGCCAGGATGCGGGCGCGGACGAGCAGCTCGTCGATGCCGAAGGGCTTCGTCAGGTAGTCGTCGCCGCCGCCGGTGAGTCCGGCGAGCCGGTCCTCGGGGGCGTCCCGCGCGGTGAGGAACAGCACCCGGACGGGATCCCGGGCGTCCCGGAGCCGCTCGAGCACCTCGAAGCCGTCGATGTCCGGCAGCATCACGTCGAGCACGACCACGTCGGGCAGGAAGTCCCGCGCCGCGAAGAGCACGTCCCGCCCGCGGTGCACCGCCCGCACGGCCCAGCCGTCGCCCTCGAACGCGAGGGCGACGGCGTCGGCGAGCGCGTGCTCGTCGTCGACGACGAGGACCCGGACGGGGCTGCCGTCGGTGCGTCGGAGTGGTCGGCCGGCCATGCCCTGGAGCCTAGCCACCGCCGTGTCCTCGTCGTCGGTCACGTCGATGCCGTCACGTCGTCGCGCTCAGGTCGTAGACGGTCTGGCCGCCCACGGTCGTCGCCTCGTAGTGCGCGGCGACCCACTCCTGGATGGCGCTCGCGGTCGAGGACCCACCGCCCATCCCGCCGCCGCCGGAGCCCGAGGACACGTAGTAGCCGATGTCGCCCGCCGCGACCCAGGCCTGGAACTCGGCCAGGGTCGGCGCGGGGTCGCTCGACCAGCCGCCGATGGCCATCACGGCGGTGTCGGTGTCGAGCTCGAGCTGCGCGGCCGACTGCGAGCCGTTCACTGCGGCCGACCACTTCGCGTCCGAGGCGGCGAGCAGCTTCGTCAGCGCGGACGACGTCGTCGCACCGCCACCGCCCGTCCCGCCGCTGGTGGGAGCGCCGTCCTCGGAGGTCGCGTTGCCGGAACCGGAACCGGAGCCGGAGCCGTCGCCGGAACCGGAGCCGGAGCCGTCGCCGGAACCGGAGCCGGAGCCGGAGCCGTCCGGCATCGTCGGGACCTCACCCGTCGTCCCGTCCGGAGCCGAGCCCGTCGGCGGTTGGCCGCCGCTGCCGGGGCCCTGCTGCGTCCCGTCGGCCCCGTCCTGGGAACCGTCGGCCGACCCGCCGGGGCCTCCCGCGCCTCCCGGCTGCCCACTGCCACCGCCGCCGGGGAAGCCTGCTGCGCCGCCCGAGCCGCTGCCCGCCGGACCGACGCTCGGGATGGACCCGGAGTGCGCGACGGTCGTCGTGGCGAGGGCGTAGGCCGTCGTGCCGGTCAGCCCGAACAGGGTGCCGGCGAGGACGCCGACGGTGACGGCCTTCCGGAGCGAGGGGACGCTGCCGACGACGATCGCCGCGGCGGACAGGAGCCCACCGACGAGCACCACCCAGCGCAGCCACGGCAGCCACGACGGGTTCTCGTTCAGCAGGCACCAGCCCCAGGACGCCGTCACGGCGACCATCGCGGCGAGACCGAGGCGACCGATGAGGCGCTCTCGGGCGTGCCAGAGCAGTGCACCACCGGTACCGACGAGTCCGGCGATCGCGGGGGCGAGCGCGACCGTGTAGTACGGGTGGATCGTGCCGGACATGAACGAGAAGACCAGACCGGTGACGAGCAGCCAGCCGCCCCACAGCACCAGACCGGCGCGTGCGGGATCGGCGAGGTGCCGACGACCGACGACCACCAGGCCGAGGACGAGCGCGACGAGCGCGGCGGGCAGGAGCCAGGAGATCTCGAGGCCCATCTCGGACGAGAACAACCGGTTCAACCCGGTCGCGCCGCCGAACGAGGAGCCCGCGGTGCCGCCTCCGCCCATGCCGCCCCCGCCCCCGTTGCCCGAGCCGCCGACGATCCGGCCGAGGCCGTTGTAGCCGAACACCAGGTCGAGGACGGTGTTGTCGGTCGACCCACCGATGTACGGGCGCGACTCCGCGGGCCAGAGCGCCACGGCGACCACCCACCATCCCGCGGACACGACGAGCGAGACCGCGGCGATGCCGAGGCCGATCGCGCGCCGGCCCCAGCTCGTGCGTGCGGCGACCAGGTACACGAGGCCGAACGCGGGCAGGACGAGCAGCCCCTGGAGCATCTTCGTGAGGAACGCGAAGCCGAGGGCGACACCGGCGAGGGCGATCCACCGCCAGCTGCCCTTCGGGAGCGCCCGGACGGTGCCGTACGCGCCCGCGGTCATGAGCAGGACGAGGAGCGCGTCCGGGTTGTCGAAGCGGAACATCAGCGCGGCGGCCGGGGTCGCGGCGACGACGAAGCCGGCGAGCAGTGCGCCGACGTTCGCGGTCGTCGTCCCGAGGCGGGCCAGGGTGCGCCGGACCGTGCCCCACACCAGGGCGACGGAGCCGACGGCCATGAGCGCCTGGGGGAGCAGCAGGCTGAACGACGAGAAGCCGAACACCCGGGCGGACAGCACCATCACCCACAGTGAGGCCGGGGGCTTGTCGACGGTGATGAAGTTCGACGAGTCGAGGGAGCCGAAGAAGAAGGCCTCCCAGGACTTCGTGCCGGCCTGCACGGCGGCGGCGTAGAAGCTGTTCGCGTACCCCGAGATGCCGAGGTGCCACAGGTAGACGACGGCGGTGGCGACGAGGAGCGCCCAGAGGGCCGGGCGGAGCCAGCGGGCGTCCTCGCGCTCGCCGAGGAACAGACGGGCGGCGGCCGGGCGGCGCGTCGGCGCTCCCGGCTGCGCTCGGTCGTGACGGTCGGTCACGGGGATCGGGTACGTGGTCATGGCAGCGAGCATCGCCGCACCGGGTCGGCCGTCCCGATGTGCTGCCTTGGTGCTTCCTAAGACCGCGTGCTCGGCGGTCTTCGCTGGTCAGGCGTAGCGGCGGGCTGCGCGCAGCGCGTGGTCGGTGTACGAGCCGCCGAACAGGAACACGTGCAGCAGCAGCGGCGCGAGCTGGTGCAGCTCGACGCGCTCCTGCCACCCGTCGGCGAGCCGGGACTCGGCGTCGTACGCGGCGAGCACGGTCTCGAGGCGGGGGAGGCCGAACAGGGCGAGGAGCGCCAGGTCGGACTCTGCGTGCCCGCCGTGCGGCGTCGCGTCGATGAGCACCGCACCGGTCGGTTCCGAGGAGTCCCTGGGCCACAGGACGTTCCCCGCCCAGAGGTCGCCGTGGATCCGCGCGGGGGCGTCGCCGACGAGCCGGGGCTGCGGGGAGCCGAGCGTGCCGTCCTCGAGCCGGTCGGCCACGCGGTCGAACACCGCGGCCTCGGCAGCGTCGAAGCCACCGCGGTCGACGATGCGCTGCACGAAGTCCCGGATGCGGTACTCGGCGAAGAACGCGCCCCAGGTGGCCGGTGCGTCGGCGGCACTCGTGAACGGCGTGCGGGAGCGGCCCATCCGCAGGCCACCGCTCGTCGGGAACCCGGGGGACGGCGCTCCCCAGTGCGATGCGCCGGCGGCGTGGGTGTGTGCCAGCGACCGTCCGAAGCGTTCGGCCTGGGCCCTGGTCGGGGAGCCGTCAGCGATCCGCTCGAGGTGCAGGACGGTCGGCCGGGGGTGGTCGAGCACGCGGGCGATCCGGGTGCCCCCGGTGTCCTCGGCCTCGGCGAGCCAGGCCAGGCCGGCTGCCTCGGCGGTGGCCTCGTCCGGGTCGCGGAAGGTCTTCTCGTGGATGTCGGGCACGCATGCCATCCTGCCGAGACTGCGGCGCCGACGTTCAGGCTCAGCGGCGGGCGGCGTGCACGACCAGGGCGAGCTGTACCCGGTTGTCGACCCCGAACTTCTCGTACACGTGGCCGACGTGCGTCTTGACGGTGGCCAGGCTCACGAACAGGTCCGACGCGATCTGCGCGTTCGAGGCGCCGGCCGCCACGGCGAGGGCGACCTCCGTCTCGCGGTCGGTCAGGGTCGACAGGAGCGCACGCTCCGCGGCACCGTCGACGGCCGCGGGCGCGACGGTGGCCGCCCCGCCCTCCGTCCCGGTCGAGGCACGCGCTGCGAAGGCGATGACGCGGTCGAGCACGGAGGGCGACAGGGTCGAGCGCCCGGCGGCGACCGTCCGGACCGCCTCGACGAGCTGCTGCGGCGGGGTGTCCTTGAGCAGGAAGCCCCGTGCACCTCGCTGCAGTGCGCCCAGCACGAGGTCGTCGTCCTGGAACGTGGTGAGGACGAGCACGGCGAGGTCCGGCTGCTTCCGGAGTTCCCGTCCGGTGGCGACCAGGCCGTCGCACCGGGGCATCCGGATGTCCATGAGCACGACGTCGGGCGCCGCGGACGCGATCACGCCCTCGGCCTCGAGTCCGTCGCCCGCCTCGCCGACGACCTCGATGCCGTCGTCGCCGCTCAGGAGCAGCCGGAGTCCGGCCCGGACGAGGTGGTCGTCGTCGACGAGGACGACCCGGATCGGTGCGCTCACGCCGTCCACGGGAGCACCGCCTCGACCACGTGGGTGCCGTCGGCATCGCGTCCGGCGCTGAAGGTGCCGCCGACGAGCCGGGCACGTTCTGCCAGGCCCCGGAGGCCGTGGCCCGCGGCCCGGTCGTCGTCGACGGGCACGATGCCCGTCGTCGGGTTGCTCACCCGCACCCGCAGCGCGGGCCCGCCGACCACGTCGACCGCGACGGACACGGGTTGCCCCGGCGCGTGCCGGCGCGCGTTCGTCAGCGCCTCCTGCACCACCCGGTAGGCGTGGCGTCCGACCGCGTCGGGTGCGGTGGACACCCGCTCGTCGACGGCCGACGACACCCGGGCGCCGGAGCCCCGCGCCTCGTCGAGCAGCGCGGGCAGGTCCCGGAGGGTCGGCTGCGGGGGAGCGGCACCGGCGAGCGCCGCGCCGTCCCCGGGCTCCCGCAGCACGCCCAGCACGTCGCGGAGTTCGGTGAGCGCGGCGTGCGCCTCGGCACGGACGACCCCGGCGGCCTCGACCGTCGCGTCGGGCGACAGCGACCGGCCGCGGTACTCGAGCGCACCGGCGTGGAGGGCGACGAGGGACAGCCGGTGCCCCAGCACGTCGTGCATCTCCCGTGCGAGGTGCGCACGTTCCTGTTCGCGGGCGCGGTCCTCGCGGAGCTGTTGGTCCCGCTCGAGCAGGGCCGCCCGCTCCCGGAGCGACTGCACGAGCGCGCGGCGCTGCCCGATCGCGACGCCGACGGCCACCACCAGCGCGAGGAAGATCACCGAGACGAGGATCGTCTGCCACATCGGCACGTTGCCGCTCGGGAAGACGAGGGCGTCCCCGACGAGCCCGGTGACGAGCATCGCGACCGCACCGACCGCGATCTCCACCGGTCGGCGTCGGACCGCGAGGGAGACGAGGGCGAGCACCCCCGCCCCGGCCGCGATGGTGGACACCGTGCTCATCGCGATCACCGGGAGGGTGACGAGCAGCGGCGCTCGGTGCCGGAAGCAGTACAGGAAGAGGGCGACCAGCCCCGCCCCGAGGTCGGTGAGCAGGCCCAGGCCGAGTCGTGCGTCCGACCATCCCTCGGTGTCGAGCTCGGGCCAGACCACCCCGAACGCCATGAGACCGGCGAGCGCCGCCACGACGACGCGCCAGGACTGCGCCCACACCCGTCGGCCGAGGGGCACGGGCTGGAGCGGGGTGGTGGTCATGTCCCCGAGCCTAGGAACTCCGGCACCCGCGTCGGATCGGCCGAAGGTCGGAGAACCGGGCGGCGGGCTGTGTCACACCGCGTCGACCAGGGCCTGCGCCAACGGGTGCCACGGCCGCGAGCTCGGGCCGCTCAGCACCAGCGTCCGCACGTACCGCGGCTCCACGGGCAGCATCACCAGGTCGTCGGGCAGCATCACCCGCCCGAGGGTCGGGACGATCGAGACGCCCTCGCCGCGCTGGATCATGCCGAACATCGTGCTCATCTCCCGCACGCGGTGCGCCCAGCGGAACGGCTGGCCGGCGAGCTCGTGCATCCGCTGGATCTGGTGCTCGCAGCCGCCGCCGCCGGCGACGAGTCCGTCCTCGTGCAGGTCGTCGAGCGTCAGCGCTGCACTCGAGGCGAGCGGGTGGTCCCGCCGCACCACCGCCCCCATCTCGTCCCGCGCGACGACCACGCCGCCGTCAGGCACCGGCGCCGGGTCGACGAGCACGGCCGCGTCCACGGTGCCGCCCTCGAGCCACTCCGCCATCTCGTCGTCGTCGCCCTCGTAGACCTGCACGTCGACGTCGGGCAGCGTCACGGCCCACAGCTCGCGGAGCCGCGGCAGCAGCCCCTGGCAGACCGTCGGCACGGCGGCGAGGCGCACGGTGCCGCGGACCGTGGCGGGCCGCACCACGGCCTCCAGGGCGTCGACCGAGGCGAGCACGCTGCGGGCGTGGGCCAGCATGCGGTCGCCGAGCGGGGTGGCCACCGCGGCGCCGCCGCGACGGACCACCGGGCCCCCGACCTCGCGTTCGAGCCCGGCGACGGCGTGCGAGACGGCGGACTGTCCGACGCCCAGCGCGGATGCCCCGCCGGTGAAGGAACCGGCGTCGACGGTCGCGACGAACGCGCGGAGCTGCTGGATCGAGAGGGTCATGCGTGCCCTTCATGGCGTCATGCAGGGCAGTCGTTCGACACATGCCCGAGTGGTGGTCGATGCTAGCGCTCGTGAACGCCCTCCTCTACGTCCTGGTCGCCCTCACCTGGGGCTCCAGCTTCTTCTTCGCGAAGATCGGGCTCGAGGGACTCGCGCCGCAGCAGGTCGCCACCGTGCGCACCGTGCTCGGCGCGGTCACGCTCGTGGTCGTGCTGCTCGTCACCCGGCGCCGGTGGCCGCGGGAGCCGCGCGTGTGGGGGCACCTGCTCGTCGTCGCGGTCTTCCTGAACGCGGTGCCGTCGTCGCTCATGGCGTGGGCCGAGCAGACCGTGCCGTCGGGCCTGGCGAGCATCTACAACGCGACGACACCGATCATGACGCTGCTGGCACTCGCCGTGCTGGTGCCCTCCGAACGACTCAGCCGACGACAGCTCGGCGGGATCGCCCTCGGGATCCTGGGCGTGCTCGTGCTCGTCGGCCCGTGGGACCTGGTCGGCGACCCGGCCGTCCTCGCCACCGTCCCCGGGCAGCTGGCGCTGCTCGGCATGACCGCCTCGTACGGCATCGGCCTCGCGTGGCTCCGACGCTTCGGGGTCGGGAGCGGCCAGGACCCGACCACCGTCGCGACGGTGCAGCTCACGCTGGCGGCGGTGCTCATGCTGCTCGTCGCGCCCGTCATCGCGACCGGTCCGGTGCAGCTGGACTGGAGGATCGTGGCCGCGATGGTCGCGCTCGGTGCGGTGGGCACGGGGCTGGCCTACGCGTGGAACACGCGCTTGGTCGGGGCGTGGGGCGCCGGGCGGGCATCGACGGTGACGTACCTGACGCCGGTGGTCGGGGTGGCGCTCGGGGTCCTCGTGCTCGGTGAGCCGCTGCGGTGGAACGAGCCCGTGGGTGGGGTCGTGGTGCTGCTCGGGATCGCGCTGGCGTCGGGGGTGCTCGGGCGTCGGCGGCGGAGCGCAGAGCGGGCCGCGGCTGCTGCCTGAGGTGGCGCGGGCGCTTGCGCGGGCGCGGGCGCGGGCATGCGGGCGCTTGCTCGGACTGGATGATGCTCGCTGCAGGACCATCCGCTGCCCGTTCTTTCCCATAGCGCCTGCGATGGGAAGCGGAAACGGGCATGGCTGACGGAAACGAACGACCAGGTACGCGCGAATCGACCTGGTACGCGCGGAACAGCCAGGCGCACCAGGACCGATGAGGAAGCGCGGGAGACCGATCATCCGGTAGTCGTGCACCGTCCTTGTCGCCCTCGGACACGGGAGGTACAGTCCGGATCACCCGTCGACGGAGACGGCCCCTCGACGGGACGAGGAGCGCACCGCCGTGCTGCGCGCTCCCCGCACCTGCCGCCGCCGACCGATCGAGGAGGATCACATGGCGAGCAACCACGCAGTCGCGTACAAGGGACCCGGGAAGGTCGAGGTCATCGGCACCGACTACCCGACGTTCGAGCTCAAGGACGGACCCGGCGTCAACCCGGCGAACGTCGGACGCAAGGTGAACCACGGCGCGATCCTGCGCACCGTGGCGACGAACATCTGCGGCAGCGACCAGCACATGGTCCGCGGCCGCACGACGGCCCCGACGGACCTCGTCCTCGGGCACGAGATCACCGGCGAGGTCGTCGAGGTCGGACCGGACGTCGAGTTCATCAAGGTCGGTGACATCGTCTCGGTGCCGTTCAACATCGCCTGCGGGCGCTGCCGGAACTGCAAGGAGCGGAAGACCGGCATCTGCCTCAACGTGAACCCGGACCGACCGGGCAGCGCCTACGGCTACGTCGACATGGGCGGGTGGGTCGGCGGTCAGGCCGAGTACGTGCTCGTGCCGTACGCCGACTGGAACCTGCTGAAGTTCCCCGACCGCGACCAGGCGCTCGAGAAGGTCCTCGACCTCGCGATGCTCTCCGACATCTTCCCCACCGGTTTCCACGGCGCCGTGACCGCGGGGGTCGAGGTCGGTTCGACCGTGTACGTCGCCGGTGCCGGACCCGTGGGCCTCGCAGCCGCGACCGGTGCGTTCCTGCTCGGCGCGAGCGTCGTGATCGTCGGTGACATGAACGCCGACCGGCTGGCACAGGCACGCAGCTTCGGATGCGAGACGGTCGACCTGACGAAGGGTGACCCGGCCGACCAGATCGACCAGATCCTCGGTGAGCCCCTCGTCGACTGCGGCATCGACGCCGTGGGCTTCGAGGCGAAGGGGCACGGCTCCGGCTCCGGCCACGAGGCCCCCGCCACGGTGCTCAACTCCCTCATGGACGTCACGGCGGCCGGAGGCGCACTCGGCATCCCCGGGCTCTACGTCACGGGTGACCCGGGCGGCGTCGACGAGGCGGCGAAGAAGGGTGCCCTCTCGCTCAGCCTCGGCACCGGGTGGGCCAAGTCGCTGTCGTTCACCACGGGCCAGTGCCCGGTGATGAAGTACAACCGGCAGCTGATGATGGCGATCCTGCACGACCGGACGAGCATCGCGAAGAACGTCAACGCGAAGCCGATCGGACTCGACGAGGCCCCCCGCGGGTACGAGGAGTTCGACAAGGGTGCGGCGACGAAGTACGTGCTGAACCCGAACGGCCTGATCCCCGCGGCCTGATCGCAGCGCACCACGGCCCGTGGCGCCTCGACACCCGAGGCGCCACGGGTCAGCGGCCGCCGTCGCACCCGTGCAGCCACCGGTCCGTACGCTCACCGGTGTGAGCGACACCCGCAGGCCCTCGACCGTCCGCCTGCTGTTCGCGTCGTCCCACCCCGGCCCGACCGTCACGGTGACGGTCCTCGCCGCCGTGATCGCCGCCGCCGTCGGGCACCCCTGGTGGCTCGTCGTGCTCGTGGCGCTCGCCGTCGTGTCCGGGCAGCTGTCGATCGGACTCGCCAACGACTGGATCGACGCCGACCGCGACCGGGCGGTCGGCCGCAGCGACAAGCCCGTCGCACGCGGACTCATCGCCGTCCGCACGGTCCGGACCGCTGCCTTCGCGACGGCCGGTGTCGCCGTGCTCCTGTCGATCGCGCTCGGGCCGGTCGCCGCGGTCGCCCACGTCGTCCTCGTCGCTGCCGGCTGGGCCTACGACGCCGGACTGAAGCGCACCGTGTGGTCCGTCGTGCCGTTCGTCGTGGCGTTCGGACTGCTGCCGGTCGTGTCCGTCGCGGCCGGCGCCGGCGGTGCGTGGCCGGCGTGGTGGGCGATCGCCACCGGAGCGGTCTTCGGTGTCGCGATCCACTGCACCAACGTGCTGCCCGACCTGCTCGACGACGAGGCCACCGGCGTCCGAGGGTTCCCGCACCGGCTGGGGCTCCGGGGCGCGGGCACGCTCGCGTTCGGCGCCCTCGTCGTGGCGGCGGCGCTGGTGCTCGGCGGTCAGCTCGCCGGCGGCGGCGGAGCTGGCGGAGGCGTCGGCACGGCCGGGACCGTCCTGGCGGTCGTGGGCGCTGCCGTGGTCGTCGTGCTCGCCGCGGTCGGCATCCGGCTGGTCGTCGCCGGTCGTCCCACGCGCGCGCTGTTCCGACTCGTCATCGCGTCGTCCCTGGTCCTCGTGGTGGAGCTGGGTCTTGCCGGCGCGCGCCTGGTCGCCTGACGGCACCGGTCCACGGGCGAGCACCAGCACCAGCAGCAGCACCAGCACCAGCACCAGCACCAGCGCCTGCACCAGCGCCCGCAGGAGCGACATCCCCGCTCAGGCCCACCGCATCGCGTAGACCCCGGCGAGCCCGTCGGCGCTCGGCAGCGCGAGCACGGTGCGGAGCAGCGCCGCCCGCCCCACCGACCCGAGCGCACCGGTCGGACGCCCGAGCGCCATGTTCAGTTCCGCCTGCCGCGCAGCCCGTCGCGCCGCGACCTGCCGCCCGACGGCGTAGGCGTTCGCGGACTCCTGCCACGGACCGGTCGTCCCGGATCGGACCGCCTCGGCCAGCAGCGGCGCGAGCGCAGCGGCGTCGAGCCATCCGAGGTTCATGCCCTGGCCGCCGATCGGGCTGATCTCGTGGGCGGCGTCCCCGACGAGCACCACCCGCCCGACACCCACGCGCGAGGCCTCCCGCCGCCGCACCCGGAAGCCGCTCGTCATCGTGCACGTCGCCGGGTCGGGCCGGGCACCGGTGCGCCCGGTGACGATCGCTGCGAGCCGGACGGCAGCGTCCGAGTCAGGCGAGCGATCGTCCGGTGCGGTCCGGCCGCCCGCCACGAGGGCGACGTACCGGCGTCGGCCACCCGGCAGGGGGAACGACTCGACGACCCCCTCCGGCCCGACGTCGACCAACGCCGACGACCGCGCCCGCTCGGGCTCGGGGTCGACGAAGTCGCCCATCACGTACCGGTCGCGGTAGTCGCGCCCCGAGGACGCGATGCCGACCAGGTCGCGCACCGCGCTCCGGGCGCCGTCCGCCCCGACGACGAAGGCCGACTCGACGACGACCGGGGCACCGTCGGATCCGACGCCGTGGGCCACCACGTGACCGGCACGGCGGGACAGGTCGGTCACCGTCGTGCCCGTCCGCAGCACCCCGGGTGCGAGCCGGTCGCGCAGCAGGGCCTCGGTGCGGTGCTGGTCGAGGGTGGCGACGTAGGGGTGCGTCGCCGAGGCGCGGTCGAAGGACAGCGACCCGAGCACGCGACCGCGGCTCCGGGCCACGCCCGTGCGGACGAGCACCGCCTCGGCGAGCACCGCGGTGTCCAGGCCGATCGCGGCGAAGGCGTCGAGCGACGGCGGGTGGATCCCGATCGCCCGCGAGCCCGTCGGCTCGGTGTCGCGTCGCTCCCAGACGGCGACGGAGACGCCCAGCCGTTCGAGGAGCGCGGCGGCGAACAGGCCGACGGGCCCGCCGCCGACGACGAGCACGTCGACACGTTCCGTGGTCACGCAGGCGAGCCTACGGACCGGTCACGACGACCCGCCCAGGCGTCGTCGGACGGGAGGCGCGTGGCGGGCGCGCCGCGAGCCTCCCGTCCGGCGGTGGCGCACGTCGACGCCCCGCTCGCCGCCGTCGTCAGGTGGTGACGCGGGCGCGCTCGGCGCGGTCCTCGGCGGCGAGCCGACGGGCTTCGCGGAAGCGCTTCTGCGCCTTCTCGACGGGGACCTCGACCGCGTAGGCGGCACCGACCGCGACGATGACGGCGACCGCGATCATCAGCACCTGGCCCCACGGACCGACCGCGAAGGGGTCGAGGAGCGCGATGACGAGTGGGTGCCAGAGGTACGCGGCGTACGACACGCGCCGACCGAACCAGGAGACGGGCGACCACGCGAGCGCGGCGGACAGCGGCGACCGTACCGACACGAGACCGCCGATGAGCACTGCGGAGACGACACCGGTGAGCGGCAGCACGACGCTGAACGTCCACGCGTGCTGGGCCCAGTCGTCCCCGATCCAGAGCATGACCCCGGCGAGCAGGACGATGCCGGCCCACGTCGCGACGTGGCCGGCGAGTCCGGCCGCCCACGTGCGGACGCGCTCGTCGTCGAGCAGCAGTGCGAGCAGGCAGCCCGTCGCCAGCGGGACGACCCCGAGGACGGGGGAGAAGTAGACGTCGGGCGTCGCGCCGCTGTTCGGCTTCGCGTAGACGAGACCGGCGGCGACCGAGCAGGCCACGATCACCGCGCCGAGCCCGGCGAGCAGCCAGCGTCGACGCGACCGGACCACGAGGAGGAACACCAGGACGGGAGGCCAGACCAGGTAGAACTGCTCCTCCATCGACAACGACCACGTGTGGGCGAAGACGCCCTGCGTCGTGTCCCAGAAGGAGCGGAACAGGTTGCCCGTGTACGTCAGCGCGATGAACGCCGCTTCGCCGGGGCTGAACGACGCACCCTTGTAGTCGCCCACCCAGTTCCACAGGAGCAGGCCGACGACGACGAGGGCGACGAGCGCGGGGTAGAGCCGGAGCAGGCGCTTCAGCCAGAAGTTCCCGAGTCGGATGCGCCCGGTCTTCCGGTGCTCTCCGAGCAGCAGGGTCGTGATGAGGAACCCCGACAGGGCGAAGAACACGGTGACGCCGACGAAGCCGCCCTCGAACTGCGGCACGTGCAGGTGGTACAGGATCACCATGGCGATGGCGATGGTGCGCAGGCCGTCGAGGGCCGGCGCACGGCGGGTCAGCGGCGGTGGCGGCGTCGGCCGGGCAGCACGGGTCCCGCGACCGACCGGCGTGCTGCGGTCGACCGCGCGGGCGTGCTCGGGGGCGAGGGTGTTCGTCGCCACGGTTCCTCCCTGCGAGGATCGTTCGAACGGATGACGACGAGCTTGCCCTGCCCGGGTAAGAGGACCCTCAAGATCCGGGGTGCACGATCCGGGTCAGTGCGTCCAGTCGCTCGTGCACGATCGCCCCGAAGTCGCGGTCCTCGCCGTCCGTGATCCACTGCGTGAAGGACAGGTGGAACACCGTGACCGCCGTCTCCGCGGCGATCGTGGCCGCCGGTTCGTCGATCCCGTGTGCCCGCAGTGCGTCGCCCAGGTGGACCTTCAGGGTCGCGAGCTTCCCGAGTTCCCGCTCGCCCAGGGCGGGGACGGCGTCGATGACGTGCTGTCGGGCCCGGGACCACGCGCGACGGTCGTCGGGGAAGAACGCCGCCGCGGAGTCGAGCGCACGTCCGACCAGGGCGAGGGCGGCCGTGTCCGCGGGGGCCTCGGCGACCGGGCGGGTGAACATGCCGGTGAAGTCGTCCTGCCCGGCGAACAGCACCTCGCGCTTGTCCGCGAAGTGCCGGAAGAAGGTGCGCTCGGTGACCTCGGCCGCCGCGGCTATCTCGGCGACGGTCGTCTCGTCGTACCCGCGCTCGGCGAAGAGCTGCAGCGCGGTCGCCTGCAGTCGTTCCCGGGTGCCGGATCGCCATCGCGCCATGGGACGATCCTACTGATGACAGTCGCTGACATCGAGTGCTACGGTGATGTCAGTCCGTGACATCAGGCCGCGGGCAGCCCACGAAGGGATCACTCATGCACGTGTTCGTCACCGGAGCCTCCGGCTGGATCGGCTCCCACACCGTCGACGACCTGCTCGCCGCGGGACACACCGTCACCGGCCTCGCCCGCTCCGCCGCGTCGGCGACGGCGCTCGAGACCAAGGGCGTCACGGTCCTGCGCGGCGACCTCGACGACCTCGAGGTGCTCGCCCGCGGTGCGGCCGGCGTCGACGGCGTCCTGCACCTCGCGAACAAGCACGACTGGTCCGACCAGGCCGCGACCAACGCTGCCGAGCGCGCCGCCGTCGAGACCCTCGCGAGCGCCCTCGTCGGCACGGACCGGCCGCTCGTGGTGGCATCCGGGATCGCCGCGCTGGCACCGGGCCGTCCCGCCGAGGAACGCGACCCGTCTCCGTTCACGGGCGTGGACAGCCCGCGCGGCGGCAGCGAGAACCGTGCGTTCGACTTCGTCGACCAGGGGGTCCGGCCGATCGCCGCGCGGTTCAGCCCGACGACGCACGGGATCAGCGACCACGGGTTCGTCGCGTACCTGGCCGGGGTCGCGCTCGAGCGCGGAGTGTCCGGCTACGTCGGTGGCGGCAGCAACCGCTGGGCGGCCGTGCACGTGACCGACGCCGCACGGATGGTGCGGCTCGGTCTCGAGCAGGCACCGGCCGGCTCCCGGCTCCACGCCGTCGCCGAGGAGGGCATCCCCACGCGGGAGATCGCCGCGGCGATCGGCGACGCGCTCGGGCTGCCGGTCACGAGCATCGACCCGTCGGACGCGTCAGCGCACTTCGGGTTCATCGGCGGGTTCTTCGGCGCGGAGATGTCGGCGTCGTCGACCGCGACGCAGGAGCTGCTCGGCTGGGAGCCGACCGGCCCGACCCTGCTCGAGGACATCGCCGCGGGGGCGTACGCCCACGTCGCCGCGCGCTGAGGGCGGCCGGACCGCGCGGAGCACGAGCGGTGCGGGTGGAACGACAGAACCGCTGTCGTACGACGTCGACGTCGTCGCACCAGTCGCGCGATGCGGGGTCCGGGCCCGCCGCGCGCTGAGCGGCGACCGCGATCCGCGCTACTCGGCCTTCTGCATCTGCCAGGGCTCGGGCTCGCGGTCGCCGTTCGGGCGCACGGGCCGGACGTCGCCGACGATCGGGATCGAGCGCTTCCGCATGAACCACAGGTAGCGGACGAAGAAGTGCGACAGCGTCGACAGCCGGTTGCCGTTGCCGAGCAGCGAGGCGATGTGCACCGCCACCCACGCCAGCCACGCCACGGGGCCGACCATCGTGATGCCACCGCGCAGCTGCGCCACCGCGGCGTTCGTCCCGATGGTCGCCATCGTGCCCTTGTCGAAGTACTTGAAGTGCTCCGTCGGCTTCCCGTCGAGCAGCCGCTTGACCTGGCGGGCGACGTGCTTGCCGCCCTGCAGCGCGGGCTGGGCGAGCTGGGCGAGGGCGTCGTCCTGGGCCGCGATGTCGCCGGCCGAGAAGATCCGCTCGACGCCCTTCACGCTCAGGTCGTCGTTCACCTGGATGCGGCCGCCGTGGGTCTGCGGCATGCCCCAGCCCGAGACCTCCTTGTGTGCCGCGACCCCCGTGGCCCAGATGACCTGCGACGCGGGGATGAACTCGCCCGAGGCGGTGACGACACCGTCCTCCTTGACCTCGGCGACGCCGGTGTCCAGCCGGAGCACGACCCCGCGCTTCCGGAGCACCTTGGCCGCGTAGCGGCGGAGGCGCGGGGCGAACGGCTTGAGCAGCTCACCGCTGCGGTGCACGAGCGTGATCGAGATGTTGCCGCGCTCGATCTCCGGGTAGGCGCCGACGAGCGCCTGGTCGCGCAGTTCGGCGAGGGCCCCGGCCATCTCCACGCCGGTCGCGCCGCCGCCGACGATCACCACGCGGATCTCGTCCGGCCCCTGCTGCGCCGCGGCCTGCTCGAGGCGGGTGAACAGCTCGTCGCGGATGCGGAGGGCCTGTGACCGGGAGTACATCGAGTACGCGTACTCGTACGCACCGGGCGTGCCGAAGTAGCTCGTGTTGACGCCGTTCGCCAGGATCAGCCAGTCGTAGTGCAGGTGCTCGCCGTCGGACATCTCGGCGATGCGGTGCTCGGTGTCGATGCCGGTGAGCAGCCCGTGCCGGAAGTCCGCGTTCGACTGCTTCGCCCGCAGGCTCCGCAGGAAGTACGTCACGTCGCCCGCGTTCAGGCCGCCGGTGGCGACCTGGTACATGAGCGGCTGGAACATGTTGTAGACGTGGCGGTCGACGAGCGTCACACGGACGTCGGCGTCGGCGAGCTCCCGCATGGCCGCGATCCCCGCGAAGCCACCCCCGACGATGACGACGTGCGGGCGGGTGTCCTCGGACATGGTGTTCTCCAGGGTGGTGCGGTCGACGGCCATCCAGAAGGGTACGCCGGTCTCGGCACCTGTCCGTCCACCTGCCCGTCCGGCTGCCGATGGAGCGGTCCTGCGGGTCCGGCCTGGAGGCGCGCCCCGACCCCGTCAGGCGTCGAAGGGCGCGTAGGTGCTCAGCACGTTCCCCTTGCTGGTCACCACGCTCTGCACCAGACGCAGACGGGTGGGCGGGTCCGTCGGTCCGAAGAGCTTCCGCCCGGCACCGGCGATCGCCGGGTGCACCATGAGCTGCAGTTCGTCGAGGAGCCCGGCGAACAGCAGGTGGCGCACCAGCGTCACGCTGCCGGTGACCGCGACGTCGCCGCCGTCGCCGGCCTTGAGGTCGCGGACGAAGTCGTCGACGTCACCCTGGATCCGGTGGGCGTTCTGCCACGTCAGGTCGTCGCCGAGGGTGGTCGACGCGACGTGCTTCTCGATCGGGTTGATCCACCGGCCGAAGGGGTCGTCCTCGTGCTGCGGCCACCACTCGGACCACTCCAGGTAGCTCTGCTTGCCGAGCAGGACCGTCTCGGTGCGCTCCATCCACGCCGTCATGGCGGTCCCGAGCTCGGCGTCGAACGAGTCGTACTGGTACTTGTACGGGTCCTGCACCACACCGTCGACCGATGCGAACAGCCCCGAGGTCACCTTGCGCATGCTGCGGAGCATAGGACCGCGGCGCCCCGGCGTCGAGGGGTCAGCTGCCCGTGCCCTGGCTCCCGCCCGGGAAGACCCCGCCGCCGCCCGGGAGCTGCTGCGTGCCGTCCTGCACGGCCGGGGTCTGGTGCGTCCCGACGACGTGCCCGATCGCGAAGCCGACGCCGCCGCCGGCCAGGAGCGCCCCGGCGCCGATCGCGACGGCGACCACGGGCAGGACCCAGCGAGGTCGCGGACCGCGCGCCGGGCCGGCGGCCACGGCGCCGGGCCAGGGTGTCCCGGCACCGTGCACCGACGGTCCGTACGGGTCCGCGGGCGCGGACGCCAATGCCGGGTCCGCGGGCGCGGACGTCCACGCCGGGTCCGCGGCGGGGGCGGGACCAGCGGCCGGAGCCGCACCCCACCCGGGCGAGGAGGAGCGTGCACGGTGTCCCGCGTCGGAGCCGGCCTGGTCGTCGGTGGTGTCGTTCATGCGGTCCACCCCAGCGGGTCCCGACGAGAGCACCCGATGACCAGGCTGGTACGGCGCTGGGAACCGCCGGGTAGGTTCGCACCGTGCGCGCACGGGTGGAGTCCTTCGAGGTCGGTGGGCTGTCCGTGCGGCTCCGGACCCTCGCCCCGGCCGGGCGGCTGCACGACACGCTCGCGCCGACGGTCGTCCTCGTGCACGGCATCGGCATGTCGCACCGCTCCTTCGACCGGACGCAGCGCCACCTCGCTCGCACCCACCGGACGATCGCGGTCGACCTGCCGGGCTTCGGTGGGCTCGCCCCTGCGGGCCGCTCGCTCGACCTGCAGGAGCTCGGTGACCTCGTGGTCGGGGCCGTCCGGTCACGCGGCGTCGGGGACCTCGTGCTCGTCGGCCAGTCGATGGGCACCCAGGTCGTCGTCGAGGCAGCCCGCCGGCACCCGGACGCGGTGACCGCGGTCGTCCTGGTCGGTCCCGTCGTGGACCCGGCGCGGCGGACCCTGGTGCAGCAGGCGACGGACCTCGGACGCGACTGCCTCGTCGAGGACCCGCGGATGAACCTCGTCGTGCTCACCGACTACCTGCGGAGCCTGCGGCAGTACGTCCGGCAGCTCCGACCGATGCTCCGGTACCGGCTCGAGCACACCGTCCCGGAGCTCCCGCAGCCGGTGCTCGTCGTGCGCGGCGACCGCGACCCGATCGGGCGACGGGACTGGGCTGCTGCGGTCGCGGCCGCGGCGCGTCGGGGCGTCCTGGTCGAACTCCCCGGCGGTCACCACGTGCAGGACCGGCAGCCCGTCGCGTTCGCACGACTCGTCGACGAGTTCCGGCGGGTGCAGACCGTCGAGGACCTCGCCGCCGGCGGCCCGACCGGTGGCCCGTCGACCGGTGGCCCGTCGACCGGTGACACGACGACGGGGCCGGCACGGTGACGGACCGGACCACCCCGGGGGCGGGAGCGGCATCGGGGACGGCAGCCGTGCCTCCCGTCCGGGTGCCGCTGCTCCGGCGCGCCTGGTGGGCCGTGCTCGACTGGTGGTACGCGGCCCGCTGGCAACTGCGCAGCGCCGGTCCGACGACCGCCGAGGACTACCGGACCGGTGCCGGCCAACCCGTCGTCGTCGTGCCCGGCGTCTACGAGACCTGGCACTTCATGCGGCCGCTGATGGACGCGCTGCACGACGCCGGGCACCCGGTGCACGTGCTGCCCGTCCTGCGGCACAACCTGCGGCCCGTGCCGGAGTCGGCGCGCGAGGTCCTGGCGTACCTCGACGAACGCGACCTGCGCGACGTGCTGATCGTGGCGCACAGCAAGGGCGGTCTGATCGGCAAGTACGCGATGACGCTGCCCGAGGGGGAGCGGATCGACCGGATGGTCGCGGTCTCCACGCCGTTCGGCGGGTCGGTCTACGCCCGGTTGGCGCCCGTGCCGCACCTTCGGGCCTTCCGAGCGGCGGACCCCGTGCTCGCCGCGCTCGGGCGTGACCTGGCGGTGAACGCGCGGATCACCTCGGTCTACGGGGTGTTCGACACGCTCATCCCGGGAGGCAGCGAGCTCGCCGGGGCCACGAACGTGCGGGTGCCCGTCGGCGGGCACTTCCGGATCCTCGGCGCGCAGCAGACCCGCGAGGTCGTGCTCGACGCGGCGGCGGCGGCCCCGGGCACGGCGGGCTGAGCCGAGGTCGGGCGGCGCGCGCTCGTGTGCGGTCCGCGTGCGGCCTACATGCGCTCGTGTGCGCTCGCACAACCGGAAGCACGTCGAGCCGCGCGATCACGTGGCGCGAGGTGCTTCCCGTTGTGCAGAGGCACCTCGCACCGCCGCGCCCCGCGACAGGGCAGCCCGGCGGCCGCCCGGCCGCCCGGCGGCCGGCGTCTCAGCGGTCGGCGACGCTCGCGCGCTCGACGATCCGGTGCGGCACGACGACGGTCTCCGGCGGCACGGTCGGGTCGGCGATCCGCCGGGTGAGCAGGTCGAGTGCCGCCGTCGCGAAGACCCGCCGGTCGAACGACACCGTCGTCAGCGCCGGGATCGCGAAGGCGGCCGCGTCCACGTCGTCGAACCCCACGACGCTGACCTGCTCCGGGACGCGGACACCCCGTGCGGCCAGGACGTGCAGCACGCCGAACGCGATCGAGTCCGTGTAGGCGAACACCGCGTCCGGCAGCGAGTTCACGTCGAGCCACGCGGCGAACGTCGTCGCCGCCGCACTCGTCGTCCACGCCGCCAGCGGCACGCGCAGGGACGGGTCGCCCTCCAGGCCGACCGCGCCGAGCGCGTCCGCGTGACCCCGGTCGCGCAGCTCGCTCGTCGCGGTGGCGTCCGTCGGACGCGCTGCTCCGACGAGGGCGATCCGACGGTGCCCGCGGCCGAGCAGGTGCCTCGTGACCTCCCGCGCGGCGAGCCGGCTGTCCACGTGGACCTGGTCGACGTGCTCGGGCTCGACCTCGCCGATGACGACGGTCGGCGGGAGCCCCTCGGTCTCGGCCAGGACGCTCGCGCTGAGCGACACCGGGTTGAGCACGAGGCCGTCCACGAGGTGCGCTCGGGCCCGGGAGACGAGTTCGCGCTCGCGGCCCGGATCGTGTCCGGTCTGGTCGAGCTGCACCGTCCAGCCGCGCTCGCGGGCGAGCTCGACGAACCACTGCACCAGCTCCGCCGAGTACGCGCTGCCGAGTTCGGGCAGCGTCAGGGCGATCGCACCGGAGCGGCCGTTCCGGAGTCCGCGGGCGGACAGGTTCGGCACGTAGCCGAGCTCGACGACCGCGCGCTCGACGCGCTCCCGGGTCTCCGGCCGCACGGGCACGCCGCCGTTCACCACGTTGGAGACGGTCTTCGGGGAGACCCCGGCGAGGGCCGCCACGTCCCGCACGGTCGCGCGCATCGGGACGAGCGTAGCGCGCGCCGCCCGGCGGACGGGAGGCACGGTGCCGGACGGTCCCGCGCCTCCCGTCCGGCGCGGTGGCGGACGGGAGGCACGGTGCGCGGCCGCCACGTGCCTCCCGTCCGACACGGTGTGGGTCCGACCGCCACCGCGTCCGGTTGCAGGCGCCGTCGGGGCGCGGCTACGCGTCGACCAGCTCGCGACGCGCCGCCCGGCGCGCCCGGACGCGGCTGGTGACGGTGGCCGCGATCACGACCGCCAGCACGGCGTACAGCACGATCGGGATCGGCCCGGCCACCAGGACCGAGAAGTCACCGTCAGCGCTGAGTGCGGCGTCCCGCAGGCTCGTCTCGGCGAGCGGACCGAGCACCATGCCGATGATGAGCGGCGCGAGCGGGATGTCGAGCGCCCGCATGAGGAACCCGACGAGGCCGATGCCGAGCAGCATGAGCAGGTCGAACACCGAACCGCTCGTCGCGTAGATCCCGAGGCCGCAGAAGACCGCGATGCCCGCGTACAGGTACGCCCGCGGGATGCGCAGCAGCTTCGCCCACAGCATGGCGAACGGCAGGTTGATGACGAGCAGCACCACCATCGCGATGAAGAACGACGCCAGCAGCGCCCAGACCAGGTCGGGGGAGCGGTCGAACAGCAGCGGGCCCGGCTGCAGGCCGTACTGGCGGAACGCGGCGAGCATGATCGCGGCCGTCGCCGACACCGGTAGGCCGAGCGACAGCAGCGCGCCCATCGCCATGCCGGTCGTCGAGTTGCCCGCGGCCTCGGGCGCCGCCAGACCGCGGATCGCACCCGTGCCGAACTGCGGGTCCTTCCGGCGGGCGTCCAGGCGCTTCTCGAGCCCGAACGCCAGGAAGGTCGGGATCTCGGACCCGCCGGCGGGCACGACGCCGAAGGGCAGGCCGATGGCGGTGCCGCGCAGCCACGCCGGTGCGGCCTCCCGGAGTTCCCGCTTCGACAGCCACGGGCGGCCGGTCGCATGCACCATCCGGCCGTCCTTCAGGTGCCGTGCCAGGCAGGCGACGTAGATGACCTCGCCGAGCGCCAGGACCGCGACCGTCACCGTGACGAGCGAGATGCCGTCGAACAGCTCCGGGACACCCATGGTGAAGCGAGGTGCACCCGAGATGCCGTCGACGCCGATCACCGCGATGCCGAGCCCGAGGCAGAGCGACCCGAGGCCCTTCAGTGCGTCGTCGGTGACGACCGACGACGTCGTGACGAAGGCGAACAGTGCGAGGGCGAAGAACTCCGCCGGTCCGAAGCTCGACGAGAACGACGCGAGTGCCGGCGCGAGGAACACGACCAGGACCGACGCGATCATGCCGCCGACGAACGCGCCGATCGCGGCCGTCGCCAGCGCCTGGGCGGCTCGTCCGTTCAGCGCCATCTTGTGGCCCTCGAACGTCGAGGCGATCGCCGAGGCCTGCCCCGGCGTGTTCATCAGGATGCCCATCGTCGAGTCGCCGAAGAGTCCGCCGAAGTAGACGCCGGCGAACATGATGAACGCCGCTGTCGGGTCGAGCGAGAACGTCACAGGCAGCAGCAGTGCCACCGCCATCGATGAGCCGAGGCCCGGGAGGACGCCGACGGCGGTGCCGAGCAGGCAGCCGACGACGACCCAGAGCAGGTTGGCGGGGGTCAGGGCACCGGCGAATCCGTCGCCGAGGAGACCGAGCACGTCCACGTCAGAACTCCCATCCGACGATGCCCGAGGGCAGCGACAGGTCGAGCAGCATGTCGAAGGCGATGTAGCTGATCGCACTCACCGTCAGGCCGACGACGAGCGGACGCAACCACCCCGGGGCGCCGAGCCCCTTCGCGACGCCGAGGAACAGCAGCCCGGCGCCGACGATCCAGCCGAGCACGCCGAGCAGCAGCGCGAAGGCGGCGAAGGACAGGACCACCCAGGCCAGGGAGCGCCAGTCGACGCGGACCGAGCGTGCGGTCTCCGTACTGGTTCCGTCCGTGGTGTCGGTGGCGGGCTCCAGCGGGGCGTCGTCCGTCCCGGCTCGACGCCCCCGTGCCGCCCGGACGGACCGCACGACCAGCAGCGCGGCGAGCAGCAGGAGTGCCGCGGCGACGAGCCCGGGGAAGACCGCCGGCCCGGGGAACGCGGTGCCGGCGGGCACCTCCATCGTGACGATGCCGACGACGAGGTAGACCGCGAAGGCGGTGAAGAGCGCCGGGGTGGTCAGCTCCTTCGCCACCGCGGCGGCACGGCCCGGGTCGGCCCGGAGCGTGAGCCGCTGCCCGACGACCGCGGACGACGACGTGGGGTTGCTCGGTCGGCTCATCGGCCCAGCTCCTCGTACAGTCCCTGGATCCGCTCGCGTTCCTCGTCGATGAACGTGTCGAGGTCCCCGCCGGTGATGATCCGCTCGGTCCAGTGGTAGCGCTCCATGGCGTCCGCCCACTCCGGGGTGTCGACCGTGTCGAGGACGATGTCGGTGAGCTGCGTCCGCTGGTCGTCGTCGAGCCCGCCCGGTGCGGCGATCATGCGCCAGTTGGTCAGGGTGACGTCGTGCCCCTGCTCGACGGCGGTGGGGATGTCGATGCCCTCGACCCGGTCCGCCGCGACGAGCGCGAGGGCCCGCAGCCGACCGGACTCGATCTGGTCGATGTTGTCCGGGTACCCACCCGAGGCCGCAGCGGCCGTGCCGTTGAGGAGCGCCTGGATCGCCTCGCCACCGCCGTCCGACGGGATGTAGTTCGTGTCCTTGGGGTTGATCCCCGCCGACACGGCGAGGTCGGTGACGACGAGCTGGTCGAACGAACCGCCGCCCGTCCACGGCACCGAGCCGGGACGCTCACGCCATGCCGAGACCAGGTCGTCGAGCGTCTCGTAGGGCGAGTCCGCGGGGACGACGATCACGTCGTACTCCTCGACCGTGACCGCGAGCGGCGTGATGTCGTCGTGGGTCACGGCGGACCCGAACTGGATCTCGGCCGCGAGCAACCCCGTCCCGCCGACGAGCAGCGTGTCGGTCTGCCCGGCGAGCCGCGCGACGTTGCCGAGGGCGATGGTGCCACCGGCGCCCGGCATGTTGACGACCTGGACGGAGTTGACGATGCCGTTCGCGCGCTGGGCCTGCTGCATCGACCGCGCGACGCCGTCCCAGCCGCCGCCGGCAGCCGCGGGCGCGACGAGGGTGACGGACCGGGTCGGGTCGCCGCCTGCCGCTGCCGACGTGACGGACCCGAAGGCGGCGACCGCGATGGACACCGCGGCGACGGTCGCACCGACCACCCGGGCGACGGGACGACGGGCACGCGGCCCGGCCGGTGTCCCGGTCGTCGGCTGCTCGGGCACTGATGGCTCGGGCACTGACCGCTCTGGCACTGACTGCTCTGTCATTGGATGGCTCCCTCCTGCGCACGTCGTCGTGCCGCAGGTCGAGAAGTACGATGGCAGCCTCCGGCCGGACGAGCTGCCGACGGCGGAGATGTGCTCATTGACGCTCACGGCGTCGCGGCCGGAGGGGGACACCACGGTGACCAGGGCACGTCGCGGGCGGCTGCGTCGGATCGCGGTCCTCGCGCTCCCGAGCGTCATCGTGCTCACGGCGACGGGTGTCACGACCGGGGTCGCGGCCGTGGTGCAGGAGCGCGCCATCCGCACGTCCGTGGTCGACCAGGTGTCCGGTGTCGCCTCGAGCCTGGCCGACCTGCCCGAGGTGCGTGACGCGGTGTCGTCCGCCGTCGACCGTGGAGCACCAGGGGCGCTCGCCGACGCCGACGACCTCGCATCGGCCACCGCGGCGCTGCAGCCCATCGCGACGCTCGTCGAGGGCGCCTCCGGTGTCTCCTACGTCGTGGTCACCGACGACGAGGGCGTCCGCATCACCCACCCCGACCCCGTGGAACGCGGCGAGCCCGTGGAGACGACGATCGCACCCGTGCTCCGTGGTGAGCGGTTCGTCGGGACCGAGACCGGCCCCTCCGGTACGACGCTCCGCGCCAAGGTGCCGATCCGCGACGAGGAGGGCGAGGTCGTCGGCGTCGTCGCGGTCGGCGTGCTCGAGTCGACCATCGCGGCTGACCGGGAGCGGGCCCTCGGCACCCTGCTGCCGTGGAGCACCGGCGCCCTCGTCGCCGCGACGCTCGCCAGCGTGCTCCTGTCGCTCCTGATCGCGCGCCGGTTGCGCCGGGCCGACGCGGTGGACGCCGAGAGCCGGCAGGTCCGGTGGACGACGGAGGCGCTCCGCGAGCAGGCCCACGAGTTCGGCACCCGTCTGCACGTCGTGCGCGGGCTCGTCGAGCAGGGGGACGCAGAGGACGCGATGGCCTACATCGACGCCGTCGCACCCGGACTGACGAGCGGCGGGGGAGCCGGCTCGCCGCGGCGGGGTGCCGTCGCGACGGCGTCCGTCGCGGCGGTGCGGTCCGAGCTCGCCGTGGCCGGTGCCACGCTCGACCTGCGCGTCGCCGACGACGTCGTGCTCGACGACGCGGTGCTGCTCGTCGTCGCCAACCTGTGCCGCAACGCCGCAGAGGCCGGAGCCGTCACCGTCGCCTGCACGGTCAGCACCCGGAACGGGCGCGTCACGGTCACGGTCGAGGACGACGGGCCCGGCATCGACGCGGCCGACGCGCACCGCGTGCTGACCCGCGGGTGGTCCTCGAAGCCCGACGGGACCGGTCTCGGGCGCGGCATCGGCCTGGCACTCGTCCGACGGACGGCCACCGACCGCGGTGGCTCGGTGCTCGTCGGACGCTCGGCGGCGCTCGGCGGCGCCCGGCTCGACGTCGAGATGGCGGCGGAGTCGTGACCGCGTCCGGACCCGCACCCCTGCGGGTGCTCGTGGTCGACGACGACGCGGGCGCCCGCGCACTCCACACCAGGTGGGTCGCCGCGACCGAGGGGTTCGCGGTCGTCGGGGCGGTCGCGTCCGGCGGGGCCGCGCTGGCCTCGGTCGAACGCGGGGTCGACCTCGTGCTCCTCGACATGCGCCTGCCCGACATCAGCGGCATCGAGGTCCTGCACCGCATGCACGTCGCCGGCGTCGACCGGACCGACGTGCTCGTCGTCAGCTCGTCGCGCGACCAGGTCACCGTGCGGCAGGCGCTCGCCGCGCATCCGGTCGGGTACCTGCTCAAGCCGTTCGACCGCGAGGCGCTGCAGGACCGGCTGCGTGCCTACGCCGCCGAGCGCCGGTCCCGAGAGGACGCACAGCGCGACGTCCCGATGGGGCAGGGCGACGTCGACCGGCTGCTCGCCACGGGCTCGGTGCGCGTGGTCGGCCCGGCCGGCGCTTCGGTCGGCGCGCCCGAGGGCGCCCTGCCGAAGGGTGTCAGCGCCACCACGCTCGGCCGCGTCGTCGCCGCCCTCGACCCGGTCGTCGCCCGCTCGGCCGACGAGGTCGCCGCGGCCACCGGCACCTCACGCGCCACCGCGCGGCGCTACCTCGACCACCTCGTCGCGACCGGGGCCATCGACCTGGCGCACCGGTACGGTCGTCGCGGCCGTCCGCAGGTGCTGTACCGGCTGACGCCGGCTCCCTGACGTCGGCCTGCTGAGGCCGGCTCCCCGGACCAGGCCGTCAGGGCCGGACGTACCGGTGCACGTGCGCGACGTACTCGACGGGGATCGTCGCGCGCCCGGCCGTCTCGGGGTCCGCGTCGATCACCCGCCGGACGGCGTCGAGCACCGCCCGTCGCTCGTCCTCGGGCATGACGATGAGATGGCTCCGCGAGGCGATCATGTCGAGGAACGCGCCGCGGTCCTGTTCGTGGGTCCAACGCACCGTGTCGTGCACGCCGGCGCCGAAGGGCGGTCCGACGAGCGCCTGCTCCTGCTGCACGATGCGGGCCTCGGGCTGGAGCACGATCGCGCCGACGCGCGCGGCCCACGGTCGGGTCAGCTCGCGGACGTTCCAGACGAGTCCGAGCGTCCCGCCCGGGCGCAGGACCCGCGCGACCTCGGCGGCGCCGGCGTCGCGGTCCACCCAGTGCCAGGACTGCGCGAACGTCACGACGTCCGCGGCACCGTCCGGCAGTGGAATCGCCTCGCCCGTGCCGTCGAGCGCGTCCACCATCGGCAGCAGGTCGGCCAACCGGGATCGCATGGTCGGGTCCGGTTCCACCGCCACGACCCGGTCCGCCCGGCCGAGCATGGTCCTGGTGAACTTCCCGGTCCCCGCACCGACGTCCACCACGAGCGGCGCCCGGTCCGGCACCAGGGTCGCCGCCACGGCGTCCGGGTACCCCGGTCGGCCGCGTTCGTAGGCGTCGACAGCGGATCCGAACGAGCGGGCGGGAAGGTCGTCGGTCACGGCCCCAGCCTGGTCGGTCGCGGCACCGGTGTCGATGCGGAACGTTTCAGGTCCGGCTCACGGCGGTGATCAGCACCACCACCGGACGGGAGGATCGTGGTCAGGCCCGCCACGGTCCTCCCGTCCGGTGGTCGCCCGCGGATCTCAGGACGGGTGGCGGGCGCTCCACTCGCGGAACGGGGCCGTCGGGTCCTCGACCCGGCCCTGCTCGGACGGCAGGGCGCGCTCCTCGACCGGCTTCGCGTACTCGTCGTAGAAGGTGGCGAGCGTCATCAGGCGGTTGCCGTCCTCGTAGTGCTCGCCCTCCTGCTCCCGCGTCGCGGCGAACACGACGCGGTCGGGCTGGGCGTAGTACAGCGCGCCGAGGCACATCGGGCACGGGTACGCGGTGACGAACACCTCGTAGCCGGTCAGGTCGGTGATGCCCTGCTCGGCGGCGGCCCGGATCGCACGGATCTCGGCGTGCGCGGTCGGGTCGCCGGTCTGGGCGACGTGATTGACGGCCTCGACCACGACCTCGCCGTCGCGGACGACCAGGCAGGCGAAGGGCTTGCCGCCGTCGTGGACGTTGTGGAGGGCGCGGGAGACCGCGAGGGCGGTGAGTTCGTCGTCGTGCATGCCGGCCACGGTGCTCCCGGTCGGTGCCCACCGGATGTGTGTCCGGGGGACGGAACCGATCGGGCTGCGGTGGTGGTCAGCCGAGCCAGGACGGGTCGGCGAACAGTTGCTCGACCTCGGTGACGAAGCGCGACGCGTGGAAGCCGTCCACCGCCGCGTGGTTGATCCGCAGCGCCATCGGCATGACCATCCGCCCGTCCAGCTGCCGGTACCTCCCGAGCGTGATCACGGGTGCCAGGTGGTCCTCGGCGCCGGTGAGGTGCAGTGCGAAGCCGGTGAACGAGGTGCGGGGGAGCGTCGAGACGTCGAAGAGGTCGGTGCGTCCGGTGCCCTGCGGGAACATGCGGTGGTCGTCGCGGTACCGCTCGGTCGTGGCGACCACGGCGTCGTGGAAGGCCCGTGCGTCCGGGTCGTACTCGACGACGAGCACCGAGAAGGTCTCGGTGTCGGGGTGGAAGACCGTGAAGGTCGGGTGCACCACGTCCCACACCGCGGGCTGGCCGTCCTCGGTGAGCTGCATCCGGAACTCGTCGTGCCGGTTCACGACCGTCGCGAGCACCCAGATCTGTGACGGGTACGTCTTCGCCCCGGCGACCCGAGCAGCGTCGACGAAGGAGGTGACGTCGACGTCGACGGTCATCTCCCACGCACAGGGCTCCCGCCGGTAGTGCGCGAAGTGCTCGGCGCGGGGCCACTGGTCGAGGTCGATCGGTCGCAGTCGGTCCACCCGGTCAGTCTCGTCCCCCGGACTCCCGACGCGAGTGCACGGGACGGCGGTTCACTGGCGCATGCCCTCGACACCGTTCTCCCCAGCGCTCGCGACGTTCTTCCGCGGGCTCGCCGCGCACAACGAGAAGTCGTGGTTCGAGGAGCACCGGGACGAGTGGGAACGGCACGTGCAGGAGCCGATGGAGGCGCTCCTGCACGAGGCCGAGCACCGCTACGGCCCCGGGCGCGTGCTCCGGCAGCACCGCGACCTGCGGTTCACGCCGGACGAGCGGCCCTACCGCGAGGACGCCGGACTGACCGCGGGTGGCATGTACCTGAGCGCCGGCGCGGACGGGCTGCAGGTCGGCGGTGGGCTCTACGAACCGTCACGAGCGCAACTGCAGGCGGCACGGACGACCATCGACGAGCACCCGCAGGCCGCGGCCGCGCTGCAGCGGGAACTCGACGAGCTGACCGACGCCGGGTACGAGCTCGCCGGACCGCCACTGAAGACCGCCCCGCGCGGGTACGACGCCGACCACCCGCGGATCGACCTGCTCCGGATGCAGCACTACGCGGCACTCGTGCACCTGCCGCTGGAGAGGTCGCTCGACGACGTCACCGCCGCGTGGGACCGCGTCCAGCCGCTGGTCCGGTGGACCGTGAAGTGGGCGCGTGCGGACGACCCGGAGGCCTCGGACGACCCGGCGCCGCCCGTGCCGGGAGCGCGGTCGATCGACGAGCGCGCCTGACCGCCTGATCGCCCGTCCGCCGGCTCCTCCCTAGGCTCGGGGCATGCCGACGCTCGACCGTTCCCCTGCCCTCGTCGCCACCGGGTTCCTCGCCATCCCCGTCGCCCAGGCGCTCGTCGCACTGCCGAGCGACCTGCTGTCGACGATCCAGGCGGCGCCCATCGACCCTGCCCTCGCCGACACCGCGTCGTTCTCCGAGGCGTACGGGTACCCGCTGGAGGGCGGTGCGAACTGCATCGTCGTCGTGGGGAAGCGCGGCGACGAGGTCCGGTACGCGGCGTGCGTGGTGCTCGCGTCGACGAAGCTCGACGTGAACCGGGTCGTCAAGAAGCTGCTCGACGTCCGCAAGGCCAGCTTCGCGCCGATGGACCAGGCGGTCGAGCTGACCGGGATGGAGTACGGCGGGATCACCCCGATCGGGCTGCCCGCGGACTGGCCGGTGTACGTCGACGCCCGGGTGCTCGAGGCTCCCGAGGTCGTCGTCGGCGCAGGGCTCCGCGGCGCGAAGGTGTTCCTGCCCGGACGCACCCTGGCTGCGCTGCCGAACGTCACCGTCGTCGAGGGGCTGGCCGTCGAGGGGCCCTCCGTCGAGGATCCGGTCACCGGAGCCGCCGACCTCGGCTGAGCCGCGTCAGCGGGCGGCGGACAGCGTCTTCGTGATCCGCTGCAACGACACCGTCTCGGCGGTCCCGAGCTCCTGGGCGAACAGGCTCAGGCGGAACTCCTCGAGCATCCACCTGGCGTGCACGAGCTCGGGGTGCGCCCCGACCGACGGCGGGAAGGTCCCACCGGCGTCCGTGTAGCGGTCGGTCGCAACGGTGACCTCGCGCATCCACGTCGCGTCGCGTCCGGGGTTCTGCAGCAGCTTCTGCACGCGGGCGTCGACCCCCTGCAGGTACACCCGGATGCGGCGCAGTCGGTCGAGCCCGGCGACGGCGACGAAACCCGGGAACACCAGGCGCTCCACCTGCTGCCGCATGTCCGTGAGTGCGGGCAGCAGCGCCATCGAGTTCGCCTGCTTCATCGCCTTGTCGGCAGCCCGCTGCGCGGTGAGCACGGCGGCGACCTCGGACACGGCGGTGAACATCGTGTCGACGACGGTGGCGGAGACGGCATCGCGGACCGCCTCGAAGTCGACCCGCGTGAAGACCAGCCCGTCGGGATGCGCGCGTCGGATGCCGGCGTCCACGACGGCGGCCAGCACGTCGTCGAACAACGCTGCGGTCGACGGGTACGGGCTGGCGGCCAGGGCCAGCTTCTCCTGCGCGGTGAGGTGCGACTGCACGTACGACACCGGCGAGGGCACGGCGTGCATGACGAGCCGACGGACGCCGGCCGGCATGCTCACCGCGCGGTCGCCGGGGGTCGCCAGGAGCCGGACGCCGACGGTGGCCTTCGGGCCCTCGCCCTCCTCGACCAGGGACGGGTACGCCCGGATCACGCCACCGGCCTGCTTCGTGTCGAGGACCTGCGGCAGGTCGTCGGACGGCCAGGTGGTGAGGCCGGACCGTTCCACCTGCGTGCCGGAGGACGCCCCGGCGACGCGCGCCGCGCCTCCCGGCCGTGCCGCCGCCTTCGCCGTGGCGGAGGCGACGCTCTGCTGGGTCCGGTCCTTCAACTTCGTCTGCAGGGCCGCGAGGTCCTTGCCGGACTCGACCCGACGGCCGCGCTCGTCGACCACCGCCCAGGTGGGCAGCAGGTGCGCGGGCACCCGGGACAGGTCGAAGTCGGCCTCGGTCACGGGCACGTACGTCATCCGCTGGATCGCCGCGGCGAGGGTCGCGCGGAACGATTCGGTCGGCTCGGTCGGAGCGTCGTCGGGGAGCTCGGCGACGATCTTCTCGGCCCAGTCGGCGGCCGGGACGACGTTCTTCCGGATCTGCTTCGGCAATGACTTGATGAGGGCGGTGACGAGCTCCTTCCGCAGACCGCGCACCTGCCAGTCGAAGCCCTCCTCGCGCATGCGGGGGAGCAGCGCGAGCGGCACCTGCACGCTGACGCCGTCGTCCTGCGCACCCGGTTCGAAGCGGTACTTGATCGCCAGGCGCTGGTCGCCGGAGCGCCACTGCGTCGGGTACTCCTGCTCGTCCTGGGCTGCCTCGGCGGCGTCCTCGTCGAGCAGGTCCTGCCGGCGCATCGTGAGCAGGTCCGGCTGCTCGCGCCGGGTCGTCCGCCACCACCCCTCGAAGTCGCGCGTGGTGGCGACGCCCGCGGGGATCCGTGCGTCGTAGAACTCGTACACACGCTCGTCGTCGAACAGGATGTCGCGACGGCGGGTGCGCTCCTCGAGCTGCTCGAGCTCGCGGCGGAGCTTCCGGTTCGCCCGGTCGAAGGCCTGCTGCGCGTCCCACTCGCCCTCGACCAGGGCGTGCCGGATGAACAGCTCACGCGAGTGCTCGGGGTCGATGCGCCCGTACTGCACGCGGCGTCGCTGCACGATCGGGACACCGAACAGCGTCACGCGCTCGTACGCCACGACCGCGCCCTGCTTCTTCTCCCAGTGCGGCTCGCCGTACGTGCGCTTGAGCAGGTCTCCGGCGAGCGGCTCGACCCACGCCGGGTCGATCCGGCCGACGGTGCGGGCGAAGAGCCGGCTCGTCTCCACGAGTTCGGCGGCCATCACCGCATCGGGCTGCTTCTTCGCCAGGACGCTGCCGGGGAACACCACGAAGCGGACGTTGCGCGCACCGAGGTAGTCGCGCTTCTCCTTGTCGCGCAGGCCGATCTGGCTGAGGAGCCCGGCGAGCAGGGACCGGTGCACGGCGTCGCCGTCCTCGGAGCGCGACTGCCCGACGCGGACGTCGACCTGCTTCGCGGCGCGGGACAGCTGCCGGTACAGGTCCTGCCACTCGCGGATGCGCAGGTAGTTCAGGAACTCGGACTTGCACAGGCGGCGGAACGCACTCGACGACAGCTCCTCCTGCTTGTCCTCGATGTGGTTCCAGAGGTTCAGCAGGGTGAGGAAGTCGCTCGTCGGATCGGCGAACCGGGCGTGCAGCTGGTCGGCGTGGGCACGCTTCTCGAGCGGTCGTTCGCGCGGGTCCTGGATGCTCAGGGCGCTGACGATCGCGATGACCTCGCGCCCGACGCCCTGACGGCCGGCCTCGAGCACCATCCGGCCGAGCCTCGGGTCGATCGGCAGCCGTGTGAGCTGTCGACCCGGCTTCGTGATCCGGCCGTCGGCGTCGACCGCGCGGAGCTCCCGCAGCAGGTCGAGGCCGTCCTTCACACCCCGGGAGTCCGGCGGCTGAAGGAACGGGAACCGATCGATGTCGCCGAAGCCGAGGGAGATCATCTGCAGGATGACCGCGGCGAGGTTGGTGCGGAGGATCTCGGGATCGGTGAACTCCGTGCGGCGCGCGAAGTCGTCCTCCGAGTAGAGGCGGATCGCGATGCCCGCGCTCGTGCGACCCGCACGCCCGGATCGCTGGTTCGCGCTCGCCTGGCTGATCGCCTCGATCGGCAGCCGCTGCACCTTCGCCCGCGGGGAGTACCGCGAGATGCGGGCGGTGCCGGTGTCGACCACGTACTTGATGCCCGGCACGGTCAGGGAGGTCTCCGCCACGTTGGTGGCGAGGACGACGCGGCGTCGGATGCCCGGGGTGGTCCGACGCTCGAACACGCGGTGCTGGTCGGCGGCGGACAGTCGGCCGTAGAGCGGCAGGACCTCGGTGCCCGGGTAGCGCTTGCCCTCGATCGCCTCCTGCGCGTCGCGGATCTCGTTCTCGCCGGACAGGAACACGAGCACGTCGCCCGGGTCTTCGCGCGCCAGCTCGTCGAGTGCGTCGGTGATGCCCTGGAGCACGTCGCGGTCGTCCGCGCTCCCACCGCCGCGGCTGCCGCTGTCGTCGGTCCGCGGGTCGGTGTCGTCGCTGTCGTCCGCATCGGCGGCGTCGTCGGCCACGAGCGGGCGGTAGCGGATCTCGACCGGGTAGGTGCGGCCGGACACCTCGATGATCGGGGCGCCGCCGAAGTGCTGCGAGAACGACTCCGGGTCGATCGTCGCACTCGTGATGATCACCTTGAGGTCGGGTCGCCGGGGCAGCAGCCGCTTGAGGTACCCGAGCAGGAAGTCGATCGTCAGGGAGCGCTCGTGCGCCTCGTCGATGATGACCGTGTCGTAGCGCTTCAGGTCACGGTCGAAGTGGATCTCGTTGAGCAGGATCCCGTCGGTCATGAGCTTGATCCGGGTGTTGCTCGACACCTTGTCGGTGAAGCGCACCTGGTAGCCGACGAGGTCGCCGAGTTCGCCGCCGAGCTCCTCGGACACGCGCTCGGCGATCGTGCGGGCGGCGATCCGACGGGGCTGGGTGTGCCCGATGGACTCGCGGCCGAGTTCGAGGCAGATCTTCGGCAGCTGCGTCGTCTTGCCCGAACCGGTGGCGCCGGCGACGATGACGACCTGGTGGTCACGGATCGCGGCGGCGATGTCGTCCCGCCGCTGCGACACCGGCAGTTCGGGCGGGTACGTGATGACGGGCGTGGCAGACATGAGCATTCCAGGATAGCGGTCTGGCGGGGGCAGCCGTCAGCGCAGCTGTTCGGCGAGTGCGGCGTCACTCCGGGCCGGCAGCGCGCAGACGTGGTCGTGGCAGACGTACGCGGCCGGCGCCGAGCCGTCCCGCCCCGCGAACAGGGAGAACCCGACACCGGCCCACGCCCGTGCCTGCTCCGGGGTCACCGTCGCCACGACCGTCCCCGGTCGCCGGGCGGCGAGGGCGGTCCGTCGCATCGGGTCGTCGGCCTCGGACACGACGACGACCTCGCGCGACGGGCGCTGCAGTGCGAGCGCGACCCCGAGGGCGTCCGCGTGGCCGAGCGGCCGCTCCGTACCGGCCTGGGCGCGGTCGGCGACGAGCCGGGTCGCGGCGTCCCGGAGTGCTCGATCGCCGGTGAGCGCGGCCAGCGTCGCGGCGGCCCCCGCCAGCGCGACCGTGCCGGAGCGCAGCGCCGTCTGCGGCTGCTCGCCCGTCGCCGTCCCGGCCGCACGCAGGACCGGATCGGCGTCGAACCGTCCGGCGAGACCGTCGTCGACGAGCGAGCGTGCCGTCTCCGCGTACCGGACCTCGCCGGTCAGGAGCGCGAGTTCGAGCAGCCCCTCGGCGAGCAGGCCGACGTCCTCGATCGTGGGCGGCGCAGACGACGAGCCGTGGGCGGTGCTCGAGCGGACGACGACGTGCCCGTCCCGCACGTGGGCGGCGAGGACGGCGTCGGCTGCGCCCTGCGCGAGCGCGGTCATCTCGTCGTCGCCGTGCCGCGCTGCAGCCAGGGCGAGTCCCCGGATCGCGAGGCCGTTCCAGCCGGTCAGCACCTGGTCGTCGAGCGGTGGCGGGGCGAACCGGCCGCGCTCGTCGAGCGGCAGCCGGTACCAGTCGCCCTCGACGCGTCGTCCGTCGATGGTCGACTCGCTGTCCTGCGCCGCGACGAACGCACCGTCGGGCCGCCGCAGCGTGTTCCGGAGGAAGTCCGCGATGCCCCGTGCCTGCTCGGCTCCGGCGACCGCGAGCAGTCCCGCGTTGTCGTACAGCATCCGTTCGTAGTGCGGCACGCTCCAGTCGCGCTTGGTCGCGTACCGGAACACACCGCCGTCGGCGTCGGTCAGCTCGGTGGTGCGGATCGCGTCGAGACCCCGGTCGAGCAGCCCTCGTGCGACGTCGTCGCCGTCGGCCGCGACCTCGCCGAGGAACTCGAGGAGCGGAGCACTCGGGAACTTCGGCGCACCGCCGAAGCCCCCGTACGTGGTGTCCTCCGCCGAGACGAGCTGCGCGGTCACCGAGCGGATCGCGACGACGGACGGGAGGCCCGGTGCGGCTCCGCCGGTCGGCGCACCACCCTGCGCGGTGGCGTCCGCCTCCGCCCCCTGCGCGATCGCCGCGGCGATCGCTCCGGCGTTCGCGTCCACCTCGTGCCGTCGCTGGGTCCACGCGTCGAGCACCGCCGCCAGGACCTGGCGGAACGAGCCGACCTGGCCGACCTGGGTCGGCGGGTAGTAGGTGCCCGCGAAGAACACCCGCCCCTCGGGCGTCGCGAACGCGGTCAGCGGCCACCCGAGCTGCTGCGTGAACGCGCTCGCGGAGGCCATGAGGCTGGCGTCCACGTCGGGACGCTCTTCTCGGTCGACCTTCACGGCGACGAAGTCCCGACGGAGCAGCTCGCCGATCTCCGGGTCGGAGAAGCTCTCGCGCGCCATGACGTGACACCAGTGGCACGTGGCGTACCCGACCGAGACGAGCACGGGCACGTCGCGCTCCCGCGCCTCGGCGAACGCCTCGGGTCCCCACTCGCGCCAGTCCACCGGGTTGTCGGCGTGCAGGCGGAGGTACGGGCTGACCGCGGTTCCGAGCCGGTTGTCGTTCATGCCTCCAGCGTGCCCCGTGGGGGCTGGGCGGTGGTGACGATCCGGCGATCGGTGGACAGCTCGTGCTCGTCCACAGGCCGTGCGCGTTCGGTCCCTGCCGGTTCGGTCCCTGCCGGCTCAGCCCCTGCCGAGCGAGAGCAGCACGAGGGCGGCGTCCTCCGGGCCGTAGTCGAACATGCGGTCCCAGAACGGGTCCTGCGCCCAGGGGACGTCACCGCCGGCCGGCACGGCGTGCGCGGTCTCGAGCAGCCAGTCGACCTCGGGCCGGACGGCATCGGCGTACCGCGGGGGCTGCCACCCGAGCGCGCGTGCCGCCGTCGTGTCGAGGACGAACGGCGACGGGAAGCTCCACGGGGTCGTCCCGACGAAGGCGGGAGCGTCCTGGTCGAGCAGGACCTCGTCGAACCGGTGGTCGACGATCCCGGCCAGGGTGCGCACGATCTCGAGGACGTCGGGCGCGGTCTCGTCGGCCACGTTGAGGATGCGGCGGTCCGGAGCGTCGGCGACCAGACGCACGAGGGACGCGATCCCGCTCGCCGCCGTCGTGTGGTCGACGCCCCGTCCGTGGTCGGCGAGCAGGATGCGCTCCCGGCCGTCGAGGGCGCGGCGCACCACGAACCACTCCCGCGGGCGGCCGGTGCCGACGCCGTACACCTTCGAGGGACGGAGCACGGTGACGGGGGCACCGTGGTCGAGCAGGACCTGTTCTGCGGCGACCTTCGCGGCCGCGTACCCGTCGCGTGCGGTCGGGTCGCCGTCGCCCGCGACGACGGTCGGCTGGAGCTCGGTGACCGCGCCGCCGAACACCGGCTTGTCGACCGAGTTCGCGTGCCGCCCCTGGTCGTCGACGTAGACCGCCTTCGACGACACGAACACCGTCGAGCCGACGTCGTCGAGGAACGGCCGCAGCTGCAGGGCGTCGTCCCGGGTCACGCCCACAGTGTCCACGAGCAGGTCGGCACCCGGGCGGAGGAGATCGCGGAGCACGCTCGTGTCGCGGCGGTCACCGGACACGAAGGAGGCACCGGCTGCGGTCAACGCGCCGGCTGCGGGACCGCCGCGTCGGGCCAGGACGTCGACCTGCCAGTCGTCGCCGCCGCGGCCGGAGACGTCGAGGAGGTCACGGACCACCGCCGACCCGATCCCGCCGGTACCGCCGAGGACGACCGCGCGTCTGGTGCTCATGCGCCAACGCTAGTGCCGCGGGGACGGTACGGACGGCGTGGTCGACGCCGGGGCCTCAGGACGCGACCAGCTCCGGTTCGAGGCGCCACCACTCGGCGAGGGACCCGTCGTAGACCTTCACGTGGTCGTGCCCGAGCACCGTCAGGGCGAGCGCGTCCACGCACGCCGCGCTGCCGACGCCGCAGTACGTCACGATCTCGTCGGCGTCGAGCACCCGTGCGAAGACCTCGGCGAGGGCCGGGCCGCGGCGGAGGGTGTTCGTCTCGGGGTCGACCACGTCGTCCGTCGTGATCGCCGTGCTGCCGGGCACCACGCCGGGGTGGTCCGTGCCCAGGGCCGAGGGAGGCGCCGCCAGGACGACCGCCGCCGGCTCCTCACCACGGACGGCGCGCAGGACACGGTCGTGGTCGGCCCACACCGGACGCTCCTCACCGGCGAGGAACGACTCGGCGGACGACGGGCGGACCTCGCCACGGAGCGGTCCGACCCGGACCGGTCGTCCCTCGTCGCGCCACTTGGCGAAGCCGCCGTCGAGCACCGCGACGTCGTCGAAGCCGAACGCGCGGAAGATCCACCAGAGCCGCGCGGCCCACTCGCCGACGCTGTCGTCGTACACGACCACGGTCGAGCCGTTGGTGACGCCGAGACCACGCGCGGCGGACTCGAAGCGCTCGGCACTCGGTCGGGTGAAGGGCACGTCGGCGTCCGGCGAGGAGAAGTCGTCGACGAGGTCGGCGTACCGGGCCCCGGGGACGTGCCCGTGCTGCTCGTACGCGTCGCGGGCGGCCTGCCACTGCATCGCCGTGCCGACCCCCGTCGTGTGCACCGACGCGTCGAGGACGACGAGCTCGTCGGCACCGATGTGGTCGGCGAGCCACTGCGTCGACACGAGCGGCGAGGTCAGGACGGGGGCCATGGCGCCCACCGTAACGCGGCCCTCCGACGAGGCCTCGGATGTCCGACACACTGCGCAACGCCGCCGTCCTGACCGCCTGGATGCCGAATCCGCTCGCACCGGACGGGCGGACGTTGCCCGTTCGTTCGGTCGGGACGCCGAACTCGACATCCCACGCGTCGATCGACGCGTGGGATGTCGCAGAGCGGAGCGACCGTGGCGGCCCGGGCAGCGGCAGCAGCGGGGTCCGCCGCAGCTGCCTAGTGCGCCGCGGCCGGGATGCTGCCCGTCGTGGCGGCCGACGCGTGCGCGAGCTTCGCGAGCCGCACCGACTGCCGGTTGATGAGCAGCCCGCCAGCGAGGGCGACGAGCACGAGCACCCCGGCCGAGATGCCGAAGGCCACGTGGTACCCGTCGATCACGGCCTGGGCCTGCTGGAGCTTCGTCGGCGCTGCCGAGAGGCCCGACAGGCTGTCCTTCACGACGTCGGCGAAGATCGTCGAGAGCAGGGCCGTGCCGATCGAGCCGCCGATCTGCTGCATGGTGTTCACCGTCGCCGAGGCCACGCCGGCATCGGCCCGGGCGACCCCGGTCGTCGCGGTGTTCATCGCGGACGAGAAGATCGTGCCCATGCCGAGACCGATCACGATCAGCGCCGGCAGGACGGTCCCCGCGTAGGTGCTGTCGACCTCGGTGCGGAGCAGGAGCAGCAGCCCGGTCGCCGCGACCAGGCCGCCGGCGAAGATCAGGACCTTCGGACCCACGCGGGGGAGGAGGCGCCCACCGATCTGCGTCGCCGAGATCATGATCGAGAGCGGCATCGGGAGGAACGCCAGCCCGGTCTGCAGCGAGCTGAAGCCGAGCGTCTGCTCGAGGTAGTACGTCAGGAACAGGAAGATGCCGAACATGCCGATGGCGACCAGGCCGATGGCGATGAACGCGCCGCCGCGGTCGCGGTCGAGGACGACGCGGAGCGGCAGGAGCGGGTGTGCGACCCGGGTCTCGATCAGGACGAACGCGGCAACGAGCAGGACCCCCGCGGCGAGCATGACGATCGTCAGCGGGGCGTCCCAGCCGTTCGACTCGGCGTTCGAGAACCCGTAGACGATGCCGACCAGGCCCGCGGTGATCGTCAGGACCCCGGCGACGTCGATGCGCGGACGCTCGACCTTCGGAGGCTTCGCCATGAAGACGAGTGCACCGATGACACCGAGCACCGCGAACACGACGTTCACGTAGAGGCACCAGCGCCAGGACGCGTACTCGGTGAGCACACCGCCGAGCAGCAGGCCGATCGCCGCACCCGAGCCGGCGATGGACCCGAAGATGCCGAAGGCCCGGCCGCGTTCCTTCGGGTCACGGAAGGTCGTGGTGAGCATGCCGAGCGCCGAGGGGGCGAGCAGGGCGCCGAACACACCCTGCAGTGCGCGGGCGGCGACGAGCAGGCCGAACGAGTCCGCGAGGCCGCCGAGCACCGAGGCCACGGCGAACCCGACCAGGCCGACGATGAAGGTGGTCTTCCGGCCGAACAGGTCACCGAGGCGACCACCGAGCAGGAGCAGGGAACCGAACGCCAGCGAGTAGGCGGTGACGATCCACTGGCGCTGGTCGGTGCCGAAGCCGAGGTCGGCCTGCGCCGACGGGAGGGCGATGTTCACGATGGTCGCGTCCAGCACGACCATGAGCTGGGCGAGGGCGATGACCGCCAGCGCGATCCAGCGGTGCTCGGCCCGGCCGGAGCCGGAGCCGGGCGTGGTGCCGGCAGCGCGGCCGGTCGTCGTGTGTGCGGACCCGGTCGGGGTCGGCACGGTCTGTTCTGCCGTCACGGCAGCCTCCTTCTGGGAAGGGTGGAGGTGGCGGAGCACGCGCCGTCGAGCGCTTCGCGAGGAGGTGGAACCGGATGGGTTGCATCCGCTTGTGTCGAGTGTAGACCGAAACGGAGCCACCGCATCCGTTTGTTCCCAGAATCGTCAACTACGGTCGACCTCGTGAGCACCACCGACACCGCGCACGACCTCGAGCGCCCCCTGCGCGCCGATGCCGCGCGCAACCGCGAGCTGATCCTGCAGACCGCTCGCAGGTGCTTCGCCGAGCGCGGGTTGTCGGTCACGCTCAACGACATCGCGCACGAGGCCGGCGTCGGCGTCGGCACGGTCTACCGCCGGTTCGCCGACAAGGACGCCCTGATCGAGGCGCTCCTCGCCACCAAGTTCGAGGCGATGAACGCCGCCGCCGCCCGCGCCGCGCAGGAGACCGATCCGCGTGAGGCGCTGCGCATCTACCTGATGGGCGTCTTCGAGTTCCGCGCGCGCGACCGAGCCCTCGCCGACGCCATCGTCCGCGCGGGCAAGGCGCGGCCGTCGATCGTGCACGAGCGGGACCGGCTCGAACGCCAGGTCGCGACGATCATCGAGCGCGCCACCGTCGCCGGCGTGGTGCGGGCCGGGTTCAGCTACGCCGACCTCCCGATGCTCACCACGATGGTCGGCGCCGTCGCGGACACGACCCGCGCCCACGACCCGGACGCCTGGCGCCGCTACGCCGAGGTCGTGCTCGAGGGCGTCCTGCCCGGCGGCACCACCGATCCGATGGTCGGCGCGCCGCTCGACCGCGCGGCCATCGAACGCGCCCTGCACGGCCAGCCCTGACGGTCGCCGGCGCCTCGACCGCTACAGCCAGCTCGGCAGCCAGTAGTGCGACCGGATGAAGTCCCACGGCACCTGCAGCCCGGTCCACATCGGGTACCAGTACGCCGACGCCAGCACGACCACGCCGAGGTACACCCCGACCCACACCAGCGCGCGCGTCCGTCGCGGCCGCGGATCGGTCCGTGACCCGGCGACGAGCCCGATCGCCGCGGCCAGGGCCATGACGAGGAACGGTTCGAACGCCACCGTGTAGAACTGGAACACCGTGCGGTCGGTGTACAGCAGCCACGGCAGGTACCCGCCCGCGACACCGATCAGCACGAAGCCGTACTCCCACCGGCGCCGCAGCACGAAGAGCACGAGCAGCGCGACCGCCGCGATCACCGAGGCGTACCAGACGAACGGGTTGGCGATGCCGGTGATCGCCTCGCCGCAGCGGTCCGCCCAGCAGCCGTCCTGGCCGCGGTTCGTCCCGACGTAGTACATCGACGTGGGCCGCTGCATCACGAGCCAGAGCAGCGGGTTCGCCTGGTACGAGTGCGGGGTGTGCAGGCCGATGTTGAAGCCGTAGATCTCCGACTGGTAGTGCCACCAGTTCTGGAACGAGTCCGGCACCCACGCGAGCAGGCCCGTCCACCGCTCCCCACCGGAGGCGATCCAGTCCCGGTCCCACCCACCGGATGTCCGGAACCACCCGGTCCACGACGCCAGGTAGGTCACGGCGGCGATCGGCACCGTGAGCAGGAACGTCACCGGCGCCTGCTGCAGGAAGGCACTCGACGACCAGAACGCCACACCCGCGCGCCGACGCATCATCATGTCGCTCAGCACGGAGTACAGCGCGAAGAAGGCCAGGAAGTACAGGCCGGACCACTTCGTCGCGGACGCCAGACCGAGCGCGACGCCCATCGCGACGAGCCACGGCCGCCAGACCAGCACCGGCCCCCAGAGCGTGTCGCGTCCGTCGTCCGCACGGCGCCTGACCCAGTCGTCGAGCCGCCGCTGCGTCCACCTCCGGTCGAGCAGCAGCGCGCCCGCTCCGAGCACGACGAAGAACGTCAGGATGCCGTCGAGCAGCGTCACGCGCGACAGCACGATCGCCTGCCCGTCGATCGCGAGCAGGAACCCGGCGAGCGTCCCGATCGCCGTCGAGCGGAACAGCGAGCGCGCGATGACCGCGGTCAGGAACACGGTCGCGGTGCCGAGCACGGCGACCGTGAACCGCCACCCGAACGAGCTGTCGGCGCCGAACAGCAGCATGCCGAGGCCGATCAGGTACTTCCCGAGCGGCGGGTGCGCGATGAACTCCGCGGCCCTCGAGTACAGGTCGGTCTCGCCGTCGGCGAAGCGCTGGTCGGTCGTCGGGGCGCCGTCGTCGGAGGGGTTCGCCGGCCAGGTGCCCTCGTACCCGAGGTGCACGATCGACCAGCCGTCCTTGACGTAGTACGTCTCGTCGAACACCAGCGAGTGTGGGTGACCGAGTCCGACCAGCCGGAGCACGGCCGCCAGCAGCGTCACCGCGATCGGACCCGTCCACCGCCAGAGCGCGACGCGCTGCGACGTCGACAGGACCCGACCCCACCAGTCGTCGAGGCGGGAGCCGGCCGGTCCGTCGACGAGGGCGGTGCGGTCGTCGGTCAGCTCGCTGGTCATCGCCTGCATCCTACGGATCGCCGCCACGGCGGACCTGGCACCAGAATGGGGAGGTGATCGTCCTCGCAGCAACGCCCATCGGCAACCTCGGCGACGCGTCGCGCCGACTCGTCGAGACCCTGTCGAACGCGAGCGTGGTGGCCGCCGAGGACACCCGGACCGCGATCCACCTGATGCGCGCGCTCGGCATCGAGAACCGCCCGCGTCTCATCGCCCTCCACGAGCACAACGAGCGCGCGAAGGCCTCCGAGGTGGTCGAGCTCGCCCGCGACGAGGACGTGGTGGTCCTCACCGACGCGGGCATGCCCGCGATCAGCGACCCCGGCTTCCCCCTGGTGGAGGCCGCGGCGGCCGCCGGGGTGACCGTCACCGCCCTGCCCGGCCCGTCCGCGGTGCTCATGGCGCTCGCCGTGTCCGGCCTGCCGACCGACCGCTTCAGCTTCGAGGGCTTCCCGACCCGCAAGGCGGGGGAGCGCCGTCGCCTGTTCGCGTCCCTGGCAGGCGAACAGCGGACGATGGTGTTCTTCGAGTCACCGCACCGGCTCGCCGACACGCTCGCCGACATGGCCTCGGGGTTCGGCGACGACCGCCGCGCGGTCGTGTGCCGCGAGCTCACGAAGCTGCACGAGGAGGTCCGCCGCGACTCGCTCGCCGCGCTCGCCGCGTGGGCGGCCGACGGGGTGCGCGGGGAGATCTGCGTGGTCGTCGAGGGGTCGACCGGTGCGCTCGACGCGACGAGCATCGAGGACGGTGTGCGGCTCGTGCTCGAGCGGGTCGCCGCCGGATCCCGCATGAAGGAGGCCGCCGCGGCGGTCGCGGACGCGACCGGGCTGTCGAAGCGCGACCTGTACGAGGGCGCGCTGGCCGCGCGGTAGGGCCGACCACCGTCGGTCTGGAGGCACGGGGCGGGCCCGCCACGCGCCTCCCGTCCGGTTCTCCACAGGCGGCGCGCGGAGCGCGACACGCGGCTCCGGCCCGCCCGTAGGATGGTCCGCATGTCCGACGGGTCCTCGTTCAGCATCACCACGCCGATCTTCTACGTGAACGACGTGCCCCACATCGGGCACGCCTACACCGAGGTCGCCGCGGACTTCATGGCGCGTTGGCACCGGCAGCGGGGCGACGACACCTGGCTGCTCACGGGTACCGACGAGCACGGCCAGAAGATCCTGCGCACCGCCAGCGCGAACGACGTCTCCCCGAAGGAGTGGGCCGACCGGCTCGTCACCGACGCGTGGAAGCCGCTGCTCGACACGGTCGACGTCGCGAACGACGACTTCATCCGCACCACCGACGAGCGCCACGAGCGGGGCGTGACGGCGTTCCTGCAGAAGCTGTACGACGACGGCTACATCTACGCCGGCGAGTTCGAGGGCTTCTACTGCGTCGGGTGCGAGGAGTACAAGCAGCCGAGCGACCTCGTGCCCGGCACCGGTGCGTACGAGGGCCAGCAGGTCTGCGCGATCCACTCGATCCCGGTCGAGGTGCTGTCCGAGCGCAACTACTTCTTCCGGATGAGCGACTTCGAGCAGCGCCTGCTCGACCTGTACGAGTCGAACCCGCAGTTCATCCAGCCCGAGAGCGTCCGCAACGAGATCGTCTCGTTCGTGAAGCAGGGCCTCCGCGACCTGTCGATCTCCCGCTCGAGCTTCGACTGGGGCATCCAGATCCCCTGGGACCACGACCACGTGCTCTACGTGTGGTTCGACGCGCTGCTCAACTACGTCACCGCCCTCGGCTACGGGTCGGACGACGACGAGGCCTTCCGTCGCCTCTGGCCGAGCGTGCACATCGTGGGCAAGGACATCGCCCGCTTCCACGCCGTGATCTGGCCGGCCATGCTCATGGCGGCCGGGCTCCCGGTGCCGGAGCGCGTCTTCGGGCACGGCTGGCTGCTCGTCGGCGGCGAGAAGATGTCCAAGTCGAAGCTGACCGGCATCGCGCCGTCGGAGATCACCGACACCTTCGGTTCGGACGCGTTCCGCTACTACTTCCTCCGCGCGATCACCTTCGGGCAGGACGGCAACTTCAGCTGGGAGGACATCTCCGCCCGGTACTCGGCCGACCTCGCGAACGGCTTCGGCAACCTGGCCTCGCGCCTCGTCGCGATGCTGCAGAAGTACTTCGACGGTGCCGTCCCGTCGCGCGGCGAGCTGACCCCGTCGGACGAGGCGATCGACGCGCTCGCGGTGTCCGTCACCGAGCGTGCCGACGCCGCGGTCGAGGGCTTCGCGCCGCACGAGGCGATCGCCGCCGTGTGGGAGCTCGTCGACGCCCTGAACGGGTACATCACCGAGCAGGAGCCGTGGGCGCTGGCGAAGGACGAGACGAAGCGCGAGCGCCTCGGCACCGTCCTCGCGACCGCGCTGCGTGGCCTCGGCACAGTGAACGTCCTGGTCTCCCCGGTGATGCCGAAGGCGACCGAGAAGCTCTGGGCGTCGATCGGCGCCGGCGGCTCCGTGACCGAGCAGCGCGTCGACCGTGCCTGGGAGTGGCAGGGCGCCGAGACCGTCGTGCCCCTCGAGTCCGGCCTGTTCCCGCGCATCGAGCAGCAGCCCGAGCAGGGCGCAGCGTGACCGACGCGGCCGACGGCTCGCACGTCCGGGCACGCGGCGAGGGGGCGTCCGGTGGCTCGAAGCGCGACCTGAACTACCCACCGCTGCCGCAGGCGCTCGTCGTCCCGGTGTACGACAACCACACGCACATGGAGATCGCCGACGGGGTCGGCGAGGGCGGCGACGGTCCGCTCGACTACCGCGAGCACCTCGACCGTGCGTCGAGCGTCGGCGTCCGCGGCGTCGTGCAGGTCGGCACCGACCTGGCGACGTCGGAGTGGTCGGCGCAGATCGCCGCGCGGGAACCCCGCGTGCTGGCGGCCGTCGCGCTGCACCCGAACGAGGCGCCCGTGCTCGACGAGCAGGGGCTGCTCGACGAGCACCTCGCCGGCATCGAGCGGCTCGCGGCACTGCCCCGCGTCCGGGCGATCGGCGAGACCGGTCTCGACTTCTTCCGCACCGGCGAGGACGGCCGTGCGGCGCAGATCCGCTCGTTCGAGGAGCACATCCGGATCGCGAAGGAGCACGACCTCGCGCTGACGATCCACGACCGTGACGCGCACGACGCCGTGGTCGAGGTGCTCGACCGCGTCGGCGCTCCCGAGAAGACCGTCTTCCACTGCTTCTCCGGCGGCCCGGACCTCGCCCGGCTCTGCGCCGAGCGCGGCTGGTACATGTCGTTCGCCGGTACCGTCACCTTCAAGAACGCGCAGTCGCTCCGTGACGCGCTCGAGGTCGCGCCGCGCCACCTGGTCATGATCGAGACCGACGCGCCCTTCCTGACGCCGACGCCGTACCGTGGTCGGCCGAACGCCCCGTACCTCATCCCGCTCACGCTCCGGTCGATGGCCGAGACCCTCGGCACCGATCCGTCGATGCTCGCGGCGCAGATCGCCTCGACGACCGAGCTCGTGTACGGGGCGTGGGACGCCGAGCCCGTCACGGTGGACCAGTAGCCGTGGGCACGCTGCTCGGCCCGGCGGAGATCCGGGACCTCGCCGCCAAGCTCGACGTCACCCCGACGAAGAAGCTCGGCCAGAACTTCGTGCACGACGCCAACACCGTGCGCCGCATCGTGACGGCCGGTCGGGTCACGCCGGACTCGCGCGTGCTCGAGATCGGACCGGGCCTGGGGTCGCTGACCCTCGGCCTGACCGAGACCGGCGCCTCGGTCACCGCGGTGGAGATCGACGGGCGGCTCGCGGCGCAGCTCCCGACGACCGTCTCGCTCATGCAGCCCGACGCGCGCTTGCAGGTCGTCCACCAGGACGCCCTCGCCGTGACCGCCGACGAACTGCCGGAGGCACCGACGCACGTCGTCGCGAACCTGCCGTACAACGTCTCCGTCCCCGTGCTGCTGCACCTGCTCGCGACCTTCCCGACGATCGAGCGGGTGCTCGTGATGGTGCAGGCCGAGGTCGGCTACCGCATCGCGGCGGAGCCCGGCAGCAAGGTCTACGGCGCGCCCAGCGTCAAGGCAGCCTGGTACGGGTCGTGGTCGACGGCCGGGCAGATCAGCCGCCAGGTCTTCTGGCCGGTGCCGAACGTCGACAGCGTGCTCGTCGGGTTCGACCGTCGTGAGCGCCCGGGGGACGAGACGCTGCGGGCGCAGGTCTTCGCCCTCGTCGACGGGGCGTTCCAGCAGCGCCGCAAGATGCTCCGGCAGAGCCTGTCCGGAGTGCTCGGCTCCAGCGCTCGTGCGTCGGAGCTGCTGACCGCTGCGGGCCTCGACCCGACAGCACGGGGCGAGGCGCTGTCGCCGGCCGACTTCGTGCAGCTCGGGCGGACGGTCCTCGACGCCGGCTGACGGCACCTGCGAAATACGAAGTGTTCGGTGTCGCGGTACGCCGCGATCTACGGTCGTCTCCACAAGAGAGAAACGAGGCGATCATGCACGAACAGCACGAACGGACAACGCGCGAATCCTGGAGCTCGTCGGAGGTTCCACCCTTCCCGGTGACCGCGCGCAGGCGAGCCCCGGGCGAGCCGCTGGTCCTGCGCAGGACGCCCTTGGTGGGAACGCTGCAGGAACGCTTGGCTCGATTGCACGAAGCGATGAACCCGCCTCGCGAACGACCGGCGCACCCATCCTCGGCGGACAGCAGGACCGTCTGATCGGTGGGAGTGGACGATCTTGATGGGTCCGAAGCTCAAGTGGGTGTGCAGGCATTCGGCCGCAGCCGCGTACTCCCGCAGAGCCTTGCCGTCGACATCAGCTTCGTCGCGAGTTGCCTGGATCCGCAGGACGCCGATCACCGGGAGTGCAGCGCGTACCTGGAGCGGCTGACCGACGCCGGGACGGTCCTCTTCTTCACCGATCTGACCGAGCTCCAACTGCACGATCTCGCTCGGGCGCTCCAGGCCGTGGAGCGCCCGAATGCGTCTGGCAGTCGCCCGCTCGGTCGTGGCGGCCTCGCACTCTTGCCTCCGACTCCCGAGGACGTGTTCGACCGCTGGCGGACACTGGTCGCTTCGACCGAAGCCATGTACTGCGAGATCCCGGAGGTGATCGAGGGAACGTGGGCCGTCATGGCGGCGCACGACATCGACGCCACGCGCGCAGCATCGGTCAGCCTGGCGAAGGTCACGGAGGCCGATGGACTGGTGACCACGGATCCGGCCTTCGCAGCGGTCGCGTCGGCAACGCTCCCGATCTTCGTACCTGGTCGGGTTGCAGATGCCATCCTGCGCGAACAGATGTCGACGGAGAAGGGTGCGCATCGCGACTGACAGCGAGTCGAAGGGTTGGAGGATATCCTCCAACCGACACGCTCCCGGCCGCGGTCCGTGGTCCGCGGTCCGCGTCTCAGTGGCCGCGGCCCGCCATCGCCTCGAGGATCTGCTGGTGCGTCCCGTCGCGCTCGGCCCAGCGCAGCGGCTGCACGTTCTGCACGAGGATTTCGGGCGCGGCACCGGACTCGAGCAGGCCCATCACCTCGTCGGTGAATGCGTCGAGGAGCATCCCGCCGAAGTCCGCCCCGCCCATCAGGTCCGTCTGAACGGCCGGCGGCGCGAGCTCGAGCACCTCCATCGAGCTGCCGACGAGCTGCTGCCGGAGCGCCTGCGTGTAGGAGTGCACGGCCGCCTTCGTGGCGCTGTAGGTCGGGGTCGCGGTGAGCGGTACGAAGGCCAGACCGGACGACACCGTGATCAGCGTCGCCGCCGGCCGGGAGAGCAGGTGCGGCAGGAACGCGTCGATCAGGCGGATCGTGCCGACCAGGTTCGTCTGGACGGTCTCGAGCGCGTCGTCGATGTGCCCGGGATCGCGGAGGTCCTCGTTCCGCATGATGCCCGACATCGTGACGACGGTGTCGAGCGCCGGGTAGCGGGTGAGCACGTCCGCTGCGGCGCTGGAGATCGAAGCGCCGTCGGCGACGTCGATCACGACCGTGCCGAAGCCGTGCTCGGCGGCGAGGGCGTCCAGGCGGTCCTGGCGTCGACCGCCGATCACGACGGTGCTGCCGGCGGCCTGCAGGCGCTGCGCGAGGGCGAGCCCGAGGCCCGAGGTCGCGCCGGAGATGAAGACGGTGCTGTTCGTGGTGTCCATGCCGACCACGATGCTCCTGCGGGCGGGTCGCCTCCAGGGCGCGCGCATCGGGGGACCGGCGGTCCCTGGTTCCGCCGCGGCCGAGACGGCACGATGGGAGCATGGACCGACCCGCGCTCGCCGACTTCCTGCGCCGCCGCCGCGAGCTCCTGCGGCCCGAGGACGTCGGCCTCGGCAGCGGCGCGCGCCGACGGACGCCCGGTCTCCGCCGTGAGGAGGTCGCCGCGCTCGCCGGGATGAGCGTCGACTACTACACGCGGCTCGAGCAGCAGCGCGGCCCGCAACCCTCCGAGCAGATGGTCGCGGCGATCGCCCGGGCGCTCCGGTGCAGCCTGGACGAGCGCGACCACCTGTTCCACCTCGCCGGGCACACCGCCCCGGTCCGTCTGCACCGTGCGGACCACGTCGACCCGGCGATCCTGCGCGTGCTCGACCGGCTCGAGGACACCCCGGCGATCGTGGTCAGCCACCTGGGGGAGACCCTCGTCGAGAACCGGCTCGCACGGGCGCTGCTCGGCGGGTCCGTCGACCTGCCGGGCAACGAGCGGTACCAGGCGTGGCGCTGGTTCGTCACGGGGACCGAGCAGGCGAAGTACGCGCCCGAGCAGCACGACCGACTCGGCCGGGTGGTGGTCGCGTCGCTCCGTGCTGCCGTCGGGCTCGCGGGACCGACCGACCGGCGGGCGACGGAGCTCGTCGCGGAGTTGCAGCGCCGCAGCCCGGCCTTCCGCGAGCTCTGGGAACGGCACGAGGTAGCGACCCGGTGGTCGGACAACAAGACCATCGTGCAGCCCGAGCTCGGACGGATCACCGTCGACTGTCAGGTGCTGCACACGGACGACCAGGCGCAGGCGCTCCTGCTCTTCACCGCGCCGCCCGGGAGCGAGGACGCGCAGAAGCTCGAGCTGCTCGGCGTCGTCGGCACGCAGCAGTTCGGCGCGGACAGCGTCGCGCGCTGATCCTCGGTCGGCCGGCGCCCGACCAGGACCATCGACCGTCAGTCGGCTGCAGCGCCCCGGGCCCGCAGCGCGGCGACGACGGCCTCCGGGTCGTTGCATCGGAACCGCAGCGACCGTGCGTCGCGGATCGTGACCTGGACGCCGGGTCCGCCGTCGAGCAACACCGCCGTCCCGCCGGGGACGAGTCGGATGCCCAGCCCGCCGGAGTTGCCGCCCGTCATGTGCACGACCTCGGCGGAGGTGATCTGCTCGGGGGCGACGCGCCGCCGGTACCACCACGGCCGGACACGTACCTCGAGGACCTCGTCGACCCGAACCGTCATCCGCATCAGCACCGAGCCGATCCCGAGCGCGACCGTGACGGCGAGCGTGACCACCAGGACGCCCACGTCAGACGCCGTCGGCGGCTGGTCCTGCCACCCTGCCGGCACCGCGAGCACGAGCGTCGCGATCCCGACGGCGGTCGCGATCACGGCCCAACCGATGACGGTCATCACGCGGCCGGAACGGACGGTCTCCTCGTACGCGGGGTAGGACATGCGTTCCACCCTCGCACACCCGGCGCGGACGCACGAGGCGACCCCGGCGTGGACGCACGAGGTGACCCTGGTGCGGACGCACGTCGCAATCCCGCGTCACACACCTGGCACCCCCAGGCTCGCCGTGCCTAGGGTGGCCCGGTGACAACTCCGCGCGTGTACGTCATCCACGAGAACCCCGAGTGGTTCCCACCGTTCGCCGCTGCCTTCGCGGCAGAGGGTGTCCCGGTCGAGGAACTCCTGCTCACCGACGGAGGTGCCCTCGGCAGCATCGACCTGTCCGCCGAGCCGGCTCCGGGCGTCTACTGGTCACGCATGTCGGCCAGCTCCCACACCCGCGGCAACGAGCACTCCAAGGAGTACGCCCGCGCGCTGCTCGGCTGGCTCGAGCGCTCCGGTGCGACGGTCGTGAACGGCAGTCACGTGCTCGAGCTCGAGGTGTCGAAGGTGGCCCAGCACGGGCTCCTCCGCGACGCCGGCTTCGACGTTCCCCGCACGACCGCGGTCTTCGGCTCGGCCGCGCTCAAGGACGCCGCCCGCACCTTCACCGGTGGCGCTGACGTCCCGTTCATCACGAAGCACAACCAGGGCGGCAAGGGCCTGGGCGTCCGGCGCTTCGACACCCTCGCCGAGTTCGACGCCTACGTCGACAGCCCCGAGTTCGAGGCCCCGGTCGACGGCATCACCCTGCTCCAGGAACTCCTGACCGCGCGCGAGCCGTTCATCACCCGCGCCGAGTTCGTCGGCGGCGAGTTCGTCTACGCCGTCCGCGTCGACACGAGCGCCGGCAGCTTCGAGCTCTGCCCCGCCGACGCGTGCGAGGTGCCACAGACCATCGCCGGCGCCGTCTGCGACGTGCCGGGCGTCGAGACGACCAGCACCGCAGCGCCCGGCGCACCGGCCGCCTTCGCCGTCCGCGACGAGGTCACCGCCGGTCACCCGCTCGTGCAGCAGCTCCGGACCTTCCTCGCCGAGCAGCGCATCCAGGTGGCGGGTGTCGAGTTCATGGAGACCACGGACGGCCGCACGGTCGTCTACGACGTGAACACGAACACGAACTACAACCCCGCCGTCGAGGCGGTCGCGCCGGTCTCCGGTCCGCGCGCGATCGCGCGCTTCACCGGCGCGCTCCTCGAGCAGGCGTACGCCGCGTCGGCGACCACGGCCTGAGACGACACCACCCACCGGCCTGGAGGCTCGTGGCGGGCCCGCCCCGCGCCTCCAGACCGTCACGACCCACCTGAGGAACCACACGTGCGATTCGGATACTGGACCCCGCTCTTCGGCGGCTGGCTGCGCAACGTCGAGGACGAGGACATGCCCGTCACCTTCGACTACGTGAAGCGGCTGGCGCAGCGTGCCGAGCGGATCGGCTTCGACCTGACGCTCGTCCCGGAGCTCAACCTCAACGACATCAAGGGCACGGCGGCGCCGAGTCTCGAGGCGTGGGCGCTCGCGGCCGCGCTGGCAGCCACGACCGAGCGGCTCGAGATCATGGCCGCGATGCGCCCGGGCTACCACCTGCCGGCCGTGACGGCGAAGCAGGCCGCGACCATCGACGAGATCTCCTGTGGTCGCTTCACGTTCAACGTGGTGAGCGCCTGGTGGGCGGAGGAGGCCCGGCAGTACGGCGGCATCTTCTCGGAGCACGACGACCGGTACGCCCGCACCGAGGAGTTCGTCGCGATCCTCAAGGGCCTGTGGGCGGAGACGCCGTTCTCGTTCACGGGCGAGTACTACGACGTGCAGAACACGCACCTCGAGCCGAAGCCGCGGGTGACGCCGCGCATCTACGCCGGCGGCGAGAGCGAGGCGGGCAAGAGCTCGATCACGCGCTTCGCCGACGCCTACCTGACGCACGGCGGCACGGTCGACGAGCTCCGCACGAAGATCGACGAGATGAAGCGTCGCCGCGAGGACGCCGGCGCCGCGCCGTTCGAGGCGTTCGGCATGGCCGCGTACGTGATCGTCCGTGAGACGGAGGAGGAGGCGCAGGCCGAGCTGGCCCGCATCACCGACGTCCGCCACGGGAAGGCGTACGAGTCGTACCAGGACTTCATCTCGAAGTCGCAGCTCGAGCACGTCCCGTCGCTCGAGGACTACTCGGTGTCGAACCGCGGTCTGCGCCCCGGGTTCGTCGGCACCCCGCAGCAGGTCGCCGACCGCATCCGCGAGTTCGAGGACGCCGGCGTCGACACCCTCCTGCTGCAGTTCTCGCCGCAGGCCGAGGAGATGGAGCGCTTCGGCGAGCAGGTCATCCCGCTCGTGCGCTCGTCGGTCGTCGCGGAGCCGGTCGCCTGATGGCGACCGAGGACGACTGGGCGTTCGAGACCCGGCAGATCCGCGCCGGGTTCACGGCCGACCCGGGCTTCGGCGCGAACGTGCCCCCGATCGCGCAGAGCGCGGCGTACGTCTACCCCTCGGGTGAGGACGCCGCGGCGCGGTTCATGCTCGACGCCCCCGGCCACACGTACACGCGGGTCAACAACCCGTCGGCCGCCGCACTCGAGCGTCGCGTCGCCGACCTCGAGGGTGGGATCGGCGCACTGGCGCTGGCCTCGGGACAGGCCGCGACCTCGCTGGCCGTGCTCGGTGTCGCCCGAGCGGGCGCCCACGTCGTCTCGTCGGCGTCGCTCTACGGTGCGACGTACACGCTCTTCCACTCGACCCTGAGCGACCTCGGCATCTCGTTCACCTTCGTGCAGGACCCGACGGACCTCGACGAGTGGCGTGCCGCGGTGCGCCCGGAGACGCGGGCGTTCTTCGGCGAGAGCATCCCGAACCCGCGCGGCGACGTGCTCGACTTCGCCGGCGTCGCCGGTGTGGCGCACGAAGCCGGGGTCCCGCTCATCGTCGACAACACCATCGCGACGCCGTACCTCGTGCGGCCGATCGAGCACGGCGCCGACATCGTCGTGCACTCGGCGACGAAGTACCTCGCCGGGCACGGCAGCGCCATCGCCGGGATCATCGTCGACAGCGGGAACTTCGACTGGGCCGCACAGGCGGAGAAGTACCCCCAGCTCACGACGGTCGAACAGTCCGGGTTCGCCGGCACGGCCTTCGCGGAGAAGTTCGGTCGCCGCGCGTTCATCCAGCGGACCCGGTCGAAGCTGTCCGCCGACCTCGGGCCCGCGATCGCGCCGTTCAACGCCTTCCTCGTGCTCCAGGGCATCCAGACGCTGTCGCTCCGGATGGACCGGCACGTGTCGAACGCGGCGGTGGTGGCCTCGTGGCTCGACGACCACGCGCAGGTCGAGCACGTGCACTACGCGGGACTGCCCTCGTCGCCGTGGCACCACCTGCAGCAGCGGTACGTGCCGAAGGGCCCGTCCGCCGTGCTGGCGTTCGACCTCGCCGGTGGTGTCGCGGCCGGCCGACGGTTCGTCGCGGCCCTCGAGCTCTTCGACCACGTGTCGAACCTGGGTGACGTGCGGTCGCTCGTCGTGCACCCGGCGTCCACGACCCACGTGCAGATGACCCCGGAGCAGCGTGCGGCCGCCGGCGTCGGGGAGGGCCTCATCCGCCTGTCGATCGGGCTCGAGCACGTCGACGACATCCTGGCCGACCTGGCGCGGGGGTTCGCGGCGGCGGGAACCCCGGCGTAGTCCACCGCCCGGCGCGGGGAGGATAGGTTGGACGCATGACCTCGCTGGCCGCACCGACCCGCGTGCGGGTGCGCGCTCCCGGCAAGATCAACGTGTTCCTGTCCGTCGGTGCCCTGCAGGACGACGGCTACCACGACGTGGCGACCGCGTACCAGGCGGTCTCGCTGTACGAGGACGTCACCGCGGAACCCGCCGACGACTTCTCGGTCCGCTTCACGGGTCCGATCGACACGAGCGCGGTCCCGACCGACGACTCGAACCTGGCCATCCGCGCGGCTCGGCTCGTGGCTGAGGCCGCCGGGCACCGGGGTGGCGTCCGGCTCACCATCGAGAAGCAGGTCCCCGTCGCCGGCGGGATGGGCGGGGGATCGGCGGACGCTGCGGCGACCCTGCTCGCCTGCGACACCCTGTGGGGTACCGCCCTGGGGCGGGACGAGCTGCTGCGCCTGGCGGCCCGCCTCGGAGCGGACGTGCCCTTCGCGTTCGCCGGGGGCACCGCCGTGGGGACCGGCCGCGGTGACGAGCTGAGCCCCGCGCTGGCCAAGGGCGAGTTCCACTGGGTCCTCGCGCTCAGCGACGACGGGCTCTCGACCCCCGCGGTGTACCGCGCCCTCGACGAGCACCGGGAGCGCTACCGCGCCGACATCCGCCCGGCGCCCACCACGCCCGTGGTCGAGGCGAACGTGCTGCAGGCGCTCCGGGCCGGGAACGCGGACCTGCTGGCGGACTGCCTGCACAACGACCTGCAGGCACCCGCGATGCGTCTGCAGCCGGGGCTGGCCGCGACGATCGAGGTCGGGGAGAAGGCCGGTGCGCTCGCGGGCATCGTCTCGGGGAGCGGGCCGACGGTGGCGTTCCTGGTCGCCGACCGCGACGCTGCGCTCGAGGTGCAGGTGGAGCTCAGCGCCGCCGGGCTCGTGGCACTCCGGGCGACCGGCCCGGTGCACGGCGCCCGCGTCGTGCACTGACCGCTCCCAGCGCGGACACCGCGGACACCGCGGACACCGCGTGACGAGCGGGTCGTGGGTCGCCCGTGGCGCGTGGCACCGCCGGGGCTCAGCCGCGGACGAACTCGGTGATGACGACCCGTCCGGTGCGCCACTTCTGCTCGACGTGGAAGCCGTGCTCGGCGAGGACCTCGGTCGTCTCCGGCTGGATGTTCCGGGCCTTGGGGGTGCCGCCGACGAACCAGACGGTGTCGATGTCGCCGAGGCGTGCCGGGATCGTCGACGCCAGGTCGCCGTTCTGGTTCCAGAGCGCGCCCGTCTCGGCGCCGTTCGTCGAGATGCCCAGGTCGGTCATGCCGGAGAACGCCCACGGGTAGGACACCCGGACGACCTCGGCCGTGGAGGTCGGGTGGCCGTAGACGCTGCCGAACACGACGCCCTCGTTGGCGCCCGTCCGCGACCCGCGCTCGGCCGCGATGATCGACGCGGCGTTCGCCCACGTCGACTCCTGCTTCGAGCGGGGCGTCTTGACGTCGATCGCGCTCGGGACGCTGAGGACGAGGAAGACCGCGAGCACCGCGGCGATCAGCACCCTCCACCGCAGGGCCGTGATCGCGAGCGCGATGAGGAGCGCGACGAAGGGCATGCTCAACGACGCGTACTTCGGCGAGTACAGGTGCTTGCCGAGCGCCGTCGCGGCGAGGAGCGCCCCGGTGGGCAGCAGGGCCAGCGGCAGGGCGACCCGGACGGCCTGCGCACGCAGGAGCGCCCGCACCGTGGGAACACGGCGGTGCGCGGCGACCAGGGCCGAAATGGTGCCGAGCGCCAGGAGCATCCACGCGACCGTGGCGTACGAATCGATCCCGCCGAACCACGCGGTGGCGAACACCTGACGCGGCGTGCGCTCCGAGATGCCGGAGATCCACGCGACCTGCTTCGACTGCTCGACGACCTCGAGCACGAGCGGCGACGCGAGGAGTGCAGCGGCCGCAGCGGCGACGACCCAGCGGACCAGGACCACGCGGCTCACGAGCGGAGCACCGTCGCTCGAGCGTCGGCTCCACGTGCGCGTCCTGCGCTCGGCGAGCCACGTCCAGGCGAGGGCGGCAGCGTGCGCGACGACGGCGAGTGCCAGGTAGACGTTGAAGGAGACCGCCAGGAGTGCGAGCAGCCCGTAGGCGACCCACCAGCGGACGCTCGATGCCCGCGACGCGCCGGACCGGGTGCGGCGGACGGCCGTGATGCCGACGAGCGTCAGCGCGACGGCGAGGGTCGTCACGGTCGCGTACGGGCGCCCCTCGGACCCGGCCCACTGCACGCGGGGGATCGCGAGGAACACGAGCCCGGCGACGATGCCGAGACGACGACCGCCCAGTCGGCGTCCGAGAGCGACGACGAGCCCGGCGGAGACGCCGATGGCGAGCGCGCTCGGGAAGCGGAGGGTGAAGGGCGTGTACCCCACGAGCCAGAACCAGGCGTGGATGAGGACGTAGTAGAGGCCGTGCACGGCGTCCACGTTCTGGAGTTCGGCCCAGAGCTGCGGCCAGCTGCGCGTCGCGCTGGTGACGGTCGCCGCCTCGTCGTACCAGATCGAGGGGACCCAGGCGAAGAGCGCACCCGTGAGGACGCCGAGCGCACCGATGGTGAGTTCCGGGGTGCGGACGGCCGCGACCCGCAGGGCCGTCGACGCGGACCGCAGACGGGTACGGACCGGCGCGACCCCGGCGGAGGCGGGGACGGCGATGGTACCGGTCTGGGGTGCAGTCACGCCCGCGACGGTAGCGCGCCGGGCTGGACGAGTGCCCGGTAGCGGTGTCCCCTCCGTGAGAGTTCGCCATGCCGTAGGGTCACGGACACCATGACGACACTCCGCATCCGAGACGCCGCGCGGTACCTGGGCGTCAGCGACGACACCGTGCGACGCCTGGTCGACGCCGGCACCCTGCCCCGGTCCGAGGACCCGTCGGGCCGCACCGTGGTCGAGGGCAGGGACCTCGCCGCGTACGTCCGCGGACGCGATGCCGGGCTCGAGGACCCGTCCGGCGTGCGGAGCTCCGCCCGGAACCGTTTCGTCGGCATCGTCACCGACCTCGTCGTCGAGGGGGTGGTCGCGCAGGTGGAGCTGCAGGCGGGGCCGAACCGCGTGGTGTCCCTGATGACCGCCGAGGCCGTCCGCGACCTCGGGCTCGAGGTCGGCTCCGTCGCGGTCGCCTCGGTCAAGGCCACCATGGTCACCGTCGAGGTGCCGGACCAGCCGGAGCGCGCACGGTGACCACGCCGGCGTCCGACCTCGCAGCGTCCGACCCCGCCGTGCCCGACGCCGCCGCGCTCGCCGCTCGGCGCCGCAGCACCTCGCGCACCGCCGCGCTCGAGGGCGCCGGGCAGCCCGCGCTCGACGCGCTCGCCCGTGCCCGGGTGCTCGTCGTCGGCGCCGGGGGCCTCGGGGCACCCGTGCTGACCTACCTGGCGGGCTCCGGGCTCGGTCGCATCACGATCGTCGACCACGACACCGTGGACACGTCGAACCTCGCACGACAGACCCTGTTCGCCGCCGCCGACGTCGGGCGCTCGAAGGCCGAGTGCGCAGCCGACCGGGTGCGCGGCGTCGACGCGGTGGTCGAGGTCGTCGCCCTGGCCGAGCGGTTCCGACCCGAGCACGTCGCCGACCACGACGTCGTGGTCGACGCGGCCGACAGCGTCGAGGTGACCCGTGCCGTCTCGGACGCGTGCGCCGCGGCCGGCGTGCCCTTCGTCTGGGGGACCGCCCTCGGCTACGACGGGCAGGTCTCCGTGTTCCACGACGCCGCGGCCGACCCGGTCGACTTCCACGACCTGCACCCCGAGGCCCTGCCGGACGAGGGGTCCTGTGCCGCCGACGGCGTGCTGCCCGCCCTGTGCGGCGCGGTCGGTTCGGTGATGGCGGCGCAGGTCACCGCCCTGGTCGCGGGCCTCGGCGAGCCCTTGCTCGGCCGGGTGCTCACGGTCGACGCCCGGCGCTGGCGGTGGACCGAGAGCCGGTTGCGCCGCGGTCCCGGTTCCGCCCGTCCCGTGGCGCCGACGCTCGCCGAGCCCCCGCGGATCGCCCCTGCCGAGCTCGCGCGACGGCTGGGCACCGGCTCCGGCACCGTCCTGGTCGACGTCCGCACCGACGAGGAGCGCGCGACCGGCGTCATCCCCGGCTCGCTGGCGCCGGGCGACCTCACCGACCCCGATCCGGGCGACGAACTGGTCGTCGTCTGCGCGTCCGGGAAGCGCGCCACGGCCTGGGCGCGGCAGGCGATCGCGGACCGACCGGCCGGGGCTCCGCCCGTCACCGTCCTCGACGGCGGGATCACCGCGTGGCGCCAGGAGGGCCTCCCGACCTCGATGTGACCGCACGTGCGGATAGGATCGCCTCGTGAAGCCGCTCCTGCGCACCACCTCCGCATTCGCGCTCGTCATCGCCGGGCTGACGCTGACCGCGTGCTCGACCCAGTCGGCCACGAGCGGCGCGACGGGCAGCGGCGTGACGGGCACCACCGCGAGCGGCACGGCCACCAGCAGTGCGGCCCCGACCGGTTCCATCACGGTGTTCGCGGCCGCCTCGCTCCAGCGCACCTTCACGGAGCTCGGGAAGCGGTTCGAGCAGCAGCACCCGGGCACCACGGTCACGTTCTCGTTCGCCGGCTCGAGCGACCTCGTCTCGCAGATCCGCAACGGCGCCCCCGCCGACGTGTTCGCCTCCGCCGACGAGGCGAACATGGCCAAGCTCACGTCGACCGACCTGGCGACGGGGTGGCCCCGCGACTTCGCGACGAACACCCTCGAGATCGCGGTCGCTCCCGGGAACCCCGAGCACGTCGAGGACCTCCGCGACCTCACCGCGTCCGACCTGCAGGTCGTCACCTGCGCCGCCCCGGTTCCGTGCGGTGCGGCGACGGCGGAGGTCGAGCGGGCCGCGGGCATCGAGCTCCGCCCGGTGAGCGAGGAGCAGTCGGTCACCGACGTCCTCGGCAAGGTCGAGTCCGGGCAGGCCGACGCCGGGCTCGTCTACGTCACCGACGTCGAGGGCTCCGGGGGGAAGGTCGAGGGTGTCCCGTTCGCCGAGTCGTCGAAGGCCGTGAACACGTACCCGATCGGTGTCCTGAAGGAGTCCTCGAACCCGGAGACCGCGGCGTCGTTCGCCGCGTACGTCCGCTCCGACGCCGGCCACGGGGTGCTCACGGACGCCGGCTTCGGCGCACCCTGACGACGACCCGACGACCCGACGACCACGACGCACCCGATGCACAGGACGACGACGAACCGGACCACGCTGCGCCACCAGCGCACCCCCGTGCCGTGGTGGCTCCCGGTCCCCGCGGTCCTCGGCGGCCTGTTCGTCGTCGTGCCCGTGGCGGCGATGGTCGGTCGGGTCGACTGGTCGTCCTTCGTCGCCCTGGTCACCGCACCCGCGTCGACCACCGCGCTCGGACTGAGCCTCGGCACCGCGGCAGCCGCCACCGGTGTCGCGTTCGTCCTCGGCTACCCGCTCGCCGTGCTCTTCGCCCGCTCGACGTCGCGCTGGGTGGGGGTCCTCCGAGCCCTGGTCCTCCTGCCGCTCGTGCTCCCGCCGGTCGTGGGCGGTCTCGCCCTGCTCGCGGCGTTCGGTCGGCTCGGCGTGCTCGGCGCGTTCCTCGACGAGCACGGGCTGCGGATCGCGTTCACCACGACGGCGGTGGTGATGGCACAGGTGTTCGTCTCGATGCCGTTCCTGGTCTCGTCGATCGAGGGCTCGCTCCGCACCGGCGGTGGCCGTGCCGAGCGGGTCGCCGCGACGCTCGGGGCCGGCCCGACGCGCACCTTCCTCACCGTGACCACGCCCCGCGTGCTCCCGGGCATCACCTCCGGCCTGGTGCTCTGCGGTGCGCGGGCGCTCGGCGAGTTCGGCGCGACGCTCACCTTCGCCGGCAGCCTGCAGGGGGTCACGCGGACCCTCCCGCTCGAGGTCTACCTGCAGCGCGAGGTCGACCCGGACACCGCGGTCGCCCTCGCGCTCGTCCTCGTCGTGGTCGCCCTCGTCGTGATCGGGACGACGACGGTGCGCAGCCGTCCGGTGACGCCGTGACGACCGGGGGAGCGGGGCTCAGCGCCCACGTCGTCGTCCCCGAGCGGCACGTGGACGTGCGCCTGACGATCGGCCCCGAGGAGTGCGTCGCCCTGGTCGGACCGAACGGTGCCGGCAAGTCGACCGTGGTCGAGGCCCTCGCGGGGCTCCTCCGGACCCGCGGCGGCAGCGTCGTGCTCGCCGACCGCAACCTGACGGCCCTCCCGACGCACCGCCGCCGGGTCGGCCTGGTCGCCCAGCGCCCCGACCTCTTCGGCCACCGCACGGTCGCCGGCAACGTCGCCTTCGGTCCGCGTGCCGCCGGAGCCACCCGCCGGGAGGCTCGGCTCCGCTCCGCCACGGCCCTCGCCGCCGTCGGGGCGTCCGGTCTCGCCGACCGGGCACCGGCCACCCTGTCCGGCGGGCAGGCGCAGCGGGTCGCGGTCGCCCGCGCGCTCGCGACCGACCCCGCGCTGCTGCTGCTCGACGAGCCGACCACGGCGCTCGACGTCGACGCCCGCGCCGAGGTGCGTGAGGCCCTGCGCACCGCACGCGGCGGCCGCCCGACACTCCTCGTCACGCACGACCCGCTCGAGGCCGTCGCGCTCGCCGACCGCATCGTGGTGCTGCAGGACGGCCGCGTGGTCGAGGCAGGGCCGACCGACGTCGTGCTCCGGACGCCGCGCACGCCGTTCGCGGCGTCCTTCTCGGGGCTGGTGCTCCTCGCGGGGACCGCCACCGCGACCGGGATCGCACCCGTCGGCGGGGGCGAGCTGGTGTCGGCGACGCACACCGTGCCTCCCGGCCGATCCGCGGTGGCGGCGTTGCACCCGACCGCCGCGCGCCTGCACCGAGACGGGGCCGGGCTCGGACTCGCGCGCGGGCTCGGACGGACGGTGATCGCGGTCGAGCCGCGGGACGGTCTCGTGCGGGTGCGTGCCGGTGACCTGGTGGCGGACGTGACCGTGGCGACGGCCGCGGCGCTCCGGCTCGAACCGGGCGTCGCCGTGCGGATCGTCGTCGACCCCGACGAGGTCAGCGTCTACGCGCCCGCGTGAGGTCCCGCTGGCCGCCGGGTCCACGCGCCCGCGTGCGGTCCCGCTAGCCGCCGGCGAACGGCGGCATCACGTCGACGGTCGCGACGCCGTCGAGCGCCGTCGAGCGGTCGCGCGTCGTGACCCCGTCGACCAGGTAGGAGCACCGCTCCTGCAGGGCCGTCCACCGGTCGGGGTCGGCCGCCGTGACGCTCCGCAGGGCGGCGTCCAGGGTCGCCGCGTCCACCGTGGTCTCGTCCTGGCCGACGGCCGCGCGGGCCGCGGCGAAGAACCGCATCGTGGTCACCGGTCAGCCTCCGATCGCACTCATGCCGCGGGACGGGTGCACGATGCCGTCCGCGTCGTCGCCGTGGTCGCGCGGCTTCGCCCACATCGCCCGCCGCCACGTGTCGAGCAGGACGCCGTCGTCGGCGCCGGCCCGCAGGGGGCCGAGCAGGTCGACCTCGTCGTCCGAGAACAGGCAGGAGCGCACGTGTCCCTCGGCGGTCAGGCGCGTGCGGGTGCAGTCGGCGCAGAAGGACTCGGTGATGCTCGCGATCACGCCCACGGTGCCGAGCGGTTCGCCGTCGAGCGTGGAGACCCGGTACCGCTCGGCCGGGGCGCCGTCGCGCGCGGCCTCGTCGGGTTCGAGTCGGTAGTGCTCGCCGAGCAGGGCGCGGGTCTCCTCGGCCGTGACCATCGTCGCGCCGTCCCACGCGTGGCCGGGGTCGAGGGGCATCTGCTCGATGAACCGCAGCTCGTGTCCGCGCTCGAGGCACCAGGCGAGCAGGTCGACCGCCAGGTGGTCGTTCACCCCGCGGAGCAGCACGGCGTTGACCTTGATCCCGAGTCCGGCGTCCGCCGCGGCGGCGATGCCCTCGAGCACGCGGTCGAGGAACGGGCGCCGGGTGACCTCGGCGAAGACGTCCGGGTCGACGGTGTCGAGCGAGACGTTGACGCGGCGGAGTCCCGCGTCTGCCAGGGCCTCGGCACGGTTCGCCAGGCCGATCGCGTTCGTGGTGATCGAGAGCTCGACGTCGTGGGCGGAGCAGCGGCGGACGATGTCGACGAGGTCGGCGCGCAGGAGCGGCTCGCCACCGGTGAACCGGACCTTGCGGACGCCCAGGGTCCGGGCGGCGAGGCCGACCAGTCGGTCGATCTCCGCCGCCGTCATGAGCGCGTCGGACGGGATCACCGGCAGCCCCTCCGCCGGCATGCAGTACGTGCAGCGGAGGTTGCAGCGCTCCGTGAGCGAGACCCGCAGGTCGACCGCACGCCGGGCGAACCGGTCGACGAGCCCGGGGTCGTCGACGGGTCGAGGGGGGAGGGCCGGCGTCTCGCTGCGCACCCGGCGCAGCAGGCCGGTCGAGGGCAGGATCCGCGCCGTCACCCGGCCGATGCTACCCCGCGTCGACGGACCGTCGGCTGCCGGGGTCCACGGACCGCCACCGGCGGGGATCGAGACGCCGCCCCCACCGGACCCACTCTGAGCGCGGGGTGCGTACGACGGTGACGACCAGGATCACGAGCACCGCGGCGAGGAGCCACCACCGGAACGCGGGCGCCGAGGGCCACACCCCGCGCAGGGCGATCGCGAGGTTCAGGGCCATCCACTCCCACCGGCCGGAGAGGACCACGAACGGGATGAGGAGCAGCGCGTACCAGGGGTAGCGCGGGGTCACGGCGAGGAAGGTCACACCGATCATGAACACCTCGGCCGACCACGGTCGTGCGGGGTCCGCGAGGCGCCAGGACACGACGGCGGCCAGGAGCACCACGAGCCCGACGACGATCGTCGCCGCGTCGCCCTTGATCACGTACGACACCAGGGCGAACCGGGAGCCGTCCTCGTAGCCCTCCTCGGACAGGTAGCCGGGCAGGTACCCGAGGACCTTCACGCCGGTGCTGATCACGTAGGGCACGTAGAGCAGCGCGAAGGTCGCGATGCCGACGGGGATCGCCCACCAGTACCGCCACCGACCGAGCAGGGGTGGGTAGACGATCGCCGGGATGAGCTTCGTGGCCGTCGCCGCGCCGAGGGCGATCCCGCCCCAGATCGGCCGACCGAAGGCGACGAGGACGACGCCCGCCGTGGCGAGGGCTGCGCCGACGACGTCGACGTGCGAGTTCGTGACCGCCTCGGACGCGACGAGCGGCGACCACGCCCACAGCGCCGCCCACCAGGTCGGACGACCGACGCGGCGGAGCACCATCACCAGGCCGACCGTGACGCCGAGCGAGACGAGCAGACCGGCGACCTGGAACGGCATGTACTGCGCGGTCGCGGGCACGAGGGCGCGCACACCGGCGAACCAGAGCTGGGCCATCGGCGGGTAGATCGTCACGACGTCCGGGCGGTTGATCGCGACGCAGTGGCCGTCGGCCCCGTCGCCCAGCCCACGCATCCGCGGTTCGAGCGGCGTGCACGTGCCGTCGATCTTGTCCGGGAAGAGCCAGTCGGGGCGGAGGTCGGCCAGCGCGTTCGACTGCGGAGTGTATGCGTACGGTGATGTACCGGCGTGCTGTACGATCCCGTCCCAGGCGTACCGGGCAGAGTCGGTACTGGTGTTCGGCGGGCCGACGAGCGCCGCGATCCCGACCACGACCGCCCCACCGAGGACGATCCGGGTCATCCACTCGCGGGGCACGGAGCGCACCGCCAGCACGGCTCCCGCGAAGACCGCCCAAGCGATGAGCGTCCAGGCAACGAATGGTCCACGATGACCGGCACGGAGGAACCCCAGATGCGTGATGCCGAAGGCGATGACACCCGCCAGCGCCAGCACGCCGACGACGGACAGGGCGGTCGACACGACCGCGGTCGTCGGGACGGAGGCGGCGCGCGGTCGTCTGCTCATGGTTCCCCGAGGCTACCGATCGTGCGACGGGTCCTGCTGGACGCGCGGGCCGTCACCGCGTCCCCGAACCGGAACGCCCGCTCGGCCGTCGTCTGGGGGCGACTGCTCGGCATCGCGTTCGTCGTCTGCTTCGGGACCGGCGTCTACAGCCACCTGCTGCAGGACCCGCTGCCGTGGATGCGCTTCCCGACCCGGCCGACGCAGCTCTACCAGTTCACGCAGGGCCTGCACATCACCGCAGGCATCGCGATCATCCCGCTGCTCCTCGCGAAGCTGAACGTGGTCATGCCCGCGCTGGCGCAGGTGCCGCCGGTGCGGGGTGTCCTGCACCTGCTCGAGCGGCTGTCGATCGCCGTGCTCGTGTCGGCGTCGATCGTGCAGGTCGGCACCGGCCTGCTCAACACGTACCAGTGGTACCCGTGGCCGTTCCCGTTCCGGCAGGTCCACTACGCGTTGTCGTACCTGATCATCGGGTCGTTGATCGTGCACATCGCGTCGAAGCTCCCGATCATCGCGCGCTACTGGCGGGCGCGGGACGCCTACGACGCGGACGGGCGGTTCGTCGCGGACCCGACGGTGGGCAGCGAGCTGCTGCCGGACGGCCGGGAGGCCCGCCCCGCCGTGGGCGAGCGGCCCGCGGCCGAGCGCTCGGCCGGCTCCTACCCCCGTGGCCTGACCGGCCGCCTGCTCCGCTGGGTGGACGGCCCGGCTGCGCTGGCTGCGCCGGCTGCGCCGGCCGCGCCGGCGGGTGCTGCCGAGACTCGGGCTGCGCGACCGGACTCGGCGTCCGCGGCGCGTGATCGGTCGCTGGGCGCGAGTCTCGGGGACGGTGCCGACGGGACGGAGGTGGGTCGTGCCTCCCGGCCGGAGCACGACGACGCGCTCCCCGGACCGCGTCAGCGGATCGCGCGACGCGGGTTCGTCGCGGGTGTGACGGCGGCGACCGTCGGGATCGTCGCACTCACCGCAGGACAGTCGAACCGGCTGCTCGAGCCGCTCAACGTGTTCGGCGCCCGCCGGCGGTACATCGGACCGGAGGACCTGCCGGTCAACCGGACGGCGCGTGCTGCGGGCGTCCTGGCGACGGCGACCGCGGCGGACTGGACGCTGACCGTGGTCGGGCCGGACGTCACGCGGACGTTCTCCCGCGCCGAGCTCGTCGCGCTCGGGACCGCGACGGCCGACCTGCCGATCTCGTGCGTCGAGGGGTGGAGCCAGATGGCGTCGTGGCGTGGGGTGCGGATGCGCGACCTGCTCGCGTCGGTGCAGGCCGACCCGGCGTCGGCGCTGCGGATCACGAGCCTCGAGAAGAGCGGTGGCTACCGCGTGACCGAGATGGGGCCGGAGTACGCGTCCGACCCGACGACGCTCCTGGCGCTCGAGGTGAACGGCAAGACGCTCGACCTGGACCACGGGTTCCCCGCCCGGGTCATCGCGCCGGGACGACCCGGCGTGCTGCAGACGAAGTGGATCGGGAAGATCGAGGTGATCCGATGAGGGCCGCGAGGATCCTGCTCGTCGTCGTGGGCGTGCTGGTGATGGCGTTCGGGGCGTACGTGCTCGTCACGACCGTCCGGCCGGCCCGCATCTGGGGCCTGGCGACGTGGTTGCTCGCCGCGGTCGTGCTGCACGACGCGGTGTTGTCGCCCTTCGTCGTCGGAGCGGGACTCCTGCTGCGCCGGACCGGCAGGACGCTCGGCGCCGGGGTGCTCGTCGTCGTGCAGACCGCCGTCGTGCTCGGGTGCGTGCTCGCCCTCGTGGTGTTGCCGGAGATCGCCGCGAAGCACCACGGGCAGAAGAACCCGACCGTGCTGCCGTTCGACTACACCACGCGGTTGCTCGTCGTCGAGGGGCTGCTCCTCGCCGTCGTCGTGGTCGCGCTCGTGGTGGGTGTCGTCCGTGCACGACGATCGCCACGACCACTGGTTGCATCGACAACCAATGGCTAGCATGGTGACATGACGGACGAGACGCCCTGGCTCACGCGCGACCAGCTCCGCGCGTGGATGAAGCTCGTCGCCGTCATGGAACTCCTGCCGGCGGCACTCGACCAGCAGCTCCAGCGGGACGCCGACCTGACGCACTTCGACTACATGGTCGTCGCGATGCTGTCCGAGACCGAGTCGCGCACGCTCCGGATGTCGGCGCTCGCCGCAGCGACGAACGCGTCGTTGCCGCGCCTGTCCCACGTCGTGTCGCGGCTCGAGAAGCGGGGGCTCGTGACCCGGTGTCCCTCCGCCGACGACCGGCGCGCGACCGACGTGCAGTTGACCGACGACGGGTTCAGCGCCATCGTCGCCGCGGCACCCGACCACGTCCGTACCGCCCGGCGTTTCGTCATCGACGCGCTGAGCGACGAGCAGGTCCGACAGCTCGACGGCATCACGCGGGCGCTGCTCGGACGGCTCGACCCCGAGGGGCGGTTCGCGGCGCTGACGTACCCGCGGTCCGACGGCGAGGTGCTGTGCGAGGAACGTCTGACGGGTGCTCCGCCAGCGGCACCGGCGGGTGTGCTCTTCCGGGACGCGACCGCGGACGACACCGGGCTGCTCCGGCACGCGACGCTCGCGGCGATGAACTGGAAGGCCTCGTCGTTCGTGGACGCCGATCTCGACCGTCCCGAGTTCGCGCACTACTTCGACGGCTTCGACCCCGCCCGCGACCACGGCGTCGTGGCGGTGGACGGCGAGGGACCGGTCGGGGTCGCATGGGTGCGGTTCCTGCCGGCGGACGACCCGGGGTACGGCTTCGTCGCCGAGGACGTCCCGGAGCTGACGATGGCCGTCGAGCCGCGCGGGCGGGGTCGGGGGATCGGCACGGCGCTGCTCGCGCGGTTGCTCGACGCCGGCCGGGCCGCGGGCTGGCCGGGCGTCAGCCTGAGCGTCGAGGACGGCAACACGGGGGCGCGGATCACGTACGAGCGGGCCGGGTTCCGGACGGTCGGGCGGAACGGCGACTCGGACACGATGCTCGTCCGGTCCTGACGTCCGGCCCGTCGCCCCGGTCGGTCCGCTCGCGTCGTCGCGGACGACTGGTACACCAGTAGGATCTGGCGCATGACCGACCGTGCCACGCCGTCCGACACGTACTCCTACCTCGGACCCGCCGGCACGTTCACCGAGGCGGCGCTGAAGCTCGTCGAGGCCGCGGCCGGCAAGCCGTGGCGCAGCGTGAACAACGTCGGCGAAGCGCTCGACGACGTCGTCACCGGTCGGTCGGTCGGCGCGGTCATCGCGATCGAGAACAGCGTCGACGGCGGCGTCAGCGCCACCCAGGACGCCCTGGCGCGGATCCCCGGCGTGCGGATCGTCGGTGAGTACCTCGTGCCCGTCGACTTCGTGCTCGTCGCCCGGCACGGCACCGCCCTGTCGGACGTCCGGACCGTCAACGCGCACCCCGTCGCCTACGCGCAGACGCACCGCTGGCTCGAGACCAACCTGCGCGGGCACGGACACATCCCGGCGTCGTCGAACGTCGCCGCCGCGACCGCGCTGCTCGACGAGCACCCCGTCGCCGACGCCGCCGTGGCGCCGCCCGGGATCACCGACCACCACGACCTGGCCGTGCTCGCGTCGTCCATCGGTGACAACGCCTCGGCGGTCACCCGGTTCGTGCTCGTCTCGCGCACCCTCGCGATCCCGGAGCGCACGGGAGCGGACAAGACGAGCGTCATCGTCGAGCTGCCGAGCGAGCACCCCGGCGCCCTCGTCGACATGCTCGAGCAGTTCGCGACGCGGGGCATCAACATGGGGTTGCTGTCCTCGCGGCCGATCGGCGACGAGCTCGGGCGCTACCGGTTCGTGATCGACCTCGACGGCCACGTGCGCGACGAGCGGGTGGCCGACGCCCTGCTGGGCCTGCGGCGGTTCAGCCCGCGCGTGACGTTCCTCGGGTCGTACCCGCGGGCGGACGGCTTCCGCCCGGAGGTCTCCGCGCGCTACTCGGACGAGGCGTTCGTCGAGGCGCGGGACTGGCTCCGCGCCATCGTCGCCGGCGAGCCCGACGCCGGCTGAGCCCGACGCTGGCTGAGCCCGACGGGGCCCTGCCCGAGCGGCTGGTCCTACGGTGGCACGACGTGCCGCCGAACAACCGGAAGCACGTCGCGCCACGCTCTTCCGTGGTTCGACGTGCCCTCGGTTGTGCAGGCTTCTCCGAGCTCCCGCAGGCGCGCCGCGCGAGACAGGGCCCCGGGTCAGCTGTGGGCGTTCTCCACCCGACGGGTGTTGCGGGTCTGGTCCTGCGGCCCGGCGACGCGCACCCGGAGTCCGCCGGCGTCGATCTTCGCCTTGAACGCCACGACCTGGCCGACGGGGTCGCCGTCGATCTCGAACTCGTCCGGACGCTCGAGCCGCGCCACGAACTCCTGGCCGCGGATGTACCGGAGCGGTCGTTCCTCGCGGGCGGCGGTGGCGATGCGCTTGCCGACCTGGGTCTGCCCGATCTTCGAGCGGCGGAACGAGCGCAGGATCGCGTTCTCCCAGAAGACCCGGGCGCCGATCCGAACCCACCCGAAGAACCCGCGTGGTCGCATGACGACGATGTCGAACACCCCGTCGTCGATCTCGGCGTCCGGCAGCAGCGTCGCGCCGGCCTGCAGCATGCCGCAGTTGCCGACGATGAGGGAGTGTGCCCGCACCGACTGGTTGCCGTCGCCGTCGAGCCGGTACCGGAACTCGAAGGCGTCGGCGTCGCGGACCGAGCGGAAGAGCGAGTCGACGTAGGCGAGCCAGCCGACCTTCTTCTTCAGGTCGTCGTTCGTGTTGGCGAGCATGCGCGCGTCGAGCCCGAGCCCCGCCATGACGACGAAGCCGAACTGCTCGCGCTCCCCGCCCTCGCGCTCGACCTCGAGCTCACCGAAGTCGATCGGGCGGTCCTCGCCGCGGAAGATCGTCCGGACGCTCGCACTGAGGTCGTCGATCGGCGCCGGGATGTTCCGGGCGAGCAGGTTGCCGGTGCCGCTCGGCAGCAGGGCGAGCACGGCGTCGGACCCGTGCACGGCCTCGGCCACGGCACGGACGGTGCCGTCACCGCCGGCCGCTGCGACGACGTCGGCCCCGGCTTCGAGCGCGGCCTTCGCCATGCCGCCGCCCGGGTCCTCCTCCGAGGTCTCGAACCACAGGGTCTCGGCCCAGCCGGCCTCCTGCTCGTGCTCCGCGACGGTGCGCTTCAGGGTCTCCAGGTCCACCTTCACCGGGTTGTAGACGACCGCGGCCGTCTTCTGCCCGGTGGGGAGGGCGTCCTGGCCCGCGGGCGCGGTCTCCGATGGTGTCGACATGCTGCCGACGTTACCGACGGACGCCTGCGAGCGACCGGCCGTCGGACACGGACCGGCCGTCGGACACGAACCGCTCTGGCGAGCGACGGGCGGCGGCCCGGGCCGTCCCGACTCGGCGCCGTCCCGACTCGGCGCCGCTCTGGCTCAGCGCCGGTCGTGCAGCGTGATCGCGTACCCGTCCGGGTCCGCGAAGGTGAAGGTCCGCCCGAACGGTCCGTCGAACGGCGAGGTGACGATCGTGTGCCCGTCGGCGACCAGCGCGTCGTGGACCGCCTGCACGTCGGTCGCGTGGAACCAGAGTGCGACGCCGAGGGCGGGCTGCCCGCTGGAGAGATCGGTCCCGGCCACGAGGTCGCGCAGGGCGAAGGCGATCGGCTCGGTCGCGAAGACCACGGCGTGCGGCGGCCCGGCGGGGGAGCGGACCAGTCCGAGGTAGCGCTCGTAGAACGCCTGCGAGGCGTCGAGGTCGCGGACCTGCAGCGAGGTGAAGTCGATCCCGGTGGCGGGCATGGTGTGCTCCTTCGTTGGTGTCAGATGCCTGACACGAGCAGTATGTGTCAGACTCCTGACATGCGTCAAGCCAGGATCGACCTCGACAGTTCGGTCGGCTACGTCCTCAAGGAGGCAGCGAGTGCCCTGCGCGTCGCCATGGAGGACGCCCTCCGCCCGCTCGGCATGACGGTCACGCACTACTCGTGCCTCGAACTGCTCGCCCAGCGCCCCGGCATGTCGAACTCCGAGCTCGCGCGCGGCACCTTCGTCACCAGGCAGTCGATGAACACCCTCCTGCAGCAGCTCGAACGCGACGGCATCGTCACGCGGCCGTCCACCCCGACGACGGGCAAGGTGCTCCCCGCGACGCTCACCGAGGCCGGTCGGCGACAGCGCGAGGCGGCGAGTGCCGCGGTCCGGCAGGTCGAGCTCCGGATGACCCGGGACCTCGACGAGGAAGGCCGCGCAGCGGCCTTCCGCCTGCTGCGGGGGATGGTCGCCGCCCTGCGCGACGAACCGACCGGGGACGCGACCGGCTGACGGACGGGAGGCCCCTGGTCCGGCTGCCACGGGCCTCCCGTCCGGCGGTCACACGCTCCCTCTAGGATGATCCGGTGATCGATCTGCAGCTCCTGCGCGACAACCCTGACCTCATCAAGGCCTCGCAGGAGGCGCGCGGCGCCTCCGTCTCCGTCGTCGACGACGCGGTGTCCGCGGACACCGACCGCCGCGCTGCGATCACGTCGTTCGAGGCGCTCCGCGCCGAGCAGAACGCCTTCGGCAAGACGGTCGCGAAGGCCCCGAAGGACGAGAAGGCCGCGCTCGTGCAGCAGGCGCAGGCGCTCGCCGCACGCGTGAAGGAGGCCCAGGCCGAGGTCATCGCGGCCGAGCAGACCTTCGACCGCGTCGTGCGCGCGATCCCCAACGTCGTGCTGCCGGACGTGCCGAAGGGCGGCGAGGACGACTTCGTCACGCTCCGCACGGTCGGCACGAAGCCCGAGTTCGACTTCGAGCCGAAGGACCACGCCGACCTCGGCGAGCACCTCGGCATCATCGACATCCCGCGCGGCGTCAAGGTCTCCGGGTCGCGCTTCTACTTCCTCCGCGGCCTCGGCGCCCGGCTCGAGATCGCGCTCATGAACCTCGGGCTCGACCGTGCGGTGCAGCACGGGTTCGAGCCGCTCGTCACGCCGACGCTCGTGCGTCCGGAGACGATGGCGGGCACCGGGTTCCTCGGCGAGCACGCGGCGGAGGTCTACCGACTCGAGGCCGACGACCTGTACCTGACCGGCACGAGCGAGGTCGCCCTCGCCGGGTTCCACGCCGACGAGATCCTGTCGTTCGACGAGTCCGGCGACCCGATCCGCTACGCCGGCTGGTCGACCTGCTACCGGCGCGAGGCCGGCTCCGCGGGCAGGGACAACCGCGGCATCCTCCGCGTGCACCAGTTCAACAAGCTCGAGATGTTCTCGTACGTGCTCCCCGAGCAGGCCGAGGCGGAGCACCAGCGCCTCGTCGCGATGCAGGAGTCGATGATGCAGGACCTCGGGCTGCACTACCGCGTGATCGACGTCGCCGGCGGTGACCTCGGGACGAGCGCCGCGCGCAAGTACGACATCGAGGCGTGGGTGCCGACGCAGGGCACCTTCCGTGAGCTCACGTCGACGTCGAACTGCACCACGTTCCAGGCCCGCCGGCTCGACACCCGCTACCGCACCGAGAGCGGCAAGACCGCGCCCGTCGCGACGTTGAACGGCACGCTCGCGACCACCCGCTGGATCGTCGCGATCCTCGAGACCCACCAGCAGGCCGACGGGTCGGTGGTCGTGCCCGAGGTGCTGCGCCCCTACCTGGGCGGCGTCGAGGTCATCGAGCCCCGATGAGCGCCCACGAGCGGTTCGTCGACGGGTCGGCGCAGGGCGGCGGGTCCGCGGCTGGTGCTGCCGGTGCTGCCGGTGCTGCAGCGCCGGCGCGCACGAAGCGATGGCTCGTCGCGCTCGACGTGGACGGCACGACCATGCGCGAGGACGGCGTCATCACCGACGCCGTGATCGAGGCCGTCCGCGAGGCCGAGGCCGCCGGGCACGAGGTCATGCTCTCCACCGGTCGCAGCGAGGGCATGACGATCCCGCTGCTCGAACGCCTCGGGCTCCGCTCGAAGTACGTCGTGTGCGCGAACGGAGCCCTGACCCTGGCCCGCCAGGACGACGGCACCTACGCTCGCGTCCACGTCGAACGGTTCGACCCGACCGAGGTCCTGCAGGTCATCCACGGCGCGCTCGCGAACGCGGCGTTCGGCGTCGAGGACGAGACCGGCCACTTCCTGCTCTCGGGGAACTTCCCCGACGACACCATGACCGTCGCCGGCGAGCACGTGCCCTTCGAGCAGCTGCTCGGGACCGAGGCGACCCGCGTCGTCGTGATCTCGCCCGGGCACGACACCGAGGACTTCCTGCAGGTCGTCGAGCGCATGGGGCTGCAGAAGGTGTCGTACTCGGTCGGCTGGACCTCGTGGCTCGACATCGCTCCCGAGGGTGTGACGAAGGCCACCGCGATGGAGCGTGTCCGCGAGTGGCTCGACATCCCTCGCTCCCGCGTCATGGCGGCGGGCGACGGGCGGAACGACATCGACATGCTGCGGTGGGCATCGACCTCGGGCCGCGGTGTCGTGATGGGGCAGGCTCCGGACGACGTCGTCGACGCGGGCAACGAGCTCACCGGCGGGGTGACCGACGACGGTCTGGCGGCGGCGCTCGACACGCTGCCGCGGTAGTCCTCGGCTGCCTGGGGCTCCCGTGTCGTGGCCAGCCGGCGCTGCCACTTCGAGTCCGGCCTGGGCACTCGTGTCAATGTAGGCTTGACGCATGCAACCGAATCTCTACGAGCAGGCGTCGAACGTGCATCGTGCCGTCGGCGACATCATCGCCTCGCCCGTCCTCGGGGACGGGCAGGAGCCACTGGACACGGTGGCAGCGGCGAACCGCGTCTGTGAACAGGCGACGGCGCTCTTGGCGGCTTCGGTGGAACGCGCGCGCAACGAGGGTGTCACGTGGCAGCAGATCGGGGACGTCCTCGGGGTCTCTCGGCAGGCGGCGTTCCAGCGGTTCGGCAAGCCGGTCGACCCGGCGACCGGCGCGACGCTCGACACCGCCGTGCTCCCCGACGCGACGGAGTTGGCAGCATCCGTGATCGACCTGCTCGCGTCCGGACGATGGGACCAGGTGACCAGCCAGTTCGACGATGCGATGCTCCGGACGGTCACCACCGACGGCCTCGCCGCCGCGTGGACGCAGATCATCGCCGCGGCGGGGGCGTTCGAGCGTCGTGGCGAGACCGAGTCCGTCCGCTCCGCCGGGCTCACCGTCACGAACACGCCCCTCGCGTTCGAGGCGGGCGACTTCACCGCCCGCATCGCGTTCCGCGACGACCGTCGCATCTCCGGACTGCTCGTGCTCGCCGGGCCGGCGTCGTGACCCCCGTCCCGGGTCGGTCCACAGCTCCCGAGCAGGACACCGTGGTCGACCTGCGCGACGTCGAGGTCGTCGTGGACGGCACGACGCTCCTCCCCAGGACGAGCGTCGCGGTCGGGCGCGGGCAGGCGGTGGTCGTCCGGGGGCACAACGGCGCGGGCAAGTCGACGCTCCTCCGTGTCGTCGCGGGGATGCGGACGCCGACCTCGGGGAGCGCGACCGTCGGTGGTGAGCGGATCTCCAAGCGTGACGCGACGTTCCGACGTCGTCTCGCTGCGATGATCGGGCTGCCGCCGATGGCACCGGACCTCACGATCCGCGACCACGTCCGCATGGTGTCGGCGACGTGGTTCAGCGATCCCGACGAAGCGGAGGCAGTCGCTGCCGAGACGATCGGATCGCTCGACCTCCAGCGGCTCGATCGTCGCTTCCCGCACGAGCTGTCGACCGGGCAGCTCCAGGTCGCGGCGCTCGCCGTCGTGCTCGCTCGACCGTTCGACGTCCTCGTCCTCGACGAGCCGGAACAACGCCTCGACCAGGACCGACTCGCCGGAGTGAGTGACGTCCTCGCAGCGCGCCGGGATGCTGGTGCGGCGCTCATCATCGCGACGCACAGTACGACCCTCGCCGACAGCCTGGCCGACCACGTCGTCGACCTCGACGCCGACGGGTCGCGATGATGAAGCGCGCCGCGGCCGTCTTCGAGATCTGGCGCCGTCGCGACGAGCGGACGGTGGGAGACCGCGCGTTCATCGCGTACGCGCTGGTGCTCGTCGGGCTCATCGTGGTGGCGCCGGTCGTCCGGGCGACCTGGATCGGTCTCTCGACCCCGCCCGCGTCGGCGACGCTCACATCACCGATGGCGCCGTCGGTCGCAGCGTTCCTGCTGGCTGCGTCGTGGTCCACTGCGCTGCTCGTCGGTCGCCGACGCGGCCCGGCCGTCCTGGCACCGATCCTCGTGCACGTCCTGGCGGACAGCGACGTGCCGCGGATCCGGGCGTTCGGCCGGGTCGTCTCGCTGTCGACGGCAAGCGTGGCGTCCTGCTTCGCGGGTGTGGCCGGCCTGGTCGGCTCAGCGGCGCTGGGGGGCGACGTGGGTGCGATCGGTCCCGTCGTCGACTTCGTCGTCCGCGGTGCCGCGTTCGGCGCGGTCGCGGCGGTCCTGTGGCTCCTCGGCGAGGCGGTGCCGAGGGCATCGACCTGGGCGGCGGGTGCCGTGCTCCTCCTCGGCGGGGTCGCGCTGGTTTCGCCGGACCGTCCGCTCTGGGCCTGGGCCTGGGTACGACCGGAGGTCGTGCCCCTCACGACCCTCGTCACCGTGGTGATCGCCGTGGCCGCGCTCACGAGCGTCCCCGCACTCCTCGAACGTGTCGAACCGGCGCGGCTCTCCGAGCAGGCCGCCGCGTGGGACACGGCGGTCGCGCACGCTGTCAGCCTCGACCTGAGTTCGGCCTCGGGCACGTACCACGCGCTGCCCTCGTGGGGGCGGGACCTCAGTGCCGTCGTAACGTCGAGGTCGGTCGCCGTCCTCGTCGTCGTTCGGGACCTCGTCGCGGTCGTCCGGACGCCGGAACGGCTCCTGACCGGCGTGCTGCTGTCGGCGGCGGGCGGTGGTCTCCTGGTGGTCGCGGCCGTCTCCGGGCCGTACGGTGCGCTCCTCGGCGTCGGCGCTGCCGTGCTCGTGTACTCGGGGACGGGGTCGCTGTCGGCCGGTCTCTACCACGCAGCGCGCGTCGCGTCGGACCTTCCGCTCTACGGCGTCCGTGACGGGGTCCTGCTCCTCTGTCACGGCGTCCTGCCCCTCGGAGCGTCCGTCCTCGTGACGGGAGCGGTGGCCGCCGGCACGGGTGTCGCCGCGGGGGCGCCCGTCGTCGCGCTCGTCCACGCCGTCGTCCTGGCAGTCGCCGCCGCGGTGGCTCGAGGAAGCGATGCGCTGCGAGGACCGACGCCGCTGTTCCTCCTCACCCCGGCGCCGTCCGCCATGGGCGACCCGATGCCGATCATCCGGGTGCTCTGGGCGATGGACTCCTTCGTGCTGACCGTCCTCGTCGGCTCGGCCGTGGGGGCCGGTTCCGCCGTCGGCGCCGGGGCGATCGCGGTGATCATCCTCGTCGTCCTCGTCGTCCGGTGGGCACGGCGGCCCTGACTCTGCGGCGGTCCTGGACACGACCGAGGGGCTTTGCTAGCGTCGTGTCACGTCACCCGATCGAGGGGCATCTGGTGGCGGGGGGTGCTGATCAGCACGCCCGAGGGGGAGCTGCAGTGATGCAGCGCGAACGGGGGAACCATGTCGCAGCGAACATGATCGCCGATCGCAACCGATGTCTTCGGGAGCGAGCGGATGCTGATCGCTCGGCGCAACGATGCGCCTGAGTGGGGTGTCGCCGCGTGTTGGAGCCATGTGCTCTCGACCGCTCCTGGTCGACCTGTTCGGCGTGCTCGGACGCCGAACACAGCCGTCTCCGTGGGAGGCGAATCCGCTGGTGCAGGGGCACCGGCGTTCAGGAAAGGGAGAGTCACATGCAGTCAGAGATCCTCGAGGTGCAGGCGTTCGCGAACTCCGCACTCCGGTCCGTCGACGCTGAGATCGGCGGCGACAGCTCGATCCCGGCGATGACCACGCCGACCGTCGTGTTCACGCCCGCAGCGGCGGAGTACGTGGTCGCGGGGAGCACCATCTGCCTCATCTGCTAGGCGCAACGAGCGTTCCCCGCCCGGTCACCGGGCGGGGAGCCGCTCCGCCGCTCGGTCACCGGGCGCGGAGTCCTCACGACCGCCCAGCACCGACGAGACGGAACAGTGCACCTCAGATGACCCTGACCTTCCGGCGCCGACCAGCACGTGCCGGCACGCCGACCCCCGCCGACCGACGCCAGGGCGCGGTGAACGCGACGATGGCCCCGATCGCGATCGGGCAGATCCTGGCCTCGGTCGAGTCCATGACGATCGGTCGGCTGTACCGTCGTGACAACCTGCTCAGGGGGGTCTCAGCCCGCGGAGCACGAGTCGGTACGCTCCGACATCGGCTGCTCACCGTCCTGGATTCCCCGACGACGCCGCAGATCCTCGCTGCCGTCAACCTCGTGAGTGCGACCGCGTTGCTCCTCGGACGGAACCGGCGTCCGGTCCAGATCGCCTCGAACGTGGTGATCGGCCTCTGCAACCGGCTCAACGAGATCCGCACGCCGTACGGTCGAGACGGAGCCGACCAGATGACGGCGGTGATCACGCAGTACCGATCGCTGTCTGCTCTGATCCCCGATGCCGCACGGTCAGATGACCTGTTCCTCCGCGCGGTGAACTACCAAGCCGCGCTGAGCTACTTCGTCTCCGGTATCTCCAAGGCCTTCGGATCGAGCTGGGTGCAGGGCGACGCCCTCGGGGAGATCGTGCGCACCCAGGCGTACGGTGGCGGTCCCGCAGCCCGGCTCCTCCGTGACCGTCCCCGCCTCGCCCGGTTGCTCACCTGGAGCACGCCGCTCTGGGAAGCGTCGTTCCCCCTGATCTACCTGCTCCCCGAGCGGTGGGGCCGGCGTGCGCTGTGGGGAGTGAAGGGCTTCCACGTCGCCGTCGCCGCCGTCATGGAACTCCCACGCTTCGTGTGGGGGTTCACCGGTTCGCACGGAGCCGTCGGGTACGCGTTGTCGCGACACCGGCTTCCCTCGTCGAACGTCGAACGGGTGGTGCTGACGGCAACGGCGGCAGTCGCTCTGACTGCCGGTACGTACGCCGCCGCCCAGCGGGCCCAGGACCGAGATCGTCGCGCGGGCCTGAAGGGGTCCGTGCTGCTCGAACTGGAGGACGGCGTCGTCGAGTACCGGCACGTGCCGCCGACGGATCCGGCCGTCGATGCCGACACTGCGCCGGTCGTGATCCTCGAAGCGGGTCTCGGCAACGCGCTCGATGCCTGGGCCTGGGTCGCGGACGGTGTGTCCCGCTCGGCTCACGTGCTCGCCTACCATCGCCGTGGCTACGGCCGGACCACCTCGAGCGCGGATCCCGGTCGCGCGGTCGAAGCCCTGGTGCGGACGGTGGGCTCGAGCGGTCCCCTCATCGCAGTGAGCCACTCGATCGGTCTGCTCGTGCTCGCCGGTCACGCCGGTGGTCAGGTGGACGGCAGGGCGTTCGCCGGGATCGTCCTCGTCGACGGCACGGATCCCGACCTCTTCGACGCAGACCGCGCTGACCGGCGACGCGTCGGCACGTACCTCCAGTCGCAAGCGCACACGATGTTCGCGGCGCTGAGCGGGGTCTACAACTTTGCCCCGAACGCAGTCGCCCGTCAGACCAGGTACGAACCCGACCAGCAGAACGGCACCCTGCAGTTCATCTTCGCCCCACGGAACGTCTACCGCGCGACGCGGGAGTACTTCGAGCTTCCCACCGCCGGAGCGATCGACGCGCTGCGGGAGGTGCCGGTACGGTACCTCGTCGCATCCGAGGAGAACGCGGCGCAACAGGAGAGCCTCGCGCGCAAGCTCGCCGCGGAGCATCGGCTCGTACCGGCCTCGTCCCACCGGTCTGTGATCGGCTTCCGGGAGAACGCCGCGCAGGTCGTCTCGGTGATCGAGGAGGCGCTCGACCGTGTCCGTTGACCTCCGCCGCGCCGCCGGCACCGCTGCGGCCGTCGCCATCACCGCTCATCTCGTCGCGACCTCGCTGTTCAACACGCCGGACTCGTTCAACCTGGACCTGCGGCGCTACGTCGGCGGCTGGACGGTACCGGGCTGGCGGTTCTTCGCTCCGAATCCCGGAGTGCAGAACGTCCACCTGCTCGTCCGGACCCGTGGAGGGTCGACCCGCACTGCTCCGAGTGACTGGGTCGACGTCACCCCCACGATCCGGCACGGCTTCTGGAACGTTCTGATGAACCCGAAGAGCCGCGGGCCGAAGGCGTTGTTCGACGCAATGCAGCAGCTGTCGGTGATGAAGGCGAACTACTCCCAGTTCGACTGGATGGTGAGCAGCACTGCGTACGAGCTCGTGCGGGATGCAGCATCGGGTCTCGTCTCCGGGGGAGACTCGCACGAGTTCCAGTTCCTCCTGATGAACTACTTCCCGGCGGCACCTCCCGAGAAACGCATGCAGCCCATCCTCGTGTCGCGATGGGAGGGACGCTTCCATGCCTGACACCCTTCCGACGTTCGCCGGAGCCGAGCTGCACCTGCACGTGAGCGGGGCGGTCGCAGCATCGCTCGTGCCCTGGTGGATCAACTGGTTGCGCTTCACGTCGCCGGAGGTCGTCGTCAACGTCTCCGTCTCGACGCACGCGACGAGGTTCGTGAGCACCGACGCCGTACGCGCGCTCGCGAACGGAGAGGTCTGGCTCGACGAATGGGAACAGGACGCACTCCCTCACTCCTGGAGGGACGGCCGCACGGGGAGGTCCGAGTGCATCATCGTGTTCCCGGCATCGCTCGACACGATCATGCGCCTCGCCCAGGGCCGAGCGGACTCCCCGGCGCTCATGATGATGCAGTTGACCGAACTGCCGCTCATCATCGCTGACGTGTCCCCGGCGTCCAACGCAGTCATCGACCATTGGCGCACGCTGCTCCTCCAGCGCCCGAACGTCGTCTTCGCGCCCGCGGTCGACACGCCGCGGGCCGACGACCGGAGCACGACGCAGAGCGGCTTCAACCTCCCGGGTGCGCTCGCTCTGGCGAACGAGCGCCTTGCGCGTCCTGCCGGACGAGCCTGACCGTCCCGGTAGTACGGCGGAGCGCACTGCGCGCATCGAAGGATGCCTCGCTCGCCGCTCCGGTGGACCGCTAGACTGCCCGGGACACGGTCACGTCTCGCCACGTGGTCGTGTCATGGAGGGTTGTCCGAGCGGCCGATGGAGCCTGTCTTGAAAACAGGTGGGCAGTGATGTCTCGTGGGTTCGAATCCCACACCCTCCGCACATGAGCACCGGGACCCGCCTCCGACTGATCGAGCTGTCCGATGCAGCCGAGCTCGCCGCGATCGTCCTCGCGAGCGCCGACCACCTGCGACCGTTCGAGCCGACGCGTCCGGACAGCTACTTCACCGAAGCCGGGCAGCGCGCGACCATCGGCGTCCTGCTCGCCGCCGCGCAGAAGGGCGGCTCGGTGCCCTTCGTGATCGTGGGAGATGACGACGAGTTGCTCGGACGGATCACCCTGAGCGGAGTGACCCGCGGAGCCCTGCAGTCGTGTGCGCTCGGGTACTGGATCCGTGCCGACCGCACGCGGCAGGGGCACGCGACCCGTGCGGTCGGACTCGCGGTGGACCACGCGTTCCGGGAGCTCGGGCTGCACCGGGTGCAGGCCGAGACGCTGCCGGAGAACACGGCGTCGCAGCGGGCGCTCGAGCGGAACAGCTTCGAGCGCTACGGGTTCGCGCCGCAGTACATCCGGATCGCCGGCGCGTGGCGCGACCACGTCATGTTCCAGGTGCTCGCGCCGGACGCCTGACGCGACGTGCTCCCGATCGTGCGCGAGCAAGTCGAACCACGATCCCGACGTCGAACCAGTCCGGGTTGCTGGTTCGGTGTCGGAAACGTGGTTCGACACGGAGGCGAACCACGGAAGGGCCGGTCTCAGGGCCGGGCGCCGAGGGCGGCGAGCTCCGCTCGGGTGCGGGCGCCGTGCTTCCGGAGCAGGTTCGCCACGTGGTACTTCACCGTGTTCGGGCTGATCCCGAGTCCCTCGGCGATCTCCCGGTTCCCGACGCCGGTCACCACGAGGCGCAGCACGTCGCGCTCGCGGTCGGTCAGCCCGCTGTCGTCGGGCAGGTCCACCGCTCCGGGTGCGGGATCGAGGGGGAGCGAGATGTCGAGCGTCGAGCCCCACCCCGGCGTGGAGTCGACGTGCATCGTGCCGTCGAGGGCGACGACCCGCTCGGCGATCGGCCGGACGGCGTCGTCGTGGGTGTCGAGCGTGCCGGCGCCGTCGTCCCGCAGCTGCATGAGCAGGTTGCGCCCGTCGCAGTCCCACTGGATGCGGACCCGTCGGGCGACCCCGTCGTCGACCAGGGCGAGCACGGCCGTCCGGACGATGGCTCGGGCGCTGTGTGCGACGTCCCCGGGCAGGGCCCTACCGGTCGCCGGCGGCTCGACGAACTGCACGTCGAGGTCCCCGAACCGGACGAGCGGGCGGAGGTCGGCCCGCAGCCGTGAGAACGCGCCGGTGACGGGCTCGAGCAGGGTGCTCCGCTGCCGGTCGGTCACGGTCCGGAGTTCGACGAGCGCGGCCGAGGCGATCTCGACGGCCTCGGCGCGGGCAGCGGCGTCGGACAGGCGGTTCGCGCGCAGGGCGGCGAGGACCGACTCGAGGGTCAGCGCGTGGCGGTCGGCCTGCTCGGCGACCGTCCGCGCGTGCTCCGACGCCGCGATCCGGCTGGCTGGTGCGTCCGGTCCCGTCTCCACGAGGACCGAACCTACCCGTCCCACCCGGACGGACGATCCCACCCGATCGGGTGGGCGGACCGCCTGCCCGGGCAGCGGCGCGATCGACCCCGCGCGAGGAGCATCGGAGCCATGGCCACCACGACGACCGCCGACGCCCTCGGGCTGATCGGCGACGAGCTCCAGGACCTGATCGCCGCCGTCCGCGGTTCCGACCAGGCGCCGTTCGCGCGCGCCCTCGACCTGCTCGTCGACGCCGAGCGCGTCTTCGTGCACGGCGCCGGCCGCTCGGGCCTGGCGCTGCGGATGACCGCGATGCGCCTCATGCACCTCGGGCTCGACGTGCACGTGGTCGGCGAGGTCACGACGCCCGCGATCCGGCAGGGTGACCTGCTGCTCGTCGCGAGCGGCTCGGGCACGACGGGTGGCATCGTGCAGGCGGCACGGACCGCGTCGGACGTCGGCGCGCGGGTGCTCGCCGTGAGCACGACGGACGACTCGCCGCTGTCCGAGGTCGCCGACGCCACGCTCGTGCTCCCCGCGGCGACGAAGACCGACCGCTCGGGCACGGCCTCGGCGCAGTACGCCGGCAGCCTGTTCGAGCAGGGCGTCGCGTTGCTCGGGGACGCCCTGTTCCACGCGCTCTGGCAGCGCAGCGGGCACTCTGCCGACGACCTGTGGCCGCGGCACGCCAACCTCGAGTGACCCGATCGTGACGCCGCGCGTGCCACCCCAGCGCGCCGTCGACACCCCCACGAACCACCACCGGAAGGACACCACCATGCAGCTCCAGTTCGCCATGGACACCCTCACCACCGAGGCCGCCCTCGACCTCGCCGGCAAGGCCGCGCCCTACGTCGACGTCATCGAGCTCGGCACCCCGCTGATCAAGAGCGCCGGCCTCTCCGCGATCACCGCGATCAAGGAGGCGCACCCGGACAAGGTCGTCTTCGCCGACCTCAAGACGATGGACGCCGGCGAGCTCGAGGCCGACATCGCCTTCTCGGCCGGGGCCGACCTGGTCACCGTGCTCGGCGTCGCCGGTGACTCCACCATCGCCGGTGCCGTCAAGGCCGCGAAGGCGCACGGCAAGGGCATCGTCGTCGACCTGATCGGCGTGCCGGACAAGGCCGCCCGCGCGAAGGAGGTCGTCGCGCTCGGCGCCGAGTTCGTCGAGATGCACGCCGGCCTCGACGAACAGGCCGAGGAGGGCTTCACCTTCGAGACCCTGCTGCGCGACGGCGAGGCCTCGGGCGTCCCGTTCTCGGTCGCCGGCGGCATCACCACCGACACGATCGGTGCCGTGCTGGCGTCCGGCGCCCGCATCGCGGTCGCTGGCAGCGCGATCTACAGCGCCGACGACGTGGCTGCCGCCGCGTCCGCGCTGCGCGACGCGATCTCGGAGCCCGCCTCCGCCTGATCCGCACCACCTGACGGACGGGAGGCCCGTGGCGACATCGCCACGGGCCTCCCGTCCGTCCCCGGTCCTGACCGGACCGTCCTCAGGGCTGGTACGGCCGCTGCGGCCACGGGGCCACGAGCGCGCCTCCCGTCGTCAGGAGCGACAGCACGAGCCCGAGCAGTGAGTCGGCGAGGAACGCGACGGCGGCGAACCGCGCCGCGGACCGCGGGTCGCGCCGGGCCCACTGCGCCGCGATGACGAGCACGACGAGCCCGACGACGTGCCCCACCAGGAGGCCGCCGAACGCGAGGCCGGAGTTCGGGTTCGGGCCGGAGCGGTCCGGGGTCGCGCCGCGCGTCGCCTCCTCCGTCATGAGGAACAGGAACAGCCAGGTGGCCGCACCGCCCAGCACACCGAGTCCCGCGAGGACCCAGTACACGGCTGCCCGACCCGTCGATCGCCAGCCCCGCTGATCCTGTGTGCTCGCCCCGGTCACCCCGCCAGGCTACCGCCGGGCCCTGCGCCGACCGGAGGTGGCGAGGAGAGCGTCGACCAGCAGGAACCCGAGCAGGGTGACCCCGACGACCGGCAGCAGCAGGGCGAGGCCGACGGCGACCACGACCACCGCGGCGGTGCCCCACCACGGGGCCCGGGCCAGCGCCCCCGCGGCCGGGGCACGACCGGAGCGCGCGCCCGCGGGCCGGCGCTGCCACCACATGACGTACCCGAACACGACCATCGCTGCGATCCCGAGTGTCGCCAGGAGCAGCACGACCTGGTTCGCCAGCCCGAACAGTGCCCCCATGTGCGTGTTGATGCCGAGCTTCGCGGCCTTCGCCATGAGCGGGTAGTCGGCCCAGGTGACCCCGGACACCGCCGTCATCGTGCTCGGGTCCACGGCGACGGCGTTCATCGCGACCGGCCAGCTGAGCTTGATCTCCTCGACCGTCCACGCGGTGCCGGCCGTCGCCGGCGGGCGGATCCGGACCTCGGCTGCCCGGACGCCGGAGTCGCGGGCGACCGCGAGCACCTGGTCGAACTGCTCGGGCGTGGTCGTCACCGAGCGCATCGTCATCGCACCGCCGCCGTGGTGTCCGGCGTGCTCGCCGCCCGGAGCCGACGCTGCCGACGACGGGTCGCCGAGTGCGGTGTCGACCGTCGGTGCCTGCCAGCTGAGCGCGGACCGGAGCGAGCTGACGTTGTCGCCCGCGAAGTGCGACCAGGTGATGCCCGTGGCCGACAGGAACAGAGCGCCGAGGAGCACCCACGCGCCCGTCGCCGCGTGCCACGAGAACGTCCGCCGGTACCCGGTCACCCGGTTGTCCGGCAGCACGAGGTCGCGCTTCCGACGGGCTCGTCGGATGCGGAACGCCCAGAGGCCGATGCCGGCGAGCGACACGATGCCGAGCCACGACGCCGCGGTCTCGCTGTAGAGCCGTCCGACGTCGCCGAGGAACAGGCTGCGGTGCAGGGTGCTGATCCAGGTGCGGAAGGGGAGCGAGCCCGACGTGCCGTACACCGGCAGGTCCCCACGCACGGTGGCGTCGCCGGGGTCGACGAACACCGCGCGGGTCTGGGACTCGAGCAGTCCTTCCTCGGTGAACATCACGCGCGTGGTGGTGCCGGGCTCCGGAGCCGGTCGGACCTCGGCGACGGTGTCGTCCGGGTGGCGCTCGGCGACGTAGCGCTCGGCGGCGGCGACCTGGTCGGCGAGGGGGAGCGCCGTCGCCGTCGAGGGCGCCGTGAGCTCCTGTCGGTACACGCCCTGCTCGATCGACGGGGCGAGGGCGTAGACGGCGCCGGAGAGCGCGGCCACCAGGACGAACGGGCCGACGAAGAGCCCTGCGGTGAAGTGCAGACGGAGGAGGAGCTGGGCGAACCAGCCGCGGGACGGCGGCGGGGCGGTGACGGGCATCGGAGCGCGGGGTCCTGTCGGGCTGGCGAGCTGGCGAGCTGGCGGGCTGTCGGTCGGGAGTGCGGCACGGCGCCGCACGAGCGCTCACTCTACAAGACGTAGAACACCGCGGTCGTCCGCACACCGCACCTCGATGCGGTGTGCGGACGACCGCGTTGACCCTCCACCCGAGCAGGACACAGACTGGCGCCGATGACGCAACTCACCTCACTCGTGTACATGTCCGTCGCCGTCGACGAGATGACCGACGACCAGCTGGTCGCCATGCTCCGTGAAGCCCGCCTGCGCAACGACGCGCTCGGCGTCTCCGGACTCCTCCTCGCGAAGGGCGGCCGCTTCATGCAGGTGCTCGAGGGTCCGTCCTGGAGCGTCGAGGACCGCTTCGCCGCGATCGAGCGCGACACCCGGCACCACGACGTCAAGTCGCTCTCCCGCGAGGACATCGAGGCCCGCCGCTTCGACGGCTGGTCGATGGCGTTCGGCAACCCCTCGGACCTCGAGGTCCGCGACGAGCCCGGCTTCAACACCTTCCTCACCGAGCGCTCCGGCCTGCCGGCCGACCTGGCCGGCTCGCCGGCCGACTGGCTGCTCCGCTGGTTCCGTGGACGCGACCTGCAGGACGTGCCCGAGGAGCGGATGACCCTGGCCCGTCACGCCGCCTAGCCGTCGTTCCCGACGACCCAGCGCGACCACCCTCGGACTGGAGGCACGGTGCACGCCCGCACCGTGCCTCCCGTCCGTGACACTGGTCACGTGGGGAAACGTGAGCAGATCTTGGTGGCCGCGGCGGAGGAGTTCGACCGTGTCGGCTTCGCCGCCACGTCGATCGCCGCCGTCGCACGACGCGCCGGCGTCGCGCAGGGGACGCTGCACTTCCACTTCCCGACGAAGCTCGCACTCGCCCTCGGCGTGATCGACGAGCAGAACGCGCGGACCTTCGCCGAGGTGCGCCACGACGCCACCTCACCGACGGCCGCGCTGATCGGGGCGTCGAAGCAGATCGCGGACCTGCTCCGCACCGACCCGATCGTCCGCGCCGGCATCCGGCTGTCGCTCGAACGCGGCGAGTTCTCCGGCGCGACGTCGTCGTTCTACGAGCAGTGGATCGGCGGGATCGTCGACGTGTTCCGGTTCGCGATCGGCAGTGGGGAGCTGGAGACCGACCTCACCCCCGAGGAGCTCGGCGGATCGGTCGTGCCGTACTTCACCGGCGTGCAGCTGGTCGCCGAGGTGCGGAGCGGTCGCGCGGACCTCGACCCCGCCGTCGCGGTGATGTGGCGGGTGGTCGTGCAGGCGACCGCCGCTCCGGCGCACCGGGCGCGGTTGCTCGGGGTGGTCGAGGACACGTTCGTCACGACGGACGGCGTCAGCGGTCGGTGAGCTCGCGGTCGCGGAACCACTTGAGCAGCCACGCGGCGCTCGTGCCGTCGAACTCGGGAGCGAAGTCCATCGTGCCCGACAGGAACGGGCTGAAGCCGTCCTCGGTCGCGACGTCGGTCTCGTCGAGCGACCGGTAGGCCATCGACCAGCCGTCGAACCGTCGGCGCTCGATGTCCTCGCGGATCAGCGACTTCACGCCGTCGTGGCGGGGGTCGCGCGCGATCGCACCGAAGCGGTCGTCCACGCTCCACGCTGGGCCCTCGAGCAGCTGCATGAACCGCCCGCCCTTCGCCACGAGCAGCCCGGACACCCCGAGCGCCTCGTTCCGCAGCCGTGACTCGCGCAGGAGCTCGGCGAGCGCGTCGTCGTCGAAGGGCACCGCCGAGCGGCTCATGTAGACGATGGAGACGAGCACCGGACCATCTTCGTGCATGACCGGCGTGGCGCCGACCACTGTCCGCCATCCGCTTCGCGCACCGTCGGCCCGGGTGCCTAGGATCGACCGCATGGCGACCGTCCTCCTCGTCCGGCACGGACGCACCACCGCGAACGCGACCGGCGTCCTGGCGGGTCGCACCGCCGGGGTCGCCCTCGACCGGGTCGGCCGCGAACAGGCCGACCGTGCCGCCGAGCGCATCGCGCCGATCCCCCTCGCCGCGCTCGTCACGAGCCCGCTCGAGCGCTGCCGCCAGACCGCCCGTGCCCTGCTCGCCCGGCAGCAGGGCAGCCCCGACGTGCGCGTCGAACGAGCGATCACGGAAGCCGACTACGGCGACTGGCAGGGCCGCAAGCTCGCGGACCTGGCGAAGGAGCCGCTGTGGCGCACGGTCCAGGCGAACCCGAGCGCCGTGGTGTTCCCCGGCGGCGAGTCCATGCAGACCATGCAGTCCCGTGCCGTCGCCGCGATCCGGCGCATCGACGCCGAGGTCGAGGCCGAGCACGGTCCGACCGCCGTCTGGGTCGCGGTGAGCCACGGCGACATCGTGAAGTCCGTCCTCGCCGACGCCCTCGGCATGCACCTCGACCTGTTCCAACGGATCGCCGTCGGCCCGGCGTCGGTGTCGGTCGTCCGCTACGGCGAGCACCGGCCCGAGGTCGTCGCGACGAACACCGACTCGGGCGACCTGTCGTGGCTCGCTGCGGCACCGGCCCCCTCGGGCGACGCCGCGGTCGGCGGCGGAGCCGGGCACGACGGGACCCGCTCGTCCGACGGCGCGGGCGACGGTCGGCCGGGGACCGCTCGACCCTGAACGGACGGAGTCGCACGCTCCTACAATCGGGTCATGCCCACCATCGTGCACGGCTTCGACTGGCCGGAACGTCTCGTCGTCGGGACGGTCGGCCGCCCGGGCGAGCGCGCCTTCTACCTGCAGGCGCGCGACGGCAAGCGGGTGACCAGCGTCGCCCTCGAGAAGGAGCAGTCGGCGGTGCTCGCGGACAAGGTCGCCGAGCTCCTCGACGAGGTCGCGACCGTCGAGGACAACCGCTTCAGCGTCCCGCCGGCAGCGCCGTCCGAGCTGCGCGACGCCGCCCCCCTCGACCAGCCGGTGGAGCCCGAGTTCCGTGCGGGTGCCCTGAGCCTGGGGTTCGACCCGGCGACCGCGCAGGTGGTCATCGAGGCGTACCCGATCGAGGACGAACTCGAGATCGTCACCGAGACGAACGAGGACGGCGACGAGGTCGAGGCCGTCGTCGAGATGCCCGAGCCGGCCGAGGTCTTCCAGGTGAAGATCCCCGTCGGCAGCGCCCGGGCCTTCGTCGAACGCACGCGCGAGGTCGTCGCGGCAGGTCGACGCCCCGGCGACGCGTGAGCCCCGAGGAATGAGCCCCGCCGCATGAGCGACGCTGCACCCCGGTACGACGGCCCGCTGACGATCCGGGCGCGCATCCGCGAGGCGTCGAACGCCACGTTCCTCGCGGACCTCGACGGCGAGTCCGTCGTGTACAAGCCCGTCGGCGGCGAACGACCGCTGTGGGACTTCCCGGACGGCACCCTCGCCGGCCGCGAAGTGGCCGCACACCTGGTCTCCGAGGCCTTCGGGTGGGGCCTCGTACCACCCACGTGGCTCGGCGACGGCCCGTTCGGCCCCGGCATGGTCCAGCGCTGGCAGGACGTCGACCCGGAGCAGGACGCCGTCGACCTGGTGCCGACCGACGAGGCCGACGCCGAGGGCACCCCGTGGCTGCCCGTGCTCGAGGCGATCGACGAGCACGACCAGCCGGTCACGCTCGTGCACGAGGACACCGCGGCGCTCCGCCGGATGGCGGTGTTCGACGTGGTGGTGAACAACGCCGACCGCAAGGGCGGGCACGTGCTCGCCATGCCCGACGGGCACCGGTACGGCGTCGACCACGGGCTGACCTTCCACGTGGACCACAAGCTCCGCACGGTCCTGTGGGGCTGGATCGGGGAGCCGCTCGACCCCGACGAGCTCGAGGGGCTCGACCGGGTGTCCGAGGCGCTCCGGGGCGACCTCGGCGTCGCGCTGGCCGAGCACCTGACCCGCGGGGAGATCGACAACCTGCGGGCGCGTTGCGCCGCCCTGCGCGCGGTCGGGATGTTCCCGCCGCCGCCCGGGCACGGCCCCGCCGTCCCCTGGCCGCTCTTCTGACGGACGGGAGGCGCGGTACCGGCCGGCACCGCGCCTCCCGTCCGGCGGGTGGTGGCGTTCAGCCCGTCCAGTCGTCGCCGAACAGGGACGCGCCTCCGCGTCGGGCTCCGAGGTACGACCCGACCACGGCGGCCCCGAGGTCGTCGTTCTCCGGCGCGACGACCGAGCCGTCCACCCGCCGAGCCATCGCGTCGACGAACCGCGCCAACCCGGGGTCGTCACCGAGCCGGAAGAACGTCGTCTGCGCGCCGAGCCGGCCGGCGTTCTCGAGCTCGCGGACGGTCAGCGCGATCGTCACCGGGTCGGGTGGGTAGCCGAACCAGACCTGCCCGTTCGGCTCGAGGTGCGACGTCGGCTCGCCGTCGGTCACGACCAGCAGCACGGGCTGGGCCGTCGGGTGCTTCCGGAAGTGCCGGTTCGCCAGCAGCAGGGCGTGGTGCAGGTTCGTGCCCTTGTCCCACTGCGCGTCCAGGCCGACGAGCTGGTCGACGTCCATCACCTCGGCTTCGCGACCGAAGGCGATGAGCTGCAGGTCGTCCCCGCGGAACCGGGTGCTGACGAGGGTGTGGAGCGCGAGGGCGGTGCGCTTCATCGGGACCCAGCGGTCCTCCATCGCCATCGAGAACGACGTGTCGACGAGCAGCGCGACACAGGCCTGCGTCCGGGCCTCGGTCTCCTGCACCTCGACATCGTCGATCGTCAGGCGGACGCCCGCGCCGGTCCGTCCGTCGGCCGCTGTCCGGACGAGGGCGTTGGTGATCGACCGGGGGAGGTCCCACGGTTCGGTGTCGCCGAACGCCCACGGACGCGTCGCACCCGAAGGTTCACCGGACGCGCCGGACCGACGGAGGTCGCGGGCACCCTGGCGCCCCGACATCCGCTCGGCGACGTCCTTGAGCAGGCTCTTGCCGAGCTGCCGCATCGCCTTCGGGCTCAGGCGGAGCTGCCCGTCCGAGCCGCGCTTCAGGGCCCCGGAGTCCCGGAGGGCCTGCTCCAACCGCTGCAGGGTCCGGGCGTCGACCGTTGCCTCGTCCCCGAGCTGACGCTGCAGGGCATCGAGGTCGAGGTCGGCCAGGTCGGAACCCGGACCGGACTGCGCGAGCTGCTCGGCCAGGGCATCGAGGTCGGCGATGTCCTGGAAGACACCGGTGCCGTCGCCGAGCCCGAGGCCCTGCTCGCCGTCCATCCGCTCCGAGCCGCCCCAGTCCTCGCCGGGACGGAGCGCACGGAGGTTGTCGTCGAGCTGCCCGAGCTGGCCCATCAGGTCCGGCGAACCGAACGCCTGCTGCGCCAGGGCGTCGAGCTCGTCGCGCTGCGCCTGCGTCATCGAGTTCCGCATCCGCTGCGCGGCAGCGGCTCGTGCGGCGAGGTCGTCGAGCAGCTCCTCGACGTTCTTCGGGTCGGACGGGAAGTGCTGCCCGTGCTGCGCCATGAACGCGTCGAACTGCTCCTGCGTGTCGGCGCCCCGCCGGTGGTCCTCGAGCAGCTGGTTGAGGTCGCGCATCATGTCGGACACGGCCGCGCGGTCGTCGTCGCTCGCGTTCTCGAGCGCCTGCTTCATGCCGGCGAACCGCTGGTCCAGCACCTCGCGCCCGAGCAGGTCCTTGATCTCGTCGTACTTCTGCCGGGCGGTCGGGCTCTTCCAGTCGTAGCCGTTCAGCTCCTGCACGGCGCTCGCGGGCGACGGCGGCAGGCTGTCGAGCTGCATCTCGGCCAGGGCGCGGTCGCCGTCGTCGAGGTCGACGTTCCGGGCGAGCTCACCGCGCTCGGCGAGCAGGGCCTCGTCGAGGAGCTCCTTGACCTGCTGCAGGGTGCCGTCGAGGTTGTTCCGGCTGGTGAGCTCGCGCCGTCGTTCGGCGACGCGACGCATCAGGTCGTCGAGCCCGCGCTGGGTCTGGCCGCCGCGCCGGAGGAACTCGCGGAGGGCGCGCTCGGGCGAGGTGCCGCCCATGACGTCCTCGCCGATGGCGTCGAGCGCCTCGGACAGGTCGACCGGGGGAGCGAGCGGGTCCGGCCCGCCCCCGTACTTCCCGTAGGAGGCGGTCTTCCCGTACCGGGCGTCGCGGGTCAGGCGGCGGTTCTGCCGACTAGCCATAGACGGCCTCGCCGCCCCCCGACTCCTTGCTGATGCGTCGAGCGAGGAAGAGCCCCTCGAGTGCGAGCTCGATCGCACCGGCCCGCTCGCCGTCGTCCGTCGCACCGAGCCGTTCGCAGACCTGGTCGTAGACGTCCGACTCGCCGATCGAGGGCAGTCCCTCGAGGAACGCGCGGGCGCTGACCTGCTCGCCGGTGGTCACCATCGTGCCGCCGTCGAGCGCCTCGACGAGGACGCCGAAGTCGATGCCGCGGAACCGCGAGCGGACGGTCTCGGCGGTCGCGGTGCGGAGCAGGTGCTCGAGGACCTCGTCGGCACGGTCCTCTTCGCCGTTCTCGAACTCGATCTTGCCGCCGAGGACGTCGACCGCGGTCTCGAGGTCGATCGGCCGGGCGACGGGGTGCTCCTCGCCCTGCCGCGCCGCGCGGTGCACGGCTGCGGCGGAGATCGTCTCGGCCCCGGCGATGGCGAAGCGCGCGCTGACGCCGCTGCGCTGGTCGACGGCGCTGGACTGCCGGAGGGCGCGGGTGAAGCGGGCGAGGATCTCGATCAGGGCGTCGGGGACCTCCGCGGTGAGCTGGGCCTCCTGCCGGATGACCGCGACCTCGTCCGCGAGCTCGATCGGGTAGTGCGTGCGGATCTCGGCGCCGAAGCGGTCCTTCAGCGGCGTGATGATCCGGCCGCGGTTCGTGTAGTCCTCGGGGTTGGCGCTCGCGACGACGAGCACGTCGAGCGGCAGGCGCAGTACGTAGCCGCGGATCTGCACGTCGCGTTCCTCCATCACGTTGAGCATCGCGACCTGGATGCGCTCCGCGAGGTCGGGGAGCTCGTTGATCGCGACGATGCCGCGGTGGCCGCGGGGGATCAGGCCGAAGTGGATGGTCTCGGGGTCGCCGAGGCTGCGCCCTTCCGCGACCTTCATCGGGTCGACGTCGCCGATCAGGTCGGCGACGCTGGTGTCCGGCGTCGCGAGCTTCTCGACGTAGCGCTCGTCGCGGTGGACCCACGAGACCGGCAGGGCGTCGCCGAGCTCCTCGGTACGACGGATGCTCGCCGTCGTGATCGGTTCGAAGGGGTGCTCGCCGAGCTCGGACCCGGTGATCACCGGGGTCCACTCGTCGAGCAGTCCCTGCAGGGTGCGGAGCAGGCGGGTCTTCCCCTGTCCGCGTTCGCCGAGCAGCACGACGTCGTGCCCGGCGATGAGCGCGCGTTCGAGCTGGGGGATGACGGTGGTCTCGAACCCGTGCAGGCCGGGCCAGGGGTCGCGGCCCTCGCGCAGGGCCTGGAGGAGGTTGTCGCGGATCTCGGCGCGGACCGACTTCTGGACGTGCCCAGCAGCGCGGAGCTCGCCGACCGTGTGGATGTCAGGTCGGGTCACGGTCCGCACGCTACGCCCGCGCACCGACATGCGCGACGGACGGGAGGCGCGAGACGGACCCACCACGCGCCTCCCGTCCGCCTCGTGTCAGCTGACGACCGCGTCCCTGTACTGCGAGACGCCCTCGACCACGTGAGACGCCCCCGGATCCGGCGGCGTCTCGCCGCGTCGGGTGCGTCTCGTGCCGACGCCGGCGTCTCGCTGTCGAACGTGCCGGGACGGGCGGCGGGAGCGTCAGCCGAACAGGCGGCGCGACGCGATCTCGGCGCCCTCGGCGAGCACGCGCAGCTTCGCCCAGGCGACGTCCGAAGCGACGAACTCGTAGCTCGCGAACGTGGCCAGGCCGCAGTCCGTCCCCGCGACGATCCGCGTGGGGTCGCCGACGGCCTCGGCGGCCTCGACGATCCGGTTCGCGACGAGTTGCGGGTGTTCCAGGTAGTTCGTCGTCACGTCGATCACGCCGGGCACGAGCACCGCGCCGTCGGGCAGCGGCAGGTCTCGGAACGCCGGGAACTCGTGCGCGTGCCGGGGGTTGCCGAACGGGATGCTGAAGGCACCGACCTCGGCCCGGTACAGGTGGGGGAGCAGCACGTCGACCGGGACGTCGTCCTGGTGCGGGCCCTGCCAGTTGCCGTAGCAGACGTGCAGTCGCGTCTGCTCCTTCGGGATGTTCCGCAGCGCGTGGTTGAGCGCGTCGACGTGCAGGTCCACGGCGGCGAGGAACTCGTCGAGCGACGCGTCGCCGAAGTGGATGACTCGCTCCATGGCGAGGTCGGGGGCATCGAGCTGCAGGACGTGCCCCCGCGCGACGATCTCCTCGTACTCGACGCGGAGCTGTTCGGCCAGGGCGAAGACGTACTCGCGGTGGTCGCGGTAGTGCGGGTTCTCGTCGTCGAGCAGCAGGGTCGTCGCGACGATGCCGGGTGTCGCGGCCGAGATGAAGGTGCCCGCCGGGATGCGCCCGGCGGCGGCGTTGCGGGCGAGTTCGCGCTCGAAGCCGTCGAGGTCCTCGCGGATGCCAGCGCGCTCCTGGTCGTACTCGAGCAGGCCCTGGGCGAGCGGGGTGTCCCACACCCGTGCGAACTCGGCGCCCTCGTCGATCTGCCGGGCCTGGAACGCCGCGTACTCCGGGAACTTCACACTGTCGAGCGTGGGCTTCCGGTGTCCTGACCCGCCGAAGCCGGACAGCCGCTCGCGGATGTACGTGGAGAAGCCGACGCGCGGGACCTCGCCGTCGTTCACGACGTCGATCCCGGCGTCGAGCTGCGCGTCGACGGTCCGCGCGAGGACGGCGGCGGTCTCGTCACGGAGCGCCTGTTCGTCGTGGGGCTTCCCCTGGTCGCGGGCGACGAGCAGCGCGGTCAGCTCGGGCGTCCGGGGGAGGGACCCGGTGTGCGTGGTCAGGATGCGGTCGGTCGAGTTCTGCAGCGGCACGTCGGCCACGGTACCGAGGCGGACGCACACCTCGCACGACTTCCTGAATCTGTGAGGACGTAAAGCTGCGCTGGCACTGGGAACCAGCCTGGAATCTCCGGAGTACGGTCCGCTCTCGTGAGCAGTACGACGAACGGGGCGATCAAGAGCCTGGTCCCCGCCAGGATGGACAGACTGCCGTGGACGCGGTTCCACTGGAGCGTCGTGGTCGGGTTGGGGGTCTCGTGGATCCTCGACGGACTCGAGATCCAGATCGTGTCGAACGCCGGCTTCCAGGCAGACCTCGACCTGTCGACGCAGCAGGTCACCCTGCTCGGGACCATCTACCTGGTCGGACAGGTCGTCGGAGCGCTCGTCTTCGGGCGCATGTCGGACCGCCTCGGGCGTCGGAAGCTCTTCATCCTCACCCTGGCGATCTACCTGATCGGCTCGGGCATCGCGGGCCTGGCGCAGGACTTCTGGTTCCTCGCGGCGTTCCGGTTCGTCGCGGGCCTCGGCATCGGCGGTGAGTACGCGGCGATCAACTCCGCGATCGACGAGCTCATCCCGTCGAAGTACCGCGGTCACGTGGACATCGCGATCAACGGCACGTACTGGGGCGGGGCGGCGCTCGGCGCCTTCGCCAACATCTACCTGCTCGACACGTCGATCTTCGCCGAGAACATCGGGTGGCGCATCGGGTTCTTCCTCGGCCCGGTGCTCGGCATCGCGATCATCTTCCTGCGGCGGCACATCCCGGAGAGCCCACGGTGGCTCATGACGCACGGGCGCGAGGAGGAGGCCGAGCGCACGGTCTCCGAGATCGAGGCCTCGGTCGAGAAGTCGACCGGACACCGGTTGCCCGACGTCGACCAGTCGAAGGCCATGACCGTCACGCCGCTCGACAAGGTCGGATTCCTGACGATCGCCAAGGTGCTGCTCAAGCAGTACCCGACCCGCACCCTGGTGGGCGCGACGATGATGATCACGCAGGCGTTCCTCTACAACGCGATCTTCTTCACGTACGCCCTGGTGCTCACGAACTTCTTCGGTCTGAAGACCGCCGAGACGGCCGTCTACTTCTTCCCGTTCGCCATCGGCAACCTGCTGGGGCCGATCGTGCTCGGCCGGTTCTTCGACACCTGGGGTCGGCGGCAGATGATCTTCCTGACGTACCTGGTGTCCGGGCTCGTCCTGGCGACCTCGGCGTTCCTGTTCCGTGCGGATGCGATCAGCGCCACCGTGCAGGTCGTGTTCTGGTGCGTCTCCTTCTTCTTCGCCTCGGCCGGGGCGTCGAGCGCGTACCTCACCGTGAGCGAGATCTTCCCGCTCGAGCTGCGGTCGCAGGCGATCTCGTACTTCTTCGCGCTGGCGCAGATCTTCGGTGCGGTCGCGCCCGCGATCTACGGCGCGTTCATCGGGGACGGGTCGTCGCGCGAACCGCTCTTCTGGGGGTACCTGCTCGGTTCGGCAGTGATGATCGCCGGTGGGGTCGTCGCGTTGATCTTCGGGGTCGACGCGGCGCGCAAGGGCCTGGAGGACATCACCCAACCGTTGTCCGTGCTCACCGGCGAGTCCAAGAAGTAAGATTTCGTATACGTGATGTTTAGCGCCGAGGCCCTCCCGCTGGGAGGGTCTCGGCATGTCACTCCTCCACATCCCGACACCGACCGGATCGTTCCACCGGTCGCCCGCCCCCGGAACCCCCGGTGGTCGTCGTGCGTGACCCTGGGGCGATGGATCGGTCATCGTCCTCGGGGAACGACCGGGTCCCCGACCCGAACGGCATCCGGCGCAGCCTGCTGCGGGACGCCGTCTTCCTCAAGCTGCTCGAGAACGTCCTGCGCGGGGTCTACCGGCGGGGGCAGCGGCTCCGGCTCGACGACATCGCCCGCGACATGCAGGTCTCGCGGACGCCTGTGCGCGAAGCGCTCGTCCCGCTCGAGTCGCTGCGGCTCGTCAGCGTGCAACGGTACGTCGGGGTCATGGTCGCGCCCTGGTCCGTCGGTCAGATGGTCGAGCGGCTCCGGGTCGCTCGGGCGATGATCGCCGATCCCGCGCCCGGGTGCCAGGGTGTCGACGAGCCCTTCGATGCGCACGTGCTCCGGTCCTGCATGACGGAGGCCGGAGCGCTCGTCGAGCTCGGCGCCTGGTACCTGCGACGGCGCGGTGCGATCGTCAGTGCCGACTGGCTCGCGGCGCAGCGCGCCGTGCTCGACACGTTCTTCACCGACGACGTCGCCGTGGCGAACGGGATCGACGCCGTCGTCGGGCGGCGCGCTCGGGTGCAACAGGTCGAGCGGGCTGCCGCTGCGGCGGAGCGAGGACAACTCGACCTGTGCGCGTCCGAGCTCCTGGGGTTGGCCGAGGACCTCATCGCGTTGCCGGACCGGTTCCGCTCGGCTGCCTGAGGTGTGGCGAGGGCAGCGCACGGCGACGAGCACCCAGAGCGGGGCGCGGACCGGGTCCGCGCCCCTCGACCGTCCCCGTCCGGGCCGCCGCGATGGAGTGCGTCGGGCTCGGCAGAAGGGGGGATGGTGTCTGGTGCTGTGTCGCGGCGACAGGGGAGGTGACGCCCCCGGAACGTGATGTCCGCGTCCCGTCGATGCTAGGCGTCGGGGTACGACCCGACAACCCCCACCTGTCCCCACTTCAGGGGACCCGGCGATCGAGCCGAGATGATCGTGTCGTCGCGTGAGGTCGAGAGGACGCTCGTCCTCCTGTATGGTGGGACACGCGCTCGCGAGAGCGCACGGAGACGTCGCATAGTCCGGCCGAGTGCACCACCCTGCTAAGGTGGAGTCCCCTTTGAGGGGACCGAGGGTTCAAATCCCTCCGTCTCCGCACTGAACAGAACCCCCGCCACCGGCGGGGGTTCTGTCGTTCCGGCACGGTGCGCCCGAGCTCTCGGCGAGCGCGGTGCCTCGGCGGCGTCTCGGCCTGCCCGTTACCGTTGGCCCGTGCTCCGCTCGTCCGCCCGCTCCGTCGTCGTCGTCGCCCTGGTCGTGACCGCCACCGCGCTCACCGGCTGCGCCGACACGTCCGCTGTCCACGGTCCCGCGGTCGAGGCGTACGTCGAGCCGGGATCGCCGACGGCCGCCATCCGGGTGCGCGCCGCCGCCGAGCGGGCGGGCACGATCGGCATCGACGGTGTCACGCTCACCGCAGACGGGCAGGGTCTCGCACCACTGCCCGACGGCGTCGACCGACTCGCCCGTGCTGCGGCCCGCGGGGGTGCTCGACCGGAGCTCCTCGTCAGCAACTACTCCGAGACGCTCGGGGACTTCTCGCCGGAGACCGCCTCGGCGCTGCTGGCCGACCCGGTCGCCCGCGAACGGGTCGCCCGGGAGCTGGCGGCGCTGGCTCACGACCACGACTGCACCGGCGTGCAGATCGACCTCGAATCGCTGCGCGACCGTGACCGCGCGGGACTCGTCGCCTTCGCGGCTGCACTCGACGACGCGGTGCACGACGAGCTCGGCGCCGGAGCCCCGGTGTCGATGGCGGTGATGGCGTCCACCTCGGCGGCGGGCTTCCAGGACACCGGGTACGACCTCGGTCGGCTCGCGGAGCACGTCGACCGGTTCGTGCTGATGACCTACGACCAGCACGGTCCCTGGAGCGCGCCCGGCACGATCGGAGCGCTGCCGTGGGCACAGCGGGTCGTCGAGGCGGCCGAGCACGAGGGGCTGGACGCCGACCGCATCGACCTCGGCGTCGCCGGGTACGGGTACCTGTGGGGCGGACCGGACGCCGGGCAGGTGTCGCCGGCGCACGCCCGAGCCCTGGCCGGCCGTGCCGCGCGGTGGTCGGAACGGGCAGGGGAGTGGTCGGCGACCCTCGGTGACGGCCGCGAGCTGTACTGGTCGGACGCGCGCTCCTACCGGGCGCGCGTCACGCTGGCACAGCGGCTCGGACTGCACGGCGTGGCGTTCTGGTCACTGACGACCGAGGCCCTGCCGCGCTGACGACGGGTGCCCGTCGGGCTGCTACCCGTGCCGCTGGGTGCGGGGCGGCGCGGTCGTCGAACGGACGATCAAGGTCGGCGGCACGAGGGTCCGCTCCGGTGCCTCGTGCCCCCGCGGAGCGCCGATCAGTGACACGAGCCGCTCCGCCGCGAGTCGTCCGACCTCGTCGTTGTGCGGGTCGACGGTGGTCAGGCGGACGAGTGGGGACGATGCGAGCGGGGTCTCGTCGTTCCCGACCACCGACACGTCCTCGGGCACGCGGAGTCCGGCGTCGCGCACCGCGGCGATCGCGCCCATCGCCATGACGTCGTTCGCGGCGAACACCGCGGTGGTCTCGGGGTGCTCCGCCAGCGCCTGCCTGGTGCCCTGGTACCCGGTCGACTCGGCGGTGGCACCGCTCCCGTACACGAGCGGTGCAGCACCCGCGGCGACCATGCGCTCGACGGCAGCTGCGCGCCGGGCCGCAGCCGGGCCTCCCGAGCCGGTGACGTGGACGATGTGGCGGTGCCCGAGCGACAGCAGGTGCTCGGTCGCGAGGCGACCACCGGCGGCCTCGTCCGAGGCGACGACGTCCAGTCCGCGCGGGACCGCCGCCCGCTCGCCGGCGACGACGACCGGGGTGTCGGTCGGTACCGCGGTGCCGGCGGTGCCCTCGGCGGCGAGCACGACGCCGTCGACGCGGAGTGCCAGGAGGTCGTCGAGCGGCGACGAGCCGAGGTGCGCGTTCGCCTGCGTGTCCGCCAGGGTCAGCCGGAGCCCGTGCGGGGCCAGTGCCGCACGGACGCCCTCGAGCATGGGCACGAACCAGGGGTTGCGGAAGTCGTCCACGACGACGCCGACCGTGCGCGTGCGGGTCCCGGCGAGGATCGCGGCGGCGCGGTTCGGCCGGTAGCCGAGGTCCTCCGCGGCGGCGAGCACGGCTGCTCGACGAGCGGGCGACACCCCCGGGTCGTCGCGCAGCACCATCGACACGAGCGACTTCGACACCCCGGCGCGTGCGGCGACGTCGACGATCGTCGGCGGGCGGTGCGGCACGGGGTCCTCCGGGCGGGATCGCGAGATCGGGGCTTGACAGGACATGGCCTGCGGTCGCTACAGTCTAGTGCGCTCTGGAACGTTCCAGAGACCCACTCGTCTCGAAGGAGAGCACGCATGGTCGACAGCATCGGCGTCGCCGTCATCGGCGCCGGCATGGCGGGGAAGGCGCACGCTGCCGCGTGGCGCAACGCCCCGTCCCTCTTCGCACCCACCCTGCCGCCCGTGCGGCTCGTCTCGGTGTGCGACGCGTACGAGCCCGTGGCCGAGGAGTCCGCGCGACGCTTCGGCTACGAGCGCCACGACACCGACTGGCGAGCGGTCGCCGCGGCGGACGACGTCGACGTCGTCAGCGTGGTCGTCGCGAACCACCTGCACCGCGAGGTCGTCGAGGGGTTGCTCGCGGCGGGCAAGCACGTGCTGTGCGAGAAGCCGTTGTCGGACTCGCTCGACGACGCCCGAGCGATGGCCGTCGCTGCCGACCGCGCCGCGGAACGCGGGGTCTTCGGGAGGATCGGGTTCACCTACCGCCGCGCGCCCGGCCTCGCCGCGATCCGGGAACTCGTGACCGACGGCACGCTGGGACGGGTCCTGCACCTCTCGGGCCGGTACTGGACCGACTACGGAGCCTCGCCCGACGTCCCGGTCTCGTGGCGCTTCACCGGTGCAGCCGGTACGGGGGCGCTCGCCGACGTCGGCTCCCACCTGACGTACGTCGCCGAGTTCCTCGCCGGACCGGTGCGGAGCGTCTCCGGCGGGACCTTCACCACGGCGGTCACCGAGCGGCCGGTCGCGGCCGGCTTCGCGCTGCGCGGGCAGGACGTGCCGCTGACCGGCGAGCGGGCCGTCGTGGAGAACGACGACCACGCCACGTTCTCGGCGCGGTTCGGCGACGGCTCCGTCGTCGGGTCGCTCGACGTGTCACGGGTCGCGACCGGCCACCCGAACGGCCTCGTGGTCGAGGTGTCCTGCGAGCGCGGCGCGGCACGCTGGGACCAGGAGCGTCCGTCCGAGATCGGTCTCGCACTGCGGTCCGACGGCTCGCGGACCGGCGGGTTCCGCCAGGTGGTGCTCGGGCCGGACCACCCCTACGTCGCCGGTGGCATGGCGATGGACGCACCCGGAGTCGGGTGGGGACAGAACCAGGTGTTCGAGTACCAGGCACGCGCGTTCCTCGACGAGGTCGCGGGCGTCGACGCTCCGTTGCCGCCGAACGCGACGTTCCACGACGGTGTCCACAACATGGAGGTCCTCGACGCGGTGGCACGCTCCGCGGCAGCCGACGGTGCGACGCAGACCGTCGCCGAGGCGGTGCACGCATGAAGCTGGGCCTGTACGACGCGATCTTCCACGACCGACCCCTCGCCGACGCGATCCACGCGACGGCCGCGAACGGCCTGAGCGGCATCGAGCTGAACACCGGCGGGTTCCTGCCCCCGGTGCACGTCCCCGACATCGACGCGATCCTGGTCGACGACGACGCCCGCGACGCGTTCCTCGCGCAGTTCGCGGGCACGGGCGTCGCGATCGCCGGGCTCAACTGCAACGGCAACCCGCTGCACCCCGACCCGGCGATCGGGCCCGCCCACGCCGAGGACGTGCGGCGCAGCATCCGCCTGGCTGCCCGGCTCGGGCAGACGCGCGTCGTGACGATGTCCGGTCTGCCGGCGGGAGAACCCGGCGGGAGTCGCCCGAACTGGGTCGTGAACGCGTGGAACTCGGCGGCGCTCGACGTCCTCGAGCACCAGTGGAGCGTGGCCGTGCCGTTCTGGCAGGAGATCGACGCGCTCGCCCGGGAGCACGGCGTGCGGGTCGCGCTCGAGCTGCACCCGCAGAACCTCGTGTTCAACGTCGCGACGATCCGCGAACTCGTCGAGCGCGGCGGCCTCACGAACGTGGGCGTCGAGCTGGACGCCTCGCACCTCTTCTGGCAGCAGATGGACCCGGTCGCGGTGGTCCGCGAGCTCGGGCCGCTCGTCGTCCACGCGGCCGCGAAGGACGTCCGGATCAACCCGACGGCGGCACTCAACGGCGTGCTCGACAACTCGTTCCGCCGGCTGTCCCCGGACGAGCCGCGCACGAACCTCGGCGGCGACGAGTGGGCGAACGCGTGGCCGTCGCCGTCGTCGTGGGACTTCGTGGCACTGGGCAAGGGACACCCGACCGAGTACTGGACGGAGTTCCTCCGCGCGCTGCACGAGGTCGACCCCGAGATGCTCGTGAACATCGAGCACGAGGACACCGAGCTCGGGCGCGAGGAAGGGGTCGCGGTCGCAGCGGAGGTGCTGCTGGCCGCCGAGGCAGCGCGCGTCGCGGCGGACGGACCGACGCCGGACGGCGACCCCGCGTCCTGAGGTGACGGTCCGGCGGACGGGAGGCACGGTGCGGGCCCGCACCGCGCCTCCCGTCCGTCGTCCGGGTGCCACCACGGCGCGTGGTGCGGACGGCAGTGTGCCTTCCGGATGATCGGTGACGCATCCTCCGGTGCCTGTCACCGCGCCGTTGTAGCATGCACGACACCTGTCCCGAGACGAGGAGGCCTGCGTGCCGGACCAGACCGACCGAGCCTTCCCGATCGAGCACGTACGGGCGGTGGGCGACGACGTCGTCGCGGCCGTCTCCACCGTGGTGGACGGCAAGGTCGACGCGATCCGCACCGCCTTCACGGTGATGCTCGCCGAGGGGCACCTGCTCGTCGAGGACGTCCCGGGCGTGGGCAAGACCGTGCTCGCCAAGGCGCTCGGTGCCTCGGTCGGCGGGACGGTGAACCGCATCCAGTTCACCTCGGACATGCTGCCCTCCGACGTCACCGGCGTGAACATCTACGACCAGTCGTCGGGCACCTTCCGGTTCTCGCCCGGACCGGTGTTCGCCAACGTCGTCATCGGCGACGAGATCAACCGCACCAGCCCGAAGACCCAGTCGGCCCTGCTCGAGGCGATGGCCGAGGCGCAGGTCACCGTCGACGGCGTGACGCGGCCGCTCGAGTCGCCGTTCATGATCGTGGCCACGCAGAACCCCATCGACATGGAGGGCACCTACCCGCTGCCCGAGGCCCAGCGCGACCGCTTCATGGCCCGCATCGCGATGGGGTACCCGAGCGCCGACGCCGAGCGCCAGATGCTCGCCGCGCGCGGGACCCGTGACCCGCTGTCGTCGCTCCGACCGATCGTCGACGTCCAGACGCTGCGGGCGATCGTGCACGCGGTGCGCGGGGTGCACCTGGCACCCGACGTCGAGGCGTACATCGTCGCGATCGTCCGTGCGACCCGGTCGCACCCGGACCTCGTGCTCGGCGCGAGCCCGCGAGCGACCCTCCACCTGGCCCAGGCCGCCCGTGCCCACGCCGCGCTGCTCGGCCGCCCGTTCGTCACGCCCGACGACGTCGCCCACCTCGCCCCGCTGATCCTGTCCCACCGGCTCGTCCCGGTCGCCCGCGGGCTCGGCGGCGGCGCCGAGGACACTGCGCGCGACGTGGTCGTCCGGATCGTGTCCGACACCGCCGTGCCCTTCGCCTCGGCCGCCGTCCGCTCCTGATGCCCGACGGCGGAGGGCCCTCGACGACCGCGCTGCGGGCCGGCGCGGTTCGGTCGTGGGTGCTCCGGACCGGCCGACGCGGTGCAGCGATGCTCCGGCGCACGCCGTTCCCGCGGCCGACCGCCCGGGGGTGGACGGTGCTCGGGTCGGGCGTCGCCCTGGTCGGCGGCGGTCTCGTCGCCACGACGAGCATCGCCGTCTCCGCCGGCCTCCTGCTGCTCGTGCTGCTCGTGCTCGGGATCGTGATGGCGCTCGTCGTCGCCGCACCGCTGCGGGCCACCCGGACGACGGCCCGTGCGGTCGTCCAGGTCGGCGAGGTCCACCGCGAACGGATCACGCTGCGGGGGACCTCGTTGCCGATCGGACCGCGGACGACGCTGCTCGTGCGCGAGCAGCTCGAGGACGCCCTCGCGAGCGTGTCCGACGCCGAGACGTACGCGTTGGTCGGTCCGAACGAGCCGCCGGCGGTGCTCGACGTCGAGGCCCTGGCGATGCACCGCGGGCGCACCCTGGTCGGCCCGGTGACCATCCGTGTCGAGGACCCGTTCGGGCTGCTGCGCATCGACCGCCCGGTCGTCCCCGCCGAGGAGCTCGTGGTCGTGCCCGCCTCCACCACGCTCGGCGCGATCGACACCGGGGCGCTCGCGGGTGCCGTGTCGGCGGACGAGGGCCGTGTCGGCCAGGGCGGCTCCGCCGACGACAGCGAGCTCCGGCCCTACCGGCAGGGCGACCCGATCCGTCGCGTGCACTGGGCCCAGAGCGCCCGACGCGGTGAGCTCCACGTCCGCCAGACCACCCAGGCGCAACCGCCGGAGGCCGTCATCGCGATCGACGTCCGACGCGAGTCCTACCAGGCGCTCGGCCGCGACGACCTCGCCGAGCTCAGCGACCTCGGTGGCGACGCCGCGTTCGAGCACGCGGTCGTCGTCGCCGCGAGCGTCGCCCGGGCACTCAGTGCGCGGACCTCGCGCGTGGTGCTCGTGAGCGACGACACCCCGCGGGCCGATCGGCACACCGGCGACGTCGGCAGCCTGACCGACGTGCTGGTCGGGCTCGCCGACGTCCGGGTCCGCTCGGACGCCCGTCCCGTCACCGAGGTCCTGCCCGAGGTCCACGGCCGCGACGTCCACGGCATGACCGCCGTCGTCACCGGCCGGTGCACCGCCGAGCAGGCCGCCGAGCTCGTCGCCGCGACGAGCGGATCGAGCCGCGGCATCCTCGCTACGATCGTGCCGCCGGACCCCGTGGTGCGCGGCATCCTCGACCGCGCCGGCTGGCGGACCCTCGTCGTGCCGGTCGCCGGTACCCGGTCGCAGGGGAGCGCCCGGTGAGCGGGGGACACCCGGTGAGCGGGGGACGTCCGGCGGGCGGGACCGCGATCGCCGACCGCTCCCGCACGCCCGCCGGCTCCGAACGCCCCGGACGTCCGGCCGAGCGGCCCGACGCCCCGGCCCCGTGGGTCGTCGCCCTCGCGCCGCTGCCCGTGCTGATCGCGGCGCTCTCGATGCGACCGCTCGTGCAGGGCACCGCCTGGTGGGTGTCCGGTGTCGTCTTCGCCGCGGTGCTCGTCGCCGTCGTGCTCGCCGTCCGCCGACGCGCTCCGGGCGTGCGCTTCATCGCCCTGGTCGTCGCACTGGTGGTCGGGTCCTGCGTCGCCGCCGTCGCGAACGACGTGCACCCGCTCGGCTGGCTCGACCGCGAGGGCGCCCTCGGCGAGGCGCTCGCCGCCATCCGGCTCAACCCCGCGCCGCTGCCGCAGACCGACGCGATCCGACTGATCGTGACGATCGCGATCGGCTGGGTCGCCGGGGTGTCCCTGTTCCTGGCCGCGATCGCCCCGACCGTCGCGCTCGCCGCCGTGCCCGCGCTCGTCGTGCTCATCGTGCCCGGTGTCGTGACGGGGGAGCCCGCGTCGCCCGTGCTCGTCGTCCTGGTGGGCGTCGCGTTCCTCGGGCTCCTGTGGCTGTCCGTCCGACCGGTGCAACGGGCGTTCCCCGCCGCCGTGGTGGGTGCCATCGGGCTCGTCGTCGCCGTCGGGCTCCCGGTGCTCGTCCCGATCAACGCCAGCTGGTTGTCCGGGGTGACCGGTGCGCTGCAGGCCCCGATCCAGCCGGGTCGTCCCGGCACCCTGCTCGAACTCGGCCGTGACCTGCGCCAGCCGAACGAGCTCGAGGTGTTCCGCTACCGCACCGCCGACGGGCAGCCGGAGTACCTCAAGCTCGCCGACCTCGACGAGTTCGGCACCGGCGACTGGGTACCGACGGTCACCGATGCCACCGACGCGGAGACCGCGGACCGGCAGCAGTGGGCGGTCGGCATCAACCCCCGCCTGGCGAGCCGCGGCGACCTGACGGTGCAGATCACCGGGCTGTCGAGCAACTACCTGCCCGTGCCCGGCGGAGCCGCTTCGGTCGAGTCGCAGTCGACGAACCTCGACCTGTCGCAGTGGCGCTGGATGGGGGACTCGAACACCGTCCGGTCGACCGGCCCCGTGACCCAGCGCGGTTCGACGTACCAGGTGTTCGGCGCCTCCACCTGGTCGGGTGAGTACCTCGACGCGATCGCCGCGAGCGGGATCCTCGGGCGTACCGACGGTCGGGGCTTCACCGCGCCGAGCGACGCCCAGCTCCGTACCGACCTGGCGTTGCCGAAGGACCTCCCGCGCGACATCCGGCAGGCCGCGCAGCGGGTGGCCGGTGGCCTGCCGAACGACTACGCCCGGGCACGTGCCCTGGAGCAGTGGTTCCGGAGCGACCTGTTCACCTACTCGGAGACCGCCCCGGTCGAGCAGGGCTACGACGGCGACAGCATGGACGTGATCGACACGTTCCTGCGCGTCCGGCAGGGGTACTGCGTGCACTTCGCGTCGTCGATGGCGGTGATGGCCCGCACGCTCGGGATCCCGTCACGCATCGCGGTCGGGTACCGGGCCAGCAGCGACCAGACCGAGGACGGCGAGTACACGGTCTCGAACCGCCAGCTGCACTCGTGGCCCGAGCTGTACATCCGTGGCGCCGGATGGGTGTCCTTCGAACCGACCCCGAGCTCGGACGCCGCTGCCCAGGCAGGCACCGAGTCGTCGGCGGCCCCGGCTCCGGCGCCGTCGGAGACACCGCTGCCGGCCCCGGGCGAGACGGCTCCCGCCGAGGCCTCGCTGACCCCGACCCCCTCGGCCTCGACCGAGCCGGGAGCGGCCGCCACGACGGGCGGCTCCACCGGCCCGGGTGCCGCCGGCCTGGCCGTCGGTCTGCTGCTCCTGCTCGCCGTGCTCGTCGCGCCCGGCGTCGTCCGGGTCGTCCGCCGACGTCGTCGGGTCGCCGCTGTCCGCGCCGGACGCTCGCCCGCCCTGCAGGCCTGGCGCGAGGTGCTCGACGACGTCGCCGACCACGGGTACGCACCGGGGCTCGCACCGCCGGGTGACGCCGCCGCCGCAGCCCGGACGGCGCGCGCCGTGCTCGGGCGTCTCGCCGGGATCGTGCCCGTCACCGTCCTCCCGCACCTGACGCGCATCGTGGACGCGGTCGACCTCGAGCGCTTCGCCGCGGAGGGCGCGGCTGGTGTGGACACCGAAGCGCTCCGACGGGCCGTCCTGGAGGCTCGGGTCGCCCTCGACGCGTCCGTCCCGCGGGCGCGCGTGGCCCGGTCGCGCCTGTTCCCGCCGAGCTTGCTGCCCTCGTCCGCCTGGTCGCACGAGGGGCGGCGGAGCCGCCGTGCGGCGTAGCCGCCGCGAGCCGGCGGTGCCGGCCCGGCCGGCGTGCGGCGCACGCGCGCTGCGGCGGCGCTGGCACCGGCCCCGGCCTGTGCGCCGCGTTGTGTCGCAGGCGTGCGCACAACCGGGAGCACGTCGCGCCGCGGAATCACGTGGCGCGACGTGCTTCCGGTTGTGCGGACGGCCGCTGGCGCGGCGCGCCGCCCCGCGCGGTGCCGCCGGGCGCTGCGGCGGCCGGGCGGCCGCCGCGAGCCGGCCGCCGCGCAGCGCCGGGCGTCAGCGCCGCGGGCGTACCACCGCGTCCACCAGGCTCGCGATCACGTCGCCCGGGTTCACCCCGGGCAGCGCCGGCCCGTCGAACACGATCCCCACGTTGGCGCCGACGAGCAGCACGGCGAAGTCCTCGAGCGGCATGCCCGGCTCGACCTCCGGGTGCGCCCCGAACCACGTCCGGACCAGCTCGAGCACGCCGTCCTGCAGCTCGCGGCGCTGGCGGACGAACTCGGGCATGAACTCGGGGTGCCGCAGGGCGTAGCCGCGGAGCTCGGACACGAGGGCGAACTGCCGACCCTGGTCGTACCGCCCGAAGGCCGCCCGGACGACGTCGGCGATCCTCGCGGCGCCGACGTCCTCGCGCACGACCTCCTGCAGTGCCGCGAGGATCCGGTTCGTCGAGCGCTGCATGACCTGGGCGACGAGGTCCTGCTTCGACGAGAAGTTCGAGTAGACGGCCCCCTTGCTGAAGCCGGCCCGAGCGGCGACGTCGTCGAGCCGGGCGCCGTGCACGCCGGACTCGGCGAACACGTCCGCACCGGCGACGAGCAGGCGTTCGCGCACCTCGGAGCGGGGTGTCCTGGGACTGGGGGATGAGGCGTCGTCGCGCATGGGTCCTGGTCCGTGATCGTCGTCGTGGACGGTGGTGCGCCGTCCTGTCGATCCCCGCGCGTCGGTGGCGCGCGGGCCGTGCCGCACCGGGTCCGGTGCGACCCTCGAGGTCCTGCCGCGCCGCGCGTCGTGATCACGCGCGGCACCAGCGGGGCCCCCGGCCCCGTCGCTCGGTGGACCGCCACGTTCGGGTCGTGTCGGTGCGTCGAGGACGGTGGTCACCGGGTCGATACCCGGCGGTAGCGATGGTACCGCGCAGGGGCCCCGATGCCCCCGGTCCCGCGCTCCGGGGACGGTCGGACGTCACCGCGGCGGAGCGGCCGGCGAGACCACCGACGGAACCGCCGCCGCGCACTGCTCAGGTGTCGTCGGGCGTGTCCCGCTCGCTGCGGACGGCCCCGCGGCCGGTCCGGCGTCCGGGGCGACGGAGCAGCCGGATCGCGTCCGGCCGGAGCCGCCGTCCGCGCTGCAGCAGTGCGCCGAGCGTCGACTTCGGCTGCCATTCGCGGCCGTTCGGCAGGCCCCACCCGCGCTTCACGGCGCCGTACCGGAGTCCGAGCGACAGCACGATCGCGGCGATGATGCCGATCGACGGCGACCCGAGGTACGAGGCCACCACCATCACCGCGGACGCTGCGACGGCCACGGTCGCGTACAGCGCGTTCCCGCCGAACACCGCGGGCACACGCCGGAGCAGCAGGTCGCGCATCGCCCCACCACCGACCGCGGTGATGGTGCCCATGATGATGGCGGCGGGCCAGCCGAGCCCGGCGTCGAAGGTGCGCTGCACCCCGACCACGGACCAGAACCCGATGACGGCGGCGTCGAGCACGGTGAAGAGCCGGTCCCACGTGAGCTCCGAGAACGACACGAGGAACGCGACCAGCGCGCCGGCGATCGCCACCGGCAGGTACAGCGGGTCGACGAGCGCGACCGGCGGGCCGTTCTGCAGCAGGGTGTCGCGGAGCATGCCGCCGCCGAGCCCGGAGACGAAGCCGACCACGAGGAACCCGAACAGGTCGAAGTCCATCGTGCGCGCGAGCGATCCGCCCAGCAGTGCCGAGGCGAACACGCCTGCGAGGTCGAGCACGTTGGTGACCGACGCCAGGGCCTCCGGGGTCAGCACGTTCATGAGAACCATCAAACCCCACACCGCAGGAGTGGCGAGTCGCGACCGGGTTAGGTTAGCCTCACCTTCGCCATGATCGCCACACTCGTCATCGGCCTCCGCGAAGGCCTCGAAGCGACGCTCATCGTCGGCATCATCGCCGCGTTCCTCCGTCGCAACCGCGCACCCCTCGCCCCGATGTGGGTCGGCGTCGGGCTCGCGGTCGCGCTGAGCATCGCCGTCGGCTTCGGGCTGCAGCTCGTCGAGCAGGCCCTGCCGCAGGCCCAGCAGGAGGGCATGGAGACGATCATCGGCGCCGTCGCGGTGGTCTTCGTCACCGGGATGATCGTCTGGATGCGCACCCACGCGCGCACGCTGTCGCGGGACCTGCAGGCCAGCGCCTCGGCCGCGCTCGGTCGCGGCACGGCGTGGGCCCTCGCCGGCATGGCGTTCCTCGCCGTCCTCAAGGAGGGCTTCGAGACCTCGGTCTTCCTCCTCGCGACCTTCCAGGCGTCGTCCGACACCGGCTCGGCCGCCCTCGGCGCGGTCGTCGGCATCGCCGTCGCGGTGGCGATCGGGTACGGCATCTACACCGGTGGCGTCCGCCTCGACCTCGGCCGGTTCTTCACCGGCACCGGCGTCTTCCTCGTCTTCGTCGCCGGCGGCCTCGTGCTGACCGCGCTGCGGCACGCGCACGAGGCCGGCTGGATCGTCGTCGGCCAGCAGCGCACCGTCGACCTCGGCTGGCTCGCCCCGAACGGGTCGCTCCGCGGCGCCCTGGTCACCGGCGTGCTCGGCATCCCCGCCGACCCGCGTGTGATCGAGGTGGCCGGCTGGCTCCTCTACGTCGTGCCCGTCCTGGCGATCGCGGTCTGGCCGCGCCGCTGGCGACCGTCGGTCGCCCGCGTCCCGCTGGTCCGTGCTGCGGTCGCCGCCGGGCTCGCGGCCACGGCGGTCGTCCTGGCCCTGGCCGTCCCGAGCACGGGCGTCGACCTGCCGCGCACGACCACGGTCTCCGGCGACGCGCGCTCCGTCACGGCCGACGTCGACGGTGCAACCGCCGTCCTGCGCGTCACCGGCACCGGCCGGGAGTCGCGCACCACCCTCCCCGCGTCGTCCCACCGCCGCGTGACCCGCTTCGGTACCGCCGCCGACCGCTGGCAGGTCACCGAGGACGTCCCGGCGACCGAGCGTCCGACGTCGCTGACGCTCGACGACCTCGTCGGCCTGTTCGGTCGGGTCCCCGTCGGCATCTCGCCGAGCACGAACCCCGGGCCGTTCGCGGCCCGGTGGACCGTCCGCGACACCGTCGCGCTGACCACCGTCGGCGGGGGCGTCCTGGACGCGACCCGCTCGGAACGCGACGTGCTCACGCTGAGCGGTGGGGGCCTCCCGGCCGCCCGGACCACCACGCTGGAACGCACGGTGTGGGCCGTGCCGACGGACCGTGTCGACCGCGCGGCCGCGGACCTGGCCGCCGCGCACACCCGCGCTGCCGAGCTGCGGCTCTGGGACACCTGGCTGCCGGTCGTGCTCCTGTTCGCCGCGGCCGCCCAGGCGCTGCTCGCCCTCCGCGACCGCCGTCGTGCGGTCGCCCCACCGACCACCACCCCCGGAACCGACCCGTCGCGCGGACCGCCCGCCGACGTCCCTGCAAGGAGCCTCGACCATGCCGTTCGGTAGGACCGCCCGCACCCGCGCCGCCCACCCCCTGGCCGCCCGCCCCCTGATCGTCCTCGGCGCCCTCGGCGCCCTCGGCACCGCCACCGCCCTCGCGCTGACCGGCTGCTCCGCCGGATCGCCCGCCGACGACGCCTCGAGCGGCACCGGGAAGGTCTCCCGCGTCACCATCACCCTGACGAACGACGGGTCCGACGCCTGCGCCGTGTCGACCACGAAGGTCCCCGCGGGCCCCGTCACGTTCACCGTGCACAACGAGTCGTCCACCGCCATCACCGAGGTGGAGCTCCTGCAGGACCAGCGCATCCTGGGCGAGAAGGAGAACCTCGCCCCCGGGCTCGACGCCGTCCGCTTCACGGCCACGCTGAGCGGTGGGGAGTACCAGGTGTACTGCCCGGGCGCCGAGCACGAGCTCACCGACTTCACCGTGACCGGCAAGGCCGCGTCGACCGCGAACAGCAGCGCGGCCACCCTGCTCGCCGACGGCGCGAAGGGCTACGCGACCTACGTCGACGGCCAGGTCACCGACATGGTGGCGGCCGTGCAGCAGCTGCAGCACGACGTCGACGCCGGTGACCTGGAGGCGGCGAAGCGCGACTACGCGGCGGCCCGTCCCTTCTACGAGCACGTCGAGAGCGACGTCGACGGCTTCGTGAAGCAGGGCTTCTCGGCCACCGACAACGCCGGCAACCTCGACTACCTGATCGACATGCGCGCGTCGAACCTCGACGACGCCGTCGGCTGGAGCGGCTTCCACGCCGTCGAGAAGGACCTGTTCCAGGCCGGCGCGATCACCGCGTCGACGAAGGAGACCGCGGCCGCCCTGACCGCCGACGTCGAGCTCCTCGCGAAGCGCGTGCCGTCGATCGAGTACAAGCCCGAGGACCTGGCGAACGGGGCAGCCGGGCTGCTCGAGGAGGTCCAGTCGAACAAGATCACCGGGGAGGAGGAGGCGTACAGCCACATCGACCTCGTCGACCTCGCCGCCAACGTCGAGGGTGCCCGGCAGGCCTTCGCGTACCTCAAGCCCGGCCTGACGAAGGTCGACCCGGCGCTGACGAAGCAGATCGCGACCCAGTTCGACACGACGAACACCCTGATGGACGGCTTCCGCGACGCGGACTCGCTCGGCGGCTTCGCCACGTGGGACGACGCCGCGAAGGCGGAGGACGCCAACCGCATCTCGCAGCAGGTCCAGGCGCTGCAGGACCCGCTCTCGCGCCTCGCCGAGAAGGTCGCGACCGCGTGAACGACTCCCGGTTCTCCCGTCGCGGGCTGATCGGCGCGGGCATCGCGGCCGCCGGTGCGGGTGTCGGCGCCGTCGCGGGCGTCGCCGGGTCGGCCGTCGCCACCGGGGTCGACCCGTTCACGGCTGCGGCGAACGGCGACGAGTCGATCGACCTGTCGCAGTCCGTCCCGTTCTACGCGACCGCCGCCCGGCAGCCGCAGGGCGGGATCCGCACGACCCCGCAGCGGCACTGCGTCGTCATGGTGTTCGACCTGACCGCCTCGACCGCGACCGAGCTGCAGGTCCTGCTCGCCCGCTGGTCGGCCGCGATCGCGCAGCTGCAGGCCGGTCGGACGATCGGCAGCGTGGAGCCCGCGCACGGCGACGGCGTCGGTGCGGACACCGGCGAGGCGCTCGACCTCGGTCCGGCCTCGCTCACCGTCACCGTCGGGCTCGGCCCCGGGGTGTTCGACGAGCGCTTCGGCCTCGCCGCGAAGCGTCCGGCGCACCTGGCCGCGATCCCGACGCTGCCCAGTGACAGCCTCGACGAGCAGCTGACCGGCGGGGACCTGTCGTTGCAGGCCTGCGCCGACGACCCGCAGGTGGCGTACCACGCGGTGCGCGACCTGGCGCGGATGGCCCGCGGCACCGCGACCGTGCGCTGGACCGTGATCGGCTTCGGTCGCGCCTCGGCCGGTCCCACGCAGTCGACGCCGCGCAACCTGATGGGCTTCAAGGACGGCACGCGCAACGTCACGACCGACGCCGAGTACGACCGCTTCGTGTGGCTCGACGACGACGCCGGGTGGATGGCCGGCGGCACCTACCAGGTGGTGCGGAAGATCCGGATGAACCTGGAGACCTGGGACGCCGACGTCGTCAGCGACCAGCAGCGGGTGTTCGGCCGGACGAAGGTCGAGGGCGCACCCCTGTCCGGCGGGACCGAGCACACGACGCCGGACTTCCACGCCCGGGCGCCGCACGGCACCGAGGACGGGACCGCGATCGACGCGCGCTCGCACGTCGCCCTCGCGGCGCACGAGAACAACGGCGGCGTGAAGATCCTGCGCCGCGGGTACAACTACACGGACGGGCTGAACCAGTACGGCCAGCTCGACGCCGGACTGCTCTTCGCGGCCTACGTGAACGACCCGGAGCACTTCACGCGTCTGCAGCGGAAGCTCGGGGCGTCCGACCGGTTGAACGAGTACGTGTCGCACATCGGGTCCGGTGTGTTCGCCGTGCCGCCCGCACCGCGCAAGGGTTCGTACATCGGGGAGCAGCTCTTCCACTGATCCGCCGCAGGCAGGAGGTGGGTGCCCTCCGTCGTTTCCCTGGAGACGGAGAGCACCCGCGCCGCGGAGTCCGGCGGACGGAACCACCGTCCGCCCCCTGGGGGACGACCCGGCACGGCGCATCGCGGTGCGACAGGGGGAGCGTACCTCGCGAGGCCGGCGTGGGGCAGTGGCCGTCCGGGATCGGACAGCGGAACGGGCCGCCCCGCATGGTGGGGCGGCCCGTCGCGCTGTACTGGCCTCGGTCGGTGCTCCGGCCGGGAGGCGCGGTGTCAGTCCGTCAGGACCGGCCCGTCCTCGACGGTGCGCTTCCGGCGTGCGAGCACGAGTGCCACGGTGCCGGCGAGCAGCAGGACGCCGGCGGCGATGCCCGGGAGCACCAGGTCGGCGCCGGTGAACGCCAGGTCGCCGCGGGCGGCACCCGGTCGACCGGCGTCCGCGACGCCGGAGCCCGTGCCGGAACCGATGCCGGCTCCGGCACCGCTGCCCGGTAGGCCGCTACCGGGGGCGCCGGGGTCGGTCGGCTCGCCGGTGCCCGGCTCCGGCTCGACGGCCGTCTCGACCGGGATCGTCACCGCGAGGGTCACGGTCTGCCCGTTCGGCAGGGTGAGGACGAGCGGCTCGTCGGTCGTCGCGGTGGGCGCCGCGAGGGCGGCGACCCGGGCAGCGGTCGTCGGGGCGGTCGGCTCCGTGTTCGCGGCGGGCGCCCCGGGCACGGTGAACTCGAGGGTCGCGCGACCCTGCTCGTCGGTGGTGTCCACGACCGTCGTGTCGACCTCGGCGGTCGCGAGCTCCTGACCGCCGGCGCTGACCGCGACGGTGCCGCCCTGGTCGGCCGCGTTGCTGAAGGTCAGGGACGACAGGTCGATGCGGACGGCGTCACCGGGGCCGAAGCCGCCGGTCGGTGCCTCGGAGACCCGGACGCCGACGGACCGCTGGTCCTCCTGGACGGCGACGGTCGGGTGCGCGCGGAAGTACTGGACCTGCGCCTCGAGGTCGACCATGCCGCTGTCCTGCTTGGCGGCTGCCTCCTTGAAGGCGCCGAAGTTGTCGCCGCCGGTCGCGAGGAACGAGTTCACCGTGACCTTGTAGGTGCGGTCGGACTCGATCGGCTGGCCGTCGAGCGTCATGCTCGTGATGCGCTCGCCGGCCGAGGCCAGCGGGTCGTACGTGTAGCTGAAGCCGGCGGAGGCGCCGAGCTTGAGGAACGGGCGGCTCGCGGTGGTCGGCTGCCACTGCTGCTCGAGGGCGCGGCGGACCTGGTCGCCGGTCAGGTCGAGCACGACGAGCGTGTTCGCGAACGGCTGGACGACCGCGGCCTCCTTGTAGGTGACCGCACCGGAGGCGATGTCGGCTCGGAGACCGCCCGGGTTCATGAAGGCGATCTGCGAGCCCTGGCGCTGGGTCTGGTCGCGCTGGACCTCGGCGACGAAGTTGCCGAGGGTGGACTCGCCGCCCCGGTTCTCGCTGCGCAGTCCTTCTGCGTTCGGCGACTGCACGGCGCGCTTGAGGTCACGGTCCACCGTGCCGAGCTCGACGGCGCCGAGACGGTCGGCCTCCTTCACGGCGGCGTCGACGGTCGCCTGGACGGCGGGGTCGGGCGTGTACGTGCCGTCGACCAGGCGCAGGTTCTCGGGCGCCGCTGCGGTCACGGTGCCGTCCGCGGCGACGGTGAGTCGCACGTGGCCGAGGTTGAAGCCGTACGAGCCGGTCTGGATCACCGGACGGGCGACGGTGCCGCCGGTCGGGACGACCGAGTACGCGTACGTCTGGTGGGTGTGCGCGGAGAGGATCGCCGAGACCTTCGGGGTGACGCCGTAGACCGCGCGGGCGAAGTCCGTGCTGGACGACGGGGTGACCGGCGTCGGCGACTCGGCGCCGTCGTGCACGAGCAGCACGAGGACGTCGGCCTCGTCGTTCGCCGTTTCTCCGTCGGTGAGCTGGGCGGCGACCTTGTTCACCTCGGTCGTGATGTCGCCCATCTCGAGGCCCGCGATGCCGTCCGGGGCGACGAGGCCCTGACCGACCAGGTCGACCGTCGCGCCGATGAAGCCGACACGCTTGCCGCTGATCTCCTGGATCGAGTACGGCTGGAACGCGGGCTTCCCCGTCGTCGAGTCGAGGATGTTCGCGGAGACGTAGTCCCACCGTGCCGCACGGACGCCCTCGCCCTGGCCGCCGATCACGCGGTCGCGCAGGTCGTCCTGGCCCTTGTCGAGCTCGTGGTTGCCGATGGCGCTGACCGACAGGTCCATCTGGTTGAGGACGTCGATGGTCGGCTGGTCGTCCTGGATGAAGGACTCGAAGGTCGAACCACCGATGTTGTCGCCGGAGCTGACGAAGGCGGACGTCGAGGGGTCGGCGCCGCGGAGCTGCTCGAGCGCTCCGGCGAGGGTCGCCGCGCCGGCGGCGTCGCCGTCGCGCGGGGTCGGCTTGCCGTCGGTCTGGGAGATCGACTTCGCGATGCGGCCGTGGAAGTCGTTGACGTTGTACAGGTCGATCGTCGTGTCGCCCTCGGCGGCGAGGGCGGCGGACGGGACGGTCAGGGCGGTGAGGACGCCGGCGGCGACCAGGGCGGCGGCCCCGGCCAGGCGCCGGCGACGCGGGGGAGTGTGAGCGTTCATCGGCGCCGAACCTACGAAACCCCACAGGCAACGCGCCAGGTGTTGCCGCAACACGTCACGTGTTGTTCACACCACGGGGGACGTTCCTCCCGTTCGGGGGACAGACGCCGATGCGGTCACGGCGTCAGTCGCGCCCGAGTGCGCCCTTGACCCGTTCGACCGCCTCGGCCGCCATCGCCTTCGCCGAGTCCTTGATGACGCCGAGCTCCGCCGGGTCGCCCTTGAGCAGGCTCTTCGCGGTGTTGACGGCGTACTCGGCGGTGATGTGCGGCGGCAGCGGCGGCACGTTGCGGCTGACGTACGCGTCGATGAGCGTCACGCCCGGGTTCGCGAACGCCCGCTCGACCGCCGCCTCGACCTCGTCGTCGCGGTGGACCGCGATGCCCTCGAAGCCGAGCAGCCGCGCGTACCCGGCGTAGTCCATCGACTCGACGTCCTGCGAGCCGGACCACATCGGGTTGCCGTCCTCGGTCCGCATCTCCCACGAGACCTGGCCGAGGTCGTCGTTGTGCATGACGACGATGACGAGCTGCTGGTTCGGCCACTGGGCCATGTACTTCTTCACCGTGATGAGCTCGTTCATGCCGAGCATCTGGAACGCGCCGTCGCCGATCGTGCAGACCGCCGGGGCGTCCGGGAAGGCGAACTTCGCGGTGACGGCGTACGGCATCGCGGCGAGCATCGTCGCCAGACGACCGGACATGTCGCCGTGCATGCCGCGGCGGAGCCGGATGTGGTGGCCGTACCAGTCGGCCGTGGTCCCGGCGTCGCAGGTGACGGTGACGCCCTCCGGCAGCCGCTCGTTCACGGCGCGGATGACGCGTCGCGGGTTGACGCCGTCGTCGTACGCGACCTCGGCCTGGCGGTGCATCTCCGCCTCCCACTCGCGCATCTCGCCGGCGAGCTTGTCCTGCCACGCGGTGTCCTGCTTGTCGCGCAGCAGCGGCATCACCGCCTCGAGCGTCGCACCGACGTCGCCCCAGAGGTTGAGCTCCGTCGGGTACCGCAGGCCCATCTGTTCGGGCTTGATGTCCACCTGCACCCCGCGCGCCTGGCCGGAGGCCGGCAGGTACTCGCCGTAGGGGTAGTTCGAGCCGAGGAGCACGATCGTGTCGCACTCCTTGATCTGCGTCAGGCTCGGGCGCGAGCCGAGGAGCCCGACCTGCTGCGTGTGGTACGGCACGTCGGAGGGAACGACGTCCTTGCCGCGGAGCGCCGTGATGATGCCCGCGCCGGTCTTCTCGGCGGCCTCGAGCACCAGGTCCGTGGCACCGCGCGCACCGGCGCCCACCAGGAAGGTCACGCGCTCCCCGGCGTTCAGGATCTCGGCGAAGCGGGCGATCTGGTCCTGCGGCGGGACGATGCGGGTCGACGGGGCGACGTCGCTCGACCGGGACACCCAGTGCTCGGCGGCCGGGGCCTCGTACGCCATCGCCTGCACGTCGTGGGGGAGCACGACGACCGCCGGCTGCTTCCGGAGCATCGCGGTGCGGAACGCCGTGTCGACGACGACACCGACCGCGTCCGGCGTGGCGACGGTCTCCACGTAGCAGGCGACGTCGGCGAACACACGCTCGAGGTTCGACTCCTGCTGGGTGAACGATCCGATCGATGCCAGGCCCTGCTGCCCGACGATCGCGACGACCGGCTGGTTGTCCATCTGCGCGTCGTACAGGCCGTTGAGCAGGTGGAACGCACCGGGGCTCGAGGTCGCGACGCAGACCCCGACCTCGCCGGTGAACTTCGCGTGCGCGGTCGCCATCAGCGCGGCGATCTCCTCGTGCGTCGGGCGGACGTACTCGAGCTCGCGGTCGCTGCCGTCGGCCTTGCCGAGCGCCCCGTCGAACGCGCCGATCCCGTCGCCCGGGTAGCCGAAGACGCGCGAGACGCCCCATGCCTTGATGCGGTCGATGACGAAGTCGCTCACGGTCGTGCTCATGCACCCACGGTGCTCGGCCGTTCCTGTACGCACTCAGGCACGTCGACGCGGGACCTGAATATTCATGTGGTATATTTTATGGATACTACAGAAGGGCAGCATCATGCAGACACGTCGCAAGCGAGCCGTGGCAGCCGTCACGGCAACGGCGCTCGCGGCCGGGAGCGCCGTCGTTCTCTCGGCGGTCCCGGCCACCGCGCAGGAGGCCACCGGCGGGGAAGGGCGCTTCGTCCAGCAGATCCAGTGGATGGACTTCGGCGCCAACGGCGAGACGGTGCCGGCCGATGGGTTCACGAAGACGGAGCGGATCGACCTCGGTGGCCAGGAGGTCGACCTCACCTGTGTGATCGGGCCGCAGCGAGGCGGAACCCTCAAGGCGTACCGCTCTGGGGAGTGGCAGGGTGACGCCCTCGACGATCTCTACAACGTCGGTGGTACCGGCAGGTCGAACACGTTGGTGAACGCGCTGGCCAACGAGGTCGACGGCAGCACGGTGACCTTCGACTTCTCCTGCTCGGCGACGGTCAACGGCGAAGCGCTCCCGCTCGGAGGCCTCGTCATCGCCGACGCTGAACAATCGCGCACGGGTGAGTACGTCGCCGCGACCGCTCCCTCGTCCGCGACGTGGCGGATCATCGACCGCTTCCGGGATGCGGAGTGTGACAACTCCAACATCGCGTCAGTCGACGCCACCAACCGCCTCAAGATCGAGAGCCCGTACACGGCGAGCTGTTCGTCCGGTCCCTCGACGGTCGCCTTCCTCGACGGTGCCACGAGTGCTTCCTCCGTGGAGCTGAAGGGCGGCGGGCTCTCGGCCATCGCGCTCGGAGTGGTGATGACGACGAGCCGCTCCGACGCTCCGGACAGCTTCGGTGGTGCCCTCCACCTCCAACAGCCGAGGTGGAGTGGTGGCGACGCGCTCAGCGCTGGTGGGACTGCAGTCTCTGAGGACTCCTTCGGACTCGCGACCCTCCAGCCGATCACGCCCCGGTTCGGTGAGGACGCCAGCACCGATGACGGACTCACCGTCCCGGCATCGATCACGACCTGGCCCGGGCAGCGGGTCCGGATCCCAGTGCAGTGCTCCGGAACCGGGGCCGCGGTCGCAGCATGGGCAGACTGGGACCATGACGGGAAGTTCTCTCCGGACGAACGAGTGACGGGTTCCTGCGATGCTGCCGCGAGCGTCGAGTGGACCGTTCCCGACGACGTGGCGAGCGGTGACCTGCACATCCGGGCGCGGACGGCCTCGTCCGCGAACCAGGTCGCTTCTCCTGACGGACTGGCGACGAGCGGTGAGACCGAGAGCTACACGACTGGCCTCACCCGTCCCGCTCCCGTCACGACGAACGACAGGTCGACCACGGGTCAGAACACCCCGATCGACGTCGACGTCCTCGCGAACGATCACCCGAGCGCCGTCGCCGGAACGACCTTCGAGACCGAATCGCTCACGGTGTTCGACGGCTCGGGCAAGCCGGTCGACGTGGTCGAAGTCGACGGCGGAACGGTTGCGGTACGGGACGGTGAGCTCCGGTTCACGCCCGCTGCAGGTTTCGTCGGCACGATCGGGCCGGTCCGTTACGGGATCCAGGACAGCATCAAGCAGACGGCGCAAGGCACTGCGGAGGTCGTCGTGACCGCTGTCGAGCCCGTCGCCGCGGATGACCAGGTGTCGACCTCGCAAGGGCGCGCGGTCGCCGCGGACGTCCTCAGCAACGACGCGGCGGGTAACCCCCGCACTCCGCTCGATCCCGGGTCACTCCGGCTCCAGGGCGCGTCCGGACTTGTCGAGGACCTCGAGGTCAGCGGCGAAGGGACGTACTCGATCGCCGACGGCGGGATCCGCTTCGTTCCTGCATCCTCGTTCTCGGGTACTACTTCGCGGGTCACCTACAGCATCGCGGACGTGGACGGCACCCGGACGACGGCGACCCTCACGGTGACGGTGGACCCGGTCACCCCGGTCGCGGCCGCGGACACCGCGACGGTGCGTCAGGGTGGCACGGTCACCACGGACGTCCTCGCCAACGACGTCGCCGGGGGCGAGGAGGTCGACCTGGACCGGTCGACGCTGTCGCTGAACGGCGCCGGCGAGGTCGAAGGAGTCGGCACCTTCGAGGTCGTCGATGGCAAGATCCGCTTCACCGGCGCGAAGCCCTTCACCGGTGAGGCCTCGATCGACTACACCGTCCGTGACACCAACGGCACTCCCGCCACCGCCACCCTCACGGTGACGGTGGACCCGGTCACCCCGGTCGCGATGCCCGACGCGGTCGCGACCGAGCAGTCCGATGCCGTCACGGTGCCCGTCCTCGACAACGACCTAGCGGGCGACCCGGACGTGTCGCTCGACCCCGCCACGCTCGCACTCGTCGAGGCCGACCAGCCGGTCGAGACGCTCGACCAGCCCGACGTGGGGACCTGGACGATCGACGGACTCGGCGTGCACTTCGCCCCGGTCCGAACCTTCACGGGCACCGCTTCGGCGACGTACCGCGTGGCCGACGGGAACGGCACGACGACCGACTCGACAGTCGACGTCACCGTCACGGCGGTCGTGCCGGTGACGGAGCCCGACGACGCCACCACCGACCAGGGCGCTCCGATCTCGATGGACGTCCTCGGCAACGACCGTGCGGGCCGTCCGGCCACCCCGATCGATGCCGAGAGCCTGGCCCTGGTGTCGAGCACGGCGGACGACGAGACCGAGCAGACGGCCGAGGGCCAGGGCACCTGGACCGTCACGGACGAGCACCGGATCCGCTTCGCGCCGGAGACCGGGTTCGTCGGGACGGCCACCGCGACGTACGCGGTCGAGGACGCCAACGGCACCCGGGTCTCAGCGGCGGTGCACGTGGACGTCGTCGAGGCCGACCTCGGTCTGCGGGACGACTCGGCTCGCGGACAGCAGGGGCACACGCTGACCGTCGAGCCGCTCGCGAACGACGAGCCGGTCCGCGGTGGGGCGCTCGACCCCCGCACCCTCCGCGTCCTCGCGCCAGAGGGCGGAGACGCGACGGCGCCGAAGGACGGCCTCTCCGTCACGGTTCCCGGTGAGGGCCGATGGGCGGTGTCGCTCGACGACGCCGAGGTGCGCTTCGAGCCAGAGGCGGACTTCTCCGGCACGGCGACCCCGATCCGGTACAGCGTCGCGAACGAGCACGGGGTGACGGCCACAGCCGAGGTCACCGCGTCACTCGACGCGACGCCCGAGGAACTGGCGTTCACCGGCGCGGTGCTGCCGATCAGTGCCGTGGTGTTCGCAGGCCTCGCGGTGCTCGGCGGGCTGCTGCTCCGTCGTCGCCGCGCCTAGCAGGACGGTCGCCGAGCTCGGTGTCGGTGAGCAGACCAGCTCGCCGACACCGAGCTCGGGTCGTCCGCAGGACGGTCCCCGGTGCGCAGGTGTCAGATCGCGTGCCAGGTGCCGTCGGCAGCGCTGGCCACGACGGTCTCGATCACGGACGCAGCCCGGGCGCCGTCGGCGAAGGTCGGGAGCCCCTCGGGCCAGGCCGACCGGTCGCCCTCGGCACGGACCGCGGCGTAGGTGTCGGCGACGAAGGCCGCGAAGGCGTCGAGGTACCCCTGCGGGTGCCCGGCCGGCACGACCGCCAGACGCCGCTGGTCCGGGACGCCCTGCGACGGGTCGCGGACGACGATCTGCGCGCCGCGCTCGTTGCCGAACCACGCGGTCTCGGGCTGCTCCTGGTCGAACGCCGCCGAACCGAGGGTTCCGTCCACCTCGAACCACAGCCGGTTCTTCCGTCCCGCCGCGACCTGCGAGATGACGACGTTGCCGATCCGTCCGGCGGCCGTGCGGAAGGTGGCGACCGCGGTGTCCTCGGTCGTCACCTCGTCCCGCCGCCCGGCGTCGGCGACCGGGTCGGGGTCCGGCGAGCCGGAGAACGACGGGCCGGACGCCGCCGGGCGGGTCGGGTAGACGATGTCGGTCGCCGCGCTCACCGACCGGAACGGCTCTCCCGTGACGAACTCGACCAGGTCGCACCAGTGCGAGCCGATGTCCGCGAACGCGCGGGACACCCCGCCGGCACCCGCGTCGACGCGCCAGCTGGAGGCGTCCTCGTCGAGCATCCAGTCCTGCAGGTAGTGCCCGTGCACGGCGAGCAGTCGTCCGAGCTCGCCGGCGGCGATGCGCCCCCGGATCTCGCGGACCGCCGGGTGGTAGCGGTACACGAACGGCACGGTGGCGACCACGCCGGCCTCGTCGGCGGCGGCCACGAGCTCGGCGGCCTGCTCGGCGCTGATCGCGAGGGGCTTCTCGCACACGACGTTGATGCCGGCACGGATCACCGCCATCGACTGCGGGTGGTGCTGGTCGTTCGGCGTGCAGACGTGCACGACGTCGGGGGCGTCGGCGATCACCTCGTCGAGCGAGGCGTAGCCGCGGGGCACGTCGAGCTGCGCGGCGACCTGCTCCGAGCGGGACGGCGTCCGTCCGAGCACCCCGACGACCTCGGCGCCCGCGGCCCGTGCGGCCCGGGCGTGCACCCCGGCGATCATCCCGGTGCCGACCACGGCGACGCGGATGCGCCGCCCTCCGTACCCACTGCTCATGGTGCTCCCTCGCGCCGGACTCGCCCCACCGTACCGACGCAACCCGGCCGCGCGCCGGAACGCGTGAGTACCGTCGGGGGCATGTCGAGCCTCCAGACCAGCCTGCTCATCCTCGGAGCCAGCGGCGACCTGTCCAAGCGCCTGCTGCTGCCCGGTCTCGCCACCCTCCTCGAGGTCAAGGACGACTGGGAGGTCCAGCTCGTCGGGGCGGGGGTCGAGGACATCTCCGACGCGGACTGGAAGGCGCAGGTGCGCACGTCGTTCGAGAACGCGCAGGCGTCGAAGAACGAGGAGGACGAGGGCGCCCACGACGGCGGCGAGAAGCTCAGCAGGCGGCTCGTCGAGGTCATCGAGGCCTCGACCTACCGCAAGGCGGACGTCACCGACGCCGACGACCTCGAGGCACTGCTCGACGCGTGCGACCATGACCCGGCGATCTACTTCGCGCTCCCGCCGGCCGTGACCGAGCAGAGCTGCGCCGTCCTGAAGGGCCTCGACCTGCCGTCGGGCACCCGCCTCGCGCTCGAGAAGCCGTTCGGCACCGACGCCGAGAGCGCCGAGCACCTCAACGACGTGCTGCACTCGTTCCTGCCCGAGGAGCGGATCCACCGCGTCGACCACTTCCTCGGTCGCTCCACGGTCCTCAACCTGCTCGGACTGCGCTTCGCGAACCGCATCATCGAGCCGCTGCTCTCGTCGGCGCACGTCGACCGCGTCGACATCGTCTACGACGAGACCCTCGGGCTGGAGGGCCGCGCGCGCTACTACGACAAGGCCGGTGCGCTGGTCGACATGATCCAGAGCCACCTGCTGCAGGTGATGGCCGTCGTCGCGATGGAGGCCCCGGCGTCCATCGACGCCGACGACCTCCGCACGCAGAAGGAGCTCGTGCTCCGCGCCGTACGGCCGTGGGGCGGGAACGTCGTCGCCGCCGGCAAGCGAGCGCGGTACACGGCGGGGACGATCGGCGAGCGCGAACTGCCGTCCTACGTCGACGAGGACGGCGTGGACCCGTCGCTCGGCACCGAGACCCTCGCGCAGCTGACCCTCGAGGTCGCGAACTGGCGGTGGGCCGGCGTGCCCTTCACGCTGCGGTCCGGCAAGGCGCTCGAGCAGCAGCGGCGCGAGATCGTCATCACCTTCAAGGACTCGCCGCACGTGCCGAACGGTCTGTCCGGTGCCGAGCGGCCGGACAAGCTGCGGATCTGGATCGCCCCCGACGAGATGCAGCTCGAGCTCAACGTGAACGGCCCGGGCGACCCGTACACGATCGACCACACGGCCCTGTCGGTGACCTTCAACCCGGGTCGGCTCAGCGCCTACGGCGAGGTCCTCGCCGGCGTGCTCGAGGGGGACGCGACCCTGTCGGTGCGCGGCGACAGCGCGGTGCAGGGCTGGAAGGTCGTCGAGCCGTTCCTGCAGGCGTGGCGCGACGGGAAGGCGCCGCTCGACGAGTACGCGGCCGGCTCGGCCGGTCCTGAGAGCTGGGACAACATCGACTGCTGACGCCGCGTCGGCCTGCTGGCCAGGTGGCGGACGGGAGGCGCGGTGCCGGCTGGCACCGCGCCTCCCGTCCGTCCGCCGGTCGCGCGGCGTAGCGTCCGGTGACGTGAAGACCACCGACGACGTCCTGTCCACCGTCCCCGCTCCCGCCGGCTCCGACGTCCGCGTCGAGCCCGTCCGCTACGACCACGAGGGCACCGCACTCCTCGGTGTGCTGGCGAAGGACCACGCCGTGTCGGGGCCCCGACCCGCGGTCCTCGTGATCCACGACTGGCACGGCGTCAACGAGCACGTCGAGGCCCGGGTGACCATGCTCGCCCGGCTCGGCTACGTCGCGTTCGGTGCCGACGTCTACGGCGAGGGCGTCCGCCCCGGCGACGACACCGCCGGCGAGGTCGCGGGTTCGTACTACCAGGACCTGCCGCTGTTCCGCGCACGGCTGACCGCCGGGCTCGACCGGCTGCGCGAGGACCCCGACGTCGACCACTCCCGCATCGTCGTCATGGGGTACTGCTTCGGCGGGTCCGGTGCGATCGAGCTCGCGCGCACCGGTGTCGACCTGGCCGGTGCGGTGTCGTTCCACGGCGGATTGATCGTGCACGAGCCGTCCGACGCGTCCGCGATCCGGGCGAAGCTCCTCGTGCTCACCGGGGGAGCGGACCCGATGGTGCCGGACACGAAGGTGGCCGAGTGGCAGGACGAGATGCGTGCCGTGCCGTCGGTCGACTGGCAGGTGGTGACCTACTCGGGTGCGATGCACGCGTTCGCGGTGCCGGGCACCGACGCGCCGGACCACGGGGCGCAGTACCAGGAGCGTGCCGACCGTCGCTCGTGGCAGGCGCTGCAGGTGTTCCTCGCCGAGGTGTTCGACGAGGAGCCGACCGTCGCCTGACCCTGCGACACGCCGAGGGCTCCGTGCGGCGCGGCTCGATTGGCGTTCCGCGCCGCACCTGTTGTAGAGTCTTCCACGGCCGCAAGGCCAGCATCGGTCGCAAGACCGGATGCGCTCGTAGCTCAATGGATAGAGCATCTGACTACGGATCAGAAGGTTGGGGGTTCGAGTCCCTTCGAGCGCACATCTGAGAAGGCCCCGTCGCACTGCGGCGGGGCCTTCGTCGTTCCCGGACCCCTGACGGCCCTCGTCGCTCTCTCAGCCGTGCCGCTGTGCACCGTGCACTGATTCACGTGCTCGAAACGACATCCTGCACGTTCTCTCGCTCCTGGGCCGTCACTACGGTTGCTCCAACCCGGTCGCCCCGGCCGGCACACCTTCCCCCAGGAGCATCCGATGGCCAGTGCAGCGTCAGCACCACCAGCCCCGACCGTCGTCGTCGACGACCACTCCCTGTCCCGTGTCCCCGCCTCCGCCCGCTACGGCTGGTTCCAGGTCGCGGTGCAGCGGTTCGGACAGATCTCCGCGCTGTCCCAGTTCCTGCTCGGTGCCACGCTCGGTTTCGGCATGGGCTTCTGGCAGGCCTTCTGGGCCATCACCCTCGGTGCCGTGATCCTGGAGATCGTGTCGGTCTTCGTGGGCATCATCGGGATGCGCGAGGGCCTCAACACCTCGGTCATCGCCCGGTGGACCGGGTTCGGCAAGGCCGGTTCGGCACTGGTCGGTCTGGCGATCGGCCTGAGCCTGATCGGCTGGTTCGGCATCCAGTCGGGTGTCTCCGCCGCCGGCCTCGTCGCGATCCTGCCGGTCCTGCCCGCGTGGGCGTGGTCGCTCGTGTTCGGCCTGCTCGTCACCGCGATCGTGCTCCGCGGCTTCCACTCGATGCAGTGGCTCGCGAACATCACGGTGCCGCTGTTCCTGATCCTGGTCGGCTGGGCGGTCACGGTCGAGCTGAGCCGGCACTCGATCGCCGAGCTCGCCGCGAAGGCCCCGGCCGGACCGGAACTGAGCTTCGTCGCCGGCACCACGCTCGTGGCGGGTGGCTTCATCGTCGGCGCCGTCATCACGCCGGACATGACGCGCTTCAACCGCTCCGTCGGCGACGTCGTGAAGCAGACGGCGCTCGGCGTCACCCTGGGGGAGTACGTCATCGGGCTCGCGGGCGTCCTGCTCGCCCACGCCGTCGGGTCGTCCGACATCACCCGCGTCATCACGTCGAGCGTCGGCTGGGTCGGCATCCTCGTGATCCTGCTCGGCACGTTCAAGATCAACGACTGGAACATCTACAGCTCGAGCCTCGGCGTCACGAACTTCATCGACGTGGTGTTCGGCCGCAAGGTGAACCGCGGCGTCGTCACCCTCGTGCTCGGTGTCGTCGGGTCGGTGCTGGCCGCGGTCGGGTTCCTCGACGCCTTCACCCCGTTCCTCATCGTGCTGGGCGTCGTGTTCCCGCCGATCGCCGGGATCATGGTCGCCGAGTACTTCGTCGTGAAGCGCTGGCGCCGCGAGCTCAGCGAGAGCGAGGGACTCCCGGCGACGAGCCCGACGTGGGTCCCCGCGACGCTCGTCATCTGGGCGGTCGCCGCACTGGTCGGGTACTTCGTCGCCGTCGGCATCCCGTCGATCAACTCGGTCGTCATCGCCTTCGTGCTCTACGTGATCGCCGGCAAGGCCGGCTGGGTCCGCGGGGTCGGGATCAGCCGCACCGAACAGGCACCGGCAGCGGTCGACGGCGGCACGACCAGCGAGGCCCCGGCGGCCGCTCCGGCACCCGCACCGGCGCCCTGAAGCCGGCGGTCGGCAGCTCCCTCGCCGACCGCCACCTGGCCGCCGACCGTGCCGCGGCTCCCTGATCCGGACACGGCACGGTCGGCCCGGCCCCCGCTCCAGCACCACTCGAGCACGCACCACCAGCACGCACCACCAGCACGCACCACCCCGAAGGGAACCCCATGCGCATCGGCATCGACGTCGGCGGCACGAACACGGACGCCGTCCTGATGGACGGCACCACGGTCGCCGCGGCCGTGAAGCGGTCGACCAGCCAGGACGTCACCTCCGGGATCGTCGCCGCACTGGCCGGCCTGCGCGAGCAGCGCGACTTCACCTCGGCGGACATCGACGGCGTGATGATCGGCACCACGCACTTCATCAACGCACTCATCGAGGCCCGTGGGCTCGCCCCCACCGCGGCCGTGCGCCTCGGCCTGCCGGCGACCGCATCCCTGCCGCCGTTCACCGACTGGCCCGAGCACCTGGTCGGTGCCGTGCAGGGCCGGGCCTTCCTGGCACACGGCGGCCACGAGTTCGACGGGCGGGTCATCTCGGAGCTCGACCCGGACGAGCTGAAGCGGCACGCCGAGGCGATCGGCGCCGCCGGCATCCGCTCGATCGCGATCTCGTCGGTGTTCTCGCCGATCAACGACGAGTTCGAGCAGCGGGCACAGGAGATCATGGCCGCCGAGCTCGGGCCCGACGTCGCGTTCTCGCTGTCGAGCGAGATCGGCCGCATCGGGCTGCTCGAGCGCGAGAACGCCACGATCATCAACGCCGCGCTGCGTGAACTCGCCGAGCGCATCGTCGACGGGCTGTCCGGTTCCGTCGCCGGCAGCGGCATCGACGCGCCCCTGTTCCTCAGCCAGAACGACGGCACGCTCATGGACGTCGAGTACGCCCGTCGGTACCCGGTCGCCACCTTCGCCTCCGGACCGACGAACTCGATGCGCGGCGCGGCCGTGCTGTCCGGCTTCGACACCTGCGCGGTCGTCGACGTCGGCGGGACCACGAGCGACGTCGGCGTGCTGACCGGTGGGTTCCCGCGCGAGGCCACCGGCGAGGTCGCCGTCGCCGGCATCCGCACGAACTTCCGGATGCCCGACGTGCTGTCGATCGGCATCGGGGGTGGCTCCCGCATCCGCGAGGACGGCGCCCTGGTCGGACCGGACTCGGTCGGCTACCGGCTCACCGAGGAGGGGCTCGTCTTCGGTGGCGGCACCCTGACCGCGACCGACGTGGCCGTCCGCGGTGGCCGGGGCGCGATCGGTGACGTCTCCCGCGTCGCCGGGGTGCCGGCCGAGGTCGCCGAGCGGGCCCTCGCGGTCATCGCCGAGCGCGTCGCCGACGTCGTCGAGCGCATGCGCACCTCGTCGGATCCACTGCCCGTGGTCGCGGTCGGCGGCGGCTCCGTCCTGCTGCCCGACTCCCTCCCGGGACTCGGCACCGTGCACCGGCCCGAGCACTACTCCGTGGCCAACGCCATCGGCGCCGCGATCGCCCAGGTCTCGGGCGAGGTCGACAAGGTCTACGCCATCAGCGACGGCAAGCGCTCCGCCGTGGTCGACGAGGCCCGGCAGGAAGCGGTCGACCGTGCCGTCGCCGCCGGCGCGGACCCGTCCAGCGTCGCGATCGTGGACTTCGACGAGGTCCCGATCCCGTACCTGCCCGGCAACGCCACACGCATCCGCGCCAAGGCCGTCGGTGACCTCGCGCTCGGGGCGCTGGTCCGATGACCACGACGGTCACGGCCCCGGGTGCGGACACGCGTCCGACGACGCCCACCGTCCGCCCGATCACCGAGATCGGCGAGGACTGCTCCGCCCTCGCCCGAGGTGCCGCCGTGCTCGGCACCGGCGGCGGCGGTGACCCGTACATCGGCCGCCTGCTCGCCGAGGCCGCTGTCCGCGAACACGGCCCGGTGCCGGTCGTCCAGGTCGAGGACCTGCCCGACGACGCCGTGGTGCTCAACGTCGCCATGATCGGCGCGCCGACCGTGATGGTCGAGAAGCTGCCGTCCGGCGCGCAGTTCGCCGAGGCGATCCGCAGCCTGGCGACCCACCTCGGCGTCACACCGACGCACGTCGCCTGCATCGAGGTCGGCGGCGTCAACTCCACCAGCCCGATCGTCGCGGCCGCCGAGCTCGGCCTGCCGCTCGTGGACGGCGACGGCATGGGCCGCGCCTTCCCCGAGGTCCAGATGGTCCTGCCGACGCTGTCCGGCATCAGCGCGACCCCGATGGCACTCGCCGACGAGAAGGGCAACACCGCCGTCTTCACCACCGTCGACAACCGGTGGGCGGAACGGCTCGCCCGCACCGCGACGGTCGAGATGGGCTGCTCCGCGATCACGGCGCAGTACGCGATGTCCGGCGCCGAGCTCAAGCAGTCGTACGTCCGCGGCAGCCTGTCGCTGAGCGTCGCGATCGGCGAGGCCCTCGTCGGCGCCCGTGCCGCGAACGAGGACCCGGTCGCCGCCGTCAGTGCGGTGCTCGGTGGGACCGTCGTGTTCGAGGGCAAGGTCGCCGACGTCGAACGGAAGACCGTCACCGGCTTCGCCCGCGGGACCGCCCGCATCGCCGGCTCCGGCGGGGACACCGGGCTGGAGGCCGTGCTCCGGTTCCAGAACGAGCACCTGCTGGTCGAGGTGGCCGGCTCCGTCCGCACCACCACCCCCGACCTGATCGTCACCCTGGACGCCGAGACCGGCGAACCGATCACCACCGAGGGACTGCGGTTCGGCGCGCGCATCCGGATCGTCACCGCCCCGGCCGACCCGCGCTGGCACACCCCGGCGGGCCTCGCGCTCGCCGGACCCCGGTACTTCGGCTACGACACCCCGGCGGTCCGCCACGACGGCACCGTCAGCGAGGGAGAACACGCATGAGCTGGACCATCGACGTCGACGACCTGCAAGACCTCGCCCGCGGCGCCGCACTGCTCGGCACCGGCGGCGGGGGTGACCCGCTCATCGGGATGCTGCTCGTCAAGGCGGCGATCGAGGAGCACGGCCCGGTGACGGTCCTCGACCCGTCCGAGGTGCCGGACGACGCGCTCGTCATCCCCACCGCGCAGATGGGCGCCCCGACCGTCGTGCTCGAGCGCCTGCCGGCGGGTCCGGAGCCGCTCGGCGCCCTCCGGCGGCTCGAGGCGCACCTCGGCAAGACCGCCACCGCGACGATGCCGATCGAGTGCGGTGGCATCAACTCGATGATCCCGCTGCTCGTCGGCGCGACCGGTGGCCTGCCCGTCGTCGACGCGGACGGCATGGGCCGTGCGTTCCCTGAACTGCAGATGGAGACGTTCTCGGTCTACGGGGTGCCGGGGTCCCCGCTCGCGATCAGCGACGAGAACGGGCACGGCGTCGTGATCGACACCGGGCACGACAACCGTCAGATGGAGTGGCTCGCCCGCGGCGTGACGATCCGGCTCGGCGGCGTCGCGTACATCGCCGAGTACGCCATGACCGGCGGCCAGGTGCGCGCGACCGCGGTACCCCGGACCCTCTCACTCGCGCTGTCGGTCGGGCGCGCGATCCGTCGGGCGCGCGAGGAGCACCGCGACCCCGTCGAGGGGCTCGCCGAGGCGTTCGGACAGACGATCTACACGCACCTGCGCGAGCTCTTCGACGGCAAGGTCGTCGACGTCGAGCGCCGCACGGTCGACGGGTTCGCGAAGGGTCGCGCGGTCGTGCAGGGTGCCGACGGCTCCGAGCTGGAGATCGCCTTCCAGAACGAGAACCTCGTCGCGCGGCGGGACGGCCGACTGGTCGCCGTCGTGCCGGACCTGATCTGCGTGCTCGACGCGGAGACCGCAGAACCGATCACCACGGAGCGGCTGCGCTACGGGCAGCGTGTCCGGGTGATCGGGGTCTCGACGCCCGACCTGATGCGCACACCGGAGGCCCTCGCGGTCTTCGGTCCGTCGTGCTTCGGCCTGGACGACGAGTTCGTCCCGGTCGAGCAGCTGCACGAGCGCACCCCGGTGGGGGCGCGCTGAGCGGCGCCGATGCGCGAGGATCGCTGGTGTGCACCAGGGCGAGCAGCGTGACGGAGCCGTGACGGGCCTCCGAGCCGACGACGTCGACGACCTCGCGCGCGGCACCGCGCTGCTGGGGTGCGGCGGTGGCGGCCAGGTCGACCACATGGCGCACGCGCTCCGGCGGGCGCTCGGGACCGGCGAGGTGCCCGTCGTCCCCGTCGACGCCCGTCTCGGCGCGGTCGTGGCGGTCGGACTCGTCGGCTCCACCACCGTGCTCGAGGAGAAGACGCCGAGCGGGCGGGAACTGCCCGGTGCGCTCGCCGCCGTCGAGCGGTGGGCGGGCCGGCGCGCCGACGCGGTCGTGGCCGCGCAGATCGGTGGCGTCACCGGGCCGGCGGCGGCGCTCACGGCGCACGCGGCGGGCCTGCCGCTCGTCGACGCGGACCTGGTCGGTCGGGCGACGCCGCGCATCGACCAGCTGTCCCTGTTCGTCGACGGGCTGCCGGCGGTCACCGCGGCGGCGGTGACGTCGAGCGGCCTGCGCATCGTGGTCGACACGGCCGATCCCCGCGACCTGGAGACCGTGTGGCGCGAGGCGGTGTCGCACAGCGGCGGGTGGGCGGCCTTCGCGGTCGGCCCCGTCGACGCCGAGGTGCTGACGGGCCGCTGCATCACGGGGAGCGTCGACCGGGCACTGCGGACCGGTCGGACCGCTGCGGACGCCGCGGGGGTCGAGGACCTCGTCGGCGGGCTCGACGGTGCCCGGCTCGTCGCCCGCGGCCGCGTGCTCGACGTGCAGCGCAGCGGGGACGCCGTCGCGTTCGTCCACGGTTCGATGGCGATCCGCGACGCCGCCACCGGAGCGGTGGCCCGGGTCGAGGCGGGCAGCGAGTGGGTGCACTGCCTGGTGGACGGCGAACCGGTCGCGAGCACACCGAGCTGCATCGTGGTCGTCGACGCACGGTCCCTGCGCCCCGTCACCACCGAGCGGGCCCGGGTCGGGGACGAACTCGCGGTGCTCGTGCTGCCCGGGGCGCCGTGGTGGTGGGCGTCCCCGCACCGGACCGCACGCGTCTCGCCGCGGGCCTTCGGCATCGATGCCGACGCGGTCCCCGAGGTCGTCGCGTGATCCCCGTCGCCGAGTTCCTGCCCCTGCTGCCGGCGGGGACGACGTTGCTCGTCGGACCGGCGTCGGGCACGGTCGGCACGGTGCGCGGACTCGTCGGCCCGCCCGAGCACGTCGGCCGGCTCCTCGGGTCCGGGGACGGAGCGGTCGTCCTCCTCACCCCGGTCGAGCGCTTCGACGCCCGCTTCGACGTGCTGCTCCGACGCGCGGCGTCCGCGGGGGTCGCGGTGCTCGTCGTCGGCGTGAGCGACGGGACGCCGCTCCCGGGAGCCGGGACCGCGGCGCTGGCCGAGCGGCTCGGCGTCGCGGTGGTCGCGACCCCGGACCCGTGGGCCGCCTCGGTCCGGGTCCACGAGCTCATCGGGTCGGGCGACGCGCCCGCTGCTCGTGCCGCCGTCGCCGCGGCGCGAATCGGGCTCGACGCCGGACCCGCGCTCGACGAGCTCTTCGTGCGGCTCGAGAGCGAGCTCGGACACGCGGTCCGGTTCCTCGACGCGTCGGGTCGCCCGCTCCGTGGTGCCGGCGTCGCACCGGCGACCGCGGCGCTGCTCGCCCGCACGGTCGGGACGAGCGAACCGGTCTGGGCGAGCGACGACCGGGAGACCGTCGTGGCCGTGCCCGTGCCGACCGGCATCGGGCCGCGGGCCTGGCTGGCGGTCGGGACCACGACGCCGCTGCGCGCCGAGCGGGCGGTGCTCGCGACGGCGCTCCGGGTGGCGGCGGTCGCGGCCGGGCACCGGCTCGTGCTCACCCGGCTCGACGACGAGCGCGACGCCCGGTACCGGATGGCGATGCTCGACGACCTCCGCGCCGCTGACGGAGCGCCCGCGCCGCCCCTGGTGCAGCGGACCATCGCCGCGGGGTGGGAGCTGGACGCGTGGCACGTCGGTGTCCGGCTCGTCGCACGGGGACCGGTCGACGCCGTGGCGCTGCGGCGCGAGGTCGAGACGACCTTCGACGGGCACGGGCTCGACGTCGTGGTGGTGGAGCAGACCGACGGGTGGGCGCTCTGGTCCTCGACCGTCGACGAACCCGACCGTGCCGCGGTCGCCGCGGTCGCCGCCTCGGTGCGTGCGGCGCAGAACGCCCTGCGCTCCGCGGTCGACACGAACGTCGGTGTCGGCAGCGTGCACGCCGGTCCGGCGGGACTCGTGCGGACGCTCGGCGAGGCGGGTGACGCGGTCCGCCTGGCTGCTGCGCGACCGGAGTCCGGCTTCTTCGTGCACGTCGACCGGCTCGGGCTCGCGCAACTGCTGCTCGCGTGGACGCAGACGGACACGTTCCTGCCGGCGGCGGAGCAGCTCCTCGCGCCGCTGGAGCGCGGGGGCGGTGCGCTGCGCTCGACCCTGGCGGCGTACCTCGACGCGGAGTCCTCGGTGGCGGAGACGGCAGCGGTGCTCGGGGTGCACCGGAACACCGTGGCGGATCGGATCGACCGGGTGCAGCGGTTGCTCGGGGTGGACCTCGGCGACCCGGAGACCCGGCTCGCGCTGCACCTCGCGACGCGGGCGCTCGGCGGGGCGTAGGGCGGGACGTGCGGGTCGTCGCTCGGCGGGGCGTCGGCGTGCGGCTCCGTGTGCGGGTCGAACCACGGTTCCGACGTCGAACCAGGTGTCCAACGTGGTTCGACGTCGGGAACGTGGTTCGACGCCTGACGCCTGACGCCTGACGCTCGACGCTCGACGCTCGACGCCCGGCGCCCGGCGCCCGGCGCCCGACGCTCGACGCCGCGGGCCGCGGGCCCCGACGCGCGCTCCGTCGTCCCCGGGCTGTACGGCCGGCGCGGCGTCCGGCACGATGAGGGCATGAGGAGTCGGACCGTCGCGGCCACGGCCGTCGTGGTGGTCCTCGTCGCGCTCACCGGGTGCACGCGGCAGCAGACCGCGTTCGACGGGGTCGCGCGGGCGGCGTGCGAGACGAAGGTGGGGCCGACGATCGTCGCGTGGTGGCGGGACGAGTACGGGATGACCCCGTGGAAGGTCGTCGACATCCGCTCGACGGGCGTCGAGCAGGGTGCGGGCGGACCGAGCGGGGCGGCGTCGGCCTCCGTGACGGGCGAGTCGTCCGTGCAGCGCGAGGAGCGTGGGACGGCGACGGAGCGGGTCGCGTGGTCGTGCTCGGTGCAGACCTCGGCCGACGACCCCTCGACGGTGACAGCGACGATCCAGGAGATCACGCTGCGCTGACGTCGATTCGCGTGCCGTGCCGTGCAGCACCGTGCGTGCATACAGACTCCTGGCCAGTCTGCTCGAGCCGCCGTTATCGTTCCGGCATGATCCGGCGCACGCAGCGAGCACGACGGGACCGACGTCGCGCTCACGAGGAGATGTCGGCGGGTCTCGACCACCAGGATCGCGGCCAGTACCGCCCGCCCGATCGTGACCACTGCTCCGAGCGTTCCTGGTTCCAGAGTGTGGATGATGCTGACACGATCCGGATCGACCATCGACTGTTCCGGTGTGACGGCAAGCTCGTCGACTTCGCGATCGTGGTGCTCGCGGTCGATCTCGACGGGCAGTGGGTCGAACGGGCCCGGGCGGACTGTTGTCACGGACATGTCCACCTCCACCACACGAACGGCTCGGTCTCGTCGATCGCGCCGCTGCACTGCGTCGATGACGTCCACAGGTTCTTCGAGCAGGCGTCGGACCGCGTCTTCGAGTACGCCGTTACAATCCGGGACATGAAGGGCAGGCGCGAGCACGATGCATGAACTCGACGCGTTTCGTCAGGAAGTCGATCGTTCTCTGGCGGTCGGCCGCTTCGCGGAGATCGAACTCGAGGTCGTCGACGTCGAGGGACGATCGCCGGTGGTGGTCGCACTCGAGGACGAACGGCTTCCGGTGCTCCTCCGTCGCATCGAGGCAGTGGGCGGGTTCGCCAACGTCTTCGTCAAGACGCGCGACGGGGTCCGGCAAGTGTCGGTCATGGATGTCGACGGCGCGCTTGACGTCCGAGGCGCCGATGACATGCGCCGCGAGGATGATCAGCCGAGCGCCGACAGTTCCGTCGGTGTCTTCGTCGACTACCTCGTGGCGCGGACCGCTGGTGTGGTGTTGCCGGCGCGCTTGGCGTCAGCATCGAAGAACGCCCTGCCGGCCCGTCAGGTGGAGATCGTCCGCTCAGCCTGATCCGGTGATGCCGGGTGCCGCTGGCTGATCAGCCCGGCCACGACTCCTGCGACCAGGAGCCGTCGTCGTGGCGCTCGTACGCGAGCCGGTTGCTCGCGGCGTCGGTCGCGCCCCGCCAGAAGAGCATCCGAACCGGCGTGACCGCGTAGCCCGCCCAGGTGGCCGGCGGCTCGAGGTCCGCGCCGACACGCTCGTGCTCGAACGCCGCCCAGAGCTCCCGTCGGCGCGCGGGGGTGTCGGCCGCGGCCTCGTGGTCGTTCACCCACGCGAGCACCTGCAGGTACCTGGTCCGGGCAGCGTAGGCGGCGCGGGCCTCGGCGTCGGTGACGGGTGCCACGTCCCCGACGACCACGAGCTGCCGTGCCGCCCGGGGCCAGACGAGGGTGACGGCGGCGCGGGGGAGCGCGGCGAGCTCGGCGGCCTTCCGGCTGCGGCTGTCGGTGTGGAAGTGCAGGCGTTCGCCGTCGAAGCGTGAGAGCAGCACGGTGCGGGCGGACGGGTAGCCGTCGATCCCGAGCGTGGACAGCGTCATGGTCGGGCCGGGGCCGTCCTCGGTGGACGGCAGCCAGGTCGCCGCGAGCTCGAGCGGGTCGGCCGGGGCGGCGGCGTCGGAGTCCTCGTCCACCGCCTGCCCCGGCAGGACGGTCACGGCACCGCCACCACGTCCGCCGCGAGCGGACCAGCGCCGGCACCGGCACCGGCATCAGCACCAGCAGCACCCGCGCTGGTAGCGCCCGAGCCGGCAGTACCTGCGCCGGCAGCACCCGCGTCGGCGCCGATCGCAGGCTCCGCGACCGCCGGGTCGAACCGGGCGATCTCGTGCAGGGACGCCACGGCCTCGTCGAGCGACAGGTCCCACAGCGCCCGCCCGTACGCCGCGGTCGCACGGCTCGCATCCCCGACGACCCCCGGCGTACCGAAGTCGTTCGACAGCCACCCGAAGGACACCGGACCACCGTTGAACCGGATCCGCGAGAACTCCGCCAGGTGGTCCGGCACCCACCGCTCGGCGAGCGACATGTCCACCAGGTCGGGACGCAGGTGCAGGATCATCGACGTCTCGGCCGCGCCACCGTGGATGCCGAGCCCTCGTTCGTCCGCGTCCTCGCCGGAGGGGCCGGGCATCCGCGCGAGCGTCGGCATCAGGAACGTCTTCAGCCCGTACCGCTTCCGGATCTCCCGCAGCGCGACCTGCAGCAGGGCGACGTTCCCGCCGTGCCCGTTCGCGAAGACGAGCGACCCGGCACCCGTCAGCGCGACGGCCCGACCGATCTGCACCGCGGTGTCGAACATCGTCGACTCGTCGAGCCACACGGTGCCCGGTGCCCAGCTGTGCTCGTCGGACTTCGTGAACGCCAGCGTGGGCAACTGCCAGACGTCGAGGCCCTCGGCAGCGGCGCGCTCGACGGCCGCGCCGCCGATGTGGTCGGCGAGCAGGAAGTCGGTGACGAGCGGCAGGTGCGGTCCGTGGTGCTCCACGGCCCCGGTCGGCTGCACGACGATCGTGTCCGGTCCGAAGCCGGCGGCGACCGCCGGTCCCGACAGCTCCGCCAGCCGACGCGAGCGCACCGCGCCGCTCACTTGCCGAACCCCGGCACGACGGGCTGCGCCGACGCGGTCGAGCCGCCGCTGACGACGAGCGACGGGTCGATGACGTGCCCGGGGTTGAGCAGTCCCTCGGGGTCGGTGCGCCGCTTCAGGGCCACCAGCTCCTCGACCCCGTGGTCGACGTAGTACTGGTGCGGGCTGTGCACCCGGACGCCCAGGTCACGGAGCACCGGGTACCCGGCGTAGACGTCCTCGGCCCCGGTGTACGGCGCGGTGAGCATGCCGATCGGGCCGACGTGCGCCGCCTCGATGTGCAGCATCCCGCCCGGGTACACGGCCTCGACCTCGGCGATCCGGTCGATCAGTGCCTCGCCACCGACCTCGACGTGGAAGTACTCGGTGTCGGGGGTGTTCCGCTTGAGCCACCAGATCGGGTGGTTGTACGACAGCATCGACACCTTGGTGGTCTGCTGCAGGCCTTCACGGACGTCGGACACGGTGCCGCCGGCCTGCTCGACCAGGGCGCGGGCCTCGTCGAGCACGACGTCGTCGATGATCGCGCGGAGGCTCGCCCGGTCGTCCGGGATCGCCGTGTCCGAGGGCAGCGTGGCCGCGACCTCCGGCCGGTCGGCGCTGACGAGCCGCGGCACCGGGTCGAGCCCGCGCAGGGTCCGCACCGCGACGAGCGCGTCCTCGAACGTCGGGAACGACGCGTACACGGCGCGCCACTCCTGCAGCGGCTCGAGCCGGACGGTCGCCCGGGCGATCACACCCGCCGTGCCGTAGGTGTGCACGAACGGCTGCGCCTCGTCACCCTCGACGTGCAGCAGCTCGTCCGAGCCGGGCAGTGCGACGTCGAGCGCGGTGACGAACCCCTGCCAGTTCGAGCCGTGCGCGATCGAGCCGGTGCCGCCGGAGCCACCGGACAGGAACCCGCCGATGGTGGACTGCGCGGTCGACGGGTACATCCAGAGCTGTTGCCCGGCGGCGGCCGCTGCCTGCTCGAGGGCCACCATCGAGGCGCCGGCCTCGGCGGTGATCCACCCGTCGCCGACCTCGACGACGGCACGGGCTCGCGAGGTGTCGAGGACGAGTCCGCCGTGCAGCGGGATGCCCTGGCCGTAGTTGCCGGTGCCCTTGCCGCGGGTGGTGACCGGGACGCCGTGTCGGACGGCCGCCGTGAGCGTGGCGGCGACGTGCTCCGCGGACGCCGGGTACGCGACGAGGTCGGCGAGTCCCAGCGGCAGCTGCGCGCTGAGCACGGGGCTCATGGTCGCCTCGTCGACGGAGGCGCGGGCCCGGGTGCGCTCGTCGGCGCTGACGCCGCGCTCACCGAGCAGGTCGACGAGCTCGGCGTGGAGCGCGGCGAGCGCCTCTGCGGAGGCGACGGTGGTGGAGGCGGGGGTGACGGTGGTCATGCTCACTCCTGTGGGGTGGGTGGTGCGGGAGACGACGGACGGGAGGGACGACACACGACGTGTGCCGCGCCTCCCGTCCGGTGGGTGGTCGGCCGACACGACGGACGTGCGGCCGACCCGGTGTCAGTTGCCCAGACCGATGGACTTGTCGAGGAACTCGTTCGTGTACAGGTCGGACGGGGCGAGGTCGCTCTTCACGTCACCGGTGCCGGCGAAGACGGGCTTCGCCTTGTCGATGAAGTCCTGCATGCGCTGCTCGTCCATCGAGCCGATGTAGCCGTCGGTGTCCTTCGCCAGACCGAGGTCCACCATCTGCTTCGCTGCGAACGCCCCGACCTTCGAGTCGTACGTCCAGCCGTTGTTGTACTGCTGCACGAGCTGCGTGATGAGGTCGTTCGTGGCCTGCGGCGCCTTCAGGTAGTCGACGTCCGCCTGCTGCATGACGGGCACGAGCTTCTTCAGGCAGGGCGTGAGCTTCGACAGGTCACCGGTGCGGACCGACATCGCCTCGGGGTACGGGTTCCAGCCGGTGCTCGACACCGGCTTGTACGCCACCTTCTTGCCCCAGGCGGCGACCTGGTTCTGGTAGATGTACGGCTCGGCGGTGGCGAAGCCCTGCTGGGCGTCCTTGCCGCCGGCGGAGACGAACTTCGACGGGGTGCCGTCGTAGCTGCCGTCGAGGACCTGCTTCGGCAGGATGCCGGACTGCTCGAGGTACGTCATGTACGCGGCGCCGTTGAAGTAGCGGACGACGCCGCCGTTCTTCTCGAGCTCCTTGCCGAGGTCCTCGATGGAGTCCACGTCGGGGTAGGTCTTCGGGTCCCACATGATCGACATCGGGGACGAGTCGTTCTCAGCGAAGACGGCGGTGGTGGGCAGGTTGCCGGAGAACTGCACCTGCTCGTCGGTGGACATGTAGCCGAGGGTGATGTCCTTGTCCTGGTACATCTGCGAGGCGACCTTGGTGTAGCCGATCGCGGGGCCGCCGGCGCGGATCTCGAGCTGCACGCCGGTGCTCTTGCCGTTGGCGTACAGGTCACCGGTGACGGTCTTGCCCGAGGCGTCGATCGAGGGGTTCGGGCCGAGCATCTCGTACAGGTGGCCGTGTTCGCCCTCGGGGTTCCAGTCGGTCTGGACGACGACCGTCGCGGGGCAGACGCCCGACAGGTCGATCGCGGGACCGGTCGCGGTCTTCGCGCTGGCGCTCGACGCCGCGGTGCCGGCGGACGAACCGGCGGCGCATCCGGTCAGGGCGAGGGCGGTCGCCGCGAGGGCTGCGGTGGCGACGCCGAGTCGGGTGGTGGTGCGCATGGAGGCTCCGTTCGTGGTGCGGGTCTCGTGGTGCTGTGGGTCGGGTGAGGGGAGGGAAGGGAGAACCGGGAGACCCGCATCGCGGCGGTCAGGGGGGGGAGAACGCCGCGATGCGGATCAGCTGAAGTCGTGCCAGCGACCGACCGCCAGGCGGCCGATCAGTCCGAACACGAGGAAGACGGCGACGCCGTACAGCGAGGCGATGATGATCGTCGCGTAGAGCTCCGGTCCCATCAGCCGCGAGGCGGTCACCTGGATGAGGACGCCGAGCCCGGGGTTGCCGCGCTGGAAGAACTGGTCGCCGACGATCGCGCCGATGACGCTCAGGCCGGCCGAGGTCCGCAGGCCGACGAAGATCGACGGCAGCGCCGCGGGGAACTGCAGCTTGACGAGCTGGGCGAAGCGGCTGGCCCGCTGCAGCCGGAAGAGCTCGCGCTGTGCCCGATCGGCGGACTGCAGGCCGAACAGGGTGTTCGACACCATCGGGAACAGGGCGATCATCACGGTGACGATGACCCGGCTGGCGAACTCGTAGCCGAACAGGGCGCCGATGAGCGGCACGAGCGCCAGGATCGGCACGCACTGCAGCACCACCGCGTACGGGTAGAGCGAGCGCTCGAGCCACTTCGCCTGCGCCATCGCCATCGCCCAGACGACGCCGATCACGATCGCGAAGCCGAGGCCGACGAGGGACACGACGGTGGTGCGACCGAGCGCTGACCACAGGTCGGTGCCGAAGGTCGAGGGCGAGCCGTCGGGCATCGTCGGGGCGACGATCGCCTTCGCCACGAGGTGCGGGTACGGCACCAGGAACGCGAGGCCACGGACGTGGTCGTAGTAGGCGGCCGCGGCGTACCAGATGCCGACGAGCACGGCGAGGACGACGACGGGCTGCCACCACGACACGCTCCGGCGGGCGCGCGGTGCGGTGCGGCGTGCTGCCGCTCGGACGGCTCGGGTCTCGGCGACCTCCTGCAGGGTGACCATCAGCGGTGTCCTTCCCGGAGCGCGTGCGAGACCTCGCCGACCAGTTCGGCGAACTCGGGGGTGAAGCGGATGTCGGGGTCGCGGGGCATCGGGAACGGCACCTCGAACCGGCCGACGATGCTGCCCGGACGACCGGACATGACGACGACCTCGGTGGACAGGTACACGGCCTCGGACACCGAGTGGGTGATGAACAGTCCGGCGAACTGCTGCTCGACGAAGAGCCGCAGGAGCTCGTCGTTCAGGCGCTCGCGGGTGATCTCGTCGAGGGCGCCGAACGGCTCGTCGAACAGGAACAGCTCGGGGTCGAGCGTCAGCGACCGGGCGAGCGAGACGCGCATCCGCATGCCGCCGGACAGCTGCTTCGGCAGGTTCGCCTCGAAGCCGCCGAGCCCGACCAGGTCGATCGCCCGCGCAGCCTTCGCCGCCCGTTCGGCCTTGGACACGTGACCGAGCTCGGCGAGGAGCTCGACGTTGCCCTGCACGGTGCGCCACGGCAGCAGGGTCGCGTCCTGGAACACGTACCCGATGCGGTCGGCGGCGACGTCTGCCGACCCGTCGGACGCCGACTCGAGGCCGGAGGCGATGCGCAGCAGGGTCGACTTGCCGCAGCCGGAGGGGCCGACGACGGATACGAACTGCCCGCGGTCGACGGTGAGGTCGACCCCCTGCAGGGCGATGGTGCCGTTCGGGAAGGTCATCTCGACGTTCCGGAAGTCGAGCAGCGTGTCCGTCGTGGTGACGGGCGGCGGGGCGGTGGTGGTCACGGGCACCTCGGGTTCTCGGGTCACGGGTTCGCGGTGGTGGGGCGAGGGGGTCAGGCGGGGACGGGTGCGGTCGCGTGGACGGGCACCGGGAGGGCGACGGTCGTGCGGACCTCGGTGCGTGCGACGAGCCGCCCGCGGGACAGGACGATGCGGTCGGCCGGAGCGTTCGCCACCGCGTCGGTGACGCTCGTCGCGGCGATCGCGAGCAGGTCGGCCCGCCGTCCGGGGACGGGGCCGGCGGCCGGGAGGCCCATCACGCTCCTGGCGGTGTCGCTCACCATCGCGTACGCCTGGTCGGGTGTGACGTGGCCGGCCGACACGAGCAGGCTCGCCGTCTCGAGGGCGTCGCTCCGCCCGACCGGGTTGAACGGGTCGCGGACGTTGTCCGCCCCCGCGGCGACCCGCACGCCGGCCTCGGTCAGGGCGCGGATCGCGGTGAGTCCCCGCGGGGTCGACACCGGGTGCTGCCACCCCTGCAGGTACAGGTTGGTGATCGGCAGGGCGATGACGCCGAGATCGGCCGCGGCGACGTCGGCGACGACCTCGGCCAGGCGCTCCGGGCCGAGCGTGCCGAGCCGGACGCAGTGCCCGGCGGAGTACTGCCGGCCGGTGCGCTCGCCGTGCGGCACCCGCAGGACGGCACGGGCGTAGTGGTCGAGGGTGACCGGTCCGTCGAGGCTCTCGTCGGTGTGCAGGTCCACCCCGATCCCGTACCGCTCGGCGATCGCGAGGAGTCGGTCGACGTCGGCGAGCGGGTCCTCGGCGAGGTGTGGGGCTCCGCCGACCAGGTCGACGCCGCAGTCGAGGACGGCCTCGACGTGGTGGTCGGGGGCGAGCGGCCCGGCGAGGGCGACGAGCTCGATGTCCATGAGGCCGGCGAGCTCGTCGCGGACCTGCACGAGGGCGCGGGCGCCGCGGGTGGCCGACTCGACGGAGGCGGGTGCGTCCGCGGCGGTGCGGCGGCCGCTCAGCACGTCGACGTGGGTGCGGACGGACGTGGTGCCGGCGGCGAGCAGTGCCAGGGCGGCGGTCCGCGCCCGGTCGGCGACGTCCTCGACGGTCATCGTGGTGGCGTGCGCGGACCACGAGGCGATCGCGGCACCGAGGTCACCGAGCGGCGGGCGGATCGCGTCGGCGCTCAACGCCTTGTCGAGGTGCGCGTGCGGTTCGGCCGGGGCGGTGAGCAGCAGGCGTCCGTCGAGGTCGAGCACGGCGTCGGCAGGCGCGGAGAGGGAGCCGGCGGGGGCGACCCGGCGCACGGTCTCGCCGCCGATCGCGACGTCGACCAGGCGCCCGTCCGGCAGCAGTGCGGACCGCAGGAGCCCGACCTGGCGGGGTGCTGTGGGGTCCATCCGGGGCCTCCCGATCGTGTGTGAGAATGTTGATCGCATCAACATCTCCGATGCTAGGGCGGCAGTGTTTCCCTCTCGTTTCGAGGCGGTTGCCGTGTGTGACACCCGTCCCGGTCGGACCGGGCGGCCGGAACGACGGTTCCGACCGGGGCCCGTCCGACATGCCCTCGACCGCACCGGAGTGCCGCCACCAGGCCGAGAGGAGTGCGCGTGAGCACCGGTACCGCCACCGAGACCGACCGCGTCGTCGACGACCAGACCCAGCGGATCGGGGAGCACATCCGCGCCCGCAGACGCGCTGCACGGCTCACCCTCGTGCAGGTCGCCGAGCTGACCGGGCTCTCGCACCCGTTCCTCAGCCAGGTCGAACGGGGACACTCCCGCGCGAGCATGGTGTCCCTCGAGAAGATCGCCGCCGCGCTCGGGACCACCCAGGTCGAGCTCCTCGCCGCCGGTGCACCGGAACGACCGGACCACGACGTGCGGGACCCTGAGGTCATCCGCGCGGGCGAGGGGGCGCGCGGGCCGTTCTCGAGCGGCGAGGCCCGACTCCTCGTGCACGCCGGTCCGCACGCCTTCGAGCCGCTCGAGTGGACCGGTGAGAACACGGACCTCGGCGACTGGTTCGAGCACCGCGAGGACGAGTTCCTCACCGTGCTCGCGGGTGACGTCCTGCTGGACCTCCGCGGGCAGGAGCCCCTGCGGCTCGGTCCGGGCGACTCGGCGTACTACCGCGGCGGCACCGGGCACCGCTGGTGCAGCGCCGACGGCAGCCGGTTCCACATGATCGTGGTCAAGGAGACCCCACGCGCCGGCGCAGCCCCGAGCACCGGAGCCGTCGCGTGACCGCGGCACCGGAGCGTCGCCGCGTGCGGGTCGCCGCCCGCCGCGAGGTCGCGACCGACGTCGTCGCGCTCGACCTGGCACCGGCCGACGGTGCACCGCTGCCCGACTGGGAGCCGGGGGCGCACGTCGACCTCGAGGTGGTGCCGGGCACGGAGCGCCAGTACTCGCTCGTCGCGACCACGCCCGAGGGGCACTGGCGCATCGCGGTGCTCCGGGAGCCGGACGGCCGCGGGGGATCGGTCGCCGTGCACGAGGCGCTCACCGTGGGGGCCGAGGTCGTGGTCGCCGGACCGCGGAACCACTTCGGCTTCGACCCGACCAGGCCCGCGGTGTTCGTCGCCGGCGGCATCGGGATCACGCCCCTCGTGGCGATGATCGACGCCGCTGAGCGCGTCGGCACGCCCTGGGAGCTCCACTACGCCGGTCGCAGCCGGAGCCGGATGGCCTTCGTCGACGAGCTCGTCGCGGCGCACCCCGACCGGGTCGCCGTCGCCGCAGCGGACGAGCACCCGCGGTTGCACGTGATCGGGCTCCTCGCCGAACCGCGGGACGCCGTCGTGTACTGCTGCGGTCCGCGCGGACTCATGGACGAGGTCGAGGCGGCCGCTGCGCACTGGCCCGCTGGGAGCGTCCGGGTCGAGCGGTTCGAACCGGCCGCCGACGTCGACGCCCCCGGGGAACCGTTCGAGGTCGAGCTCGCCGTCACCGGCGTCACCGTGACCGTGCCGGCCGACCGGACGCTGCTCGAGGTCGCCGAGGAAGCCGGCGCGTTCGTCCTGTCCTCCTGCCGCGAGGGCACGTGCGGCACCTGCGAGACACCCGTCCTCGAGGGAGCGGTGGAGCACCGGGACACCGTGCTCAGCCCCGAGGAACAGGCCGACGACCGCACGATGATGGTGTGCGTCTCGCGCGCCCGGCGCGGCTGCCCGCGCCTGGTGCTGGAACTGTGACGGGCCGTCGACCGGTGCTGTGACCGGACGGGAGGCGGTGCGCACGACGTGCGCACCGCCTCCCGTCCGGTCCGTCCCCGACCCGGACCGTGGGCGCCGCTAGGGGCGCTCGGTGTCGTCGAGCGCACCTCCGGTGAGCGCCGACAGGTGCTCCAGCCCCGCCTCGGCGACCAGCTGCCGGGCGAGCGGGCGGGCGCGGTCCACCGCTTCGCGGACGTCGACCTTCGTGACGTCGCCGTCCGCGACGCTGCGCTCGCCGTCGACCCAGACGTCGCGGACCTCCCGGCTGCCCGCGACGAAGACGACCGCCTGGTACGGGTCGTGCACGTTCGCCAGCGTCGGGGAGTCGCCGTCGAAGACCACCAGGTCGGCGCGCTTGCCCGGCTCGAGCGACCCGATCTCCCGCTCCATCCGCAGGGCACGGGCGCCGCCGAGCGTGCCCATCTCGAACGCCTCGCGGGCGCTCATCGCGGTGGCCTGCAGGTCACGGACACGGGCGAGCAGGGCCGCGGTCTTCATCGCCTGCAGGAAGTCCTGCGAGTCGTTCGACGCCGGTCCGTCGACGCCGATGCCGACCGGGACACCGAGCGCCCGGAGCTCGGCGACCGGCGCGATGCCGCTGGCCAGGATGCCGTTCGCGACCGGGTTGTGGGCGACCCCGACGCCGTTCGCGGCGTAGCGCTCCCGGTCCTCGCGATCGACCCAGACGCTGTGCGCGGCGATCACCGGGACCTGGAACATGCCCGTCGCCTCGGCGTGGCCGATCGCCGTCCGCCCGGTGCGCTGCCGCGCGGCCGTGACCTCCTCACGCACCTCGTGGAAGTGCACGTGCACCCCGTGGCCGCCCGCGACCGCGTAGTCGACGTGCTCCTGCCAGGTGTCGTCGGTGTAGCGGCCGATCGACGAGACGCCGACCCGGAACGTGCTGTAGCGGCTGGCGTCGGCGGCCTCGCGGAGCGCCTCGAACTCCTCGAGGATCGGCGTCGCGCCGAAGTCACGGTCGACGTCGCCGGACCCGAAGGACACGACACCGCGCAGTCCGAGGTCCTCGAGCGCCTGGACGACACCGGGTGTGGCCGGTTCGTCGGGCATCGGGTCCGCGCAGAACATGTCGTTCGCGGTCGTGACGCCGCTCCGCAGCAGCTGGATGCCCTGCAGCACCGTGCCGGCGTAGGCCTTCTCGCGGGTCATCACCGGGTTGACGCGGCCGATCAACGCGGTGAGCCACTCCCACAGCGTGTACTGCGAGCCGATGCCCGTGACGAGCCCCTCGCTGAAGTGGCCGTGCGTGTTCACGAAGCCCGGCGTGACGACGTCGTACGCACCCCCGCGGACCGGAGCGTCGGGGTGTGCGGCGGACAGCTCGGCGAAGGTGCCGACGGCGGCGATGCGCTCCCCGTCGAGCAGGACGGCGCCGTCGCGGATCGCCGCGGGCGTCGAGGAGTCGTCCGGTGCGGCGGTGAGCACCCAGCCGGCGCGGATCAGGGTCTGCGTCATGGGGCGAACCTAGGGTGCCCGTGTTTCGCGGGCGTCACCGCGGGGTTTCCCCGAGCGTGCGGTGCGGCCGACCGGAACGGGCGCGGTCCGTGAGACCGTGCGCGCGCTCGTCACGCACCGGAAACAGGCGGCTGCCAGAATCCGTCGCATGCTGACCGTCACCGGTGCCCGCCGTGTCCTCCTCGACCCCCGCACCGAACGCGAGGGCGACGTCGTCCTCGACGACGGCTGCGACCTCGCCACCACGCTCGACGCGTCCGGCTGCGTCGTGACGCCGGGCCTCGTCAACGCGCACCACCACCTGCTGCAGACCGCCTTCCGCACCCTCCCCGGCACCCGCGGCGTGCCGATGGCCGACTGGCTGCCGACGATGGCGGCGGCGTACGGCCGGGTGGGGCACGATCCCGAGCTCTACGGGCTGGCGGCGGCTGCCGGAGCGGCGGAGGGCCTCCTGTCCGGCGTCACGACCGTCGCCGACCACCACCTGAACTGGCCCGCGGACGCCACGACGGACGACACCGTGGCGCTCGCCGCGGCGACCGTCGACGCCGTGCGGGGAATCGGTGGACGGCTCGTGTTCGTGCGTGGGTCGGCGCGGGACGACCCGGAGCGTGCCGCGGCGTCGGCGGACGCGATCGCCACCGGACTGCTGCACGAACGGGCGGTGGGCGGGGTCGACCCGGACGGCGGACTCCAGCTCGCCGTGGGGCCGGCCGGCGTGCACTCCGACGGCGAGGCAACCTTCAGGGCACTCGGCGAGGTCGCCGCGCGGCACGGGCTCCGTCGTCGCACCCAGGCGAACGAGCAGGTCGACACCGCCATCGCGTTCGAGCGGTACGGCCGACGACCGCTCGACCTGCTCGAGGAGTGGGGGTGGCTCGCGCCCGACGTCACCATCGCGCACCTGTGCGACGTCACCGACGACGAGATCGCACGACTGGCAGCCGCAGGGGTGACGGCGACGCACGCGCCGGGCTGCGACGTGCCGATGGGGTGGGGGATCGCCCCGGTCGGTCGGCTCGCGGCGGCCGGGATCCCGGTCGGCCTCGGCACGAGCGGCGGGGGCAGCAACGACGCCGGGCACCTGCTCGCGGACGGGCGGCTGGCGATGCAGGTGTCCGCGCTCGTCGGGCCGCAGCTGCCCGCGCACCAGGTGCTCGGCATGATGACGGAAGGGTCGGCGGCGGGTCTCGGCCGGCCGGAGCTCGGGCACCTCGGCGAGGGGACAGCAGGCGACCTGTGCGTGTGGGACGTCTCGGGCGTGGCCGACGCCGGCGTCGCGGACCCGGTCGCGGGACTCCTCTGGGCGTCCCCGGGACGACGACCGCGGCACGTGGTGGTCGGTGGGCGCGTGGTCGTCCGCGACTTCCGACTCGTCACCGGGGACGAGCGCGAGATCGCCGCCCGGCTCACCGAACGGCTCGCCCGGACGCCGTCCGCCGCCTGAGCGCGAGGACGCGCCGGCGGCCGGCGTCGTGCCGCCGAGCGGGCCGGTCGCGTCGGACCCCTGATGCGACGTCGAACCAGGCGCCGCCCCTGGTTCCGTGTCGCGAGCGTGGTTCGACGCGCGCACGCGCACACACACGACGCGCTCGATGCCCTCGGTGCCTCGCGTCAGGAGACCCGCGCGGGGACGCGGTGGATCGGGCCCGACCCGTCGGTCAGTGCGCCTGCCGAGGAGCCCGTCCGCACGGCGACGACCTCGGCCACGATCGACAGCGCCACCTCGGCCGGGGTCCGCGCACCGATGTCGAGCCCGATCGGGGAGCGGAGCCGGTCGAGGTCCGGCGTGCCCATCGCGCGGAGGACCTCCGTGCGTCGCTCGTGGGTCGACCGGGAGCCCATCGCGCCGACGTACCCGGCACCGCGGCGGAGCGCCTGGTCGATCACCTCGGCGTCGAACCGGTCGTCGTGCGCGAGCACCACCACCGCGGTCGTCCCGTCCACCTGCAGGCGCTCGAGCACCCTCGTCGGCCAGCCCACGATCCGCTGGTCGGCAGCGGGGAAGCGCTCGTCGGTGAGGAACACCGGGCGGGGGTCGACCACGGTCACCGCGTAGCCGAGCACGGCGGCGGCGTTCGTCACCGCGACGGCGGTCTCGACGGCACCGACGACGATGCAGCGGGGACGGTGGTCGCCGCGCTCGACGAAGACCCGGTCGCGACAGCCGTCCGGAGCGGTGACGACGGCGCCCAGCGTCCCCGGCTCCAGCGACAGGGCGAGCGACGTCGGCAGGCCGGCCGCAGCGTCACGGAGGGCACCCACGAGCGGGAGGTCGTCGACCGTCACCCGGTGGACGAGCACCTCGACGCGACCGCCGCACCGGAGCGCCGGCGCCCACACGGCGTCGGGATCGTCCGGGTCGTCGTCGAAGCCGAACCGCTCGAGCACCGGCTCGCCCGTCTCGGCCACCCGCTCGGCGGTGAGGAACAGCGAGCCCTCGACGCAGCCGCCCGAGATCGTGCCGACGACCTGTCCGCCCGGCAGCACGGCCATCGAGGTCCCGACCCCGCTCGGCGCGCTGCCCGTCATCGAGACCGCCGTCGCGACGACGACCGGTGCGCCCGTGTCGAGGACGGCCAGGAGGCGCGGTGCCAGTTCGAACATCACGCACCTCCGGCGTCGGTCGCGGCGCCCTGCAGCAGCGCCCAGACGCGGTCGCGGGTCATCGGCAGCCGGTACGGTCGGACGCCGATCGCGTCCCGGACGGCGTTCGCCACGGCGGGCGCGACGGGGTTGTACGGGGCCTCGCTCATCGACTTCGCGCCGAGCGGCCCGAGCGGGTCGTGCGTGACGGCGAAGCGGACCTCGGTGCGGGGCACGTCGGAGATCTTCGGCACCCGGTACGACCGGAAGGTGTCGGTGGTCACGCGGCCGGTGTCGTCGAGCACGACCTCCTCGTACAGCGTCGACCCGATCGCCTGCGCGGCGCCGCCCTCGACCTGCCCGCGCAGCTGCTCGGGGTTGAGGACCGTGCCGGCGTCGACGGCCTGCACGCTGTGGAGCACCCGGACCTCGCCGGTCGGCCGGTGCACCGCGACCCGGGCCCCGTGCACCGTGAACGCGAGCGACCGCGGGGTGCCGTCGTGGCTGCCGTGGGCGACGAGCGGCCCCTCGGCGAGCAGCTCGGCGTGGGGGACGACCTCGTCGCCGACGCGGACGCCGTCCGGCAGGACCTCGACCGCCGGACCGAGCGGGCCGACGGCGCTCCGGGGCGTGCGGTGCGCCACGATCCGGAGCGCCCGGGCGGTCAGCTGGTCCCGGAGGTCCTCCGCCGCGGCGAACAGGGCCTTGCCCGCGACGACCACCCCGGCGGAGCCGAACGCCCCGGTGTCGTACCGCGCGGCGTCGGTGTCGGACTGGTGCACGTCGACCCGGTCCGGCGTCGTGCCGAGCGCGGTCGCGACGAGCTGGGTGTGCACGGTCGTCGTGCCGTTGCCGAACTCGGCCGTGCCGACGCCGATGCGGTACCGCCCGTCCGCCGTGGCCTCGACGGTCGCGTGTGCGTGGTGCCCGCGCGGCGGCATCGTCGCGATGGCCGCCAGCGCGATCCCGGTCCCGTGGGCCCAGTCGCTGGAGTCGTCGAGCACGGGGCCGTCCATCGCGGGGACCTCGGGTAGCGGGGTGCGCAGGGCGTCCTCCACCAGGTCGAGGCACTGGTCGAGGCCGTAGCTGCCCTCCCACCGCAGGTCGTCCTGCTCGTCGGGGTCGGTCACGACGAGGGGGTCGCCGGGCACGACGACGTTCCGGCGCCGGAGCTCGAACGGGTCGAGGTCGAGACGGCGGGCGAGCTCGTCCATCGCGGACTCGATCGCGAACACCACCTGACCGAGGCCGTACCCGCGGAACGCCCCCGACGGCAGGTTGTTCGTGTAGACCGACTCGGCGTCGACCCGCTTCGACGGGCAGCGGTACACGGCGACCGACTCGCTGACCGAGTGGAACATGACGCCGACGCCGTGGTTCCCGTACGCGCCGGTGTCCATCACCTGGTCGACGTGCATCGCGGTCAGGCGACCCGAGGCGTCCGCCCCGAGCCGCACCCGCACGCGCATCGGGTGCCGCGTCGGCGCGATCGTGAACTCGTCCCGTCGGCTGAACTCGTACTGCACGCTCCGACCGGTGCGCAGCACGGCGAGGGTGACGAGGTCCTCGGTGAGCATCTCCTGCTTGCCGCCGAAGCCCCCGCCGACGCGTCCGGCGACCACCCGCACACGCGAGGGGTCGAGACCGAAGACGTGCGCGATCTCGTCGCGGACCAGGAACGGGACCTGCGTGGCGGTCCGCAGCACGAGCCTCCCGTCCCGGTCCAGCGAACCGCGGGTGGCGTGCGTCTCGAGCGCCGCGTGGGAGACGCGACCCGTGGTCCAGGTGCCCTCGACCGTCGCCGCGGCTGATGCCAGCGCGGCCTCGACGTCGCCGGTCTCGCCGTGCAGGGCCGCGACCACGTTGCGGTCGGGCTCGGCGATGCGGTGCTCCGCGGTCGTCTTGTCGCCGTGCAGCAGGGGAGCGCCCGGGTCGCGCGCGGCGTCGACGTCGTGCACGCTCGGGAGCACCTCGTACTCGACCCGCAGCAGCGCACACGCCTGCTCGGCCACCCGGACGCTGTCGGCGACGACGGCGGCGACGCGCTGGCCGCGGAACCGCAGGACGCGGTCGAACACCCGGGTGTCGTCGGGGTCGTCGAGCCGGGAGTCGTGGCGACCGGTCGAGAACAGCACGCCGGGGTCGTCGTGGTGGGTGAGCACGAGGTGCACGCCGGGCAGCGCCTCGGCCGCGCTCGGGTCGATCGCCACGACGCGGGCGTGCGGGTGCGGGCTGCCGAGGACCGCGAGGTGCAGGAGTCCCTCGGTCCGGCGGACGTCGAGCGTGTACTCCTCGCTGCCGGTGACGATGCGCATCGCCGCGGGGGCCGCGACCGAGGTGCCGACGGCCCCACCGGCGCTCGCGCACGCGGTGTTGCGCACACCGTCCAGGGCGTCCTCGATCGCCCGGTACCCCGTGCACCGGCAGAGGTTGCCCTTGAGCGAACGGTGCCGGTCGGCAAGCCGGTCGTCGTCGAGCGCGGACGCGGTGACGACGTACCCGGCCGTGCAGAAGCCGCACTGGAACCCGGGGGCCTCGGCGAAGGTTCGCTGCACGGGGTGCGGGTCGTCGGGAGTGCCGAGTCCCGCGGCCGTCGTCACCGTGCGTCCCGCCACCCGGTGTGCCGGCGTGATGCAGGAGTGCACCGGCGTGCCGTCGAGCAGGACCGAGCACGCGCCGCAGTCCCCGGCGTCGCAGCCCTTCTTGACGCTGGTGACCCCGTGCTCCCGGAGCAGCGTGCGCAGGACCTGGCCCGGCTGCGGGTCCGTCTCGAGGTGTGTCCCGTCGACCGTGACCTTCATCGTGCGCCCCCGTCCGGAGCAGCGGAGCCCGGCCCGCCGGCCTCGGCACCCGGCCCGCCGGCCTCGGCGACGAGTTCGCCGGTCCCGGCACCCGGCCCGCCGGCCTCGGCGACGAGTTCGCCGGCGAAGCGGCGGGACACCGAGCGGCGCCAGGCCGGGGAGCCGTGCGGGTCGTCGTACCAGTCGTCGTGAGCAGCGAGCACCGTGTCGACCTCGGCCGCCGTCGGCACCGCGTCCCACCGCAGCACGAGCGGCCGAGGGGTCCCACCGGTGACCACGAGCACGAAGCCGTCGGCGTCCCGTCGTGCGGTGACGAGCGTCCCGGTGCGCCCGTGCGGGCTGAGCGACACCCGGCGGAACCCGGTGGTGCTCGCGAGCGCCGACGCGGGCAGGTCGAACGCCCGGACCACCTCGCCGGCGGTGAGGGCCGTGGTGCGGACCCCGGTGACGAGGTCGGCGACGGGCAGGCGACGCTCCCCGCCGTCCGGCGTCCAGACGACCGCGGTCGCGTCGAGGGTCACCAGCAGCGCCGTGACCGCCCCCGCGGGCAGCGCGGTCACCACGTTCCCGCCCACGGTCGCCGCGTTCCACACCTTGAACGACGCGAGCAGGGCGTTCGCGCACCGGTCGACGAGCGGCCAGGCACGCCATCCTGGCTCGGGGTCGAGCCGCAGCAGCGCCGCGATCGTGCACGTCGCGCCGAGGCGCAGTCCGTCGGGGGTGCGCTCGGCGTCCGGCCAGCCGAGGCCCGTCAGGTCGACGAGACCGGTCGTGCCGGGCTGCTCCTCGGAGTACAGCCAGGTGCCGCCCGCGAGGGGCTGCTCACCGGGGGCGAGCGCGAGGTCGTCGCGGTGCGACGGTGTCCGCAGGGTGCGGACGGTGACGAGGTCCATGCAGGGGTCCGATCGGGGTGGCGGGGCGGGTGACGACGGTGTCGCCCGGCCGTCGGCCGTGCGCGATCATCCCGCGGTTCCACGCCGAGGACGACTCGGCTGCGGTGCTGCGCGCCACGGTGCCTCCTCGGTCGGATCGGTTCGTGGCCGCAACGCTAGGGAACCGGTGTTTCCGCGTCGTTACGGGGGAGCGACGCCCGCGTCACGACCGGACGCGGTGCGTGGACGCAGCTCGTGACGTGTTCGACCCACCGCCGAAACACTCGGGTGTCATCGTCGCCGCATGGACACCACCGCAGCGCCCACCGTGCAGGACACCACCGCCCCCGTGACCACCTCCGTCCGCCTCGGTGCGAACCAGTACGGCAAGGCCGAGGTCCGGCTCGTGCGCGTCACCCGCGACACCGACCGCCACGAGATCGAGGACCTGACGGTCACGACCCAGCTGCGCGGGGCGGCGCTCGCCGAGTCGTACACCGAGGGCGACAACGCCAAGGTCGTCGCGACGGACACGCAGAAGAACACCGTCTACGCGTTCGCGAAGGAGCACGGGGTGGGCACGCCCGAGGAGTTCCTGCTCCGCCTCGGCCGGCACTTCGCGACCGCGTTCGACTGGTACGACGGGTCGACGCTGTCCGCCGAGCAGCACGCGTGGGAGCGCATCGCGGTCGACGGCCGGGAGCACGACCACTCCTTCGTCCGCTCCGGTCGGGGGACCCGGACCGCGGTGGTGCAGGTCGACGGTGACGACGTGCACGTGCTCGCGGGCGTGACCGACCTGACCGTCCTGAAGAGCACCGGCAGCGAGTTCCACGGCTTCCCCCGCGACGGCTACACGACGCTGGTGGAGACCGACGACCGGATCCTTGCGACGTCGGTCACCGCGCGCTGGCGCTACACGCCGGAGGCGGTCGCCGCCGGGATCGACTACGACGCGGTGTACACCGGGGTGCTCGACCGGATGCTCGCGACCTTCGCGGACCTGCACTCGCTCGCCCTGCAGCAGACCCTGTTCGCGATGGGCCGTGCGGCGATCGAGACGTTCCCCGAGATCGCCGAGGTCCGCTTCTCGATGCCGAACAAGCACCACTTCCTGGTCGACCTGTCCCCGTTCGGCCTCGAGAACCCGGGCGAGGTGTTCTTCGCCGCGGACCGCCCCTACGGCCTGATCTCCGGCACGGCCGTCCGCGACGGAGTCGCCGAGGCCCCGGCAGCGTGGGCGTCGGTGCCGGCGTTCGTCTGATCGCGAGCCCGCACGTGCGGCTGCCGGTGACCGGGGTCCTGCTGGCCGCAGGTGCGGGGCGGCGGATGGGGATGCCGAAGGCGCTGGTGCGCACGGCGGACGACACCCCGTGGGTCGAACTGGGCACCCGGGCACTGCTCGACGGCGGGTGTAGCGAGGTCGTGGTGGTCCTCGGCGCCGCCGCCGGGACCGCCCAGGACTCCGTGCCGGACCACGTGGGTGTGCGGACCGTCGTCGCCCCGGACTGGGCCACCGGGCCCGGTGCCTCGCTCGCCGCCGGGCTCCGGGCGCTCGACGGGGAGACCGTGGCGTGCATCTCGCTCGTCGACCTCCCGACGCTGCCGGTCGCGGTCGTCCGGCGGGTCCTCGCGAGGGCGGACGGCCCGGACGTGCTGTGCCGCGCGGTCTTCGGTGGCCGTCCCGGCCACCCGGTGCTGGTCGGTCCCGCCCACCGCGCTGCGCTCGTCGAGGCGGTCACGTCCGACCCGACGGACCGCGTCGCCGGCGCCTGGCTCCGGCGTGCCGGCGTCGTCGGTGTCGACTGCGCGGACCTCTGGGACGGCGTCGACCGCGACCGTCCCGATCGTTCCGACCCACCGCGCGTGGAGTAGGAAGCCGATCCGCGCGTCGAAGGCCGTTCCGCCGTGTCTCCTTCGCGCGGATCGGCACGCCACGCGCGGATCGGCACGCCACGCGCGGGTCGGCACCCGTCACGCGGCCGTAGGTCGTGAGCACCGGACGGACGGGAGGCGCGGTGCCGGCCGGCACCGCGCCTCCCGTCCGTGACAGGTGACGTCGACTACGCGACGGGCTCGCGGACCTGGTCGAGCGTCGGGTAGTCGGTGTAGCCCTCGGCGCTCGCGCCGTAGAAGAGCTCCGGGCGCGGCTCGTTGAGCTCCGCGTCCTGCTCCCAGCGCTCGGCGAGGTCGGGGTTCGCGATCGCGGCCCGGCCCACTGCGACGGCGTCGGCGAGGTCGCCGTCGAGCAGCGTGATCGCCTCGTCGCGGGAGGTCATCGACGAGAAGCCCGAGTTGGCGATGAACGGAGCGCCTGCGGTGCGCCGCACGTGCTGCACGAGCTCGCTGGCCGGCTCGGCGTGCAGGACGTCCACGAAGGCCAGCCCGAGCGGCGCGAGGCCCTCGGCCACGGCGGTGTAGGTCGCACGGACGTCGGCGTCGTCCTCCTCGAGCACGCCCTGGATGTTGTGCTGCGGCGAGAGACGGATGCCCACGCGGTCCGCGCCGACGGCCTCGGCGATCGCCGTGGTGACCTCGACGGCGAAGCGCGCGCGGTTCTCGGGCGAGCCGCCGTACTCGTCGGTGCGGGTGTTCGACACGGGGGAGAGGAACTCGTGCACGAGGTACCCGTTCGCGCCGTGCACCTCGACGCCGTCGAGCCCGGCCGCGATCGCGTTGCGGGCGGCGCGGACGAAGCCCTGGACGGCTTCACGGACCTCGTCGGTGGTGAGCTCGTGCGGCACGGGCATGTCGGCCTTCGAGCCGTCGGCGAGGTGCGTCTGCCCCGGCGCGGCGATCGCCGAGGGGCCGACGATGCGCGGGGTCTGCGAGATGTCGGTGTGCGAGACGCGGCCGCCGTGCATCAGCTGCATGACGATCGTGCCGCCGCGCTCGTGCACGGCGTCGGTGACGCGGCGCCAGCCCGCGACCTGCTCGTCGGTCTCGATGCCGGGCTGCCCGGGGTAGGAGCGGCCCTCCTGCACGGGCCAGGTGCCCTCGGTGATGATCATGCCGAGGCCGGCGCGCTGCGCGTAGTGCTCGACGAGGAGGTCGTTGGGGATGCCCTGCTCACCGGCGCGCGTCCGGGTGAGGGGGGCCATGACGATGCGGTTGCGGAGGTGGAGTGCGCCGAGGTCGGCGGCTTCGAAGAGCTTCACGAGTCCGTTGAACCACGTGTTGCGCCGGGCAATTCCGATCCCGCGGCGGATGCTCAGCGTCCGGGGCACACCAGGGTGCTCGAGCGGACCTGACCCTCGGGGCGGATCACCGTGTGCTGCGAGAGCGGCTGCCGGCAGATCGGGCAGGGGCGGTCGACGGTGCGGTCGTCCGCGCCTTCGACGTGTCCGGCGCCGATCTGCGACGGGCCCATCTTCTCGATGAGCGTGCGGTTCCAGCGGTCGTACCAGCTGCCGAAGCGACCCACGGTCCGTCCTTTCGTTCGTGCACGAATCATTCTGCCACGAAGGGGGCGCTCAGTCGAGGGCGTCGACGCGACCGAGCAGTTCCGTCAGGTCGTCCTTGAGCCGTTCGAGCCGCTCGAGTGGCCAGCCCAGCCGATCAGCCACCGCGACGGGGACCGCACGTGCCCGGTCGCGGAGCGCTCGCCCGGCGGTCGTGAGCGACACCTCGAGCTGGCGTTCGTCGGCCGTGCTGCGCTGGCGTCGGACGTAGCCGGAGGCCTCGAGCCGCTTCAGCAGTGGGCTCAGCGTGGCGGAGTCGAGGCGGAGTTCCGCGGCGATCTCGCGCACCGACCGCGGGTCGTGCTCCCACAGTGCGAGCATGACGAGGTACTGCGGGTGCGTCAGGCCCATCGGGTCGAGCAGGTCGCGGTACAGCCCGATGACGCTGCGGCTCGTCGCGGCCAGGGCGAAGCAGAGCTGCCGGTCGAGGGCCAGGGGGTCGACGTCGGTCGCAGTCATGCGTCCACGGTACTTCGTCCACGAACGGTCTGGAGGCCCGGTGCCGTGGTCCTGTGCCCGTTCCTTCCCATGGCACGCGCGATGGCAAGTGGAACCGGGCGTACCTGGTCGGACAGGACGACCCGGTACGCCCGATCTCGCCAGGTACGCCCGCTTCCGCCAGGGGCGCCCGGGTCCGGCAGGGATGCCTGGAACCGCCTGGAGGCCCGGTGCCGGTCTCGTGGACCGGCACCGGGCCTCCAGGCGGTGCTGCGGGACTGTCGCCGACGCGCGGTGCGCGCGCCGGCGGCCGTCGCCTAGGCGCGGTGCGTCGGCGTGTGCGCGTCGTGCGATTTGGCGTCCGGCTCCAAGTCCGCGGCGTGCGACCCGCGGTGCGCACCGGTACCCGCACCGGCACCGGCCACGGCGGGCTCGGCGCGGTGGCCGCGGTCGTCGCCGGGGTGCGACCGCTCGAGCTTGGCGCCCTCGACGTCGACGTCCGGCAGGATGCGGTCGAGCCACTTCGGGATCCACCACGCGCTCGTGCCGAGCAGGTGCATGACCGCCGGGATGAGCAGCATCCGGACGACGAAGGCGTCGACGAGGACACCGAACGCCAGGCCGAAGCCGATCGGCTTGATGGTCGAGGACTCCGAGAAGATGAAGCCCGCGAACACCGAGATCATGATGATCGCCGCTGCCGTCACCACCGCGCGTCCGGCGTGCAGCCCGCGCTGGACCGCCACCTTCGCCGAGGCACCGTGGGCGTACGCCTCGCGCATGCCCGAGACCAGGAAGAGCTGGTAGTCCATCGCGAGCCCGAACAGGATGCCGATCTCGATGATGGGCAGGAAGCTCAGGATCGGCGCCGGGTCGTGCACACCGAACACGGAGCCGAGCCAGCCGAACTGGTAGATCGCGGTCAGGCCACCGAAGGACGCGAGCACGGACAGGATGAACCCGGCCGTCGCGGTGATCGGCACGAGGAACGACCGGAACACGATGATGAGGATGATCAGCGACAGGCCGACGACCACGACGAGGTAGAGCGGCAGCACGTTCGCGAGCTTCTCCGACACGTCGATGTTCGCGCTCGCGTTGCCGGCGACCCCGAGTGTCACCCGGCCGTCGTCGGTCTGCACCGTCTGCTCGCGCAGGTCCTTGACCAGGGTCTCGGTCGAGACGCTGTCCGGGCCGCCCGCGGGCTTGACCTGGAACGCGATGATGTCGCGGTCGGACGAGGCGCCGATCGGCAGCACGGCCTCGACGTCGTCGTTCTTCGCGAGCGCCTGCCCGATGGTGACCTCGGTCGCGGTGACGTCGTCCTTCGCGATCGCCTTCGGCAGGTCGGCCACGACGAGCAGCGGACCGTTCTGGCCGGCACCGAACTCGTCCTCGAGCGCCTTGTAGGCCTTGTACTGCGACGAGTCGGTCGCCTCGGACGCACCGGTCGGCAGACCGAGGCGCATCTGCGTGGCGGGCAGGGCGATCGTGCCGAGCACCGCGACACCGGCGACGAGCGTGATCACGGCGCGCCAGGTCGACATCGGCTTGTTCGGCACCCGGACGGAGCCGGTGTGCCCGATCTGCTGCCGCTCCTTCTTCCGCAGGATGCGCATCCCGAGCAGGGACAGCAGCGCCGGGGTGAACGACGTCGCGATGAGGATCGCGAACAGCACCGCGACGGCGCCGACCGTCCCCATCAGGCCGAGGAACGGGATCCCGGTGATGTTCAGCGCGAGCAGGGCCACGATGACCGTCGTGCCCGCGAAGACCACGGCGTTGCCGGACGTGCCGTTCGCGAGCCCGATCGACTCGTGCACGCCCATGCCCGCCTTCAGCTGGGTCCGGTGTCGGTTGAGGATGAAGAGCGAGTAGTCGATGCCGACCGCCAGGCCGAGCATCACCCCCAGCACCGGCGTGACCGAGATGAACTCGACCAGGCTCGAGAACGACAGCGAGGCGAGGGTCGCGACGCCGACGCCGAGCACGGCGGACAGCAGCGGGATCGCGGCGCCGATGACCGTGCGGAGCATCAGGAAGAGCACGAGCGCGGCGATGATGACGCCGACGATCTCACCGGGGCCGAGGATCGACGGGACGCCCTGGGCGATGTCGTTCGAGACGTACACGTCGACGCCGTCGATCTTCGCGCTCTCGGCGCGGTCGGAGATCTCCTGCTTGGTCTCCTGCGGCACCTCGAAGGTCGACTTCGTGAACTGCACGGTGCCGATCGACGCCGCGCCGTTCGAGGACACGAAGCGGATGTCCTTCGACAGGTCGAGCAGGTCGGACCCCTGCTCGAGCTGCCGCTGCTGGTCGTCGAGCTCCTGCTGTGCCTGCTCGAGCTGCTGCTGGCCCGAGGTGACCTGCTGCTGCTGCGCGTCGATCTGCGCCTGGGCCTGCGCGAGCTGCTGCTGCCCGGCCTGAGCGGCCGCGCTGGTCGCGGCGGCAGCTCCGGCGGCCTGGGCCTGTGCCTGTGCCTTCTGCTGGTCGAGCTGCGCCTGGGCCGAGGCGATCTGCTGCTTGCCGGACTCCAGCTGCGTCTTCTGCTGGTCGATCTGCGCCTGGCCGTCCGCGATCTGCTGGCGGCCGTCGACGATCTTCTGCCGCTGCGCGTCGAGCTGGTCCTGCGTGGTGAAGCCGTCGCGGACCTCCTTGACGCCGTCGAGGTCGGCGATCCCGTCGAGGAAGTCCTTGACGTCGGCCTTCTGGGTCGCCGTGAAGGCCTTGCCGTCCGTCGTCTCGAAGACGAGCGTGCCGTTGCCGCCGTTCGCCGACGGGAACTTGTCCGCCAGCTCGTCCTGCACCTGGCTCGTCTTCGTGTTCGGGATCGTGATCGACGAGGAGATCGTGCCCGCGAACAGGCTGTAGGTGAGCCCCGCGATGCCCATGATGACGATCCAGGCGATGATCACCAGCCAGTGGCGTCGTGCGGAGAACCGTCCGAGACGGTAGAGGAGACCGGCCATGCGGTTGCCCCGTCCTTTCGTGTCAGGTGCTGTGGTGGAGCGGGGTGCGCCGGTGGACCCCGGGGGGGAGTGGTCAGGAGGCCGGCATGTAGCCGGAGCGGACGCTGTGCACGAGTCTGCTCAGCAGCGCGTCCCAGGCGGTCAGCGACGCGGGCGTGAGGTCGGGGCCGTCGTGGGTGAGCCAGTGGTCGGCGATGACGACGATGCCGCTCATGAGCGAGTCGACGAGCAGCGCGGTGTCGAGCGGGTCGGCGCCGGGGTGCCGTCGGGCGACCTCGTCGCGCAGCCGGTCGGTGACCCGCGAGAACGCGGTCTGGGTGAGGACCGCGGCCTTCGGGTCCTCCTTGCCCGGCTCGCCGATGATCCGGTACATGCCGGAGATCGCCGGTGCGAGGTCGGCGCCGCGTGCGGCGGACTCGAGCTCCTCGAACATCGACGCCCTGCTGCCGTCGCCGACTGGGGTCCGTGCCATGTCGGCGAGGAACCGGTCGATGATCACCGACAGCTCCTGCTCGCACACCGCGAGCAGGACCTCGTCGAGCGAGGCGAAGTGGTTGAAGACCGTCCGACGCGCGACGTCGGCGCGGGACGCGAGGTCGTCGACGCTGAACCCCCGACCACCGCGCTCGTCGACGAGGTCGCGCGCAGCCTGCAGGATCGCGGCGCGGTGCTTCGCCTTGAGGGCGGCACGACGGTCGGTGGTGGTCACGTCTGACAACACTAGGTGCATCGATGCACTCGGTGCACCTTCTCCGAGTGACCCCTCAGGTTCGTCCCCCGAGGCGGTCCGACCGCGGTCCGGGATCACCACGCGCGTGGGGAACGCCGGTTCTGCACACCGGTTCCGCCCGCCGGTCGCGACTGACAGACTGGGTGCTCGCGACCGCCGTACGAAGGAGTACCCATGCCCGTCCGCCTGAGCCCGGAGACCCTGGACCAGATCGCCGCGAACGGCGTCGCGGTCCCCACCTACGACCGCGACGGCATCACCACCGGGATCGTGCACTTCGGCGTCGGCGGCTTCCACCGCGCGCACCAGGCGATGGTGCTCGACCGGCTGCTGCAGCGGGGCGAGGCGCGCGAGTACGGCATCTGCGGCGTCGGTGTCCTCGAGCAGGACCGCCGGATGGCCGCAGCGATGGACGAGCAGGGCGGCCTGTACACGCTCGTGCTCAAGCACCCGGACGGCACCCGGGAGTCCCGTGTCGTCGGCAGCATCGTCGAGTACCTCCTCGCCGTCGACGACCCGGACGCCGTCGTCGAGAAGATGGCGCACCCGGACACGCGGATCGTCAGCCTCACCATCACCGAGGGCGGCTACAACTTCGACCACGTCACGGGGGAGTTCGTCGCGGACGAGCCGGGGGTCGCGGCGGACCTGCGCGGGGACGCTCCGCCGCGGACGGTCTTCGGCCTCGTGGTCGAGGCGCTCCGACGTCGTCGCGACCGGGGCCTCGAGCCGTTCACGGTGATGTCGTGCGACAACATCCAGGGCAACGGACACGTCGCCCGGCAGATGTTCACGAGCTACGCACGTCTGCAGGACCCGGCGTTCGCCGACTGGATGGACGAGCACGTGTCGTTCCCGAACTCGATGGTCGACCGGATCACCCCGGTCACGACGGACGAGGACCGGGCGTGGGTGCGTGACGAGCTCGGCATCGAGGACGCCTGGCCGGTCGTCGCCGAGCCCTTCTTCCAGTGGGTGCTCGAGGACGACCACCCCGCCGGTCGTCCGCGGTACGAGGACGCCGACGTCCAGCTCGTGGAGGACGTCGAACCGTACGAGCTGATGAAGCTCCGGCTGCTCAACGCCAGCCACCAGGGCATGTGCTACTTCGGGTACCTGTCCGGGTACCGGTACGCGCACGAGGCCACGCAGGACGAGGCGATCGCGACCTTCCTCCGCCGGTACATGGACGAGGAGGCCTCGCCCACGCTGCACCCCGTGCCGGGCATCGACCTCGCGGACTACCAGGCGACACTCATCGAGCGCTTCCGGAACCCCGAGGTCCGCGACACCCTCGCCCGCCTGTGCGCCGAGTCGAGCGATCGCATCCCGAAGTGGCTGCTGCCCGTCGTCCGCGCGAACCTCGCGTCCGGCGGTCCGGTGGCGCTGTCGGCCGGCATCGTCGCGTCGTGGGCGCGGTACGCCGAGGGCACCGACGAGGACGGGCAGCCGATCCAGGTCGTCGACCGCCTCGCCGACCGGTTGACCGCTGCTGCGCGGCAGCAGCGCGAGGACCGGCTCGCCTTCCTGCGCGATCGGCAGGTGTTCGGCGACCTGGTCGACGACGAGCGCTTCGTCGCGGCGTACCGCGACGCGCTCGACGGCCTGCTGCAGGACGGCGCGCACGCGACGGTCACGCGCCTGTCGCGGTCCTGACGCACCGCCCACCGGACGGGAGGCGCGGGGCGGCGCTGCGCCGTGCCTCCCGTCCGGACACGGCCGGCCTGGAGGTGCGTGGCGGGCGTGCACCGTGCCTCCCGTCCGCCCGCGCCGGACCTGAGGCGCGTGGCGGACGAGCGCCGTGCCTCCCGTCCGACCGTTGCGGACCTGGCCGACGGCGCCCCCTGGCGCTCGTCGCGCCCTGGTGTGCGGGCGCGCGACGTCCGCGCCGGGGTGCGACGTCCAGGCGGGTCGCGGGTGGGGTCGGCATGCTCGTCCGCGTGCGGACGACGAGGACGACCCTGGCCACCGTCGCGGCGGTCGCCGCGCTGACGCTCGCGGGCTGCAGCGGCAGCGGTGGTGCGGGCACCGTGAGCTCGGCGAGCGGCGCGCCGACCGCGTCGGCGACCGCGACCACGACGACGGGACCGACCCCGACGGCGGACGCGGCGACGTCCCGTGCGTTCGCCGCGCTCGAGCAGCAGTACGCGGCCCGTGTCGGCGTCGTCGCGATCGACACGGCGGACGGCAGCAGCACGGGGTACCGAGCTGACGAGCGCTTCGCGTTCGCGTCGACGAACAAGGCGTTCATCGCCGCGGCGGTCCTCGACCGGTCGAGCGGCGCGGACCTCGACGAGGTCGTCCACTACGGCCGCGGCGACCTGCTCGCCTACGCACCCGTGACGAGCCAGCACGTCGACGAGGGCATGACGGTCCGAGCGCTGGTCGACGCCGCACTCCGGCAGAGCGACAACACCGCGGCGAACCTGCTCGTGGACCGGCTCGGCGGCGTCGGCGGTGTGTCCCGGTGGCTGCGCGGGATCGGGGACGACGTGACCCGGGTGGACCGCGTCGAACCCGACCTGAACACCGCGGTCCCGGGCGACCCGCGCGACACGACGACCCCGGCGCAGTCGGCAGCCGACCTGCGCGCGGTCCTGCTCGGCGACGCACTCGACCCCGACGACCGGGCGCTGCTGCGGTCCGCGATGGCGGGGACCACCACCGGCGACGGCACGATCCGGGCCGGCGTGCCGGACGGGTGGTCGGTCGCGGACAAGACCGGGACGGCGTCGTACGGGGTGCGCGACGACATCGCGGTCGTGCAGCCTCCCGGCCGGGACCCGATCGTGCTCGTGGTGTTCACCACGCGCGACGGTGCCGGCGCGGACGCCGAGCCCTCCGACGCGCTGGTGGCCGCGGCGGCGCGGGTGGCGGTGCGGTCGGTCGGCGCCGCGTCGGGCTGAGCTGCCGACCCGCGGCCGGCGGCGAATGCCGTCAGCGCGGGAGCGTGGTGGCCCAGCGACCGAGCACGTCCCAGACCTGGTCGCGGACGTCGGGCGCCGAGAGCACCACGTCGTGCAGGGCTCCGTGCAGACGCCGGACGGTCACCTCGTCACCGAGCGACAACGCCCGGTGCGCGACCACGTCCACGTTGAGCGCGACGTCCGCGTGTGCCATCCCGTCGTCCCACCGCGGCTGCAGCATGCTCTTGTCGCTGAGCATCACCAGCGTCGGGACCGTGAGACCGAGCCCGTGCTCGACCCGCTCCTGCCCGGTGAACACCGCGGCGAGCCACCCGGGGTGCAGCGGGAAGCCCCGTTCGGGTCGCCAGCGCTGGTCGTAGGTCCACGAACCGTCGCCCGTCGCGGACACCGTGCGGGTGTAGAAGCCCGGGTCGACCGCCGGCATCGGCGCGAGGGGGTTCCGCCTGGCGCCGAGCTTGATCACCGGTGCGACGATCGCCCGACCGAGCGCGCTCGCCTGGAACTCGAGCCACGGGCTGTTCAGCACCAGGCCGTCGACGAGCTCCGGGTGCCGCGCGGCCCAGAGCGACAGGGTGAGACCACCGGTGGAGTGCCCCATCGGGACGAGCCGTCGACGGGGACCGCCGTGGTGCTCGGCGGCGATCGCGTCGAGGGCGGCACCGATGTCCTCGTCGTAGACGGCCAGGTCGTCGACGAACCCGGGCGTCTGGTGCGGCCGGAGGCTCCGGCCGTACTTCCGCAGGTCGAGGGCGTGGAAGCGCGCACCGAGCCGCTCGAGGTGCTCCGCGAGCTCCACCTGGAAGAAGTAGTCGGACCAGCCGTGCACGTACAGCACGTCCACGCCGTGCAGCGGCCCGCGGGCGTGCAGCAACAGGTCGTTCGGCGATCGCCGTCGTCGGACGAGCGTCGCGACGACCGGCCCTTCGCGGTCCTCGCCGAGCGGGAGCTCGAGGCGCTCGAACGGGGCTCCCAGCACGTCCTCGTGCCACTGCCCGGTCCCCATCAGCCGAGCGTACCGACGACCGCGGGGTGACGGTTCGGTCACGGTCGGGTCACGGGACGGTGACGGCGGGGGTCCCTCCGGTAACGATCCGTACCGACTCGGTCCTTTCCCAGCGGTCGTGCCGGTCCTCCCCGGGGAACCCCGGGCGGACGCCCGACCAGCGTTGGGAGGGTCACCCGACGCCACCGGACGACGGGGGCGGGACCACGAGGGGGAGACATGACGATGCGACGTGCGACCGGGGCGGCCCTGGGCTTCGTCGGCGGCAGCGTGCTGGCGGGGCTGCTGGTCGGGGTCGGCGTGACGCCGGTGCTCGCGGTGGCCGGGGTGGGGACGACCTCGGCGATCGACCTGTTCGACTCGATGCCGGAGTACATCGAGATCGGTGACCTGCCCGAGCGGAACGAGATCTGGGCGTACCAGGGCGGGCAGCCCGTGCACCTGGTCGACGTGTGGGACCAGAACCGGCAGGAACTGTCGCTCGACCAGATCAGCGACACCCTCGAGCACGCCGCGATCGACGGCGAGGACAAGCGCTTCCGCGAGACCGGTGGCGTCGACCCGACGAGCCTGGTGCGGTCGGTCGCGAGCGTCATCGCCTCCGGCGGGCAGGGCGGCTCCGGGGGCTCGACGATCACGATGCAGCTCGTGCGGAACATCAAGATCCAGCAGGCGAGCGAACTGCCGACCGTCGAGGAGCGCGAGGCCGGACACCGCGAGGCGACGGAGAAGAGTGCGCAGCGCAAGCTCGCCGAGGTCAAGCTGGCGATCGGGCTCGCGAAGGAGTACTCGAAGGACGAGATCCTCGCCGCGTACCTGAACATCGCCTACTTCGGCGACCAGACCTACGGCGTGCAGGCGGCCTCGCAGCGGTACTACGGCAAGGACGCCACGGACCTGACCCCGGCCGAGGCCGCGTCCTTGATCGCCATCGTGCAGTGGCCCGAGCGCCGCGACCTGTCGACGCCCGAGCACCACGCCGACAACCAGGCCCGGCGTGACGTCGTCCTCCGATCGATGCACGACCAGGGGCACCTGAGCGACGCGGACCTCGCCGCGGCGCTCGCGTCACGTCCGGCCGACTACGTCCACCTCACCGCACCCCAGCAGGGGTGCGAGTCGGCGGTCCGCGGCGCGGAGTTCTTCTGCGCGTACGCCGAACAGGTGGCGCAGGACCTCCCGCAGCTCGGCGCCGACCCCGATGCGCGCGCCGCCGCCTGGCGCACGGGCGGCTACCGGGTGCAGACCACCCTCGACCTCGACCTGAACACCCGGCAGAAGGACCTGCTCGCCCTGCACGACCCCGCGACCGAGAGCCGTCTCGCCCTCGGTGCCACGCTCGACACCGTCGAGGCGGGGACCGGGCGGGTGCTGACGATGGCGCAGAACAAGGACTTCGACCGCTCCGCGGACGCCCCGGCGACGGCGACCTCGCTCAACTACGCCACCGACGAGTCGAACGGCGGATCGAAGGGCTTCCAGGTCGGCTCGACCTACAAGATGTTCACGCTGCTGCAGTGGTTGGAGTCCGGCCGGAGCCCGGACACCGTGGTGGACGGCACGCGGAAGGCCCGGAGCACGTGGACGCAGTGTGGGCAGCGGGTGACGCTGGGCACCCCGTACGACCCGAAGAACGACTCGCCGGGGCAGACCGGGCCGTACTCCGTCCGCGCGGCGACGGCGCAGTCGGTGAACGCGGCGTACGCGGACATGGCGTCGCAGCTCGACCTCTGCGACATCCGGGACACCGCCGCGCGATTCGGTGTCCACCCGGCGACGGGTGGGGAGCTGCCGGCGAACCCGGCGGCGATCCTCGGGACGACGAGCATCGCCCCGCTCACGATGGCGGCCGCCTACGCCGGCATCGCGAACGGCGGCGTGACCTGCGCCCCGGTCGTCGTCGACCAGGTCACGGGCCCCGACGGCACGGCACTCGGCGGGCAGCCGCGGTCCTGCACGCGGGCGGTCTCGGCCTCGGTCGCCGCCGAGGCGTTCGCGGTGATGCAGGGGGCCTTCCGCGGCGGCACGGCGACCGGTGGGCAGACGCCCGACGGGGCGACGCTGTTCGGCAAGACGGGCACGACCGACGCGGCGGACCAGATCTGGCTCGTCGGCGGGACCTCGCGCGCGGTGACGGCGTACTGGCAGGGCAACACCGACGGTGGGAAGACGAACCTGCGGTCCGTCGGGAGCGGTCAGGGCGGCACCTACGCCGGGTCGCGGGCTGCCGTGTGGCGGCAGGCGCAGACGGCGGTGAACGCGGCGCTGCCCGCCGGCTGACGTCGCCCGAGACGGACGGGAGGCACGGTGCCAGCCGGCACCGTGCCTCCCGTCCGCGACGATCGCGGCTACGACACCTTCTTGCTGTCCGTGAGCCAGCCCGCGAGCTTCGTCATGTAGTCGGCCTGCGACGCGTAGTCGAGCGCTGGGAAGGTCCAGCTGTGGACCTGGCCCGCCTCGAGCGCCGGGTTCTCGGCGAACGTCGGTTGCTTCTCGAGGTCCGCGACCTGGTAGCCCTGCTGCGAGAGCAGGATCACGTCACCGGTGATCTGCCCGGCGTTCTCCCACGAGTAGATGCCCCAGTAGAAGCCCTTCGGCTTCGGCTCCACGAAGTCGACGCCGAACGACGAGTACATCTGCAGGGTCGGCTCGTCGGACGGACGCGTCACGTACGCGCCGTCGCGGTCCGCGTACATCGAGACGACGGACACGTCGCTCGACTTCGCGGCCTGCTCGAGGGTGTCCTCGGCCTCGTCGAAGCGGTCCTCGGCGGCCTCGACCTTCGACTCGGGCGCACCGAGCGACTCGGCCAGGCCGGCGATCTTCTCGATGACGTCCTCGCCCTTGCCGCCCCACTTCACCTGGACGACGGGTGCGATGGCCTCGACCTGCTGCTCCTGCTCCTTGTCCTTGAAGCCGTAGCCGGGCTGGGTCTCGTCGAGGGTGCCCTTCTCGTCGGTCGGGTACACCGACGTGACGACGAGGTCCGGCTTGAGCGCTGCGAGCTGCTCGAGGTCGATGTCGCCGTACGCCTGGCCGAGCTGCGTGATGCCGTCCGTGTCGAGGTCGTCGAAGCGGGCGTCCTTCGCCATGGTCAGCTGGCCGAAGGTGCCGACCGGACGCAGACCGTACTCGATGAACGAGATGGCGATGTCGTTGAGGACGACGACGCGCTTCGGCGTGCTGTCGGTCTTCACGGTCGCACCGGTGGCGTCCTCGTACGACCAGGGACCGGAGGCGGTCGAGGCGTTGCCGGCGGTGTCCCCGGATCGGGCGGAGTCGTCGGAGCCGTTCGCTCCGGAGCAACCGGCGAGCAGGAGGGCCGGGACGGCCACGGAGGTCACGAGGGCGGCGCGCAGGGAGCCGCGGCGGGGGATCTTCACGTTAGGAGAGCCTAACCTAACTCTGTGAGGACCGCCAGCCTGTGACGACCAGGCCGCCGGGGCGGCGGCACGTCACCGCGCCGGACTCAGACGGACGTGCTGGGTTCGTCGGCCTCGGGCACGATCATCGGCGCGCCCGTCACGGGGTCCGGCACCACGCGGGCGTGCAGCCCGAAGGCGGTCTCGAGCACCGCGGGGGTCAGGACCTCGTCGGGGGTCCCGTCCGCGACGACCCCGCCGTCGTGCAGGACGACGAGCCGGTCCGAGTACCGCGCGGCGAGCGTCAGGTCGTGCAGCACCATCACGACGGTCGACCCCTGCTCGCGGTTCAACCGCCGCACCAGGCGGAGCACGTCGAGCTGGTGCGCCAGGTCCAGGTACGTGGTCGGCTCGTCGAGCAGCAGGGTCTCCGCCTGCTGCGCCACCACGAGCGCGATCCAGGCGCGCTGCCGCTGCCCACCCGACAGGCTCGCGACGTCGCGGTGCGCGACCTGGGTCAGTCCGGTCGCCGCGATGGCCTGCTCGGCGACGTCGGCGTCGTCCGCCGTCCACGGCTTCGCCCAGCTCTGGTGCGGGTTCCGACCGCGCATCACCAGGTCGAGCACACTCGTGCCCGCGGGAGCCACCGGCGTCTGCGGCAGGATCGCGAGCCGACGGGCCACGGCGCGGTTCGGCTCCTTGCGGATCGGGGAGCCGTCCAGCAGCACCTCGCCGGACTGCGGCTTCAGCACGCGGCCGAACGCCTTGAGGAGGGTCGACTTGCCGCAGCCGTTCGCCCCGAGGAAGGTCGTCACCGTGCCACGCTCGATCCGCAGGTCCAGGTCGCGGAGGACCGGGTCGCGGTCGTAGCCGACCGACAGGCCACGGGCCTCCAGGACGGGAGGCACGGTGCCGGTCGCGTCGAGGCCACCGGCCCGGTGGGTGCGGGCTGTGCTCGTGCTCGCGGTCGTGGCGGTCATCGGGACATCTCCTTGCGGTGGCGGACGAGGAGCCAGATCAGGTAGGGGGCGCCGACGACGGTGGTCACGATGCCGACGGGCACCTGCCACGGGAAGGCGGAACGGGCGAGCAGGTCGGCGCCGAGGACGAGCACCGACCCCAGCGCTCCGGCGAGCAGCAGCGGTGGGCGGTTCGTGCCGGCCAGGCGCAGGGCGACCTGGGGGACGACGAACGCGACGAAGCCGATCGGTCCGGCGGCGGCGACGGCGGCGGCGGTGAGGACGACCGCGAGCGCCAGGACGAGCAGCCGGTGCCGCTGCACGCCGAGCCCGACGCCGGTCGCGACCTCGTCGCCGAGCTGCCCGATGCCGAGCGCGGCGCTGGTGGCGAGGGCGATCGGGACGCAGACCGCGGCGACGAGCAGGAGCGGCCACACGGTCGTCCACGAGGTGCTCGACAGGCTGCCGACGAGCCACTGCGACGCCGCGGTGGCGACGGTGATCTTGGCGCGGACGAGCAGGTAGCTCGTCACGGCGTCGAGCGTGGCGCTCACCCCGATGCCGACGAGCACGAGCCGGTAGCTCTGCACCCCACCCCGCCACCCGAGGCCGTACACGGCGGCCGCGGCGACGAGTGCCCCGATGGTCGCCGCGACCGGGATCCCGCCGCTCAGGACGACCGAGGACACGGAGTAGGTGCCACCGCCGAGCACGATCGCGGCGACTGCGCCGACGCTCGCGCCGGAGGTCACGCCGATGATGTCCGGCGTGCCGAGGGGGTTCCTGGTGACGGTCTGCGTCAGCGCGCCGGCGGTCCCGAGCACCAGGCCGACCAGCGCGCCGGTGAGGACGCGGGGGAGCCGGAGGGTCGTGACGATGAAGCCGTCGGGTCCGTCGTCGGCGCCGAGCAGCGCGCGGACGACGGTGCCGGGGGCGATGAACGTGCTGCCGACCGCGACGCCGAGCACGACGAGGACGAGGGCGACCACGATCGCGCCGACCGTCCAGCCGAGCACCCGCGGGCGCCAGGCGAGGCCGACCGGTCCGATCCGGACACCGCGGCGGCCGGCGGGCGCACGGCCCGTGCCCGGCGTGCCCGTGCCAGGCGTGCCCGGTCCCGCGCTCGCGCCGGCGTCCGGCCGGTCGGCGCCGCGCCGCGTGCCGGTCGCGGCGGTCACAGCGACACCAGCGATCGACGTCGGGCGACGGCGACGAACACCGGGCCGCCGAGCACCGCGAGCACGATGCCGACCTCGACCTCGGAGAACCCGCCGACCAGTCGTCCGACCACGTCGGCGACGAGCACGAGCGCAGCCCCGACGAGTGCCGACACGGGGAGCGTCCAGCGGTGGCCGGTGCCGACCAGGGCCCGGGCGACGTGCGGCACCGTCAGGCCGACGAAGCCGATCGGACCGGCAGCCGCCGTCGCACCGGCGGCCAGGAGCGTGATGCCGCCGAGCCCGACGAGCCGCGCGGCGAGCACGTTCTCGCCGAGGCCCTTCGCGAGCTCCGCTCCGAGCCCGAGGGCGTCGAGCGCGCGGGTGTTCCAGACCGCGAGCACGGCGCCGACGAGCAGGAACGGTGCCGCGGCCGCGAGCACGTCGAGCTGTCGGGCGGCGAGCGACCCGACGACCCAGAGCCGGTAGGCGTCGAGGGACTCCTGGTCGGTCAGCACGATGAACGAGGTGAGGGCCCCGAGCAGGGCGGACACGGCGGCGCCGGCCAGGGCGAGGGGTACCGGGCTCGCGGTCCCGCTGCCGGCGACGGTCACCGAGAACACGACGACGCTCGCCACGACGGCCCCGACCAGGGCGAACCAGACCGTGGCGCCGGTGCTCGTGACGCCGAAGACGTAGACGCCGAGCACGACCGCGAGCCCCGCGCCCGACGAGACCCCGAACAGCCCGGGGTCGGCGAGCGGGTTGCGGGTGTGGCCCTGCATGAGGAGTCCGGCGATGCCGAGCGCTGCCCCGACCGCGGCACCGATGAGGGTCCGCGGGATGCGCGACCCCCACACGACGGCCTCCGCGGTGCTCGACCCGGAGCGCGTCAGCCCCGCGAGCACCTGGTCGACGCCGAGCCGGTTGCTCCCGAGGAGCATGCTCGCGACCGCGGCGACGGCGAGCACGACCACCAGGACCACGACCACGAGCAGTCGTCGGCGGACGGCCCGACGGTGCACGCCGTCGGCACGCGGTGGGCCGTCGGTCCGGGCAGCCCGGTCGGGCGTCAGGACGGTTTCGGGGGATGGCACGCGGACCAGCTTAGGGTAGCCTTCCCTTCATGGCGAAGATCCCGCGGCTCATGCCCGAGGCACCCCGGCTCTTCCGTGCGCGGGTGCTCCACTCCGTCCGGCACACCCCGTCGGTGCAGCGGGTGACCGTCGTGGGTGACGACCTGCACGAGTTCCCGTTCGCCGGGTACGACCACTGGTTCCGCCTGTTCCTGCAGCTCCCGCACCAGTCCACCTTCACGCTGCCCGAGATCGACGGCACCCGCTGGTACCCCCAGTACCTCGCCATCCCGCAGGACGAGCGCCCGCACCTGGCGAACTACACGGTCGCCGCCTTCCGGCACCTGCCCGACGGCACGGCCGAGATGGACGTCGACTTCATCGTCCACACCGACGTCGACGGCGCGCTCGAGGGCGGCGCGGCGATCTGGGCCTGCGCGGCGCGTCCGGGGGACCAGCTCGCGGTGCTCGACCAGGGCCGCATCTTCGACTGCCCGGACGACGTGAGCGAGGTCGTCGTCGCGGCCGAGGAGACCGGGCTGCCCGCCGTCGTCGGCATCGCTGCGTCGCTGCCCCGTGACGCCGTCGGCCGCATCATCCAGGAGGTCCCCACCGCCGCCGACGTCCGCGTGCTCGACGCCCCCGTCGGCGTCGAGGTCACGTGGATCGTCCGCGAGCACGTCGACCCGCACGAGGTCCCCGGGCGGGCGGCGCTCGCCGAGCTCGAGCGGCACGTGCCGTGCGACGACCGTGTCTACGCCTTCGTCGTGGGGGAGTCGCGACTCGCGACCGCCGGCCGTCGGCACCTGCACCGCGCCGGGGTCCCGAAGTCGCGGATCACGTTCTCCGGCTTCTGGAAGCACGAGGCGCGGCAGGCCGTCCCCGTCTGAGCCGAGCCGGGTAGCGTGCGGGCATGAGCGTCCGACTGAGCGAACTCGTGCTGAACTGTCGCGACCCCGAGGCGCTGTCGCGCTTCTGGTGCGCGGTGCTGGACTACGTCGAACTCGGCAAGGACGACGACGGCGTCGAGATCGGACCGGCGTCGGGGTTCGGCGGTGCGACCCCGACGATCATCCTCAACCGGGTCGACCACGCACCGACCCAGACCCTGCGACTGCACCTCGACCTGTCGCCGGTCGACCAGGACCAGGACGCCGAGCTCGAACGGCTGCTCGCCCTGGGTGCGCGTCCCGCCGACGTCGGGCAGACCGGCGAGGAGTCCTGGCACGTGCTCCAGGATCCCGAGGGCAACGAGTTCTGCCTGCTGCGGACGCGGCTCGACCCGCTCTGACCCGCGTCCCCGCTGGACGGAACAACCCATCGCGCGCGCAGTAGGAAGCGCTTCCGCGCGTGGCAGTTCGTTCCTTCTGGCCTCCCGTGCGCGGAAGGGTCACCCAAGCGCGGAAGGGTCGCCCAAGCGCGGAAGCGGACGGGAGGCACGGTGCCAGCTGGCACCGTGCCTCCCGTTGCGTCGATGCGGGGCGTCTAGCCCTTGAGGCCCGAGCCCGTCACGCCCTCCACGATCTGCCGCTGGAAGACCAGGTAGAGGATGATCAGCGGCAGCGCCGCCAGGATCGCGCCGGCCTGGATGTCGGCGTAGCGCTGCCCGAAGCTGCCCTGCACCGTGGCGAGCCCGACCGGGATGGTCATGAGGTCCGGGTTCGACAGCACGAACAGCGGCAGGAGCAGGTTGTTCCAGACACCGACGAAGGTCAGGATCGTCACCGCGGCGATCACCGGGCGCGACAGCGGCAGGATCACCGACCAGTAGATCTTCCACATGCCCGCACCGTCGATGCGCGCGGCCTCCTCGAGCTCCTTCGGGATGCCGTCGAAGAACTGCTTGAAGATGAACACCGCGATGACGGCCGGCACCTGCGGGAAGATCACCGACCAGTAGGTGTTGAGCAGGCCGACGGCGTTGAGCTCCTGGAAGATCGGGATGATCAGGACCTGCGTCGGGATCATGATGCCCAGGATGATGAGCAGGAACGCGACGTTCCGGCCGCGGAACACCAGGCGTGACAGCGCGAAGGCGGCCATCGAGGCGAACAGCACGGTCAGGGCGGCGGTCACGAGGCTCGTGATGCCGCTCGCCAGGTACCAGTTCCAGATGTCGCCGGCCTGGAACAGCGACGCGTAGGAGTGCAGCGTCGGGTTCCAGTTCGACAGGATCGCGTTCGCGCCCAGGGCGGCGACGCCGTTGTCGGACAGCGAGGTCTTCAGCGCGAACAGGCTCGGGATGAGCCAGATGATCGCGAACACCGTCAGGATGATCGCGGCCGCGATGTTGAAGCCCTTGCCGGAGACGCCGATCTTCGCGGCGTTGGCTGGGGCTGCGGCCGAGACGCCGGAGCGCAGCTTCCGCGGACGCGACGTGGTGATGCTCTCGGTGGCGGTCATGTCAGGCCCCGATCTCTCGCTTGGCGGCAGCGCGCTCGACGAGCTGCCGGATGACCGCGATCGCGACGATCACGATGAACAGGAGTACCGACGCGGCGGACGCGGCGCCGAGGCGGTTGTCGGTGAAGCCGACGCCGGTGATGAGCTGCAGCGAGACCTGGGTCGAGATGCCCGGGCCGCCGTTCGTCATCAGGTAGACCTGGTCGAAGATCTTCAGGCTCGCGATGATCTGCAGCAGGATGACGAGCGTCGTCGTGCGGCCGAGCAGCGGCAGCGTGATCGACTTGATCTGCTGCCAGTTCGACGCGCCGTCGACGGCCGCGGCCTCGTAGAGCTCGCGGGGGATCTCCTGCAGACCGGCCAGGTACAGCACGAAGTTGAAGCCGAGGGTCCACCAGACCGTGGCGATCGCGACACCGATCATCGCGGTGTTCGGGCTGGACAGCATCCCGGACCCGGGCGTCATGCCGAGTGCGGTCTGCAGGCTCGCCCAGAGGCCGGTCGCCGGGGTGAAGATGAACACCCAGATGAGCGAGATCGTCGCCGACGGCAGGATGAACGGCAGGAAGAACGCCAGGCGGAAGAACCACTGGCCGCGGTTCATCCGGTTCGTCAGCACGGCGAACACGAACGCCAGGACCACGAGCGGCGGGGTCGTGTACAGCGTGAACTGCAGCGTGTGCCAGAGCGACGACCAGAAGTCGCTGCGCCCGAGCATCTCGGCGTAGTTGGCGAACCCGGCGAAGCTGCCGAGCCCGGTGCGCACCGTCGAGGTGTTGAAGAAGCTCGTGACGATCATCCAGACCGTCGGGCCGAGCAGGAAGGCCGCGTAGAACAGGCCGAACGGGGCGAGGAAGAGCCAGCCGGAGCGGCCCTGCCCTCGGTTCGTCGAGTTCGCGCGGGGCCGCGCACGACGGGTGACGGTCGCGGCGTCCGTGGGGCGGGTGAGAACTGGTGCAGCGGTCACGTCATCGTGCCTTTCGCGCGGTGTCCACGGGGACGAGGAGGATCACGTGCCCGGTCACAGCGGGCTCGGGGTGTTGAGGTAGGTCGCGAGCTGGCCCTTGATCGCCGAGAGCGCCTGGGCGGGGGAGCTGCTGCCCTGCTGGACGAGGGCGAGCTGCGCGCCGACGATGCCCTCGAAGGTCGAGCCCGAGCCGCCGTACCAGGCAGCGTCGTCGAAGACCGCGGTCTCGGCGGCCGACGCGTAGTTCGACTGCGGGGTGAGGTCCTTGTACTGCTGGCTGTCGAACGTCGGCATGTACGCCGGCACGTGTCCGCCCTCGGCCCAGGTGAGGCTCTGCTCGAGCATCTGCTTGATGAAGAGCATGTGCGCCTTGCGCTGCTCGGGCGTCCGGTCCTTCTTCGGCAGGATGAACGTGTGCGAGTCCGCCTGGGTCGCGGGCTTGTCGAAGAGCTGCGGGATCGGCACCATGCCGAACTTCAGCCCCTTGATCGACTGGGCGGTGCTGATCTCCCACTCGCCCTGCATGAAGAAGCCGGCCTTGCCGTCGAACATCAGCGACTGCGCCGTCGCGTAGTCGAGCGCCTTGTTCAGCCAGCCGTTCTGCACCCACTTCTGGGTCGTCTCGGTGACCTTGCCGTAGGCGTCCTCGTTGACCGTGAGCTTCGCGCCGCCGTCGCTGATGAACGGGGTCGCACCCTCGATCTGGTTGTACATCGTCCAGAAGAACCGCCACGGGGTCGCGGTCTCGGGGACGACGTTCGCCACGTTGAGCGCCGTGCCGCCGGTTACCTTCGCGACGGCGGCCATCGCGTCCTCGAAGTTCTCGAGGCCGTTCAGGTCCTTGAGCTTGCCGTCGGCATCGATCAGGCCAGCCTTCTGGCACACGTCGACGTTGTAGAAGAGCACGAAGGGGTGTGTGTCGAGCGGGATGCAGATGTTCTTGCCGTCGGTCTTCTGCGCGGTCCAGGCCTTCTGGTTGAAGTCGCTGGCGCTCAGGCCGACGCTCGCCAGGTCGTCCTCGGTGATCGGGTCGAGCAGGTCGCCGTCCCACAGCGGCTTCGCGCGGGTGAGGTGGGCGATGGCGACGTCCGGCGGCTTGTTCCCGACGGTGGCCAGTGTCACCTTCGAGTAGTACGGGTTGCCCCACGCGAAGGTGGTGGCCTGCAGCGCGGACGAGCCGCCGTGCTGCTTCGCGTACCCGTCCTCCATCGTCTGCATGCGGACGCCGTCGCCGCCGCCGAACAGGTTCCAGAAGACGAGTGTCTCCGGGTTGAGCGGGGCACCGGCGATGCCGGCGGCGATCGGGCTCGAGCAGGCTGCGAGCGGCAGGACCGCTGCACCTGCGGCGGCACCGGCGAGCAGCGTCCGCCGGGTGAAGGCACCGCCGCGGGTCTGCGGGGTGGGTACGGCTGGTCGGATCGGCATGGCATCACTCCATCGGGACGGGCCGAGCGGAGCGGTCGTTGCTCCGTGAGCGCTCACATTAGCGGCCGACCGGGGTCGCCGCCACCCCTTCCGTGAACGTCACGACACCGGTGTGCCACCGCTTCCCCAACGGGCCGGAACCCGCTAGCGTTCTCATGACGTGAGCGCTCACTTTCGTGACGGGCCGCGCACGTCACCGCACGAACCCCCCAGCAGATCGAAGGAGATCCATGCCCCGCACACACCTCGTCCTCGACGCCGCGTTCACCGTGGGGCCGGTGCGCCGTCGCCTGTTCGGTGGGTTCGTGGAGCACCTCGGGCGCCACGTCTACGACGGCATCCACGAGCCCGCTCACGAGACCGCCGACGAGCACGGCTTCCGCAAGGACGTCATCGACCTCGTCAAGGAGCTGAACGTCTCCGCGATCCGCTACCCCGGCGGCAACTTCGTCTCCGGCTACAAGTGGGAGGACGGCGTCGGCCCCGTCGAGCAGCGACCCCGCCGCCTCGACCTCGCCTGGCACTCCACCGAGACGAACGAGGTCGGCCTGCACGAGTTCCAGCACTGGCTCGACGCGGTCGACTCGGAGCTCATGCTCGCCGTGAACCTCGGCACCCGCGGCACGCAGGAGGCCATCGAGCTCCTCGAGTACGCCAACATCGACGCCGGCACCGCGCTCAGCGAGTACCGCCGCTCGAACGGCCGCCAGGAGCCGTTCGCGATCAAGATGTGGTGCCTCGGCAACGAGATGGACGGCCCGTGGCAGCTCGGTCACAAGAACGCCGAGGACTACGGCAAGCTCGCCGCGATGACCGCGAAGGCCATGCGGCAGATCCAGCCCGACCTCGAGCTCGTCGCCTGCGGTTCGTCCGGTGCCTCGATGCCGACGTTCGGCGAGTGGGAGCGCACCGTCCTCGAGCACACCTACGACGACGTCGACTACATCTCGGCGCACGCCTACTACGAGGAGGGCGACGACATGTCGTCGTTCCTCGCCTCGGGCGTGAACATGGACCACTTCATCGACACGGTCACCACCGCCGCCGACCACGTCAAGGCGCACAAGAAGTCGGACAAGCGGATCGACATCTCGTTCGACGAGTGGAACGTGTGGTCGATCAAGCGCTGGGAGGCGCAGGCGAAGACGTTCACGCTCGACGAGTGGCCGGTCGCCCCGCGTCTGCTCGAGGACGTCTACACGGTCGCGGACGCGGTCGTCGTCGGTGGTCTGCTCATCTCGCTGCTCCGCCACGCCGACCGTGTGGCGTCGGCGAGCCTCGCCCAGCTCGTCAACGTGATCGGCCCGATCATGACCGAGCCGGGTGGCCCGGCCTGGCGCCAGACGACCTTCTTCCCGTTCTCGGTCACCTCGCGGCTCGCCAACGGCACGTCGCTGCAGGTCAAGGCCTCCGGTGACACGGTCGACGGCGGCAAGTACGGCGAGGTCCCGGTGGTCGACTCCGCCGCCACCGTCGAGGACGGGAAGGCAGCGGTGTTCCTGGTGAACCGTCACCAGACCGAGAGCACCACGGTGACGATCGACCTGGCGGGCATCGGCGTCGAGGGCGACGTCCGCGCCGAGGGCATCTGGGACGACGACGTGCACGCCGTCAACGACCTGGAGGGCCGCGAGCGCGTCGGGCTCCGCACGAACGAGACCGTCCGCCGCGAGGGCGACACGATCACGATCGAGCTGCCCCCGGTCTCCTGGACCGCGGTGTCGATCGGCTGAGCCGCCGCCGACGACGGTCGGCGCACGAACGCCTCGGCGAGCGCTCCGGTGAGCGTCGAGTGAGCACGGAGGGCACCGGCCCGCGCGAGCGGACCGGTGCCCTTCGCTCGTGTCCGGACGGTGACGGCGTGGCCGGTCCGCGTCGGACGGGAGGCGCGGTGCGGTCCGGCCACGGGCCTCCCGGCCAAGGACACGCCGGACGGGAGGCGCGGTGCGGTCCGGCCACGCGCCTCCCGTCCGCCGGTCGGTCAGTCCGCGGACGGCCGCATGTCGTAGGTGACCCACGGGGTCGCCGCGGCGACCCGGTCGTAGACCGCCCGCGCGGTCGCGTTGTCCGCGGCGGTGATCCACCGGACGACGCTCGCGCCCTCGACGGCGGCGGTGGCGGCGACCTCGTGCAGCAGGGCGGTCGCGACACCGCGGCCCCGGGCACGGGGAGCCGTGAACAGGTCGTCGAGGTACAGGCCGGTCGTCGCCGACGACGGACGGGCGAACCGGCGCACGTCCGCCAGCCCGAGCAGGTGGCCGTCGGCGTCCTCGGCGACGAGCCCGCTCAGCCCGTGCGCGCCCGTGGAGACCCACTCCCAGGTGGTGCGGACGACCTCGGGGTCCTCGGGCAGACGGTAGAAGGCGCGGTACCCGGCGTACAGGTCCTGCCAGGCGTCCGCGTCCGTCGGACGGACCGGACGGACGCGCACGACCGCAGCCCGTGCGCGGGCCTTGACGTCCGCGATGACGGCGGTCTTCGCGTCGGCGTAGGCGTTCGTGTCGTCCCACGACTGCTCCATGAGCGCACGCTTGGTGTCCTCGTACCGCTGCCGGTCGGTGTCGTCGCGGCGCAGCTGGTCGCGGAGCAGCAGGTAGTCGTCGAGCTCGGGGGCACCGTGCTCGTAGACGTGCACGTGTGCGTCCCGCTCGGGCGTCCGGACGAGTCGGTGACCGGGTTCGCGCACCCGGAGCTCGTACCCGGCGTCGAGCAGCGGGGCGAGGTACGCGGCCTCGTCGGTGACGTCCGGCACGGCGACCGCGACGTCGACGATCGGCTTCGCAGCGAGTCCCGGCACGGACGTCGACCCGATGTGCTCGATCGTGACGTGCTGGCCGTCCAGGGCGCGGGCGATCCGTGCGCGGTGCTCCTCGTACCGGCCGGCCCAGGCGGGGTCGTGCTCGTGGAGCCCGACGGTGAGCGGCTCGGGGCCGCCGACGACGTCCACCTCGGTGACGTCGGGCTGCGCGTGCGCACCCGTGCGGATCCAGTGGTGGAGCAGGGTGTGCCCGTCCGGGTCGACGACGCTGCGCTCGTAGCGGCCGCCGGCGTGCTCGATGACCCGGCGGGACGCGGGGTTCGTCGCGTCGCACGTCAGCATGACCTCGGGCAGGCCGCGCTCGGCTGCCGTGCGGACGACCTCGGCGAGGGCCGCGGACGCCAGTCCCCGCCCCCGGGCGGAGGGCCGGACGCCGTACCCGACGTGCCCGCCGTACGAGCGGAGGAAGTCGTTCAGCTCGTGCCGGAGGGCGATGCTGCCGAGGTACTCGTCGCCCTCGACGATCCAGCGGTAGGTGCACGTGACGTGTTCGGGGCTGGCGGGGACGGTCTCCTCGGCGAGGAGCTGCTCGACCCAGCGCTCGAAGCCCGCCCGGTCCTGCAGCGCCGCGACGTCGCGGATCCCGGCACCGTCCTGGTGGGCGCCGTCCCACTCCTGCAGGGCGCGGCGGAAGGACGGGAAGTACTCGGGGGAGGGGGCGACGAGTTCCATCCCGAGATCCTAGGGGTGCTCAGGTCAGCGGTACCGGTAGAACCCCTCACCCGACTCGACGCCGAACTTGCCCTGGTCGAGGTACTCGGACTGCAGGTACGCAGCCCACGCCTGCGCGCCCGGCTCGGGGGAGGCACTCGCGACCGCGTGCGCGGTGCGGAGCCCGATGACGTCGTACATGCGGAACGGCCCGACCGGGCTGCCGGTCCCGATCTGCCACGTGGTGTCGATCGTCTCGGGGTCGGCGACCCCGCGGAGCACGAGTGCAGCTGCTGCGTCGAGGAGCGGGACGAGCAGCGAGTTGAGCACGTAGCCGGGCTGCTCCTTGTGGAGGCGGATCGGGACCATGCCGATCTCCTCGGCGAAGGTCGCGACGCGCTCGAACACCTCGGGGACGGTCTGCTCGGTCCCCATCACCTCGGCGGTGTTCTGCCGCCAGACGTGGTTCGCGAAGTGCAGGGCGAGGAAGCGGTCCGGGCGCCCGGTCGCGTCGGCGATCGCACTCGGCAGCAGGGTCGACGAGTTGGTCGCGAAGACCGTGTGCTCCGGCGCGACCTCGGCGAGGCGTGCGTACACGTCGCGCTTCAGGTCGAGTCGCTCGGGCACCGCCTCGACGACCAGGTCCGCCTCGGCGACGGCGTGCGCGAGGTCGGTGTCGAAGGTGATCCGCGCGACGGCCGCGTCGGCGTCCGGGCGGGCGTCCTGCCCGACGTCGCCGAGGTACTGCTCGACGATGCCGGTGAGCCGCTGACGACCGGCGGCGACCGCGTCCTCGCTGATGTCGTACACGACGACGGGGACGCCGTGTCGAGCGGTCTGGAGGGCGATCTGGGTGCCGAGGACGCCGGCGCCGAGCACGGTCACTGCGCTGAAGGTGGTCATGCGGTCAGTCTGCTCCTGCGTCACGGGAGCGCACGGGTGACCGCCTGATCCGCCGCGAGCGTCCAGGCCTGCCGGGAGCGCTCAGGCCCGCGGCGGGGGTGCCGTGCTCGCCCGTTCGACCAGGCGCACCGGCACGAGGTCGGTCGACGTCCGGACCGGGGTGCCCTCGATCTGCGCGAGCAGCGTCGCGACCGCACGGCGCCCGACCTCGTCGAAGGACTGGTGCACGGTGGTGAGCGGCGGCCAGAACGACTCCGACTCGGGGAAGTCGTCGAACCCCACGACGCTGAGGCTCCCCGGCACGTCGCGACCGGCCTCGTGCGCCGCCCGGAGCACCCCGAGCGCGGTCTGGTCGTTCACCGCGAAGACGGCGGTGATGTCGGGGCGTGCTGCGATCTCCCGGCCCGCACGGTGCCCGTCGGCCGTCGACCACCCGGCGGGGAGGACCGGCGGGACCCGACGACCGGCGAGCTCCAGCGTCTCCCGCCACGCGTCGAGACGGCGTTCGGCGGAGTAGGAGGCCGAGGGGCCTGCGACGTGCCAGACGGTCTCATGGCCGAGGTCGAGCAGGTGCTGCGTGGCGAGCCGTGCACCTTCGGCCTGGTCGATGTCGATCGAGGGGCGGTCGGTCGTGCCCGCGGAGTCGACGACCACGAGCGGGACACCGCTCGGCAGCACGACCTCGGCGGTGTCGATGATGTGCGACTCGATGACGATCACGACGCCGTCGACCGCCTGCTCGTGCAGCCGGGAGAGGGCGGTGCGGACGCCCTCGCCGGTGCGCGACGCCATCGGCAGCAGGGTGATGGTGAAGTCCGCGGCCGCCGCTGCTGCCGAGATCGCCTCGAGCGTGCGCATGTTGCCGAACGACGCGAGCGTGAACATGATCACGCCGATGGTCCGGAACCGCCCGGACCGCAGCGCGCGGGCTGCACGGTTCGGCCGGTAGCCCAGGTCGTCCATGGCGCGCTGGACCCGGTCGCGGGTGTCCGGACTGACGTTGTCGAACCCGCGTGCGACGCGCGACACGGTCTGCATCGAGACGCCGGCGGCATCGGCCACCGCGGCCATCGACGGCGCACGACGCGGTGCGGTCAGATCGGTCGACAACGTGTTCCCTCCGTTCGACTTCCCCGAACGCTAGTGCATGTTGACGTTGCCATGCTACGGTGACGTCGTTCGATGTTGACGTCAACATCGACGTCCTCCGGAACGGTGCCAGCGCAGGCAGGGCACGTCCCGAACGCACCGGAAGGTGCACGGTCCGGAACCCGAACGCAGCAGACAAGGGAGTCACATGAGCACGCTCGCAGCGCGCCCGGCCGAGGCGGCACCGCCGGCACGGCCGACCGCTCGCCGCCCGAAGGTCCGGGGGCGGTACACCGGCTGGCTGTTCGTCGGCCCCTTCGTCGTCGTCCTCGTGGCGATGCTCATCGTGCCGATCGGCTACGCGCTCTGGCTGAGCCTGTTCCGCGACCAGCTCATCGGCGGCAACCAGTTCGTCTGGTTCGCCAACTACGTGCAGCTGTTCCAGGACGCCCAGTTCTGGGAGGGCCTCGGCCGCGTCGCGCTGTTCCTCGTCGTGCAGGTGCCGATCATGCTCGGCCTCGCCCTCGTCGCCGCCCTCGCGCTCGACAGCGCACGGCTCTGGGGCACCGGGTTCTTCCGCATCGCGGTGTTCCTGCCGTACGCGGTCCCCGGCGTCGTCGCAGCCCTCATCTGGGGCTTCATCTACGGCAACCAGTTCGGCCTCACCGGCGCCGCCAACAGCGCGCTCGGCATCGACCTGCTGCAGCCGTTCAGCCCGACCTGGGTCCTCACGTCGATCGGCAACGTGGTCACGTGGGAGTTCCTCGGCTACAACATGCTGATCTTCTACGCAGCCCTCCGCGTCGTCCCCGGCGAGCTGTACGAGGCCGCCGAGCTCGACGGCGCCGGACCGCTGCGCACCGTCTTCTCGATCAAGCTGCCCGCCCTGCGCGGCCCGATGGTCATCGCGACGATCTTCTCGATCATCGGCAGCTTCCAGCTCTTCAACGAGCCGAACCTGCTGAAGACCCTCGCCCCGAACGTCATCGGCAGCGCCTTCACCCCGAACATGTACGCCTACTCGCTGTCCTTCAGCGGCCAGCAGTTCAACTACTCCGCCACCGTCGCCATCGTCATGGGCGTCATCACCGCCGTGATCGCCTACGTCGTCCAGGTCCGCGGAACCCGCCAGGAGAACCGATGAGCACCCTGCAGCACCCCGCGACCGGACCCGCCGGTGGGACCGGCCCGGCCACGGTCACCGAGGCGACCACCACCCAGCGTGACCCGCGCGACCGGGCGACCCGCGCCTCCCGGTCGCGTCGCGCCGGCAAGCCGGTCGACGGACGCAAGGTGAAGCGCTCCGGTCTCCTGACCGCCGTGATGGTCGTCTTCGTCGTCTACTCGTTCGCGCCGCTGTTCTACCTGCTGGTGAACAGCACGAAGACCCAGGCGTCGCTGCTGTCGACGTTCGGCCTGTGGTTCGGCGGCGACTTCAACCTCTGGCAGAACATCGTCGACACGCTCACCTACAACGACGGCATCTTCATGCAGTGGCTCGGCAACACGCTGCTGTACGTGGTCGTCGGTGCCGGTGGCGCGACCCTGCTCGCCACGGTCGCCGGCTACGGCATGGCGAAGTTCCAGTTCCCCGGCCGTCGTGCGGTCTTCGCCGTCGTCCTCGGTGCGATCGCCGTCCCCGGTACCGCGCTCGCCGTCCCGACCTTCCTGCTCTTCTCGCAGTTCGGCCTGACGAACACCCCGTGGGCGATCATCCTGCCGTCGCTGATCAGTCCGTTCGGCATGTACCTCATCTGGACCTACGCGATCGACGCAATCCCGACCGAGCTCATCGAGGCCGCCCGCATGGACGGAGCCGGCGAGTTCCGGATCTTCTTCACCATCGCGCTGAAGCTCCTCACCCCCGGCGTCGTCACCGTCCTGCTCTTCGCGGTCGTCGCCACCTGGAACAACTACTTCCTGCCGCTCATCATGCTGAGCGACCCGAAGTGGTACCCGCTCACGGTCGGCCTCAACCAGTGGAACGCGCAGGCCACCGGCTCCGGCGCGCAGCCGATCTACAACCTCGTCGTCACCGGATCGCTCCTCACGATCATCCCGATCGTGGTCGCGTTCCTCTTCCTCCAGCGCTTCTGGCAGTCCGGCCTCGCGGCCGGGTCCGTCAAGGCCTGACCTACCGGACGCCAGGCACGCCGGCAGCCCGCCACGCGCCTCGCGACCGGACACAGCAGCACCACACCCCAGCCCCAGATCACGAAGAAGTGGAAGGCAACCCATGAACAAGCGTCTCCGGCGCGGGCTCAGCGCCCTCGCCATCGGCGTCACCGCCGCGATCGCCATGACCGCCTGCGCGTCCGGCAGCTCCGCCGGCGGCTCGGCGGACGACATCGACAAGGCCCTGAAGGACGGCGGCACGCTGACCTACTGGTCCTGGACCCCCTCGGCCAAGGACCAGGTCGCCGCGTTCGAGAAGCAGTACCCGAAGGTGAAGGTCAAGCTGGTCAACGCCGGCACCGGCGCCGACCAGTACACGAAGCTGCAGAACACGATCAAGGCCGGCTCGGGTGCGCCCGACGTCGCCCAGGTCGAGTACTACGCGCTGCCGCAGTTCGCCCTGTCCGACTCGCTCGTCGACCTGTCGTCGTACGGCTTCGACGACCTCGAGAGCAAGTTCTCGAAGGGCACCTGGAGCAACGTCGCGATGGACGGCAAGGTCTACGGCCTGCCGCAGGACTCCGGCCCCATGGCGCTGTTCTACAACAAGAAGGTCTTCGACGAGTACGGCATCACGGTGCCGACCACGTGGGACGAGTACGTCGCTGCGGCGAAGAAGCTGCACGAGGCGGACCCGTCGAAGTACATCGCGGCGGACTCCGGCGACGCCGGCTTCACCACGAGCATGATCGCCCAGGCCGGCGGCACCCCGTTCACGACCGACGGCGACAAGATCACCATCGACCTGCACGACGCCGGCACGCAGAAGTGGGCGAAGACCTGGGACCAGCTCGTCGAGCAGGGCCTGCTGTCGAAGACCACCGGCTGGACCGACGACTGGTACAAGCAGCTCGGCAACGGCGAGATCGCCACGATGGTGACCGGTGCCTGGATGCCCGGCAACCTGATGGCCAGCGTGCCGGACGCCAAGGGTGACTGGCGCGTCGCGCCGATGCCGACCTACGACGGCGGCAAGGCCCAGACGGCCAGCAACGGCGGCAGCTCGCAGGTCGTCATGAAGCAGTCGAAGAACCCGGCCCTCGCCGCCGGCTTCCTGAAGTGGCTGAACTCGTCGGAGGAGTCCACGAAGGTCTTCATGCAGTCCGGCGGCTTCCCGTCGACCACCGCCGACCTCGACTCGAGCTCGTTCCTGAACGAGAAGCCGGAGTACTTCGGCGGCCAGGACATCAACAAGGTCCTCGTCGACGCCTCGAAGACCTCGGCGAACGACTTCACCTACCTGCCGTACCAGGTGTACGCGAACAGCGTCTACGCCGACACCGTCGGGCAGTCCTACCAGAACGGCACCTCGCTCGAGGGCGGCCTGGAGGCCTGGCAGAAGGCGCTCGTGAAGTACGGCAAGGACCAGGGCTTCACGGTCGAGAGCAAGTAACACCCGCGTTCCCCACACCCCGGGGCCGTGCGGACACCACGTCCGCACGGCCCCGTCGTACGAGAGAGACACACCATGCGCTTCGCCATCGGCGACACCGACTTCCTGCTCGACGGCGAGCCGCACCGGGTCCTGTCCGGCGCGATCCACTACTTCCGCGTGCACCCGGACCTCTGGCAGGACCGGATCCGCAAGGCGAAGCTGATGGGCCTCAACACCATCGAGACCTACGTCGCCTGGAACGCCCACGCGCCGCAGCCCGGGACCTTCAGCTTCGAGGGCGGGCTCGACCTCGGCCGCTTCCTCGACCTGGTCGCCGAGGAGGGCATGCACGCCATCGTCCGCCCCGGTCCCTACATCTGCGCCGAGTGGTCGAACGGCGGTCTGCCCTACTGGCTCTTCGCCGACGGCACCGTCGGGGTCCGGCGGAACGAGCCCGGGTTCCTGGCCGCCGTGCGCGACTACCTCGAGCAGCTCGCGCCGGTCCTCGTGCCGCGGCAGGTCGACCAGGGCGGGCCGATCGTGCTCGTGCAGGTCGAGAACGAGTACGGCGCGTACGGCTCCGACGCGTCGTACCTGCGTGCGCTCGAGCAGATGCACCGCGACATCGGGCTGACGGTGCCCTTCACGAGCGTCGACCAGCCGATGGGCACCATGCTCGAGGACGGCTCGCTGCCGTCGCTGCACAAGACCGGCTCGTTCGGGTCCCGCTCCACGGAGCGGCTCGAGCGACTCCGTCAGGCGCAGCCGACCGGACCGCTGATGTGCTCGGAGTTCTGGGACGGCTGGTTCGACAGCTGGGGCGAGCACCACCACACCACGCCCGCCTCGGCCTCGGCGTCGGACCTCGACGACCTGCTGGCGGCCGGCGGCTCGGTGAACATCTACATGTTCCACGGCGGCACGAACTTCGGCTTCACGAACGGCGCGAACGACAAGGGCGTGTACCGGCCGATCGCGACGTCGTACGACTACGACGCCCCGCTCGACGAGGCCGGCCGGCCCACGCCGAAGTTCCATGCCTTCCGGTCGGTCATCGAGCGCTACGCGCCCGTCCCGCCGCTCCCGGCGTCGATGCAGCCGGGTGGCTCGGGTGTGCTGGCCGCGTCGGGTGCGTCGGGTGTGCTGGCCCCGTCGGGTGCGTCGGACACGTCGAGTGCGTCCGCCGCGTCGGTCGCCGGCCTGGAGGCGCGCCCTGCGCCCGCCGCGGACGTCGCGGTCCGCCTCGAGCGGGTCGCGTCGCTCCGGTCCCTGCTGCCCGCGCTCACCAAGTGGTCGGCGCACGACGAGCCGCCGACCTTCGACGCCCTCGGCGCAGCGAGCGGCTTCGTGCTCTACCGGACCGAGGTCGACCTGCCGGCCGGCGGCGTCCTGACCGTCGGCACCGAGGTCCGCGACCGTGCGGTCGTCTCGGTGAACGGCGTGGTCGTCGGCGTCCTGGAGCGTGAGCACCACGACCGGGCGATCGCGCTCCCGCCGGTCACCGGCACGCTGGAGCTCCTCGTCGAGGACCAGGGGCGCGTCGACTACGGCCCCCGGATCGGCGAGCCCAAGGGGCTGATCGGGGGAGTGGCGGTGGACGGTGTGCCGCTCGCCCGGTGGTCGGCGGCGCCGCTCGCGCTCGACCCGATCGCGCCGGCGGCGGTCGACCAGCTCGCCGCACTGCCCTCCACCGACGGCGACGTGCTGGCTGGTCCCGTGCTCGCAGCCGGATCGTTCGACCTGACGTCCACGGAGGACCGCTACCTGTCGCTCGACGGCTTCCGCAAGGGTGTCGCCTGGGTGAACGGGTTCTGCCTCGGGCGGTACTGGTCGCGGGGGCCGCAGCGGACGCTGGCCGTGCCGGGGCCGGTGCTCCGTGCCGGCCGGAACGAGGTCGTCGTGTTCGAGCTGCACGCCGCGGCGTCCCGCTCGGTGTGCATGCTCCTCGAGCCCGACCTGGGCCACACCGAGGCCTGACGCGGGCGCGTCTTCCGGCGCCGGGCACCGGGCACTTCCGGGCACTTCCGGGCGTACCTGGTGAGAACGGGCGTAGCTGGTCGGACGGATCGACCAGGTACGCCCGTTCTCGCTTCCCATCGCGGGTGTTCTGGGAGGGACCGGGCGGACTCAGGCGGACTCAGGCGTCCAGGGCGTCGAGGTCGGCCAGGGCGCGCTCGGCGTCGGCGATCCGGTCGGCCTCGGGGCGGGTCCACCACTCGGGCCCCCGCTCGCCGAGCCCGTGCTTCGCCAGGCCGTTCCGGTGCCGAGCGGCGGCGAGGGCGTCCTCGTCGCCGGCGCGCTTCGCCTGCTTGACGGCGTTGCGCCCGCGGCCGAGGTGCGAGCGGAGCGCAGCGGCGACGTCCTCGGGCAGCGCGGGGTCGGTGCGACGCCACCGGCGGCCGTCGACGACCAAGAAGTGGTCGTCGGGCTCGGCGGGCATGCTCCCGAGTCTGCACCGTCGGTGGTCGACGGTAGACAGGTGTCGATGACGGGACCACGCGTGCGACCCATGCTCGACGTCCGGCGGATCTACGCCGAGGACGCCGCTCTCGAGCTCCCGCGCGGGCAGGAGGTGCTCGGGCGCTGGCCCGACGCAGAGATCGTGCCCGTGGCGTCGCACTGGAACATCCCCGAGGTGCACGGCGACGAGCGCAACGTGCAGCGGTGGGTGCGCATCAAGACCGAGGCGCTCGTGCTCGGCGTCAAGAAGTCGCTCGTCACCCGACCGAACGGTCGTTCCGCCGACTTCATCGCCCCCTCGACCGCGAACGGCTGCGCGATGGCGTGTGCGTACTGCTACGTGCCGCGGCGCAAGGGCTACTCGAACCCGGTGACGGTCTTCGCGAACATCGAGCAGATCACGAAGCACGTCGCTCGGAACATCGCGAAGCAGGGACCGAAGACCGAGCCGAACCAGTGCGACCCGGACGCCTGGGTCTACGACATCGGCGAGAACAGCGACTGCTCGGTCGACGCCATGATCAGCGACAACGTGCGGGACCTCTGCGATCTCTTCCGGATGACCCCCACGGCGAAGGCCTCCTTCGCGACGAAGTACGTCAACCGCGACCTGCTCGACTGGGACCCCATGGGTCGCACGCGCATCCGGTTCTCGCTCATGCCGCACGAGACCGCGAAGGTCACCGACATCCGCACGAGCCCGATCGCCGAACGCATCGCCGCGGTGAACGACTTCGTCGGCGCCGGGTACGAGGTGCACCTCAACTTCTCGCCGGTGATCCTCACACCGACGTGGGAGTCGGACTGGGCCGAGCTGCTGCGCCAGGTCGACGACGTCCTCTAACCCGCGGCCAAGGCACAGCTCGCGGCCGAGGTGATCTTCCTGACGCACAACCAGCCCCTGCACGAGGTCAACCTCGGCTGGCACCCGAAGGCCGAGGACCTGCTCTGGCGCCCGGACCTGCAGGAGCAGAAGGTCTCGCAGAACGGTGCCGTCAACGTCCGCTACCGCTCGGGCATGAAGGGGCAGCTCGTCGAGCGCTTCCGCGAGCTCGTCGCCGAGCACCTGCCGTCCTGCCGCATCCGCTACGCGTTCTGAGCCGGTCGATGAGCGGACCTGATGCTTTCGCTCAACTTGTCAAGTCGAAACGAAAAGGTATTCAATGACAGTTTGTCGTCGCGCAGAGGAAGCGGCAATAGTTGAGGTTTGCGTAAGACTTACTACCCGAAAATCATTGTAAAGCGCCGCTATCTGCGCGGAAGCGGAATTCGTGACTAAGACTGTCGCGCCGCGATCACGGGCAGCACGCGCCGCTTCTGCAAGGCGAACTTGGTCCTCGAAGGAAAATAACTCGTGGTTGTAGTGGCGAAAGTCCCTGCCATCCGGACGCACTGCGTGGTAAGGCGGATCAGCGAAAACAAGGTCATTTGCTTCCGCAGCTCCCATGACCGTTTCGAAGTCGGCGCATAGCACTTTCAACTCTGAATCACGCAGCCAGATAGAAACGGCCTCAAGCAAACCATCGTGTACGACCGTGGACGATTTGGGAGCACCCCACGGAACGTTGAAGCGTCCCTGGCTGTTCACCCGGTAAAGACCATTGAATGCCCCGCGGTTGAGATAAATGAAACGTGCTGCTCTCGATATCGGACCAGAAGGTGTTTCACTTCTGACGCGATAGTAATGTTCCTTTTGCAAGGGCCACGCGCGGAGCTTCTCGGCAACTTCACGAGGGGACGCGGCCACGGTCTGCCAGGTCTCGATCAATTCAGCGCTCTTATCCGACAGAATTCCGGCGCTGGGTTGCAGAAGTGTCGCCAAGGAACCGCCGCCCAAGAAGGGCTCGAAGTATTTGTCAAAAGTTTCGGGAAGGTGCGGCACTAACTGCGGGAGCAGTCGACGCTTCGAGCCCGCCCATCGAAGGAACGGTCGAACATCCCGCTTTGCGCGGCGCGATTCGATCAAGAGCGAGTCTTTGTTAAGGGTCAATTGTCCGGCACGCCAACTCGTACGTCTACTGCTATCAGGGGCCCTAGTGCCCTTCGCTGGGTCGGTCGTCGCTCCGGCCCAGGGGAAACACGCCAAACGCTGCAGGTGCTCGGGTATTGGACCGCCACCAGCATCGACGCCAGAGCAAACACTTTGGGGCCAAGTGGCACAAAAACTATCCGCACTCTGTGCGCGAGAGCGCTCGTGTAGTTCTCAAGCATGCGGTAGAGGGATAGCGGTTCCGAGAGCGAATAACTTCGCATCGAATCAAACTCCGAGATGAATAGACCCCGGTTGATCATTTCGAACTCGGCATCGTACCGACGATCAAAACCTTGAGGATGAAAGTACAAGGCTTTTCCGGGCTCGAGAGTTTCAACGGCCGCCAGGGCCAGCGTGCGTTCAAAACCGAGCCCGACGATCGCATGAAGCTCCTGACTGGGGTCTGCGGGCCATCCTTCGAGCCCTTGAACAGGTCTATTCACTCGCGGATTATCGACGTCGCCCTGCATATCCTCCGAAAACGCTGCAGGGGAGTAGACGAAACGCAATACATCCGTATCTTTGAAGTTGTCTGCCGCAAATCGAACGATACTGCCGAGAATATCCCGGTCCATGCACGAGATATCAATCAGCCAGCGAACGCCTCCCGCCATTACGGCAGAGGGCGCAACCGTGGCCTTATTCCGATCGTTTGTGTAGTCGGACTGAAGTTGATGCATGAGCTCGATTGGGTTGCTCGTCGACCAAGCCGACGCGAAGATATCACGATTAGAATCATAGCTGAGAATGCCCGAGTTCTGGTAGTCGAAAGCAGTGACGTCTCGGACAGAATTGGTCAAACTCCTATATGCGGTACTTGCGCGCTCTTCATATCCAACGACCGCGACTAGGCGATCAAATCGTTCTGACGAGGTGAACTGAGCTCGATTGACCGAAAGCTGAGGCTCCTGTCGCATCAGTCGAAGCCTCCTGGGACATCGAGTTGAGGTGGTTGTATTCGATCACGGTGCGATTTCATTGGCGCCCTCGTCGTCGTTGACTTTTGAGAGCCCTGTTCAAGTTGCAAACGCGCCTCGTGCAAGACGGTGGACATCGCCAAAAGCTTGCCTTGACGGAACGGAAGGTGGAACCGGGGAGAAAGTAGGTAGTTCAGCCGCAGCTTCGCGCCGGACACCTCGCTGTTGAGCGACCCGTTGTCGGTGCGAGCAGGAACTAGCGCACCCACGTTGACCGCGCGTTCGACGAGAGGAAGCAGCCTCGTATCGACTTGCGAGTCAACATACACGCCTGCCGGGACGTCAGCACTGAAAGGCAGATCAATCAGGCGTGAAACAAGAGCGTTGCCTACGGCGTCAATCAGATTCAGGACTGAGATTGTTCCGCCACTGAACTCCAGGGCTTCCTGCGCTTCCACCAGGCCCACAAATCGATCCATCGTCGCTTCGATGGCTTCGGATTGAGCAGTAAGGCCAACTTTACCATTCAGGCTTGACTGCAAGGCAAGCCCAATTTCGCGGATAAGCACCTGTGCCATGCGGGGATTCCCATCTGGGAAGCTCACTAACGAATTGGCGCCTGTGTAGATCTCGTAAGTTTTTCTCGATCTGCGACCGTTGACACCTTTGAAGTATTCCCGCGCAACGACGATGTTTCGGATTTTGCGGATTGTGGCCGCGCGCGCGGTACCCTGGAGACTATCAAGGTCATCCAAATTTATTCGGCGCTTCCCTAGATAACCCTCAAAACTTGGATCCCGAGCGGCGAGAGCGCGCATGCTTTGCAAAACCGGGCCGTCTTTTGCATATGCGTGGCCGCTCAGCCGAGGACGCGATTCGGAGGCATTAAACGCGTCTCGGCCGTCGAAAAAGCTCTCACCGAGTATCCTGTGTAAGGAGGTTCCGCGCACGTCGGACATGCGAGCCAGGTATTCTTCGAACAGTCGCGTCGTGAAGGAGGTGTCGGCAAGCCTCCCGTTGCCGACTAGGGAAATCGATTCGAAGTCCTGCCCGCTAATCGCGCCATGTGTTCCGCCGAGATGGCTCGCCTCGGGACTGATTGGCGCCATCGAAAGCTTGAAGTCGATGAGCTGGGGCCCAGCTCGAAGACGACGCATCAGGTGTTCAACTAGAGAGACGGGAGCCAATTCCATCTCATCGAAAAGTAGGGCCCAACGCTGCTGCGGTGCGTGAACAAGAGAGTTGAAGACCGAGATTACCGCTTCGGCTGCACCAATAGGATCGACCTTCAACCATGCGGTCGTCAGTAATCTCTCGGGCTGATTGCGAAGGTTGCCCAGTTCCGCAAGTCTGAGAGCAATCGCCCTAACGACACTGCTTAAGCTGGTTCCGCTGCCGGGAAGTTCAAACGCAAATCGGAAGGACTGCGCCAGTTCTCGCTCCTGATCAGAGTCGAGCTTGTATCGGCCGTGCTCGCGGAACGTGTCTGAGCGATGGTCGCGTACAGAGTATTCGATTGCCGCGGCGAGACTGCGAGCGATGTGTAACGCGTATGCACCAGTGGCAACTGCTTCGGCTATCTCGATCGGCGCAGTTCTGAGTTGATCGGTCCAGAGGCGGTCGGCGCCGACAAACACGCCGATCGCGTTGAACTCCGCCCCGAGGGCGTCTGCTTCGGCATCTGGCCAGTTTTCTAATGCTTCGGATTGAAGCATCTTTAGTAACGTGGTCTTGCCTGCGCCCCGTGGGCCAGTCAAGACCGCGTTGGCCGAGGCGATTAGGTCTGCAAAGGCGGGAGGCGCGATGAAGGTGTCCGCAACTTGGCGCGGCGAAAGTTTCACCGCGTTGAACGCGAAAGCTGATGTCGGCCTTGTGTGCTCAGGGTTTACGCTAGTCAAGCTCGACCTCCTCAATCCTTCCCGCTGGCGTCAACGTGACCATGACCGAAGGAGAGCCAGACCGAAGAAGCTTGGTTAGTGCATCGATATTGAAGGCATTGACATACTTGAGTACAGGAAATGCTTCGTTGAGGGTCTCAGCGCTGAGTCGCTTAGTGCTCCCAAGCGCGCTGCGCATTCGGCGCGCTAAAGCGGTCAGGGAGCCGCGGAAGCCAAATCCGCTCTCGTGCGGCAAAATGTGCTCCGCTGGTGCCGTCTGCCAGCCAAACCCGGCGTAACTCCATGAGAATATCGTGCCGCCGAAATCGATACCAAGAGCTTCATCGATCTCGTCGTCGAATTCGATGACGTGGAATTGATTCCTGACTTGAGCCCCCCATCCTCCTCCGCCCATGTTCGCCGAGAAGCTACCTGAGGAGAAGAGGAGGGGAGACAATGAATTCCCTGGAGCCCATTGCACATACGGACGGTGTTTGTGTCCGTGTATCACCATCCATGGAGCGGCATCGCTCAGAAAACTCATCAATTCGTCCCCCTCGCGGAGCATGCTCATTTCGGCATGATCGAGGCCAGGGAGTTGCGCGATGTGGTGATGCAGAACTAGAAGACGCTTCTTCTGCTCGACTGGCTCGTTGAGATCGGAACGCAATTCCTTGAGCGTCGTCGAATCGATGCGGCCATGCTCAAATTCTTCCGCCCCGCCAACTTTATAGCCGTGATGTGCCGACGAGTTCAGAACCAGGAATTGGAAGTTGTCGGTTTCCACTTGGCAGTAATTATAGGCAAAGAAACTCGCCTGCGCAGCGCGGTCATCAAAGGGAAATAGGGGTCGTAGTTCCTGGAGCGACCCCTTTGGGTTTGCTTCTGGGTTGCCGCGGCTGTCGTAGTCGTGATTGCCGGCTGTCGCCACAAGCTGAGCTTGCAGCGTCGCCGCGACGGCGTTCAATCTCTCCCAGACTCGAGTAAGCGCGTTCGGGTCGGCCTTATCGGTCAGATCGCCGGGTACGAGGACGACCTCGACTTCGCCGAACGCGTCCTTCACGATCGATGCGCACTCCTCGAGCAGCGCGTCCCCCTGACCCCCTGCCGCGGCGAAAGAAAGGTTTGAGGGAGCCGAGTCACTCTGCTGCCCTACGTGCGCGTGTAGGTCAGATATGACGAGAATCCGAGCTGGCATACACGTCCTTCATTGGTAGCGGCATGATATCGCACCACTTCCCGTCCGCCGGCGTCTTGTGACGCGCCGGAACACGGCGAACGCCCGCACCGACGAGCGGTACGGGCGTCAGCGGTGGTCGACGTTCACTTGCCGTCGAACGCGTCCTTGGCCTTCTCCTTGTCGAGGCGACCCTCGCCCATGACCTGGTCCTTCTGGCCCTGGTGCGTGAGCTCGGCGTCGTCGGTCTTCTTGCCGACGGCCTCCTCGACCTTGCCGGCGACCTTCTGCGTGACGTCCTTGGCCTTGTCTCCGAGCGACATGGTGTCTTCCTTCCTCCGGGAACCGCCGAGGGCTCCCGGCGTCTGTGTCACCGAGACAACCAGGGCATCCGGCCCGACTCGCGGCCCGGTCGGAGGTTCGCGTACCCCGGTCGGGTCCGTCGGGGTACGGCTACGGGACGAGACGCTCGGCACGGTAGCGATCGAACAGGTCGGTGAAGGCGCGCTCGGTGCGGCGGAACGCCGTGAAGCCCGCCTCGCGGCTCTTGCCCATGTCGGTGACGACCTCCATGGCGCGTCCGAGGTCGGCGTCGGTGTGCCACCACGACGCCAGACGCGTGACGTCGGACTCGACCAGGCCGTACCGCTCGGCGATGCCGGCCCACGCACCCTCGTGCTCGGTCATCTGCTCCTCGAGCGGCCGGGGACGGTCTTGGTACCCGACCACACGCGCCGGGTCCACACCGAGGTGCGCGGCGAGTCGCGGCCACATCCACCGCCACCGGAAGACGTCGCCGTTCACGACGTTGAAGGGCTCGTCGGCGCCTTCGGGGCTGGTGGCCGCCCAGACCATGTGCTCGGCGAGGATGCCGGCGTCGGTCATGTCGGTGAGGCCGTTCCACTGCGCCTCGCTGCCCGGGAACACGAAGTCGAGGCCGAGCTCCTTCGCGAGCGTGGCCTGCACGGCGATGGTCAGACCCATGTTCATGGCGTTGCCGACCGCGTACCCGATGACGGTGTGCGAGCGGTGCACCGACCAGGTGAACCCCTGACGCTCGGCGGCGGCGAAGAGCTCGTCCTCCTGCGCGTAGTAGAAGTTCGGGGTGTCGAGGCGCGGCTCCTCCTCGTGGAAGGGCGTGTCGGGCATCTCCCCGGCGGCGTACGCCTCGAACGGGCCGAGGTAGTGCTTCAGCCCCGTGACCAGGGCGACGTGGGCGAGCGGGGCGTGCGAGAGCGCGGCGAGCAGGTCGCGGACCATGCCACCGTTCACCCGGATGTTCTCGGCCTCGGTCTCCTGCCGCTGCCACGCGGTGAAGAACACGTGCGTCGGCCGCTCGCCCGCGAGTGCCGACGTCAGGGAGTCCGGGTCGCGGAGGTCCGCGGCGACGGTGCGGACACCGTCACGGGCGAGCGGACGCCGGGAGAGCGCGGTCACGTCCCACCCGAGCGCGAGCAGGTGGGCGACGAGCGCGGAGCCGGTGATGCCGCTGGCACCCACGACGAGGGCTTCGGGACGGGCGGGGGTCGGTTCGGTCGTGTTCGTCATCGTGGTGGTGCAACGTCCACGGGCGACACGTGTTCCCTACCGGGGTCGTCGGATCCGGATCGGACCCTTGGCGGTCGAGGGGTCGACCACGCTGCCGTTCTGGGTGATCTCGACCTCGCCCCGCGCGACCATGCGACGCGCTGCCCGTCGTGCGGGCTCCATCAGGGGCCGCCAGTCGTCGGGCTCGAGGGACCGCGCGACCTCCGACGGGCAGATGCTCGACGTCCGTGCACGAGCGGCGAGCAGCTCGTCGATCCGCTGCTCGAGTGCGCGGTCGGTGTCGTCGACCCCGTGCTTCCGGCACGCCGCCGAGCACCACTTGGCATCGGGGGAGGCGGACGACGGCATCCGACGACCGCAGGACGCGCAGGTCCGATCTGCGTGTGCCTCCTGCGATGCCGAGGCGTCCGCGGCGGTCCTGATCGCTCGTCCCATGCGCCCATCCTGGTCCTGCGGTCCGACACGACCCACAGCCCAGGGTCGGCTGGCACGATCGGAGTGGTGACCCTTCACCCGAACGTCTCCCGCCCGCAGGAACCCGCCTGGGTCGAGCACGCGATGTGGTGGCACGTCTACCCGCTCGGCGCGGTGGGCGCCGAGGTCCGTCCGACCACCCCGGTCGACGACCGTCCGGTCGACCACCGCCTCCAGCGACTCGTGCCGTGGCTCGACCACGTGGTGGGACTCGGGCTGAACGGGCTCCTGCTCGGCCCGGTGTTCGCGGCGTCGACGCACGGCTACGACACGGTCGACCACTTCCGGGTCGACCCGCGGCTCGGGGACGAGTCCGACCTCGTGGCGCTCGTGGACGCGGCACACGAGCGCGGCGTCCGCGTGGTGCTCGACGGCGTCTTCAACCACGTCGGGCGCGAGCACCCGGCGTTCCGGGCGCTCGAGGAGCAGGGTCCCCGTGCGTCCACGGCCGACCTGTTCGCCCTCGAGCAGACCGACTGGCAGCAGGGCGAACGCGTACCGGTGCGCGACTTCGAGGGGCACGACATCCTCGTCGCCCTCGACCACGACGGTCGGGCGGCGGAGGACCTGGTGGTCGAGGTGATGACGTACTGGCTCGACCGCGGGATCGACGGGTGGCGGCTCGACGCGGCGTACGCCGTCCCGCCGGCGTTCTGGGCGCGGGTGCTGCCACGGGTGCGCGAGCGGTTCCCGGACGCCTGGTCCAGCGGCGAGGTCATCCACGGTGACGCGGCCGAGGTGGTCGAGGCGTCGACGATGGACTCCACCACGCAGTACGAGCTGTGGCAGGCGGTCTGGCACGGGATCGCCGACCGGAACTGCTTCGAGCTCGCGCACGCCGTCGAGCGCCACGACGCCCTGCTCGCCACGTTCGTGCCCACGACCTTCGTCGGCAACCACGACGTCACCCGGATCGCGAGCGCGGTGGGGGAGCGGTTCGCCGGGCACGCCGCCGCGGTGCTGTTCACGGTCGCGGGGACGCCCGTCGTGTACGCCGGCGACGAGTACGGCTGGACGGCGGTCAAGGAGGAACGTGAGGGCGGCGACGACGCCGTCCGCCCGGAGCTCCCGGCCGCCCCGCCCGCACCGACCGACCTGACCCACGTGCACGAGGCACTGATCGCCCTGCGTCGCCGGAACGCGTGGCTGCACCGCGCGCACACCGACGTCGTGCACCTGACGAACACGGCGGTGGTGCTGCGGACGGCGACCGCGGACGCGGCGGTGGTGACCGCCCTGAACCTGGCGGACGACCCCGTCGAGGTGCCCGCGGCCGACGCGACGCGGGTGGAGGCGGGCGCCGGCGACCTGCGGGACGGGACCCTGCGCCTCCCGGCCGCCGGCTGGGCCGTCCTGACTGCCTGACACTTCCGCGTACAGAACGAGACTCGGGCTGGGCGACCGTTCTCGCGCCGACCGGCGCGAGATGTGTCGCTCAGCCCGAGTCTCGGGGCAAGAGAGCCAGTCCTACTTGCGCGCGGACGCCGCCCGACGCTTGTTGAACACGTCGAACGCGACGGCGGCGAGCAGCACCAGGCCCTTGATGAGGGACTGGAACTCCGTGCCGACGCCGAGGATCGACATGCCGTTGTTCAGGATGCCGATGATCAGACCACCGACGATCGCGCCCGGCACCGTGCCGATGCCGCCGGTGACGGCAGCGCCACCGATGAACACGGCCGCGATGGCGTCGAGCTCGAAGCCGTTGCCGGCACCCGGGGCCGCGAGGTTGAGCTGACCCGTGAAGACCACACCCGCCAGGGCCGCGATGACGCCCATGTTCACGAAGAGCAGGAACGTGACGCGCTTCGTCTTGACGCCGGACAGCTGCGCGGCGAGGGCGTTGCCGCCGATCGCGTAGACGTGGCGACCGAACACCGAGCTGCGCATGACCACCGAGTAGACGACGACGAGCAGACCGAGCACGACGAGCACGATCGGGGTGCCGTTGTAGCTGGCGAGCAGCAGCGCCACGTAGATCACGAGCGCGGCGCCGAAGGCCGTCTTCACGATGAACCAGGCGAACGGCTCGCTCTCGAGCTGGTACTTGCGACGCGTGATGCGGCCACGGAACGCGGCGATCACCATGACGGCGGCGGCCGCGATGCCGAGGATCATCGTGAGCGGCTCGTAGCCCGTGGTGCCGAACGACGGCAGGAAGCCGGAGCCGAGCGAGCGGAAGCCCTCCGGGAACGGCGAGATCTGCTGGTTCTGCAGCACGATCTGCGTCGCGCCGCGGAACGCGAGCATGCCCGCGAGCGTCACGATGAACGCCGGGATCCCGAAGTACGCGATCCAGAAGCCCTGCCACGCACCGACGAGCGCGCCGACGACGAGGCAGAGGAGCGCCGCGATCGGCCAGGGGAGGCCCCACTGGGTGATCATCACGCCCGCCATGGCGCCGCTGAAGGCGACGACCGACCCGACGGACAGGTCGATGTGGCCGGCGATGATGACCATCACCATGCCGATGGCGAGGATGAGGATGTAGCTGTTCTGGACGATCAGGTTCGAGACGTTGATCGGGGCCAGGGTGATGCCGTTCGTCGCCACCTGGAAGAAGATGACGATGACGATCAGCGCGATGAACAGGCCGATCTGTCGGAGCTGCCCGGTGAGGTAGCCGACGGCGGACTTAAGCGCGTTCATTGACAGGGGTCTCCCGTTCCTGGGTCATGTACTGCATGAGGACCTCTGGGGTGGCCTCGGAGCGGGGCACGTCGGCCGTGATCGTGCCCTCGGAGAGTGTGTAGATGCGGTCGCAGATGCCGAGCAGCTCGGGCAGCTCGGACGAGATCACGATGACGCCCTTGCCCTGGTCGGCCAGGTCGTTGATGAGCGTGTAGATCTCGTACTTCGCGCCGACGTCGATGCCGCGGGTCGGCTCGTCGAGGATGAGCACGTCCGGGTCGGCGTACATCCACTTCGACAGGACGACCTTCTGCTGGTTGCCGCCGGAGAGCTTGCCCGTCACGGCGTCGACGTTCGGCGCCTTGATGTTCATGCTCTTCAGGAAGCCGCCGGCGACCGTGGTCTCCTTCGACGCGTTCACGAAGCCCCAGTCGGCGAGCTTGCCGAGCGCCGAGCCGGAGATGTTCCGCTTGATGTCGTCGATCAGGTTGAGGCCGTACCGCTTGCGGTCCTCGGTGGCGTAGGCGATGCCGTTGTCGATCGCCCGGGTCACCGTGTTCGTCTTGATCGGCACGCCGCGCTTGTAGACGGTGCCGGAGATGCCGGTGCCGTACGAGTGCCCGAAGACGCTCATCGCGAGCTCGGTGCGGCCGGCGCCCATGAGCCCGGCGATGCCGACGACCTCACCCGCGCGGACGTTCAGGTTCACCTGGTGGATGATCTCGCGCGACCCGTCGAGCGGGTGGTGGACGGTCCAGTCCTCGATGCGCAGGAGCTCCTCGCCGATCTTCGGCTCGCGCTCCGGGTACCGGCTGGACAGGTCGCGACCGACCATGCCGCGGATGATCCGGTCCTCGGACACGTCGTCGGCGTGCATGTCGAGCGTCTCGATGGTCTTGCCGTCGCGGATGATCGTGACCTTGTCCGCGATCGCCTTGATCTCGTTGAGCTTGTGGCTGATGATGATCGCCGTCATGCCCTCGGCCTGCAGCGTGCGGATGAGCTCGAGCAGGTGTTCCGAGTCGTCGTCGTTCAGCGCGGCGGTGGGCTCGTCGAGGATGAGGAGCTTCACCTCCTTCGAGAGCGCCTTCGCGATCTCGACGAGCTGCTGCTTGCCGACGCCGATGTCCGTGACCTTGGTGACCGGGTTGTCCTTGAGCCCGACGCGCTTGAGCAGCGCCGCCGCCTCGAGGTTCGTCTGGTTCCAGTCGATGAGCCCGCCCTTGACGCGCTCGTTGCCGAGGAAGATGTTCTCGGCGATGGACAGGAACGGGCTGAGTGCGAGCTCCTGGTGGATGATCACCACGCCCGCCTTCTCGGAGTCGTTGATGTCACCGAACTGCACCGGCTGGCCGTCGAGCAGGATCTCGCCGTCGAAGGAGCCGTGCGGGTAGACGCCCGACAGCACCTTCATCAGGGTCGACTTGCCGGCGCCGTTCTCGCCGCAGATCGCGTGGACCTGCCCGCGCTCGACCTCGATCGAGACGCCCTGCAGCGCCTTCACACCGGGGAAGGTCTTGGTGATGTCCCGCATCTCGAGGATGGTGTCCGCCATGTGGACCGCCTTTCCGTCGTCCGCGCGTGGGCGCGGGTGGAGACGGACTGGAGGCGCGGTGCGGGGGTGCACCGCGCCTCCAGTCCTGTGGATGGTTGCGTCCTACTTGAGGTCGGCTTCGGTGCCGGAGAGCCGCACTGTCCCGCAGTCGGTGACCGTCACTTGAGGTCGGCTTCGGTGTAGTACCCGCTGTCGACGAGGACCTCCTTGTAGTTGGCCTTCGTCACCACCGTGGGCTGGAACAGGTAGGTCGGGACGACCTTGACCTTGTTGTCGTAGCTCTTGGTGTCGTTGACCTCGGGGGTCTTGCCGGAGAGCAGGTCCTCGGCCATCGTCACGGACTGCTTCGCGAGCTTGCGGGTGTCCTTGTAGATGGTGGAGTACTGCTGGCCCGCGATGATCGACTTGACCGAGGCGGCCTCGGCGTCCTGACCGGTCACGACCGGGAGCGGACGGTCACCCGAGCCGTAGCCGGCGCCCTGCAGGGCCGAGATGATGCCGATCGACATGCCGTCGTAGGGCGAGAGCACGCCGTCCAGCTTCGTGCCGCCGGAGTACGTCGACGCGACGAGGTTCTGCATGCGGGCCTTGGCGGTCGCCGGGTCCCACTGCTGCGTGGCGGCCTGCGAGAGCTGGTCCTGGCCGGAGCCGATCTTCAGCGTGCCGTCCTCGAGGTACGGCTTGAGGGTGTCCATCGCGCCGTTGAAGAAGAACCCGGCGTTGTTGTCGTCGAGCGAGCCGGCGAAGACCTCGATGTTGAAGGGGCCCTTCTTGCCGGTCTTCTCGCCCTTCTCGTCCAGCACGCCGAGGCCCGTGAGCAGCGACGTGGCCTGGTCGACGCCGACCTTGTAGTTGTCGAACGACACGTAGTAGTCGACGTTCTTGTTGCCGGTGAGCAGGCGGTCGTACGAGATCACCTTGATGCCGGCCTTCGCCGCCTGGTCGAGCTGGTCGGACAGCGCGCCACCGTCGATCGAGGCGATGATCAGGACCTTCGCGCCCTTGGTGATCATGTTGCTGACCTGCTGGGCCTGCTGCTGGACCTTGTTGTCGCCGTACTCGAGGTCGACCTTGTAGCCGGCCTTCTCGAGGTCGCTCTTGACGGCGTTGCCGTCCTTGATCCACCGCTCGGAGACCTTGGTCGGCATCGCGACGCCGACCAGGGCGCCCTTGTTGCCGTCCGCGGTGTCGCCGCCGCCGGTGCTCGCCGCACGGCCGCCGGCCGAGCAAGCTGCCAGGGAGAACGCGATGCCGAGGGCCGCGACCCCCGCGATGATCCTGCGCTTCATCATCGAAGTACCTCTGTTCCTCTCGCGTCGTCCTCGACGCGCTCGGGTGCTGGGGCTGCTGTGCCCCGTGGGATTCGCTCGTGTGAGCGCTCACATACTGAGGGTTCCGTACCGGGGTGTCAACTCGTCGTGACCGTTTCGGGATCTTGCCTCGCGGAGCGGCCCGGACGGTACGCTCGGCGACGTGACCACCACGACCGCGCTCGGGGGCCCCGGCGGCAGACGTCGCAAGGCCCCGACGATCTTCGACGTCGCCGAGCGCGCCGGTGTCTCGCACCAGACCGTCTCCCGCGTGATCAACGGCGACCCCACCGTCCGCGACGCCTACCGATCGCAGGTGACGGACGCCGTCGCCGCGCTCGGGTACCGGCCCCGCGCCGCCGCCAGGGCCCTCGCCGGGGGACGCAGCCGCGCGCTCGGCATCATCACCGCCGGCGACGCGCTGTACGGACCGTCGAGCACCGCGGTCGGGTTCGAACGGGCCGCTCGGTCGGCGGGCTACCACGTGCTGCTCTCGACGCTGCCGGACGACCCCCGGCCGGTCGACCTGTCCGGGGCGCTCACCACGCTGCTCGCACAGGACGTCGCCGCGATCGTGCTGGTCGCGGCCGACAACCGCGTGCTGGACGCGCTCGCGTCGCTGACGATCCCGGTCACCGTCCCCGTGGTCGTCGCGAACGCCGTGCAGCGGGACGCCGTCCGGACCCCGGCCGCGCGCAGTGTCGCCGCCGTCGCCATCGACCAGGCCGCCGGTACGAGACTCGTGATGGAGCACCTGTTCGCCCGCGGGCACCGCCGGGTGGTGCACATCGCCGGGCCCGCGGTCTCGCAGGAGTCCGAGGTGCGCCGCGAGAGCTACGGTCGGATCATGCGCGAGGCGGGTCTCGAGCCGGTCGTGCTCGACGGCGACTGGACCCCGGCGAGCGGGTTCGCGGCGGCGCGGACGATCGACGTGCACGCGGTCGACGCGGTCTTCGCCGGGAACGACCAGATGGCGCTCGGGGTGCTGCACGCCTTCGCCGACGAGGGGCTCCGCGTGCCGGACGACATCGCCGTGGTCGGGTTCGACGACATCCCCGAGGCGGCGCACTTCACCCCGCCGCTCACCACCGTGCGACAGGACTTCATGGCCATGGGGCAGCGGGTGCTCGAGGCCGTGCGCGCCGTGGTCGAGGGGGAACCCCGCGACGAGACGCTGCTGCTGCCCGAGCTCGTGGTGCGCCGCTCGACCTGAGCGTCGGCCTCAGCGGGCGAGCGGGAGCCAGACGCGCATCGGCGCCGGGCCGCGGTTCGCCCAGGCGTAGTACGGCACGGCGACCGCGGTGACGGGCGGTCCGGCCTGGAGGCCCGTGGCCGCGTCCGTGGGACCGGCTGCGGTCGTGGGGCCGGCCACGTCGGAGGCGGCGGCCGCGTCGGCGGGGTGGGTCGCGCCTCCCGGTCGGTCGATCCGTCGGTACGGCCACGCCGCCTGCTCGTGCCGCGACGGTGCGTACCCGGGCACGCGCAGCGTGACGACGCCGTCGAGCAGGTCGTCGCGACGTTCCTCGGTGATGGGCGCGGTGGCGTCGACCGTCAGGTCGTCGACCGTGAAGCCCTGCTGGTCGGCCTGCTCGACGGCGTAGACGAGCGGGCCGCGCTCGATCGCGACCTGACCGCGCGCCGCGTCGATGCGGGGATCCGCGACGTACCGGTGCGGTGTCGTGTCGAAGGCGAGCTCGACGGTGTCGCCAGCCGACCAATCGCGGTCGACCACGTGCAGGGTGCCGGGCTCCGGCGACGCGGTGCCGTCGGGGGTCGTCACGGTGGTGGCGTCCGACCACGCGGGGATGCGCAGCCCGAGTGCCAGGGGGCCGTCCTCTATGACCGTGACCACCACGCGGCCGTCGTGCGGGTACCCGGTGGCGACGCGCACCGGGCCGAGGTCGGCGTCCGCGTACTGGTGGACCTGCAGGCCGTCCTCGGTCGCGGTCGCCAGGTAGCCGTCGAGGCTCGCGAACGTGCGCATGATGTTCGGCGGGCAGCAGGCGCAGTCGAACCAGCCGCGGCGCCCGTGGGCGGGGGAGCGGTTCTCGTCCCGGTGGGCGCCGTCGCGGTGCTGCAGCGGGTTGACGTAGAAGTACTCCGTGCCCGCCAGGCTGACCCCGGGCAGGAACGCGTTGTAGAGCAGGCGCTCGATCGCGTCGGCGTAGACCGGCTTCCCGGTCGCGAGCAGCAGGCGCCACGCCCACTGGACGCCGCCGATCGCCGCGCAGGTCTCGGCGTAGCCGCGGTCCGTCGGGAGCTCGTACGGGTCGCCGAACGCCTCCCAGTCCCAGCGGGCGCCGAGGCCCCCGGTGATGAACGCCTTGGTCGCCTGCATGTCCGCGAACTGCCGCTCGCTCGCCGCCAGGAGCTCGGCGTCACCGGTCTCGATCGCGACGTCCACGGCACCCGCGGCCAGGTACACGGCGCGGACCGCGTGGCCCTCGACGGTGGTGGCCTCGCGGACCGGGACCCGGTCGGAGAAGTACGTCGGCTCGCCGCCGGCACGCTCGATGATGCCGTGCCCCCGGGCGTCGACGAACCAGTGCGCCAGGTCGAGGTAGGCGCGGTCCCCGGTCTCGCGGTACAGCTCGACGAGGCCCGTCTCGACGACCGGGTGCCCGTCGATGTCCTGGGTGCGGTCGTCGCCGGGCCCGAACGTGGCGACGAGGTGGTCGGCGTTCCTCGTCGCGACGTCGAGCAGCCCGGTGTCGCCGGTCGCGCGGTGCTGTGCGACGGCGGCCTGGTACAGGTGTCCGGCGCAGTAGAGCTCGTGGCTCCACTTCAGGTCGACGTAGCGCTCGCCGTTCCCGCGCACCTGCTGCACGGAGTCGACGTAGCCGTCCGCGGCCTGCGCCCGGGCGTACAGGGCCGTGACCTCGCGCTGCAGGTCGAGCAGGTCCTGGGCGGGGGCGCGGCCGTACTCCCACGCGACGGCCTCGAGCCACTTCGTCACGTCGGAGTCCATGAAGACCGGCCCGACGACCTCGCCCTGCTCGTCGCCGGCGGCGATCCGGAGGTTCCGGAAGTTCCCGGCGGCGCGGAGGCGCTCGTACCCGCTTCGGACGGCGTCGCGACCGTTGCGGTCCTGGCGCAGGGCCCAGGAGCCCCCGGTGATGCGCGCGGCTCCGGCCGGGAGCGGCCGACACGACAGGTGCGCCGCCGCGGTCGGGAGGGCCGGGGTCGCGGTCCGCACGCGGCGCCCGGTCGCGGGGGTGTCGGTCGTGGTGCCGGTCGTGGTGGTCATGGCGCCTCCTTGCGTCTGACTGGTGGCCGTCCGTTCGGAAAGCGCTTTCCGTCCACGACGCTACGGCACCGTCCGGGCGTGCACAAGAGCCTTCCGCGCTAGCATCGGGCCAGCCCTCCGAGTCGGAAAGGACCTTGCCGTGGCCGTCGATCACCCGAACCGGTCCGTCCGCATCACCGACGTCGCGGCGCTCGCCGGGGTGTCGATCGGGACCGCCTCGAAGGCACTCAACGACACCGGGCAGCTGCGCGACGAGACCCGTCGTCGGGTGAAGGACGCCGCCGACAAGCTCGGCTTCGTCGGTGACGCACGGGCGCGAGCCCTGTCGTCCGGCCGCACGTTCACCGTGGGCATGATCACGACCGACTCGTTCGGACGGTTCACCATGCCGGTGCTGCTCGGCGCCGAGGACGCCCTGTCCGCCGGCGAGATGATGGTGCTCGTCTGCGACACCCGCGACGACCACGTCCGCGAGGCCCACTACCTCCGCTCGCTCGTCGCCCGGGGTGTCGACGGCATCGTCGTCACCGGTCGGTCCGCCGACGCCCGTCCGCCGATCGAGGTCCCCGTGCCGGTCCCTGTCGTCTACGCGCTGACGCCCTCGACCGACCCGTCCGACGTGTCGGTCACCCTCGACGACGCCGCCGGTGCTGCTGCCGCGGCCGCGCACCTGCTCGGACTCGGACGGCAGCGGGTCGCCGTCGTCACCGGGCCAGAGGACGCGCGGTCCGCGGTGGACCGGGCACGAGGCGCCGCTCCGGTGCTCGGCGAGCGGATGGTGGGCGCTCCGATGCACGGCGAGTGGTCCGAGCGATGGGGGCGGCAGGCCGTGGACCTGCTCGACCGGAGCCCGGCCGCGGTGGACGCGGTGCTGTGCGGGAACGACCAGATCGCCCGGGGCGTCTGCGACCGGCTGCGCGAGACCGGGCGGACGGTGCCGGGCGACGTCGCGGTGACCGGGTACGACGACTGGGACGTGGTGGCGCTGGCCTCGAGGCCGCCGTTGACCACCGTCGACCTGCGGCTCGACGAGCTCGGTCGCATCGCGGGCCGGGCGCTGCTCGACCTCGTGGCGGGTGGGAGTCCGGCGTCGACGGCCGTCACCCCGGCGCTCGTCGTCCGCGAGAGCACCCTCGGCGCGTAGTCCGGCGGGTGTCCGGGCGTCCTGGCTGTCCTGGCTGGTCGGAGCGTTCTCGTCGCACGACCTGCCGCTCAGTTCCGCCCGTGACGGCACGTCCTGCGACGGGAACGATCGCCGGCGGCATGTCGTGGCACCGGAACGCGCGCGGGTGCCGGGCAGTGCAGGGCGGCACGGGGCGGACCGCAGGGGCGTTGTCGTCGCACGACCTGCCGCGCGCTGACGCTCATGTCGCACGACCTGCCGTCCGTGGGGAAGTCGCGCGGCAAGTCTCGCGACGGGAAGGGGGCGGCCGGCAGCCGGCGGGTGGCGGGCGGTCGAGCGGGGCCGGGTGGACCGGGGCGCCGAGCGGGAGGGACATGCCGCGCGCGAGTCGCCGAGCGGGCGAGAAGTGTCGGCGAGGGATGCCGAGCGTGACGGTTCGTGCCCGCTCGACGGACCTCGACGGCGCCCGGCGGCGGGCGGTCGAGCGGGGCCGGGCGGACCGGGGCGCCGAGCGGGAGGGACATGCCGCGTGCGTGTCGCCGAGCGGGCGAGAAGTGTCGGCGAGGGATGCCGAGCGTGACAGATCGTGCCCGCTCGGCGCGACTCGAGTGGGGTACGGGCGGAGGGTGGCAGACGGAGCGGCGGGCGGCGGGGACCGCGGCGCGCCGTCGCGTTGCACGCGTGAGCGCTCACGTGCCAGGATGTGAGCGCTCACGCAGGACGACGAGGTCTCGGGAGGACACATGAGCGACGACCGCCGGCAACAGGTCGAGGACGGCCGCACGACCCTCGGTGTCGAGCTCGGCTCCACCCGCATCAAGGCCGTGCTCGTCGACGAGCAGCTGCGACCGATCGCGAGCGGCTCCCACGAGTGGGAGAACGAGTACGTCGACGGTCGGTGGACGTACCCGCTGGTCGCCGTCGAGGCCGGGGTCCGCGCGGCCTACGCCGACCTGGTCGCCGACGTCGAACGGCAGTTCGGCGTCCGTCCGACGACCTTCCGCGCCGCGGGCGTCTCCGCGATGATGCACGGCTACCTCGCGTTCGACGAGGACGGCGAGCTCCTCGTCCCGTTCCGCACCTGGCGCAACACCTCGACCGGCCCCGCCGCCGCGCGCCTGAGCGGCGCGCTCGACTTCAACGTGCCGCAGCGCTGGTCGGTCGCCCACCTGTACCAGGCCGTGCTCGACGAGGAGCCGCACGTGGCGCAGCTCGCGGGCATCACGACCCTCGCCGGGTACGTGCACCGCATGCTCACGGGCCGAGACGTCCTCGGGGTCGGCGACGCCAGCGGCATGTTCCCGATCGAGTCCGGCCCGGTCGAGAGCGCACCGGGTGAGCCCGGCCGCCGTGACTACGACGCCGCGATGCTCGCGACCACGCAGACCCTGCTCGGCGACCACGTCCCCGACCTCCGCACCCTGCTGCCCGAGGTGCTCGTGGCGGGCGAGGACGCCGGCGTGCTCACCCCCGAGGGTGCCGCGTGGCTGGACCCGACCGGCACGCTGCAGCCCGGCGTCCCGTTCTGCCCTCCCGAGGGCGACGCCGGCACGGGCATGGTGGCGACGAACGCCGTCGCTCCGCGCACCGGCAACGTCAGCGTCGGCACGAGCATCTTCGCGATGGTCGTGCTCGAACGGGCGCTCCGGACCCCGCACGAGGAACTCGACGTCGTCACGACCCCGGCCGGCGACGCCGTCGCGATGGTGCACTGCAACAACGGCGCGAGCGAGATCGCCGCCTGGGCTCGCGTGTTCGGTCGCTTCGCCGACGCCGCGAGCGAGCGGACCGGCAGCCCGTCGGTCGCGGTCGACGACGTGTACGCGACCCTGCTGGCCGAGGCCGCCGACGCCGACCCCGACGCCGGCGGGCTGCTCTCCTTCAACTACCTGGCGGGCGAACCCGTCACGGGCGTCGAGGACGGCCGTCCGCTGCTGCTCCGCACCCCCGGCGCCCGGTTCACCCTGGGCAACCTGGTCCGCTCCGAGGTCCACGGCGCCTTCGCCACCCTCGCGATCGGCATGGAGGTCCTGCACGGCGAACACGTCGCCGTCGACCGGATGACCGCGCACGGCGGACTCTTCCGCACGCCGGGTGCCCCGCAGCGCCTGCTCGCCGCGGCGCTGCGCGTGCCGGTCGCCCTCGAGGAGACCGCGGGCGAGGGCGGGGCCTGGGGCATCTCCGTGCTCGCGGCGTACCTGGAGCACACCGACCGGCCGCTCGAGGACTTCCTCGCCGACACGGTGTTCCGCGGCGACGCGGTGCACGTCGCCGAGCCCGAGGAGCGCAACGTCCGGGGCTTCCAGGACTACCTGGCCCGGTACCGCGCGGCCCTCCCCGTGCAGGACGTGGCAGCCGCGGCGACCCGCACCGGCCCGACGACCGACCAGGGCGAGCCGGCGGGGCAGCCCGCACCGACCGACCAGGGCGAGCCGATCGACGTGGTCGAGGCGCGCCTCCAGACCGAACAGGAGCCGACCCGATGACCGAAGCGCCCACCGACGAGACGAGGCAGGCCGTCGCCGCCGCGCGCGAGCGCGTCGCCGCCCTGCACGGTGAGCTCGTCCGTTACGGCCTGGTGATCTGGACGGGCGGCAACGTGTCGCAGCGCGTCCCCGGCACCGACCTGTTCGTCATCAAGCCGAGCGGGGTCGCCAGCGACGACCTGACCCCCGAGAACCAGGTGGTCTGCACCCTCGACGGCGTCCCCGCCGACGGGTGGGGCAACGCGCACGGCCCGTCGTCCGACACCGCAGCGCACGCCTTCGTCTACCGGAACATGCACGAGGTCGGCGGCGTCGTGCACACTCACTCGACGTACGCGACCGCGTGGGCGGCGCGCGCCGAGGAGATCCCGTGCGTGATCACGGCGATGGCCGACGAGTTCGGCGGACCGATCCCGGTCGGCCCGTTCGCGATCATCGGCGACGACTCGATCGGCCGCGGCATCGTCGACACCCTCGCGGGCCACCGGAGCCGCGCCGTGCTCATGCAGAACCACGGTGTGTTCACGATCGGCAAGGACGCGAAGGACGCCGTGAAGGCCGCGGTGATGTGCGAGGACGTCGCCCGCACCGTGCACATCGCGAAGCAGGGCGGCGAGCTCGTGCCCATCGCCCCCGATGACATCGATCGACTCTTCGATCGCTACCAGAACGTCTACGGACAGAACCCCGAAGGAGCCATGCGATGACGCAGGTGAACCCCCAGGCCACCCTCGACAGCTACGAGGTCTGGTTCCTCACCGGGTCGCAGGGCCTGTACGGCGAGGAGACCCTGCGCCAGGTCGAGGAGCAGAGCCGCGCCGTGCACGCCGAGCTGGCGCCGCACGTGCCGGTGAAGCTCGTGTGGAAGCCGGTCCTCAAGGACGCCGACGGCATCCGCCGCGCGCTGATCGAGGCCAGCGCCGACGACAAGGTCATCGGTGTGACGACCTGGATGCACACGTTCAGCCCGGCGAAGATGTGGATCGGCGGCCTGCAGGCGCTCACGAAGCCGCTGCTGCACCTGCACACGCAGGCGAACGTCGCGCTGCCGTGGGGCGACATCGACTTCGACTTCATGAACCTCAACCAGGCCGCGCACGGCGACCGCGAGTTCGGCTACGCCCTCGCCCGTCTCGGCGTCCGGCACGCGACCGCGGTCGGGCACGTGTCCGACCCGCGCGTGGTCTCGCGAGTGGAGAACTGGACGCGCGCGGCGGCCGGTGCCGCCGCCGTCCGTGAGCTCAAGCTCACGCGCTTCGGTGACAACATGCGCTACGTCGCCGTCACCGAGGGCGACAAGACCGAGGCCGAGATCGAGCTCGGTGTGCAGGTGAACACCTGGGCGGTCAACGAGCTGGCCGCAGCGGTGGCCGAGGCCGAGGCGGACACGGCAGCGGTCGACGAGCTCGTCGCCGTCTACGAGCGCGACTACGACGTCGACGCATCGCTGCGGCGTGACGGCGGTGACCGTCACCAGGCGCTCCGCGACGGCGCCGCGATCGAGCTCGGCCTCCGTGCGCTCCTGGAGCAGAACGGCTCCGCGGCGTTCACGACGAACTTCGAGGACCTCGGCACGCTCAAGCAGCTGCCGGGCCTGGCGGTGCAGCGGCTCATGGCCGACGGCTACGGGTTCGGCGCCGAGGGCGACTGGAAGACCGCGGTCCTGGTCCGCGCGATGAACGTCGCCGGCGCGGGCCTGCCCGGTGGCGCCTCGCTGATGGAGGACTACACGTACGACCTCACCCCGGGCGCGGAGAAGATCCTCGGCGCCCACATGCTCGAGGTCTCGCCGACGCTCACCACCACGAAGCCGACGCTCGAGATCCACCCCCTCGGCATCGGCGGCAAGGACGACCCGGTCCGCCTGGTCTTCACCGCGGACGCCGGCGAGGCGGTCGTCGTCGCCCTGTCGGACACCCGTGACGGCTTCCGCCTCACCGCGAACGTCGTCGACGTGGTGCCCCCGACCGAGGCGCTGCCCAAGCTGCCCGTCGGCCGCGCCGTCTGGGAGCCGCGGCCGTCCTTCCCGGTCGCCGCGGAGGCCTGGCTCACCGCCGGCGCCGCGCACCACACCGTGATGACGACCGCCGTCGGCCTGCAGGTCGTCGAGGACCTCGCGACCATGGTCGGCACCGAGTTCCTCGTCATCGACGAGCACACCACGGCACGCGCGTTCAAGGACGAGCTCCGCCTGCAGCAGGCGTGGCACCGTCTGGACCGCGGGTTCTAGGGCCGTGACCGTGGCCGCGACGACACGCACCAACTGGGCGGGGAACGTCACCTACCGCGCCTCCGCGCTGGAACGCCCCACCTCGGTGGCGGCCCTGCAGCAGCTCGTCGCGGCCACGCCGCGCCTGACGGCGCTCGGCTCGACGCACTCGTTCAACGACATCGCCGACACCGACGCCGTGCAGGTCACGCTCGCCGGCCTGCCGCCGGTGCTCGAGATCGACGCCGACCGGCGCGTGGTGCGGGTCGCGGCCGGCATGACGCACGCGCAGGTGGGGGCCGGCCTGGAGGCTCGTGGCTGGGCCCTCGCGAACCTCGCCTCCCTGCCGCACATCTCGGTCGCCGGCGCGGTCGCCACCGGCACGCACGGCTCCGGCGTCCGCAACCCGTCGCTCGCGCAGGCGGTCGTCGGTCTCGAGGTCGTCCGGGCCTCCGGCGACGTCGTCCGGGTCGACGCGTCGTCGCCGGACGGCGCCCTCGACGCGCACCGGGTGGCACTCGGCGCGCTCGGCGTCGTCACCGCGGTCGAGCTCGCGATCGAGCCGACGTTCCAGGTGGCCACGACCGTGCACCTCGACCTGCCGTGGAACGCCGTGACGGCACACTTCGACGCGGTGGTGTCGGACGCGTACTCGGTGTCGATGTTCACGTCGTTCGACGACCGCGGCGCCCGCCAGGTGTGGACGAAGCACCGCGTGGACGAAGCCGCACCGTCGGTCGACCTCGTCGCACTCGGTGCCCGCCGTGCCGACGGTCCGGTGCACCCGGGGGAGAACGACGCCGCGAGCGTGACCGAGCAGGGCGGTGTCCCCGGGCCGTGGGCCGAACGGTTGCCGCACTTCCGGTCGACCTTCGAGCCGTCCACCGGCGCCGAGATCCAGGCGGAGTACCTCGTCCCCGCCGAGCACGCCGTCGCCGCGCTGGAGGCCCTGCGTCCGCTCGAACCGCTCCTCGCGCCGCTGCTCATCGCGGCCGAGGTCCGAACGGTCGCTGCCGACACGGCCTGGCTGGCGCCATCGTCGGGACGGCAGTCGGTCGGGCTGCACTTCACCTTCCGACGGGATCCCGCCGCCGTCGCCGCGATGGTCGAGCGCATCGAGGAGCTCCTCGCGCCGTTCGACCCCCGGCCGCACTGGGGCAAGGTCTCGGCCGCGAGCGTCGAGCGCCTGCACGAGGCGTACCCGCGGCTGCACGACTTCTCGGCGCTGGCGCGGGACCTCGACCCGACCGGGCGGTTCCGCAACGCGTTCCTGGCGCGCCTGCTGTCCTGACGCGCCTGCTGTCCTGACGCGCCTGCTGTCCTGACCGACGGGGTGCCCCTCGCCGCTGGTGGCGGCGAGGGGCACCCGCATCCTCAGCCCTTGCGGAGCAGGTCGACCAGCAGCCTGGTGGTGTTCACGAGCAAGCTCGCGATCCCCAGCCAGAGCGCCTGACGCCTGTTCCGGCCGTCGTCGTCTCGCGACATCGAGGACCTCCTGGTGTCGTCGCCGGCGGACACGAAGAGCTTCGAGCCAGGGATGCGAAGCCGAGCGGGCTCGGCTACCATCGGTCCGAGCGCTGAGCTCGGGGATGGGTTTGCATCCCTGGCTTTCCACTCGGAAGGCGAACTGAGGCCCGGATCTGTTCCAGCAGATCCGGGCCTCGCACGTTCACCTGGCCGCGCTCCGGCGGGTGCGCGGCCGAGGACACCCTACCGAACCGTCCGGTGATGTACCACCGCCGTGGCCCTGCTGGTGTTCGTCCGCGGCCGGGCGATCCGCTGCTCCGGCGCTCACAGCGCTCTCGGACCTGATCGGCGGGTGGCGCACTGCTCCGTCGCTGAGTGCTCACATGTGTGATCACAAAGGTTGGGGCATGGCGAACCTCAACCGGATCCTCGGCATGGCCTCGAAGGTCATCGACAAGCAGATGCAGAAGCAGCGCGCGCAGGGGCACGCCGCCGCCGGCGACCAGCAGAACGCGCGCGGCACCGGGGGTGGAACCGACTGGCGCGACATCGTCCGCGGCGCGGCGGACAAGCTGACGGGCGACGACCGCTCACGGCAGCCGCAGCCGGGCCAGCAGCAGTACGGCCAGCAGCAGCAGCAGCAGCCGGGCCAGCAGCAGTACGGACAGCAGCAGTACGGCCAGCCGCAGCGACACCAGGGACAGGCGGACCCCGACAAGGTCGCCCTCGCGAAGTACGACTACCTGCTCCGCACGGCGAACCCCGACCAGATCGAGCAGGTGCACCACGACGCCTTCGCCCGGCTCACCCCGGCGCAGCGCCAGCAGGTGCGGGACCGGCTCAACTCGGAGCTGCCGCCGCACGAGCACCTGCGCGACGACTCGTCCGGCGGCATGGCCCGGGCGATGACCCGTGGTGAGATGTCGCGGCCCGGGCTCATCCGTCGCGTGCTCGGTGGTTCCGGACGGCAGGGCGGCGGCAGTGGGCGCGGCGGCGCGTTCGCCGGCGGCGCGGCCGTCGGTGCCGGTGCGATGGCCCTGGGCGGTCTCGCGGTGGCCGTCGCCGGTGGAGCGGTGGTCAGCGCAGCAGCGGCGCCGGTCCTGGCCGGCGCGGCCGACCTCGGCGTCGACTTCGAGGGCATCGCCTCCGGCATGGGTGACCTCGGACTCGCGGACCTGGGCGGCGGGGTCGAGGGCTTCGCCGCCGAGGGCGAGCAGTTCCTGGGCGGACTGGGCGAGCAGGCCTCCGGGCTGGGCGAGCAGGCGTCGAACCTGGGCAACGACCTCCTCGGCGGACTCTTCGACCGCTGACGCACCACGGCGGCGCGCTCACTCCCGGCGGACGAGCGCGTCGCCGACAGAGCTACGGTAGTACAGGACCGCTCGGCCGTACCGTGTGCGGTTCAGCAGTCCTCCGCGCTCCATCACCCGCAGGTGCTGGTTCACGGCAGAGGTCGAGACGCCGAACCGCATGGCGAGGTCGGTCGACGACGCCGGCTCGCCGAGCGCGTCGAGGAGCGCCGCCCGGGTGGCACCGAGCAGGTCCCGGACGGCCCCGACGTCGGGGTGCGACGCGGTCGACCACATCGCTCCCTGGCCCCGGGCCGGGTACATCACGGTCGGGGGCAGGTCGTCGTCGATCGGCGTCGAAGCACGGACGACGAAGACCGACGGGACGAGCGTCAAGCCCTCGCCCTGCACCGGACGGTCGCGGGCGATCGGGCTGTTCAGACGGACGTCGACGTGCCGACCGTCGAAGCGGACCGACTCGGAGAGGCCGCCGAGCACCGCGCCGACCCCCTCGTGCGCGGCGATCCGTCCGCGGTGCGTGACGTCGGCCTGCAGCACGCGGCGCATCCGCGGCCAGTACGGCGCGAAGCAGAGCTCCCACGTCGTCGCGAGCGCGCGCACGAGCCGGTCGACGACGTCCTCGTGCCGTCCGACGAACACGTCCGGCACGGAGCCGTGCACCCGCTCGAGGTCGGCGCGGAGCCGTGCGGGGGAGATCCGGCCGAGGGCTCGGAGCTCGTCGTCGAACGACCCGAGGGGCGAGTCCGGTCGGGGGTTGACGAAGTCCGCGACCCACCGACGCTCGTCGACCAGCCCGGCGAGGACGGGGCGGTCGAGGACGGGGAGCACACCGGTGATGCGCTCGAGCCACGGGCGCTGCAACGGGTACCGTTCCGGCGCTCGGAAGGCACGCAGTCCGAGCCCCAGCTCCGACAGCGGCGAGATGCCGAACCGCACCGCCGAGACGTCCGACGGGTCGAGGCGGTACCGGATCATGAAGCCCGACGCTACATCTGTTCGGGAGAGCGCCGCGACGGTGCGAGAACTGGAGCGTGAGCACCACGGCGCAACCGGTCCCGATCCGCACCCTCGTCCGGCAGGACCCGACCCTTCGACGTCTGCTCACGGTGACGCTGGTGGACACCCTCGGCCGCGGCGCGTTCTTCACGCTCACCTCGCTGTACCTCATCACGATCGTCGGGATCCCGGCGGTCGCGGTCGGTCTCGGGCTCACCGTCGCCGGAGCGGTCGGCGTGGCCTCGTCGCTGGTCTTCGGGCACCTGGCGGACCGGGTCAGCGCGCGACGGATGCTCGTCTGGCTGCACCTCGTGCAGGGGCTCGCGCTCATCAGCTACGTGCTCGTCCACGACCTGCCGACCCTGATCGCGACGGCGTCCGTCGTGACGCTCGCGCAACAGGGCGGGGGCTCCGTCCGGGGTGCCGCGGTCGGACGGGCGTTCCCCGGTGCCGAGCGTGTCCGCGTCCGGGCGACCATGCGCACGGTCACGAACGTCGGTATCGGCGTGGGCACCGCACTGGCCGCGGTCCCGCTCGCGATCGGCACCGGCGAGGCCTACCGCGTGACGATGGTCCTCTCGGGCGCCCTGTTCCTGGCGTCGGCGGTCCTCGTCGCCGGTCTCCCGAGCGTGCGGGTCGACGCAGCACCGGCCGACCGGACCGACACCGGCACGATCGTCCGGCAGGAGCCCGCCGGCCGCAGCCCCTACCGCGACGTCCGGTTCCTCGCGGTCACCGCCCTGACCGGGCTGTTCGGCATGCAGTTCGGCCTGTTCGAGGTCGGCGTGCCGATCTGGGTCGTGCAGCACACCGTCGCGCCGGACGTGCTCGTCTCGCCCCTGCTGCTCGTGAACACCGTGATCGTCGTGCTGCTGCAGGTCCGGCTGAGCCGCGGGACCGACACCGTCGCGGGTGCGGCGCGGGTCATGCGGCACGCGGGGTGGGTCATGGCGGTGGCGTGCGGGCTGTGGGCGGCTGCCGGATGGGTACGCGGGGACGACTGGGTGCCGGCGGCGATCGCGACCGCCGTGCTCGTCCTCGCGGCGGTCGCCCACTCGCTCGCGGAGATCACCTCGAGCGCCGCCGGGTGGGCGCTGAGCTTCGAGCTCGCACCGGCGGACCGCGTCGGCGCCTACCAGGGGGTCTACGGCACCGGGTACGCGGTGGCGGCGATGGTCGCCCCGACCGTGGTGACCCTGACCGCCGTCGACCTCGGGACGGTCGGGTGGGGGATCCTCGCCGTCGTGTTCCTCGGCTCGGCGCTCGGCGTGGGTGCGATCACCGGACGGGCCGCGCGCACGACGGTCGCGGCCTGACGGGGCAGCGATCGACCGGGCGGGCCTCGCGCACGACGATCGCGCCCTGACGGGGCAGCGATCGTCCGGACGGGCCGCGCGCGCGACGATCGCGGCCTGACGGGGCCGCACCGTGCCTCCCGGCCGGTCCGACCTGGCCCGGCACCGGGCGGGATCCGGACGACCCGCGCGCCCCGGGAATACGCTCGGGGCGCAGACGTTGGCACGTTGCGTCATGCAATGTTGCGTTGCATGTCGTCCGGACCCCGCGGGCGTTCGGATCCGCGCACCGACCGGTGCGACCATGGACCGCCCGGCCACCCGAACCGGGCCGGACGCCCGGTCCACCACGACGACGAGGGCCGCAGCCGACCGGGCCACCCGGTCGTCCGCGCCCGACACCCCCACCCCACGAGGAGCAGCACACCATGCACCGCCCCAAGCGCTTGACGATCACCGCGGCCGTCGCCGCCGCCGCAGCCCTCGTGCTGACCGGCTGCTCGGGTGGCGGCGCGTCGGACGACGCGTCCACCGGCACGAGCAAGGGCGGCACGCTCGACATCCTGACGGCGCAGACCGCGCTGCACTGGGACCCGGCGACGAGCCAGAGCCTCGGTATCACCTCGATGGGCCTGGTCGCCCGCCGCCTGACCACGTGGGACGTCCAGCCCGGCAAGACCGCGAAGGTCGTGCCGGACCTCGCGACCACCACCGGTGAGTCGAGCGACGGCGGCAAGACCTGGACCTACACGCTGAAGGACGGCCTGAAGTTCCAGGACGGCACGCCGATCACCACGAAGGACGTCAAGTGGGGGATCGAGCGGTCGTTCGCCCCGAACCTCACCGGTGGCCTGAGCTACCACAAGTCCCTGCTCGTCGGCGGCTCCGACTACCAGGGCCCCTTCGAGGGGAAGACGCTCGACAGCATCGAGACCCCGGACGACAAGACCATCGTCTTCAAGCTCGACGCCCCGTACGGCGACTGGCCGTGGCTCGCCTCGATGCCGGCGTTCGCACCCGTGCCCGAGGGCGCGGGCAAGGACACCGGCGCCTACGACGCGAAGCCCGTGTCGAGCGGCCCGTACCAGATCGAGTCGAACACGCAGGGGTCGCAGGTCACGCTCGTCCGGAACAAGGAGTGGAGCGCGAAGACCGACGCGATCCGCACCGCGGGTCCGTCGAAGATCGTGTTCAAGGAGAGCCAGGACGCCTCGACCACGACGCAGAGCCTGATCGCCGACAACGGCGACGCGAAGAACGCCTTCGGCGCGCAGTTCCTCGGTGCCGCCGAGCTCAACCAGGTGCGCGCCAACCCCGCTGCACAGGACCGCCTCGCGACCAGCAAGGCCGGCCCCATCACCTACATGGCGATCAACACCCAGCGTGGAGCGCTGAAGGACCTCAAGGTCCGCCAGGCGCTGCAGTACGCCGTCGACCGCAAGTCCTTCCGCATCGCGGCTGGAGGCGCGCTCGCCGGTGAGTACGCGACGACCCTCGTGACGCCGGGCATCGCCGGACGCCAGGACTACGACCTGTACGAGACCGGCGCGACGGGCGACGTCGACAAGGCGAAGGCGCTCCTGAAGGAGGCGGGGGCCGAGGACCTGTCGCTCACCCTCGTGACGCAGAACGACCCGACGTACCTGGCGCAGGCGCAGGCGCTGCAGGCCGGACTGAAGCGCGCCGGCATCACCGTGACGCTCAAGCCGCTCGACTACGACTCCTTCACGCAGGCCACCACGAACGGCACCGACTTCGACCTGTCGCTGTCGAGCTGGCAGCCGGACTTCCCGAGCGCGAACGCCAACATCCAGCCGCTCTACGACTCGTCGCAGATCGGTGGGGGCGGCTACAACGTCTCGAAGTACAGCAACCCCGAGGTCGACGCCCTCATCGCGAAGGCGACCGGCACCGTCGACCAGTCCGAGGCGCAGGAGCTGTGGGCGCAGGCGGACCGCCGCATCATGGAGGACGCCCCCGTCGTCCCGCTGATCTACGCGAAGCAGTCCTTCCTGGCCGGGTCGAACGTCGAGAACTTCCGCATCGCGGACTTCCCGGCCTACCCGAACTACCTCAAGGTCTCGCTCGCCCAGTGAGTGCACCGCTGCTCGAGGTCGAGGGGCTCCGCGTCGCGTTCGGCGACGCGGAGCCCGTCGTCCGTGACGTCTCCTTCACCCTGACGCCCGGTCGGGTGCTCGCACTCGTCGGCGAGTCCGGTTCCGGCAAGTCGGTCAGCGCCATGAGCGTGCTCGGACTCCTGCCGGCCGCCGCCCGGGTGTCGGGCAGCGCCCGCTTCCGCGGGACCGAGTTGATCGGCGCCTCCGCGGAGGAGCTGCGTGCCGTGCGGGGTGCGGGCATCGGGGTCGTGTTCCAGGAACCGATGAACTCGTTCACCCCCGTGCTGTCGATCGGCACGCAGATCGCCGAGGCCGTGCGGGCACACCCGACCGACCTCGACCGCGCGGGCGTCTCGGCCCGCGTGGACGAGCTGCTCCGCGCCGCCGGGCTCCCGGACCCCACCCGGATCCGGAAGGCGTACCCGCACGAGCTGTCCGGCGGGCAGCTCCAGCGGGCGATGATCGCTACGGCGCTCGCGGGCGACCCCGTCGCGCTGTTCGCCGACGAGCCGACGACCGCGCTCGACGTCACCGTGCAGGCCGGGATCCTCGACCTGCTGCGTCGGCTCGGTCGCGAGCGCGACCTGGCCGTCCTGCTCATCACCCACGACATGGGTGTGGTGGCCGACGTGGCCGACGAGGTCCTGGTGATGCGCCGCGGCGACCCCGTCGAGCACGGCACGGTCACCGACGTCTTCGCGCACCCGACGGCCGACTACACGCGCGAGCTCCTCGCCGCGGTCCCCGCCCTGGAGGCACGACCCGCGTCCGCACCGTCGGCTGCGGCCGAGTCGGAGGTCGAGTCTCGGGCCCAGCGACCGTCCTCGGGCGCCGCGGCGCGAGGAACGTCGCCCAGCGCGAGTCTCGCGTCCGGAGCCGAGCCCGTGCCGGGCGCGGGCGAGGCGGCCGACGCGAGCCGTGCCTCCCGACCGGAACCCGTGGTCGCGCGCCTGCGCGACGTCGCCGTGCGCTACGCACGCCGCGGTGAACCCACCGTGCGCGGGATCGACCTCGAGCTCACGGCCGGTCGGACGCTCGGCCTGGTGGGGGAGTCGGGGTCCGGCAAGTCGACCATCGGACGCGCACTCGCCGGACTCGTCCCCGTCGTGGACGGCTCGGTCGAGGTCGACGGGAACGACCTGCGCACCGCACGCGGGAAGCGCCTGCGCGAGCTCCGCAGCCGCGTAGGCATCGTCTTCCAGGACCCGGCGTCGTCGCTGAACCCGCGACAGACCATCGGCTGGAGCATCGCCGAACCGCTGCTCGTGCACGGCGAGGGCACCCCGGCATCGCGCGCCGACCGCGCCCGCGAGCTCCTGTCCGCGGTGCAGCTCGACCCGTCGTGGACCGAACGGTTCCCGCACCAGCTGTCCGGCGGCCAGCGGCAGCGCGTCGCCGTCGCCCGGGCACTGGCGCTCCGACCGGCGCTGGTGATCGCCGACGAGCCGACCAGCGCCCTCGACGTCACCGTGCAGGCCGCGGTGCTCGACCTGCTCGCGGACCTGCAGGACGAGTTCGGCTTCGGCATGCTGCTCATCAGCCACGACCTGGCGGTGGTGCGCCAGCTCGCCGACGACGTCGTCGTGCTGCACGACGGCCGCATCGTCGAGCGCGGCGCGACCCCTGCCGTGCTCGACCACCCGCAGCAGGACTACACGCGCATGCTGCTCGCGGCGGCCCCGGTCGCCGACCCCGAGCGACAGGCCGCCCGCCGCGAGGCCTGGCGGGCCTGGGAAGGAGTGGTCTCGTGACCGCGAACGTCGTCGACCGGCCTGTCTCCGCGTCGGCAGGTCGGACCACCGGGTTCCGGTCCGTTTTGCGCCGGGTCCGTCAGGATCGCTGGGCCGTGGCCGCCGCGCTCGTCATCGCGGTGTTCGTCGTCGTGGCGATCGCCGCACCGCTCATCGCAGCCGTGACGGGGCAGAACCCGTACAGCTACAACGTCGACGCGCTCAACGACTTCGGGGCGCCCCGCGGCGCTGCCGGCGGTGTGAGCGGCGAGCACTGGTTCGGCGTCGAGCCACTGACCGGGCGGGACCTCTTCGCCATCGTGACGTACGGCGCGCGGACGTCGTTGGGCATCGGGCTCGCTGCGACCGCGATGTCGATCGTGATCGGGGTGCTCGTCGGTGTCACCACGGGGTTCCTCGGCGGCTGGTACGACCGGGTGCTGTCGCGCGTGGTCGACGTGATCTTCGGCTTCCCGTCCCTGGTCTTCATGATCGCGCTCACCGCGGTCGTGCCGACCTCGTTCCCGAAGCCGCTGCTCGTCGTGCTCGTGATCGGGTTCTTCGGGTGGCCCTCCGTGGCCCGCGTCGTGCGGGGACAGACGCTCTCGCTCGTGAGCCGGAACTACGTCGTCGCCTCGACCGCGATGGGTGCGGGGCGCTGGCACGTCATCCGCAAGCAGCTCCTGCCGAACCTCGCCGCGACCATCACCGTCTACGCGACCATCTCGATCCCGTCGATGATCGGCGCCGAGGCCGCGCTGTCCTTCCTGGCCGTCGGCGTCAACCCGCCGACGCCGTCGTGGGGCCGCAGCATCGGCGACGCGATCGGCTGGGTGCAGACCGACCCGATGTACCTCGTCTTCCCCGGAGCCGCACTGTTCCTCATCACCCTGGCCTTCAACGTGCTCGGTGACGCCCTGCGCGACGCCCTCGACCCGCGAGGGGGCGACCGGTGAGCACCTTCCGCTTCCTGGCCGTCCGGATCCTCGGTGCGGTCGTCGTGCTGTTCGTCGTCGCGGCGATCACCTATGCGCTCTTCATGCTGCTGCCGACGAACCCGGCCCGGGCGATCTGCGACAAGCCGTGCACGCCCGAGCGGCTCGCGGACGTGCAGGCGTTCCTCGGCACCGACAAGCCGTGGTTCGCGCAGTTCGGGGCGTACCTCGCCGGCATCTTCGCCGGTCGCACGTTCGGGTCCGGCGCGTCCACGATCACGTGCGCGGCGCCGTGCTTCGGGTACTCGTTCCAGCTGCACGACAGCGTCACGAACCTCATCGCGTCGCGCCTGCCCGTGACCGCGTCGATCGCCGTCGGGGCCGCCGTGCTGTGGCTCGTCGCCGGTGTCGCGGGCGGCACGGTGTCCGCGCTCAAGCGGGGGACGCTGGCCGACCGCGCGGTCATGACCGTCGCCGTGGCCGGGGTGTCCTCGCCCGCGTACCTGATCGGGCTGCTCGCGATCCTGGTGTTCGGCTTCACCCTCGGGTGGCTGCCCACGAGCGGCTACGTGCCGTTCGTCGAGGACCCGGTCGGCTGGGTGACGCACCTGGTGCTGCCGTGGTGCGTGCTCGCGTTCATCAGCGCCGCCATCTACGCCCGGCTGACCCGCGGCGAGATGCTCGAGTCGATGTCGCAGGACTTCGTCCGGACCGCCCGCGCGAAGGGCCTGCGGGAACGTCAGGTCGTCGTGCGGCACGGACTCCGGACGGCGATCCTGCCCGTGGTGACGCTGTTCGGGCTCGACCTCGGGTCGCTGCTCGGCGGTGCGGTCATCACCGAGAAGGTGTTCTCGATGCAGGGCCTCGGAGCGCTGCTGATCGACGCGGTGCACACCCTCGACCTGCAGGTGGTCGTCGGCTTCACGGTGTTCTCGGCGCTGCTCATCGTCACCGCGAACGTGATCGTGGACGTGGTCTACGCGTTCGTCGACCCGCGGGTGCGCCGCCGGGCCTAGGCGCCGCGTCCGCCCGCCTCCGCGAAACGCAACGGGGCGACTCCTCGCAGCGATGTACCGCTGCGCGGAGTCGCCGACGTTGCGTTTTGCGGAAGGGGAAGGGGCGCCTAGAAGTACGTGATCCCGTGCGGCGTCCGCGTCGGCGTGAGCATCGCCCGGAGCAGCGCCGGCGCCGCCGGGTCCGCCGCCCGCACGAGCCCGGCCGCCGCGAGCGTCACCGGTGACACCGAACCGATGAGCACCGCACCGAGGTCCGCCACGTCGAGCCGCAGGTCGGCCTCGCCGTCGTCGCCGTCGGACAGGCGCGTCACCGAGCCCTGCCCGTTCACGACGTCGAGCCGGTAGGTGCCCGCCGCGAAGCCCATCGCGTCCGAGACCGCGAGGGTCACCGACCCGTCGACCGCGTACGGCCGGCTGGTGAGCACCGCCGGCACGTCGAGCACCCGGAGCCAGACGTGGTCCTCCTCGTGCTCGACGTCGTACGCACGGTTGTCGCCGAGCGCCGCGACGATCGGGTCGTCGAGCCGCGAGCGGTTGTACTTCACGACGTCGTTCAGGTCGATCGACAGCAGGAACTCCCACAGCGACAGGTACGCGGCGTCGGTCGCGTAGACGAGGTCGACGACCTCGAGCACGGTGTCGCCCGTGCCCTCCTTCACGCGCCAGGTCACGTAGCCGTCGATCTCGGCCGGGTCGGCCCCGGCACCCTCCGGACGGTGCACCGCGGCGCGGACGTCCTTCGCCGGGGAGCCGTCGCCGTTCCGCTGCCCGAGGACGATCGGCCACGTGCCGGCGTTCCGGACCATCGAGCCGGGGGTTCGCGCGTCGAACCGGTCGAACACGGCGCGGCCGGTGCCCTCGGCGAGCCACTCCGGCGTCACGACCGTCACGGTGCCGGTCGTCGGTGCGAGCAGCGGCAGGGCACGCTCGCGGCGGACGGTCACGGCTCGCTCGCGGATGGCGCAGCCGAAGCCGAAGCGTCGGTAGATCGTGCCCTCGGACGCGGTGAGCGACGCGACGGCGTAGCCCTCGGCGACACCGCGCTCGAGCGCGTGCGTCATCATCCGTCGGAGGATCCCCCGACGGCGCTCGGTCGGCCGGACCGTGACGGCGGAGATCGCCTGGGTGTCGATCGAGGCGCCCTCGTCCCAGGTCAGGCGCTTGCGGAACCACGTGAAGGTCCCCGCCGGCCAGGTCTCGTCGACGGATCCGGGGAGCGGGTCGCGCACGTACACACCGAGGAACGTCTCCTGGTCCTCGAGGAAGTGCGACGCCATCCGCGCGGCGCCCTCGGCATCGGGGTGCGGCTCGTGGAAGCCGAGCCCCACGGCGTGCATCCACGCCTCCGTCTCCGGTGTCGGAGCGCCCTGGTCGTCGGTCGTCGGCGCGAACTCGCGCAGGTCGTAGCGGTCGTCGAATGCGTCGTTGCTGGCCACGAGCCGACCCTACCGGGGCGCTCCTCACGGGCGCCTCCCTCGCGCGGTGGAGCAGGAACCGTCGGGTGGACGGGGGCGACCCGACGTCTGCTGCTCCATGAACGCACGCCGGTTGCGTGCGCGGTGGTGACGGAGGACGGACGGGAGGCACGTGGCGGCGTCGCACCGAGCCTCCCGTCCGCCTCGTGGCCACCCGACCGACCGTGGCCGGTCAGGGCGTGCCGCGTCGCGCCTCCTGCGCCACCACCTCGTCGAGATCCGCCAGCTTCCGCATCTGCTGCAGCGGCCGCGCCATCCGGTTGTTGTCGCGCAGCGCGGGCTCCGTGCGCGACAGGAAGGCCCAGTAGCCCGCCGTGAAGGGGCAGGCGTCCTCGCCGAGCCGCTTCGTCGGGTCGTAGCGGCACCCGCCGCAGTGGTCGGACATCCGGTCGATGTACCGCCCGCCGGACGCGTACGGCTTCGTCGCGACCATGCCGCCGTCGGCGTGCTGCGACATCCCGATGATGTTCGCCGGCATCACCCAGTCGGTGCCGTCGACGAACACGTCGGTGAACCACTCGGTCAGGTGCACCGGGTCGTACCCGCGCTGCAACGCCCAGTTGCCGAGCACCATGAGCCGTTGGATGTGGTGCAGCCAGCCGTGGTCGTGCAGCCCCTCCATCGCCGTGGACAGGCAGACCGCGTCGATCTCCGACGCGTCCAGCTCCTGCCACCAGCGGGGGAGCCGCTCGTGTGCGCCGAGAGCGTTCTCGTCTGCGCCGTAGTCGTCGCCGAACCACCAGTAGAGGTGCCAGACGTAGTCGCGCCAGCCGGCGACCTGGCGGACGAAGCCCTCGACGCTCGCGAGCGGCGCGTCGTGGTCGCGGTGGGCGGTGAGGGCTGCCTCGACGACCTCGAACGGGTCGAGCACGCCGAGGTTCATCGGGACGCTGAGCAGCGAGTGCGCCATCGTCCAGTCGTTCGTCAGCGTGGCGTCCTCGAACGGCCCGAAGTCCCCGAGCCGGACCTGCACGAAGTCGTCGAGGGCCTGTCGGGCCTCGTCGGCGGTGACCGCGAAGCGGCGGGTGTCGTCCCGGCCGACGAACCGGACGTGGCCGTCGCGTTCCCAGCGGTCGAGGTCGTGGCGGACCTCGTCGTCGATGTCGTCCTCGGTCGGCCACCAGGGCTCCGGCAGCCCGAGCGTCGTCGCGCCCCTGGGCGGGGGTTCGCGGTTCTGGTCGTCGAGGCTGAACTTCCCGCCGACGGGCTGGTCCGAGTGCATCAGCCAGCCCTCGCGGCGGCGGACCCGCTCGTAGTGGGTCTCCATGCGGAAGCGCCCCGTGCGCTCGGCGGCCCACTCGGCGAACTCGGCCTCGTCGGTGATGAACCCGCGGCTCGGCAGGACCTCGGTACCGCGGCCCCAGTGCCGGACCTGCGCGCGGAGGGTGCGTGACGGCGGGTCGACCACGTCGAGGTCGTCGCGTCCGACCAGGGCGTCCTCCAGGGTCGCGACCTGCACGTGCTCGGCCCGGTCGCCGAGCTCGCGCACGCGGTGCCGGAGGGCGCTCAACCAGAGGTGCGCCTTCGCACGGTGCACCGGTCGGGCGGTGAAGAACTCGCGGGCCTCGACCACGAGTGCGGGGCCACCGTCGTCGAACAGCGGTCCGTACTGTCCGGGGAGGACGAGCCTGGTGCGGTCGGATGCCATGCCCGGACGGTACCGACGGCGTGTGACGACCGGCTGACGGGACGTGTGCCCCGACGACCGGGGGCCGCCGACGACCGGTGTCGTCGACGGCCCCGGGGCGGCCGGACGGCCGCGTCAGTTGTACGACGCGAGCCGGTTCGGTGCCGTGTTGCCCGCCGGCGTCGGCACCGCCCCGCCGGCCCCGTTGATGACGCTCGAGATCGTGCCGGTGTCCCCGAGCGACACCGTCACGAGCCCGTGCGCCCGGATGCCCGACCCCGTCGGGGTCTCGAACGCCCGGTCGGCGTGGACGGAGGGGTTCGTGTTGAAGAAGCAGTACACGCCACCGCCCCAGATCTCGTGGTTCGTCACGCCCGACGCGACCTTGTACGCCGCGTAGCCGGCCCCGGTCGGGCTCTGCCACGAGGCGTTGTCCGGCACGTCGTACGGCATCTCGTTCTGGAAGAAGATCGTCCGACCCCGGTTGCCGTTCCACAGCACCTCGTACTGCTGGTAGTGCTCGACGAACAGCCCCGTGGCGAGCACGTCGTCCCCGTTCACCTCGACGTCCCGGGCGCCGGTGTTGACGTTCCACCCCGTCGCTGCTCCGCCGTGGTCGGCCCGCCACGCCCAGATGTGGTCGACCAGCGTGTCGTCCGCGTTGACCTGCAGCGTCGTGGACGCCTTGCCCTGGATGCTCGACCCGACACGGAAGAACACGTCCTGGATGCTCTGCGGATCGGCAGCGTGGTCGGCGTGCGACCCGCTGGTGCCGAGTCGGACGAGCTGCGCGCTGTTCTGCGTCCCCGCGTCCAAGACCAGGTTCGACACGTTCACCCCGGAGACGTCGGCGGTGGTGAGCACCGCGTTGCCGGCGGTCGGCACGAGCGTCGGGAAACCGATGCCCGTGACGACGGTGTCCGGACGTGTGACGTTCAGCGCGGCGTTCAGCTGGTACGTGCCCGGAGTGAAGAACAGGTTGAGCCCCTGCGCGAGTGCGCTGTTGATCGTCGCCGCGCTGTCACCGGGGTGCGCGACGTAGAAGTTGCGCATCGGGATGTCCGTCCCCGGCGTGTTGGGCCACGTCACCCCTGCGGAGTTCGTCCGCAGCGACGGCACGAACACGTGGTACCGGTTCGACGAGTCGACGTACAGGTACGGCTTCTCCCGCGTCACCGGGGTGGTCGACAGCGTCGTGAAGCTCTTCGAGAAGTCGTTCGCCGGCGCGCCCTGCACGCCCGAGAACACCATGTTCCAGTTGCCGCCCTGCCAGCTGCCGAGCGTCGAGTTCCGCGTGTACCACTGCTGCTGCGACCCGCTCGTGACCGTACCGTCGACCTTCGAGTCGGCTATGTAACCACCGGACGAGTACCCCTGCCCGCCGTCCTGGTTCGACGGCCCCATCGTCAGGTTCCCCTTCACGTGGACCCGCCGCATCGGTGCGGCCTGCGACACCGCCCACCGATCGGTCCCGCCCTCGGGCACCACCGACAGGTTCTCCGCCGACCGCCAGAAGTTCTGCGTCGCGTTCTTCTCGTCGCCGGCGTTCCAGCCGGAGTCGACGTTGAGCGCGCCGGAGATCGTCACGTCGTCGGGGTTCTTCCCGAGACCGGCCACCGAGGTGTAGAAGCCGAGGTTCGCCCAGACCCGACCGTAGCTGCCCGGCTTGAACAGGAAGGCGTACCGCTGCGAGCCGAACTGCGCGCTGGTGCTGCGGAGCTGCGAGGAGAACGCCGCGTCGACGTCGGCCTGGATCGTCGACGTCGGGGTGGACTGGTCGTAGACCTTGACGCTGCTCCCGAAGTCCGGGGTGTCGCTGGTCGGGACGGCTGCATGTGCCTGCAGGGCAGGGGTCAGGGCGCCGACCAGGCCGACCGCCGTGATCGTCGCGAGGAGCGTGCTCATCCGTCGTTGCATGATGCTCGATTCGTCTGCGGGCGGCCCCGTTGCCGCCCGCAACAGACGGTAGACCCGCTTCGGCGCCGCGGCAGTCGGTGCTGCGGCGGACAAGCGCGTACCCCGTTCGGGGGTCGGTCGGGAGGCCCGGACCGCGCCCGCCTCGCCGCTCCCGGTGCGGTGGTCGGTACGCTGCGCGCATGTGGCCGACCGAGCCGGACTGGCGTGCGTCCGTCCCGCGCCTGCTCGCCCGCGCGGTCGAGCGCTGGGGCCTGCGCCCCGGCGAGCCGTACACCGGCGGCAGCGTCTCGCACGTCGTGCCCGTGCGACTGCCCGACGGTGGCGACGCCGTCCTCAAGCTGTCCCTCCCGCACCGTGAGGCCGAGCACGAGGCCGCAGCGCTCGCGTGGTGGGACGGCGCCGGTGCGGTCGGCCTGCTCGCCGTCGACCCCGACGACCCCTTCGTGCTGCTGCTCGAGCACTGCGACCCCGGCACCCGACTCGTGGAGCGCGACGACCTGCCGGCCGCGGACTGCCTCCGCACCGCGGCCGGCCTGCTCACCCGGCTCTGGGCGACCGGGGTCCCGGACGACCACCCGTTCGAGTCGGTCGCCGACGTCGCCGCAGAGTGGGCGGCGCTCGCCGATGCCCGGATGCGCGAGCTCGCGCCTCCGTTCGACCCCGGACTCGTGCGCCGCGGCACCGACCTGCTCCGCACCCTGCCGAGCGGGGCTTCGCGGTCGGTGGTCGTGCACGGGGACGCGAACCCGGGCAACGTGCTCGCCGCCCGGCGGGAGCCGTGGCTCGTCATCGACCCGAAGCCGATGGTCGGCGATCCCGCGTACGACCTGTGCCCGTTGCTCGTGCAGGTCGACGACCCGTTCCGCGCGGACGACCCCCTGCGCGCCGTCCGACAGCGCGTCGCCGTGCTCGCGGACGCGACCGGCGAGCCCGGGGACCGGGTTGCCGCCTGGTGCACGGCGCGGCTCGTGGAGTCGGCGCTGTGGTCCGTCAGTCGTGGTGCGCTCGACGACGGCCGCGACGCGATGCGGCGCGCAGCGGTGACGGGCCGACTCGCGACCTGACCGTCCTGGGGATCAGCGTCGCTCGAGTCCGGCGACGTAGGCCGTGAGCACCGCGGTGGAGTCGACCGTGGCGACCGTGCCGACGCGGTAGAGCAGCAGGGCGTCGACGACCCCCACGAGGTCCGGTGCAGTCGCATCCGGATCGACGACGCCGATGCCGTCGAGCAGGGCTCGAGCTGCACGGACGAGCTCGTCGCGCACCGGGTCCGCCCCGGTCAGGGGAGCGCGGAGCTCGGTGTCGTCCCGCAGCTCGACGAGGAGTGCCAGCCGCGCGGCCTGTGCGTCGCTGCGGGCGGCCAGTGCGTCGAGGAACCCCGTCGCCACGGCCACGACCGCGGCGTCGTCCGGGTCCTCCGGCAGTCGGAGCCCGGCGACGTCCGCCGCCAGCTGCTCGGTGATCCGTGCCGCGACCAGCGCGAGCAGGGCGCGTCGGGTGGACGCGTAGTACGTCGTCGACCCGGGTGGGACGCCTGCCTCGGTGTCGACACCACGGTGCGTGAGCGATCGCGCACCCCCGCGCGCCACGAGGCGGACCGCTGCGTCGGCGAGGTCCTCGCGTCGTCCCATGGCTTCCCCTCCCGGCTCGACCATCGTACTGTTCTCTACATCTGTAGAGGAACGATCGGGAGGGTGTCGTGCGCGCAGTCGTCATCGGCGGGGGAGCATCGGGTCGAGCGATCGGAGCGGCGATCGCAGCGCGCGGGTGGGCGGTGCAGCTGTCGTCCCGGAGGACGGGCCTCGACGTCCTGCGCGACGACGTCGTGTCCGCGCTCACCGGCGCCGACGTCGTGGTCGAGGCCACGGGTCGCTTCACGACGAGCCGTCGGCGTGCCACGGACTTCTTCGTCCGGTCGACCACCGCGATCGGGTCCGCTGCAGCGGTGGTCGGCGCGCGGCACGTCCTGCTGTCGATCGTCGGGTGCGAGCGGCCGGAAGTGCAGGGGTACGGCTACTTCGCCGGCAAGGCCGCGCAGGAGCGCGCCGCGCTGACGACGGGCGCCCCGCTGACCGTGGTCCGTTCGACGCAGTGGCACGAGTTCGCGGAGCAGAACGCCGAGCGGTTCGGTGTCGGTCGCGTCGCGCTGGTCCCGGCGATGACGATCGCTCCCGTGGCACTGACCGCGGTGGCCGCCGTCGTGGCGGACGTCGTCTCGCGTGACCGCGCCGAGCGGCGGGTCGAGGTCGGCGGTCCGGAGCGCACGACACTGCTCGAGATGACCAGGGCGTTGCCCGGTCCCGGGGTCCGCGCGCTGTCGCTCCGCCTCCCCGGGCGTCTCGGGCGCGCGTTCCGAGACGGTGCGCTCCTGCCGGGTGCGGGCACGGAGGTGGTCGGGCCGTCGTTCGACGAGTGGGTCGCCGCTCCGTCACGACGCTGACGCCGGTCGGCCGACGGACTCGCGCTCGTCAGCCGGCTGGCCGTCCGTCGGGTTCGGCGGACTCAGCTCAGCGGGAAGCGGATGCGGAAGCGGCAGCCACGACGGCGCCGAGCGCATCGTCCACCGACCGCGGCTCGCGTCCGAGCAGCGTCCGGAGCGTCGGGTCCGCGCCGGCGAACCACCCTGCGCCCGCGGCCTGGTGCATGCCGAGCAGGAACCGGACCATGCGCTCGTCCTGCCCGGCCCCGACCGCCCCCTCGACCCAGCGATGCGGGTCGACGAGCGTGAAGCGGACGTCGTGTCCGACCCGCTCGGCCAGCCGGTCCGTCAGCTCGGCGAAGGTCGGTGCGGCGGGTGCGGTGATGGTCACCGGCCCCTCGGGAGGGGTCTCCTGCAGCAGCAGGGCGGCGGCGGCCTCGGCGGCGTCCTCGCGAGCGGTCCACGAGACCGGGCCGTCCGCCGGCAGGGCGACCGTCCCCGTCTCCGCCCACGGCCCGAGCAACCACTGGAGGCTGTGCGCGTAGAACCCGTTCCGGAGCGCGGTCCACCGGAGGCCTGCGTCGGCGAGCAGGTCCTCGGTGGCCGCGTGGTGCTGTGCGGGGACGAACGGCGATCCGGCCCCCGCGCCCTGGTGGCTCGTGTAGAAGACGTGTCCGACGCCGGCATCGGTCGCTGCCTGCACGGCGTTCCGGTGCTGCCGGACGGTGTCCCCGGTGGGGTCGTTCGACGAGACGAGCAGCAGGCGGTCCGTGTCGGCGAAGGCGGCGGTGAGTGCCCCCTGGTCGTCGTAGTCACCCTGCCGGACCGTCACGCCGCGCTCGGCGAACCGCGCTGCGCGGGCGGGGTCCCGGGTCACGACGACGAGTTCGGAGGCCGGTACGTGTCGGAGGAGGTGGTCGGCGGTGGCGCCGTTGAGGGCACCGGTCGCCCCGGTGATCGTGATCATGGCGTGCTCATTCCTGTTATCGGTGGAAACATCAGAACGGTAACGCTGGTTTCCGCTGGAAGCAAGCACCTGTTAGCGTTGCTCCGTGAGCAACACCGCGCCGGAGTCCGACGCCCGCCGAGACGTCCGCGACCGCATCGTGCTCGCCGCAGCCGACCTGCTGCACGACGGCGTCGATGCGGTGACGACCCGAGCGGTCGCTGCGCGGGCAGGTGTGCAGGCGCCCACCATCTACCGGCTCTTCGGCGACAAGGACGGACTGCTCGACGCGGTCGCCGAGCACACCATGACGGTGTTCAGCGCCGAGAAGGCAGCGGTGGCCGACGCTGCAGGTGCGGACGGGACCGACCCGGTCGAGGCGCTCCGGGCTGGGTGGGACGCGACCATCGCCTTCGGCCTCGCGAACCCCGACCTGTTCGTCATCATGAGCGACCCGCGCCGTGGGCGGGACTCACCCGCGGTCGCCGCCGGGTTGCAGGTGCTCGAGGAGCGACTGCGACGGGTCGCCGCGGCCGGACGCCTGCTCGTCCGCGAGGCGGAGGCGGTCCGGCTGGTGCACGCCGCCGGTACCGGAGCCGTGCTCGCGATCCTGGCGGAACCGGAGGGTGCGCGCGACCCGGCCCTGGCGGACGCGATGTGGGCCGCACTCGAGACACAGGTCGTGGTCCCGGAGCGCGACGTCGTCCCCGGTGCCGCCCGGCCGCTCCGCACGGCGGCGTTGACCCTGCGGGCCGGCGTCGACGGACTCGACCGACTGTCGGTGGGCGAGCGTGCCGTCCTCGCGGAGTGGCTCGACCGCGTGGTGGCGGAACGCGAGGGATCCGGGTCCGACGCCGTCTGACCCCCTGCCCGTCGTCGCACCGGGCCCGCGGCTCAGTCGGTCGCGCCCCTCGGCGGGTCCACGAGCAGGGCGACCCGGTCGCGCAGGTAGTCCTCGAGCGGCACGGCGGTCCCGGCTGTGGGGGACCAGCGGACGACCGGTTCGCCGTCGACCACGGCGAGCACGCCGTCGGCGCCGACGAGCGAGTCGTCGAGCGGGACGGGTACCGCGCCGTGGTTGACGGTGTCGCCCGCGGCGAAGTGCCCCTTCGCCGCGGCGGCCCGGTACGCGCGACGCACCTCGGCGGAGACCGAGACGAACTGCTGACGACCCGGATCGGTCACCCGGGTGATCCGGCCGGTCGCCCAGACCCGACCCGCCGTCTCGGGGGAGGACCCGAGCAGCAGCGCACCGACGCGCCACACCCGGCCGAGGGAGCGGATCGTCGGCTCCCGCCGGATGCCGAGGACGGCGCGCGGCTCGACGTACTCGCCGAGGGCCTCGTCGCGGACGCCGGCTCCCCGGAGGCAGGCCGCAGCCTCGTCGAGGGCAGCGCGGGTGCGCTGCACCGCGTCCTGCACGACCCCGTCCGTCACGGTGCCCGAGCCTAGCCCGGCGCGTCACGCGGGGTCTCGCGGCCGGTGGAATGCGTCTGCTGCCCGTACGGTTGCACGGTCTTGGAACGAGGAGGGCCCATGGGCATCGTGCGGTGGTTGTTCGACGCGCAGCTCGTCATCGGTGACCAGACGGTGCTCTGGCGCGAGGTGATCGGCAACGTGTTCGGGTTGCTCAGCGCGCTCGGCGGGATGCGCCGCAAGGTCTGGGCCTGGCCGGTGGGGATCCTCGGGAACGCCCTGCTCTTCACGGTCTTCATGGGGGCGCTCTTCGACACCCCGAACCCGGTGAACCTGCTCGGCCAGGCCGGCCGACAGGTCATGTTCATCGCGGTCAGCGTCTACGGGTGGTACCGGTGGACGCACCGTGCGGACGAGGCGACGACCGTCGTGGAGCCGCGGTGGGCCTCCTGGTCGACCCGCGGTCTGCTGGTGCTGGCGCTGGTCGGCGGCACCGCCGTCCTGACCCCGGTGTTCCGCGCCCTCGGTTCGTACGAACCGGTGTGGAGCGACGCCTGGATCTTCGTCGGGTCCGTGCTGGCGACCTACGGCATGGCGAAGGGGTGGGTCGAGTTCTGGCTCGTCTGGGTCGCGGTCGACCTGGTCGGTGTGCCGCTGCTCTTCTCGGCCGGGTACTACGCGTCCGGCCTCATGTACGTGTTCTACGGGGTGTTCACCCTGACCGGGTTCTTCGTCTGGATGCAGCAGGGGCGGAAGCCCTCGGCCGCGCCGGTGACGGTGGGCTGACGCACTCGACCGGTGCGACACCTGTCGACTGGCCCCCGCACTGGGTGGGGACACCGTGTCACCGGTGCGATGGAATGTCGGGATGGCAGACATGCACGGCGGGCGCGTCGAGGACGACGCGTCATCGGCCGAGCGGATCGTGCGCGGAGCGATCCGGGCCTTCCGGCTGCACCCGTTCCACGAGGTCGACGCCGGCACGGTCACCGAGACGTGTGGCGTGGACCGCACCGTCGTCGACCGGCTCTTCCCGACCTGGGACGGACTGCTCCTGGTCGCGTACGACCGCTGGCTGCAGCTCCGCGGCTCCCGACGCTCGTCCGTGCCGCGGTGCACGATCGACCACGTGCGGATGACCCTGGCCGAGGACGTCGCCGACCCCGGCCTCGTCCGGTTGCTCGCCGGCGTGCTGCCCCTCGCCGCCTCGGAGCGTGACTTCGCCGGCTTCTTCCGCAAGCGGTTCGAGGAGTACGTCGAGGAGCTGACCGTCGGGCTGCAGCGTGACGTCGCCACCGGCGTCGAGACCATCGGGATCCCGGCGCACCAGGCGGCCACCCAGCTGCTCGCCGTCCACGAGGGGCTGCAGGTGCAGATGCTCGTCCGGCCGTACCTCGACGTGCTGGTCGAGTACGACCGCGCCGTGCACACGCTCCGGCACGGGTGGCGCCAGCCCGAACCCGTGGCCTGGGACCTCGACGCGGCGCTCGTCCTCGGCTGAGTCCGCGGCTGAGCCCGCGGCGCTCGTCCGTGGCTGAGCCTGCTTCAGCGGGTCGCGCCTGCTTCAGCGGGTCGCGCCCGCTTCAGCGGGTCCGGGGCCGGCCCTTCCGCCACCCGGCGATCTGCTTCAGGCTGACCTTCGACCCGTACTGCGCGACCGAGTGGCGGAACAGGTACTCGGCGAACCAGAGCAGCAGTGCGGCGACGGCGAACACCTCGACGATGCAGACGACCGACTCGGCGACGGACAGCGACCCGACCGCGTTCCGGACCATCGCCGTGATCGGCGTGAAGGTCGGGAACCACGTGAAGAACGCCGCCACCGGTGACGAGGGCGTCGTCATCACGAAGAACGCCGCGTAGAGGGGGATGATCAGGGCGAAGATCGCGGCGGACTGCAGCGTCGAGGCGTCCTTGATCGAGGGCACGGCGGCTCCAACGGCGACGAAGAGGCCACAGGCGAGCAGCACCCCGCCGACGAGCAGCAGGGCCCCGACGACCATCCGCCACGGGTCCACCGTCAGACCGCCGAGCCGCGAGGCGACCAGGGGCAGTGCAGCCAGTGCCACCGCGAGCCCCGGCAGGACGACGACCCCGACCTGCACGAGCCCGACGAGCAGCATGGCGAGGACCTTGCCCCGGATCAGGTCACCGGCCGTCACCGTGGTCAGGATCATCTCGGAGATGCGGTTCTCCTTCTCCTCGACCACCACCGTCACCATCCGGGTCGCGAGCAGGATCACGATCCCGAAGAACGCGAGCGGGAACAGCAGGGGCGGCACGATCGACAACCAGCCCGGCGCCACCCGGCCGTCCGCGTACGTGGTCAGGTCGGTGGACGGCGGTGCTCGGAGGAGCGCGACGGCTTCGTCGTCGCCCACCGAGTCCGCGACGCTCCGCTCGAGCACGCGTTCGGCGAGCGTCGAGTAGCCGCCGTTCTCGAACAGTCCGCGGTCGGCGGCGTCCAGCCGGACCGACTGCGACGAGGGCTTCTCGGGGTACTCGACGAACAGTTCGAGCGTCCCCGCCCGGACTGCCGCCCGGTCGGCTGCCGGGTCGTCGGAGGGCGAGCCGCCCCACTCCGCGGCGATCCTGGCCGACACCAGACCGGAGTGGTCGACGTACCGGAACGGTGTCTTCGCCGCCGACGTGCTCGCCGAGATCGAGTCGGAGCCGGCCGCCTGTCCGATGCCGACGAGCACCGAGACCAGGACGACCACGATCGGCAGCGCGAGCGTGCCGATCCAGAACGTGGGCTTCTTGATCGCGCGCACGAACTCGAAGCGGACGACCGTCCCGAGCCGGCTCACGCGGCTGCCCCGCGCGCGGTGCCCGTGGTCGTCGTCGGGCCGTCCGCGGACCGGTCCTCACCGGCGTCGTGGCCGTAGACCTGGACGAAGATCTCGTCGAGCGGGATCCGTCGCATCTCGAACCCGGTGACGTGCACCCCGGCCGCGACGAGCGAGGCGAGGACGTCCGACCCGTCGACCGCCGCGTCCGCCGTGGGCACGAGGTGCGCGACGTGCCCCTCGTGCCGGGCCAGCTCGTACAGCGGGGAGCGGGGGACCGAGCCGGTGAGCTGCACCCGGGCGACGGCACCACCGAAGGCGTCCTGCACGTCGGGGATGCTGCCGTACGCGGCCGCCCGACCGTCCTTGAGCAGCAGGATCCGGTCGCAGAGCCGCTCGACCTCGTCCATGTGGTGCGTCACGAGGACCACGGTCGCGCCGTCCGCCTTCCGTTCGTCCACCAGGTCGAGCAGCAGCCGACGGTTGACCGGGTCGAGGCCCTTCGTCGGTTCGTCGAGGATGAGCAGGCGCGGGCGGTCCATGATCGTGATCCCGAGCTGCACCTTCTGCTGCTGCCCGCCGGACAGCTTGTCGACGCGGAGCTTCGCGCGGTCCGCGAGCCCGACGCGCGCCAGGTACTCGGTGCTCCAGGCGGCGGCCTCCGAGCGGCGCAACCCCCGCAGCGTGCCGAAGTAGGTCATGACGTCGAGCACGGATTCCTTGCGGTAGAGCCCGCGTTCCTCGGGCAGGTAGCCGATCCCTCCGGTCGCCGGACGGTAGGGCGACCCGTCGATGTGCAGCGTGCCGGAGGTCGGCGTCGTGATGCCGAGGAGCGCCCGGATCGTGGTCGTCTTGCCGGAGCCGTTGCTGCCGAGCAGCCCGAACGTCTCGCCGGGGGCGACGTCGAACGACAGCCCGTCGACGACGTCCCGGTCACCGAAGCGCATGACGAAGTCCCGCACGCTGATGGCCGCACCGCTCATGGTGCCGACCCTACCGACCGCCACCGCGAGTTCAGCGCGCCCGTTCCTTCCCATAACGCCTGCGATGGAAAGCGAGAACGGGCGTACCTGGTCGAACGGTTCGACCAGGTACGCCCGTTTCGGCCAGGTACGCCCGATTCCGCCAGGCACGCGGGGTGAACCCCTGACGGACTGGAGGCGCGGTGCCTGCCCGCACCGCGCCTCCAGACCGCCATCGGGCTGCGTCAGGAACGCAACCAGGCGGTCCCCACGCCCGACAGTGCGCCGTCTGCCACCGGCGCGGAGGCGAGCAGCAGCTCGCCGGCGGGGAGTGCGTAGGGCTCGTCGCCGAACACCGTGACGCTCGTCCACCCGTTCGGCCGGCGGAACGCGAGCACGTCGTCGCGGCCGGTCTCCAGCCACTCGAGGTGCTCCTCGGACTGCAGCTGGCCGCGCAGACCCAGGGCCTTCCGGTACAGGTTCAGCGTCGAGTCGGGGTCGGCGTCCTCCGCCTCGACCGACGACTCGGCGAACCACGCCGGCTGCGGCAGGTGGGAGCCGCCCTCGCCGAAGCCGAACGACGACCCCTGTCGCGTCCACGGGATCGGGACGCGGCAGCCGTCACGGCCGACGTCGATGCCCGGGTTCCGGAAGAACGCCGGGTCCTGGCGGTCGGCGTCCGGGATGTCGCCCACCTCGTGCAGCCCGAGCTCCTCGCCCTGGTACAGGTAGGCCGAGCCGGGCAGTGCGAGCTCGAGGAGCGTCGCCGCCTGGGCGCGTCGGAGGCCGAGCGAACGGTCGAGCGCCGCCTGGTCGCCTCCGGCGAGCAGCCACGCCGACCCCTGCTTCTGCTCGTCGCCGTCGCGGGCGGGGAGTGCGTAGCGGGTGGCGTGCCGGACGACGTCGTGGTTCGAGAACACCCACGTGGTCGACGAACCGGACTGCTCGGCGAGGCCGAGGTTGAACTCGATGATCGTGCGGAACTGCTGGGCGTCGAAGTCGGCCTCGAGCAGGTCGAAGTTGAACGCCTGCCCGAGCCCCTCGGCACTCGCGTACCGGGCGCGGCGGTCCGCGGCGACCCACGCCTCGGCGACCGCGGTGCGGGCCGGGGTGTACTCGTCGAAGACCTTCCGCCACTCGGCGTAGATCTCGTGCACGTCGTCGCGGTCCCAGAGGATGTGCGACCCGTCCTTCGGCGCCGCCAGGACCTCGGCCCAGGTGGGCAGCTCGCCCGCGGGCAGGTCCTTCGCCAGGCCGTGCGCGACGTCGATGCGGAAGCCGTCGACCCCGCGGTCCGACCAGAAGCGCAGCGTGTGCAGGAAGTCGTCGCGCACCTCGCGGTTCGCCCAGTTCAGGTCGGGCTGCTCCTTCGCGAAGTTGTGCAGGTACCACTGGCCGTCGCCCACTGCGGTCCACGCCGGGCCGCCGAAGATCGACACCCAGTCGGCCGGCGCCTCGGACCCGTCGGGACCGGTGCCGTCACGGAAGACGTAGCGGTCGCGAGCCGGGCTGCCCTTCGGCGACGCCAGGGCCTCGCGGAACCACTCGTGCCGGTCGCTCGTGTGGTTCGGCACGATGTCGACGATCACGCGGATGCCGGCGCCGTGCAGGGCCTCGACCATGTCGTCGAAGTCGGCGAGGGTGCCCAGGCGCGGGTCGACGTCGCGGTAGTCGTCGACGTCGTAGCCGCCGTCGGCCAGCGCGGACGGGTAGAACGGGCTGAGCCAGACGGCCTCGATGCCGAGCGAGGCGAGGTACGGCACGCGCGAGGTCACACCGCGCAGGTCACCGATCCCGTCGCCGTCCGCATCGGCGAACGAGCGCGGGTAGACCTGGTAGACGCTCGCCTGGCGCCACCAGGTCTCGGCGTCGGTGGATGCTGCGGGCTGGACGAGCGTGTCGGTCACGTCGGGCCTTTCGTTGGTCGTGCGGGTGGTGGTGGTGGTCGTGTCGTCGGTCGCGGTCGTCACTTGATCGCGCCCTGGGTCACACCGGCCATCACCCATCGCTGGGTGACCAGGTAGACGAGGATCGCCGGTGCCATGGCCATCAGGTACGAGGCGAACGACACGTTGTAGTTGTTGCTGAACTGCGTCTGGAACATCTGCTGCAGCACCGGCAGGGTCTGCAGTGCCGGGTCGGAGGTGATCAGCGACGGCATCACGAAGTCGTTCCAGGACGCGAGGAACGCGAAGATGCCGACGGTGGCGCTCATCGGTGCGAGGAGCGGGAACACCAGTCGCCAGAACACCTGCCCCGTGCTCGCACCGTCGATGCGTGCACTCTCCTCCAGCTCCGCCGGGATCGAGCGCAGGAACGCGGTGAAGAGCAGCACGCTGAACGACAGCTGGAACATGACGTGCAGGATCGCGACGCCGAACGGGTTGTCCAGTCCGGCGAGACCGGTGAGCTTCACCTGCGACAGCGCGAGCACCGGGAACGGCAGGAACATCGCGGCGAGCAGGTAGAAGAACGACCAGCGGAAGAACCGGCGCTCCCAGTTCCGGGCGATGGCGTACGCGGTGAACGACGCGAGCAGGATCGTCCCGACGACGGTGATCGCCGCGATGAGCACGGAGACGCCGAACGCCCGCGGGAAGTCCGTCAGCTCCCAGGCCTGCACGAAGCCGTCGACGCTGAACGGCGCGGGCAGCGAGAACGCGTTGCCGTCCACGGCCTGCGACGTCGTCTTGAACGCCATCGTCACGGTGACGTACAGCGGGACGAGGACCGACAGCGTGCACAGCGCGAGGACGATCGTGACCGGCCAGTTGAAGCGCTCGCCGCGACGTCCGGCGGTGCGGTCGGCGTCGACGGACCGGATGCTGCCGGTGGCCGTCGTGCCCGGGCGGAGGGGTGCTTGCATGGTCATCAGAGCGCAGCCTTCCCGCGGGTCGCCCGCAGCTGGATCACGGCGATGACCACGGCGATCACGAAGAAGATCGTCGCGTTCGCCATCTGGTACGCGTAGTCGCCGCCGCTGAAGCCCTTGAAGATCGACATCGCGACCGACGTGGTCGAGGTGCCCGGGCCGCCGTCGGTCAGGCCGACGATGATGTCGTACGAGTTCAGGAAGTTCTTGAACCCGATCACCAGGTTGATGAGGATGTAGCCCGCCGTCAGCGGTGCCGTGATCGAGACGAGCTGCCGCCACGCGCTGGCGCCGTCGAGCGACGCCGCCTCGTAGACCTCGCCGGGGATCGACAGGACGCCGGCGATGTAGATGAGGAGCGTCGACGGGATCGCCTGCCACGCGGTGACGACGACGATCGCGACCCAAGCCAGGTCGGAGTTCGCCAGGATGCTCTGCTCGAGCGGGGCGAAGCCGAGCGCCGACGCGAGCGCCGGCAGGCTGTTCGCGAAGAGGAACGAGAACACGTAGGCGATGACGATGCCGGAGATCACCATCGGCAGCACGAAGACCGCGCGCAGGGCGATCTTGCCGCGGATCTTCGACGTCAGCGCGATCGCGAGCAGGAACGCGACCGCGTTCACCAGGAGCACGGTGACGAGGGAGAAGCCGATGGTGAACAGGTACGCCTGCAGGATCGCGGGGTCGGAGAACACCGCGACGTAGTTCGTCAGGCCGGTGAACCGGAACTCGCCGAAGCCGACGGAGTTCGTGAAGCTCAGCACGATGCCCATCACCGCGGGGAGCGTGATGGCGAGCGTGAAGAGCACGAGCGTGGGGACGAGGAACACGAGGAAGAGCGGGTCGACGCGCTTCCCGCGTCCGCGGCTGCCGGCCTGGAGGCGCGGTGCGGCTCCGCCCCGTCGGCGGCGGTCCGCCGTCGTGGTCGATTCGGTGGTCGTGGTGGCCAAGGTCGTCTCCTTACGCGGCCGACCGGAGCGCGAGCCGCGCCCAGTCGCCGTCGAGGGTGCGGAGTTGCGGTTCGGGCGCACCGCCGAAGGCGATGGACTGCAGGTAGTTCGCCACCGGGATCTCGGCGGGGATGAGCTGCGAGGCGCCGAGGTAGAACGCGGCGCGGTCGTACGAGTCCTGCATGCCGCTGAGCGCGGGGTTCGCCACCGGCGGGGAGTCCTTGCGGACGCCGAAGCCGTTGTTGTCGGCGTTGTACTGGTCGCTGATCGCCGGGCTCATCAGGAAGGACAGGAACTCGCGGGCGGCCTCCTGCTTCCGGGATGCCTCCGGGATCCACAGCCCGAGGTCGACGTTGACGCGCACCTTGTTGTCGGCGGGGTCGTCGGTCGCGGGGAACGGGAACGTGCCGAGGTCCATGTCGGGGTTCGTCTTCGCGATCTCGCCGAGCGCCCACGGGCCCTGCAGGTACATCGCGGCCTTCCCCTGTGCGAACGCCAGGTTGCCGTCGCCGTAGCCCCGACTGGCCGCACCCTCCTGGTGCCACTGCAGCAGGTCCACCATGCGTCCGACCGGAGCGGCGAAGTCCTTCTCGAACGACACCTTCGACCCCTTGCCGACCGAGGTGCCCTCGCTGTCGAGTGCCGCGAAGGTCGCCGGCACGTCGAGCATGCCGCCGACCGAGTAGTCGAACATGCCCTGGGCGATGGTCCAGTTGTCCTTGTAGGTGCCGAACATCGGGGTGATCCCGGCCGCGACGAGTCGCTTGCACACGTCGGTGAACGCGCTCCAGGTCGTCGGCACCTCGAGGCCCTGCTGGGCGAACAGCTGCTTGTCGTAGATGACGGACGCGGCGGTGACCGAGTACGGCAGGACGCTCGTCCGACCCGGGTAGTCCGCGGTCTGCTGCATCAGCGGCCACAGGTCGGGGTTGACCGTGTCCTTCTCGGGCAGGTCGGACAGGTCGGTCAGGGCACCGTGCTCGACGAACGACACCATCGCGTAGTTGTAGTTCAGGCACCCGAGGTCCGGCGGTCGGTTCCGGACGAAGTTCGCGGACATGTTCGACGTCGAGTCGCGGACCACGCGGATCTTCGACTGGCTGTCGTGGAACTTCGCGATGACGTCGTCGAAGTACCCGATGACCTCGGGCTTCGACACGTAGAAGGTGATGGTCTCGGGCCGGCTGCTCGATCCTCCGAGCGGGGCACACCCGGCGAGTGCCAGGCCCGCGCCGATGCCGCCCGCACCGAGCAGGAACCCACGGCGGGTGACCCCGGCCGCGCTCCTGGTGGTGGCGTGTGCTTGCACGTCGTCTCCGTCCGTCCGGACCCGGCGTCCCTGCCGTTCCGGCTCGCGTGCCGGCGTCGGTGTCGGCTCGCGAGAGTAAATATACGCAGAAAATCTAATCGCGCAAGCAAGTCTTCGGGCGGTAGGGTCGGCGCATGCCGCAACGCCGTGTGACCCCCCGCGCCACCAGCGCCGAGACGGTCCTGGCGTTCGCCCTCGACCCGGTGTCCGGGGCCTTCACGGCGACCGAGGCGATCGAGGCGACGGGGCTGACCCGGTCGACCGTGCTCGCCGCGTGTGCGGAACTCGTCCGGCTCGGCTGGCTCCGCGACCTCGACGACGCCCGCGCGGCGGGGGAGTACCGGAAGGGCCGACCCGCGCGACGCTACGAGCTCGACGCCGACGCCGGCGTCGTCGTCGGTGTCGACGCGGGACAGCACCGCGTCACGGCGCTCGTCGCGGACCTCCGCGGCACGGTGCTCGCCCGGACCGAGGGCGCGCTCGGGGAATCGGGACTCGACGTGCCCGTCCGACTCCGGGTGACGACCGAGACGATCACGGAAGCGCTCGCCGTGGCCGACGTCGACCCGGCCCGCGTGCTCGTGACGGTCGTGGGCATCCCGGCCCCCGTGGACTCGCTCGGCGCGTCGCCCCGCGACGGCGGGTTCTGGGACAGCATGAACCCGGGCTTCGCCGACGTGGTCCCCCACGGTGTCGTGGTCGTGGAGAACGACGCGAACGCTGCGGCGCTGGCCGAGCGACCCTCCTCCGGTGACGCGTCCTTCGCCGCGCTGCTCTCCGGTGAGCGCTTCGGTGCCGGCCTGGTCGTCGACGGCGTGCTGCTCCGCGGTGCCCGGGGCGGTGCGGGCGAGCTCCGGGTGCTCGACCTGGTCGAGGGGGTGTCCTCGTCGAACGGCATCGGTCGGACCGCCCGCGAGCTCGTCCGCGAGGCCCGCGCCGAGGGGCTCGTCGAGCCGGCGTCCCTGCTCGGCGGGGACGAGGAGCCCGGGGCCGAGGCGGTGTTCGCCGCCGCAGCGCTGCTCGACCCCGTCGCGCTCGAGGTCGTCGACCGGCTGGGGGACCGGCTCGCCCGGGTCTGCGTCCTGCTCGCGAGCCTGCTCGACATCGACCGCGTGGTCGTCGCCGGGGCGATCGCCGATGCAGCAGCGCCGGTGATCGAGCGTGCACGCGAGCGCCTGGCGACCGGGGAGTACGACCCGACGCCCGAGGTCGTGGCCTCCCGCCTCGGCGGCGACGTCGTCGTGCTCGGTGCCGTCGCGCGTGCGCTCGACCTCGTGCACGCCGACCCGCTGACGTTCCCGCTGCCGGCGGAGACCTCCGCCCTGGCGACCTGACCGCTGACGCCGCGGCGTGTTCCGCGCCAGACTGGGCACGTGACGAACCGACCCGTCCTCGTCCCCGCGGTCCTCGGCGTGCTCGCGGCGGTGCTCACCGGATGCGTCGCCGTCGGCCCGCAGGAGGGCGTCCTCACGCTGACGGGCAGCGACGCGGTCCCGCTCCCGGCGTGCGACCACGCAGCGCCCGTGCCGGTCGCCGCGCTCGCGTCCGACGACCTGCCGGCGTGCGAGCCCGTCGGTCAGGTGCTCGTCTTCCCCGACGGCGGTCAGCTGCAGTTGCCGGAGGAGTCGATCGGCGCCGGTTCGCAGGCGGGTTCGTCGGACGTCCGGTACTCGTACAGCGGTGTCGGGCGGTTCGGCGTCGTCGCAGCGCAGGCCGGTCCGGGTTGCGTCGACGTGCGAGAGTGGGGCACTCCGGAGGCGCTGCGCCGGGTCCACGACGCGTTCGGCTCGCGCTGGATGTGCGACTGAGCGGCTCGAGGACGCGGAACGTCCTCAGCGGGGGAGTGACGCCAGGACCTCGGCGGCACGAGCGGTCTGCTCGCCGCTGACGTCGAGGTGCGTCACGAGCCGGACGCTCCTCGGGCCGAGCTGCATCACCCGGACGCCCTGGTCTGCGGCCGCGGCCACGAACGCTGCGGGATCGGGCACCTGGGCGAAGACGATGTTCGTGTCAACCGTCGCCGGGTCGACGTCGAGCGCCGCCGCGAGCACCCGCGCGTTCGCGTGGTCCTCGGCGAGCCGGTCGACGTGGTGCCGGAGCGCGTACCGACCGGCGGCGGCCAGGAACCCGGTCTGCCGCATGCCCCCGCCGTAGCGCTTCCGCCAGATCCGGGCCGCGTCGACGTGCTCCCGGAAGCCGACGAGCACCGAGCCGACCGGCGCCCCGAGGCCCTTCGACAGGCAGATCGACACGGTGTCGAAGCCGGCGGCGAGCTCGCGGAGCGGGACCCCGGACGCGACGTGCGCGTTCCACAGCCGGGCGCCGTCGAGGTGCACCGCGATGCCGTGCTCCCGCGCGAAGGCCTGCACGGCGCGGACCTCGTCGACGGGCTGGACCGTGCCGCCACCGAAGTTGTGCGTGTTCTCGATCGCGATCGCCGTCGTCGACACGCTGTACGCGCCGGCGTTCGGCTCCGCCACCTCGGCGACCGCCGCCGCGACGAGTCGCCCGCGCTCCGAGGGCCACGTGCGCGTCGTGATGCCGGAGAACACCGCCGCGGCCCCGAGCTCGGCGCGGACGACGTGCGCCCGGACGTCCGCCAGGAGCTCCTCGCCCGGTGCGACGTGCAGCCGCAGGCCGAGCTGGTTCGCCATCGAGCCGGTCGGGGTGAACAGCCCCGCTTCGTGCCCGAGCAGGTCCGCGACCTCGCGCTCGAGGGCGTTCGTCTCCGGGTCCTCGCCGAAGACGTCGTCACCGACCTCGGCCTCGGCCATCGCCCGGCGCATCGCGGGCGTGGGGCGGGTCACGGTGTCGGAGCGCAGGTCGATCGGAGCGTCGGTCACCAGGCAACGCTAACCCGCCGTCCAGACCCCGGATCACCACCGCGGCTACCGTGAGCCGCATGCAGCCGCCAGCAGCCGGGAGCCTCCGGATCCTCCACCTGTCCGACACCCACGTGACCGGCGACGGCGCCCTGCACCAGGGGTCCGTCGACACGACGGCGGCCCTCGACGCGGTGCTCGCACACGTCGACGGCGTCCCCGGTGTCGGCCTGGTCGTGGTCTCGGGGGACGTCTCCGAGGACGGCAGCCCCGAGTCGTACCGCACCGCCCGCGAGCGCATCGGCGCGTGGGCCGAGCGTCACGGGGCAGCGCTCGTGCTGGTGCCCGGCAACCACGACCTCCGCGAGGGCTTCCGCCAGGTCCTCGCGAACGGCCACGTCCTGGGCGAGGGTGGCACCCCGCTCGCGCACACGATGGAGTACTCGCCGCCGTCCGTGCCGGTCTCCGGTCAGTCCGTCGTCGCGGGCTTCCGCGTGGTGACGGTCGACACGAGCGTCCCCGGAGCGGGCTACGGCGCGCTGGGCGACACCGCGCTCGAGCGACTCCGCACGGCGCTGGCCGGCGAGCCCGTGCCGCACGGCACGGTCGTCGTGCTCCACCACCCGCCGGTCCCCTCGCCGACGCTCCTGCACGAGGCCCTCCGCCTGCAGGACCCCGAGGACCTCGCGGAGGTCCTCGACGGCTCCGACGTCCGGGTCGTCCTCGGCGGCCACCAGCACCACCACGCCGTCGGCTCGCTCGCCGGCGTCCCGGTGCTCGTCGCGCCCGGCGTCGCCAACGACACGGACGTCGTCGGCCCGTACGACGAGGAGTCCGCCCACGTCGCCCACGGCGCACTGATCGTCGACGTCGGTGCCGACGGCTCCGTCTGGTCGACGCCGGTGCGCGTCCCGGACCCGGACCGCGACGCGCTCGCCTTCGCGCTCGACGCCGGGACCGTCACGCGGATCGCGGAGCAGGCGGGACCCGCCGCGCGCTGACCGCGCGCCCTCAGGGACGCACGGCTGCGCACCGGCCGCACCGGGCGCGGTGGACGTACCGACGGCGGACGGGAGGCACGCTGCCGGCCCGCCCCGCGCCTCCCGTCCGCAGACCGGTACCCCTCGCTCACGGACACCGTCCCGTCGGCGCGAGTACACCGGAGCCATGACCACGGAAGGAGTCAGCCATGCGCATCGGTAGTGCCGTGCAGTACGACCGGTACGGCGGGTTCGACGTCGTCGACCTCGTCCCGCAGGAACGTCCCGAACCCGGACCCGGCGAGATCGTCGTCGAGGTCGTCGCCGCAGGTCTCAACCACGTCGAGCGGTTCCTCCGCGAGGGGAAGCTGCGCGACCACATCGACCTCGAGTTCCCGGCGCACCAGGGCGTCGACTTCGCGGGCATCGTCCGCGCTCGTGGCACCGAGGTCCGCGACCTCAAGGTCGGCGACGAGGTCATGGGACACGCCCCCGAGGGCGGCGCCCACGCGACCTGGGTCCGCGTGCCCCGCGGAGCCGTCGTGAAGAAGCCCGAGCACGTCGGGTGGGAGGTCGCGGGTGGGCTGTACCTGGCCGGCGCGACCGCTGCGACGATCGTTCGGAACCTGCGCCTCGGTCCCGAGGACACCGTGGTGATCTCGGCCGCAGCGGGCGGGGTCGGACACATCGAGTGCCAGCTGGCGCACGACGCCGGCGCCACCGTGATCGCCCTCGGGAGTCCGCGGAACCACGACTACCTGCGGCAGATCGGTACCCTGCCCGTCGCCTACGGTGACGGCGAGGAGGACCGCATCCGCGAGATGGCGGGCGGTCGGCCGATCACGGCGTTCATCGACAACCACGGCGGTGGCGGTGCGGCGGACCTGGCCTCGCGACTCGGCGTGCCCGCCGAGCGGCTGGTGACCTCCGAGCACCGGCGGGACGTGGAGATCCGGTTCCTGCGGGCCCCGGCCGACGACGAGGAGGCCCGCGACCTGCTGACCCTGCTGGCGAAGGCGGTGCAGGACCGCCGCGTGCAGGTGCTCATCTCGGGCTTCTACCCGTTCGAGTACATCGTCGACGCGTACGAGGACCTGGCCGAGATGCGCTCCCGCGGCAAGGTCGTGATCGGCATGCAGACCGTCGAGACCGGCGCTCGGCTCGACTGGTACCGCTCCGAGAAGGCCCGCGACCTGCGTGACCGGTACGCCGACGAGCGCGGGGCGGACACGGAGACGATGGCCGGCGGATCGGCGAGCCCGACGGCCTGAGCCGACCCCGGCACGATCGGGCCCGGTCTCCTGCGGGAGGCCGGGCCCGATCCGTGTCCGGCGGCCGTCGGCCGTCCGTCAGCTCAGCACGTCCTTCGTCGCGAAGCGGCCGTACGCCAGCGCACCGAACACCGCGACGTAGCCGAGCTGCAGCAGCGCGTTCGACCCGAACGAGTCGAAGGAGATCGGGTCGCGGAGGAGGTCCCCGAACCCGAGCCAGAGGTGCGAGAACAGGAACGGGTGCAGCCAGTCGAGCTGCGGGAGCTGGTCGAGCACCTGCGAGACCCCGGCGAGCACGACCGTCGCTGCCATCGCTCCGACCGGCACCGTCGTCAGCGTCGAGGCGAACAGCCCGATCGCGGCCAGTCCGAGCATCGAGAGCGTGACGTACAGCGCCAGGAGCACCGCTCGGCTGGCGTAGGACCAGCCGCCGACCTGCGTCCCCGACAACAGGGTGACCGGTCCGATCGGGAAGAGCAGCGCGCCGACCGCCGCCCCGACGAGCACCACGAGGAGCGTCGCCGCCAGGCAGAAGGCCACCGCGCCCGCGTACTTGACGAGGACGAACCGCAGCCGCCCGGTCGGCGCGACCAGCAGGTAGCGGATCGTGCCCTGGGACGCCTCGCCCGCCACGGTGTCGCCGGACACGACACCGACGGTGAGCGGCAGGAACAGCGGGATCGAGACGGTGAGCGCGGTGAAGGCGACGAACAGCCCGTTGTTCGTGATGTCGCCGAGGAAGGCCGGGCCGCCCGAGCTGCGGTCGGTCGTCAGGCGGACGGCGATCGCGATGAGCACCGGCACCAGGGCGAGCGCACCGAGCATCGCCCAGGTCCGTCGACGGCGGAACACCAGGGCGAGTTCGGACCCGAGCAGCGCGAACGGCCGCCTCGGGCGGCGCACGGAGTCAGGCTGCGACATCGAAGCCCTCCCCGGTGAGCGCGACGAACAGGTCCTCGAGCGTGCCACCCCCGACGGCGATGCCCCGCACGCGGACGTCGGCGCGGACGAGCGCCGCGGTGACGGCCTCGGGCTCGACGTCGGCGGGCAGGTCGGCGACCACGGCGTCCGGACCGGCGTCCCGGCGGGGGACGAGCCCGATCCGGACGAGGACCGCGGAGGCCTCACCGACGTCCGGTGTCCGCACGGTGACGGTCCGCCCGCCGGTGGACCGGAGCTCGTCGAGGGATCCCTGCGCCACGAGACGTCCGCTCCGCATCACCGCGGCGTGCGTGCAGACCTGCTCGATCTCCGCGAGCAGGTGGCTCGACACGAACACCGTCGTGCCGTCGTCGGCGAGGGATCGGATGAGGTTCCGGACCTCGCGCGTGCCCTGCGGGTCGAGGCCGTTCGTCGGCTCGTCGAGCACCAGCAGGTCGCGCGGTGCGAGCAGGGCGTTCGCCAGCCCCAGGCGCTGCTTCATGCCGAGCGAGTACGCGTGCGCCTTCTTTTCCGCGGCGTGGGTGAGCCCCACGCGCTCGAGGGCGGCGGCGACGCGGTCCCGACGGGTGCGCGGGTCCGAGCTGGGGTCGGCGGCGTCGAACCGCTGCAGGTTGGCCCGGCCGGACAGGTACGGGTACGCGGCCGGACCCTCGACGAGCGCACCGACGCGGGGGAGGGCCTCCTGCAGGGCACCGGGCACCGGTCGGCCGAGCACCTCGATCGTGCCGCTCGTGGCGGACGACAGTCCGAGCAGCATGCGGATCGTGGTGGTCTTGCCGGAGCCGTTCGGCCCGAGGAAGCCGAAGACCGATCCGCGAGGAACGGCGAGGTCGATCCCGTCGACCGCACGCTGCTTCCGGAACACCTTGACGAGCGCCTCGGTCCGGACCGCGTACTGCGGCGCCGCGTCGCCCGGCTGCCGTGCTGGGTCACCGGACGGCCGTGCTGCGCCGTCCGGCTGCGGTGCTGCCGTCACTTCGCGGCGGCGACCAGCGCGGACACCGGCACGGCACCGGCGAGCACCCGACCGTCGTCCGTCAGGTAGACCGACACGAGCGACGTCTGCAGCGCCCGACCGCCGTCGACCGGCTTCGTCAGCTGGTCGAGGAGCGCCGTGGCGTCCGTGTCCCGGGTCGTCCGAGCGGGGTCGCCGGCGGGCAGCTCGACCACGGTGTCCCAGCCGGATCCGGTCACGGTCGGCTCGACACCGCCCCGCTCGCCACCGTGTGCCCGACCGCCCTGCCCGGACTGCTGGGCGTCGGAGAGGTCCTTCGTCGTGACCTCGGCGCCGGCCGGCGGCGTGAAGTCGAACAGTCGTGCGTCGGGTGCGCCGTAGTCGAGGCTCGTGAACCCGACCTGGAACGCTGGGTCCTGCTGCCCGGCCGCCGTCACCGTGACCCGCAGCGGCAGGCCGGTCTGCTGGTCGACCGCGAGCCGCACGGTGCCGACCAGGGTGTCGTCGGACCTGGGCGTCAGCGTGACCTGCCACGCCTCGTGTCCGGCGACCCGGACAGTCGTCGGGGCGGACACCCGGGTGCTCGGGGTGATCGCCGCGACCGCGCGCTCGGCCGCCTGCGCCGGCGTGGTCGCGCCGGCCGTGGGGGCGTCGGAGTCGGCGGGGAGCGTCAGGTGCACGGCCTTCCGCGCCTTCGAGTCCCACGTCCACACGTCGGACCCGTTCCGCACGACGTCCTGTTCCGCCAGCTGCTGCGTGAGCTGGAAGCGCTGCTCGTCCTCGCCGCCGACGTACAGCCGCGCGGTGTGCGACGCGGTGAGCAGTCCGAGGACGTCGGACGCGTCGCCTTCGAGCGAGGACCCACCGCTGCCGGAGGGGAGTTCGGGCAACCCGAGGTCGCTCGTCTGCGCGAGCGTGCCGGAGTACTGCGCGGTGCGCGACGCCGCGATGCTCGCGAGCACGTCGGCCGCGGTCGGGTCCGAGCCGGCGACCGGTTCGGCGGCGGCGTTCGCGATGACGGGCGCGGCGATCGCTCCGGCGACGACGACCGGGGCGATCGCGGCGGGCAGCCAAGCTGACTTCTTCATCGGGTCCCCTTCGGTGGTGCGGTGGGTGCACGAGCGGCGTCACCGTGGAGCGTCGGGTGCGCGAGCACCGTACGTCGCGCACCCGACAGCGCGCTGGGGATCAGCGGTCAGTGGCCGGTCGCCGCCGCCGTGTCGGCCCCCACCGGCTCCGAGCCGTCGTAGCCGCAGATCGCCGCGACCTTCTCGGCAGAGGCGCTGGACGGGTCGAACGTGTACCCGAGCCACTCCGTCGCCAGACGACGTGCGAGCTCGAGTCCGATCACGCGCTGCCCCATGCAGAGCACCTGGGCGTCGTTCGACAGCACGGAGCGCTCGACGCTGAACGAGTCGTGCGCGGTGACCGCCCGGACGCCCGGCACCTTGTTCGCGCTGATCGCGACACCGAGTCCGGTCCCGCAGACCAGGATCGCCCGGTCCGCCTCGCCGTCGGCGACCATCCGCGCGGCGTCGACCGCGACGTGCGGGTACGCCGTGTGCCCGTCCGCGTCCACGCCCACGTCGACCACGCTCACCACGCGGTCGTCCGCCTCGAGGTCACGCTTGATGACCTCCTTGTAGTCGAAGCCCGCGTCGTCCGAGCCCACCACCAACCGGAACGTCATGCGTTCACTCCTTCGCGTCGTCGTGCACGGTCGGCGAGCACCTCGCCGATCCGCGTGAGGACCATCCCCATCGAGGTCGCGCCCGCGTCGGGCGTCCCCACGCTCTTCTCGGCCAGGGGCCGGGCTCGCCCGACCTTCGGTCGGAGGTCCGCGGTGGCCGCCGCCTGCTCGACCGCGACCCCGGCCGCCACCTGCCACGCCTCCGACAGGTCGGCGCCGTCGTCGACCCGGGACCGCAGCGCGTCGACGAACGGCAGCAGGGCGTCGAGCAGCGTCTTGTCGCCGCGAGACGCACCGCCCAGGTGCACGATCGAGTCCGCGAACGCCTGCGCCGCCGTGACGACCTCGGCCGCGCCGACCTCTTCGGCGTCGTCGCCGAGCGCGCGACCGAAGGCCTCGAGCGCCGCACCCCACAGCACACCGGACGTGCCACCGGCCGACGCGGCCCACGCCTCACCGGCACGGCCGAGGACGAAGGCGACCCCGGCCTCCCGGTCGGTCTGCTCGACCGCGCGACGGGCCGCACCGATCCCCTTCACCATGCCGCGACCGTGGTCGCCGTCCCCGGCGACCGCGTCGATGCGGCCGAGCGTCTCCTCCTGCTCGCGGAGCAGGACGTCCATCGCCGCGACGGCGACACGTGCGGTGTCGGCGGCCCGCCGGGAGGCGCCGGTCGCCTCCGGCACGACCGTCGCCTCTGCCGCGGCCTCGGCGACCGCGGTGGCCGGCACGAGCGCGGCGACCGGCGCGGCGACCTTGCGGTACGCCGGCGTGTAGGCGTCCGCGCGCCAGTACCGTTCGAGCTCGTCGTCGAGGAACTGCAGCGTCAGCGAGCACCCGCCCATGTCGAGGCTGGTGACGAGCTCCCCGACCTCGGGGTCGACGACCTCGAGGCCCGCCTCCTGCAGGAGCGGCAGCACGCGACCCCACAGCAGGAAGAGCTCCTCGTACTTGGTGTCGCCCAGTCCGTTGAGGATCGGTGCGACCCGCGGCCCGGCCCCGTCGGGGCGTTCGGCCAGCAGCCGGTCGACGAGCAGTGCGGCGAGCTCCCGGGCGGGCAGTACCGGGACGTCCCGGATGCCCGGTTCGCCGTGGATGCCGAGGCCGAGCCCGAGGTGGCGGTCCGGGACGGAGAAGAGCGGTTCGGTGGCACCGGGCATGGTGCAGCCGGAGAACGCGACGCCGATCGTGCGGGTGGCGGCGTTCGCGGCGGTGCCGACCCGCTCGACCTCGTCCAGGTCCGAACCGGCGGTGGCAGCGGCACCCATCGCCTTGAAGACCGAGAAGTCCCCGGCGATGCCCCGACGCGCGGCGACCTCGTCCGCGCTGGCCACGTCGTCGGTGACCACGACGATGCGGGTGTCGATGCCCTCGGCGCGGAGTCGTTCGGCGGCGAGCCCGAAGTTCATCGTGTCGCCCGCGTAGTTGCCGAAGGACAGCACGACGCCGCGGCCCTGGTCGGCGGCCTTGGCGACCGAGTACACCTGCGCCGCCGAGGGTGACGTGAACACGTTGCCGACGACGGCACCGGTGGCGAAGCCGGGGCCGACGACACCGCAGAACGCGGGGTAGTGACCGGACCCGCCGCCGACGACGACGGCGACCTGCGGATCGGCGCCCTCGGTCGGGAGGGCGACGACCCCGCCGTGTACGCCGCGGACCCGGTCGGCGTACAGGGCCAGCCAGCCGGCGAGCTGGTCCTCGGCGAAGTCCTCGGGGTCGTCGTGGATCGTGGTCATGGGAGTGCGTTCCTGTCGTGCGGTGGACCGGGGTCCGGGGTGGGTTGAGGGAGAGGCGACGTGTCTCAGCGGGTGCCGCGGTGCGGGCGCCCCTGGGGCACGTCGAGGAAGTGGATCATCACGAACGCGCAGGCGTAGAGGCCGACGAAGGTCCACGTGACCGCCTGGCCGCCGCCGCCGAGCGCGAAGACCGCCGCGACGACACCGGTGCCGAGGAAGGCCGCGCCACCGGCGGCGGTCGTGTACATCGCCATCGCGGCGCCCTTGTGTTCCGGGGCGAGCGCCGGCATGATCGCGCCCATCGGGACGAAGCCCGCGAGCAGGCAGCCGAAGACGCAGCCGGCGACGACCGAGAGCACGTAGCCCCAGTCGGACCCGGCGGGCACGAGCTGCGGGACGTACCACCAGGCGACGAGCCCGGTCGCGGAGCCGACGATGCCGAACCACTTCACGGTGCGCTGCCAGCCGATGCGGTCGCCGACCCAGCCGAACAGGGCGTTGACCAGGATGTTCGTCGCGTACACGCAGACCGTCATGAGCAGCCACCGGCTCTGGCCCCAGCCGCGGTCGTTCGCGATGATCGCGGGGAGCACGACGAACATGCCGAACTCGGGTGCGGTGTTGATCAGGCGGACGAGGAAGCCCATCAGGACCTTCGGTCGCGTCGCGGTGAGCCGGATGCCGCTGGTCAGGACCCGCCAGGCGCTCTCGCCGGCCGGCGCGATCCGCGAGAAGCCGTTGGGCAGGCGGACGCCGAACAGCATGATCAGGAACCCGGCGACCACCAGGCCGATCGACGCGATCATCGCCCCCGTCTCGCCCACCGCGCCGCCGCCGAACACGGGGATCGCCCCGATGGCGAAGAGCGACCCGAGGGTCGGGAGACCGCCCGTGAACGCGACGTAGAACCAGCCGACCGCCGCACCGTTGCGCTCGACCGGCGTGGTGATGTTCACCCACACCAGGAAGGCGAACGCGAAGAGCGGGTAGCCGAAACCGCGCAGCGCGTAGGCGACGGCGGCGAAGGGAACGCTCTCGACGTTCAGCGCCAGCAGGAACAGCACCTCGAAGACCACCCAGACGGCGAACCCGAGGATCATCACCCGGCGCGGCCCGACCAGGTCGGAGAGGGCGCCGGAGACGTAGCTGCCGATGAGCGCGGCGAGGCTGTAGGACGTGACGATCGTGGCGACGGTGGCCTCGGGGCTGCCGAGGACCGCGACCATGTGCGGCGTGATGAAGTTCGACTCGACACCGTTGCCGGTCATGAAGACCAGCACGGCGACGAAGCCGAGGGCGAGCGGACGGGGGATGCCCATCCGGTCGAGCCGACCCTCGGAGCGGGTGGCGGTGGTCGTGGGCGCAGTGGTGGTGCGCGCGGTCGTCGTCGACATCGCGGGACTCCTCGGCGCTCAGGCCCGCGCGGCGGACGTGGTCGGGACGGACGTGGTGGGCGCCGACAGCGACGGGACGATCGACACCTTGACGGACGCGCCCGCCGAGTCGCCGACCAGGTCGAGCGCCTGCTGGAAGTCCTCGAGCGGGAACTGGTGCGTGCAGATGTCGTCCATCGGCAGCGTGCCCGACTCGAGCAGCTTGATCGCGGCCGGCCAGGTGTGCGGCCCGAGGTGGGCACCGCGGACGTCGAGCTCCTTGTCGTCGGAGATGATCGACCAGTCGACCGAGACGGCGTCCTTGAACACCGAGTACTCGACGAAGGTGCCGAGCTTGCGGAGCAGGTTCAGCCCCTGGGGCACGGCGGAGGGGTGGCCGGTCGCCTCGATGTAGACGTCGGCGCCGTAGCCGTCGGTGAGCTCCTTCACCCGAGCGACGGCGTCCTCGTGCGCGATGTTGATCGTGAGGTCGGCACCGACCCTGCGGGCGAGCGCGAGCTTGTCGTCGACGACGTCGAGCGCGATGATCCGCAGCGGGTTCTTCTGGCGGGCACCGGCGATGGCGGACAGGCCGATCGGGCCGGCGCCGGCGATCACCACGGTGTCGCCGAACCGGATGTCGCCGCGCTCGACGGCGTGGAAGGCGCAGGACAGCGGCTCGGCGAACGCGGCGACCTGGCCGGGCAGCGAGCGGTCGACCGGGTGCGTCAGGGCCTTCGACGGCACGAGGACGTACTCGGCCATGGCGCCGTCGAAGCCCTTGAACCCGAACATGTCGTGGACGTTGCACATCCAGTAGGCACCCTCGAGGCAGTACCGGCACTCCCAGCAGGGCACGATCTGCTCGCAGGCGATCCGGTCGCCGAGGGACATCCCGCGCTTCGCGAGCGCGACGTCGTCACCCGCGACGATCGTCCCGACGAACTCGTGACCGGGGATGCGGTCCCGCTCGGCCCACGCGGGGCGGTTCTCGTCGCCCCAGAACTTCGCGGCGCCGTGGTAGCACTTCAGGTCGCTCGCGCAGATGCCGACGGCGTCCGTGCGGAGCAGGAGCTCGCCCGGTCCGGGCTGGGGGACCGGGCGTTCCTCGAGTCGGTAGTCGCCCGGTCCGTGGACCACGACGGCGCGCATCGTGGTCGGGATCTCGCGGTGCGCGTCGCCCTGCGCCGGGGTCTCGGTCGTCGTCGTCGACATGTGCTGGTCCTCCGTTGGTCAGCCGGGCGGTGTGCCCGTTCCGATGGTTCGGCGACGACTGTACACGGTCGGGAACAGATGTCCAGAACACAATTTCTGGTACCGTTCCCTCTCGACCACCGCGCATCGCAAGGGAGCGACCATGACCACAGCCGACACGGACCGCACCGCCGACACCGACCGCACCGCCGACACCGACCTCGCCGCCGCGCTCCGACCGGGCCCCGGCGCCGTCGACCTGACCAACGACCTGACCGGCCGGACCGCCGTCGTCACGGGCGGCGCGTCCGGCATCGGCAACGCGATCGCGCACGCCTTCGCCGCGCGCGGTGCCCGGGTCGCGATCGTCGACGTGCTGGCGGACCCCGCAGCCGAGGCCGCCGCCGAGCTGCCCGCCGTCACCGCCGGCGCGCACCTCGGGCTCGCGTGCGACGTCACCGACGACGACTCCGTCGCCGCTGCGGTCCAGCAGGTCGTCGACGCCGCGGGCTCGATCGAGGTGCTCGTCAACTGCGCCGGCATCGTCGCGCTCGACGCCGCCGAGGACCTCGACGCCGGGGCCTGGGCGCGCACGCTCGACGTCAACCTGACCGGGACGTTCCGGCTGGCGCAGGCCGTCGGGCGGCACATGCTCGCCGCGGGCAGCGGCCGGATCGTGAACATCGCGTCGCAGGCCGCCCACGTCGGCCTCGACCGGCACGCGGCCTACTGCGCGTCGAAGGCCGGCGTCCTCGGGCTGACCCGGGTGCTCGCGCTCGAGTGGGGCGGACGCGGGGTCACGGTCAACACGGTCTCGCCGACCGTCGTGCTCACCGACCTCGGTCGGGCGGCCTGGGCGAACGAGGCGGGCCTCCGGCACCAGGACGAGATCCCGACCGGCCGCTTCGCGACCCCCGCCGAGATCGCCGCCGCGGTGCTGTTCCTGGCGAGCGACGGTGCCGCGATGGTGAACGGCGCGGACCTCCGCGTGGACGGCGGGTTCACGATCCGGTGACCCTCGGTCGGACTACGATCCGAGTGTCCGACCGATCCGAAGGGTCCCGCAGCATGTCCTCCGAGAGCACCACCGGCGCCGAGGGGTCGCGGGCCCGCTTCCCGCTCGACACCGTCTACCAGGCGGCGCGGATGTACTACCTCGAGGACGCCACGCAGGTCGAGATCGCCTCGCGCCTCGGGGTCTCCCGACCCACGGTGAGCCGCCTCGTCGCGGAGGCCCGTCGTGCCGGCCTCGTCCGCATCGACGTCGTGGACCCCTTCCAGGACGAGACCGTCGCGCTCGCCGAACGGCTGCAGGTCGTGCTCGGCCTCGGCGCCGTGCACCTGGCCGCCGTGACGCACCAGGCAACGCTCGGCGCCGACCTGGCCGCCCCCATCGCGACCGCGGTCGAGGGGATGGGACTCACCCCTGGTGACGCGGTCCTGGTGTCCTCGGGGCGGACGGTCTACGACGTCGCGCAGACGGGGATGCCGCCGCTCGCGGGCGTGCAGCTCGTCCCCACCGTCGGTGGCCAGGCGGACCCGATGCCGTGGTTCCAGACGAACGAGATCACCCGCACCGCAGCGGAGCACTCCGGTGCGATCCCGGCGTTCCTGTTCGCACAGGCCCTGCCGTCGGCCGCCATGCGGGCGTCGCTCGACGAGGACCCCGCCTTCCAGCACGTCGTCGGGCTCTGGGGGCGCGCGAAGGGGGCGATCCTCGGTGTCGGTGCGCCGACCGCGACGCGCGACGCACTCGCGCGGGGGATCCCGGTCGAGGACGCCGTCTTCGACCAGGCCGCCGGTGACGTCTGCCTGAACTTCTTCGCCGCCGACGGGTCGCCGATCGAGTTCCCCGGCAGCGAGCGCATGGTCCGGACCTCGCGTGAGGTCCTCGCGGTCGTCCCGCACGCGGTCGGCGTCGCCGTCGGGGCGGCGAAGGTACCGAGCATCATCGGCGCCGTCCGCGCGGGCATGATCAACGAGCTCGTGACGGACGCCGCGACCGCGCGCGCCCTGCTCGACGCGCTCGCCTGAGCCGCGACGCGACCACGGACGGACGGGAGGCGCGGTGCGGGCCGGCACCGTGCCTCCCGTCCGTCACTCCGTGCGGTCGGCGGTCCGGCGTACGTCCCACAGGTGGTGCACCGGGTCGTGCGCGTAGTAGGTCGCGAGGGTCGCGACCGTGAAGACGCTGCCGTCCGACCGGCGACCGGTCCGCCCGAGGGCGTCGTCGGGGACCGCTGCGAAGGCGGCCGCGGCGGCGCGCGCCGTGTCGGTGAGCTCGCGGGAGACGACCGCCGGGTCCTGCTCGTCGTAGCGGTCCTGGACGGCGGTGGCGTCCTGGTCCCAGTTCGGGAAGGCCGGGTCGTCCTCGGCGAGGACGAGCCGGAGGCGCTCCGTCATCTTCCGGTGGACGTCGCGGACGTGCGCGCCGTACTCGAGCGGCGACCACGTGCGGTCGTCGGGGCGCTGCCGCACGTCGTCGCGGGCGAGCTGCTCCGGCCAGGCGGCGGCGTTGTCGGTGAGCACCGCCGGGACGTCACGGAACGCCAGGGCCGCGCCGTCGAAGCCGCAGTCGGGGCAGGCGCTGCCGATCACCCAGGTCCAGTCCTTCGTGTCCGCTTCGATCGCCACGGGGCCGACGTTACCGCCTCGTGACCTCGCGGCACATCGGCACCGGCGAGCGGAAGCGCGGTGACCCCCGTCCGGGTGACACGCCGGTACCTGTGAATCCCCGACCAGTGACATGTCGGTCGGTCGGTACCGTAGCTGGCTGTTCCGGGCCGGTACCGATCGGCCCGCCCCACCACGAGGAGATCGCGTATGGGTCCCGACCCCAGCAGTACCACCACCCGACCGCCCCGACGTCTGCGGGTCAGCGACGTCACGGTGGTCGACAAGAGCATGATGCGCCGGGCCGTCAGCGGCATGGTCGTCGGCAACACGATGGAGTGGTACGACGTCGGGGTCTACGGCTACCTGGCGGTGACGATGGGCAAGGTGTTCCTGCCCACGGCCGAGCCGTCGGTGCAGATCCTCTTCAGCCTCGGGGTCTTCGCGGCCACCTACGTCGCACGGCCCCTCGGCGGGATCGTGTTCGGGCGGCTGGGAGACCGGCTGGGTCGGCAGAAGGTGCTCGCCACGACGCTGGTCCTGATGGCGTCGTCGACCTTCCTCATCGGGGTGCTCCCGGCGTGGTCGACCATCGGTGCGATCGCACCGGTCGTCCTCGTCGTGCTGAAGCTCGCACAGGGCTTCTCGACCGGTGGTGAGTACGCCGGCGCCACCACGTTCGTCACCGAGTACGCACCCGACCGCCGACGCGGCTTCTTCGCGAGCATCCTCGACTTCGGCAGCTACATGGGCTTCGCGCTCGGCGCCACCGTGGTGACCGTGCTGCAGGTGACGCTGGGCGACGAGACGATGACCGCCTGGGGCTGGCGCCTGCCGTTCCTGCTCGCCGGTGTGATCGGCGTCGTCGCGATCTGGTTCCGCCTGCGCATCGAGGAGTCGCCGGTCTTCCAGGCGACCCAGGCCGCGCAGGAGGCTGCTGCGTCGGACCGCGAGGCAGCCGAGGGCGGTCGCCCCGCCAACGTGCTCGTCATGGTGCGGGACCACTGGCGCCCGATCGTCATCGCGATCATGCTCGTCGGTGCCTCGAACACGGTCGGCTACGCGCTGACCTCGTACATGCCGACGTACCTCACCGACTCGCTCGGCTACTCCGCGATCGACGGCACGCTCCTCACCATCCCCGTCCTCGTGCTCCTCGCCGTGATGCTGCCCGTCGCCGGACGGCTGTCGGACCGCATCGGGCGTCGCACCGTGATGTGGATCGGCGCCGGCACCACGGTCGTGCTCGCCGTCCCCGCGTTCCTGCTCATCGGTCACGGTGCGCAGTGGTCGACCCTCGCCGGTCTCGGGCTGCTGGCGCTGATGACCGCGCTGTGGGTGTCGAACCAGGCGGCCTCGCTGCCCGCACTCTTCCCGACGTCGACCCGCTACGGCGGCATGGGCTTCGCGTACAACATCGCCATCGCGGTGTTCGGCGGGACGACACCGCTGATCGTGCAGGCACTCCTGACCGCCACCGGGGACCAGCTCGCGCCCGCGTACTTCCTCGTGGCGATGAGCATCGTCGGGGCGATCGGCGTGTTCTGCATGCGGGAGTCGTCGCAGCGGCCGCTCCCGGGGTCGATGCCCGCGGTGGAGTCGGAGGACGAGGCGCGCGAGCTCGTGCTCACGCAGGACACGAACCCGAACCTCGACCTGGGGGACCTGCCGTTCGCGGCGCAGGACCGGGCGGACGCCGTCCGGCGCTGAGGGCGACCGGCTCGCTCGGGTGACCGGCACACGGTCTGCGACGTCGCACGTGTCGATCGACGCGTGCGACGTCGCTGTCCGTCCGGGCGCGCGCCCGGTGTCGCTGTCCGTCCGGGCACGCGCCCGGCGTCGATCAGTCGTGTCGGTGCTCGTGCGAGGGGTCGAGCGCCGGCCACACCGGGAACGGGTCCGCCCACCGTCGCCAGACGTCCGGTCCGGCGAGCAGCTCGTCCGGCGTGAGCAGGGCGCCGTCGAGGGCCCGCTCGATCGCGTGCACGTCGAGGCGCTCGCCGACGAACCAGATCGCCTGACCGACGGGTGCGTCCTCGTCCCAGGACGGGTTCGCCGTGGGGTCGAGCGCGAGCATCGCCCCGAAGCTCGACCACGACCCGACGTGGTCCGGTCGGGACGCCAGGCGGAAGAAGCCCTTCGTGCGCAGCACACGGCCGTTCGCCCCCGCGGCGAGGTCGTGTGCGATGACGTCGGCGAGTCGGCCAGGGTGGAAGGGCAGCGGTTCGCGGTACCGCATCGACACCAGGTCGTCCCGCGGACCGCGGCCGGTGTCGGCCCGGTCCGCGTCGGTCGAGAGCGCGCGCATCCATCCGGCGCCGGACACCAGCAGCCGCGCCGCGCCGCCGTTCGACGCCGGGAGGTCGAGCGGGCTGCGCAGGGCGGGCGCCGCGACGATCACCGCGTGCGGTGCCATGCGGTGGAGCAGTGCCACGAGCGCACGACGCCGTCGACCGGACAGCGGCTCGATGCGGTCGAGTGCGATCACCGTGGCGTACTCGACGACGGAGACCACCCGCTCTGCCGCCACGAAGGCGTCGTCCACGTCCGACCAGAGCAGGTGGGCGACGTCGTCCGCACGGAGCACGGCGACGACGTGGCGCAGGACCCGGTCGTCCCCGGTCTCCGAGCGTGCGGCGTTCGCGAGCATCATGCCGACCGCGCGGACGTCGACCTCGGGCGCGAGCGTCACGACCAGGTCGTGGTCGGCGTCGGGCCCGCACACCCGGTCGAGCTGGTCGCGGCGCGCGGCGATGCCCCGGGCTGCGGCGAGGGCGTTGCCGGCGACGTGCATGCGGTGGCCGCTGCTGATCCGTGCGGCGGTGCGGACGGCGTCGGCATCGTGCAGGGCGGTGACGAGGGTGGTTGCTGCGGGGCGCATGTCGAGTACCCTACATGACAACCGTTCTCAACAAGGAGGCGGTGCAGGAAGGAGCCCCGTGAAGGTCCGCAACTCGCTCAAGGCGCTGAAGAAGATCCCCGGTTCGCAGATCGTGCGTCGCCGCGGACGCGTCTACGTCATCAACAAGCGCGATCCTCGCTGGAAGGCCCGCCAGGGGTAGGTCATCGGCCGTCCGTAGGGTGGGATCATGCGACTCCTGCTCATCCGGCACGGCCAGACCCCCGCGAACGTGGACGGCGTGCTCGACGCCGAGGTACCGGGCCCCGGGCTCACCGAGCTCGGGCAGCAGCAGGCGGACGCGCTGCCGGCGGCCCTGGCCGACCGGGGCATCGAGCGGCTCTTCGTGTCGTCGATGGTCCGGACGCAGGTCACCGCGGCGCCGCTCGCCGCCGCACTCGGGATCGACCCCGTCGTGCTCCCCGGACTGCGCGAGATCGAGGCCGGGGACCTGCAGGGCAAGCGCGACCGGACGTCGGTGCAGCTGTACATCTCGACCGTGCACGGCTGGTCGGCGGGCGACCGCGCGAGCCGGATGCCCGGTGGCGAGAGCGGCGACGACTTCTTCGCGCGCTACGACGACGCCGTGCGGGAGGTCCTCGCGTCGGGGGTCGAGGTCGCTGCCGCGTTCAGCCACGGCGCGGCGATCCGGACGTGGGCGAGTGCGGTCGCGCAGAACACCCCCGACGAGTTCGGCACGAAGCGGCACCTCGAGAACACCGGCATCGTCGAGGTCGAGGGGTCCTTCGACGACGGGTGGCGCCTGGTCGACTGGGAGGGCGAGCCCGTCGGGGGCGAGGACCTGATCGACCGGACGGCGCAGGACCCGACCGGCGACGCGTTCTGACCCGCTGAGCCGCGCCCGAGACGCCGGCGTCGACTCGAGACGCCCGCAGTCGAGCGAGACGCCGCCGGAATCGGCGGCGTCTCGTCGGGACGGCAGTGTCTCGTGATCCGAGCGGTGCGCGGGTCCGTGACCACTCGACGGACGGGAGGCGGGGGGGCCCCGGGGCCCCCGCCCCCCCCCCGGGGGGGGGGGGGGGGGCGGGGCGGGGCCGCGCCGCCCCCCCCCCGCGCGGGCGGGGGGGGGTGGCCCCCCGCGGGGGGGTTTTTGGGGGGGGTGAT